>CAXXNC010000001.1:0-582500 GCA_963669425.2 uncultured Amphritea sp.
AACTTCTCGTCACTCATCGACGCATCCTCTTACATTTGTTTAAGCAAAAAACAGAAAATAAAAAAGCCCTTCAGCATTTCACTGAAGAGCTTTTCTATTGTAAGGCAAAAGGCTTATTTAATTAAGCAATCTTCTTTACTGAAGCCTTTATCAAAGTGCGCCTGGAAAGCTGCAGGAGTACGACCACGACCAGACCACTGGTGTACTTCACCATTTTCATCAGTAACCTGATACTTCGGCTCAACCTTTTTCTTTACTGGCACGTCGATCATACCTTCGAGATCATTCATGCTGATACCAGCTTCCAGCATCATTTTCTTAACGGCATCAATCTTATCCAGACGCTCCTGCTCAACAGCTTTCGCCGCTTCTTCCTGCTCACGCTTTTCTTCAAGAATTTCGTTCAGGTCAGCAATTGCTTTTTCAATATCATCAGACGATAAAGCCTGGCACTGTTTACGCAGAGAATTTTTTCGAGTCAGCAGTTTTACGAAATCGGTCATTAGGAATCACCAATAAATGATTATTTTTTAGGGAACTGGCCAAATTATTATTTAACAACTGTATTTTTTCAACAGTATATTATTTTCTGTATTCGATTTAATTGAAATCAGATACATCTCCAGCACCTTCACGCACAATTTCCGGCGCATCATTTACCAGACTAATTACTGAGGTCGCTTCCATTCCACAATATCCACCGTCAATAACCAGATCCACATCGTGCTGCAACAAATCACGAATTTCATAAGGATCTGTCAGTGGCAAATCTTCACCCGGCATAATAAGTGAGGTACTCATAATCGGCTCACCTAATGCCTCCATCAGATGCAGGGCAATAGTATTTTCAGGAATACGTAAACCGATGGTACGCCTTTTAGGGTGTAATAAACGTCGCGGCACCTCTGTCGTCGCATTCAGAATAAATGTATAAGCGCCGGGGGTATGGGATTTTAACAAGCGATAATCACTGTTATTTACCTTGGCATAGGTACCGATTTCAGACAGATCGCGGCACACTAGGGTGAAATTATGCTTATCGTCAAGCTTACGGATTCGCTTGATTTTCTCGAGCGCGGATTTATCCCCCAGGTGGCAACCCAGCGCGTATGCGCAGTCGGTAGGATAGACGATAACACCGCCCTTATTGATAATTTCTACCGCCTGATTAATGAGGCGCTGCTGTGGATTTTCCGGGTGAATCTGAAAAAACTGGCTCACAATCGATCCTGATTTAAAGTTAATTCAAGGCTATTTTACTGAATCAGATGAGGAAGCTAAAGCAATCTTGTCAGTACATGTTTATTTTCACTACTAAAAGGAGGGTATTTTCCCAACGCCGTCCAGTGAAATTTCTGTTTATGAAAATCACTGCCGGCAGACACCATTAAATTATGTTTTCTGGCCAGTCGATCCAGCTGCAGAATATGCCCGGACTCAACACCGGGATAACTGACTTCAATTGCACTACCCCCTGCTTCGCAGAATGCATCAACTAAAAGCCTGATCTTTGTAAAAGTCAGATTATATTTTGTCGGATGAGCCAGTACAGCAACGCCACCGGCCGCCTTTAAAACAGAAATACCTTCAGCTATATCCGGCCATTCAACTTTTACATCACCGGTTTTTCCAGCGCCGAGATAACGATTAAACGCCTGTACCTCATTACTAACCGCACCGGATTCAACCAACGCCTGAGCGAAATGCGGCCTGCCGACCTGACCTGAACCGGCCAGCTCAGCTGCCCTCTCCAACACGTCCGGCAATCCCGCTTTTACCAGTCTGCGACTGATCAGCTCTGCTCTCTGATTTCTGAGTTTTTTCAGGTGAGCCAGATAATCCAGCAAATCCGGATTATTTTCATCAAACCCCAACCCGACAATGTGGACCACCCGTCGCCCCCAGAAGCAAGTCAGCTCAGTACCGGAAACAAAATCTATCTGGCTTTCCGATGCTGCCTGGCGTGCCTCTGAAATCCCGAAACGGTGTCATGATCCGTAATTGAAAGCACCTCAATACCTTTATCCACAGCCATCTGAACCAGTTCTGTGGGCGAAAGCTCCCCATCAGAACAGAATGAATGACAGTGCAGATCACTGACAACAATACCTGCACTCGATTCGGGTTTATAACTCATGCGCCTCACTCTATAATCAAAAACACTTTTTATTCGGAATTGTGTTGCTATGAAACTACTGCTGGATTTCCTACCTGTAATTATCTTCTTTATTGTCTATAAAAGCACTGACGATATTATTCTCGCTACCGCGATCCTGATCCCGGCAACACTTCTGCAAATGCTCTACACCTGGATCAAAACCCATAAAATAGAGATGATCCAGCTGGTGACACTGGGCCTGGTGGTCGTACTCGGCGGTGCCACTATCCTGTTTCAGGACAAAACATTCATTCAGTGGAAACCCACGGTCGTAACCTGGCTGTTTGCAGCTGCTTTTCTGGGTAGCCAGTTTATCGGTGAAAAAACCATTATTCAGAGACTGATGGGCGGCACCATCGAAATGCCTGCCCATGCATGGAAACAATTGAATTATGCCTGGGTGGTGTTCTACATCATCCTTGGCGCAGTCAACCTATTTGTCGCTTACACCATGAGCGAAGAGACATGGGTAAACTTTAAATTGTTTGGCATGTTAGGCCTGACACTGATATTTATTTTATTGCAGGGTTTCTATATCTCTAAGCATATGGAGCCAGAAACCAGCGAAGAAAACAGCAACCATTAAGGATTCATCTATGTTCTACGCGATTATCAGCGAAGATAAACCCGGTACTCTTGAACTGCGTATGCAGGCCCGCCCGGACCATCTGGCGCGACTCGAAGCATTGCGTGACCAGGGCCGCCTCCTGATCGCAGGCCCACATCCAGCAATCGATAGCGAAGATCCGGGCCCTGCCGGATTTACCGGCAGCCTGGTTGTGGCAGAATTTGATTCACTGGAGCAGGCACGACAATGGGCTGATCAGGATCCGTATATTCCTGCGGGTGTTTACGAGCGTGTGGTAGTCAAACCCTATAAAAAAGTTTTACCATAAAAAAGATATATCTGAATGTAATTCCCAAGGGGGGGGAAATCAGACCATCCGTACACCCTGTGTTCAGGTTGTTCTGCTATAAATAGTTACAGATCGATGCATCAATCATAATTAGATAAGGATATAAACGATGAAGAAACTCGCACTGACAGCTGCACTGGCTATGACCATGGGAATTACAGCTACTGTTCAGGCTCACCCGAATCACGAAGGTTATGCAACCAGCTCTGCGGAAACCGTATGGTCTACCGGCTTTGGTGGCTGCTGGCAACACGGCTTCTTTAAAGAAGAAAACCGCACTGTCGGCTGTGGCGCAGAAGTTCCAACTCCAGCGCCAACAGCAGAACCTGCTCCGACTCCTGCCCCAGCAGCAAAAATGGTCATGGTTGATGCAGATGAAAAACACATCGTCTACTTTGACTTCGACAGCAGTAAAGTAGATAGCGTAAATAAAATCGTGAACTATGTTGGCTCTCTGTCCCAACTGACTGCGATCGAACTGAAAGGCTATACGGACCGTATCGGCACCAACGCATATAACGACGCCCTGTCTCAGCGTCGCGTAGAAGCAGTTGATGCAGCACTAACCGCTGCAGGTATTGACACGGCTAAGATTGCTACTCACCACTACGGTGAAGCCAATCCAGTTAAAGAGTGCACTAATGCTGGCGCATCTCTGAAGAGCTGCCTGGCTGAAAACCGCCGTGTTGAAGTAACTATCACTGGCAAAAAGCAGATGAAAGTACAACAGTAAAGTCTAATATAAACCGATACCGGCAATCACCTATACTGCTGGTATCGGTTTTTTTACGCCTGCAGAAAAGTGAAATCTATGAAACAGATCCGTGTTGCACTACTGGCTTTATTTTTCAGCCCTCTGCTATTTGCTGCTGAGCAGTATCCGGAGCAAAAAGTGGTTTACCACGTCAATTACCATGAACAGGGACGTATCAGCGAAACCTTTACCAACGTAACTAATCACATCGAAGCTGTTGGAGAAGAACGGATCGACATCAAGGTGATGATGCACGGTAAAGCGCTTGAGTTTCTGATCGACGCGGTAGAAGATGAAGCCAAACAGATTCAGCTCGATTCATTGCGTTTAAGTGGTGTGCAATTTCTGGTGTGCGGCAACACTCTGAATGGCTATAACATTACCACCGAAGACCTTTACGAGGTGGAACCCGGAGACATGGTTCAGGCAGGCCTGCCAGCCATCGTCGATCTGCAACAGAAAGGCTATATCTACGTTCGCCCATGAATATTCCAGCCTGGCTAGGGTGGCTGCCGTTCGGACAGGTACCGGAAATGTCGCCACAGCAGCTGAATAAAAATCTGAGTGAGTTTTGTCTTGTTGATGTCCGCACTCAGCCAGAATTCAACAAAAGCCATATACCGGGCGCTATATCCATCCCGCTACATCGGTTGACACAGAAATGCGCTAACAGCATGAAGTGCGGCAAGCCCATTATCTGTATATGTCTGTCTGCACACCGCAGTAAACCTGCAGTCAGGAAATTCAAACGGGCAGGCATTCCCTGCTATGAGCTTCAGGGCGGAATGCTTGCCTGGTGGAAGCAGAATCTGCCAACAGAAACCGGCAATCAGCCCTGAACCGGATTCCGGTTAATTGCCACATAAGCCCCTGACAGGGTCATTGCAACCTTATCTCCCTGCCGGATTTCCACCTTCAGGTTCAGTCTTGCACGACCTTTCCCAACCATAAACTCAAGGAAACTATCCAGCTCACTCTGCTCCGGCAGCACGGTTACCGCCGCAAAATCACCGGTCACCGGCGCCAGATAATGCAGCTGGCTATCACGAATCATGACATCACAATCGTAGCCCTGCTCTCTGAGATAGAGGGTTACCATCGCCCAGCCACACAGTGTCGCGACAGTCGAAAGTGAACCACCAAAACCTGTCCCTTTATCGTTTACATTCGGTGCTAACTCAGCAGGCATCTGCAATGACTGGCCGTCATAAACAAGATCACCAAACCCCATGTGATTGATCAGGGGAATCTGACTCTTAAGCCAGATCAGAAACTCATCCGCAGTGCGTTGATAATCACTCATTTCATGCTCCCTGTTCGATTCTTGCAGCCCTGACTCAACCCCAGTCACTGACAAATTTTTCAACATCCAGCTGGGGTACTTTGCGACTTCTGGCGGGAGTTCCAAGATAGAGATAACCGACAATCTCTTCACCTTCAGCCAGCTCCAGTCCAGCCATTACATCAACGTTATAGGCCATATCACCGGTTCGCCACATACCACCGATGCCCTGAGCATGTGCAGCAAGCAGCATATTCTGTACGGCACAGCCGGCCGAGATTAACTGCTCGGAATGAGGTACTTTCGGATGCTCCCGGGTACAGGCGATTGCGACAACCACCAACGGTGCCCGCAGAGGCATATTGCGAAACTTATTCAACTGCTCTTCTGACAGAGTTTCCTGCTTAGCCTCAGCCTGCTTCAACGCCGCCTGGGCAAACAGTTCACCCAGTTTATTACGCGCTTCACCCTGCACGTTCAGAAAACGCCAGGGCTTCATTGCCCCATGATCCGGCGCTCTCAGAGCCGCGCGATAAAGGTTCTCCAGTTGCCCGGCCGAAGGCGCCGGCTCTTCCAGCATCGGCAGGGATACCCGTTGATGCAGGTTTTCCAAAGCATCCATTTTCATACTCTCCTTCTGTTACTGGCGACTCAGCCGCACGTTCTCTGGTTGTGATGCGTGGCTGCTGCGGTAAGGATTAATATCCAGGCCGCCCCGACGCAGATAGCGGGCATAAACCGTCAGCGCTTCAGGCTGGCAACGCTGCCAGATATCCATAAAGATCGACTCAACGCACTGCTCGTGAAAGTCACCATGCTCACGGTAAGAGATCAGATACTGCAGCAAGCCGGCACGATCAATTGCAGCACCGGTGTACTCAATCCGGATGCTGGCCCAGTCTGGCTGACCTGTGACCGGACAATTGGATTTCAGCAAATGACTGTAAAGCGACTCTGTGACCCTATCACCAGCAGCACTTAACCGCTCCGGCGCCGGACTGTAATCAACAACGTCTATATCCAGCTCATCCAGACAATCACCGGTAAAAGTCTCAATAGCATTTTCAGCATCAAGCTGACACAACTCTACAGCAACCTCTGCGCCAGCAGCACGGCTGAGGTCTTCAACCATACGAGCACTGACATCAGCTTCAGAGTCAAAGCGCGTCAGATTGTATGAATTGAGATACAGCTTGAACGACTTCGACTCGATAATATGACTGCTATCCGCCGGAATACGAAATACCGCAAGACGCACCACGGGCTTGCCTTTAGCGTTCAGCCAGGACACCTCGTAGGCATTCCAGATATCCACGCCCTTAAATGGCAGTGTGGTGCGATCAACCCCCTGCGCCTGCCAGTTTATATCCCGGGCAATCGGATAGAGCAACGAAGCATCGTACTGGTTGATATACTGGGTATCGGCTCCCAGTGGAGCATGTTCTAGCTGCTTTTCTACGTCTTTCATACAACATTACCGCTCAGTGGCGGATACCTTTTCCGGTGTTCAACAGATACATGGAGTAGCTGAACAGAATAACAATGGCGCCGATAATCATACTGTAGGCAAAACCGATATGGATATCGCTGACTCCCAGAATACCGTAACGGAAGGTATTTACCATATACAGGATAGGGTTCAGCTGGGACACACCCTGCCAGAACTCCGGCAACAGACTGATCGAATAGAACACTCCGCCAAGATAGGTCAGCGGTGTCAGCACAAAGGTCGGCACGATGGATACATGATCAAAGCTGTCGGCGTAGATGGCGTTAATAAAACCACCCAGGGAGAACAGGATAGCGGTCAGGAAAACCACTGAACCGATTACCCAGATGTTATGCACACTCAGATCCGTGAAGAACAGCGACAACACAGTAACGATCAGTCCCACCAATAGCCCCCGGACCGAACCACCGATCACATAACCCAGCAGAATGACCCAGTTAGGCGTGGGTGAAACCAGCAGCTCTTCGATATGACGCTGGAACTTGGTACTGTAAAACGATGACACCACATTACTATAGGAATTCGTAATCACCGACATCATGATCAACCCGGGTACGATATATTCCATATAGCCAAAACCGCCCATCTCACCAATCCGAGAACCGATCAGGTTACCGAAAATAATGAAATACAGGGTCATAGTGATCACCGGCGGCAGCAGAGTCTGCCCCCATATACGGGTAAAGCGACGGATCTCGCGAACCACGATGGTCCAGAATGCGATAAAGAGTTCTCGATTACTCATTTCTTTTCCTGCAGATTCTTATCAACCAGAGACACAAACAGCTCTTCCAGGCGATTACTCTTATTACGCATACTGGTCACTTCAATACCGGCACCGGACAACTGGCTGAACACTGAATTGAGCCCCTGCGACTTTTCCACATCCACCAGCAGAGTATGATCTCCCTGCAGCTCAACCCTATAACCATCCAGTGTCGGGAGCTGTTCCTGGGGCGGTGCGATATCCAGTATGAAGGTCTCCGTATTTAACTGCTGTAACAGATTACGGATGCTGGTGTTCTTCACAATCGTGCCATGATCGATGATGGCGATGTTCCGACAAAGACTCTCAGCCTCTTCCAGATAGTGAGTGGTCAGAATAATGGTTGTACCTTCCTCGTTCAGCTCCTGCAGGAATTCCCACATCGAACGACGCAGCTCAATATCGACACCGGCCGTAGGCTCGTCAAGAATCAGCAGTCTTGGCTCATGCACCAGCGCCCGGGCAATCATCAGCCGGCGCTTCATACCGCCCGAGAGCATTCGGGATGTCTGGTCCCGCTTATCCCACAATCCCAATTTCTGAAGGTAGAACTCGGCCCGCTCTTTTGCTTCCGCAGCAGGAATGCCGTAGTAGCCCGCCTGAGTAGTCACAATATCCTGCACTTTCTCAAACTGGTTAAAGTTAAATTCCTGCGGCACAACCCCCAGTTCACGCTTGACCATTGCCGGAGAACGATCCAGGTCGTGACCAAATACCTCAACCGAGCCGGAGGTTTTATTGACCAGCGATGAAACAATCCCCAGTGTTGTTGATTTGCCCGCCCCATTCGGGCCGAGCAATGCAAAGAAGTCGCCTTCCTGCACCTCGAAAGAGATCCCTTTTAGCGCCTCAAAGCCGTTGTTATAGACTTTGCGCAGATCATTTATGGCCAGAGCCGTTGTCATCTGAATACCTGTTTATAAAGGGAGGAATGGTTGAACATCCTTAGTGGGGGTTAAGCGTGCGTTTTTCAACGGTTACGCCCATCTATTAACCCGACACCCAAATACCTACCATTCAGGACAAGCTCAAAGCGGCATATCCAGGCACGGTTTGAAAGCAATAGTGATTCTATTGGTAAAAGCCGTAACACAGAGATGCGGCTTTGAGCTTGTCCCTACAATGTGTTTTAAGAAGAAAGGTCGCCCTTTGCTTGCCCTCGGACAGCGTTATCAGTGCTAGAAGGAGAATGGCTACTCCGGCGCACTGATGCCTTGTCGAGAACAAGCAAAGGACGACTGAATTGAAGGTATTTGGATGCCGGGTTAATTAAACTGCGCTAAAATGCCTCTGTTTTTTGAATCAGGCAGAACATCCGCAATGACCAGTTACCAGCTTCACCATCTTAATTTTCTGAAGATCGCTTATAACAACTTTATCAAGCATCCGCCATTTACCCTGGAAGATATCACGGCGGAAGAGGAACAATTCATTCTGGATTTCCAGCAACTGATCCATGACTTTGAAAACAGCGGAGAGCATGTCTATCAGGACGGTGAAATGTTCCTTGATCGGGCGTTCCGTATGTACCCTCAACTGGCTCACCTGATTGCCCGTGACCTGCTGTGGTACTTCGGCGGCAACTGCCTGCACAATATGCCTGACCACGAAATCGATAAGTTCCAGCAACTGGATGAGATGCGCTTTGCTGCTGAAGAACAGGGCGAAGAATTTGATTATATTAACGCCCGGGCCAGTGTTTTTGGCCAGAACTGATCCTCTAGGCTCAGCCAGGAGTAGTGAGTGAACACTACTCCTTCATCCTTAGGCGCACCCGATATCTAGTCTTCGACAACCGCCCGCAACTGCCCTACCGCACAGATATAATCCATAAACTGCTCCGGTGGCAATGGCTTACTGTAGTAATAACCCTGAATAACCTGACAGCCGTTATCCCGCATAAACTGCAGTTGCTGCGGTGTCTCAACGCCCTCGGCAACCACTTCAAGCCCCAGTGACTGACACATTGCCAATGTTGCTTTGATGATCGACTCATCGCTGCGATCCACACCTATATCTTTCACAAAGCTGCGATCTATCTTCAGCTTATCGATAGGAAGCTTCTTCAGATAACTTAGCGAAGAGTAGCCTGTACCAAAATCATCCATCGCCAGGGTAATACCCCGTTCACGCAGATAGGTCAGCTTACCTATAGTGACTTCCGGCTGACGAATCACAAAGTTTTCGGTCACCTCCAATTCCAGCTGTGAAGCACTCAGACCTGAGGCTTCGAGCGCCTCTTCCACTGAACTCAACAACCGCTCGTGGGCGATCTGCTGCCCGGCCAGATTCACCGATACCTTCATCGGCGGCACCCCGACCTGCAACCACGCCTGCATCTGATGACAAGCCTCCCGCAGCACCCACTCACCCAGCGGGATAATCAGATCAAGCTCTTCAGCCAGCGGAATAAACCGATCCGGAGACAACAGACCTGCGGTCGGATGCTGCCAGCGCACCAGCGCCTCGACACCCACTACAGTGCCGGTAGCCGCATCAACCTGTGGCTGATAATGAAGCACTAATTCATCGTTACTGATCGCTTTACGCAGATCTGCGCCCAGTGCAAATCGCTCATAGCGCTGATGATCCTTCTCGACATCATAAACAAAGTAACCATTTTTACCGGCATCCTTGGCCTGGAACATCGCCACATCAGCATGCTTAATCAACGCCGAACCGTCAGAACCATGATCCGGATACAGACTGATACCGATACTGACGGTCACCACAATCTCATATTCACCGATCCAGAATGGCTGCTGGAATGCCTGCAGAATCTTACTGGCAACCACTTCAGCACCTTCCAGATCCCGAACACTGGTCAGCAACACTGTAAATTCATCGCCGCCAAGGCGGGCCAGAAGGTCACTCTCGCGGATACAGTCATTGATACGTCGGGTAGCCACTTTGAGCAACTTATCCCCAACCGCATGACCCAGAGAATCATTCACCTCTTTAAAACGGTCCAGGTCGATAAAGAGCACCGCCACCTGGGTTTTCTGGGTACGGCTTTTCTCAATCGCATCATTCAGGCAGCTCATAAAGAACAGGCGATTCGGTCTTTCAGTCAGAGGATCATGGTTAGCCAGCCAGTGCAGCCGCTGCTCTGCACGTTTACGGTCGCTGACATCCATACCGATACTGAGGATCAGCTGCTCATCACCGGACGATTGCCGTAAGCGTGCATGCAACCAGGAGATATGGTGCCGGTTACCGGATGGATCCAACAACACACTGTCGGTCCTTACCTGAGTTTCCAGCCCCTGAGTCAGACGACGGGTCTGACTGATAAACTCCTGACGTTCATCTTCACGTTGCAACTGACTCAGATAATTCGCTTTGCGAACGGACTCACCATTCAGATCCATCAACTGCAGACCAAAATGGTTCACACTGCGCAGATCGCCTTCCGGATTCTGAGTAATAATCAGCAATGGTGCAGTTTCAAGCAGCCCGAACAGAAAATCACGCTCTTTACGCAATGCCAGGCGACTCTTTTCAAGACTGTCGGTACGCTCGTTAACTTCCTCTTCGAGACCTTCCAGTTGCTCACTCAGACGGATAGAACTCACCACCAGCTGATCACGCTCATCCTGCCCCAGATAGGCCGTCCGGCTCTGATAGTTCTCCAGCGAGCGACGAAACTCACCAAACTCTCCGCGGCTCAGCATCGACAGCTGACCGGCCAGTAAAGAGAAGAACCGGATAGGCTGTTGCAGCATCAGCGCCAGAATGACCAGGGCCGATGAAATTCCAGCGATACCCAGCAACAGATAATTGATCAGGCTTTCGCGAATGCTCTGCTGATGCGCGGTAATATCATCCATCACCACCCAGTAGGCGATACCATCGGACAACCCTGCTAACGGCGAGAAAAGCACCTCGTACACACGGGAGTCATACTCCAGGCGATACACCCCACCGGCTGGATCAAAACCTTCCTGCTCGCTTAACTGCTCCAGCAGCTCCTGATTCCTAGAGCGATTGGTAAGTGAATTGATCAGCAATCCCCAGTCAGACAGCTCACCAGCATCATCAGGAGCCTGCAGCGCCAGACCGATATCAAGCGTGGTCTGCTGTTTAATGTCATAGATCACGTCATAGAGGAAGCGTCCGACCATCAACACCCCTTCTTTCTTGCCGTTGATCTGAATCGGAATCGCAACATAGCGGATGCAGACGGTTGTACACGACAGCTTGCGCAGCGGTCTCTCGGTATCATAAACCGACTGTATCTCTGCAGCGGGGATATGAATCTTGGCGCCCCAGAAACCCACCATCCGGGCACGACTGTCATACAGATAAGCAGCATTCACTGAACCTGTAAGCTCAAATGCATCGAACTTCAGATTCATTGTCTGACTCAGCTTAGTCAGCGGATTAACATAATCAGTGGTATGAGTGGTATCGATCAGAGGCAACAGCTCCGCCGCTTCCAGCAAGCGCTGATACGACGCCTCAACGGAACCGTTGAGTCGGGCTATTTCAGCATTATTAATCTGCTGTCTCTGTTGCTTAAACTGTGTCTTGAGCTGAGCCAGTGAGAACAGAGCATACGCCCCCTGCACTCCCACCAGCACCAGCACCAGAAGAATGAAGATCTTCCAGCGCAGACTCATAAACCGATTGCTACTGTTGATCATCGTCCATGCCTCTCACTACTTCACCGCTCAGAAGCGGTATGTGGCCTGCAATGCGAAAATGTTCCAGTTTTTCTCCAACTGAGAAGGATCAGGATTATCCTGCTCAGCTACCCATCCGGTGCCCACCACATGGTGATATTCGGCCCGGAACAGCCAATCAGGGGTTGGCGACCAGCCCACCCCAAGAATCCAGTCTTTAGAATAAAAAGTGTGAGCCGGCTTCGTGGTAAATACCGCCGCATTCGCAGTGCCGGTTGGATCATCTTTATCCAGCAACAGCTCATCGTATCTGACCATCAGCTCCCAGTTCTGATTAATACGATACTGCAGCTGCAGATAATAAGACTGTATGGTCGTTTGTGGCCGTAACGAGAACACACCGCCCAGCTCGCGCCAGTCAATATCATGAATCATGTACTCGCCGGTCAGACTCCAGCGCTCGGCATTGTACTCCGCAGACAACACTGCCACATCAAGCAGCAGATCCCCTTCATTGAACTCATTCAGGTCAGCCGGAAAGCCCGGACCGTTACCTGGCTGATAACTCAGCTTATACTCGGCCAGAGTACCGCCGACTCGTATCCGGCCCCCATCATAGTTATAGATAGCCCGGGCCATGTAACCGATTGAGTCATCAAACTTACCGGTGGCATCATTAGCCAGGTAAGCATACTCAACATTGGTATCCGTTTGCGGCTTACCGTAGAGCAGATCAATATCCACCCAGCCGCCCGGTGCCTCCAGATAGCTATAGAAGATCGCCCCGTCGACCGATAATTCCAGATCCCTGGCCTGATGAAAGTACAGTGACTGAGGCAGCATAATTCCTGGCCGGGTAAAGGCCACATCCCGGGACTCGTTATAAAAACCAAAAGGAATTTTCAGACGCCCCAGGCGTAAACCGTATTGATTCATAGGATCATCACTGAACTGATAATCCAGCAATGCATAATCAAGTTTCGGCTCACCGTCATCCAGATTACCGGCCTTACGCGACATCAATTGGCCTGCAACCCGCAGCTTAGGAGTTAAGCGGTAGGAGGCATTTACTCCGAATTCCCTGAATTCAAAGCTGCCGCCATCACTGCTTTCACCGTATACGTTGTTATGATCGGTATGGAAGAAACCCTGCGTGATAAATCCATTCGCGGTAAGGTTATCTTTATCAAAATCCGCTGAGGCCTGACCTGAACAGAGCAGGCTTCCCGCCACCAATGCCGCCTGTAGAGACTTAATATTCATTGACGATCCTCACCTGTTCCATGTTCAGCTCACTATCGGTGCTCAGATACCCAATTGCTCCTGGTGTCTCACTGACCTGCTGATGCATTTCAGACAGATCAGACACCTCCCTTGGAGCTTCTCCTGTGCCAGTAAAAACCTGGCGGTCCCAGATATTTCGTAATTGATAAGGAAAGATTCTCAACTTTCCTTTTACAAACTGATGATGCAGAGGATGGCGATCAGGCAGCACGTAAACCCGGATTGGCGAACCATCCGGCCAGCGTGTTACCCGCATAGAAAAAACGGCGAGAAGAAAATCCCGACTGAAAGACTGCTGCTGTAC
Organism: uncultured Amphritea sp.; assembly: GCA_963669425.2. Taxonomy (GTDB): domain Bacteria; phylum Pseudomonadota; class Gammaproteobacteria; order Pseudomonadales; family Balneatricaceae; genus Amphritea. The sequence continues at coordinate 13,601 of CAXXNC010000001.1, forward strand.
ATCCCTGGACACAATAATTGACTCAGCCCTGAGCGTTGTCGAGCTCAGACAAAGCACAACCAGTATCAGTGACATCCTTATCAGTGAAACCATAACTAGAAATGATTACCCAACATATGTATGAATGGGCATAAGTATATACGAGGTTTAGTACGCTGAATACGTTCTACAGACAACTACTACTCAGAGCGGTGATAAAAACAAGGGGAGAAAAAAGATGGCGTCCCATAGGGGGTTCGAACCCCTGTTACCGCCGTGAAAGGGCGGTGTCCTAGGCCACTAGACGAATGGGACGCATATACAGTAGAACTGTATTTGGAGCGGAATATCGGGCTCGAACCGACGACCTGAACCTTGGCAAGGTTCCGCTCTACCAACTGAGCTAATTCCGCTTTTAGGTGGCGTCCCATAGGGGGTTCGAACCCCTGTTACCGCCGTGAAAGGGCGGTGTCCTAGGCCACTAGACGAATGGGACGCAGTCACTTGCATGACATTCCTCGTTAGAGGAGGCGCGTATATTAATGACTCACCCTGCCCTCGTCAATAGATGAAAACTGATTTTTTTATCTTTTTAATCAAAAGGGTAAAAGGGATAGGAAATTGTGGCGAGTGGCGAGTGGCGAGTGGCGAGTGGCGAGTGGCGAGTGGCGAGTGGCGAGTGGCGAGTGGCGAGTGGCGAGTGGCGAGTGGCGAGTGGCGAGTGGCGAGTGGCGAACAGAATTTGGATTTATGCCAAATACTGTCAAGCTTTTTGCTTTTGCTTTTGCTTTTGCTTTTGCTTTTGCTTTTGCTTTTGCTTTTGCTTTTGCTTTTGCTTTTGCTTTTGCTTTTGCTTTTGCTTTTTCCAGCAAGTCTCGCTCGCGTGACGATCCAGCGAGGAAGGCTTTGCCTTCCGGTCTAGCTACGACTCAACCGATTAGATATATCAGCACGGGGAGGTGCTTCGCTACATCACCATTAAAAACTCAGCTGCAAGGTTTTATAGCAAGTCGTGCTTGCACGACGATCCAGCCGCAACTTCTAACTCAAGCGATATACAAGACGCTGCCTTATAAAGGGCATAATCTAAATAAAAAGAGAGATGATATGAGAGGTAGAGAAATTGGAGCGGAATATCGGGCTCGAACCGACGACCTGAACCTTGGCAAGGTTCCGCTCTACCAACTGAGCTAATTCCGCTTCAAGAGATGGCGTCCCATAGGGGGTTCGAACCCCTGTTACCGCCGTGAAAGGGCGGTGTCCTAGGCCACTAGACGAATGGGACGCTACAGGTGTCTGCCGTTGCCAGAAGACGGTGCGTATAGTATTGATCTGGCCTTTTCAGGTCAACCCCTGTTGTCACATTTTTGTCGTATTTTTTATCTTCAGGCAGACTGAGAAACGGGACGGCTATTTGCCACTTGCGGCGGTTGCTCTGTTTCCAGTCGGCCTTCAGCCTGAGCATCCACTATCGCCTGTTCGGCATGCTCAGCTTTCCTATCCAGGCTGAAGTAAGTTATACCGGCCCCCGCCCACATGGATGCCAGTGCGATCCAGGCAGTAATGGAAAAAGCAGAACCACCGGTAAGCCCGGCTCCGACAGCGCATCCCCCCGCAAGCATTCCGCCTACACCCATGAATACGGCACCGACTATATAGCGCACCATACTGCGGCCATCCTTGAAGCCCTGCAACTTAAACGTGCCGGAACTGATTGCCGCAATGAATGAGCCCAGAAATACCCCCGGTACCAGACCCACATCGAAATCCATCGGCGCCCCACCCGGAGTCAGAAAGTACATCAGCGTATCCGCGGAAGGGCCTGTGAATGTCATACTCTCTACCTGAGTCGGTTCAAATGCCTGATAGGACATATGGTAGGTAAACCACCAGCCACCAACGACCATACTGCCTACGCCGATAGCACCGACCCAGCCCCAGGCCCCCAGTTTATTCCGCACCCCGATGATGATAGCAATGACAGCACAGGTGAGGCCCAGATAAAAACCAGCGTACTCTCCTAATCCCAGAAAAGAGATCAGCTCCAGTCCACCGTCATCATGTAATAACCAACTGCCTGCCACCTGATCCCGCGCTGGAGCAAAGATCCCTCTCAGGGTTGCCTGAGCGGCGGCAGCAAACAATAGGCCGGAGAACAGCGCCCGCAGGTTACCTGTCGCAGCCAGTACCAACAGTCGGGCACCGCATCCCCGGGCCAGCACCATACCGGAACCAAACAGTACACCACCCAGAACCGCGCCAGAGAGGCTGCCATACGAGGCCAGCATTCTGGAATCAGAGATATCAAGTTCTCCCATGGAGAGCAGCGTCTGCGTCCCCAGTACAGCGGCAGAAAATGTCAGGAGCCAGATCGCAACCTTCGGCCCCAGTTTGCCCTGATAAAACTCAAGTACCGCTGCTCGCAGACAAAACTGACTTCGCTGAGCGAACATACCAAACATAAATCCCAGCACCAGACCACCAAAAGCCATGGTTTCAGCTTCGCCCAGGCGATCAATAAGCCATTCAAAATCCATAATCGATCCATCCGCGTCCGTCAGTCCAGCACGGCACTCTCTGTACATTTTTCGAACAGATGATTATATAGGTATAAGCTTATTCTTTCTTGACATATATCAGCAGAATCCGTTGCCAAATAGTTGTAGATAGCAGCACCGGATTACAGGATTCACAAAGGTATTGCTGTATCAAATTTATCCCGGCGCAGTGAGATCAGGGTACGGAACTTCTGCAGATGGGGATCTGTCGACAGGTACTCACGGGTGAAGTTTTCATAGGCTTCCATATCTTCAACCATCAATACCAACAGGAAATCGACCTCTCCGGTGACCTGATAGCACTGAGTCACTTCCGGAGCCCGATCCATCTTCCGCTTAAAGGCCGCATAGATATCCAGCTGGTCCCGTACCATCTCCACTTCAACAATAATGTTGATAAAGCGCCCGGCAATCCGGGGATCAATCAATGCCACATCGGCCATAATCACACCTTCTTCACGCAATTTTCTTACGCGACGCAAACAGGCTGGCGGCGATAATCCAACCTGTTCAGCCAGAGCCTGATTACTGATGCGATTATCCCGCTGCAGCAGATTCAGAATATGCCGGTCTATGCGATCCAACTTATTGGCCATTATTTAACTCCAACAATCGAATAGTTAATTCAATTTCAAAATATAACCATATAAGAAATTTTATTTCAAAATATAGCCTCACAAAGTCATCCTCACACCTTCACTCTGAATTACACTGCGCATTCATATTTCAGGGTGATATCCATGACACAGCTTGCTAAACAGTTCTTTCGCCAGACAGTGCCCAGCCTCGTTAAAGAGATCTACGAGATCTGCGCAGTACTTTTCAAGCTAACCATTCCGGTGCTGATTGTGGTGAAAGCACTGGAGATGCTCGGCGCAATTCCTTATATCAGCATGGCATTAACCCCTTTGATGCAGCTCGTGGGCCTGCCAGACAGTATGGGGCTGGTGTGGACAACGACGTTATTGACCAACATCTACGCCGGTATGCTGATCTTCTTCCAGCTGGCGTCTGGAGAATCACTCACCGTAGCTCAGGTGACTGTACTGAGTACCATGCTGCTAATCGCCCACTCTCTGCCGGTAGAAGCCCGGATTGCACAGAAGGCCGGTGTCAGGCTGATGGTGACCCTGCTAATTCGTCTGGTATCTGCACTGGTACTGGGTATGCTGCTGCACTACAGCTACCAGTGGGGCGGCTGGCTGCAGCAACCGGTTGAACTGATCTGGGTAGCACCGGCTCAGGATGATAGTCTGTGGCAATGGTGCCTTACGCAACTACAAAGCTTTGCGATGATCGTTGTGGTCATCAGCGCCCTGATCAGCCTGTTGCGTTTTCTACGCTGGATTCACATCGAGCGGCTGATGATCTGGCTGCTGAAACCGGTACTGAAACTGCTGGGCATCAGCCCACAGGCAACATCGCTGACCATTGTCGGTATCACGCTGGGATTATCTTTTGGTGGCGGCCTGCTTATCCGTGAAGCAGAAAGTGGACATATCAGTCCAAAAGACTGCTTTTCAGCCATCTGCCTGCTGAACCTCAGTCACAGCATTATTGAAGACACCCTGCTGGTATTAACGATGGGAGCCGATCTGTCTGGTGTATTATGGGCACGACTGATTTTCAGTTTCGTATTTATCGCTATACTGACCCGCTGGCTGGGAACGACCTCACCGGAGTTCCAGCAAAAGTACCTGTTTACTCAGCCCCCCAGAAAACAGCCCGGAATGGAGTCGGCCAATGCCAACACAGCAAGCTGATCAGCAAACGCTGAAACAAGGAATTATCTACGCACTGGCTGCCTATGGCATGTGGGGATTGTTTCCTGTTTACTTCAAAGCCGTTGAGCATATCAGCCCCTTTGAAGTGGTTGCTCACCGGGTGATCTGGTCGATGGTATTTCTGGGCCTGTTTATTATCGCGACCGGGCGCTGGCAGACGCTACTGGAGACGTTGAAGCAGTCTGCCATCGTTAAAGGCCTGGTGATTTCGTCCCTGTTTGTATCCGGCAACTGGCTGGTGTTTATCTGGGCTGTAGGTGATGATCGAATTCTGGAAACCTCACTGGGTTACTTCATCAATCCGCTGGTCAGTATGATGCTGGGCATGATTTTTCTCGGCGAACGGATGCGTCCGGGGCAGTGGCTGGCGATCGCACTGGCCGGCATGGGGGTACTGTATCAGTTGATTCAGTTGGGCACCCTGCCCTGGGTAGCGTTTGTACTGGCCGGCAGTTTTGGTACGTATGGGTTACTGCGTAAAAAGATCACCGTTGACCCCTTTTCGGGTCTTATGATCGAAACCCTGCTGCTCACTCCACTGGCGCTGGGCTATCTGCTCTGGCTGGGTTGGGATGGCACTCTGATTTTCGGTCAGACAGGTTCCTCAGAAGCGTTGCTACTGATGGCCGCCGGCGTAGTAACCAGCCTGCCGCTGATCAGTTTTGCCGCCGGTACCAAACGCCTGACGCTAACGCTGAATGGCCTGCTGCAGTACACCGCGCCCAGTATCACTTTTCTGCTGGCGATCTGGGTGTATAACGAACCGATGGATATTAACCGCCTGATCACCTTTATCTTTATCTGGGCGGGCCTGGTCCTGTTTACAGTGGAAGGCATTACCCGCTCCCGTCAGCTGAAAAAGATGCAGCCCGCCGGGCAGTGATCACTACACCGGTATCGCTGTCTCGTACTTTATCTCCCGTAGTGTGAAGTTGGACTTCACCTGCGATACCCCTGGCAGGGAGAAAATCTTCTCTGTCAGGAAGTGATCGTAGGTCGCCATATCCGGGATGATCACCCGTAGGACAAAGTCAGCATTACCGGTGACCGCATAGCACTGCAATACCTCAGGACAGACCTTTACCGCTTCTTCAAAGGCCTTTGCGCTGTCTTTCGAATGGCGTAACAGACTCACCAGCAGAAACACACATAAACCGTAATTGAGTTTTTGCGGATCCACCTGCGCTTTATAACTTTGCAGGATACCCCGCTCTTCCAACGCCTTTACCCGTCGCCAGCTGGCAGCGGTGGATAAGCCCACCTCATCAGCAAGTTGCTGGTTAGATATCCGGCCATCCTGTTGCAGAATTCGTAGTATGTGACGGTCATAATTATCCAGATCAGCAGGCAAGTGTGCTAAAGAAGGGGTATTTGGCATTCTTATATCCTTGGGCACTCATTTGAAATATTCTTTCACAAAAATACATCATTACTAATATTTATTACATAATTAGCAACAAAATGATCAACATTCGAAAGCACCTTACGGATAAAAAAACTTACACTGGATATTAAATAAGCAGCTTCGAGCAGCTGCAGGATAAAAATAATAAACAGTTCTGTGAGGTTTCCCCCATGGGTGTGCATAAGTCTCCCCTGCTGGACAACTATGTCCTGAATGATCGCTACCAACGCAATACCGGCCGCGTTTTTCTTACCGGCACCCAGGCACTGGTACGACTGCCTATGATGCAGCGTCAGCTGGATCTGAAAAATAATCTCAATACAGCAGGCTTTATCAGCGGTTATCGTGGTTCGCCGCTGGGTGGCTATGATCAGGCACTGTGGCAGGCTGATGATCTGCTGAAGCAACACGATATCGAGTTTGTCCCCGCGATCAACGAAGATCTGGCCGCCACCATGGTGTTGGGTACACAGCAGGTAGAAAGTGACACCGACCGCAAAGTCGATGGCGTATTCTCTATCTGGTACGGCAAGGGTCCCGGCGTGGACCGTGCCGGTGATGCACTCAAGCACGGTAACACCTACGGCAGTTCCCCCAACGGTGGTGTTCTGGTGGTGGCCGGGGACGATCATGGCTGTGTTTCTTCCAGCATGCCGCATCAGTCCGATGTCGCTTTCATGTCCTGGTTTATGCCTACCATCAATCCCGCCAGTATTTCTGAATACTTCGAGTTCGGTTTGTGGGGCTTTGCCATGTCCCGCTTCAGCGGCATGTGGTGTGGTTTCAAGGCAATCGCCGAAACGGTGGAAAGTGCTGCATCGGTTGAGATAGCCGAACTGCCGGACTTTGTTATTCCTGATGACTTCACCGTCCCCGAAGGCGGACTGCACTACCGCTGGCCGGACCTGCCGGGCCCTCAACTGGAAACCCGGATCGAGCATAAACTGGCGGCGGTAGCGGCCTTTGCCCGCGCCAACCCGATCGATAAGCGTATCTACAACCTGCCTCAGGCCCGGGTAGGCATCGTCACCACCGGCAAAGCCCACCTTGATCTGATGGCTGCTCTTAAACTGCTGGGCCTCGATGAAATCAAAGCCCGCGAGATCGGTCTGGATATCTACAAGGTCGGTCTGGTCTGGCCACTGGAGCGCAGTGGCGCGCTGGACTTTGTCCATGGCAAGCAGGAAGTGCTGGTGATCGAAGAGAAACGCGGCATCATCGAAAGCCAGATTAAAGAATACATGTCCGAACCGGACAACCCCGGCGAAGTGCTGATCACCGGTAAGCAGGATGAAAACGGCGAACCGCTGATCCCTTATGTGGGTGAACTGAGCCCGAACATGCTGGCCCGCTATGTTGCCGCCCGACTGGAACGCTTGCTGGATCTGGATTTCAGCCAGCAGTTGGCGCAGATCGGTGTGCGCGGTAGTGATGCCAAAGATCCGGGAGGCGTACGACGTCTGCCCTACTTCTGCTCCGGCTGCCCACACAACTCATCCACCAAAGTGCCGGAAGGCAGTAAAGCCCAGGCCGGTATCGGTTGTCACTTCATGGCTTCCTGGATGGGACGAAAAACCGAATCCCTGATTCAGATGGGCGGAGAAGGGGTCAACTGGATCAGCAAATCCCGTTACCTTAACAACACCCATGTATTCCAGAATCTGGGCGAAGGTACCTACTTCCACTCCGGCTCCATGGCAATTCGCCAGTCACTGGCAGCGGGTGCCAACATAACTTATAAGATTCTGTTTAACGATGCCGTGGCGATGACCGGCGGTCAGCCGGTGGACGGTGTTATTACCGTACCGGCTATCGCTAATCAGGTATACGCAGAAGGTGTCCAACGCATCGCAATTCTGAGCGATGAACCGGAAAAATACAGTGATAAAAGCATCTTCCCGGACGTGGTAAGTTTCCATCACCGTGATGAACTGGAAGCAGTACAACTGGAACTGAGGGAAATCACCGGCGTTACCGTACTGATCTATGATCAGACCTGTGCTGCGGAAAAGCGCCGCCGACGTAAACGCGGCCAGTTCCCGGATCCGGCTAAACGGGTCTACATCAACCATCACGTCTGTGAAGGTTGCGGTGACTGTTCAGCACAATCCAACTGTCTTTCAGTCATCCCACGGGAAACTGAGCAGGGCCGCAAACGCAAGATTGATCAGTCCTCCTGTAACAAGGATTTCTCCTGCGTCAAAGGCTTCTGCCCAAGCTTCGTCACCATCGAAGGCGGCGAACTGAAACGCGGTGCGGGTATCCGGACAGGCGATGACTTCCAGCAACGTATTAAAGCCCTGCCATCTCCCACTATTCAGGCCATCGATCAGACATTCGATCTGCTGGTTGGCGGTGTTGGCGGCACCGGTGTTATCACCGTCGGTCAGTTGATCACCATGGCAGCACACCTGGAGCATAAAGGCGCATCAGTGCTCGATTTTATGGGCTTTGCCCAGAAAGGCGGGACCGTTCTCAGCTATGTACGTCTGGCCAACAAACCAGCGGATATTGATCAGGTACGAATTGATCAGGGACAGGCCGATGCCCTGATCGCCTGCGATATGGTTGTGGGCACATCTGATAAAGCTCTTAGCGTGCTGCGCAGGGAGCACAGCCGTGCAGTCATGAATCTGGCACAAATGCCCACAGCGGACAACGTACTGTACCGGGATGCCGATATGCAGGCCACCCGCCGCAAGCGTATTCTTCAGGACGCCGTGGGTGACAAGAATCTGAATACGCTGGATGCCAACCGTCTGGCTGAAAGCCTACTGGGTGACACCGTTTTCTCCAACGTCATGATGCTGGGATTCGCCTGGCAACAAGGGCTGGTGCCACTATCACTGGATGCACTGATGCGGGCTGTGGAGCTGAACGGTGTCGCCGTCGACAAGAATAAACTGGCGTTCAGCTGGGGTCGCCTTGCGGCTAACGATAAGGATTATGTCGAACAATGCGCCGGAAGCAACATCATGCCTGAAGCGACGGACCTGGCCAGCCGTATTCAGCGTCACTATGATTTTCTGACCCGCTACCAGAATGCCGCCTATGCTGATAGGTATAAACAGCAGATCGAAGCGATCGCAAACGCTGAGCAGACCGTGAATGGTCAGCAGGCACTCACCGAAGCGGTCGCTACCCACCTGTTCCGGCTGATGGCCTACAAGGATGAATATGAAGTAGCACGGTTGTATACCGAGACGGATTTCCTGAAAGAACTGGAACACACCTTCAGCGGTGACTACCGGGTAAAACTGCATATCGCCCCGCCATTGCTGGTGAGAGGCAAGCAGGGCAAACGTCCGGATAAAATTGCCGTGGGCCAGTGGGGACTGAAGATGCTGAAAGTACTGTCAAAGCTAAGAGGTCTGCGCGGCACAGTGCTGGATATCTTTGCCCACAGCGCCGACCGGAAACTGGAACGCCGGTTATTAGCCGATTATGAGGTGCTGCTGAAGCAGCTTGAGGTACAATTAAGCAAAGAAAATCATCACCTTGCCGTTAAACTGGCAGAGTTACCGGCAGAAATCCGCGGCTTCGGTGAAGTGAAAGAACAGGCCGCACTGCAGTCTGAAACAGCAAAAGAAGAATTGCTTAAACAGTTTCAGACTGCCTGACAGAGAGAGGAAGAGAAGCGATGTTTGAAGGACTACAAGCCCTGCCACAGGATCCGATTCTGGGGCTGATGCTGAAATTCCGTGACGATACGAATCCCGATAAGCTGGATCTGGGTGTTGGCGTATACAAAGATGAGCAGGGCAACACGCCAATTATGGCCGCCGTGCACGCTGCTGAAGCGCAGTTACTGACATCCGAAACCACCAAAACCTATATCGGACCGGCTGGCTCTGAGCTGTTTAACCTGCGTAGCCGGGAACTGGTATTCGGTAGCGATCACAGCGTCATTAAGGACAACCGGATCGCCTCCGCGCAAACCCCGGGCGGCTGTGGTGCACTGCGTATGGCCGCCGAATTTATCCGTGGTTGCAGCACTGACAGTAAAGTCTGGGTCAGCACGCCGACCTGGGCCAATCATATACCGCTGCTGGGTGGCGCTGGCGTACCGCTGAAAGAGTACCCTTATTACGACTACGATCAGAAAAGCATCCAGTTCGATGCCATGATGGCCACGCTGGAGCAGGCAGCAAAAGGCGATTACCTGCTGCTGCATGGCTGCTGCCACAACCCCAGCGGGGCCGATCTGAATCGCGATCAGTGGCAGGCTGTCGCAGAGCTCTGTAGCCGCAAAGGGATAATTCCATTTATCGATATGGCCTATCAGGGTCTGGGTAACGGTATTGATGAAGACGCTTATGGTGTGCGCCTGCTGGCTGACACCGTACCGGAAATGCTGGTTGCTACCTCCTGCTCAAAGAACTTCGGTCTTTACCGCGAGCGTACCGGCACCCTGTTTGTGGTGGCTGGGAATGCCGGGCAGGCCGCTATCGCCGGCAGCCAGCTATTCAACAAAATTCGTGGCCACTACTCCATGCCGCCATCCCACGGTGCTGCAATAGTAGAAACGATCCTCAGCGATAACGCACTGACGCAGCAATGGCAGGATGAGCTTCAGGTCATGCGCGAACGGATTCAGTGGCTGCGGGATACGCTGGTTGAGAGGATCACCACCGCAGGTGTTGAACGGGACTTCAACTTTATCCGCCAGCAGTACGGTATGTTCTCGTTTCTGGGAATAACAGCGGAACAGGTTGCCCAACTGCAGCAGGATTACAGTATCTATATGGTCGATTCCAGCCGCATGAACGTTGCCGGCCTGAACACTGACCGGATGGATTATTTTGTTTCTGCGCTGGCAGAGGTGTTGCGCCGATAGGTCAGCCACTGGTCCCGATAAAGTAAAAATCCACCTTCTAAAGAAGGTGGCTTTGATGAAGCCCCCTCGAAGGGGGCTGACTTCTATAGCAGGTTCAGTTGGCTTCGTTCCATCTCTTTTTCAACCTTTTCCTGATGTCTTACATAACGCCTGATTATTTCCTCATTGATTCCAACCGAATCAACAAAATACCCCCTCTGCCAAAAGTGATTTCCCCACAACTTGTTCTTTCTCAAATAGGGATATTTACTGAATAGCTTCAGAGCTATCTTGCCCTTGAGTGCACCAATCAGCTTAGATATTGCCAACTTAGGCGGTATCTTTACCACCAGATGACATGATCTATTTGGACATTCAGTTCTAAAACTGTACAGCCTAGCTGCGCACAATATACATGGATACTTCGGTAAACATGCGATGCTTGCTCATACTTACTCATGTTAGTTTCCTCACGACTTCGCTAAAAATCGCTGCGGCTTCTAACATGGGTAGGTATTCGGGCAAAGCCCAAATTGCTGATAACCACCTACTGAAGTAGGTGGTTTAGGGCTGAAAACTAAAAAGCGCTACGGCGCTTTTTCTGTTTCTGGCTGGTCAGCCAACAGCTAACCGGTATAAGCTGTTCTGAAAATAATGATAACAACAGGGCATGTATGACTCAGACGCTTATGACTCAGGCAACGATGAAAGCGGTAGTAACTACCGGGAATGGCGGTTTTGACAAACTGGTTTATCAGGATGTGCCGGTCCCTGAACTGATGCCCGGAGAAGTACTGATCAAAGTACTGGCAGCAGGCGTCAACAATACCGAGATCAACACGCGACTGGGCTGGTATTCCTCCTCGGTTACCGGCTCTACCAATGCGACGGCTGATCAGTCATCCGATTCTGAGAAAAGCGATGGTGGCTGGAATGACGCCACGCCCTTCCCCTTTATCCAGGGTACTGATTGCTGTGGTCAGGTTGTCAGCACAGCTGCTTCTGAGCATGACGATCTGATAGGAAAACGGGTACTGGTACGCCCCTGTATCCGGAAAACAGATTTCGACTCACTGGACCATATCTGGATGGGCTCAGACTTTGACGGCGCCTTTGCCCAGTATGTTAAGGTCCGTGCCAGTGAAGTGTTTCCAATTCAGTGTGACTGGAGCGATGCTGAGCTGGGTGCCATCCCCTGTGCCTACGGCACATCGGAAAATATGCTGCACCGGGCCGGACTGAAGGCCGGTGAAACAGTATTAATTACCGGCGCTTCTGGCGGGGTTGGCTCTGCAACGGTGCAACTGGCCAGACGCCGGGGAGCGAAGGTCATCGCCGTGGCCGGCAAAGAAAAGCATCAGATCGTTGCAGACTTAGGTGCTGACCGGTTACTGGATCGTTCTGCTGACCTGCTCGCTGAACTGGGCGAACAAAGTATCGATCTGGTGGTGGATAACGTTGCCGGCTCGGACTTCCCTTCAATGCTGAAATTGCTTAAACGGGGTGGACGGCTGGTCTCTTCCGGAGCAATTGCAGGTCCGGTGGTCGCACTGGATATGCGTGATATGTACCTCAAAGATATCTCTCTGATCGGCACCACGGCCTGGGAAGAACCGGTATTTCCAAACCTGATCCGTTACATTGAACAGAGCGAAATCAAACCGGCACTGGCTAAAACCTTTCCGCTGGAAGCGATCGCTAAAGCCCAGGAAGAGTTTCTGATGAAAAAACATGTGGGTAAGTTTGTGCTGATACCTGCCTGATATCGCCGGGCCTCCTGATACAACCAGACCTACTAATACAACCAAACCAACACCCGGAGATAGTCTGAAGATCCATGGAACTGGAAGTTACCCTTGCGCTGGTCCTGCTGCTGACCGGCTTTGCCGCCGGCCTGATTGATGCCATCGCCGGTGGCGGCGGGATGATCGCCCTGCCCGTATTGCTGGCCTGTGGCCTGAATCCGGTTGAAGCTCTGGCGACCAATAAATTGCAGGGTAGCTTTGGCACCCTGACCGCCGCCCGATACTTTGTGCGCAAACGACTAGTCGACCTTCGTCAGATGCGAATCCCGATTATCTGTACCTTTATAGGGGCCGCCACCGGTACCGTGCTGATTCAGTTAATGGATGCCGGCTTTCTGGCCACCCTGATGCCAGTACTGCTGATCGCTATTGCACTGTTCTTTATGTTCTCACCCACGATCAGCGATGAAGATAAACAGCAGCGCCTGAAACCTTCACTGTTCGGCCTGGTGATCGGTAGTAGTGTCGGCTTTTACGATGGTTTTTTCGGTCCCGGCACCGGCACCTTTTTCACCCTGGCCTACGTCACCCTGGCAGGATACGGTATGGCCAAAGCCACCGCTCATACCAAGGTACTCAACTTCACCTCCAATATAGCCTCACTGCTGTTCTTCGCTTTCGGTGGACATATCATCTGGTTCGCTGGCCTGATTATGGCCGCTGGACAAGTGATGGGAGGACAACTGGGGGCACGACTGGTGATCAGCAAAGGCACCCGACTGATCCGACCTCTAATCGTCACCATGACCCTGTTGCTGTCCGCAAAACTGCTTTATGAGCAGTTTATATAAAGCCGCCAAAGCGGCTTTAGTGGCTAGTGGCTAGTGGCTAGTGGCTAGTGGCGAAACAGCTTAATTCAGACTTGTGGGAGACGCGCCCTCGCGGCGATTAACCCGCACAGTGCCAAATCATCGCCGCGAGGGCGCCCCTCCCACAGTTATCAGCTCGTAGCCAAACAACATTTCTGGCTAACATCGTAGGGTGCAATAGCGTCAGCGTATTGCACCAAAATTAAATGAGGTGCGTTATAACGCACCCTACGCTTGTCAGAGCCACGAGCTTGCCAGACGGTATTGCCTCATTTACCCCTATCAGCACGAGGACGTGCCTCGCTACAATGTACGTTATCAACACCGTAGTTGTTCGCTTTTCCAGAGAATTGGACTCCCCTCGCCCTAATATCAGGTTCTTCGCGGGTTAGGGGGAATTAGGAAGGAGACGGTGGTGCCTTCCGGTTAAGCTGTTGTCGACCAAAACCTCAGCTAACCTACACCACCGCCAACATGAATGCTAACCTGCTTAACCTTTTCTGGGAAGGCTTCGAGATTGATTGCTATGAAGCCTTCTCTGACCAATCGCTGTTAATCCTACTGCGACCTGACCCTGACTACACACCTCGCTGCAGTGGCTGTAACGCACCCTGTACTCAGATTCATGACCGACGGATAAGACGGGTTCGTGAGCGAGATCTTTTCGACTACAAAGTCTGGCTGGATGTACCCGTTCGGCGCCTGCGATGTACTCACTGCGGCCCAACGCTGGAGCGCATCGACTGGCTGTCAGGTCGATTTCGTCTCACCCACGCCATGCGCTGTTGGGTTGAAGCTTTAACCAAGATCCTGCCGATACGTCATGTCGCACAGTTGCTGAGCTTGCACTGGCATACGGTCAAGAATATCGATAAACAGCGTTTGGCCCGCGATATTGTTCCACCGGATCGGAGTAAGCTGCGACGGTTAATCATGGATGAATTCGCGCTTCACAAGGGGCACCGCTACGCGACCGTCGTGATCTGTGCCGATACACAGCAGGTGCTATGGATCGGCGAGGGGCGAAGTCGTGAAGCGATACGACCGTTCTTTCACTGGTTGGGCGAGGCCTGTCAGAACATAGAGGCTGTCGCGATGGATATGAACACAGCATTCGACCTGGAGGTTAAGCAGCATTGCCCAAAGGCTTGCGTGGTCTACGATCTCTTTCACGTGGTTGCCAAGTACGGTCGCGAAGTTATCGACCGGGTGCGGGTCGATCAAGCCAATCAACTACGTCACGATAAGCCAGCAAGGCGTATGGTTAAACGCAGCCGCTGGTTGTTATTGCGTAACCCCGAGAACCTCGCACCCGACCAAGTAAACAAGCTGGATGAGTTGCTTGCCGCAAACGCGCCATTAACGACCGTTTACATTCTGAAAGCGCAGCTCAGAGAACTCTGGTATGCACCTGATGAGAAAACCGCGAGAGCCCGTTGGGAAAGCTGGTTAGCTATGGCTGAAAAGAGTGGTATTTACGCCCTGCAGCTCTTCGCCAGACGTTTAGGCAATTATCTTGAAGGAATCGTATCCAGTGCCCGTTACCGCTTAAACACCAGTGTTCTGGAAGGGATGAACAACAAGATCAAAGTGCTGAAGCGGATGGCCTATGGCTACCGGGACAAGGCTTACTTCTTCCTGAAGATTAAGGACGCCTTTCCCGGTAAAGCGCGATGAACCTAATATCAGCAGCAAGGTATGCTGAATTCGACCAAAAATTAGCTAGGAGTCCAATACATGAACAATACCATTGTCGGCGTCGATCTGGCCAAAAAAGTGATTCAAGTGTGCGTTGTTAAACGCCATAAAGTCTTACTTAATCAAGCGATGAGTGCTTCAGAATTCAGTCTGTGGCTGGCAACCCAAAGCTCTGTGGTTATCGTTTTTGAAGCCTGTTCTATGTCGAATTACTGGAAGCAGAAGGCTCAGGAACACGGTCACATCGCACGACTGATCTCTACTCGCCTGGTTGCAGCGGTTCGCCAGCAGCAGAAAACTGATAAAAATGATGCACTGGCGATTGCGCAGGCTGCACAGTTACCTGAGGTGCAGTTCATCTCCGGCAAAACCTTTGAACAGCAGGAATTACAAACCATTCTGCGCATGCGAGAGCTGGGCGTTAAACAAAAAGTGGCTCTGGGTAATCAGATCAGAGCACTACTCGCTGAATTTAATATTACTGCATCTCCGGCTCAGGGAGGTCTGAGCAGAGCGGTTCAGGACACACTGGAAACGGCAGACAACGGCTTCAGCATGATCTTCAGGGAGGCCTTGCATCTGACCTGGCAAGCCTATCTGGCAATCATTGAACGTATTCAGCACTATGATCAGCAGCTGGCTAAGGTCATCAAGCAGCATCCGGACTGTCAACGTCTGATGGCGCTGGAAGGGGTATCGGTGATCAATGCGATTAACCTTTTCAACCTCCTGAAGCTGGGGGACGACGTGAGTTTCAGGAGTGGTCGGGAAGCGGCGGCCTGTGTTGGTCTAACGCCAATACAGCACTCCAGCGGTGGTAAGGCCGTGCTGGGTAGCATAGGTAAACATATCCGTAACCAATTGGTGCGAAGTCAGCTCCTCAGCGGCGCGATGGCCGTGGTGGGGGCACTGAGCCAACGATCCGCTAAATCCCAGAAAGAAGTCTGGCTGAAAAATCTGATCGAGCGGCGGGGTAAACGCTGCGCCGCCGTGGCTTTAGCCAATAAAACAGTACGTACCGCCTTTGCTTTATTGCGGGATGGCAGCGAGTATCAGGCTCAGGCAGTCACCGCCTGAACCTGTAGGCAATGAAAAGCGCTTGATACAGATTCAGTCTTAATCAGTTAGTGGCTAAGAGCTCAGCGCTCGCTTTCGAGAGATGATAAGACTGTTCGCGCAAATCTCAGTGAGCCGGGGATCGCGTCCCCATAGTGAGCTCGGACATAAGCTTGCGTTTTTTCTGTTAAAGGACGATTCATTGTTGACAGAGGGGAGTCCACATAAGCCACTAGCTAGCATCACTTGTGATGCGGTCCAGCAAGTCACGCTAGCGTGACGTTCAAGCTACTCTTTCCCTGGTATCGACACCAGGACGTGCCTCGCTACAATGCACATTATCAACACCGCAGCTGTTCGCTTGTTCCAGCCACAAGCTAGCATGACTTGTGATGCGGTCCAGCAAGGAAGGCTTCGCCCTCCGGTCTAGCCACTGACTAATCGGATCCTTCGGATCAGATTACTCCCCGTCTTTCCTGATCCCGCTCTATGGAATCAAACAGCGCCTGGAAATTACCTTCACCGAAGCCCTGATTGTTTTTCCGCTGGATCAGTTCGATAAAGATCGGGCCGAACAGGTTTTTGGTAAAAATCTGCAGCAGGTAGCCGGACTCATCCCCATCCACCAGCACCTGATGCTGCTGGATACGAGCCGGATCTTCAGTGACACCCGGCACCCGGTCGAATACTTCCTGATAGTACTCATCATTAATATCCAGGGTATCCACAACATCACGATCCAGACTATCCAGCGACGTCAGCAGGTCATCGGAGCGGAACGCGATATGCTGTACACCCGGGCCGTCATACATATCCAGATACTCATCGATCTGGTTATTGTTATCGTCCTTACCCTCATTGATCGGAATACAGAACGTACCGCACGGTGACTGCAGAGCATAAGACAGCAGTGCGGTTTTCTGGCCTTTGATATCGAAGTAGCGCACCTCGGTAAAACCGAACACATTCTTGTAGAAATCCGCCCAGGTCTGCATGGTGCCTTTATAAACGTTGTTGGTCAGGTGATCGATGTTGATAAAGCCTTTATCCTGCACCCGCACCGGGTTATCCAGATGAATAAAGTCGTTGTCATAGATCGAACCGCGAGCACCGAACTGATCGATAAAGTAGATCAGGCTGTCGCCAATACCGTAAATAGCCGGATAAGGCAGATCCTTCTCAGTCTCCGTCGCCGCTTTTGCACCGCGTTCTACCGCAATACGCAGTGCCTCTTCAGCATTATCCACACGCCAGCCCATGGAGCTGATAGCCGGACCGTGGCGTTTGGCAAATTCTGCCGAAAAGCCCTGTTTTTCAGTATTCAGCAGAAAGTGAATATCGTGCTGATTGTAGTAGTAGATCTCTTGTGACTGATGTTTCTTCAGTTTGGAAAAACCGAACGCCAGAAAAACATCATGCATAAAGCTGCTGTCTGGCCCGGCAAACTCAGTGAATTCGATACCACGCAGGCTGAGTGGATTGGTCTGATCAGTCATTGTCTTTACCTTTATTATTATCGTGTACGTTTAGCAGCAATAGCTGTGAGCACAGAGCTCTTAAAACAGAGCATTGTTGATAAAGACAGTTTTGCGAATATTTACATATATAAAAAGAATAAACTTTAGCTATAGATGATCTATTTTTTTGATCTTTTATCGTATTTATAAACCAGAAAATCCCGACTCAATCGCCTGAAGAATCATCTCCCCAGCCCGTCCCAGAGGTCGTTCAGTGTGATAAACCAGCTGTGGTACAAACTGATGACGGGAACCTGCACTGTAATCCAGCTCGATGAGTTCCCCAGAGGTCATTTCATCCACCACCATCGACAGCGGCATCCAGCCAAAGCCCAGTCCCATCATCAGACAGCTCTTCTTGCTGTGAAACCCGTGCAGATAGAATACCCGGTCGCCGCCAAACTGAAGCGGATCCTGCTTAGTCAGTGGCGTCTCAGAGGAGTCATGAATGGTCAGTTCGATATGCTCCAGCAACCCGGGGAGGGTGATGTTCTGCTGCGTGGCCAGTGGATGCTCCGCACCGGCAACCAACACCATCTCCAACTCGGGTAAAGGCGCAGCGCACAGTCTGGGGGATGGATTGTAGTCCAGTACCAGCATCATATTGGCTTCATCCTGATCAAAACGCATCTGTACACCGCCCAACGCCTCTATCTTGATCTGAATTTTGGTTGGTATTGCCTGATCGGCCAGCGCTTTCATCGCATGCATGACCGGTTCCAGTGGCAAAGCACCATCGACTACCAGTTCAAAAGTTGGCTCCCAACCGCGGGCATACTGATCAGCCAGGTTTTCGATACGGGCTGCCTGTTGCAGCAATTGTTTGCCTTCCTGCCAGAGCGCCCGTCCCTGCGGCGTCAGCTCAGCCCGATAACTGCTGCGATCAAAGATGGCGATATCAAACTGCTGCTCCAGCTTCTTTATCTGATAACTCACCGCCGACTGGGCTTTATGAAGTTTGGTTGCCGCTTTAGCAAAGCTACCCTCACTGATGATTACATCCAGTACCCGTAGCGCTTCTATATCGATCCGCATAATCTGATTTTCTGATGATTGCTTGCAGTTAATTATGCAATTAATCGATAAAAAGTCGATCAGATTCAATCCCGTTGATCCAGCGAATGGAATACACTGTAAAGCACTGAAGCAAAAGCTTTGAAGGACAGGCAACGAAACTGTATTGATACAACATTGAAACAGCCAATGACTAATCGCTGCACACAGGGAGCCCGGAAATTGATTAGCGCCAGTCAGATTCGCAAAACCTATACCGACGCCAGCAACACCATCACTATTTTTGATGATCTGAACTTTACGGTAAAGGCCGGGGAAACTATCGCCCTGATGGGCGAGAGCGGTGCTGGAAAATCCACCCTGCTACATCTGCTGGGCGGTTTTGATCAGCCTGATTCTGGCACGATCAGTATCGATGGCCACATCATAACAGGTATGGCGGATGGCCCGCTAAGCCGCTTCCGTCGCCAGCATCTGGGGATGATTTTCCAGCAGTACAATCTTATCCCCAGCCTCTGCGCACGGGACAATATCAGCTTTGTCCGACGGTTAAACGGCCTTTGCGCCGAAGATGAGTTCACGCGCGAGCTGGTCAGCATACTGAAGCTGGAGCAACGGCTGGATCACTACCCGGCTCAGCTCTCTGGCGGCGAGCAGCAGCGTGTTGCGATCGCCCGGGCGCTGGCCAGCCGCCCGTCGATGATTCTGGCAGACGAACCCACCGGCAATCTGGACGAACGCACCGCTAATCAGGTGATGGAACAGCTGATGCAAGCGGTCGCTTTGCACAACAGCACCCTGCTACTGGTAACCCACAGCGCACAAACCGCCGATTACCTGAACAACACCTGGCATCTGGAGCAGGGGCAACTGCAATGCTGAGCCGTCTGTGGATGCTCAGCCTGACGCTGCTGAGCCATTATCGCCATCACCGCTCCCAGGCGATTTTTCTGCTACTGGGACTCAGCCTGGGTGTGGCGATGCTGTTAGCCACGCTGATTATCAGTAGCGCTGCGAAAACCGCTTTCTCCAAGGCTCAACAGACTCTGGCCGGACAAGCGGTAGCGCACCTCCTGCCCAGAAATGGACAACGAACTCTGCCAGAACAGCTCTATCGGGATCTGCGTCTGCTGGGGATAACCGACAGTCTGCCCATGGTTGAAGGACAGCTCATGACCGCTACCGGCGCACTGCAAATTCGCGGCACCGATCTGTTCCCGCTACTGAATAAAAACTCTGATCATACTGCCCGGCAGAGCGAACGACTGGAACAGCTACAGCGCGATCTGAGAGTATCAACCAATGATACCAATCCGTTGATGGCCTTTTCATATCCCCCCTGGCTGATGGTCACATCGGAATCTTACGCCCGTATTCAGGGATTGAACGCAGATTCAGACTCGCTGCAACTATCGGATGGCACTGAGTTACCTGAGTTACCTGAACTACGAATACTGGAGGACAGTGCCGGACTGGGTTACTTCCTGCTCTGCGATATACGCTGTGCACAGCGCTATCTGGATATGGAGCAGCAGCTAACCTCGATTGTATTTACCGTCCTGACAGAGACACAGCGAGCGCTGATCGCAGAACAGTTCGGCAACCAGGCTGAACTGGTAATGGCAGATAAAAACCTTAAGAGTCCGGCCTTCACCAACGCCTTTCTGCTGAATCTGCAGGCGATCGGTTTTCTGGCGTTTCTGGTGGGCTGCTTTATTGCATTCAACGCAGTTCGGTTTGCGGTACTGCAGCGTTCACATACTGTGCAACAGATGCGTCTGAGCGGCGCCACCGCTGGCGAGATCGGTATCGCACTGTTATTGGAACTGCTGCTTTGGGCACTGCTGGCCAGCATCACCGGACTGCTGCTGGCCTGGCAGCTGAGCCAGTTACTACTGCCTGGGATCGGCATGACGCTGGAGCAGCTGTTTTTCAGTGACAACCTGCTGATCAGCCAGACACTGCAATCCTGGTGGCTTCAGTCGGCAGGGCTGTCACTGCTGGCGACGCTGATCGCAACGCTGATTCCACTGCTACAGTTATCCAGACAAGCGCCGCTGGAAAGCGCTCCGGCACCGCTGAAGCTGCCATCGGCAACACAGTTTGCATTGCCTCTGCTACTCACAGGTGGTCTGTTTGCTTTTGTTCCAGAGTTGCAACCGGATTCTCACGGGACAGGCCTGTTAATTACCACCGCCCTGTTTATCGGTGGCGCACTGCTGGTGCCTGGTGCTCTGAGTCTCTGTTATCGCCAGCTCACGGGGATTCGCTATCTGTTGCGCTTTCCTGCGCTGCACTGGCTGTTATCCGAAGGGCGCCGGGATAATCAGCGTCAGACGCTAGCAATGGCAGCTCTGACCATCGCTCTGGCAGCCTGTATCGCCATTCTGACGATGGTCTCCAGCTTCAGAATGGCCTTTATCGATTATCTGGATACCACCCTGCCGGAATCGATCTATCTCAATATCGGCCCGTCACAGCAAGCCGATGTTCTGCCATTTCTCGATCAGCACCGGGACGTGGCGCTGAGTTATCCCTTCCTGATGGATAACGCCACCATTAACGGTAAAGTCGGCATTGTTCGTGGCCTGACTGATGACAGCCTGAGACAAGCCAGCCTCAGCCTGGAATCATTCTCAGCAGACAGCCAGGAAGCATTATGGCGGGCGCTACATCAACGACAGGGAGTATTGGTGAATCAGGCACTGGCGCTCAACTACGGTATCAATGCAGGCGATACGCTTCAGGTAAAGATCAATGGTACAGAACTGACCGTCAATGTACTCGGGACGTACTTCAGTTACGGTTCGCTGGTAAATGCCTTTGTCATGGATCAGCAATGGCTGACAGAACTCTGGCCTGATCTGCACACCCGTCGTTTTGGCGTATTTGTGAAACACGATGCAGATAGCAGTGCAGTACTGGCTCAACTGAAACAGCAATTCCAACTACAGAGCCATCACTACACCCTGCCAGGCGCGGTAAAACAACGGGCGCTCAACGTGTTTCAGCAAACGTTTCAGGCCACGCAGTTGCTAAGTCTGGTGATTCTGATCATCGCCGCATTCGGTATCTTCTGTGCCTGTTATATCGCCCAACTGGATAAACTGCGCCAACTGGCGTTAGTGCATGTGCTGGGTCTGAGTTATCAGCGAATCATTTCGTTGTCACTGTTACAGCTGTTTATCAATGCGGGCATTGCCAGCCTTGTCGCGCTACCCCTGGGTCTGCTGATCGCATGGGCCTGCGTCCATCTGGTGCTTAAGCTGGCATTTGGCTGGTACTTCGATCTCAATATCGATACCGCCCGGCTATTGCTCCTGGTCAGCGGCAGCCTGCTGACAGTGGTCGCAGGTACATTGATCCCACTATTGATGGCAGTCGACGACTAGATGCCCGCAGCCTGATCAGGTAGAGAAAGACGATGCAGACGATACTTAATACACTCATGCTTATCCTGAGTCTCAGCCTGCTGGCCAATAGCGCTGCGACAGCGGATACAACCTTCAGCAAAGTGACTCCCGGCCGTCAGTTAAGTTTTCCACAAGACCATCTGCTGCACCCTGACTATCAGAACGAATGGTGGTACATCACTACCAATCTGCAGGATAAAGCGGGCAATCAGTATGGCGCGCAGTTCACCCTGTTCAGTAATGCTGATCTCTATAGCGGTACCCGGCAGCGGGTATTCTTTGCCCATGCAGCCCTGAGCAGTAAAGACAGTTTCTACCACGCCGAACGTTATGCCCGTGCCGATATGCAGCATGCCGGTGTCAACGCTGATCCCTGGCTCGCCTATATCGATCACTGGCGCTTTGATGGCAGCAAAGATTCACCAATGCCTGGGCGACTGCGGGTGCAGGACCCTCAGTTCAGCTACGATCTGACACTCTCTGACTCGGGTTATTATCTGCAGGGGGAAGATGGCTTCAGCCGCAAGAACAGCGACGGCAGCATGGCGTCTTACTACTATAGCGCGCCGTTTATCGACATTCGCGGGCAGATCGAAATTGCAGGAAAAGTGATTGAGGTTACCGGTACCGGCTGGCTGGATAGGGAATGGAGTTCACAGCTAATCCGCTTCGGCTCACTGGGCTGGGACTGGCTGTCTCTGCAGCTGGATGAAGACACCGCACTGATGCTATACCGCACCCGCATTGACGAAGAAACCTATCTGTATGGCCGCCTGATGTACCGTGATGGCCGTCAGCAGCCCCTGCAGCCAGGGCAAATCAAATGGCTGGCTAAACGCAACAAGGTATTCGGCGAGCGCACCTATCCAATCGCCTGGACGCTGGAGATACCCGATCACGGTATCGCACTCAGCCTTCAACCGATCAATGATGATCAGTTCGTCAATGCCCGTGTCCCCTACTGGGAAGGCGCGGTCAGCGGTAGCG
Source organism: uncultured Amphritea sp. (assembly GCA_963669425.2). GTDB lineage: Bacteria > Pseudomonadota > Gammaproteobacteria > Pseudomonadales > Balneatricaceae > Amphritea. The sequence continues at coordinate 36,442 of CAXXNC010000001.1, forward strand.
GCAGTCATCAGGCACAGGGTTATCTGGAGTTATTCGGCGAACGACAATAGGAGAACGCTGTAGCGAGACAGGTCCCCGCGCCAATAGGCTGGTTTAAATCGGCACGAGGGCGTGCCTCGCTACAAAAATCAGCCGGTACAAAGCCAACCCCATCACCATAAAAAAACCGGCCTGATCAGCCGGTTTTAATTCACTCGCAAGAAGAAGCTTAATCAGCCTTCTTCGCGGGCATTAACAATCTCTTCCATCTGCTGCAACAGTGCATCGCGGTCGATATTCCACAGATTCACGTGGCCTACCTTGCGACCCGGACGCAGGGACTTGTTGTACTGATGCAGTTCAACATTACCTTTGTTCAGCAGATCCCGGCTAACGGTATGACCCAGCAGGTTCACCATCGCCACATTCACTGCAGGCTTGGTTTCACCCAGCGGCAGACCGACAATCGCACGGATATGGTTATCAAACTGGGAACTGATACCGGCAGACTGGGTCCAGTGACCGCTGTTATGTACCCGCGGCGCCAGCTCATTAACCAGCAGCTTATCACCGGTCACAAACAGCTCGATGGCCAGTACGCCAACATAACCCAGCTCATCCAGAATCGTATGCGCGATCTCTTCCGCCTGCTCCGTCAGCATTTCGCTGTTGGTGGCCGGTGCGACAGAGGTTTCAAGAATACCGTTGTTGTGCTCATTTTCGGTCAGTGGATAGAACGCGCACTCACCTTTAGCATTACGCACTGCCACCAGAGACACTTCACGGTCGAAGTTAATAAAGCCCTCGATGATCAGTTCTTTATGGGCCGCAGGATCCTGCATCAGCGCATCCAGATCCGCCTGCTCTTTCAGCCGCCACTGGCCTTTGCCGTCGTAACCTTCTTCACAGGACTTCACCAATACCGGCAGACCCAGTTCAGCCACGCCAGCGCTCAGGCTCTCCGGCGAGTTTGCCAGACGGAAAGGTGCGGTCGGAATACCATTGTCATTCAGGAAGGTCTTCTCACGACCACGGTGCTGAGTGAAAGAGATCGCCTTCGGAGACGGAGCTACCGGACAGAATGGCTCCAGAGAGCGCAATACTTCCAGATCAACATGCTCTTTCTCAACGGTGACGACAGTTGGCTTACCCAGTGCTTCGTAAAGTGCTTCGCCACGGAGTTCCGGGGTCAGCTCAACCACATCACCCAGATCGTCCACACACTGAACGTTTTCACCCGGCAACGCGATATAAGAGAAGGATACACCCAGACGCCATCCCGCCAGCGCCATCATTCGGGCCAGCTGACCGGCACCAAATACTGCAACCCGCATGATTACACTACCTCGGTAGGAACGTTATCAGTCTGGTTCGCACGCCAGTCCTGAAGACGCTGGCTCAGCTCTGCATCCTTCAGCGCCAGCATCTGTGCCGCCAGCAGACCTGCGTTATAGGCACCGGACTGGCCCACTGCCTGACAGGCAACAGCAACGCCTTTAGGCATCTGCACCATAGACATCAGGCTGTCCATACCGTTGAAGTGTTTGCTTGGTACAGGCACTGCGATAACCGGCAGGTGGGTCATCGCCGCTGCCATACCCGCCAGATGCGCAGAACCGCCAGCACCCGCGATGATCACATCGATACCACGTTCATGAGCCTTAGCAGCGTGTTCGTACAGACGCTCCGGGGTACGGTGCGCAGAAACCACGCGGGTTTCATAGCCTACACCCAGCTCCTCCAGGAGCGTTGTCGCCGCTTCCATTATGGGCCAGTCAGACTGGGAACCCATAATGATACTCACTAACACATCACTCATAACCTAAACCTCTATAAGCCGACAATGGGCTGAAAATTGGATGACCAGGGAAGCCAGAAAGCAGAAGGGCTAAGTGTCTGACTTAGCCCGTTTTGTCGCTACAGCGGTATACCCTGAAAATTTGGGCGTTATTATCCCAAATTCGCAGGCTAAAGAGAAATTTAAATTGATGGTTCAGTGATCAAAAGCGCCCTCTTGCTGATCCAGTTCTCTATGGAAGCGCCAGACGACTCCATCAGTAAGATATTCAGGATAGACAGGCATAAAAAAACTGCCAGCAGGCAGTTCTGTAAAAATAATGGTCGGGATGAGAGAGTTCGGTTGATCTGATCCTTTGACTACTTCAGCGCTTATAATGCATATTCATACTGCTGTTTATTCTTATCTCAAATGGTTAACCAGCTAAGGGATGCCTATCTCAACTAAGAAAGAACTTAAGGGATTAATTATGACTTCTTATTATAAGCCAGTACTTGCTCTATTGCTGGCTTCGCTTTTGACTGGCTGCGCTAATACAGAACTTGTTTCAGATATTGATCCGCAGATTGATATGTCTGATATCCGAACCTTCCATGTTGTAAAGTTTAGAAATGATAATAGGGGTATTGAAAAACTACTCTCTGATCGTCTGAACAATATGGGATTTAAAGCCAGCTCAGGCACAACAACTATCTCCCCCCAAAAAGTCGATGCAATTATTGAATATCAGGATAAGTGGATGTGGGATATCACCATGTATATGCTTGAGCTGAACGTAGACTTCCGGGATCCAGAGACAAACTACAAGTTTGCCAGTGCTCGCTCTTACAGGACTTCGCTCGCCAGGAAATCACCTGAAGAGATGGTGGAAGAAGTACTCAACGAAATATTTAAAGCAAACAAAGGAAATGTTGAATGAATCTGTCAAAACTATCCGCAGGTATAGCCCTGCTTTCCCTCCTCACTGGTTGTGCCGTTGGAAATAAGTATGACTATCAACAGGCAGAACTGTCCCTGCCTGTAAAAGGCACATCACAGATCAGCCTAGGCGTTATTGATAACCGCAGTTACGTTATTGATGGAGAGAAGCCGGCTAACTTTATCGGCTTGCAACGGGGAGGATTTGGTAATCCTTTTGATGTATCCACCAAAAGCGGAAAATCCCTGACTGAGGATATGACTCTGGTACTGGACCGCTCATTGAAGCAATCCGGTTATCAGGTAAATAAACTGTTTTTCTCCTCCCCGGATTCATCACTGGTTGCGAATGTAATTATGAAAGACGGCCAGCAAAAAAATATCGTTCTAACTGTCTCCGAGTGGAAAACCGATGTGTATATGAATATCACTCTGAGCTATGACCTGCTGCTACAGATTCTGGATCAGCAAGGCCAGGAGCTGGCATCTGCATCAATGCGTTCCAATGGTCCGGAAAACCTCTCAGGAGGGGGGGTCGAAGATCAGAACTCACGCACCGCCGCGTCCGCCTTTGAAACCAAGATCGGCCGCCTGTTCAATACCCCTCAGATTGTCGCTGCCTTAAGCGACTAAAAAAACGGCACCGGAACTAATTGATCCGGTGCCGCTTTTTACGATCGATTTAGCCGACGACTTTAATTAGTCAATCCCGAGATATCAGGAATATTTTCCCGCATACTTTGCAATTTTACGTGATGGACTTTCATCAGCTACCTGGCGAAGAAAAGCTCTTTGCTGCTCATCTCCCGCAACCCCAATTGCTTTGCAAAGCCAGGCGATAGTATCTTCTGTTTCACCGTCAAGGCCACTGTTCATATAGCTGCTTTTCACCAACTCAACAACTTTCTGCAACAGTGCCCTGTCCCGATTTTTTTCATGGAAAATCGCTCTTGCAGCCAACCTCTGAACATAAGCATCATCAACATTCAGCATCTGAAGGTATATCGCTGTTTCAATAGACTGCCCCGGTTTTGCCTCAACACTCTCAGGCAATTTTGATAACCACTGAGACCAGCGACTAAGGTCTGTAAGAGCTTTTTTGGCATGTTTACGAACTTTTGAATCATCCGCATTCTGGCTTACTTCTGCCAATGTTGAGCGATACTTTTCATTACCGCTATAACCCAGCGCCCGGACATGGTAGCTCATCAGGTTAATGGTTTTATCATTCAGGTCTTGCTGATAATGTTTCAACAAGCGCTGTTCAACCACATCAAACAGGGCTGGGTCAGACAGTCCTGACCACTGTAAACGCTTAAGCATCAACTCCTGGGATTCAACATTTCCCGTTTCCAGCGTTTTAACATAGCTGCTTATCCTCTCTGCATTGCTTTGATAAGCGAAAGCAGAAACCGAAAACATAGATGCGGCAACAAATGCCAGTATGCGAACACTCTTCATATCCATATTCCTTGTGTATCAGGTATTAATTCCAGCGTTTAAAGATCAGCGAGGTATTGATCCCACCAAAGGCAAAGTTATTACTGATAATATAATCGGTATCTATACGCTGGCCTTCATGCATAATGTAATCCAGATCACCACACTCCGGATCCACATTCTCCAGATTGGCAGTAGCTGTAAACCATCCCTCATTCATCATCTCGATACCTGTCCATGCCTCCAGTGCGCCACAACCCCCCAGGGTATGACCGGTAAAGCTCTTCAATGAACTTATCGGCGTCTGGCTACCAAATACCGCAGCAGTGGCATGACTTTCTGCAATATCACCACGGTCTGTTGCTGTACCATGGGCACTGATATACCCAATTTCTGAAGCCGGAAGCTGTGCACTCTCAAGGGCCAGGCGAATTGCTGATTCCATCGTTTCAGCATTCGGCTGGGTAACATGGCTACCATCAGAGTTAGTTCCAAAGCCAACAATCTCGGCATAAATTTTAGCCCCCCGGGCCAGGGCATGCTCCAGCTCTTCCAGGATCAGGGTACATCCCCCCTCACCTATAACCAGGCCATCCCGATCCCGGTCAAAGGGCCTTGGGGAACACTCTGGGGTATCATTTGCCACACTGGTAGCATAGAGGGTATCGAATACCGCAGCTTCAGTAGCACAGAGGCCTTCACTACCACCAGCAACCATCACCTGCTGCATACCATATTTAATCGCCTCATAGGCGTAGCCGATCCCCTGGCTTCCGGAGGTACAGGCACTTGAGGTAGTAATAACCCGGCCACGGATACCAAAGTAAACACCGATATTCACCGGCGCTGTATGCGCCATCATTTTTATATATGAATTGGCATTCAGGCCATCCGATGAATGGTTCATCAGCATATTGCCAAAATCAACAAAGGCCCGGGTATCACCAGCGGATGATCCAAACGCAATTCCAACCTGGCCCTGTCCCAGCTCCTCAGATCCGAGTAATCCGGAATCTTCAAGCGCCAGCTCAGTACTGTATACACCAAACTGTGCAACCCGCCCCATACTACGCAGGTCTTTACGTTTATAGTGGGAAGGCATAGCAAAATCAGGAACCGGAGCTGCCAACTTGGTATTCAGGCCATCATAGCTATTCCAGTCGTCCATTTTTACTATTCCAGTTTTCATACTCCTTAGATTATTCCGGATTGTTTGCCAGTCATTTCCAATCGGTGAAAATCCGGCCATTCCGGTAACTACTACCCGCTTCATCAATACATCCCACCATTTACCGAGATAACCTGCCGGGTAATATATCCGGCATCTTCAGACATCAGAAAGCTTACAGTCCCTGCAACCTCATCGACACTACCTACCCGCTGCATTGGTATCATTTTCATTGCTTCTTCTACCGGGAGGTGCTCAGTCATCTCAGTCTCAATTAGCCCCGGCGCGACACAATTCACCGTAATCTTGCGCTTAGCCAACTCTATTGCCAGGGCTTTAGTTGCACCAATAATGCCAGCTTTAGCTGCACTGTAATTTACCTGCCCCCGGTTGCCCATCTCTCCTGAAACAGAAGACATAGTTACAATCCGGCCGGGCTTGCGACGTCGAATCATAGGCATCATCAATGGATGGAGCACATTATAGAAACCATCCAGATTAGTTCTCAGCACCTCATCCCATTCCTCACCCGGTATCGCGGGAAAAGCATTATCACGGGCTACTCCGGCATTACAGACAACCCCGTAATAGGCTCCAAACTCTTCCACATCCTGCTCCAGCACTTCACAGCACTGGTTGCGGTCAGAGATATCAAACTGCAGTATTCTGGCTTCCTGACCCAGTTCGCGAACCTGCTTCGCGACCTCTTCAGCCTCAGCGATGTTAGATCGACAGTGGAGAGCGATATCATGACCATCCCGGGCTAAACGTAACGCAATTCCTTTGCCAATCCCTCTGCTGGATCCCGTTACCAGTACTGTTCCTTTCATTCACTCACTTCCTGTAAAAATTTATCAGCATCTTCCGGCTGAAAGACATTAAGACTGGCACTGGCCTCATAATCACCACCCGACAAATAGCAATCAAAAGCACTCAGGCCATTCTCTGCCTGCATATTGCGTATTACTTTTAATTCAAGGCTGTCACCCAGGGCAAAGTAATCCCGGCTACAGCTGTATTTCCGGCTACCCAACAGGAAACCAAGTTTTGGAGTTTCCCCCCTTAACCTTTCCTGCAGGCCAGCATAGGCACCGATGGCCTGTGCCAGATACTCAAGGCCTACCCAGGCAGGCACTCCACGGGAATCTGCAAACATAGAATCCTGCGAGATATCGACCCTCGCAGAAAGCCAGTCTTCCCCGTAACCAGTGATCTCGCTGAGTAAACTCATCTTTCCTGAATGGGGAACCAGCTCAGCCACAGTGTATTCAAAGGTCATACCGGCTTCCTCAGGATAATCGAGATATTGTTTCCACCAAAGGCAAATGAGTTACTCAGAGCATACTCCAGTCCTTTATCTGCCTTGCTATTTGCAACCAGTTGAATATCGGGTAGCTCAGGATCGGCCTCGCCGTCCCATGCATGCCGGGGAAGGAACTGCTGTTGCACCGCAAGCATGCAAATACCTGCCTCCAACGCACCTGCTGCGCCCAGTGTGTGACCGGTAAATGGTTTTGTTGAACTACAGCTGACAGAATTCCCAAATACTTCAGCAACAGCCCTTGATTCCATCTGGTCATTCAATGGCGTAGCTGTACCATGCAGGTTTATATAATCCACCTGTGATGGACTGATACCTGCATCTGCGAGAGCTGCAGACATGCAGCGCACTGCGCCATTTCCGGTAGGATCAGGAGCTGAAATATGATGGGCATCCGAGCTTTCTCCAACTCCAGCCAGCTCTACTCCAGCAGGCTCCGCGGATATCAGGAACAGTGCTGCAGCTTCGCCGATATTGATACCGTCCCTGTTAACACTGAAAGGGTTGCAAGGGGCTGAACTCACGGCCTCCAGAGATGAGAATCCCTGTACAGTCAGATGGCAAAGAGTATCTACACCACCTGCAATCACGACATCACAGAGTCCTGAGCGGATCAGACGCCGGGCTGAGGCCAGGGCTTTGGCACCGGAGGAGCAGGCGGTTGAGATACCATATACAGGTCCCTGAACTCCCGTTTCCCGGGCCAGAAAGGCGGCGGTAGCCCCCATCTCCTGTAGTTTGTAATCGTATGCAGCTGGTACCTGACCCGTTTCTGCCCGCTGTTTAAGGTAATTCTCGCTATCACTTATACCAGAGGTAGAAGTTCCGATAACCACCCCAATACGGTCAGCTCCGTAACGTAGTATCGCCTGCTCTACATTACTCCTGATCTGATTCAGGGCAGCCAGCGCAAAACGATTGTTGCGGCTATTCCAGAACGGCTCCGGCAATGTTACTTCAGGTAGCGCCCCATTATAGAGGCCTAAAGGCATAGTATGACCTGCGCTGAAGCTATCCGACAGAGTTAAACCTGGCCGACCTCTGGCCAGGAGTTGTTCGACCTGTTCTGGCCGATCGCCCATGGCACTCAGTGTTGCCATTGCGTTCAGATAACATCGCTTCAAGATTGTGAATCCTTTTGCTCGATCGTCTTGATCATAACCCGGTAACCTTCCAGGTGGTTTTCTATACTGATCTGCTGGCCCTGATACATCACATCCAGCAGTAACATATCATTATGGATAAGCTTCCTCTGCTTATCGCTTAGCTCTAGTTGCCACCCCTGCTCAGGGCGATAATGGCCGGACAGAGCCGCCTCTGGCCAGAGCACGAACTGGACCATGGCAAGTATATCTTCAGCGGGCAACTCAATCGAGGGGAGTACCTGCTGAATCAGCTGCTCACCATCATATTCCAGATACATAATCTGCTGCCCTGTTGGTAGTAGAGCAACCATCCTTAAGCGCTCATAACTCAACCGGCTAAGGGCCATAAACTGCTGTTGCTTACCCCATGCATCCAGGGTGACAGTCTGCTTTAGCAGAACAGGTGCTGGCCCCTGATCCGGTCGCAGCAGCTGCAGGAATACAGCGGTGGACTCCGGTTGATAGCCAATACTACAACCGGAAGCCATAACTGCAGCCAGCAGGACCAAAATGCGGATCAGTTGCGACATAGCTCAGCCAGGGTTGTCAGGCGTGCAGGATCACGTACATAGGGGTTTTCGGTATCCCAGGCATAACCGGCCAGGACAGAACTGATCATCTGCTTTATCTGATCACTTTTATCCGCAGCAAAGATAACATCCTGTAACCGGCCATCATACCAACCTTCGACAAATGCCCGGAAGGTATCCACTCCCTGTTTAAGGGGCACAGAATACTCCTGTTCCCAGTTAGGTTTTAGCCCCTGTAATTCCCGGTGCAGGACATCAGCCGCCAGGGCTGCAGACTTAAGGGCAATCGTTACTCCGGAAGAGAAGACCGGATCAAGAAACTCCCCGGCATTCCCCAGCAGGGCAAAGCGATCGCCATAAAGGCTCTCAACATCGCAGGAATAGCCATCAATACAACCCACAGGCGTATCAAAGACAGCCTCCTGCAGGACCTCATTTAACATGCAACCTTCACTTATATACCCTTTCAGTAACTCCTCATTACTACCTGACAGCTCCTGATACAGAGACCTTGGCAGTACAACACCGGCAGATGAACGGCCATTACTGAATGGAATCAGCCAGTACCAGATCTCCTGATTTTCAGGGTGAACCGTAATCAGAATCTTATTACGATCAAATTCCGGGTCGCTGATATTATCTTCAATATGAGTAAACAGAGAGATTCGGGATGTCAGTGCTGAAGATTTTTCCAGCTGCAAAAGGCGTGGTAATACCCGGCCAAAGCCACTGCCATCCAGTAGAAAGGCTGCACTTACCTGATATTCGACACCATCCTCTGCAACAACACTGACCTGTACCTGATCCGCAGACTGGTTTACCGCTGTAACAGTCTGTCCATAGCGTATCTCAACACCTTTCTTCTCGGCACAGTCCGCCAGGACCTTATCAAACCGGTCCCGCTGGACCTGATATGTGGTTCCCCATCCGGAGCTGAATTTTTCACGAAAATCAAAGAAGTCATACTTCTCTGCCTGGGTAAAAGCAGCACCATTCTTATACTGGAATCCGGCTTCCACCACATCCTGAAGCATACCCGCCTGCTGCAGGAACTCCATACTCTGTGGCAGCAGGCTTTCGCCGATAGAAAAGCGGGGGAAATGCTCCTTTTCCAGAACCAGAACCCGGTAGCCCTGATCAGCCAGTAGCGAAGAAGACACAGCACCAGAAGGGCCGGCACCAATTACAACAACATCATAACTTCCATGTGGAATGCTCATTAATATCTCCGGTAGTTTTCGTTCGCATCAGCGGCGCCATTAACCAGACCAACAGGAGTCCGGGTAGGATGACGATGCCAAAATGATAAAGTACGGGGGTTTTACTTAAGGTTAATAATCCGAATGCCAGCAGGCTGGTAGATGCTGAAAGTGTTACCGCCAGCCAGGTATGATCACTATCTGAGGATTCATAGAGGAAGATTCCCATATCCAGACCGATACCAAGCACCAGCATCAACGCAATCAGGTTAAACAGGTTATAACCACCATTAAGCAGAACAACACAGGCAAAGGTAACCAGTGACGCAATAAGGGGTGGCAGGAGAATACGCCAGAAGTCAGTCCTGTAGCGCCAGAGCAGGATCAGGGCAACCAGGCTATACGCTATCAGCAACCAACCGGTTATCTGCTCCCTGTATGTACCCAGAACTGAGTTAATATTTTCTATACGATCAACAAAGAAAACATCAGAATTACTATTAGCCAACCGCTGTAAGTGCTGATTCCCCAAGGGAGTAACGCTGCCCTGTAAACGAATAACCGTGGCAGCATTACCGGTCGAATCATCGATAATAAACTGGCGCCATAGCTGGCTTAGGGGTTGTTCCTGCCAGGCTTCCGCTGATAATCGAATACTGCTGCCTGTATTCATGGCAGATAAGGCAGCCTGCTCCTGCTGCTCTGAAAAACGGACAACACCTGCAAATCCCGCCATCTGCTGCTTATATAACTCGCGGGTCAGGGCTGCGTTTTCAACCTGCCTCTGTTGTGATGGCAGAGTTTGAGAAAGTGAACTATAGGCTGGAAGCTCTCCTTCCTGTACCAGTTTATCCAGCCCTTGCCGTAACCTTTCCTCAGTCTGTATAGCTGAATCCAGGCTATCTCCGGTAACCAGAAGGAATTGCGCACTGGTATTACTACCCAGTAACTGCTGTACCTCCTGATCCTTTGCAAGCAGTTGCTCCGGGGAGGTCTGCAGCAACCGGATACTGTCCCGGGGTTCAGCCCACCAGACTATCAGCGCAGAGCTTAAACAGAGTAACAGCAGTGCCATAATCAGATAGGGCCGGCCTTCAAGTGCAGGATAACGATTCCGCCATCTTTGTAACACCGTCGCTGCTGCAAGGGGCTCAGGGGTATGATTACCCCTGATGACTGGTAGCCACAGAAGTACAGTCAGCCAGGCCGCTATCAGCCCGACAACAGAAAAGACTGCCATCTGTCGCAGCCCCGGAAATGGTGCCAGCGCCAGCCCTGCATAGGCGATTACACTGGATAACAAACCAAGCAATAATCCCATAAACAGGTGTCTGACCAGGCCAGGTCCGGGCCTTATCCTGCGTTCACAGATATAGTGCATAGCATAGTCAACTGAAACACCGACCAGCCCTGCTCCGAACGCTATTGTGATCAAGTGAATACGGCCGAATAGCAACAGGGTTACCGATAACGCCATAACACAACCAACAGTTACCGGAAGTAATACAATCCAGAGTGGAGAAATACTGCGGAATACGGACAAAATCAGTAACACAATCCCAGCTAATGATCCCAGCCCGATTAATGATATCTCCGCTTCAGCCTGCTCTGCCCCGGCAACAGCATGCCATAGCAGCCCGGACCGGCTAACCTGGATGCCCTGGGATTCCAGCTCCTGCTCCAGGGGAGTGAGAACAGACAGAATCTTTTGCTGTACTGGCAGGGAGAACGGATCAGAGTTCAGCTTAAGTGTTATCAGGTAGCTCGGTAGCTGCGCTTCGGTAAGTCGTAACAGCCCCTGCTCCGGGGAGATATGAAAGCCACTCCTGAATGCCATTACCTGTTCAGCTTGCAGGGTAAACGGGTCATTGATCGGGTCGACCCTGACACCTGACAGGGGACTGAAGATGCGCTGCAGGGCTAACTGCTGCTGGTGCTGAAAATTCCCACTGGCCAGACGTTCCGCTACCTGATCCGGTAGATTGATAAAACGATAGGGATATAGCTGATCAACTATCGATTCCTGGCTATCATCACGCCAGATAAGTTCAGCACTATCCCTTAGCGAATCCAGGCTTTTTGCAGCACTAAAAACAGCATTACGGGCAAGCTCCCTATCGGAAGCAGAAAGAATAATTACTATACGCTCAGAGAAATCTGCAGCTACCCGCTCTATCGCCCGTTCAACCCGGGGATCCTGTTGCGATTCCGGTAATAGTGCCATGACACTGGTATCGAACACCGGCCCCTTATTTAGTGCCCCGACAATCACAGCGGTAACCAGCAGCAACCATAATGATGCCATCACCAACGGCTGCCGCAAGTTGCCTTTCATAGCTGTATATCTGTAAAACGGATACGGGTCAGGTCGCCAGCGCCTTCGTGCAGTACAACCTCTCTCAGCAACTGATCACCATGAAGTTCAACCGAGCTTACCACCTGCTCCACACTGCTATCGATCGGAGCCAGAAACACAGTCCAGCTATCGCCTTTACGCTGAAGCTGAAAAGAAAAGTACTGTGCCAGCTTGCCCCACTCAGCGGTCATTAAGCCAAAGAAGATATCACTGAAAACAGAAACAACCGGATTGGAATCACCTTCCAGCCGGGATAATTCATTACCTGCCTGACGGTTAATAATACTGTCAGGAGTCATAACAAGGACGCTCTCTATCGGCGCAACCGTGCGCCACTCGATTGACTGGTTGCGCCGGTACTCAAAAGTACCTGATGACTCAAACTCAGTATCCAGGGCACTGATATATTTTGACTGTATAAACTCACCACGTAACAGCTCAGGCGCGGAGGTTAGCCCCTCCAGCTCAGAGGGAGCAGCAGCTACAGCAAAAAGCGGGAAAGTCATGAGAATGACTGAAAGTATTCTGGCGATCACGGTGTCAGCCCCAGTTTCTGAAACAGGATACCCGGTGACACATATAGCATTTCACCACTGACTGTATCGACTGCAACCTGCACAGTATATGCCTTTGTGAGCCGCTTACCGGTTTCTGCATCAGTGATTACATAATTGATCTTTAATCGGTTTTCCCACTCTACCAGCGCTGCCTTAACCTTAACTTTCTGCTGGAAGCGTAATGGATGTGCATAGCGTATTCGCATATCGATAACCGGCCAGGCATAACCCGAATCTTCCATCTGTGGGCAGTTGTAATCGAAGCTTTCTAAAAGCTCACAACGGGCAATCTCAAGATACTTGGCATAATGTCCATGCCAGGCGACACGCATGACATCGACATCATGAAAAGGAATTTCTATCTCTACTTCGGTCTCAAACATACCTGTCCCAGAATCTCTTTTTCGTAAAGGTACCGATCCGGTTACCCTGATTAATTTTCACCATTTTCACTCTGCCAGAACGGAAAGAAATTGAACCATTGCAGCGGTGCAATCCTGCAATAATATTCCAGCCTGCGGGCATAGTTCTGCACCGCCTCATCGATCTGCTGTGCTCTCAAACGACGCTCAAACACCAGTCGCTCGGCAAACTTTTCCAGATAGATGTGATAAACCCTTTCCTGTTTAAGGCAAAACATCAGGTAGACAGGACAACGTAACAAACTGGCCAGGATAAAGGCTCCCTGGGGCATATCGGCTGTAGCTCCCAAGAACTCAACTGAAGAAGTTCTGCCTCCTCCCGTGATGGGAATACGGTCACCTGCAATAACAATATACTCACCCGCATCAATCCGCTCTGAGAGCAGCATCGCTGTAGCCGGAGATATATCGGTAACCTGCATCATATTGACTGTACTGTTGCCATCAGTCTGATTCATAAGCTGGTTAAACTTTTCAGCATGCTGGGTATATACCAGCATAGTTACCCTGATATCGGGCAACTGATAGGCGATAGCACTACAGATCTCGGTATTTCCCAGATGAGAGACAACAATTATCCCTCCCTGCTGGCTATTATCCAGTTCACTCATTGCATCTGGATTCTCAAATACCACATCCTGCCGCTGGATATGCCCCATCCAGACCAGCAATTTATCCAACAGAATTTCGCCAAAGGTCCAGAAATGCCAAAAGGAACTTAACCGGGTATCCGCTTCGGCATATACAGCTTTAAACCGCCCCAGGTACTCTTCAGAAGCGTGCCTGGATTGCGCCCGGACAAGATAGAAGTATGTCATTACCGGCAACAGGATAAGCCTGAACCCCCAACGTCCGAAAACTTTATATGCCAGTAACAGGGTCTTCATACCCAGCAGGGATCCGGCTTCTGTTATACCCGCCCAATGCTTACCTGACTCAGCCATTACACTTATTCCAAAGAATCGCAGGCAGGCGTCGCAACATGCCAAAAAACAAGCGGGTATGCATCAGGGATATCAACATATTGTCCTTAACCGCATTAAAGTGGGACACCCCATCCATCGGGTAATGAACCTCTGTTGGCTGGTTCATTACCGGATAATCGCGCCAGGCCCAACGGACTATTATTTCCGTATCAAAGTCCATCCGATTACCACAGGGCTCCTGTTCCAGCAGCTCAACGGTCTGTACCAGTGGATAAACCCTGAAGCCACACATACTATCTTTAATCTGGAAAGAGAGAGTATTGATCCACACCCAGATATGAGTCAGATAACGTGCGTAATAGCGCAGTGCCGGTACCGACTCATCGTACTTCGGACAACCGGTTACAAGAGCCAGGGGCTGGCTCTGTCCCAGCTCAACAAAGACTGGAAGGTCGTTAAGGTCATGCTGGCCATCGGCATCGATCTGTATACCATGGCTGAATCCCTGCTCAAGCAGGTCTCTAAGTCCTGCCTTAACAGCAGCGCCCTTACCACCATTCTCCTCCAACCGGATCAGAGTAACCTCGTCACCATAAAGTTGATTCAGGCGAATCAATTCATCGCGGCAATCAGGCGCACTGCCATCATCAACCATTAGCACCGGATAACCGTAATCAAGTACTGCAGCCAGTGTATGGCCAATAGCATTCTTATGGTTATAAACAGGGATAACAATCGCCGGTTTAAAAGCTGTTTCAGCCAAAGCAGATTCTGCCACTGGAATGAACTCCCTTTTCTGAATAAAAGCAAAACGCCAGTTTTTTGTTTATCCCGGTTATATTCAAGGCTCAGGGACACCACAGAATCCGGAAAGATCACCTGCTGAAATTTCACCACTTCTAATCGCTGAAACTTACCGGACAGGTCCAGGTATTCCCGGCTATAGTGCTCCGCCCAGTGGACCTGAACGATGCCCGGCAGGATCGGATTTCCCTCAAAGTGACCATCAAAGTAGACTAACCCTGCCGGTATCCGGCATTGGAATTCAACCCGATCCTGATCAGCCTCGGTACTGATCAGTTCAGGCCATTTAATCGATTCCGGCTCAAACATCGCCTTTAAATTTCCCATAGGTATCTTGCCCTGCGCATTGTATGGCATCTGTTCTACGAATCGCCATCGGCGGGGCAACAGCACAGTTTCAAAAGAGCTTTGCAACTGCTGCCTGATTAGTTTCTGTACACCGCGTTTACCTGACAGGTGCAGTTCTTTCTGCCCCAGTTCAGTCAATTCAATAACTAATGCAACTTCAGCCCTTTTACGGGTAACCACCAAAGCCTTTGCCAGCTTAACAAAACCATGCTGCTCTGCAGCTTGCTCTACCTCAGCTAAAGATACTCTTTTCCCTTCCACTTTAGCGATACGGTCCTGTCGCCCAATCAGCCTGAAATGACCTTCAGAATTGATTACCAACTGATCTGCAAGTAGCAAGGGATGCTCTATCTGCGGAGCATGAACAGTAATATGACCATCAGTGGAGCAGCTAAATGACACACCTGGCAGGGGTTGCCAGAGGGCATCGCCAGCTCCGCCCTGAATCCGCCAGCCAATAGCCCCGGTTTCCGAACTGCCATAGATTTCCCTCACCGGAGCCTGCAATAACTGAGAAACCATCAGGCTGTCATCCCGTTTTAACGGAGCTGCGGATGAAAGCACAGACACACAGTTTCCTGACACGCTTTGCCAATCCAATGCCTTATTCAGGCGGCTAAGATGAGAAGGTGTAGAAATCAGGGAGCTGGCCGGATGAGTGTTAATCTGCCTGAAGATATCTTCAGAATACTGGCAGGTACCGGTCTCAAAAACCTGTCCCCGGCTCAAGGGCCAGAAGAGCCGGAAGGTCATACCGTACAGATGCTGATGCGACACGGTAGAAACCACAACCGGTTCCCTGCTCTCAGGCCAGAGGGTTTCAATAACTCTCAGCTCACTATCAATATTACCGATAGTCTTGTGAATAGGCTTTGGCTCCCCGGTTGATCCGGATGTATAAATTTCCAGAGCCTGAAAGCTTTCGTCCAGGCTAACCCAACCAGTACCCTGACCGGATCCGGGATTGTCATCATAACAAAGGGTCAGGCATTCTTCGGGGAAATCACCAGCGAAGCCATCAACCCTGCTATGCAGGCGTTGCACCGTCGCCGACAGGTTATCTCCGGGAATACAGGCAGTACACCCCCGCTGCCAAAGCGCCATTATCAGAGCAAGGAATTCAAATGTATCAGGATGATAAACCGCCCAGCGCTGCCCACTTTCAAGGGGAAGATTCCCGCACCAGAAGTCTGTCCTTTTGCACAGGTCTGACTTTGTGAGCAACTTATCTCTGGCGTGTGCGATCGGTGCTTCAGGTGCAACTGCCAGCCAGTCAGACAGGGCTATCAAACCGCTCATACTTTCCTTTTTATCCAATACCGGACAATCCATTCCCCGACAACCAGCAGGCCAATCAGAATATAAGAGATAAAGCCGTTATAGATCATCCATAACTGCTCTGTTCCCCAGATAGTTATTGCCGCAGAAGCAACTCCATTGGCAAGAAAAAAAACGCACCAGACCTGGGTAACCCTGCGAGTATAAGCTACCCCTTCAGGAGGCAGATCCGGCTCTTTTATCCGGGCTAATTTCTCAATCACCGTCTGCCGGGCAAACAGGCTGCTGCCAAAGATGGCTAATAGTCCGGCATTTACCAGTACCGGATAAAGCAGCAGCCCCTGCTGGGCACCGGCCACTACCGTTATCAAAGCAATTCCTATCACACTGATAACAATAACCTGCCGATCAGCGCCACGCTTCCCGGCCAACCAGCGTAATAACAGGATCAATGCCAGCAACGGTAGTAACAGGGACGCCTCATAATTATGAATTCCCCAGTACACCAAAAACGGGTAACTCAGGGTGATCAGTGCAACAACAGCCTTCAGTAACATTCCGATCAGTTAAGCAGTTTTTCAACTTCTACAACGACATCAGAAACCGTTCGTACTGATTTAAAATCTTCAGGACGGATCTTCTTTCCTGTCATTTTCTTAAGCTCAACAACCAGATCAACAGCATCGATGCTATCGATATCAAGATCCTGGTACAGGTTTGCTTCGGGATGAATATCTGCCGGATCAATCTCAAACAGCTCTTCGAGAATGGCAACAACCTTCTGGTAAATCTCTTCCTGGCTAATCATAACTGTCATTCAACCTGCTCGGTGGGATTCAATTAAAGCCGCCAGTGCATTCACGCTGGCAAAATGGTCACGGGTCTCCTCAGAATCAGCTTTCAGCTTGATTCCATAACGCTTTTGCAATGCCAGGCCAATCTCCAGTGCATCAATGGAATCCAGCCCCAGTCCTTCTACAAACAGAGGCTCATCATCAATAATCTCATCGGTCTCAATATCTTCGAGATCAAGGGTCTCAATGATCATCTGCTTAATTTCCAGCTGTAGATTGCTCATACAGTCCTAACTCCTTATTAAAATATTCTGTCAAATCCGCAGTCAGCTTTCTTGCACCTACGGAAGGAGCACATTGCTCCAGATATTCGGACACAGGCATTTTCTCATCCACCCGGATGTGAAAATGAACCTTCCTGGACGGCACCTGATACCAGCGATCCTGCTTGGTAAGAGTGGTCGGGGTACAACCTATAATTACCGGGGTAATATCAGCTTCGGCCCTGATAGCAACATTGGCAGCGCCTCGCTTCAAACTAACCGACTGCCCGGGTGTTGTACGGGTACCCTCAGGGAAAATAATCAAGGCATGCCCCTTCACAAAAGCATCTGAAGCGGCACTGATAACATCATTACTGTTGTCGTTGATGATATATCCAGCGGTCTTTATCGGTCCCCGGGTAAAAGGATTCCTAACCAACCGTCCCTTTACAACACAGTTAGCATTAGGCACCAGGGCGATCAGAAAGATCACATCGATCAGGGAGGGGTGATTGGCCAGGATAAGCTGCGCACTCCTGAGCCTTTCCACTCCCTCAAGCTGATAACTGATAACTCCGAGAGACTTCATCATTCCAATATAAAAACGGAATGACCTGTGAATAACCTGCTGCGCCCGCTGTTCCCGCTGCAATGACGAGCCCGGAATCAGGAACAGTATCGGTACTGCGATAAGGGGCAGCAGAATGCCGCCAAGACCAAAAATAAAAAAGCTAAAGGCGGTTCCCAGCCAGCGCCAGAGATGATTTATCTTTGCAAACAGAAAACTCATACCCTGCTAATCCGCCAGCTACTACCCTGCAGTTCTGAATAAAAGCTGATCTGATTATCCAGTCCAGTAAGAAAACGCATTAACTGCACAGAATTACTAACAGTTGTTTTGCGCTTCTGCCCCAGGCCTGACAAGTGCTCCAGCGCTAAACCCTCTCCTTCTTCACGACTCAGGACCATGGCTATAGCAAAGGGATAAGGATCTGCCTCACTATACGGCTGATAGAGCTCCGGCAAAGGAACATCGTAGATAATACAGAGAACCCGTTCACGATCCTGTAACTGGGTAGCAGCCTCCATTAATGCATGGGGAATCAGACACTCCTGCGAGGCGATTGCTGTAACCTCACTGACATCCTTACGGGCAATGGAAAGGAGACCACTAAAGGCATTATGTACCGCCAGACTGAATCCTGTCGGTGACATAGGCTCTTTTTCTGCAATACCTTCCAGAAGGGAAAGCGTAAGATGGGTATCACCATGCCGTGACGCGAACACTCCAGGGATAGCATCGATATCTTCGAGTAATGGCAGGGCAGCACCAGCAGCACATTTCCCCAGATCCGTGAACCGTCTGCGGAGCATCGGAGGAATCTGTTTAAGGGAGATTTTAGGCATCTCAGCAGCCAGCCCGACAGGGTTTAACAACCACTCGCGCCATGCAGATTTATCTTCAAGGCCCGGGGCCAACGCATTCCAAGATTGCAGTTTAAAACTCAGCAACAGACAACTCCCAACCTGCCAGAAACTGTATGCAGGCAACCATCCCAGGCTATACAGCTTTTATCCCTATTTTCGAAGATGAAATTTTACCTACACCCTGAATCGATGCAAGTTTAAGATGATTGATGCTTATTAAAGCAGGCAATATAATCCTGCAAATCAGGAAATTAACTCATCACAAGGAAACTTCTGTGAAAATTATTATTGCCCTCCTTTCATCTCTTCTTATCCTTACAGCACCACTGGCCCATAGCAGGGACACCAAGCAATATGCTATCCATCCAGGAGGCTATGCAGTCACCTGAATTTAAGGAACGACTGGACCCGCAAATCCGCTTTTACTTCGGTAAACAGAAGCATCCAAAGATCAAAGAGTCCTTTGGTAATTTTGCTACAAACAAAAAGACCAATGCCTTTAACAAGAGTGATGAAGAGGCGTGCCGCTGGGTAATGCTATCTGCCATGCTGTCCCTGCAAGACCGGGTTAAGAAAGAGGGTGGCAATGCTGTTATCAATATATCCAGTTACTATAAGAAGAATGAGGTTCGCAGCAACACTAAATATGAGTGCCATGCCGGATCAATTATGGCTGGAGTAGCGTTGACAGGGGAAGTGGTCAAACTTGCTCACTAAGCCCTCCTCTCCTCTGATTCGGTTCTGGTATACCAAAGCAGGGTCAGGCATCCCTCTTGAATATTTAGAGCGGCTTCCAGAAAAGCAGAAAGAGCACTTTAAATCAATCCGCTCCAATAAAAGAAAAAAACAATACCTTTATAGCAGAATGCTAATCTGTGAAGCCCTCAGTCAGCACTTCAATAAACACACTGAATACTGGGATATTGAAGAACGCGAAAATTCTGCCCCAGCCATCCACAATCTTCCCAAATCCACCTTTTTCAGCCTAAGCCATAGCCATAACCTTATCTGCTTTGCCTTCAGCGATTTCGAAATTGGTATTGATGTAGAAAGGATAGTACCGAGAAACTTCGATGATACTGCTACACTATTTATGAATAAAAGCGAGCAAAAGAGAATGCATCTAAAAACTTCTGGCTCGAATAAAGAGCAATACTTCTATAGTCTTTGGTGTGCGAAGGAGGCCTTATATAAAGCACTCCCTGTAAGTACGCAAAAACAACATACGCTTGCTTCGCTAGTTTATGATGATCTAATACACAAACGAAGCAAGTACCATTTGTATGAAACAGTAATTAATAACTATCGCGTTGCTTTAGTAAGTACAAAGCCTATCACTTCAAAAGAAATCACTTTCTCAAAGAAAGAACTCTAAAACCAAAACTCTAAAAGAAAATGACATAAGTAAAGCAATTTACAAACGGTGACCAGATTACAATTTTTAAGTAGAAGAATAAGTCACACAAAAGACAACCTTCTGTAACTTATTAAAGTTGTTGGTCGGGATGAGAGGATTCGAACCTCCGACCCCATGCACCCCATGCATGTGCGCTACCAGGCTGCGCTACATCCCGACTATTGGGAACTGCATTGTCACAGCTCCCGGAAAGAGATCGCTATCTTACTTCAGCTAACGATCGCTTGAAAGTGTTTTTTAACCGATTTATTGCACAGATTTCAGTAGCTTACGGATGCCTTCCAGCTCGCTGATGGTCTGCCGCAGCAGCTGTTTGTAGCGGGTGGAATCATCATTGGCCTGATCACTGGAAAACCACTGCCGGGCACCACTGATGGTGTATCCCTGCTCGTATAACAGTGATCGGATCTGTCGGATAATCAGCAGATCCTGGCGTTGGTAGTAACGTCGCCCGCTGCGCTTGACCGGGCTGATCTGGTCGAACTCCTGCTCCCAGTACCGCAGTACATGGGGTTTCAGCTCACACAAAGACGCTACTTCACCAATGGTGAAGTAGCGTTTGTCTGGTATGGAGGGCAGGTTATCCGAGACTGTTTCAGTCTCCTTCATAAGCCTCTACACGATCTTTCAGTTTCTGTCCTGGGCGGAATGTCACCACCCGCCGCGCACAGATAGGCACTTCTTCGCCGGTTTTCGGATTCCGGCCCGGCCGTTCGCTCTTATCACGCAGATCAAAAATTGCCGAAACCTGAGAGCTTAACCTGTTCGTTTTCGGCCAGACTCATACGGATCTCGTCGAAGAAGGCTTCCACCATATCCTTCGCTTCCCGCTTGTTCAGGCCTAGTTCTTCATACAGGCGCTCAGCCATCTCCGCTTTAGTCAAAGAGCCCATCAGAATCACCTCTGTCGATTACTCTCTTAATGTAGCACCGTACTGATCTTTCAGTGCAGATACAACAAAATCAATGACTTCGTTGATCTCTTCATCATTAAGAGTGCGCGAAGGATGCTGCCAGGTCAAGCCCAGAGCGATGCTTTTTTGACCAGGCTCGACGCCCTTACCCTGATATACATCGAACAGAGTAACCGCTTGCAGGTATTCACCGCCTTTGGCTTTCGCCACGGCACGAATCTCTTCGAAGGCCACTTTCTCATCAACCAGCAGCGCCAGGTCACGACGGCTTTCCGGGAACTTGGACAGGCTGTCGAAGCGTGGCAGCTGACCGTCAAGCAGGACAGACTGTACGATTTCGAACAGGAACACAGGACCAGTCAGACCCAGTGATTTGACCAGTTCAGGATGCAGTGCACCCATGTAACCCACCGTTTCGCCATTGCGCTGAATCGCCGCAGACTGACCCGGATGCAGGGCAACATGACGTTCGGCAACAAAGGTAAACTGATCGGCAGCACCGCCCAGACCCAGCAGGGACTCGACATCACCTTTCAGGTCGTAGAAATCCACCGGTGTCTTATCCGCGCTCCAGCCTTCCGCTTCACGAGGACCACTGATCAGACCGGCAAACCGCGTTCTCCTGAATCAGCTCATCGCCTTGCGGCAGGAAGCGCTGACCGGTTTCAAACAGGCGTACACGGCTCTGCTGACGGTTCTGGTTGTATTGCAGAGCTTTTGTCAGACCTGGCCAGATAGTGGTACGCATCACCGCCATCTCGGCAGAGATCGGGTTCGCCAGCGCTTTAGCCTTCGTACTTATCATCAAACTGCGCCGCCAGACCTTTTTTCGATGAAGCTGTAGGTCACCGCTTCCTGATAGCCACGGCCAACCAGTTGCTTACGCACGGTGTTCAGCGTCACTTTCGACTCGTCGTTAGCGATCATGTTCAGCTCGGCGGTCGGTACTTTAACCGGCAGGTTGTTTGTTAACCGTATACCCGTGCCAGCTCTTCGATCAGATCGACCTCGATGCTGATATCGAAACGGTAAGACGGTACCGCAACGGTCCACTCACCTTCGCCGCTGCGCTCGATGCTCATGCCCAGACGGGTCATGATCTCTTCGATCTCTTCTGCTGGCATCTCAAACGCCAGCACCTGATTCACCTTGCTCTGGCGCAGTGTCACAGTGGCAGAGGTTGGCAGGTTTTTCTTCGCTGACCGCCTCAACCACAGGACCGGCTTCACCGCCGACGATATCCAGCAGCAGTTGGGTCGCACGCTCTGTCGCCTTGCTCTGCAGCTGCCAGTCAAACACCGCGCTCATAGCGGTGAGAAGCATCGGTGTGCAGAACCGTAAGAACGGGCACGACCAGCAATAGTGATCGGGTTGAAAGTATGCACACTCCAGGAAGATATCTTTAGATTCAGCAGTCACACCGGTCTCTTCGCCACCGAAGATACCCGCCATCGCGACCGCTTTCTGGCCATCAGCGATCACCAGCGTGTTGTCATTCAGTTCGGCTTTCGTTACCGTCCAGCAGCGTCAGCTTTTCGCCCTGCTTCGCTTTACGAACAACAATGCCGTCGCTCAGCTTGTTCAGGTCAAAGGCGTGCATCGGGCTGACCCAGCTCCAGCAGAACGTAGTTCGTTACGTCTACAACCGGGTCGATAGAACGGATACCGCAACGACGCAGTTTTCTCAACCATCCACAGTGGCGTCTGGGCAGACATATCCACATTGCGGATTACACGGCCCTGATAACGTGGACAACCCCTGTGGGTCTTCCAGCGTAATCGGAAAGGTATCGTCAATGGTCGGCGCAACCGGCTCAACTTCAACGAAGCTGACAGGCGCTTTGTTCAGTACACCCACTTCAACGGGCCAGACCGGCAATCGACAGACAGTCGCCACGGTTAGGGGTCAGATCCACATCGATGATGTGATCGTCCAGCTGCAGATATTCACGCAGGTCGGTACCCACTGGCGCATCCGCAGCCAGCTCCATGATGCCGCCCATGATCTTCAGAGATGTTCAGCTCATCTTCGGCGCACAAGCATGCCGAAAGACTCAAACCTGACGCAGCTTGGCTTTCTTAATCTTGAAGGTCACTGCCGTCAGGACCGGCCAGTACCGCGCCGACCTTAGCAAAGGCAGTTTTCAGGCCGCCACGCGCGTTCGGCGCACCGCAGACAACCTGGAACTCTTCAGTGCCGTCAGACACTTTACAAACCTGCAGTTTATCGGCATTAGGGTGTTGCTCGGCGCTCAGGATTTCACCAACAACCACGCCGCTGAACTGACCAGCAACCGGCAGCACTTCATCAACTTCCAGTCCTGCCATAGTGATCTGATCGGCGATACCCTGAGTATCGGTATCCGGATTGACCAGCTCACGTAACCAACTTTCACTGAATTTCATCTTTTCTATCCAAAATCTGTAATTACTCTTTAAACGTCATTCAGGCTCTACCGGCCCCAGTCAACTAAAACGGATTAGTTAAACTGGCCCCAGGAACCGCAGATCGTTTTCAAAGAACAGGCGCAGGTCATTAACGCCGTAACGCAGCATCGCCAGACGCTCTACCCCCATACCGAAGGCAAAACCGGTGTACTGCTCCGGATCGATTACCGGAATATTCAAATACTTTTGGATGTACGATGCCGCAACCCAGTACTTCCATCCACTTGCCGTCACCTCGGTCGATATCAACCTCGATGGATGGCTCAGTAAACGGGAAGTAAGATGGACGGAAACGTACTTTGACATCTTCTTCAAAGAACTCACGCAGGAACTGCTCCAGCGTGCCTTTCAGATCGGCAAAGCTGATATCTTTATCAACGATCAGACCTTCAACCTGGTGGAACATTGGTGAGTGAGTCTGGTCGTAGTCGCAGCGGTAAACACGACCCGGGCAGATAATACGGATTGGCGGCTGCTGGGACTCCATAGTACGTACCTGAACACCGGAAGTGTGGGTACGCAGCAGAGTATTAGCATTGAAGTAGAACGTGGTCATGCATCGCCCGTGCAGGGTGATGAGACGGGATATTCAGCGCTTCGAAGTTGTGATAATCGTCTTCGATCTCCGGACCTTCCGCCACGGAGTAACCGATGCGGGCGAAGAAACTCTTCGATCCGTTGCAGGGTTTTCGTCACCGGGTGCAGGCCACCCAGAGACTGGCCGCGACCCGGCAGAGGTCACATCGATAGTCTCTTCAGCCAGTTTGGCTTCCAGCGCTGCGGACTCCAGGTTGTCTTTACGTGCATTCAGCACGTCCTGCAGAGCCTGCTTAGCTTCGTTGATCTTCGCGCCTGCTTGAGGGCGCTCTTCCGGGCTCAGGGCACCCAGGCCTTTCAATAGCTGGGTAAGATGACCTTTCTTACCCAGATACTGAAACACGTAACCTGATCCAGATCCTGAGTTGTTGTAGCCTGTTCTGCCGCCTGCTTGCCTTCCGCCAGCAGGATTTCAATGTTTTCCATTTACCGCTCCAGATAAAAATAGGGGAAGAGCTCGCACCCTTCCCCTATCACAACGATCAATACTTACCAGAAGGTAAGGGTGTCTTTACAGTGCAGCCTTAGCTTTTTCCACGATAGCAGCAAACGTATTTGCTTCGTGAACAGCCAGATCAGCCAGCACCTTTACGATCGATTTCGATAGATGCTTTCTTCAGGCCAGCAATAAAGCGGCTGTAAGGACAGGCCGTTGATACGAGCTGCAGCATTGATACGAGCGATCCACAGCGCGCGGAATTGACGCTTACGCTGACGGACGGTCACGGTATGCATACTGACCAGCTTTGATAACAGCCTGTTTTAGCTACGCGGAATACACGGCTACGAGCGCCGTAGTAACCTTTAGCTTTTTTTCAGGATCTTCTTGTGACGACGGTGTGCGATAACACCACGTTTTTACACGTGCCATATTTAATTCTTCCTAACTTAGATTCAGTGGTTACTTAGACAACTCAGATGTAAGGCAGCATACGCTTGATCAGCTTCTGGTCTGCCGCTGCAACTTGCAGCATTGGACGCAGCTGACGCTTACGCTTAGTAGTCTTCTTAGTCAGAATGTGGCTTGTGAAAGACTGCTTGTGCTTGAAGCCCTTCGCAGTTTTTCTTAAAACGTTTCGCAGCACCGCTGCAAGATTTCATTTTAGGCATTGCTAATATCCCCACGCATTCGTTAATTATCTTTTCGTCTGGACAAACAACAAAACCCGTACCCGCCTCACAGGGGAGACCGTACGGGTTAAGCTAAGATGTCAGACTACTTTTTCTTCTTCGGAGCGATGGACCATAGTCAGTTGGCGGCCTTCCATTTTTGGACGCTGCTCAAACGGTACCCAGCTCAATCAGGTCCTTCTTCGACCCGTTTAAGAAGCTGCATACCTAGCTCCTGGTGTGCCATTTCACGACCGCGGTAACGCAGGGTTACCTTGGCCTTGTCGCCACCTTCAAGGAAACGTACCAGGTTGCGTAGTTTTACCTGATAATCCCCTTCTTCCGTATTAGGACGGAATTTCACTTCCTTGACCTGCATCTGCGATTGCTTCTTCTTCTGAGCGTTCGCAGCTTTCTTCTTCTCGTACAGGAATTTGCCGTGATCCATCACTTTACAAACGATCGGATCAGAATCAGAAATCTGTACTAGGTCAAGGCCAACATCTTGTGCCGCCTCTAAGGGCGTCTTTCAGAGGCACAACACCAATCTGTGTGCCATCCGGACCAATCAATCGACACTCACGGGCTTTAATATTCTCGTTGATCATCGGTTTATTCCGATCATCACGCCCTCTTCTGTTATCGCGCCCTGATAGTGGTATCTCCAGTATGTTTGTTATTTCTTTGCGGCCTTTCCGGGCAACATCCTGCCTCAGATGCTCGCAAAACTCTTCAACTGACAAGGTGCCGAGGTCTTCCCCGGTACGGGTACGTACTTGCAACAGACCCGTTTTCAACTTCCTTATCACCAACAACCAGCAGATAAGGGACCTTGTGAATTGTGTGCTCGCGGATTTTAAAGCCGATCTTCTCATTTCTCAAGTCCGCCTTGGCAAAGAATCCAAGATCGTTGAGTTTTTCTTCAACTTCGCGACAATAATCCGCCTGTTTATCGGTAATATTCATGATCGCAACCTGCACCGGAGCCAGCCATGTTGGCAATGCGCCAGCAGAGTTTTCGATCAGAATACCGATAAAGCGTTCGAAGGAACCCAGGATTGCACGGTGCAGCATAACCGGTGTTTTCACGATCACCTGCTTCGTTAACAAACTGGCGCACCCAGACGGCCCGGCATAGAGAAGTCAACCTGCACGGTACCGCACTGCCAGATACGACCCAGACAGTCTTTCAGGGAGAACTCAACTTTAGGACCGTAGAAGGCACCTTCACCTGGCAGCTCATCCCAGTCCCAGACCAGCAGCATCCAGCGCATCACCCAGGGCTTTTTCAGCTTTATCCCAGATCTCATCAGAGCCCACACGCTGCTCAGGGCGGGTAGACAGTTTGTAGATAATTTCAGTAAAGCCGAAGTCAGCATAGACTTCATGCAGGAAGCTGATAAAGGACGCAACTTCTTCCTGAATCGAATCTTCCGCACAGAAGATATGCGCATCATCCTGAACAAAACCACGTACACGCATAATACCGTGCAAGCGCACCGGATGGTTCATTACGGTGACAGCAACCAAACTCTGCCAGACGCAGCGGCAGATCACGGTATGAACGCAGCCCTTGGTTGAAGATCTGAACGTGGCCCGGGCAGTTCATCGGCTTGATAGCAAAGTCACGGCTCTCAGAGTGAGTGGTGAACATCTCGTCAGAGAACTTATCCCCAGTGACCGGACTTCTCCCACATAGTACGTTCCAGTACCTGAGGAGTTCTTACTTTCGCTGTAACCGTGCTGGCGCAGTTTCTTGCGCATGTACTGTTCAATGCTCTGATACAGAGTCCAGCCATCCGGATGCCAGAAAAATCATACCCGGCGCTTCTTCCTGCAGGTGGAAACAGGTTCAGCTGCTTACCCAGTTTACGGTGGTCACGTTGCTCAGCTTCTTCCAGGACGGTGCAGGTAAGCTTTAAGGTCTTTTCTTATCACCCCATGCCTGTGCCGTAAATTACGCTGCAGCATCCTCGTTATTGGGAGTCACCGCGCCAGTATGCACCGGCATTCTTCATCAGTTTGAATGCTTTAATATGGCCGGTAGAAGGTACGTGGTGGGCCACGGCACAGGTCGATAAAGTCGCCCTGTGAGTAGAACGACAGGTCTTTCAGCGCTTGGAATCGCTTCCAGAATCTCAACCTTGTACTTCTCACCCTTCTCGTCGAACAGCTTCACAGCATCGTCACGGCTCATCAGAGAACGGGTAACCTGATGATTGGCTTTAACCAGCTCTTTCATCTTGTTCTCGATCTTCTGCAGATCTTCCGGCGTGAACGGACGCTTCGTAAGCAAAGTCGTAGTAGAAACCGTCTTCGATCACAGGACCGATGGTTTACCTGAGCCGTAGGGAACAGCTCCTGTACCGCCATCGCCATCAGGTGCGCACAGGAGTGACGGATCACTTCCAGGCCTTCCTCATCACGTGGGGTAACAATCGCCAGATCGGCATCTTCAGCGATGGTATAAGAGGTATCTACCAGTTCACCGTTGACCTTACCGGCCAGCGCAACTTTCGCCAGGCCCGCACCAATATCAGCGGCAACATCAAAAACAGTAACGGCATTAGCAAACTCACGCTTGCTGCCATCAGGAAGGGTAATAACAGGCATTGATTGTATTCCTATCGTTTCAAGCACTGACCAGTACCAGAAGCCAGGCAGAATTTACATTTAACTGCTACAAACCAGGTAGCAGCAAAAAGAGGGCGGCAAATTCTATAGGAACAGCTGGTATAAAGCTATTTCAGAATGGTTAAAAAAGCCTATGTTTCTATCAGTCTCCATCGAGATGTCGGCGGGTATAGAGGAATATGCTCTGTCGCCGCGGTTCGCGCGGCATCCGGGTCTCTTGCGAGAATCGCCTGATGAATAGCGCTGTGCTGCGACCGGATACCGTCCGGGTAACGCCCATACTTTTTCAGCGTGCGATTCAGAACGCCGTAAATTGCATTAAAAAAGCGGGTATAAAAACAGCTGACTGAAGGAGATAATCAGTAAGTGATGAGATGACTCAGCGATCATCATATGAAAGCGCAGATCCTCTTTAGCTTTCTCCAGGGTGGTTTCCCCGCTGTCCCCGCTGCTGCATCCGCTGATATTCCTGATCCAGCGCTTCAAGTTGAGCATCACTGGCCCGCAATGCGGCATAGAAACGCAGCTTCACCCTCCAGCATCGCCCGAACATCCATCACCTGCTTCTGAAAATCCGGGTTATCGCCCAGGGCACCCACACCCTCCACCGGCATTTCAAACCAGGGTTCCAGCAGATTCCTGACCCGGGTTTTACCGCCATGGCGTACTTCGACGTAACCTTCAGCCTCAAGCTGCCCGACCGCTTCGCGCACAGTAGACCGGGACAGTCCGAGTTGCTCGGACATCCGCCGTTGCGACTCCAGCGCTGAACCCGGCAGCAGGTCACCACTGTAGAGGCTGGTTTTTAACTGTAGTAACAGATTTTCGCTGAGTGAATCATTCATTGAGAGAAGCGCTCTGGTCAGACCAGTTACCAGTGTAGCATTTCTTTAAACGCTGACCTTCACTATCTTTCAGTTATTCACGAATGAGCCTGTGGCCCGCTAAGCGGGTTATATAACGATAAGAAACGGTAAAATCCGATGCCAAATTCTCCCTCTCAGACAACCTCTGCCCGAGTAGGACTGTTCGTCACCTGCCTGGCGGATATGTTCCGACCATCAGTAGCCTTCGCTACAGTTAAGCTGCTGGAACAGGCGGGCTGTAGTGTTGAAGTACCGGAACAACAGACCTGCTGTGGTCAGCCTGCTTTCAACTCCGGTGATAACGATACCAGTCGCGATATCGCCCGCCAGACCATCGATGCCTTTGATGGCTATGAGTATGTGGTCGGCCCATCCGGTTCCTGTATCGGTATGCTGCACTACTACCCGGAACTGTTCGAAGAGAGCGACCCGTACCACGCCCGCGCGCTTGAATTAAAAAGCCGCAGTTTTGAGATCACCTCATTCCTGTTCGATGTCATCGGCGTGGAAGCTCTGCAGGAACAGCTGAATAAACTGCAGTTCAACCAGAAAGTAACCTATCACGATTCCTGTTCCGGTCTGCGTCAGCTTGGCGTAAAACAACAGCCACGGGAACTCCTGAGTCAGGTACAGGGTGTTGAACTGGAAGAGATGGAAGAAGCAGAAACCTGCTGCGGTTTCGGCGGCACCTTCTGCGTCAAGTACCCGGAAATATCCAACCGTATGGTTTCCAATAAAACTGAATACATTAGTAACTCCGGTGCCACTACCCTGCTGGGTGGTGATCTGGGCTGTCTGCTGAATATGGCCGGTAAGCTGAAACGTGAAGGCAAGACCATTGAAGCCCGTCATGTGGTCGAAGTGCTGGCCGACATGACCGACATTCCGGCGATCGGCGAAGCTGATTACGATCTGGCAAAAGCACTGTAAGGAGGACGATACGATGCAGATTAATACCCCGTTCTTTAAGCAGCGCGCCAGTGAAGCACTGCATGATGAAAACCTGCAGAAAGCCCTGGGCAACCTGAAAGCCGGCTTCCCGGAGAAACGCGCGATTGCGGTCAGCCGCATGCCGGAATTTGACGACCTGCGCGATCAGGCCCGGGATCTGAAAAACCATATTATCGAGCACCTGGATCTGTATCTGGAACAGTTCGAAAGCAAAGTCACCGAGAACGGCGGCCATGTGCACTGGGCCCGGACATCCGACGATGCCAACAAAATCATTCTGGATATCTGCAAGCAGGTTAACGCTAAAACCGTGACCAAGGGTAAGTCGATGGTCTCAGAAGAGACCGGCCTCAACGACTATCTGGAAAAGAACGGTATTCAGCCGGTGGAAACCGATCTGGGTGAATATATCCTGCAACTGCGCGAAGACCACCCCAGTCACATCATCGCGCCGGCGATCCACCTGAACCTGGAAGATGTTTCCGAAGCATTCCATAAGAACCATAACCGGCCGAAGTCCGATGATCCTGCGGTACTGATGCAGGAAGCTCGTGAAGTACTGCGGGAGAAATTTGTCGCGGCTGATGTCGGTATCACCGGTGCAAACTTCTGCGTTGCTGAGACCGGTTCCACCATTATCATTACCAACGAAGGTAATGGCGATCTGACCCAGACGCTGCCGAAAACCCATATCGTTATCACGTCCATAGAGAAGGTGGTACCGACGCTGGAGGATATGACTCTGTTCCAGCGCCTGCTGGCCCGTTCGGCAACCGGTCAGGAATTTACCGTCTATAACACCCTCTCTTCCGGCCCGCGCCGTGAAGGTGATCAGGACGGTCCGGAAAACTTCCATGTGGTACTGGTGGATAACGGCCGTAGCGAGATGGTCGGTTCTGAATTTCAGGATATGCTGCGCTGCATTCGTTGCTCAGCCTGTATGAACCACTGCCCGGTATACGGTGCTGT
The DNA here is from genome assembly GCA_963669425.2 of uncultured Amphritea sp. GTDB lineage: Bacteria > Pseudomonadota > Gammaproteobacteria > Pseudomonadales > Balneatricaceae > Amphritea. Next base: position 67,022 of record CAXXNC010000001.1, read on the forward strand.
CGGCGGTCACAGCTACGGCTGGGTCTATCCAGGCCCGATGGGCTCGGTACTGACACCGAAAATGATCGGCATCGAAAAAGGCGGCATGCTGCCGAATGCGTCTACCTTCTGCGGTAAGTGCGAGTCGGTTTGTCCGGTACGCATTCCTCTGCCTAAGCTGATGCGTCATTGGCGGCAGGATGAGTTCAGCAAACACCTGCAACCCAAAGCGGCCCGTTACGGTCTGGCTGGCTGGGCATTCCTGGCTAAGCGTCCAGCACTGTATAAAACCTACACCCGCATGGCCAGTTGGTTTATGAAACGTTGGGCAGGCAAGAAAGGCCGCATCGAGAAAATGCCTTTAGCCGGCGGCTGGACCGACTGGCGCGATATGCCGGCACCACAGGGTAAAACCTTTATGCAGGCCTGGAAAGAACAGCAGAAAAACGGAGGCAGCCACTGATGAGCCGTGAAGAGATCCTTAACAACATCCGCCGTGGCGTTAAGCGTAACACTGCCGACGAAACCGCCCGCCAGACCGTTCTGAATCGTTTGTCAGCAAAGGCTGACAATCTGATTCCGGCCCGGGCTCAGTTGCCTCAGCAAGAACAGGTTGAGCTGTTTATTGAGATGGCGAATGAGGCCGCGGCTGAGATTATCGAGCTTGATAGTATCAGTGAAGTGCCAGGCGCTTCTGCAACATGGCTACGCGACCGGGGTATCTTTGAACTGGTAACCAGTTCAACCGCTAAAGTCGATACTCTGGACTGGAGCCCGCTGGCAGAGAAAGATATTCAGCGCTCCCAGCGAGTTGCCCGGGCCGGTGATTTTGCCAGTCTGACAGACAGTTTTGCAGGTATTGCTGAAACCGGCACCCTGATGCTGCATTCGTCACCTCAGAGCCCGACTACGCTTAATTTTCTGCCGGACAACCATCTGGTCATCCTGAGTCGATCAGCTATTGTAGGCGTTTACGAAGAAGCCTGGAAAAAGATCCGGGCGCAGTTCGGTGCAACCCTGCCACGCACGGTCAATATGATCACAGGTCCATCCCGCAGTGCCGATATCGAGCAACGTCTGCAGATGGGGGCTCATGGTCCTAAAACACTGGTCATTTTTCTGATCAATGATTAACCGAATCACTCTGTTCGCTCTCAGCGTGATAAACCTCGACTCTTAAACAGAGTTGTTACGTGTGTTATTGCCGGGCTTAGCCCGGCTTTTTTTTGTCCCGAATATGCGTATTTATCAGGTCTGTCCGTTATTTGAGTAACGAGATGTATCGGGGCTGGAAGGCCCTCGCTACAGATGCTTAAACTTGTCGCCCCCTGAGATAACACACAAAAAAGCCGCTGAATCAGCGGCTTTTAGTCAGGTGTACAACTTATACGTGGACATCAATGGTTTGCCCCAGGGGCGCACCGGAATCCACTCTCACCCGGGTTGCGCCCTCCAGCAGAGCACCATCATTCAGAGCACTTGCAAGTAACTGTAGTGCCATCTCCCCTTGCAACTCCTGAGAATCCTTCAACTTTGCCGCAACAGCTGTCGATACATCCTGTTGCTGAACCGCCTGCTGCCAGGCAGACGCAGAGGCAACTGAAATCTCCATTCTGTCTCCCGTTTGCTTGCTGTGTTGATGTTAATAACTGTATCGGCCAGTCACAAAGGAATTTAAGGCAATTTCTTAATCAGCTGTCACTGTCATACTCGGCTTGAGGCTCAGCACATAGCCCCAGCGGATTCAGTAACTCGGTAAACCAACCCGGGGGATTTGCAGAAGCGATTAACGACTGCAGATTCTGAGGTTCGATATGGAAATATCCCTGCTGCAGATACACACCGGCCTGACGCAGTTTCTCCGCCTGCCAATGATACTCGACACCTTCAACGATCATCTCCATTCCCAGACGGTCGATCATCTGATGGATCGACAGGATCGTGGCGCAATCATCTTCCATCACTTCGACAAACTCGCGGTCCAGCTTAACCCAGTGAGCCGGAACACGACTCAGATAAGCCAGTGAGGAAAAGCCTGTGCCAAAATCATCAATCGCAATACCGAATCCCATCTGAATCAGCTCCGGCACCACCATTTCGTATTCCGGCGTATCCGGCAACATCACCCGTTCGGTCAGCTCCAGCACCAGGTCGGAGGGTTGCAGTCCACTTTCATCCAGAGCCTGCCTGAGTGCACTGATAAAACCTCCCTGCATAATGTGCATGGCGGAGATATTCAGCGACAGAAGTACCTTCTGACCAACATGCTGACGAATCTGCATAAAGTCTTTACAGGCATTCCGATAGATCCAGCGACTGAGCTCACCGATCAGACCTGAATGCTCAGCCGCATCCACCAGCTCACTGGCCGTTACGATACCCAGGCGCTCATCTTCCCAGCGCAGCAGGGCCTCGATAAGTACCAGCTCTCCGGTCTGGACATTCACAACCGGCTGATAACTCAGCTTCACCCGGTCCTCAACCAGCGCCCGGTCCAGATGCTGTGAAATCTGTGTTCTGCGGTGGAACTCTTCCCGCATGCCCGGCCGGTATCGCAGGCAGCGACGTCGTCCACTGTGCTTCGCGGCATACATAGCGGTGTCAGCATCAGCCAGCAACAACGCAAGTTCACTGTCATGATGTGGATAACAGGCATAGCCGATACTGGCTGAGAGCTGGATAGGCAGAGTCGCTACCGCCACATGATAACTGCCGGAAACAGCGTCCAGCAGTTGCTCAGCATACACGCCCGCATCCAGTGCCAGTTTGTTGAGCTGTGTCTCGGTGATAGCCACGACAAATTCATCACCGCCGATCCGGCTAACGCAGGCATACTGTCCCGCCTGCTCGGACAGTCGTCTTGCTACCTCAATCAGCAACTCATCACCGGCACTATGGCCATAGCTGTCGTTGATCGGTTTAAAGCCGTCCAGATCGATATAGATAAGCGTGAATGGAACCTGTTGCTCAAACAGCGGGGTCAACTCTATTGTCAGACCATTACGATTGAGAATACCGGTCAGAGCATCGGTACGTGCCTGCTCCTGCAACTGCAGTTCACGGGTTTTACGGTCATGGATATCGTGAAGGGTAACGGCAAGAACACGCTTTTCCTGTCGCAGAGTACGGCGCAGTTCAATACTGTGCCAGCGTTCTCCCTGACGGGTCTGCAGTTTAATATCTTCCTGGTGATAACCCTGTGTCAGAGCAATATCCATGATCAGTGAGGCCTGACCGGGATAGACCATCAGATCAGATAGTATCTGGATACCACTGCCAAACCGCTCTCGCTGGTACTCACTGGCACTGATCAGGCTCCCACTTTCATCAAACAGAGTAACAACTGCGCTACCGCTGAACATTGGAGATGCGATCTGATCATCCTGTTCAACACCTTCAACCAGCATAGCCATGCGGCCGTCATCAATCCGAACGCCGGAAAACTGACAATAGACCTCTGTTATCTTGCCTTTCGGACTGATTCGCCACCAATGACGCAGAGTCCTGCCTTTTTCAAACTCTTCCAGATAGGCGAGCAGGGTCTGCTGAACCGCATCGGATGCGTCAACGCTGAAATCACGGGAAGTCAGCTCTTCCAGGCTATCGGCCTGCCAGAGTCTGAGGGCGCTTTGGTTAGCCCAGTGAATACGAGAATTGACCGTATCGTAAATCCACACTGGCGTAAGAAGCTGATCAAATAGCAGCATATATCCCTGTCCACGGCTGTGTGCCGGTTCACAACTGACACCCTCCTGGCGTCAGTTTTCACTGTATTGCTACAGAATAACAGGGATTAAAAGCCGGCACTATTAATGCCCTGGTCAATTCAGAGAAATGTTATAGAATAACACCTTCTTTTTTTTCAGACAGCTTCATCAAGAACCGGCAGTGCTCCGCAGCGTTTATCCAGCGCCAGCTGTATAAAGTCCCGGATTCCCGGCAGGGTACGACGATTTTTCAGCCAGACCACGTGCTCAACCACGGCGTCTTCAACCTCTTTGATCGGCATCACCTGATAACTGCTCTCATCCGGACGTATATCATTCTCAAATGCAAAGCCGATCCCCAGTTTGTAGGTCACCGCTTCACAGATTTCCATCCGGTTATCCATCACTACATGCGCAGTCGGTGATAACTGATGCCGTGCAAACAGTTCATCCAGTACTGTCTGGGTACAGGAATGCGGCCGGGCAAATATCAGTGGTTCGTCGATCAACTGTTGCAGGGAAATATCTTTCTGTTTTAGCAAAGCGTGGCCCAGAGGCACAATCGCAATCAACCTGTGAGAATGGAATGACAATCGTGAAACACCTTTCTGATCCTCTACCTGAGGACAGAGCGCGATATCAACCTCCCGGTTCTCGATCATCTGCAGACATTCACTGGTTGTCGCCGAATTTATCTTCAGGGATATATCCGGAAAACGCTGATTAAACTCAGCAATCAGAGGCATAAAAATCAACGGAGAAGCAGTGGCAACCCGCAGTGTCATCTCGCCCGGTTTAATGGTCGGATTCGACAATACTTCGATAGCCCCTTCCAGATCCTGATACTGGCAAGTAATGCGATACAGCCGCTTACCCAGATCTGTGGGCTGCACGCCTTTGCTGAAACGCTCCAGCAACGGCGCGCTGAAGCGCATCTCCAGTTTACGGATCTGCGCGGTAATCGCCGGCTGACTGACGTTCAGTACTTCAGCTGCACGGGTAAAGTTACCGAACTGAATGGTCGCGTTGAAGGCGCGAATTTCTGCCATTGAGTAGTCCAAATCACACCCCCACACGCGCTTCTGAACAGACCGGCCGGTCAGCAATGTGCACCAGTTCAGGTGTATTGGAGGGACGTCCTTGCGGAGAATCCAGCAATGGAATCGATGCAATCAGCTTCTGGGTATAGGCCTCCTGAGGTTCCAGGAAGATCTGCCGGACTGTGCCCTGTTCTACCAGTTCTCCGTGCTTCATTACACAAACCCAGTCACACAGATTGGCAATCACACTGAGGTCATGGGAGATAAACAGAATGGTCAGTCCCAACTCTTCACGTAACTCTTTCAACAGCTTCAGAATCTCCGCCTGAATCGACACATCCAGCGCGGCAACCGATTCATCCGCCACAATAAATTTCGGATTACAGACCAGTGCACGGGCAATACTGATACGCTGGCGCTGTCCTCCTGAAAATGCATGCGGGAAACGACGCAGATGTTCAACATCGATATGGCAACGCTTAGCGACCTCGATAACACGGGCATCGGTCTCTTCGCGGGTTTTGGTGATTTTCATCGCTTCCAGCGGTTCAGCAATGATGTCCCGCACTGTCATACGTGGATTCAGCGAGCTATAAGGATCCTGAAATACCAGCTGGGCAGTTTTTGCCAGACGCTTTCGCTTAATCCGCTTACCCTCACCGAACTTAACTTTCTTTGCCGTATTGTGGTACTCAACTTGACCGGAGCTGATCGGTGCTGCACCCAGCATCGCCTTACCCAGTGAGGTTTTGCCAGAACCACTCTCACCCACCAGCCCGATAATCTGACCTTCCGGCAGATCCAGTGAGATATCTTTTACCGCGGTGAAGTACTCAGTTTTACGCCCCTTACCCGCCAGCGGGTAAGTGATCGACAGGTCTTTAACCGACAACAGCGGCGGTGGCGTTTTCTTCGGTGCTTCCGGCAGATCCTCCAGATGCGGCAAAGCATCCAGCAATCGCTTGGTATAACTGTGCTCTGGCTGAAACAGCACCTGCTCAGCAGAACCGGCTTCAACCACCTGACCTTTTTTCATTACCGTCACGTTATCGGCAATTTTGGATACCACGCCCAAGTCGTGGGTAATAAAGATCATCGCCATGCCCATCTGTTCGCGCAGTTCCAGCATCAGATCCAGCACCTGCGCCTGAATAGTCACGTCCAGCGCAGTCGTCGGTTCATCGGCGATCAACAGTTTCGGCTTAGTGGACAGGGCCATCGCGATCATCGCCCGCTGCCTCATACCGCCGGACAATTCAAAGGCATACTGATCGAAACGCTGCTCAGGGTTAACGATACCCACCCGTTCAAACAGTTCGATACCGGCACGGCGGGCCTGATCCTTGTCGTAGCCCAGATGAATCTGCATTGTCTGAATCATCTGATCACTAATCCGAATCGCCGGGGCAAAACTGGCCATCGGCTCCTGAAAGATCATCGATACCTGATCGCCGCGCACGGTGCGCAGATCACGCCCACGTAGCTTAAGAATATTAATATCCTGATCGCGGTGATGCAGGGTAATCTGACTCGGATGCTGGATAACCGCATTGCCCGGTGTCAGGCGCATAATGCTCTTGGCAGTGACAGATTTACCGGAACCACTTTCACCAACCAGGCCCATCACTTCACCGGGCCTTACTGTCAGGTTTACATTATCCACTGCCCGCACCAGACCTTCATCGGTATTAAAATCGATGGTCAGATCACGGATCTCCAGCAATTTACTGTTCAGTCCATTTACCATGCGCATCATTTTTTCTCCGAGTAAGGATCTGCCGCATCACGCAGGGCATCACCGACAAATACAAACGCCATAATCAGGAATACAAACACCGCCACCGGAAAGAACTGCCAGATCATATTCTGCTGAATATCTGGATCCTGGGCTTTCTGTAGCAATACACCCAGGCTGTTTACCGGTTCAGTCAGGCCCAGGCCAAGGAAGCTCAGGGAGGTTTCTGCCAGAATCACATAGGGAAAGTTAATCAGGGTATCGACAATAATGTAGCTGCCGAAGCTGGGTACCAGATGGCGCCAGATAATACGCCAGGTACTGGAACCGCAAAGCTGCGCCGCCAGTACATAATCCTGATTTCGCTCAGTCAGGATATGGGTTCGCAGACGACGACCCAGAGCAGCAAAATCCAGTGCACCGATAACCACAGCAATCGCAAAGTAGCGTTGGACCGGGGTCAGATCCATCTGAGACAGCGCCACAGCACAGGCCAGATAGATCGGAATCGGAGGAATAACCCGTACCGCTTCGGTAAAGCTCATCAGAATCGCATCAACCCGGCCGCCAAAATAGCCACTGATGCCCCCCACTAAAAGCGAAGAAAACAGCTTAACAATCAACGCCACAATCGCGATGCTGATGGTCACCCAGATCGCATGCAGGGTACGACTGAAGACATCCTTGCCATCCTCATCGGTTCCCATTAGATGGATCTGCCCCTGTTCAACTCCAAACAGATGGCGGTCCCAGCGGATATCCAGATCCAGGCCACCGACACTCAGATCGATCAGGCTGTACTCCCACCCCTTTACAAAGAACTGAATATATCGGCGCTTTTCGGTATCAACATTGAACTTATTCTGACTGGAGGCTTTCAGGGCACCACCGGAGGTTAAAGCATCGAGCGCATTCAGATTGCCGCCTGCCAGAGCACTCAGGTCCAGTTTCGGTTTATCCTTGGTATAGGTATAGGTAAAAGGCCTCAGGGAGAAACCGTTAGCATCCCAGAAATAAAATGCCTGGGGAGCACCACGACGGTACTCAGCATCTGCACCACGAATGGTCGGATCCACCGGAGAAAAGAAAGGTGCGAAGAACCCCATCAGAACCATAACGCCGAGAATCCAGGCAGCGACCACACCGGATGTCTTGCGCTTAAAACGGGCCTTAATAAGCGCCATCTGACCGGCGGTGTAGTAAGAATCATCACTCTGTGACTTCGATTTACGCCCAAAGCCAAAGCGGGCTAACAGTGCATCCATCATCAGTTCCCCAGTACACTCTTACGTACCCGCGGGTCGATCGCCGCCAGTACCACATCGGTAATAAAGTTCATGCTGATCACTACCAGCGCCACCAGAAACAGAATCCCGGCGGCCAGCTCCTGATCATTGGTCATGGACAGGGCTTCTATCAGCAAGGCTGCGGCATCGGTCAGGCCGATAACAATGGCAACAATCGGCAGGTCATTGAAGACCCGCTGGAAGTCAAAACCCACCGAGTTAAACAACGGACTGATGGAGTGACGAACCGGATACCCGGCCCACAGCGCAACACCATCCACGCCTCGGGCACGAGCCGCATCAACATAGAGCTTGTTGGATTCATCCACCACCAGGGCACGCACGGTCTGTAGCTGCAGAGCAGTAGCAGCCCAGCCGATAACAAAGATCGGTAGCCAGATATGGCCCAGAAAATCATCCAGCTTAGCCCAGGAGAAACCCTCCTCACCAAACCAGGGCACATTCCTGAATTCATCGGAGAACAGACCCGTCGGCATCGCTTCACCGGCGAATACGTATAGCAGAATAATGGTCAGGGCCAACAGGAAGTTAGGCAGCGCCAGTCCCAGATAGCTGATTATCCGCAGCATCAGGTCCAGCACTTTCTGAAAGCTCAGCCCGATAGTATTGATCAGCTGTTCAGCTTTAGTGTGTTGAGGGTTCTTATCGGTCCAGCTTTTATTAATAGTAAAAGCTGACAGAATACCGAATGGCACAGCGATCAGATAGGAGAAGATCAGACCTGCCATACAGAACATAAAGCTCATCCAGAAGCGGTCACCCAGGGCCAGGTTAACGGACTGTCGCTTAGCACAGCTGAAGCCCAAATCTCCACGCAGGGTAAGATCAGTAACCCAGCTGCCCCAGCGTACCGCCAGTGGCTGATCCAGCCCCATACGCGCCCGTTCGGCATCGATATCCGCCTGGGTAATGGTCTCCCCCTGGGTGTTCTTATAGGCAATATACTTTTCTGCACAATCCCCGGGTAATACTTCCATCAGGGAGAACACAATACCGCTGACAATCAGCAGGGTAATCAACGCCAGCAGGTAGCGGTTGAACACATAGTTAAAATACTGGCTGTCACGGCCGCTCCACCAGAGCAGGCCACCGATACTCAGGAGGATCCAGAGTAACCAGGTGTTGGTAAAAAATTCAGAGATCACAATCAACGTCCTTAACTCACTAAGCAAATGCCTCTGGCCCACTTATCTGACGGCTCCGGTAAAGGATTTGCTTAGCAAGCTCAATAGAATGGAAAACGACTAAAAGGGAGGGGCTGTGCCCCTCCCTTTCCATCAGCATAGGGATGCTTAATTATTCTTAGCCATACCGTCTTCGCTCAGGTACCACTGAGTTGGCAGGTATGGGTAAACACGGTAGTAGTCGTAAGACCAGGTCTTAGGTGTTTCGAAGTTACCTAGTTTATTGCTGCGGTAGATCGGGTTAACTGCTTTCACAGTACCGATAATGAACAGGTCATCAACAACCTTCTCCGCGATCTCCAGACCCAGCTTGTTAGACGCTTCAGAGCCGGATGGCAGGGCTACGAAACGATCTGCCAGCTTCTGCATTTCAGCAACAGTCTTAGGTGGCTTAACACCTTCTGCACCATTGGTATCGCGGTACTGAGCCCACAGCATACCGGTACGCAGACCGAAGAAGTTGTCATAAGGAGGCAGCAGAGTCTGAGTATCGCTTGCCAGGGTATGCCAGTGGACGACCCATTACCCAGACCAGAACACTCAGGTCATTAGCTGTCTGAGAGTTACGGTACTCATCGGAAGTTACTTCCTTGATAGAGGTTTTAACGCCCAGGTCATTCCAGTTAGCAGCGATGATCTCAACAACCTCAGTGGCTGCACCCTGAGTAGCATACTGAATGTTCAGCTCAAACTTCTTACCGGATGGCAGGTCACGCAGGCCGTCACCGTTCTTATCAACAACACCGGCCTTATCCAGCAGCTGAGCCGCCAGTTTCTGATCGAACTGGATCCAGCTCTGCTTCACCTCTTCGGTCACGAAAGAAGCAGTATCTGCATCAAATGCAGTGTACTGAGTCGGCGTACCCAGACCGAAGTAAGCGATCTCGTTGATCTGATCACGGTTCACCGCAACAGACATTGCGCGGCGGAAATTGATATCGTTGAATACCGCACGCTTCTCCATATCCTTATCGGTCAGGTTGAAAGCAAAGGTGGTTTCACCGATGGTCGGGCGCAGTGCAATCTCATACTGACCCTGTTCTTTGTTTTCCAGCAGTACCGGGGCCTGAGGCAGGTTAACCGCCTGAGCTTTGTAATCTACCTCACCGGCGATCATCTTAGCGGTCTGAATATCCTGATCACCGATAAATACTTCGTTGATCTCATTGATGTATGGCAGCTGGTTGCCGGCCGTATCAACCTGGAAGAAGTAAGGGTTAGCGACCAGACGACGGCCTTCCAGGGATTCCTCTACAACCAGATGAGATTCCAGGGTTGGTGCAATAGCGGTGAAGCCAGCAAGCAACCAGGCGGTCCGATGCAGCTTTATCTTTCAGCAGTGGGGTTGGAACATCTTTCCAGTCAGACTGGCCGTAGTAGAAGTTGATAACGGCATAACCGTTTTCAAAGCCCAGCTCTTTGGCCAGCTTATCAGCATCCTTGTTGAACTCAGGGTGGAACTGAGACAGCAGGTGCATAGGCTGGAATGGCTGAGCATAGTCCAGGGCAAAGTTCGCCAGCAGACCCGGCTTAGGCGCATTCAGGGTAAAGCGGATAGTAGTTTCATTAACCGCTTACAACTTTCATCGGCTTACCTTCGGACAGGAAACGATCCTTAGGTTTCTCGATGATATTACTGTCCATCAGCATGTTGTTGTACCAGAAGACAATGTCTTCAGCGGTGAAATCGTTACCGTCAGACCATTTGTGACCTTCGCGCAGTTTCCATTGTCAGCTGAGTAAAGTCAGCATTCCATTCCCAGGATTTTGCAACGTTTGGTACTACAGTTTGCAGGTCGTCGTTGAAGCGCACCAGGTTTACGTGGCGCACAGACAGCAGATCAGAGGTGCCGGATTCAGTCGCCTTGGAGATACCATCCAGCACACCACCATAGCTACCGATAGTAGCGTAAGGAGCGATAACCAGTGGTTCTGCAGGCAGACGCTTAGCCAGAGGCATCAGTTCAGGGTTACCTGCGATGCGGGCATTCAGCTTTGCAATAGCCGGGTTTTCGCTGAAGCTCAGCTGGCAATCGTGCTTGCCTTCAAACTCAGCTTTTTCAAAAATGTGCGGGAATGCACCGCCAGCATCCGGACCGGCAACGGTTGGGCATGCAGCCATTACGTTACCCGCCATCAGCGCCGCAGCACCTGCGATCAGAAATTTAGACATGGGTTAGCTCCTGTTCTGTGAAATGTTTTTCGGAGTTGGGATTTGAATCAGTTATCTGTGGACGGCTCCAGTTCAGTACCGGCCATTCACGGTCGTTGGCGATTGCCAACAGTTGCGCATCAGGGTTGGTGGCAACCGGGAATTGCACCTGCTCCCAACAGAGGCAGGTCATTAATCGAATCGCTGTAGAACTGAGCCCCATCCATGGATTCCTGCTGGTCTTCAAGCCAGCTATGCAGGCGGGTGACTTTCCCCTCACGGAAAGTCGGTACGCCATCAATCTGACCGGTGTAATAATCACCGTCAGCTTCCAGACAGATCGCCAGCACATCTTTAACGCCCAGCGAATTGGCAACCGCCCGGACAATAAACTCAGGGGTTGCAGAGATGATCAGAGTACGGCGTGACTGCTGCAGCTCAGCCAGTACCTCACGAGCTTCCGGATAGATTCTGGAGACAACATACTTTTCAACAAAAGCCGGCATCACCGCATCAATCTGCGTACAGCTCATATGTTTCAGCGGACTAACCAGAAACTCGACATAGTCGCTCAGTACCAGCTGTTCCGCGTTGTACAGTTCCATCATGCGATGGTCCTGTTCAATAAAATCAGCGCCAGCCAATCCCTCTTCGACCATAAACTGGCAGAACAGCGAACAGGTATCTGCCGCAATCAGGGTTTCATCCAGATCAAAGATCGCCAGACTCATGCGCGACCTCCGGTCACATTCAGACCGTCCAGCAACAGACCGTCTGCAACCGGTTTACCGTGGTCAGTAATGCCCAGCAGTTCGCAGACCGCACCACAGATATCCAGCTGACCCGGCTGGCATTCAGCATCATGAGAGAAACACTCACCCAGCACATACAGCGGTACATCGCGCTCTTTACTCAGTGTGCCGCCATGGCTTTTGTCATTGTTCATACCGTGATCCGCGGTCACCAGAATCTGATAGCCCTGCGCCATCCATCTGATCAGGTGCTCCGACAGATGAGTGTCGGACATACGGGTAGTATTGCGGTAGTGGGCGCTGTCGAAACCCGCACGATGACCGGCATCATCGATGTTCATCGGATGCACCAGCAGAAAATCAGGATCATGGTTAACACGCAGCCACTCAGCATCCAGATACAGATGGCTGTCCGGGTAGGTATCCTGAGAGTAGAAAATACCGTGCTGAATCAGCTGCTCCGGATCGTTGGTAAAACGATCACGCACCGCATCCCATGGTGCACGGTTATAAAGCTCGCTCATCCAGTTGTAAGCGGCTGCCGCGGTGGATAAACCAGCCCGGCGGGCAATACTGAAAATACTGGTCTGGTTGGAATTACGAATAATGTGATTGTGAACAATGCCACTTTGCGCCGGTGCAACACCGGTCAGAATAGCCTCATACAGAGGACGGGACATAGATGGTAATTCACACTGCACCTTATACAGTGTGGCACTTCCCTGCTCACACAAGCCCTGCATAAAGCCCATGCACTGCTCCGCAGTTTCATAGGCCAGACCATCCAGAATCACCAGTATTACTTTGTTCGTCATATCTCACAGCCAGATCGGTAACCAGCACCCAGCGCTGGTTTACTTTTAGAATTGCGCTGAAGATTACTGACTGAATATGAACGGTTCGGGACAGCTAAAAGATATTTTTATTACAAACCCAACTAAGCGCCACGAGATATAAGAAAAAGTTATTCCATTTAACAGATATAGTGCAAAGCCTGTTACTGCCTCTCCGGCTTCTTAACCGGAAAGCAACGCCGCCCGAAACATTTCTGTAATAAATAACTCCCCTCCTTCCCATCGCACTCATTGGTTTAGAAATCATCATGTTAAGCAGAGCTGCCACCGGCCTGTCTGAGGTCAGAGTTGCCTGCGTAACTTCATGGATTAGCTTTTCTAATACAAAGCTCCGAAATCCTGCTGAATTATCTCGATTACTATCATTTTTCTGACACATAGCCCTCCTACTATGTGCCGCAATCCACTGACGAGCACAGAGAAAAACGATGGCTAAACTGATCATGATTATGATCGACGGCATCAGCGCCGATCATTTTGAAGATTATCGCAAACACCTGCCTAACCTGGACCGACTGGCGTCACAGGGCACTCAGGTGATGGGGATGAGCCCGGAAATGTGCGGTACTTCCTGTCCGGGACGCACATCCATTGTGACCGGTGTTGCGCCATCGGAGCATGGTATCTACGGCAACTACATCTATGCCGACGGCGGTTTCCGCTGGGCTAACCCATACGACATCAAAGTCGACACTCTTCCCGCACTGGCTAAACAACAGGGACTGGATGTTGCTTGTATCGGCTATGGCATGGTTCGCCCTGAAGACTGCACTCTCTACCACGGTCCATGGTGGGCTGATGAGATGCTGATGCGCGGTAAAGATGCCGAACCACTACCAGCAGATCTGAATTGGCAGAAAGCCAGCCGGACGGTTGATCCGCAAGGTCGTATTGCAGCACTGAAAGCCGAAACCGTGGAACATCCGAATCATACTCCGGAGTTCAAACTGCAATTGGGAATGCTGGCAGACCAGCAGCTGATTGATATCGCGGCAGGTCTGGCTTGCTCGGATCAGGCCCCGGATTACATTCTTCTCGAAATCGCCATCACTGACTATTTCCTGCATAAGTACGGTCCTGATCACGCGCTGACCCGCTGGTCTCTGCGTACTGCCGATGCACAGATCGGTACGCTGCTGAGTGCCCTCGAACAGGGTGGCGTGCTGGATCAGTACAATTTCGCGATCTGTAGCGATCATGGCCACGCAGCCATGACGCGGGGCCTCTATGTTGACCGCCTGTTGGGCGATGACGTGATCTGGTCCAGTGAAGGCGCGGTACTGCTGATCAAACCAGACAGCCCTGAACAAGCTGAAGAAGTGACTCACAAGCTACTCAATGAAGGGATGGAAGCCTGGAATACAGACTTCATGCCTGCAGAAGACAGCCAACAGTTGCTGGCCTTTGTGGTACCGGAAGGTTCCGACATCAGCTTTGAAGCTGCAGTTACCGGCACTGAAGAGATCTACGGGCCCTCTAAATACCAGTCAAACCACGGTATGCGCCCGGGCACCCGTGCAGACTATCGTTTCTGTATCTTCAGCGGCCCTGATGTGCCTCAACAACAGCTGGGTAAAGCACAGAATATTCGTTTTGCTCCAACCATGGCTGACATTCTCGGTGTTAATACCTCATGGGAAGCCCGGTCATTGCTTGAAAAGAACTGATCTCACTCCGATCCGCTACAATCGGGCCAGCCCCGATTGGCGGATCAGTAAACCCTAAATTCAAAGACTTAATCCAATTAGCCCGAACAGAGGGCAACTCAGGAGACTCCGATGAAACATCTGATCACTTCAGTGGTTATGGCTTCGGCGCTAATCAGCGGCGCAGCCACTGCAGGTACTTTCCGTCTGGCACACGACGTAGGCTATGCCGGTGCAGAATCACTGGATCCAATCTCGCCTAACCGTTTCTTCTACGCTAACCAGATGCTCTACTCCCGTCTGGTTCGTCAGGACGAAAATGGTCAGCCAAGCCCTGATCTGGCAACTAAGTGGAGCGCTTCTGCTGATGCTAAAACCTGGACCTTCGAACTGCGCAAAGGCGTGAAGTTCCACGATGGTTCCGATCTGGATTCCGCTGATATCAAGTACACTCTGGAACGAATCAAAGATCCTGAAATCGACTCTCCTGTGGCAGCCGTTCTGGGTGTTATCGACAGCGTAAATATCATTAACGATCATAAATTTGAGATCAAACTGTCTGCGCCGCACGCGGACCTGCCGCTGCTGCTGATGGACTACCGGGTACGTATGATTGCTGAAGGTAGCGGTGACACCATCACCAAAACCGGTAACGGTACTGGTCCATTCATTCTGGAAGAGCTGGATCCGGAAGGCACAACCGTCCTCAAAGCTAACCCGAATTACTGGGAAGGTACACCGGCGGCGGATGCTCTGGAGATCATCGGTATCCCGGACTCTCAGGCTCGTGTTCAGGCAGTCATGGCCGGTCAGATCGACTTTGAAGACAGCATTCTGGCGCAACAGAGCAAACTGTTCAGCAACAACCCTCAGTTCCAACTGCAGAGTATCGCTACAGGCGAATGGCGTGGTCTGGTCTTCCGTACCGATATGGCACCACTGGACAACGCCAAAGTGCGTAAAGCTCTGCGCCTGGCAGTCGATCGCGATGAGATGCTGAAACTGGTATCCGGTGAAGGCGCGGGTACTGTGACCTGTGACCACCCGGTATGGTCCGGCGACCAGTACCGTACCAACATCGACTGTTCGCAGAACATCGCAGAAGCGAAGAAACTGCTGAAAGAAGCTGGGTTTGAAAACGGCATCGAAGTCACGATCAGTGCTGCCGACAACGAACCTGAGTGGATTCGTATGATCGAGGTTTATCAGCAGCAGGCCGCTAAAGCCGGTATTACCGTTAAGCTGAACATGGTGCCGTCTGATGGTTACTGGAGCGATGTCTGGATGAAACATCCGGCTGTAGCAACCCGTTGGTCGCAGCGCCCTGCGGACCAGATTCTGAACGAAGGTTTCCGTTCAACGGCCGCCTGGAATGAAACATTCTTCAAGAATACCGACTTCGATAATGCTCTGGACGCAGCCCGTTCTGAACTGAATTTCGACAAGCGTAAAGGCCTGTATGCCGATCTGCAGAACACTCTGTGGGAAGAAGGTGGCGCTCTGATCCCTTACCACCTGAACCAGACCCGCGTACTGCGCAGCAACGTTACCGGTCTGGCTCCGGTAGAGAACTTCTCTATCCGCTGGCACCTGGTGAACGCTGAGTAATCAGTACTCCCGAGCAAGACCCGGTCGGGGCGGACGCCACACAGCCGCCCCGGCCATTTCTTATTTACAGCAACTGACAAAGCTGTCCGGAAAGCACCCCAGCCAGACTGACGTGCTCCCCTGAGCGCTTTGACGCTGAGCCTGTATCAATAACGATAAATTACGACAAGAGACACTATGCTAAAGCTCATTCTGCAACGACTCGGACTGGCAATCTTTACACTGTTCACCGTCTGCGTACTGGTATTCGGAGTCACTGAAGCCCTGCCCGGAGATGTCTGTACTGCCTTCCTCGGCCGCGACGCTCAGGGGACCCGCCTGGAAAACTGCCGCCAGCAGCGCAATCTGGACCAACCGGCACTGCAACGCTTCGCTGACTGGGGCAAGGGAGTCCTGCAGGGCGATCTGGGCACTTCCCTTAAACGGGATAAATCAATCAATGACCTGGTCGCGACCCGGATGCGCAACACCGCAGTGCTGGGCTTCGGCGCGGCAATGATCGGTATTCCACTGGCTATCATTCTCGGCGTCATGGCGGCTCTGAGAAGGGATAAGCCCGCCGACATGATGATATCCGGCACCTCAATTTTTGCCATGACCATACCGGAATTTGTCACCGCTACGGTACTGATCTTTATTTTCTCAATTCAGCTGCAATGGTTTCCGGCGGTCACCACGGTGCGCCATAACGCACCGATTGCCGACCTGATTCCGAACATTATCCTGCCGATGATTACCCTGGCGCTGGTCATGATGGCCCATATTCTGCGCATGATCCGCTCTGCCATGATCGACGTGATGGCCAGTGACTTTGTACAGATGGCCTGCCTGAAAGGAGTGCCATACTGGCATATCGTTTTCCTGCATGCCCTACCCAGTGCGATGTTGCCGGCAATCAACATTATTGCCCTGACCATCGCCTGGTTGCTGGGCGGCGTAGTAATCATCGAGCAAGTATTCAACTACCCAGGTATCGGCACCCTGATGATTCGCGCGATTTATGACCGGGATCTGCCTCTGGTACAGGCGATCGCACTGATTCTGGCAGCGGTATATGTGCTGTGTAATCTGCTAGCAGACCTGTCGTCTCTGGCGCTCAACCCGCGCCTGCGTACAGCCCGATGAGTAAGGAGAACGAGATGACTGCTATTACCGCCACCCACTCTGTCCCGGTGACAAAAACAGAATCCCGCTGGGCTCAGGCCTGGAAAAATATGCGCCGCTCTCCTTCCGGAATGATCGGCCTCAGCATTCTCTGTCTGCATCTGGCGGTTGCTCTACTGGCACCCTGGATCGCGCCTTACGACTGGACTCTGCAGAACGGCTACATCATGTTCCAGAGCCCGAACACTGAATACTGGTTCGGTACTGACAATATGGGCCGCGATCTGTTCAGCCGCACCCTGATGGGTGGCCGCGAAGCGATAATGGTAACCCTGCTGGGCACACTGCTGGCAATCGTCTGGGGCGGTCTGGCCGGTATGACGCTGGGCTTTATCGGCGGCAAAGTGGACGAATGGCTGATGCGCATCGTCGATGCCCTGCTGGCAATTCCCTGGCTGCTGTTCCTTCTGCTGATCATCGCCCTAACCGGCCAGCAAAGCTGGACACTGATCCTGACGCTGGGCTTTTTCTACGGTGTGGCGGTGATCCGCGTTGTCCGCGGTGCCACCCTGGAATACGTACCCCGGGATTTTGTGGTTGCGGCAAAGACCCGTGGTGAATCACGCTTTACCATCGTTACCAAAGAGTTGCTGCCTAATGTGCTGGACGCCCTTCTGGTTGAAGCGGCGATGCGCTGGGCCTGGATGTTACTGGCGTTCAGTTCACTGTCCTTTCTGGGTTTCGGTGTGGTACCGCCGACTCCTGACTGGGGCCTGATGATCGCCGATACCCGCGGCATGATCTCAATCGCCCCCTGGGCGGTTCTGTTCCCGGCCATGGCACTGTCCACTCTGATTATCAGCATTAACCTGACCGCCGATGCATTCGCCAAAGCGATCGGTCTCGACCGTGCCAAAGCACCGGTTTAAGGAGAGACGTAAGAATGAATAAACCGATGATTCTTGAAGTAAAAGATTTCTCTCTGGGTTATACCGCTGCCAATAACGAACTTATCAGCGTACTACGCAACGTATCGCTGGATATTGAGGCCGGCGAAGCAATTGGCCTGGTAGGTGAATCCGGCTGCGGTAAGAGCACACTGGCACTGGCAATGATGGCGTTCCTGCGTAGCGGCTCTCAGGTTCAGAACGGCCAGATCCGCTATCACGGTAGCAATCTGTTCGAAAAATCTGAGAAACAGCTGGGTAAATTACGCGGTGGCAAGATCGGCCTGATTCCGCAGAACGCCGGTCAGTCACTGACTCCGACCATGAAGATCCATGCGCAGCTGGCCGAAGCGCTGCGCCTGCACTCAGACCTGCCCCGCAGCGCATGGCATAAACGCTCACTGGAGCTGCTGAAGCAGGTACGCCTGCCAGCGCCTGATGCGATGCTGCAGCGATACCCGCATCAGCTATCAGGCGGCCAGCAACAACGTGTTGCAATCGCTATGGCACTGGCGGGCAGTCCGGACCTGTTGGTTCTGGACGAGCCTACTACCGGCCTGGATGTCACCACTCAGGCACACATTCTGGAACTGCTGTGTAATCTGCGGCAAGAGCTGGGCATGACCATGGTGTTTGTCAGCCACGATCTCGGTGCGGTCGCCCGTATCAGTGACCGGATCGCAGTGATGTATGCCGGTGAGATTATCGAACTGGGCAGCTGTGCCGATGTTCTGCGTACACCAGCACATCCTTATACCCGGAGTCTGCTGAGTTCTATTCCACGCCTTGATACAGAAGGTCTGCCACCATCATTGCCAGGTTATCCGCCAAAGGTAGGCTCCGTTAAACAGGGCTGTGCCTTTGCACCTCGCTGCACTCATGCAACTGAACAGTGTCAGCAGGATGCACCACTGGTTGCCGAGAACAGTCATGCTGTTCGCTGCCATCGCTCCGGAGATCTGCGTCGGGAGTCGGCCAGTATCAATGTCATCCAGCTACCGGTAAAACCGACCCTCGAACCGTTACTCAATATCGAAGAACTGCAGATCAGCTACCATAAACCCGGGTTACTGGATCAGTGGCGCAATATTGAACCGCCAGTGGCAACCGTGGATGAGATTAACCTGCAACTGAACAAAGGTGAAACACTGGCTCTGGTGGGCGAATCCGGCAGCGGTAAATCCACCATTATGAAGGCGATCAGCGGTATACAGGCTCCGCGCAAAGGTCAGATTGAACTCGGTAACGAAGATCTGTCCATTGCTGTGGAAAAGCGCAGTAATCAGCTAAAGCGCAATGTGCAGATGATCTTCCAGAATCCTGATGCCTCCCTGAATCCACGGCACACAGTATTCGAAATTCTGCAGCAACCACTGAAGCTGTATTTCGGTCTGAACCATGAAAGCTGTCGTCAGCGTGCTGCCGAACTTCTGGAGTTGGTGCGTCTGGCACCTCACTATCTGGATCGCATGCCGGGCCAGCTATCCGGTGGTGAAAAACAACGGGTTGCGATCGCCCGTTGTTTTGCCGGTGATCCGGATCTGATTCTCTGCGACGAGGTGACCTCTGCCCTGGACGTGTCTGTTCAGGCCGCGGTACTTAAGCTTCTGAAAGAACTGCAGCAGCAGAAAGGAGTTACCTACCTGTTTATTGCCCATGATCTGGCAGTGGTCAAAGCGATTGCCGATCAGGTGGCGGTACTCTATCAGGGCCGTCTGTGTCAGGTTGGCCCTGTGGATGAAGTCTTCAATGGTGTGCACCATCCCTATACCAGCGCATTACTGAATGCGGTCCTTGAGCCGGATCCTGAGCATAAACCAAAACTCAGCGGCGACGACGCTTCGGAGCAACACCCACCGGCACAAGGCTGCGCCTATCAACGTCGCTGCCCTCAGGCAGATCAGACCTGTTCGGAGCAATCTCCTCCATGGAGGAATGACGGCAACAATCGTATCCGTTGTCATCATGACCTGCAGGAACTGACATTGCGCAATAACAGCCCGGAACTGATTGAAGTGGCTAATTTTTAAACCGAATCATGCGCCGGAGATAGCTACTGCGGCGCTCTCTGATTTACCTGAAAAGGCTTACATAAGGATTTACACATGGCCGTTATTGTCTACGACCTGGATCACACACTGATCGACCACGACTGCTCTCAGTTGTGGTTACAATATCTGACCGATACCGGCATCGCTGGTGAAGAAACCATCGCCGAGGCTGATCGTCAGCACCAGCAGTACCTCAATGCAGAGCTGGATATGAACGATTATCTGGCACTGGTACTGGGCTGTCATACCGGCAAGACCGTTGACGAAGCCACCGCGGAGATCGACCACTTTATCCAGAAGTACGTAGTACCACATATACGCAGTGAAGCGATCATCAATATTCGTCAGCATCAGGCAAACGGCGACCGTTGCGTCGTCATCTCAGCTTCGGTTGAATTTCTGGTTGCACCAATCGCACGCTATCTGGGTATTGAAGAAGCTATCGGCGTTAAGATTGACCTGCAGGATGGTCTGATTACCGGCAAAGGCAGCGGTATTGTCTGTTACCAGGAAGGAAAAGTGTTCTACTTCCGTGAGTGGCTGGAACAGAATAGCGAAACCGCCGAAGGCAGCTGGTTCTACTCCGACTCACACAATGATACGCCGCTGCTGGAAGTTGTTGATAACGCTGTGGCGGTGACACCGGATGAAAAGCTGCTGGCACTGTCTCAGCAACGTGGCTGGCAGGTTGTCCACTGGTAAGTGGCAACCTGAAGCCAGCTCTATAGCTTCCCGGAGCAGTCTAGGAGCCGTGTCACTCCAGCGATGACATTACTTGCGGATATATTCCTCTTCCTGTTCAAAGCTCTTCTGCATCCAGTCACGGAAGGCGATGACCTTAGGCGATGGCGGTCTGTTTGGCAGCACCAGATAGTGAGCTCCGGATGCCTTCATTGTGTATGAATGAGCCTGCACCAGGCGGCCTTTAGCCAGCAAGGGTTTCAGATTAAAGCTTCTGGCCAGCAGTAATCCGACACCGTTACAGGCAGCATCAAATGCCGCAGTACTGGTATCACACTCCAGTACCGGCATTGGCATCAGATTGGCCAGATTCTGTTTGCGGAACCATTGTTGCCAGTTTTCCCGGTCGCCTATAACACTGATCAGTGGTACCTGCAGAATCTTCATAGCATCGTTATTGATCTGATAGCGCTCAAGAAACTCAGGGCTGCCCACAACGATCAGACGCTCCCGGGTCAGGCGCTCTACCTGCATCCCAGTCCAGTCGCCATAACCATTCGAAATCTCAATATCCGCCTCTTCCACTTCATCCAGTGAAGGCCATACTGCCGACATCAGACGCAGACGGATACCAGGGTGTTGCTGATAAAAATCCGTCAGACGGGGCACCAGCCAGCGCTGCATAAAACTGCTGCCACACTTAACCGTCAACAGCGCCCGATGGTCTGTGCCAAACAGCTCATTGGTACCCGACTGCAGCATGTTGAATGCTTCGGTCAGCACCGGCAGATAAGCCCGGGCGGCATCAGTAAGCTCCAGCTTCCGCGGTTTGCGCACAAACAACTGGGTATCCAGATATTCCTCGAGCAACTTCACCTGCTGACTGACGGCCCCCTGGGTAACATGTAACTCTTCAGCAGCCCGGGTCAGGCTGCGTAGCCGGGCTGCAGCCTCAAAGCACTTCAACGCTTTCAATGGTGGCAGCGGTTTGCGGTTTAACTTCATAGCTGGGTTACTTCTCAGACATAGAAAAACTAATAGAAAAGCAGATTTTGTAATCTGAAGACGCTCTTTTATCAGAAATAGATGACGGAAATATGTCAGCCTTTGTCACAAAAATATCTTAATTCCCAGCCTGAACCACCACTCCACAACGCATCGTAGAGAAAACAGAGGCATTACCGTTCACCTTAGAATTTCTAACGATTCTGCAAAGAAACCCTCCATTTCCATTTTTCCACTGAACGCCAGAATAACGCCATCACAATCAATCAGGATGGAATTACATCATGTCTGTTGCCACCCAACAGAACGCCACTCTCGACCGGACTGAACGTCAGCAGTGGATGAGCGTTCTGGCCAAGTCAGATACAGGACAACTACTGACAATCTGGCAGTCACTGCAGCTGGAACCTGAATATCAGTTTATCCGTCAGCCAGAAAGCGGGCTGACTATGCTACGTGGCCGTATCGGCGGCAGCGGCCAGCCATTCAATATGGGCGAGATGACCCTGACCCGTTGCGCGGTGCGACTCAGCAGCGGCACTCTGGGTATCAGTTACATCGCCGGACGCAGTAAACAACATGCCCTGACCGCAGCCCTGGCAGACGCCCTGCTGCAGGAGGAACAAAGTGCGGCTCTGCTGCAGCAACAGCTGATCGCTCCACTGCAACAGCAACTGACTAAAGCACGCAGTGAACGCAGTGCTCAGGCAAACAGCACAAAAGTAGATTTCTTTACCCTGGTCAGAGGAGAGGATTGATGGCTGTCGTAAGTAACACGCTGATCGCAGGATTCAGCGATCCCGTGCAGCACAGACAACAGGTATTCCGGGACCTGCTGAAAGCGATGAGCGAGCCCGGCACACTGATCGAGAGGTCCCTCACAGAATCTCAGCCAGAACAGATGGACAGTGCCACCTGGCAACTGTGCCTGAGCCTGTTGGATGCCGATACCCCTGTCTGGCTAAGTCCGGCTCTGAGAGCTTCAGATTCCATCCTCAGTAATCTGCGCTTTCATTGCCAGTGCAGTTTTGTTGATAGCCCTGCTGAAGCGGACTTTGCTATTGCTAATCACAACGAGCTGCCCTATCTGAGCGATCTCAACTGGGGTACCGCGGAATATCCGGATCGCTCCACCACGCTGGTGATTCAGGTACCGACCCTGAGTGATGAGCCATTCTGGACGCTGACCGGTCCGGGAATTAAAACCCAACGCGATCTCCGCATCGGCGGGCTGCCGGAGCATTTTCGCAACGAGCTGATTCTGAGCCGCCAGCGCTTTCCGCAGGGTATCGATTCCATTTTCTGTTGCGGCAACCGACTCACGGCATTACCCCGGACAACCAGCATCATTGAAACATCCGCGACGGAGGTGAACTGATATGTATGTAGCAGTTAAAGGCGGTGAAAAAGCTATTGATAACGCCCATGCCCTGATGCGTCACCAGCGGCGTGGCGATACCGCAATTGCCGAGCTCAGCGTCACCCAGATTCAGCAACAGCTGCCACTGGCAATCGACCGGATTATGAATGAAGGCTCTGTGTATGATCCGGAACTGGCTGCGCTGGCACTGAAACAAGCCAGCGGTGATGCTGCCGAAGCAATTTTCCTGTTACGGGCGTACCGCACCACCCTGCCACGGTTTGGTTACAGTGAGCCACTGAACACTGAGGCGATGCAGATTGAGCGCCGTATCTCCGGCACCTTTAAAGACCTGCCCGGCGGCCAGATTCTCGGCTCCACCTATGACTATACCCACCGTCTGCTGGACTTTACGCTGCTGGCTGAAGGCGAAGCACCACTGGCACCGTCTGAAACCGGTGAAATGGAGCAGTGCCCGCGGGTGCTGGAACTACTGAATAAAGAAGGCCTGATCGAACAGAGTCGCCAGCCCGGCGAAGAAGACCAAACGCCACGGGATCTGACTCGGGAACCGGTTAACTTTCCGGCCGAACGGGCTGTGAGATTGCAGAATCTAATTCGCGGTGACGAAGGCTTCCTGCTGTCACTGAGCTACACCGCGATGCGCGGTTATGGCGACAGTCATCCATTCGCCGGAGAGATGCGCACTGGTCTGGTCAGCGTTGAACTGGTACCTGAAGAGCTGGGTTTCCCGATTGAGATCGGCGAAGTACTGCTGACCGAAAGCGAAATGGTCAACCAGTTTCACGGCAGCAAAGAACAGCCGCCACAGTTTACCCGTGGTTACGGCATCGCCTTTGGCCGTTCCGAGCGTAAGGCGATGACTGTCGCGCTGGTCGAACGGGCACTGCGTGCAGAAGAGCTGGGTGAGGAAGTGCTGTATCCGACTCAGGATCAGGAATTTGTTCTGTCACACACCGATGGTGTCTCTGCCAACGGCTTTGTCTCGCACCTGAAACTGCCGCACTACGTCGACTTCCAGTCAGAACTGGAGATGATCCGCCGACTGCGAAAAGAAAATGCCAACGTCCAGCAGGAGGCAGAACAATGAATGCACTCACTGATATGAACAAAGGCGCTGAGGGTTATAACTTCGCCTATCTGGACGAACAGTCCAAGCGCATGATCCGCCGCGCCATCCTGAAGGGTGTGGCAATACCGGGCTATCAGGTGCCTTTTGGTGGCCGTGAAATGCCACTACCGCACGGTTGGGGTACTGGCGGTATGCAGGTCACCGCCAGCGTGATTGGTAACAGCGATAAGCTGAAAGTAATCGATCAGGGCGCTGACGATACCACTAACGCGGTGAGTATCCGCCGTTTCTTCGCCCGCACAGCCGGGGTGGAAACCACCGAACAAACCGCCGAAGCCAGCCTGATTCAGACCCGTCACCGGATTCCGGAGCGACAGTTACAGGAAGATCAGATTCTGATCTATCAGGTACCGATCCCCGAGCCTCTGCGTTTTATCGAACCCCGGGAAACCGAGACCCGCAAAATGCACGCTCTGAGTGAGTACGGTGCGATGCAGGTCAAGCTCTATGAGGACGTGGCCCGGTTTGGTCATATAGCCACCAGCTACGACTACCCGGTAATGGTCAACGGTCGCTACATGATGGACCCATCACCGATTCCGAAATTCGACAACCCGAAGATGGATATGATGCCTGCCCTGCAACTGTTCGGTGCTGGTTTTGAAAAACGCATCTACGCGGTACCACCTTACACCCGGGTCCAGAGTCTCGATTTTGACGACTATCCATTTGAAGTGCAGAGCTGGGAGGAGAACTGTTCCATCTGCGGTTCAGACCACAGTTTCCTCGATGAGGTCATTATCGATGATGCCGGTAGCAAGATGTTCGTCTGCTCCGACACCGACTATTGCCGCGAACGGGTCGAACTGTATGGCCCAACAGAAGAGAAGCAGCCATGAGCAGCGAAGTGATGAACAACACACAACCATGGCAGGACCTTGAGCCCCTGCTGAGCGTCAACGGCATCAACAAGTTTTATGCCCCCGGCAAAGGCTGCGGCAATGTCAACTTTGACCTTTACCCCGGTGAGGTACTGGGCATTGTTGGCGAATCCGGCTCCGGTAAATCCACCCTTCTGAGCTGTCTTTCAGCACGGCTGACACCGGATTCCGGCCAGGTGATCTACAACAGTGGGCAATTCGGCAAAATGGACTTGTACGACTGCGAGGAATCCATGCGCCGGGTGCTGATGCGTTCCGAGTGGGGCATCGTCCACCAGCATGCCCGCGATGGCCTGCGTATGAATGTCAGTGCTGGCGCCAATATCGGTGAACGGCTGATGGCCGTGGGCGAACGCCACTACGGCGCTATCCGCGACAAAGCGGAGCAGTGGCTGGAAGCAGTTGAGATTGATACCGGCCGTATCGATGACCGTCCGAGCCAGTTTTCCGGGGGCATGCAGCAGCGCCTGCAGATCGCCCGTAATCTGGTCACCTATCCGAAACTGATCTTTATGGATGAGCCGACCGGTGGTCTGGATGTATCAGTGCAGGCCAAGCTTCTCGACCTACTGCGCAACCTGGTCTCCCAACTGGGTCTGTCGGTGATCATTGTCACCCACGATCTGGCAGTGGCCCGCCTGCTGGCCCACCGATTGATGGTCATGCGCCGCGGCGAAGTCGTCGAAACCGGTCTTACCGATCAGGTACTGGACGATCCGCAGCATCCTTATACCCAGTTACTGGTCTCATCCATCCTGCAGAACTAGGAGTACCCCATGTCTGTTACTGAAACGATGATCGAAGTCAGCGGCGTGGAGAAGTCCTTTACGTTGCACAACCAGGGAGGGGCAAGCTTCGGGGTTCTGGACAACGCCTCACTGCAGGTGCAGTCCGGAGAATGTGTCGTGCTGCACGGTCAGTCCGGCGCCGGTAAAAGCACCTTTCTGAAAGCACTGTACGCCAACTATTCCGTTAACAGCGGGCAGATCGCTCTGCGCGATGGCTCTGAGATGGTCGATATTACTCAGGCATTACCACGCCGCATCATCGCCCTGCGTCGTCAGACGCTGGGATATGTGTCTCAGTTCCTGCGGGTAATCCCACGGGTAGCAACACTGGAAGTGGTGATGCAACCGCTGCTGGATCTGGGTGTTGAACGGGCTACCTGCGAGGCCAGAGCGAAGCACCTGTTGCAACGTCTGAATGTACCAGAACGACTCTGGCACCTGGCCCCCAGCACCTTTTCCGGGGGCGAACAGCAGCGGGTCAATATTGCCCGGGGCTTCATTGTTGATTACCCGATTATGCTGCTGGATGAACCCACCGCATCTCTGGACGCAAATAACCGCAAAGTAGTGGTTGAGCTGATCAACGAAGCAAAAGCCAGAGGCGCAGCGATCGTTGGCATCTTCCACGACGAAGATGTTCGCGAAGCCGTCGCGGACCGCCTGGTTGATATCAAAGCGATTTAATCTGAAAACTGAGACTGACACAGTGAAAGAACAGATTCTGACAAACGCGCAGCTGATCCTGCGTGATGAAGTTATCAACGGTACCCTGGTAATCAGGGATGGGCTGATCGCGGAGATCAGTTCAGAAATCAGTAAGCTGCCACAAGTGGACGATCTGGATGGCGAATATCTGATGCCCGGTATGGTCGAACTGCATACTGACAATCAGGAGAAGTACTTCACCCCCAGACCTAAAGTAGACTGGCCCGCGCATATGGCGATGGCCACCCATGATGCCCAGCTGATCGCCGCCGGTATCACAACGTCCTTTGATTCGGTGGCACTGGGAGACATCATTGGTGAAAGCACCCGGGTTGAAAAACTGGATAAAATGATCCGCGCCATCATTGAATCGGAACAGGCCGGTATTAACCGCGCCAACCACATGTTGCACCTTCGTTGTGAAGTCAGCTTCCCGGGTCTGATGCAGTTTTTTGAACGCTACATCGGTGAAGATCTGGTAAAGCTGGTATCGGTAATGGATCACGCGCCGGGACAGCGTCAGTTTCCGCCGGAGAATATTCCAAAATACCGGGAATATTATCAGATCAAATATGGCCTGCAGGATGCCGAGATGGATGACTTTATCGCCCTACAGCAGGCTAACAGCGCGCAATATGCCGATCCGTTCCGCCGGAAAATTTGTGAGATCTGCCACGACCGTGGCATTGCCATCGCCAGTCACGACGACGCCACGCTGGCACATGCCCGGGAATCAGCAGAGCTCGGTATGCAGGTAGCGGAATTTCCCACCACTCTGGAAGCTGCACAAGCCTCCCATGAGCTTGGACTGAAGGTACTTATGGGCGCGCCGAATATTGTCCGGGGAGGCTCTCACTCCGGTAACATCGCAGCCAAAGATCTG
The DNA here is from genome assembly GCA_963669425.2 of uncultured Amphritea sp. Taxonomy (GTDB): domain Bacteria; phylum Pseudomonadota; class Gammaproteobacteria; order Pseudomonadales; family Balneatricaceae; genus Amphritea. The sequence continues at coordinate 94,544 of CAXXNC010000001.1, forward strand.
GCTGGCGCCGGTGTACTCGACATCCTGAGCTCCGACTACTATCCGTCAGCGCTGATACAGGCTGCTTTTATGGTCGCCGGTCTGGAAGATAATGACTACGATCTCGCCAAAGCGGTACAGCTGGTCACGTCAAATCCGGCTGAAGCGGCTAACCTGAATGACCGTGGCGTTCTGGAAGTGGGTCGACGTGCCGATCTGGTGCAGGTTAACAGTCACTCTGTAATGCCACTGGTCGAGCGGGTCTGGTGCAAAGGTAAGCGGGTATTCTGATATGGGTGGCACACTGTTTTATCTGATCGGCGCTTCCGGCTCCGGTAAAGATTCACTGCTGGAAGGCTGCCGACAGCGGTTACCGTCACAACTGCGCTGCTGTGTAGCACATCGCTACATCACCCGGGCCGCCGATATTGGCGGCGAGAATCATATCCATCTGAGCGAAGAAGAGTTCAGAATCAGGGATGAACTGGGTCTGTTTGCAATGAACTGGTACTCTCACGGTTACCATTACGGTATCGGTTCAGAGATCGATCTCTGGCTCAGTTCCGGAGCGAATGTGGTGGTCAACGGTTCCCGTGAGTATCTGTCAGAGGCACTCAGTCTTTATGATGAGCTGGTTCCGGTTCTTGTAAGTGTCGACAGTGATCAGCTCCGGCAGCGGCTGCTGCAGCGAGGAAGGGAGTCGGCAAGTAAAATCGAGGCCCGCTTAGCGCGTCATCAGAAGATGGTTGCGACCATGCCTGAGGGCACACTGACGGTCAATAATAACGATTCTCTGGAGCTGGGTATTCAACAGCTACTGGACATCGTTACCCGCAACAGCTGGCAGGCTGCCTGAAAAGAAAGAATCAGAGTGTAATCAGAATGCAACTAACATTCCTCGGTACCGGCGATGTCCGCCAGGTACCGGTGTTCGGCTGTCAGTGCCCCGCATGCCTGCGAGCCCGCGAGGACAACGGATTTCGACGCAGACCGTGCAGTGCGTTAATCCAATCAGAAGGCGAGCAGATCCTGCTGGATGGCGGACTGATGGATCTGGCAGAACGTTTTCAGCCCGGTGAACTAAGCGCCATTCTGCTGACTCACTACCATGTCGACCATGTCCAGGGGCTGTTTCATTTGCGCTGGGGGCTGGGCGATCCCATTCCGGTTTTCGGTCCGGAAGATCCGGACGGCTGTGCCGATCTAACCAGGCACCCGGGAATTCTGGATTTTCAGGCACCGTTGGTACCTTTCATTGCAGTGCAGGTCGGCACTCTGAAAATCACCCCTTTACCTCTGCAGCACTCCAAGCCCACTCTGGGATACCTGCTCGAAAAAGATAATCGGCAGCTGGCATATCTGACCGATACGGTAGGCCTGCCACCGGAAACTCTGGCCTTCCTGCGTCAGTTCAGAAATCTGGAACTGGTAATTGATGCCAGTCATCCGCCTCAGAACACGCCACCGAGAAACCATAATGATCTGAACATGGTTCTGGCGATTCAGCTGCAACTGCAACCGAAAGCAGTCTGGCTGACGCATCTTAGTCATGAAATGGATCAATGGCTGCTGGAAAATTACTTACCGGCAGATCTGCAGATCGCCAGAGACGGGCTGACCATCTGACTAGCGACGCGCCTGCTTACACAGATACATCTGCTTATCGGCCTGATCAATCATGCTCTCAAACATCTCCGGACTGAGCTCTGAACTGAACTGATGGCCAACACTGAGACTGTTCTCAACCAGCAGGGCATCACCAGTCCGTGAAGCATCATAATGCTCAACTATGCGTTGGCTGAGTGCTTCCACATCGGCTTCGCTGTCAGCCAGTACCATCACAATAAACTCATCCCCGCCAACCCGGGCTGTCACATCACTATCGCGACACACTTCATCCAATGACTGAGCGACAAGACTGATGCAACGGTCTCCGGCGCTGTGTCCGTGAGTATCATTGAGATACTTCATTCTATCGATATCAAAGAAAATCACACCGATGCTCGTTCTGAAGCGCCGGGCATCTTTAATCCGCTGCGCGCCTAACAGCTGCAACCCTCTGCGATTGGCAATACCAGTTAATTCATCCGTTAACGCCAGCCGACGGATCTCGTCATAGGCAAAGGCCATTTTCAGATCCGCATTGATCAGATCCCGCAGTTGTTCCAGCAACTCCAGCTGCACAGGGTTATAGTCGGTACTTTTGCTGTCGATTACGCAGATCGTGCCAAACAGAGTGCCATCAGGCCACTGTATAGGGAAACCAAAATAGGAGCGCACAGTCCCTGCACAGACCGGTTCAATACCTTTCCACTCTTCATGATTAGCAGGATCACCGACATAAAGCTCTTTGCCGGTTTCCATAATCCGACGGCAAAAGCTTCTCATCTCCCAGGGCCAGGCTGAATCACGCTGAAGAAAGTTATCCTCGTTTCGACTGGCCACAACCGCATTGAACTCATCCTGACGAAACTGAACAATTGCGCCGCAGGCGGCATCGTATAATCTGGCGATCAGATCAGCGGTCTGCTGCCATTTATCCAGATCAATGGATTCTATAGGGTGGCGGGACAAACACTGTTGAGTATCAATCATTGCAGGACACCTTCACAAAATTCCGCATCACAGTCCGAAGTTGAACCATCCCTGCAACTTTAAAACCCCTGTCTCTTTTTCTGAGCCTGATAACAGGATTCAGCAAACCCGCTGAACAAAACGCTATCAGCAATATATCGGCTGTGGCTATTATTTTATTTTACCCTGACTCATTTTAAGGCTATTTAACATCGGGACAGGTCTCAAAATGGGCTTATCCAGAGAAAAACGGTTAAAGACCGGCCTGCATATCCACAACGAAAAAACGCGCCCGAAGGCGCGTTTTCTTTACTATCTCGTGGCTTAGCCAACCCAGACACGTGCATTGCGGAACATGCGCATCCAAGCGCCATCTTCGCTCCACTCATCCGGTGCCCAGCTGTTAGTCACAGCACGGAACACACGTTCAGGGTGAGGCATCATGATGGTTACACGACCGTCTTCAGAGGTCACACCGGTGATACCGGCTGGAGAACCGTTCGGGTTCGCAGGATAGGTTTCAGTCACCTGACCGTAGTTATCCACATAGCGCAGCGCTACCGCACCGGAGCTGTTCAGACCCGCCAGGTGTGCCTGATCGGCAAACTCAGCGTGACCTTCACCGTGCGCCACTGCGATCGGCATACGGGAACCGGCCATGCCCTGCAGGAAGATCGACTTGCTGTCCTGAACTTCTACCATTGCTACGCGGGCTTCAAACTGCTCAGACATGTTGCGCACAAAGTGTGGCCACAGGTCAGTACCCGGAATCAGCTCATGCAGGTTAGACAGCATCTGACAGCCGTTACATACACCCAGTGCAAAGGTATCTTCACGGTTGAAGAAGGACTGGAACTGGTCACGGGCACGGCTATTGAAGAGGATCGACTTAGCCCAGCCTTCGCCGGCGCCCAGCACGTCACCGTAGGAGAAGCCGCCACAGGCAACCAGACCTTTGAAGCGTTCCAGATCAACGCGGCCTTCCAGAATGTCACTCATGTGTACATCCACCGCCGCGAAACCAGCACGATCAAACGCGGCACCCATCTCGATATGGCCGTTGACGCCCTGCTCACGGATGATAGCCATCTGTGGACGAACACCGGTCTGGATAAACGGCGCTGCCACATCTTCGTTCTGATCGAAGCTCAGTGCTGCGTTCAGACCCGGATCGTTGGCATCCAGCAGACGGTCAAATTCCTGCTGCGCACATTCAGAGTTATCACGCAGAGACTGAATGCGGTAAGAGGTTTCTGCCCACCAGCGTTGCAGATCAGTCCGTGCCGCGGTGTAGATCGCTTCATCATCGAAGTGAACGCACAGTTGATCGTCTTCGTTCAGAGAACCGATCACCTTGGTGATCTCGCCCAGACCCGCAGCGTTCAGCTCAGTCAGAACCGTTTGCAGATCGTCACGTTTAACCTGAATCACGGCACCCAGTTCTTCTGAGAACAGTGCTGCAGCAAACTCGGTGCTGTCAGCAGCCAGCATATCCAGATTGATATCCACACCGGTGTGGCCGGCAAACGCCATTTCAGCGATGGTTGCGTACAGACCACCGTCAGCACGGTCGTGGTATGCCAGCAGCAGGCTCTGTTCGTTCAGTTCCTGAATAGCACCGAAGAAGGCTACCAGTTGCTCCGGCGCATCAACATCCGGTACCTGCTGACCGACTTCGTTATACACCTGCGCCAGCGCAGACAGGCCCAGACGGTTCTTACCGTTACCCAGATCCAGCAGGATCAGATCGGTGTCGCCCTGATCAGTACGCAGCTGAGGTGTCAGTGTTTTACGCACATCGGTTACCGGCGCAAAACCGGTGATGATCAGCGAGGTTGGTGCAGTAACAGACTTATCTTCACCGTTGTCGTTCCAGACCGTACGCATGGACATAGAGTCCTTACCCACCGGGATCGTGATACCCAGTTGTGGACACAGCTCCATACCGACTGCTTTCACAGTGTCGTACAGTTTTTCGTCTTCACCCGGGTGACCGGCCGCGCACATCCAGTTAGCGGACAGTTTGATATCGATAATGTCACCGATACGGGCAGACGCCAGGTTAGTCACGGTTTCACCGATCGCCATACGACCGGATGCCGGAGAATCAACCAGCGCCAGCGGGGTACGCTCACCCATCGCCATCGCTTCACCGGCATTGGTATCAAATGCAGAGGTGGTCACGGCGCAATTAGCTACCGGTACCTGCCATGGGCCAACCATCTGATCACGAGCAACCTGACCGGTAATAGAACGGTCACCGATGGTGATCAGGAAGGACTTGGATGCCACTGCAGGCAGTTTCAGAACACGCTCAGCCGCTTCCGCCAGATCAATGGCTGAAGCATCAAATTCAGGCACTTCATAAGCGATACGCTGAACCGAACGGTGCATCTTCGGTGGCTTACCGAACAGCACACTCATCGGCAGATCAACAGGCTTGTTGTCGAAGTGGGTATCACCCAGTGTCAGGTGATGCTCTTCAGTTGCAGTACCTACGACAGCGTAAGGGCAACGCTCACGGGCACAGATCGCTTCGAAGCGTTCCATATCCTGAGGCTCAACGGCCAGTACGTAACGCTCCTGAGCTTCGTTACACCAGATCGCCAGCGGCGACATGCCCGGCTCATCGTTATTAACGTTACGCAGCTCAAAGTTACCGCCACGGCCGCCGTCTTTTACCAGCTCAGGGAAGGCATTAGACAGACCACCGGCACCCACGTCGTGGATAAAGGCGATCGGGTTCTCATCACCCTGCTGCCAGCACTGATCGATCACTTCCTGACAACGACGCTCCAGTTCCGGGTTGTCACGCTGTACAGACGCAAAGTCCAGATCCGCAGAAGAGGTACCGGAAGACATAGAAGACGCTGCACCGCCACCCAGGCCGATCTGCATTGCAGGCCCACCCAGACAGATCAGCTTAGCACCGACAGGGATCTCACCTTTATCAACATGATCGGTGCGGATGTTACCGTAACCACCGGCGATCATAATCGGCTTGTGGTAACCACGAACCTCTTCGCCCGCCGCGCCATTGACCTGCTGTTCGAAGGTACGGAAGTAACCGTTCAGCGCCGGGCGACCAAATTCGTTGTTGAATGCGGCACCGCCGATCGGACCTTCGATCATAATATCCAGTGCCGATACGATACGCTCAGGCTTACCGTAATCAGATTCCCATGGCTGTTCGAAGCCCGGAATGTTCAGATCGGATACGGTGAAACCGGTCAGACCCGCTTTTGGCTTAGAGCCTTTACCGGTTGCTCCTTCGTCCCGGATCTCACCGCCAGAACCGGTCGCCGCACCGGAATGCGGTGCAATAGCGGTTGGGTGGTTATGGGTTTCAACCTTCATCAGGATGTTGATATCTTCCTGATTGTAACCGTACTCTTTAGAAGCTGGATTCGGGAAGAACCGACCCGCGTTGGCACCTACCATGACCGCTGCGTTATCGGAATAAGCAGACAGGATGTTCTCACCGCCCATCTCATTGGTATTACGGATCATCGCGAACAGAGACTTCTCCTGTGCCTCGCCATCGATATCCCATGATGCGTTGAAGATCTTATGACGGCAGTGCTCAGAGTTCGCCTGAGCGAACATCATCAGCTCAACGTCGGTCGGGTTACGACCCAGATCAGTAAAGCTGGCGACCAGATAATCGATCTCGTCTTCTGCCAGTGCCAGACCCAGTTCAACGTTCGCTGTTGCCAGTGCCTGACGACCACCTGCCAGAATATCGACTGTCGTCAGTGGCGCAGGTTCTTCCTCACGGAACAGTGCCTCGGCATCATCCAGAGAAGCCAGCGTCGCCTCGACCATACGGTCGTGCAGTTCAGCTTTAACCAGTTCCAGCTCAGCATCGCTCAGCGCTGCATCAGACTGCACATAATAGGCAGTACCGCGTTCCAGACGCTTAATGCCCTGCAGACCGCAGTTACGGGCGATATCGGTCGCCTTACTGGACCATGGCGAGATGGTACCCGGACGTGGAACGACCAAAATCAATTGACCTGACGGCTCTTCCACTTTAGCTTTAGGCCCGTAACGCAGGATGCGTCCGAGGGTTTCTTGCTCCTGATCTGACAGCGATTGTTGCAGATCGGCGAAGTGCATAAATTCGCCGTAAACGCCGTTGATCTTGGAAACTTTAGAGTTCAGGGCAGAGAGCAGCTTATCGTGACGAAAAGCTGAAAGAGCAGGCGCTCCACGCAGTACCAGCATGTTAGTATCAAGCCTCTTGAATGTGCCTAACCGATAGGTTGATGTAGGAGAAATTTAAGGGCGAATTTTACTGAAATAGCGGATTAGTTACCAGAAAAAGCCCAATATTCTTATGCGAATAAATCTGTTTCATGCCAAAGAACTGCTTTTCCTGTTGGTGTCGATGTCATTGTTCGCCACCCTGCTGCTGTTCAGCCAGAGTAATCAGACTCAGGTAGGTGCCATTCAGAAAACCGGCGTCCTGCGTCTGGCGACCCGCAACACCCCCACCACCTACTATCTGGATAACAATGGTCAGCCTGCCGGCTTTGAGTATGAACTGGCCAAAGCCTACGCTGATTATCTCGGTGTAGAACTGGAACTGATCATTCCTGATACGTTTGAAGAAGTGTTTACACTGGTCGAAAATCGGGATGCTCATATCGCCGCGGCAGGACTCAGCATTACCGAAGCCAGAAAAGAAAATTTCAGATTCTCGCCGCCCTATGCCTACACCACACCGACACTGATCTACCGGGTAACCCGGGGCAAACCGGTCCCCAAAAGCCTGAAAGATCTTGAAAATAAAGAGATTGAAGTGATTGCCGGGAGCAGTCATGACGAGCTGATTGAGAGCCTCAGACAGACACACCCTTATCTGACCTCCCGAAAGCACAGTAGCGCCAGTGTTACCGAACTGCTGGAAGGCGTCTACAAGAAAGAGTTCGACTACGCACTGGTTGACGATCTCGTATTTGATGCACAGAAATCCTACTTCCCGGGCCTCAAGAAATCACTGGTCATGGGTAAACCGGAACAGATTGCCTGGCTACTGGTAAAGCAGAACGATCAGAGCCTGCAGCGCTCACTGCGTCGTTTCTTCGAAAGAATGGAGACCCAGGAACTGTTGGTCACCCTGAAACAGAAATACTTCACCCGCCAGAACCGTCTGGGTTATGTGGACATAGAAACCTTCCGCAAGGACATGGACACCCGTTTCTGTAAGCTGGAGCAGTATTTCATGATGGCTGAGCAGGAAACCGACATTGACTGGCGTCTGCTCGCCTCTGTTGCATATCAGGAATCCCATTGGAATCCTAAAGCGGTATCACCAACCGGGGTACGGGGTATTATGATGCTGACCCAGGCCACCGCCAGAGAAATGGGAGTTGAAGACCGCACTGATCCGGTACAGAGCGTTATGGGTGGAGCGCATTATCTGAAAAAAGTGATGGGAAAAATTCCGGAGCGTATTAAGGGGGAAGACAGGGTCTGGTTTGCTCTGGCCTCTTATAACGTTGGTTTTGGGCACCTTGAAGACGCCCGCATTCTGACCCAACGGGGCGGTAAAAACCCTGACAGCTGGGAAGATGTGAAAGAGTTTCTGCCGCTGCTGACACAGCCTAAATATTTCAAGACCGTGCGTAATGGCTATGCCCGTGGCTATGAGCCGGTACTCTATGTCAGCAACATAAGAAACTATTACGATCTGCTCGACTGGGAACTCCAGAAGGCTCTGATAGAAGCCAGTAAACCGCCACTGTCACCGGCTGAAAATGAAGGCGAAATCGTTATGCAAGGCGATCAGGGTGACGATACCGCAGAAGCAGTACAGGCACTTATCGACAGCGTCAATATACCCGCTCCGAAAAGCGATACCCCGGATGTGGCAATCCCCACTCTGTGATCTCCACATCCGCCTTAAACATCATTACAATGTGCGAACATTTAATGACCAGCAAGCTGATATAAATGAGTGTTCGCTTTAAATTTCTGACTGTCCTGAGCCTGAGTATTTCCGTTGCACTGACCGCCCGCGCAGAGCCTGAAGACCCTCTCAGCAGCTATATTGAGGCGCCAGCTTCATCGTCAGCCATGTCCGGAGAGTCCGCCAACTCTGAAGATCAGGCTGACAAAGCGGTTAACGACGCAGAAGTTCCAGACGGAACAACACTGAATCCGCCGGTTCTGAGCGCGGAACAGATCCGGGCCAAAACAGCAGAACTGGATAGAATCTGCAGCCGGATCGGAAAAAAGCTCAGCAGCGTTTCGAAAAAAGAGTGCCTGGGCGCAGGGTTTGATCTGCCGCGCTTTTACTCAAACCGGAATCACCCCCTGCTGGAAAAACATTTCCACGCCAGCCCTGAAGCCCATGATGCCCCGCGCATCCTGTTTCTGGGCGGCATTCATGGTGACGAATACTCCAGTGTCAGTGTCTCTTTCAAGTGGCTGCATACACTGAATAAGCATCACAGCGGTCGGTTTGACTGGCACTTTATGCCACTCACCAATCCCGACGGCCTGCTGCAGAAAAAATCGACCCGGGTGAATGCCAATAAAGTCGACCTGAATCGCAACTTTATTCCATCACAGGCCTCAGTTGATCCGATACATCACTGGCAGACCTACGCCCGCAAGCGGGCTCGCTACTATCCGGGTAAAAAGCCACTGAGCGAACCTGAAACGCAGGCGATTCATCAATTGATAGAAGAGCTGCAACCGGACGTAATTGTTTCCGTTCACAGCGCCGCACGGCATTCTCGATTATGATGGCAGCATCACCCCACCAAAACGACTGGGCCCGCTGCATCTGAAGCAGCTGGGTACCTACCCCGGTTCACTGGGCAATTATGGCTGGTTCGTTAAACAGATTCCGGTGATGACTATTGAGCTGAAACATGCTGGCATCATGCCCAAGCAGAAAGATATCGACCGTATGTGGACTGACCTGATCCACTGGGTAAAACTGCGCACCGAAGGCGATGGCACCCTGCTGGCACGCAAGTCAGACAGCTGAAGCTAGTAGGATTAAGCTCTCAGGATGAAGCTCTTAAGATTAAACTCTTAAGATTAGATTCGCAGGCTAAACCTGAACAGCTGCCTGACGCTTAACTCAATCATGAAGAGGCGCGCTTAAGCGCCTTTTTTTCTGCCCGGCGCTGTTTAAAAAACGCACTGATACGGGCACTGCACTGATCAGCCATAACACCCCCGGTATACTCCGGCCAGTGGTTCAGCCAGCTTTGCTCAAACAGCTGACCATTGCTGATTACCGCGCCTGCTTTAGGCTCTGTGGCGCCGAATACGACCCGCCCTATCCGGCTGTGAACGATCGCACCGGCACACATGGTGCAGGGCTCTATGGTGACATAGAGAGTAGCGCCAACAAGGCGATAATTCTGCACTCTCTCAGCGGCATTCCGCAGTGCCATTATTTCCGCATGAGCGGTTGGGTCATGTCCTGAAATCGGCTGGTTCCAGCCTTCGCCAATCACCTGATCATCTAGCACAATTACTGCACCCACAGGGACTTCACCGGCATCTGCTGCCCGCTCCGCCAATGTCAGTGCATGCTCCATCCACCTGATATCGTTTCCGCTATTCACAGCTTTACTCATAACAAACCAATGTAGCAAAAAGCCCGCAAATGCGGGCTTTTAACAACAAGATCAACACTTATAACCAGCGATCATTCCCACTCAATCGTCGCAGGCGGCTTAGAGCTGACGTCGTAAGTCACACGGGATACGTGAGGAATCTCGTTGATGATACGGCTGGATACAGTTTCCAGCAGCTCATACGGCAGGTGCGCCCAACGTGCGGTCATAAAGTCGATAGTTTCTACCGCACGCAGTGCAATAACGTACTCGTAACGACGACCGTCACCCACAACACCGACAGACTTCACTGGCAGGAATACAGCGAAAGACTGGCTGGTTTTGTGGTACCAGTCAGCGTTATGCAGTTCTTCCAGGAAGATAGCATCCGCTTCACGCAGAATATCCGCGTACTCTTTCTTCACTTCGCCCAGAATACGTACGCCCAGACCCGGACCCGGGAATGGATGACGGTAAACCATATCGTATGGCAGGCCCAGTTCCAGACCGATCTTACGCACTTCGTCTTTAAACAGCTCACGCAGTGGCTCAACCAGCTCCATCTTCATGTCTTCTGGCAGACCACCTACGTTGTGGTGAGACTTGATCACATGGGCTTTACCGGTCTTCGCAGCTGCAGACTCGATCACGTCCGGGTAGATAGTACCCTGCGCCAGGAAGTTTACGTCTTTCAGTTTAGCGGCTTCATCATCAAATACTTCGATGAAGGTATTACCGATAATCTTACGTTTCTTCTCAGGATCGTTTTCACCGGACAGGCGGCCCAGGAACAGATCTTCAGCATCAGCACGGATCACGCGAACGCCCATGTTCTTAGCGAACATGTCCATCACCTGATCACCTTCGTTCTTACGCAGCAGACCGTTATCCACAAACACACAGGTCAGCTGATCGCCAATAGCTTTGTGCAGCAGTGCTGCAACCACAGAGGAGTCAACGCCGCCAGACAGACCCAGCAGGACTTTCTGCTCACCGACCTGCTCACGTACTTTCTCGATCAGGTCGTTGATGATGTTCTCAGCCGTCCACAGTGCTTCACAACCGCTGATCTCTTTTACAAAGCGATCCAGAATACGCATACCCTGTTTGGTGTGAGTTACTTCAGGGTGGAACTGTACGCCGTAGAAGTTTTTACCCGGATGACACATTGCTGCGATCGGTGCGCTCTCGGTGCTGGCGATGATGCTGAAACCTTCTGGCAGCGTGCCAACCTTGTCACCGTGGCTCATCCAGACATCCAGTAACAGCGAACCGTTGTTGGCGATATGGTCTTCGATACCTTCCAGCAGACGGCTCGGGCTGTCTTCCAGACGGACTTTGGCATAGCCGAACTCACGCTTATCGGAGGTCACTACGCTGCCACCCAGCTGCTCAGCCATGGTCTGCATACCGTAGCAGATACCCAGCAGTGGAATACCCAGATCGAATACAACCTCAGGCGCACGCGGTGAATCCAGTTCAGTAACGGACTCTGGTCCACCCGCCAGGATAATACCCCTGGCGTTGTATTCACGAATGGCTGCTTCATCCATATCCCACGGATGAATTTCACAGTACACACCGATCTCACGAATACGTCGCGCGATCAGCTGCGTATATTGGGAACCGAAATCCAGAATCAGAATTCGCTGAGCATGAATATCTTGTGACATTTCGATGACTCCGAAATCAACGTCTCTCAGCTACCGATCTGATCATTGTCGATGCAGTAGCGGGACGAATTGCTGTTATTTTACAGCGTGTTAAAAAAGAAAAAGTGGGAGGGCCGAAGCCATCCCACCTGTTTTATCTGTTTAAGGCCTGTTATCCAACACGATAGTTAGGCGCTTCTTTGGTAATGCTCACATCATGCACATGGCTCTCAGCCATACCCGCATTGGTGATGCGTACAAACTGCGGTACCGTACGCATGGTCTGAATATCCTGGCTACCGGTGTAACCCATGGACGCTCTCAGACCGCCGACCAGCTGGTGAACCACACCACCCATCGGGCCTTTACAGGCTACCCGGCCTTCGATGCCTTCCGGCACCAGTTTTTCAGCACCTTTGCTGGCATCCTGGAAGTAACGATCAGAAGAACCAGTGCTCTGTGCCATCGCACCCAGTGAACCCATACCGCGGTATGACTTGTAAGCACGGCCCTGGAACAGTTCAACTTCACCAGGCGCTTCGTCAGTACCTGCCAGCATGGAGCCGACCATTACTGCAGAGGCACCGGCAACAACCGCTTTAGACACATCACCGGAGAAGCGGATACCGCCGTCAGCGATACAAGGTACACCGTACTTGTCCAGCGCCGCCGCAACGTTAGCCACCGCACTGATCTGAGGTACACCGACACCGGCAACGATACGGGTCGTACAAATAGAGCCCGGACCGATACCGACCTTAACACCGTCAGCACCCGCTTCTGCCAGCGCGATCGCCGCATCAGCTGTGGCGATGTTACCGCCGATCACCTGAACCTCAGGGTAATTCTCTTTTACCCATGCAACACGATCAATAACACCTTTGGAGTGGCCGTGCGCAGTATCAACGATAACCACGTCAACACCGGCTTTAACCAGAGCATCAACACGATCTGCTGTTTCCGGACCGGTACCCACCGCAGCACCCACGATCAGACGACCTTTCTCGTCTTTCGCAGCATTCGGGTGAGTCTGAGCTTTGTTCATATCCTTAACGGTCATCATACCGCACAGGCTGAACTCGCCATCTACAACCAGAATCTTTTCAATACGGTGCTTACGCAGCAGGTTGCGTACAACGTCCGGATCTGCACCCTCTTCTACAGTCACCAGACGCTCTTTAGGAGTCATGATGGAAGCAACAGTGGCATCCAGTTTCTTCTCGAAACGGGCGTCACGACCGGTCACGATACCGACCAGCTCACCATCATCAACTACAGGAAAACCGGAGAAGCCAACACTCGCTGCCAGTTGATTCAGCTCACCAACCGTCATATCGGAACGACAGGTTACAGGATCGCTAACCACACCGGCTTCGTATTTCTTAACACGCAGAACTTCTTCTGCCTGCTGCTCAATAGTCAGGTTCTTGTGGATAATACCGATACCACCTTCCTGAGCCATGGCGATTGCCAGACGGGATTCAGTAACCGTGTCCATTGCCGCTGACACCAGAGGGATGTTCAGCTCAATGCCTTTGGTCAGGCGGGTCTTCAGCGATACGTCTTTTGGCAGTACTTCGGAGTAACCCGGTACCAGCAGAACATCGTCAAAAGTGAGGGCTTCTTCAGCGATTCGCAACATAGTGTGAGCTTGCCTGTAGTCTTGAAAAAATAAGACGCGGGATTATAGCCTTTTGTAGTATAAACAACAATCAAAAACAGCCAGAATCCGTGCATTTTCTGCTAAATGAATAATTCTCGCAAAGCCCCGTTACAAAGCGGTGATAACCTGGTTTAAGATGCACGCCATGCAACGTAATTCTCCCTCTACAAATCCGCTTCAGAATCAGGCCATTTCGGTTACTGAGCTGAACCATCAGGTCAAATCCCTGCTGGAAAACTCGTTCCTCACTATACATGTGGAGGGCGAGCTGTCTAACTTCGTCCGCCCCAGTTCCGGTCACTGGTATTTCACTCTCAAGGACAGCGGCGCTCAGGTGCGCTGCGCGATGTTCCGTAACCGTAACCAGTACCTGAAATATCAGCCGAAAAACGGTGATCAGGTAGTCGTCCGCGCTAAAGTCAGTCTCTATCCGGGCCGCGGGGATTATCAGCTGATCTGTGATTACATGGAGGACAGCGGGGTTGGTTCTCTGCAAAGGGCTTACGAAGAACTGAAATTCAAGCTACAGCAGCAAGGCCTGTTTGATCCTGCGTTCAAAAAACCGATTCCAGCTAAACCGAAACATCTGGGCGTTGTTACTTCCCCCACGGGCGCAGCAATCCACGATATTCTCACAGTTCTGAAACGACGCTACCCTTCGCTGCCAGTGACAGTTTTCCCTACCGCAGTACAGGGCGCAGAAGCTGCCGGACAGATCAGCGATGCTATCCGCCTGGCGAATGAACAGGGTCAGTGCGATGTGCTCATTGTTGGCCGCGGGGGCGGATCACTGGAAGACCTCTGGCCTTTCAACGAAGCCATTGTCGCGCAAAGTATTTTCCACAGTGAAATACCCATTATCAGCGCAGTTGGCCACGAAGTGGACGTTTCAATAGCGGACTTCGTCGCGGATCTGCGAGCACCAACACCCTCTGCGGCTGCAGAACTGATCAGCCCGGATCAGAGCCAATTACAACTGCAGATTAAGCAACTTTATCAGCGCTTACTGCAAAGCTGGCAGCGGCAGCTCAACGAGCGACAACAACGCCTGCAGTGGACCCGCAGCCGGCTGCGTCATCCCGGCGATAAACTCAAAGAGCAGGCACAACGACTGGATGAACTGGAACTACGATTGCAGCGCAATATGCAGTACCGTCTGCAGCGCCAGCAGGATCGTTTCAGTCACCTGCAGGAGCGCTATCGACACAGCGCACCGACTGCACGTATAAGTGCAGGTCAGCAGCACCTCGCATCCATAGAACACCGACTGCAGCAACAGATGCAGAATCTGATCAGCCAGCAGCAGATCAAGCTTCGTGGACTGGCAAGCACGCTGCACAGTGTCAGTCCGCTGGCCACACTGGAACGCGGTTATGCCATCGTTCAGGATCAGGATGGCACAGTGGTGCAGGATATTGATCAGGTGCAACCGGGACAAACCATGGAAACGCGACTGCACAATGGCCGGTTTAGCAGCCAGATCATGGAAGTAAAACAGGATAGCTGAGCGAAGATCGCCGGTGATACACAGGAGAAAACAATGCGCTTTACAGCACTGCTGAGCGGCTTACTGCTAAGTCTGAACATACAGGCAATTGAATTACCGGAAGAATCAAGAGTGCCCGGCGGCATCGCTCTGATTCCTCTGGAGGGTCTGAATTCTTCACAAGCGCCTTCAGCCTGGTACCGAGGCAACCGGGTGATGGTTATTCCCTCGACTGAAACCCGTTTTGCTGATCAGTCTCCCTGGCTGGCAGTGATCGGAATCCCACTGTCAGCAAAGCCTGCTGACGAACAACTGATGAAAGCAGATGGTAAACGTTTTCCTTTCAGCATTGAGGATAAAGCCTACAAAGAGCAACGCCTGACAATCACCAACAAACGCCACGTGAATCCCAACCAACAGGACCTGGCCCGCTACAAGCGTGAAAAAGATGAGATGGTCGCCGCATTCAAAAGCTGGTCAACACCCGAACTGAACAGCCTGGAGTTTGTTCTGCCTTCGGAAGGCCGCTTCAGCAGCCCATTCGGCCTCAAGCGCTTCTTTAACGATCAGCCGCGCAATCCTCATAGCGGTCTGGACATTGCCGGTGGTCAGGGTGGTGCTATCAATGCTCCGGCGCCGGGTAAAGTGGTCGCCGTTGGCGATTACTTTTTCAATGGCAAAACTGTCATTGTCGATCATGGCTTTGGCCTTACAACCCTTTATTGCCATATGAGCCGTATCGATGTCGCCATTGGCGATCAGCTGAATACCGGCGACAGCATCGGTGCGATAGGCAAGACCGGCCGGGTAACAGGCCCTCACCTGCACTGGACGGTC
Source organism: uncultured Amphritea sp. (assembly GCA_963669425.2). GTDB lineage: Bacteria > Pseudomonadota > Gammaproteobacteria > Pseudomonadales > Balneatricaceae > Amphritea. The sequence goes on from CAXXNC010000001.1 coordinate 110,318, forward strand.
AGCCTCAACAATACCCGGGTCGATCCATTGCTGTTCGTGAGAGAGCATTAACAAGTACTTTATGTTAGGCTTCGCGTTCATTTAAAACGACTTTAGACCGAGAATCATGTCTGAACTGAAACTAGAAACTACTGAACAGATCGCCAGCTACGGTATCGGCCGTCAGATGGGTGATCACCTGTCCAACCAGACTTTTGAAGGCGTTGAGCTGGATGCAGTACTGGCGGGTATCCGCGAATCTTTCGAAGGTGCGCCACTGAGCGTTGACGCTGAAAAGATCCAGTCTGCATTTAACGTTATTCAGGAGCGTATGCAACAGGAAGCTGAAGCAAAAGCTAAAGAAGCAGCTGCTGAAGGCGAACAGTTCCTGGAAAAGAACGCTCAGCGTGAAGAGGTTGTTGTTACCGATTCCGGTCTGCAGTACGAAATCCTGGAAGCGGGCGAAGCGGGCGACAGCCCATCCCGTGAATCCACTGTACGTGTTCACTACCACGGTACTTTCATCGACGGTAATGTGTTCGACAGCTCTTACGAGCGCGGCCAGCCAGCAGAATTCCCTGTTGGTGGCGTGATCGCTGGCTGGACTGAAGCTCTGCAACTGATGACCAAAGGCGCAAAATGGCGTCTGCACATCCCTTATCAGTTGGCTTACGGCGCACAGGGTTCACCAGGCGGTATCCCTCCGTACTCCGTACTGGCATTTGATGTTGAGCTGCTGGATATTCTGTAATCCTGCTACGCTCAGATAAGGCCGGAATTTCCGGCCTTTTTTATGTTTGCGCCCGGGAAAGATCACAATGAAACTGAATCTACAGATACACGGCGAAGGCGAGCCACTGATCATTATGCACGGCCTGTTCGGCACTCTGGAAAACTGGGGTAGCCAGATTAAAGCCTTTGCGGAGCATTTTAAGGTCTACGCGGTAGATATGCGTAACCACGGCCGCTCACCTCATAGCGACGAGATCAACTACCCATTGATGGCCGCCGACATTCTGGAACTGATGGATGATCAGGGTCTGGAAAAAGTCCACGTTCTGGGCCATTCAATGGGCGGCAAAGCCGCCATGCAACTTGCACTGAACCACCCGGAACGAATCAACAAACTGATCGTGGTGGATATCGCACCGGTTCAGTACCCCCACCATCATACCGATGTATTCAAAGGCCTTAACAGCGTACCGCTGGCATCACTCAAAAGCCGCGGGGAAGCTGACCAATTGCTGAGCCAGCACATCGATGAACCTTCTGTACGCCAGTTCCTGTTGAAAAACCTCTACCGCAATGAACAGAAGCAGTTCGCCTGGCGTATGAATCTGCCCGCGCTGGAACAGTGTTATGAGGCTATTAGCCTACCACCGGTGGGCGAAGCGTATCAGGCCCCGATGTTATTCATTAAAGGCGAACTGTCTGACTACATCACTGCTGACTATCGTGATGCTGTTCTGACGCTGTTCCCCAAAGCCAGCTACAAAGTGATTCAGGGGACAGGACACTGGCCTCACGCTGAGAAGCCTGCCGTATTTACCAGTCTGGTGCTGAAATACCTGCAGCCGTCACAGGCATAAAAAAAGCAGCCGACGCAGGCTGCTTTTTCTGAAACTATCCGATCAGACATTCTTATCGAAAATATAGCCTTCAGGTATAAGCTTGTTGAACACTCCGGCATCAATCAGTCGCTGATTCACTTCCAGTATGCGCTCCGACACTTCCTGCAACTGCCGGTTAAAATCTTTCAGCTGCTCAACACGCTGTTCACTCAGTTCTTGCTGATCTTCAATCCGATCTTTGCGCTCTTCGGCACTGCGCTTATCGCGGAGTTCCTGAGCTTCACGTCTGGCGCTATCGGCCTGATCCGAACTTTCGCTTTCGCCAGTTTCCTCACGCTCAACACTAGCCAGCTCGGCCCTGGCTTCTGCCGCCATCGCAGCCGCTGCAGCGGCGACAGCCCGATCCTGAGGTGAAGGTTCAGCTACAGCCAGCGCTGCTCGCTGAATCACTTCAGCTTTTTCCAGAGTAGCTTCCGGATCATTAGGAACCGGTGATGTATCGATACTTACCTCGCCGCCCACAGCATAGAGACGGCCATCAGGTCCTCGCTCAAATTCATAACTGGGAGCGCCAGCATACTTACCACCCACGGCAGCGTGATTCTGTTCATGCTGACGTACTTCACGATCCCTGGCAGCAAGCTCCTGAATCTGCTTTTGCTCCTGAGCTTCAACCTCGGCCTCAACCGCACCTTTAATCTCTTTTTTCAGTTCGTCCCGTTTAAGCTCGCTACTCTCGGACCGCTGCTGACGTTCTCTGGCTTCTAATCCTGCCTGACTATTACCTGAAGAAGCATCGACGCTGCGAAAGCTGGATGAGGACTGCAGCGCTTCTGGCTGCTGTGCGACTGGTGTAACGGTGCCATTAACGGCTGGTTGGATATCTTTTGAGGATTGCAGGGATTCCTGATTGCTCAGTAATGGTGAGTAGGTTGTCTGCGTAATTTGCATCATTCCTCCTCCTACTGAATAGATTTAATCCCTGCTGAGAGATATGGTAAACAGACGCCAGCGAGTTATACCCGGACGTCTATCAGTGTACCCAGAGTTTCTTCAGCTGACTGCACGACCTTGGTTGAGGCCGCTGTAGCATTCTTTTCAACCACCAGGTCTGTCAGCGCTTCATTCACATCACGACCGGTTACTTCCTCCGGTGTATCTGTTTTACCGGCACCGGCAATATCGCTGGCGGCTTTTTGTACGCCATCCAGTCCCCGGTTAATGCCCAGAACGCCGGTATTAAGTGCTGATGAAATGTTCATACTATTACCTATTGCTTTGACAAATAACCTGCTGAAATTTATAAAAAGTCTATCTAACCTTGCAGATTACCGACTTATCAGTAGGCACAGTATAGCGTAAGCGCCTTAACAGTTCATTTATTAACCAGCGACAAGTTACTCAAATTGAGGTGTTTAGCAACATCGACCGGATTGACATTATCCAGATAAGGAACTTCACCCAGCAACGGTGCAGCCAGCATCGACTGCAGAGTCTCTAGATTCTCCTGATAGCAACTCATCTCTGGATCAATACAATTTGCCACCCAACCCGCAAGACGAAGCCCGTCTTTTACAATCGCCTCAACAGTCAGCAGAGTATGACTGATACAGCCCAGCTTCATGCCAACAACCAGAATCACCGGTGTCTTCAGCTGCTTCGGCACTTCCGCCAGTGTCTGCCGGTTATTCAGTGGTACCCGCCAGCCACCAGCACCTTCGATGATCATGAAATCAGCCGGCTGCATCATCGCCCCACGGCATAGTGCTGCGATCCGGTCGGCATCCAGACGACGCCCCAAATGCTGGGCAGCGATATGAGGTGCGATTGGCGGCTCAAGAGCAATAGGGTTTACCTGATCGTAGCTGAGTTTCTGGGAAGCAGTCTGCTGTAACAATAGTGCATCACCGTTACGCAGCCCTTCTTCGGTTTGCTCACAGCCAGCAGCAATCGGTTTCAGAGCCAGTGTATTTAAACCCAGATTATTAGCAGCCTGGAGCAAACCCGCTGAAACAACTGTTTTGCCGACATCAGTATCGGTACCCGCCACAAAAAAAGCCTTCTTTGCCATTTCGCTATTACTCTTTGATCAATTTGCCGTAAAACACCTGATACGTCGCAGGCAGGATACCGTCTTTCGTACGGAACGCTTCATACGCCTCTTTAAATGCCATCACCCGGGCTTTACCAGTCAGGCCACTCTGACGTCCGGCACTGATGTTATGGGCACCCAGTCCCTTCAGCTCATGGGTCAGCTCCCGCACCTGCTGATAGCGCAGGATCTCATACTCCTGTTCAAGCAAGCCAGGCATCAGATGAGAACCAGCCTCTTTTTTCAGAGTACTGAGACTGATAAACCGATTCACATGCTGATAGTTATCCACCGCCGACCAGGCACTGCGTAGTTCATGCAGCGTTTCAGGCCCCAGGGTTGCAAACAAGAACTGCCCACCGGGCTTCAGTACCCGGGCAACCTCACAGAACAATGCCGGCAGGTTCTCGCACCACTGAATCGCCAGACTGGAAAAGATCAGATCAACAGAGTTATCTGCCAGGGGTAATGACTCCGCATCGCCGCAAAGCCACTGAGATGCTGCGGTAGCTCTGTGCTCACGGGCATAATTCAGCATACCTTCTGCCAGATCCAGACTGAGCAACATGTACGGACTATACCGCTGATGCAATTCCGGTCCGAAAAACCCCGTGCCACATCCCAGGTCCAGAATAACCCCCGACGGGTTTACCTCTGTATCAATGCGATCAAGAAGATTAAAGCCGACCCGGCGTTGCAGTTCTGCCACTGAATCATAGCTACCCGCCGCGCGACTGAATGATTCAGCAATATCCGGTTTGGTGAATTGCGCGCTCATTTAAGCCATTCCACTATTGGTTCTGCAACAACACCGGCAGAGCTCAGCAAAGGAATATGAGACTGCCCTTCAAGAACAGTAATCTGCGCACCTGGCTGTAACACGCGAAGCGCCTGTGCCGTTTCAACAGGCACCACAGTATCAGCTTCACAGAGCAGGTGCAGACAAGGCCGATCTGTAGCGGAATACAGTGCCCGATAATCCCCTCGCAGCAGCACCAGACTGTCCTGCAAGGCTTTGTCGGACGGTGTGACTTCATACATCAGCACTTTCAATTGTTTAAGATCTGAACGGGCATCAGCCCCGCCCTGAGTCTGCAGCATATTGAAACGCTGCAACGTCTTCTGAGCATTCTCCACCAGCGCACTTTCAAATGGCTGATATACGGTTTCCGGCATAGCGCTCTGCCAGTCCGGCCGCTGTACAAAACAGGGATTGCTGGCCAGCGTAATAACCTTGCTGACTTTATTTGGAAAGTCCCGCGCTAAAGACATAGCCACTGAACCGCCCAGTGACCAGCCAAACAGAATCGACTGATCTGGGATCTTTTCGCTGATCAGCTCGCACACTGCCTGCATAGAATAGGTTTGCGGCAAGCACTCTGCACTTCGCCCCAAACCGGGAAGATCAATCAGGTACAGATCAAACTGCTGGTCAAGCAAGGGCAACAAAGTGTTCCAGACACCGGAGTGCATTCCCCAGCCGTGCAGCAACACTAGCGATGGTCCATCCGGATTACCGCAGCGCTCAACATACAGACTCATAGCGCCACCTCTTCCAGCGCCGACAATAGCTGATCTACCTGAGCTTCAGAATGATCGGCACTCAGAGTAACCCGCAGACGGGCTGCCCCCTGAGGTACAGTTGGCGGTCGGATAGCTCCGATAAAGATCCCTTTCGCTTCAAGCGCTGCGCTGATCTGCATCGCCTTTTCAGCCTCTCCTACCAGGATAGGTTGAATCGGTGTAGGTGAATCCATCAGATTCAATCCCAGCTGATCACATCCGGAACGAAAACGATTAATCAGTTGCTGCAGCTTATCCCGACGCCACTCTTCAGCCTGAACCAGCTTCAGGCTGGCCCGGGTCGCTTCAGCAATGGCCGGAGACATACTGGTGGTATAAATGTAGGTGCGGGCATATTGAATCAGAGTTTCGATCAGCTCTTCGGAACCGGCCACAAAAGCACCGGATGTACCAAAAGCTTTACCCAGCGTGCCGACCAGTATCTGTACATCAACAGCACCCAGACCAAAATGATCCACAGTGCCGCGCCCACCCTGACCGATGCAACCGAAACCATGAGCGTCATCCACCATCACCCAGGCATTGTGGCGAGCCGCGGTCGGACTAATTGCAGGCAGATCAGCCAGATCGCCGTCCATACTGAATACACCATCGCATACCACCAGCTTACGCCGGGCTTCGGTACGCTCCAGGCGAGTATTCAGGTTATCAGCGTCATTATGCAGAAAGCGCTGAAAACGGGCGCCGGACAACAAACCTGCATCCAGCAGGGACGCATGATTAACGCGATCCTGAAATACCGCATCCTGCTTATTCAGCAAACCGTTGATAGCACCAATATTGGCCATATAACCAGTGGAAAACAACAACGCCCGGGGACGGCCTGTGAACTCTGCCAGTTCTTCTTCCAGCGCATGATGAGCCTGACTATGACCATTCACCAGATGGGAAGCGCCACCGCCTACGCCGTAACGGTCAGCACCTTGCTTCAGGGCCTGGATAACATCCGGATGATTCGCTAATCCCAGATAATCATTGGAGCAGAAAGCCAGGCAAGGCTTACCATCGACAATGACTTCAGGAGCCTGCGGGCTCTGTAATGTGCGCCGCTGACGGTATAAAGACTGATCTCGACGGGCTTGTAATTCAGCCCCCAGTTGATCAAAAGACATGCTATGGAAATCCATTAGCGAGCGACATCAGCCGATATCACTCGCAGCGAAAATAAGCGCTCCGCGAACAAAACAACAGAGCGCAATAAAGGATCAGGCTTCGTAATAGAACTGATCATCCTGCTGTTTTTGCAGGGTATTCATAATCGCCTGCTCCTGGGTCTCATCGCTTTCGGAGATGCGCTGCTCCATATTGATACCCAGGCGTTTGAACAGTTTCAGGTCACGATGAGTTTCCGGGTTCGGCGTTGTCAGCAGACACTCACCGTAGAAAATCGAGTTTGCGCCAGCCATAAACGTCATGGCCTGCATCTCATCACTCATGCTTTCGCGACCCGCAGACAGACGCACATGGGACTGAGGCATCATGATACGCGCTACAGCGATGGTGCGGATAAAATCAAGATTATCCAGATCTTCTGCATTTTCCAGTGGCGTACCTTCCACCTTAACCAGCATGTTAATCGGCACACTCTCCGGCTGCTTAGGCATATTCGCCAGCTGAATCAGCAGACCGTTGCGGTCAGTGGCCGTCTCGCCCATTCCCAGAATACCACCGGAGCAGATTTTCATTCCGGACTCACGCACATGATGCAGGGTATCCAGACGGTCCTGGAAAGTACGGGTAGTGATGATCTTGTCGTAGAACTCTGGCGAGGTATCCAGATTATGGTTGTAGTAATCAAGCCCCGCTTCGGCCAACTGGTCCGCTTTACTCTGATCCAGCATACCCAGAGTCATGCAGGTTTCCAGCCCCAGTTCTTTAACGCCTTTAACCATCTCCAGTACGTAAGGCATATCTTTATCTGCCGGGTGCTTCCAGGCTGCCCCCATACAGAAGCGGGTAGAGCCGGTCTCTTTCGCTTTTCGCGCCTTCTCCAGCACTTTCTCAACCTGCATCAGACGCTCTTTTTCCAGACCGGTATTGTAGTGACCGCTCTGTGGGCAATACTTACAGTCTTCCGGACAGGCGCCGGTCTTGATCGACAACAGCGTGCTGACCTGTACCTCATTCGGATCAAAATTCTGGCGGTGCACTAACTGCGCCTGGAACAACAGATCATTAAAAGGCAGATCAAACAGAGCCTGAACCTCTTCATTGGTCCAGTCATGGCGAATCTCGGTCTGGCCTTGCGGCATCGAAAGTTGCATAGAATTGCTTTCCTGTCAGTATGACCTGTGAGTGGCGCGGTCAGTCTACGTTCTTATTAATGTACTTTTTATGTACTCTGGCATAAGTGGTTTACTACCGAACCAGGGAAGGGAATACCCGGCTCAGTAGCAGAGCTCAATTTTAATCTGACAGAAGGATCTGTCAACTTATGATACACAAAACAAAAAACAATTGGTTATTTTTTGAGCAGATCGAGCTCTGTCACCTTTGCTCTGATGCGAACATATTTAAAGCTGGCCTGTGCCAGGACTGCTTTAATGACATGCCCTGGCTAGGGCATAATTGCGCGCGCTGCTCGTTGCCTTTGCAAACACCGATAAATCAGAACACGCTGTGCCCGGCTTGCTTCAAGCGACCACCACCCTTTGACCGTATTATCTCAGCCCTGGAATACCGCTTTCCTGTCGATCAGTTAATTCAGGCGATCAAGTTTAACCATCAGTCTCAGCACCTTAATCTCCTGGCGGAACTGCTTGCAGAGGAACTGCTGAGACATCTGGCAGAAAATACCAGGCCAGATATCATCCTTCCTGTCCCAATGGATCGTTTTCGCCTGTTACACCGGCAATTCAACCACAGCGCCCTGCTGGTGAAGCGAATAGCTTCAGTACTCAATATCAGTTATCGCTTTGACTTACTGATCAAACCCGGGAAAACCGAGCAGCAATCCGGCCTTAACCGGCAGCAAAGGCAACGCAACCTGCGCAATAAGTTCCTCTGCACAGAGAAACCTCCGGCTCACGTTGCCATCATCGATGATGTAGTCACCACAGGAGCCACAGCAATCGAGATTGCCAGAACCCTTAAGCAAGCTGGTGCCCAACGGGTGGATATCTGGTCGGTTGCCCGTACCGGAAAAGGGAGTTATCTTTAAAACTATATGTTTTTTAAGCCTTTATTCCGCTCAAGCTGACATAGATTATGAGCACAGGGCGAGTAAGCATAGTTCCGGAACCTGGATAGATTAAGGAGTATCATCATGGAGTTCTCGGCCATCGGTGATCTGATTGGCGGACTGGGTCTGTTCCTGTTAGGTATGCAGATGATGACCAGCGGCCTTAAACAAGCTGCAGGTGAAGCCCTGCGTAAAGCACTGGAAGCGGCGACCCGTTCACGTTTACGCGGCCTGATATCCGGGACCGCAATTACCGCTCTGGTGCAGTCCTCCAGCGCGGTTACCGTTGCAACAATCGGCTTTGTAAATGCCGGACTACTCAACCTCGGTCAGTCAATCGCCGTGATCTATGGGTGCAACATCGGCACCACAATGACCGGATGGTTGGTTGCCACCATAGGCTTTAAATTCAAGATCAGTGCGTTCGCACTGCCCATGCTGGGTATCGGGATGATTCTGAAACTGATTGGTGGCGAAAAGCGCTATGCCCATATCGGTACGACACTGGTCGGTTTCGCCCTGTTCTTTATCGGGCTGTCATTTCTCAAAGGCACCTTTAACGGCCTTGAAAACAGCATTCCTTTTGAAGCCATCAGCCAGTCCCAGTGGGGGCTTGCGCTGTTTGTATTAGCTGGCTTCATACTCACCGTTCTGGTGCAGTCATCCAGTGCCGCTATGGCTATTACCCTGTCGATGGCTGCTACCGGTGCAATTCCACTGGCGGCTGCCGGCGCACTGGTTATTGGTGCAAATCTGGGCACCACTTCCACCGCCGCTCTGGCAGTGATAGGGGCGACACCGAATGCGAAACGAATTGCTTCAGCCCACGTCCTGTTTAACCTCCTGACCGGTCTGGTGGGACTGGTTCTGCTGATTGGACTGGCTGAACTGATTAATCAGTCCAACCTGATGCAGACCTTTGATATGGTGATATTACTGGCCTTATTCCACACGCTGTTTAATGCCCTGGGAGTAGCCATCATGTGGCCGATCACCACGCCGATGGTGAAGCTGCTGAAAACCCGATTCCGCCGCCCAGAACAGGACGAAGCAATCCCACGTTTTCTCGACAAGAACATACTGGAAACACCACCGCTGGCGATTGAAGCAATGACACGGGAACTGAGCCGGGTCAGCATCATGACCGGCAGTCTGGCGAAAGAGTCCCTCAGCGCAGAACTTAGCGATCGACCACGCATTCGTCAGCAGGTGGAAAATATCAACAAGCTGATCAGCAAGATCGGCAAGTTCAATCAGAAGCTGGCACAGCAGAATCTAAGCGAGGAGTCCTCGGAAATTCTACCCAGTGCAATGCGTATGGCGCGCTATTTCAACGAAATGGCGCGTCTGTCGAATCTGATAGTGAACTATAGTGAGCGTTTCGCCCGGATCTCAGACAGTAACACTCAGCGCGATATCTATGAGCTGAAAGAGGTCACCACCAGCATGCTGGATGCCGCCACGGTTGACGATGAGAAAGTGACCTCTGCCTCGGATAGCCGGGAAGTTCTGCATACTCTGGAGCGCAAGTATCAGAAAGTGAAGCAACACATTCTCGATGCCATGCTTGAAACCCGGTTAACCCCCCAGGAAGGCACCGATCTGCTGGACTCACTGAGCCATATTCATCGACTGGGAGAGCAAGCAGAGAAAAGCTCCCGTTACTGGAGTAGCCTGAGGCCTATCGAACATCGCGATCCGATTGCCTCAGATGATGACAAACCCCGGAAACAGAAAAAATCGGCCAGAAAGCATAGCCATGAACAGCCACAGGAACCTGCAGAAAAACTGCCCGGGTAATCGCCATTGCGGTATCATAGCGCCCTCCTGAATTAACAGAGCACAGGCTGATGAGTGCAGATTCACTGGCAATGAATCCGGTGGCATTAATCCACAGCGGATTTAAAGAAAAATTTGGTATCCCTCGTCAACCGGGTCTGGCCAGTTCAATGACGGCGACTATCGAATTGCTGCCGCCCTGCGATGACATTGATACCGTTCGCGGGCTGGAACAGTGCAGCCATATCTGGCTGGTGTTTGTATTCAGTGCCTGTGTTGGTAAAGGCTGGTCCCCTCTGGTCAGACCCCCGCGGTTGGGAGGAAATGACAAACTGGGAGTCTTTGCCACCCGCTCTCCCTTTCGCCCGAACCCGATAGGATTATCCCCGGTCAGACTCGAAGGCATTCGCTCAGAACAGGGCAAGGTTTTACTGGATGTCAGCGGTGCTGATCTGCTGGATCAGACCCCTATACTGGATATCAAACCTTACCTGCCCTATTCCGATATTATCGACGACGCACTGTTTGAGATTGCGAAGAGTATTGAGCCGCTTGATCTGCCGGTTCTGCTATCAGATCGGGCAGAAAACGATCTGCAACAACACAGCCAAAGGCTGAATCAGCCTCTGCAACAGCAGATTGCAGAGATTCTGCGCTGCGACCCCCGTCCGGCATATCACAAACAGAAATCGACACAGCGGGAATATGGCATCAGGCTTTACGATCTGAATATACGCTGGCAGATCTCTTCAGATGCAATTCAGGTAATCAGTATTACACTGCAGGAGTAACCATACTCAGGCAGAACCTATGAGATTATTGACTCCGGCACTATCGGAACGGATGAAGTCCGCATGCTTAACGCTGTTACTCTGTGCGGCTATTACTGTATCCCCGCAGAGTATTGCGCAGGATCAGCCAACCCAGAAATCCGATATTCCCCACTCCTGGCAGGCACTTCTGGACAATCTGGAATCGCTGACCAGACCGCTCGGTGAAAACAGCAAGGACTACATCGACTGTCTGGAGCAGCAGCCTGCATTACAGAATAACCCGGAAGATATTGCCACATTGCTTGAAGAGATCGGCAGTATGAGTAAAACCTGTCAGTTTCTGCTCGATGATCTGCTTCGTAAGTATCAACAGATCATCAACGAGCAATCATCCGCCGACGAAAACAGCATCTGACAGGCAAAAAAAAGCAGCGCTGAGCGCTGCTTAAAGATGCTGCTGGAGAACAACAACCTTTCTAATTCCTGATCTCAGAGTTATTCCTGTTCTTCCCGGAAGTTACGCGCCAACCAGTAGTCAACGCTGAAGAAGCGTCCCGCACCGGTAAAGAACAGACTGAACAACATAATAAAGTAGGTCGCCGCAAACTCGATACCGTTATTCAGTATCACCACTGAACCACGACCTGTCAGCCAGCTGTAATTACCGTGTTCACGCAAGATACTCTTCGCTGCGGAAAGACGGTCAGCCGCTTCCATAATCCGATCATTGGCCAGCCAGCTGGAGCTGTCAGAAATCGCCAGCCAACCGTTTTCCAGATGCACCGTCACCGCTGCGACGATCATCGTCACCATCAGAGGGATAGAGATCCAGCGCACAGCAAAACCGATAATCAGTGCAATACCGCCAAAAAACTCGGTACCGGCAGCCAGCGCGGTCATCACTTCTGGAAACGGCAATCCCAGCCCCCAATCCGGGTTTCCAAACCATGCGGCAGTATCTTCAAAGTGAGACAGTTTGTTGTAACCTGCCTGCATCAGTACCGGAGCCAGATAGAGACGCAGTAGCAGAGGAGCGAGACCGTCAGCAATACGGGTCTTATCCAGAATATTGTGCAACGAGTTGTAGTGCTTGATCAAAGGATTAGCCATAACGTTTTTCCCGAATCAGATAGAACTGTATAAATATTGTTATTGTTCAGCGGTTACTGCGTACCAAGAATAATGTCGGTATCACGTAGCTGTTGAAGAATTGTTGCCCCACCCTGAACAACCACTTCAGGATCCGGGTGTGCCATCTCTGCTGCAATCTGCTCAAGAGCCTGTCGCCCGCTCATGTCAGTATTTTCGCTGAGAATAAACAGTAACCTCGCGGTCAGCTGATTGATTTCCATGAACTTCACCCGATCATCACGCTTGCGATAGACGATCAGAAAAGTCGGTTGTTCTGGCGCTTCCTGCGGCAGATTGGCGGTACTGATGCGATGTACCGGATATGCATACATCAGTGACCAGGCTAACGGCGACTGCACAGGATGTTGCGCCAACAGATCCCCTTCTGCGTCAACATCCAGGCCGTCAGCACTGGTCTCTGACGTATCCAGTGCCAGCTCGACCCACTCATAATGAACCAGTTCCTGCATAAAGGGATGATCCCATTCCTGCGGCTCTCTATGCTCGTTAACATAATTAACGAACTCGCCGGCAATCTGCAGAAAATATGGTGTATGGCAACGGTAAGAATCAAAGAATGTTCTCACCATACGGGTCCAGTTTTCTTCGCTGGTAATGCTCTTTAGTACCGGGAAACCACCGCTGATAAAGCCGTCAACATTGTTGAAAAACAGCTCCCGGTAAATATTCATCCGGCGGTCCTCGACACCATCCGGCTTAGTGTGCAGTTCAGGATTACGGATATGAGCCGCAAACTCATACTGCAGTTGAGTAAAGTCCTGCTTATGCGTTGACATGCTGAGCCTCCTTCACCAAAGCGGCCGGAGCGACTTCTGCCTGATACTGACGAATCTGATCAACCTCTTTCAGCAACTGATCCACCGGAGGGATATTAAAATCACGTTCCAGCAAAGTCGGCTTCACACCGAACAAAGCATAGGTCTGTTGCAGTAACGCCCAGACCGGGTCGATAACATCAGCGCCGTGAGTATCAACAATGAGGTCTTCAGCTTCGTTGTAATGCCCGGCAACATGGATGTAGCTGATGCGCTCTCCGGGAATCTGCGCGAGAAACTCTTCTGCGTTGTAGCCGTGATTGACACTGTTTACATAGATGTTATTAACATCCAGCAACAGATCACAATCAGCCTGCTTCAGCACTTCCAGCAGAAAGTCCATCTCCGACATCTCAGCACCGGGAGCGGCATAGTATGAAACGTTTTCAATTGCCATACGCTCACCCAGGATATCCTGAGTCTGATGAATCCGGCTTACGACATGCTTTACGGCTTGCTCGGTAAACGGAATAGGCATCAGGTCATAAAGATGCCCGTCATCAGTACAGTAACTCAGATGTTCGGAGTAACCGCGGATGTTATGCTCTTTGTGAAATGCCTTTAGTTTTTTCAGAAAATCAGTATCCAGTGGAGAAGGCCCGCCCAGAGAAAGAGACAAACCGTGCGTAACGAAAGGATATTTTTCAGTATATTCGCGGAACGCCTTACCGAAACGGCCACCCAGTCCCATCCAGTTTTCCGGTGCAACTTCCATGAAATCGATTCGGGATGGATCAACATCCTTCATTGAATCGGTCATGCAACGGCGAAAGCCCAGGCCCGCTCCGGAAATCTGAAAGGTTTCGTTATTCATGGTTTATCTCCTTTGAGTTTAAACAGCCCCTCCGGAGAGGGGCTGCGCAGTAATGAAGATCAGCGATTAGTTAGAACCACCGCACTTACCTTCACCACATTTACCTTCACCTTCGGCTTTTTTGCTTTCGCCACCGCATTTACCTTCGCCGCACTTACCTTCGCCTTCAGCTTTCTTGCTGTCGCCGCCGCACTTACCTTCGCCGCACTTGCCTTCGCCTTCAGCTTTCTTGCTGTCGCCGCCGCACTTACCTTCGCCGCACTTACCTTCGCTTTCAGACTTCTTGCTGTCGCCGCCGCACTTACCTTCACCACACTTACCTTCGCCTTCAGCTTTGTGGTTGCTTGCCAGCTCGTAACCAGAGCTCAGTTCCTGAGCAGCGAACGGGTTATCAGCAGCATTCCCAACAGGCATTACAGCAACACCTACCAGCAGAGCAGCACCAACAGCAGCGGTAATCGGTTTGATAGTAGTTGTAGTTTTCATGGTTCACCTCAGTTAAATCGCATAGATTCAGTATTTAAAAATGTGTTTGGGTTTGCTTCACTGGGGTTCGGTTACTCAACCTCAAATTCACATCCCCGTTGAAACTGTGATCACTATAAAATTGCAATCTGAAATTAAGCTGAAAAGATGAAATTTTTTTTATTAGCTTAAAAACAGCGGATAAATTAATATATTAGAAATATCTAATTTTAATCTATTCAGAGTCCATTTTATGATGTCCAATCTGTCACAGCAGACCACCACATCCCGTCTTGAGTACTTCCCTGTAACCTTTTTTGCAATGATTATGGGACTGACCGGCCTGACCCTGGCCTGGGAGAAAGCCGCTCAGGTCTTTCAGTTACCGGTTCTGATCAGCAAAGTACTGCTGGTTACCACTGCCTGCCTGTTTCTGATCATCACCCTGACCTATCTGTTAAAGCTGGTGCTCAGAACCCAGGCTGTCAGTGCGGAGTTTAATCATCCGGTAAAGCTCAGTTTTTTCCCAGCCTTCTCAATCAGTATGATTCTGTTAAGCATCGCAACCCTGAGCATTTCACAGAACCTGTCTCTCACACTCTGGAGCATGGGCACCACGCTGCATCTGGCTTTTACACTCTATGTCCTGACCCAGTGGATACACCATCCGAAATTTCAGATAGCCCATAGCACACCGGCCTGGTTCATCCCGGTAGTCGGTAACATTCTGATCCCCATTGCGGGAGTAGAGCATGGCTATTCCGAGCTCAGCTGGTTCTTCTTTTCGATCGGCATCGTCTACTGGATCGTGTTGAAGACACTGATCTTCAACCGGATCATATTTCATGATCCTCTGCCGGAAAAAATGCTGCCAACACTCTTTATCATGATTGCACCACCCGCGGTTGGCTTTATCTCGTACATAAAGCTCAATGGCGAACTGGATAACTTTGCTCGAATACTGTTTTACGCCGCAATGTTTCTGGTGCTCCTGCTGCTCAGCCAGTTTCCAAGGTTCCTTCGTATCAGGTTCTTTATGTCCTGGTGGGCATACTCATTCCCATTGGCCGCTTCGGCCATCGCCTCACAAGTGATGTACAGTCTGAACCCACAACCAGCATTTTATTATCTGGCATTGGTTCTTCTGATTCTGGCCACATCAGTGATCAGCCTGCTATTTATCCGAACCACACTGGCCGTCAGAAGGCACGAAATCTGCCAGCCTGAATAATTTGCTTTATCCACAAAACCGGGCTGTAATAGCCCGGTTTTTTTTACAATTTCAGGACTGAGCAATGAGCATTACACAGGCACAGATTGAGTTTGATCAGCAGCATATCTGGCACCCTTACTCCTCAATGATCAATCCTCCGACGGCCTACCCTGTTAGCCGGGCTGACGGTGTACGGATTACGCTGGCAGATGGCCGTGAGCTGATCGAAGGGATGGCTTCATGGTGGTCAGTCATCCATGGCTACAACAATCCGGTCCTGAACAGTGCTGCACATCAGCAAATTGATACCATGGCGCATGTGATGTTTGGTGGCCTTACCCACGAGCCAGCCATCGAACTCAGTCGTCAGTTGATTGAGATGACCCCCGAACCACTGCAGAAAGTTTTTCTGGCCGACTCAGGCTCGGTGGCCGTAGAAGTGGCCCTGAAGATGGCAATCCAGTACTGGAACGCTAAGGGGCAACCGGAGAAGTACAAGCTTCTGACCATTCGGAATGGCTATCACGGCGACACGTTTGGCGCGATGTCGGTTTGCGATCCGGTTACCGGCATGCATGAAATTTTCAGCGGTGTTCTGCCGCAACAATTCTTTGCACCAGCACCGCAGGTGAAATTTTCTCAGGAATGGGAAGCCAGTGACTGTGATGAACTGGAACAGCTGCTGAAACAAAATCACGATAAAATCGCTGCGCTCATTCTGGAACCGGTAGTCCAGGGCGCTGGCGGCATGCGTTTCTATCACCCGGAATACCTGAAACGCGCTCGCGCGTTGTGTGATCAATACGATGTATTGCTGATCGCCGACGAGATTGCCACCGGATTTGCCCGCACCGGAAAAATGTTTGCCTGCGAACACGCAGATATTGTTCCCGACATTCTCTGTCTGGGTAAAGCCATTACCGGCGGTTACATGACCCTTGCAGCAACACTGACGACCACTGAAATAGGTGAGACAATTTCTGCCGGTGGCGCTGGCTGCTTCATGCACGGCCCAACCTTCATGGGTAATCCATTGGCCTGCGCGGTTGCCAATGCCAGCCTGAAACTCCTGCGTGAGTCAGACTGGGAAACCAATATTGCCCGCATTGAAACCCAGTTAAAGCAAGGCCTGACCCCGTGCAAGAAACTTGATTGTGTAGAAGAGGTTCGCTGCCTTGGTGCTATCGGTGTCGTCGAGCTGAAAGAACCGGTTGTTACCGCAGATATTCAGCCCCGCTTTGTCGAGAAGGGAATCTGGATCAGACCATTCGGCAAACTGGTATATGTGATGCCATCATATGTGATGAGCAATGAGGATCTGCAGGCACTAACCAGGGGGATGGTTGAAGTGTTGTCGGAGTATAGATCGTAAATCGTGGCTCGTGGCTCGTGGCTCGTGGCTCGTGGCTCGTGGCTCGTGGCTCGTGGCTCGTGGCTCGTGGCTCGTGGCTCGTGGCTAGAAAAGACTATGTGGGAGGCGCGCCCTCGCGGCGATAAATAAATACCGTAGAGTTCTATTGCTACTCTCGTGGGAGCGGCACCTTGCCGCGATAGTTTAGCTCTGTAATGATTCATCGCCGCGAGGGCGCGCCTCCAACAACCACTGTTTCAGATATCCTGCTTTTCGCTTTTTCGAGCAAGTGGCTTCAGCCACGTCCAGCAAGGAAGGCTTTGCCTTCCGTTCTAGCCACTATTAACCCCCTTCCCCACAATCAACTGATTCACAATCCCTGGAAAACGATGGTGCTGATAGCGCTTATAATCACGCAAAGCAAACCCTGCATTCTGAATCAACTCGGCAGTCTCCCGGTTGAGTTGGCAACCTCCTGCGCACCTGTGCCAGAACGGATTAAGCCTGTGCTGCCAACGCTGAATAGATGGTGAATCTGATAAGACGTGCTCAAAAAACAGCAACTGCCCTTCTGGCTTCAATACCCGCTTAATCTCAACTAAGGCTTTATCCGGATCCGGCACTGAACAGAGCACCAGAAAACACACCGCAGTGTCTATGGAGTTATCCGCTAATGGGATTTTCTGTGCGTCAGCCAGGAGCAGCTCCGTTCGGGATTGCAGAATCTGGCTTTCCCGATCTAACTGTTGCTCTGCCAATGCCATCACCGCGCTGTCTGGCTCCAACGCTATCAGATGATCTACCGCCTCAGAATAACAGCAAAAGCCCGCGCCGGTTCCCGCGCCTATTTCAAGAACCTGTCCACAGGCCTGCCGTAACAACGCCAGCCTTTCTTCAGCCACAGCACTTGAAACCCGGTCCAGTAAGTGGGGAAAAATCCAGCGATAGTAAGGATTGAATCGCCGTAGACTCATTGCTTTGCTTCCACTATTCTCTTGTTTATCAATGTGTTTTGCTTTTCAGGAGCTTCTTTTTATGGCACGTATAAAAATTGATATGCCGGATAACTACAGTTTCACTACAGAGATGCCGGTACGTATCAGCGATATTAACTATGGCGGCCACCTCAGTAACGATGCCGTACTCTCTATGGTGCACGAAGCCCGGGTACGCTATCTCAATTCATACAACTATACCGAGCTGGATATTGAAGGCGCCAGTATCATTATGACTGACTCTGCAATTGTCTATAAAGCGGAAGGCTTTCATGGCGATCAGGTTCAGATCGATGTCGCTGTCGGCGATTTCAATAAATATGGCTGCGATATCTACTATCTGCTCAGCAATAAAAAGACAGCTGTGGAAATCGCCCATGCCAAGACCGGTATTGTGTTTTTCGACTACAACGAACGTAAAGTTATAGGTGTACCGGAAGAGTTTAAAAGCCGCATCGTAAAAGAAGCAGATTAAACGTTCAAAAAACAAACAGAAACCGACTCTGAGCGACTGAATAATATACAGAAAACGGATGCTGAACAGATTTTAATCCAATCGCTTCAGGCCTTATGACACGGGGTTTTCGGGCACTTATCCGTGACTTACTCACAGCTTTGTAGCACTATTTCTGTTTATAACTGTCCACAGACGAGGCATATAAAAAAACCGCTCAAATGAGCGGTTTTTTGTTGATAAACACCTGTGCATAACCAGGACTTCACAGGGCTATTGTTATTCATACTCCTGGTACGCCATCGGCGCCAGATTCTCAAACTTGGTGAACTGGCCGATGAATGCCAGTCTGGTTGTCCCGATAGGTCCGTTACGCTGCTTACCGATAATAATCTCAGCGATACCCTTATCAGGCGAATCTTCGTTATATACCTCATCCCGGTAGATGAACATGATCACGTCAGCATCCTGCTCGATCGCTCCGGATTCCCGCAGGTCAGAGTTTACCGGTCGTTTATTTGGCCGTTGCTCCAGTGCCCGGTTAAGCTGCGACAGCGCCACCACCGGACATTCCAACTCTTTAGCCAGCGCTTTAAGGGAACGGGAAATCTCCGAGATCTCAGCGGTACGGCCTTCAGTAATCCCTTTTACCTGCATCAACTGCAGATAGTCCACCATGATCATGGCGATATCACCGTGCTCACGGACAATCCGTCGGGCCCGGTTACGCATCTCTGTCGGGCTTATCCCTGCGGTATCGTCGATGAACAGCTTCTTATCCCGCAGCATATTCACCGCAGTGGTCAGCCTCGGCCAGTCATCTTCTTCCAGCTTACCCGAACGGACCCGGGTCTGGTTAATCCGGCCCAGCGAGGAAAGCATACGTGTAACCAACTGGTCAGCAGGCATCTCAAGGCTGAATACCAGTACCGCTTTATCCTGCGCCATCAGAGCATTTTCCACCAGGTTCATGGAAAAGGTCGTTTTACCCATGGATGGACGGGCTGCCACAATAATCAGGTCAGAAGGCTGTAACCCTCCGGTAGCGCCATCAAGATCATCAAAGCCGGTAGTGACACCGGTCATCGCACCGTCGGAGTTAAACAACTCATCAATCTTATCCACTGCTTTTTTCAACAGAGGATTCACGCCCACCGGACCGCCTTCATCAGGTCGGTCTTCAGCGATCTGGAAGATCTTCTGCTCAGCTTCGCTGAGGATCTCCTCACTGGCCCGCCCTTCTGGCATAAAGGCATTATCGGCGATCTCATTTGCTACAGTGATCATCTTCCGCAGCAATGCCCGGTCCCGGACAATTTCAGCATAAGCCTGAATGTTCGATGCACTGGGCGTTTTACGTGCCAGCTCAACCAGATAATCCAGTCCACCCGCCGCTTCGAGATTAGCGGTTCTGTCGAGCTCTTCAGAGATCGTTACAACATCGATCGGCTGCATGTTATTGGTCAGCTTTTCAATGCAACGATAGATCAGGCGGTGATCATGGCGATAGAACTGATCTTCCATCACAATAGAAGAGACGGTATCCCAGGCATTGTTATCCAGCATCAGGCCGCCCAGCACAGATTGCTCGGCTTCCTGTGAATGGGGTGGGATTTTAACACCTTCCAGATCCGCGTCGTCCTGATCCAGATAATCCATATTTCAACCTCTTAACCGCCGGAACCTGCTATTCAGAAATCCGGGCCTGAAACGAAAAAAGCACTGCGCAGTATAATACCACGCAGTGCTCTTTATCTCTTCCGATCTGACGAATCAGATCTTCAGCAAAGCTTACTCGCCAACAACGATAATGCCAACGGTAGCAGATACTTCCGGGTGCAGCTGGATAGTAACTTCGAACTCACCAGTGTGACGCAGAGCGCCTTCTGGCAGACGAACTTCACTTTTCGCTACTTCGATACCTGCAGCAGAAATTGCTTCAGCGATATCGTTAGTGCCGATAGAACCGAACAGCTTACCTTCGTCGCCAGCTTTAGCAACGATAGACAGTTCGATTTCGTTCAGCTGTTCTGCACGTGCTTCAGCAGCGCTCAGCTTGTCAGCAGCAGCAGCTTCCAGTTCAGCACGACGTGCTTCGAAAGCTTCCAGGTTAGAAGCAGTTGCAGGAACCGCTTTACCGAAAGGGATCAGGTAGTTACGACCGTAACCGCCTTTAACGGTAACCTTGTCACCCAGGCTACCCAGTTTGCCAATTTTCTCGAGCAGGATAACTTCCATCTCGCAAACCTCTATTCTTATCTTGTCTGCGGTGTAAACACCCCAGCAGACTGAAACTGTTTAAACCACCCGTTATCGCAATAACGGGCTAACCGTTATTACTGGTGGCTGTCAGTGTATGGCAGCAGAGCAACGTAACGAGCACGCTTGATAGCAGTCGCCAGCTGACGCTGGTAACGAGCTTTAGTGCCAGTGATACGGCTAGGAACGATTTTACCGGTTTCAGTGATGTAACCTTTCAGGGTATCCAGATCTTTGTAATCGATCTCAGTAACACCTTCAGCGGTAAAACGGCAGAATTTTCTACGACGGAAAAAACGAGCCATGGTATATCTCCTCTAAATAAATGTTAAAACCGATTACTCGGCAGCAGCTTCGTCAGCAGCTGGTGCTTCAGCAGTTTCTGCTGGCGCTTCAGCTGGCTTCTCAGAACGCTCTTCGCGACGTGGACGACGCTCTTCACGGCCTTCAGCAGCTTTGATTGGAGATACTTCAGTCACAGCATCTTTGCGACGTACAACCATGTTACGGATTACCGCATCGTTGTAACGGAAGATGTTGGTCAGCTCGTCCAGAGTTTCCTGAGCACATTCAACGTTCATCAGAACGTAGTGCGCTTTGTGGATTTTGTTGATTGGGTAAGCCAGGTGACGACGACCCCAATCTTCCAGACGGTGGATTTTGCCTTCAGCTTCTTCGATCAGCTTGGTGTAACGATCAACCATAGCTGGAACCTGTTCACTCTGATTCGGGTGAACCAGGAAAACGATTTCGTAATGACGCATTAATTGCTCCTTACGGGTTATACAGCCTTCATACCGCATCGATAAACGGTAGAAAGCAAGGAGTTAAAGTGGATTCACCTCTGACAGTTAATCAGAGGGAGGCAGAATTATACGCGAACAGGCAGGAAATACAAACTAATTATAACGTTTTCAGGCATCACCCAGACGTTGATTCATCCGGGCACAAAACAGCCTGGTACTGTGCTTTTCCCGCTCTTTGCGAATCGAGGACCAGCAGCTGTTAGTATCAGGAAAGGGAGTGAAGGAAACACCATTTCGCAGGTCAATCAGAAAGATATATTTATAGAAGTCTCTCGGACTCCAGCGACTGACGGGCATTGTGGTTTCAAAGCAGGTGTAACGCGGATGGATACTGATACCTTTCGGCAACTGACGAATATAATGCCGGAACAGATTCTTACCGCGACTTGAGCCTCTCACCTGGTTCCGGACAAACTCCTGACACTGTTCCAGCGTGGTCACACGCTCGTCACGAAATAGCACAGCGTGGGTTACCGGAGTCCCCTTGTATGTAAAATTGCCCAGCAGATACAGCTGTTTCTGATCTGCTAGACATAAACCGGGGAACAGTAGCAACCCGATCAGAATCCCCTTCGCCCGCACGGTTATCCTCCTGATAACATTTGTCTCATTCAGCTCTTATTGTTCAGTATACAACTTTCTGGCCGCTTATTAGCATTTACTAATAATCAGAACCATCCCCTACTGTCGTACACCTCAATTGGCGCTCTCTCTTCAATTATTATAGCGGACATAAAAAAACCGCCGGATAAAGGCGGTTTTTTATAGTGTATGTCTGATCTCTTACTCGACTTCAACAATCTCATAGCTATGGGTGATTTCAACACCGCCCTTTTCCAGCATCAGAGACGCGGAGCAATATTGCTCTGCAGAAAGTTTCACTGCACGTTCTACATGTTTCTCTTTCAGGCCACGGCCGGAGACAACAAACTTCACATGAATTTTAGTGAAAACAGCGGGTACTTCATCAGCACGCTCGGCATCGATTTCAGCCACACAATCCACTACATCCTGGCGAGTTTTTTTCAGGATACCGATCACATCATAAGAGGTGCAGCCACCCAGCCCAAGCAGCATCAGCTCCATAGGCCGTGGGCCCTGTTTCAGCTCACCGTCGAGCATCACATCAAAACCGGAACCAGTGGTTCCCTGAAAGCGGACATCACCGTCCCATTTAACTTTTGCTTGCATAGTAATCTGTATCTTCTTTTTTATTCGTTATTTTGCGAACAGTTCAGCCAGTTTTTCGCCCGGCTCATCAGCACGCATAAAGGCTTCACCGACAAGGAAACTGTCTACCTGATGATCACGCATAGCGATTACATCGTCCCGATTCAGGATGCCACTTTCAGTGACCACGATACGATCTTCCGGGATCAGATCCAGTAGCTCATAGGTGTGCTCCAGAGTCACCTCAAAGCTGTGCAGATCACGGTTATTGATACCCACCAGTTTGTTACCCAGTGGCAGTGAACGCAGTAGTTCATCTTTGTTATGCACTTCGATCAGCACATCCATTCCCAGCTCAATCGCCAGCGCATTCAGATCAGCCATCTGCTGATCTTCCAGTGCCGCGACGATCAGCAGGATACAATCAGCGCCGATAGCACGGGCTTCGTACACCTGATAAGGGTCCACGATGAAGTCTTTGCGGATCACTGGCAGTGAGCAGGCGGCACGGGCCTGCTTCAGATACTCCTCGTGGCCCTGAAAATAATCCGCATCGGTCAGAACCGACAGGCAGCTGGCGCCACCAGCCTCGTATGAACGGGCAATATCAGCAGGTACGAAAGGATCACGGATCACCCCTTTAGAAGGGCTGGCTTTCTTCGCCTCAGCAATAATCGCAGAACGGCCTTCAGTCAGCGCTTTCTCCATAAAGGCGACAAAGCCCCGGGGGTCAGTTTCGCTGCCCTGTTGTGCTGAAATCTGCTGTTTCAGCGAATCAATGCTGACCTGCGCCTGACGTTCAGCAACCTCTTCATGTTTACGGGCAATAATTTTTTTCAGAATTGTAGGTGTATCAGGATTGCTCATTATTCGCCCTTAAAGCTCTGTGTGAACTCAGCCAGTTGTTTCATTTTCGCCGCAGCACCACCATTCAGTATCTGTTCTTTCGCCAGTGCTACACCCTGTTTCAGGCTATCAGCAATATCTGCTGCGTACAGTGCCGCGCCTGCGTTCAGCGCAATCATATCTGCTGCTTTAAGGTTTTCACCGGCAAACGCCGCATTAATCAAGGCCCGGCTCTCATCAGAACCATTGACCTGCAGACCATCCAGAGACTGCACCTCCAGGCCAGCATCCGCCGCACTAATGGTGTACTCAGTAATGTCGCCATCTTTCAATTCAGCGACATAGGTGTCGGCTGCCAAACTGATCTCATCCAGCCCGTCACTGGCATGCACAACCAGCGCATGCTTAGCACCCAGCGCCTGTAACGCTTCAGCCATTGGGCGGCAAAGAGACTGATCGAACA
This sequence comes from uncultured Amphritea sp., assembly GCA_963669425.2. Taxonomy (GTDB): domain Bacteria; phylum Pseudomonadota; class Gammaproteobacteria; order Pseudomonadales; family Balneatricaceae; genus Amphritea. The sequence continues at coordinate 134,080 of CAXXNC010000001.1, forward strand.
CACCCAGAAGGTAGTGCTTCGCGCCTGCGGGATTAGTCAGTGGACCAAGAATATTGAACAGAGTACGCAGGCCCATCTCTTTACGAGGGCCGATTGCATACTTCATAGCACTGTGATGCTGAGGGGCAAACATAAAGCCCACACCCACTTCATCAATACAACGCCCAACCTGCTCAGCATTAATCGCCAGATGGATACCTGCGGCTTCCAGCAGATCAGCGGCACCGGAACTGGACGATACAGAACGGTTACCGTGTTTAGCTACATTCCCACCCGCAGCTGCGACAACAAATGTTGACGCGCTCGATACATTAAACAGATTCGAGCCATCACCACCGGTGCCAACAATATCCACTGCATTTTCAGCAGCAACAGTAACGGGCAGTGCCAGTTCGCGCATGGCGTCTGCAGCACCGGTAATTTCAGCGACAGTTTCACCTTTCATGCGCAAAGCGATCAGCAAACCACCAATCTGTGCGTCCGTGGCGTTACCGGTCATGATCTGATTCATCACCGCTTTCATCTCCGCTGTGGAGAGATCCTGTTGATCGACAACTGCCGCCAGAGCCTGTTGAATATCCATGATTAGTTCCGCTCGCTTAATTATTTTTTTCGCTTGATAAAGTTTGCCAGCAGATCGTGGCCCTGCTGGGTCAGAATGGACTCAGGGTGGAACTGCACCCCTTCAATATCCAGCGTTTTATGGCGTACGCCCATGATCTCATCCATACTGCCGTCTTCATTCTGAGTCCACGCGGTGATCTCAAGACAATCTGGCAAGGTATCTTTATCAATAACCAGTGAATGGTAACGGGTGACTGAGACTGGATTTTCCAACCCTTCAAATACACCGGTATTGTTGTGGTAAACCGGCGATACCTTACCGTGCATCACCTGACGCGCGCGGATCACATCTCCACCGAACGCCTGCCCCATACTCTGATGGCCGAGACAGATACCAAAAATCGGCAGCTTACCGGCAAAGTGTTCAATGGCCGGTACGGAAATACCGGCTTCGGTAGGGGTACAGGGTCCCGGAGAGATAACCAGTTGATCCGGATTCAGGGCTTCGATCTGCTCAATGGTAATTTCGTCATTACGATGTACCTGAACATCGGCTCCCAGCTCACCCAGATATTGCACGACGTTATAGGTAAACGAGTCGTAATTATCGATCATTAAAAGCATATTCGACCTGACCTGTAGGATTCAGCGCTTAATAGGAATTATTCAGAGCTGGATATACTAACCCAACTATACCCAGGATGACATACAACATCGCTGCGATCTGTTTGCTGCATGCATTCGTAAAACCATAGGTAAAAACTAAGATATGGTGGCCTTTATGAACACTCTCGACCTTTATGAACTGAATGAGATAGCCCGGGTGGATAAGTTGATTGTTCATTCACTGGAGCGAATGATCTATCAGGTGAGTATTGAGCTGAATAACGAGACACACTGGCTTGTGGACAGTTCAGGGCAACCAGCCCGGTTCCAGCACACCGAACAGATCCGCGAACTGTTCCAGGATATTGAACTGGTGTCTGCGGTGATGCACCTGCCAACGACCTTCGATGAGATGATCGGCAGGCCTGCCCTGGAACACGCTGTCGCCTGTGAAATACCCCTGGGCTGGCGACACTGATCAACTCAACGGTCGCAATGCTTTTCCAGTGTCAGGGAAACAGAATCAGCAAAGCGCAGAGCATGAGGCTTATCGATTGTGACACTGGCAAAGGTAACCCAGGGGTGTTCGCTGGCGATATTGAGCACATCCCCCACCAGTTTCTCCAGCAAGAGAAAATGCCCCTCTTCGACATGATTTATGATGCTCTTACACACCACCTTGTAATTCAGCGCCTGATCAACGTTGTCGGTGATCGATGCTTTATCTGCCGGGTAGTGAATTTCAAGATTGATCACCACATCCTGTAACTTTTCCCGCTCTTCAGGATTAAAGCCAATATAGGTGCGTAAACGCAGATTAGTGATCCGGATGATGGCATTACTGACTGACATATCGATTCCTTTTTCTTTTCAGCCTGTTACGGCTGAACGCTATGTACAGATCAGTATAGCCATCAGGTAATGCAATCCGCTATCTGTCCGGTTAGTGATCAACCACAATCGGTCCCAGCCCATACTTCTCTGCGGCCTGACGTAACTGACCATTTGCTTTCACCTTATCCAGAAAACGATCGACTTCCGCCAGCCACTGCGCATCACCTTTCGGGACCGCGTAAGCATAAGGAGTTGGTGCCAACGGCTGCGCTGGAGCCATCAGTAAAGCCCACTGAGTCAGTTCAGCCATACGTTTACCATAGGGATAGTCAGTCATGAAGACATCCGCCCGACCACTCTGAACCTCCTGCTCCCGGGCTTTAAAGCTATCAACCACCGACAGTTCAGCCTGTTTAAGGTAGTCACGCATCACCGGCTCCATATAGGTACCCTTCTGCACCACCACAACATTGCCTGGCTGATCGATATCCCGCCATTGCTGAATATTGCCGTTGGACTTCATTCCGACTGCATAAATACCGCTGCTCAGATGAGGCTGGGAAAAGTCCATAAAGGGTTTCCGGCTCTCTCTGATACCCACACCGTGCATAGCAATATTACAGTGATCATTGCTCATATTCTCAACCAACTGAGCAAAGGAGCTCTCAACAAACTCGAGCTCAACACCGAGATGCTCTGCGAAGGCTCCGGCCATTTCAATATCTACCCCTTCCAGTTTGTTTGTCCGGGGGTTGCGATAACTGATAGCGAAGTATCCCGGCCAGATGCAGACCTTAACCACGCCCTGCTGCTTCACTTGCTGCAGACGGGGATTCGGCCCAGCCCGACTGACCAAACAGACACAGAGACAGCACACTTAAGATGAGTACAGATTTCTTCATTCGCTTACCATTTCATGAGTATAATCAGGCTCGAGAGTCCGAAAGTTATCAGAATAAGATTTCACAGAACAGCAGGGATGGCTGATCAGAATCAAGGATTTCTTTTATATGTCAGTCAGTTATCCGAGCAGTACACTGCATGCCTAATCGCCCTCAGTTTCAGTTTCTTCACGGTCATCGATCTATATTATGGTGGGTTTCCGGCATTATTCTGACCATTCTGATGCTTCTGCTGGTAACACTCTGGACCAGTTTCCAGCAGAGCATTAAAAGCAAGCAACAGAATATTGAGCTGTACGCCAGGATGATTGAAGGCTCCTTCAGTCGGTCACTGGAATCGATGGAGGTAAGCCTCCTGTCGCTTGCCGATGAGCTTCAGTACGCTGGTCCCAGAGCCGCTGAAGAGACACGGCTTAATCTGCGCATCAAACAGATTCTCCGCTTTGCACCTCACCTGCGCCAGATAACCATTGTCTATAACAATCAGATCATCGCAGACTCCCGGGGCAAGTTCAGCAGCGAACTGGATCTGGCCAGAATGGGGCTGAGCGAGTCACAACTGAACCCTTTCTCGCCGGGATTACAGTTGGGCCAGAGCGTCCGTTCCCGTTATCTGCCTCTGAAAGGCGAGTATCTCGACGAAAACAATACCCGCGAAATTATTCCTTTTGCCTTGCGGTTCCGTTCAAGAACCAGCGGTCAGGCCTATACTCTGGTGGTTGCTTATAATCCTGACTACCTGAAAAGCTACATCTATGATCTGAAGCTTGATCAACAGGACAACGTTTATCTGGTTAACAGCGAAGGGGGTCTGATCTTCCAGAAAGGTTTATACGGCCCCTTCCTGCAACCAGTCACTGCATTGCTGCGACAAACGCTGGACGAAGGCCGGGATCAGATCAACTTCACCACCAGTGAGGCCAACGCCCCTGCATCCTATATCCATCTGAGATTACTCGAGAAGTATCCTCTGGCCGTTGTGATCAGCACCCGTTACAGCGAGTATTTCTATGGCTGGATAATGACCAACCTGCCACTTTTCATCGGACTGATTGCCGCCACAGTCATAATCATTGTTGCAGGTATATTCATCATTCTCGGCTACCGCCGTAATCAGACGATGCAGGAGCAGGTTCATCTGCTCTCGGAAGTGGTTAATCAGGCTACCGTGCCGATGATGATCACTGATGAGCAATTCAGGATCACTTATATCAATAACGCCTTCAGCCGTTTATTCGGCTATGTACTGAGTGATATAGAAGCCAGAACCCCTTCAATCCTGACCGCAAAGGCGACCAGCAAAGAAATTCTGCAGCGAATGCAGCGCAATCTGGAATCATCAGCCCCCTGGCGGGGCGAGATGCACGCTGAAGATATAGACGGACATACCATTCCTCTGAGCGCATCAGTCTTTCCCGTTGAGCACAGCCAGAGCGGGCAAACCCACTTTATCGCCATGCTCAATGACATACGCGAGCGCAAAGAGCGGGAAGAGCATATCAACCTGCTATCCCGTGTGGTTGAACACAACCCGACGATTATCATCATTACTGACGCGATGGGTTGCATCGAGTACGTGAATACCACCTTTGAAGATGTCACCGGCTATATGCGCGAAGAGGTACTGGGTCGCAATCCCCGTTTCCTGAAGTCCGGTGAAACCGACGCCCGGGATTACGAAAATATGTGGCAGACAATAACCGCTGGCGGCGTGTGGAATGGCGAGCTGCATAATAAACGTAAAGACGGCAGCCTCTACTGGGAGCGGGCCAGCATTGGCTCATTGAAAAATGATACCGGGGAGATCACACACTTTATTGCCACTAAAGAGATCATCACTCAGATAAAAGAGGATGAGAAGCAGCTGCGACTGGCTTCCGCCGTATTCAAGACAGCGGCCGAAGCCATTATGGTGACCGACACCCTGAACCGGATTCAGATGGTGAATGAATCTTTCACCCAGATAACCGGCTATAGCGAACAGGAAGTATTGGGGCGTTCACCGGATATGCTGAAATCGGAACGCCACTCTGATGACTTCTATGATCAGCTCTACACCCAGCTGTTCCACAAAGGCTACTGGGAGGGAGAAGTCTGGAATACCCGCAAAGGTGGCGATGACTATCCACAGTGGCTCACTGTTTCGACCATGCGCGATTCCAACGGCAGTATCGAAGGCTATGTCGCCCTGTTCAATGACATCACCAAACGCAAACAGGATGAAGAGATTATCCTGCATCAGGCTAACTACGATGCGGTAACCGGCCTGCCTAACCGCAATCTGTTTTCCGACCGGCTGCAACATGCTCTGCAGGTGACTAACCGCAGCCAGAATCAGGGCGCCCTGCTGTTCATCGATCTGGATCGATTCAAACAGGTCAATGATACCCTGGGGCATTCAATCGGCGACCGTCTGCTGCAACAGGTTGCCGAGCGTCTGCAGGCCTGCGTACGAAAAACGGATACTGCCGCCCGACTCGGCGGTGATGAATTTGCAGTGATCATCCCAGAGGTTCAGGACAGTTACGTCTTCAAGAATATCGCCAGTAAAATTCTGAAAAGCCTGTCCGCCCGGTATGTCATCGATGATAACGACATTTTCATCTCCTGCAGTATCGGCATCACTCTGTATCCCGATGATGGCACAGATGCTGAACAGCTGATTCGCAATGCCGACAGCGCGATGTATAAAGCCAAGGAGCTGGGACGCAATAATTATCAGTACTACACCGATAAGATGAATAACGAGGCGCAGCAGAAGCGTGAGCTTGAAAACGCTATGCATCAGGCCATACGGAATAACGAATTCAGACTGCACTACCAGCCTATCTGGAATATCGAAACCCGCCGTATCGACAGCCTCGAAGCCCTGCTTCGCTGGCACCATCCAACCCGGGGTGAAGTCAGCCCCACCGAATTTATCCCGGTGGCAGAGGAAGCCGGTCTGATTCAGCAACTGGGTGATCTCGTCATCGTTCAGGCCTGCCAGTTCGGAGCGAATCTGAAGCAACAGCTGACAGATCCCCCCAGCATCAGTGTCAATGTATCCAGCCGCCAGATACAGCGTGGCAACCTGGCTGATACCGTCGAAAAAACGCTGAAGAGCAGTGGTATGACAGGCCAGAAACTGACTCTGGAGCTGACCGAAAGCATTCTGCTGGCAGATGAAGACAATACCCATGAACAGCTGAATAAGCTCTGTGATCTGGGCCTTCAGATCGCTATCGACGACTTCGGTACCGGTTATTCATCCCTGAGTTATCTTAAGCGTTACCCGATCAGCCGTCTGAAGATCGATCGGGAATTCGTGGCAGACATTGAAACCGACACTGATGACCAGACACTGGTTTCCGGTATTGTGTCCATGGGTAACGCGCTGGGCCTGGACGTCATAGCAGAGGGGGTTGAGCATAAAGAGCAACTAAGGCTCCTGCGGGCGATGGGATGCCACTATATTCAGGGCTTTATCTTCAGCCCGGCAGTCAGCCCGGCACGGGCAATCCGTATGCTTAAATCCCGTGATACTGATCTCAGAACAGTCTCCGAAGACAAATAATGATTCAACGAGCATAAAAATCCCGGACAAAAAAAAGCCACTCAGATCTGAGTGGCTTTCAGTCACTTAGCTAACGAATCATGAAGCTTTCGATTGTTCTTCCTGAGCACTGTTCTTATCGGATTCAGACTGAGCCTCCGCTGTATCCTTAGCAGACTCCTCTTCGCTACCCAGCACCTCAGCCAGCGTACTGCGCGACAGCTGGCCAGTCAGATTACCTTCTTCATCGACAACCGGCAGCGAGTAATCTGCATCCAGAGTATCCGGTATGACAGTTTCCAACACCGCATCCTGAGCTATAGGATCCACCGTTTCGTAATGTTCCTCTGTCAGCTCTGCAGACTTATCTTCTGCATAAGCTTCCTTCAGAGTCTCTTTAGTCACGATACCCTGATACCCCTCATCAGATACAACATAACCATAATCCTCTTTGAAGCCTTTCATCTGCTTCAGAGCCTCTTCAATCGTATCCGCTGTAATCCGATACGCCGGGTCTTTCATTACGGTTTCAACAGTCAATGCACGAGCTCGGTTTACGTCACGAACGAAGGCTTCCACGTAATCAGTGGGCCGGATTCATCAGAATATCTTCCGGCTCACCCTGCTGTACCATCTCTCCCATCTTTAAGAATGGCTATACGATCACCGATACGTAACGCTTCATCCAGATCATGAGTAATAAAGATGATGGTCTTATGCAGTTTTTCCTGCAGTTCGATCAACTGATCCTGCATCTCAGAACGGATGAGTGGATCCAACGCCGAAAACGCTTCATCCATCAACAGAATCTCCGCATCGGTACACAGTGCCCGGGCCAGTCCCACCCGTTGCTGCTGACCACCCGACAGCTGTGCCGGATACTGATCCTCATATCCCGCCAGCCCCACGGTTTCCAGCCACTCTTTCGCCTTGTTGCTGCTTTCCGACTTGCTCACGCCCTGAATTGACAGACCGTAGGCAACGTTATCAAGCACGGTTTTGTGCGGTAACAGTCCGAAACGCTGGAATACCATCGACATTTTATGACGACGGAAATCCTGCAGTTCCTGGGTATTCAGCTTCATAACATCGGTGCCTTCAACCTCGATCACCCCTTCTGTCGGGTCGATCAGTCGGTTGAAGTGACGAATCATGGTGGATTTACCAGAGCCGGACAATCCCATGATAACGAAGATCTCTCCCCGGTTAATGGTCAGATTGATATCTTTCAGTCCAAGGGTATGGCCTGTTTCTGCCAGGATTTCATCCTTGGTTTTACCCTGATGTACCAGCGGCATATATTTCTTCGGGTTATTCCCAAACAGCTTATACAATCCTTCAATACGGATCAGTGGCTGCGCTTCTGTGTTACCCATTATCCAGGCCCTCCATGTGTCGCTGACTACGTTTCGCATAGGACTGCGATACACGGTCGAAGATAATTGCCAGAGCAACAATAGCCAGGCCGTTCAGAAGCCCCAGTGTAAAGTACTGGTTGGTAATCGATTTCAGTACCGGCTGTCCCAGACCTTTCACACCGATCATAGAAGCAATTACAACCATCGACAGTGCCATCATAATGGTCTGGTTAATACCCGCCATAATAGTTGGCATTGCCAGTGGTAACTGCACCCCTAACAACCGCTGCCGTGGACTCGCACCATAAGCGGTTGCCGCTTCAAGTACATCTTTATCCACCAACCTTATTCCCAGGTTAGTCAGGCGTATCACCGGCGGAATTGCATAAATAATTACCGCAATAACACCCGGAATTTTACCGATGCCCAACAGCATCACCACCGGAATCAGATACACAAAAGCAGGCATGGTCTGCATAATATCCAGCATTGGAACCACTACCGACTGAACCCTGTCGGACCGGGCCATCGCTATACCTATTGGCACCCCGAGTGCTATCGCCATCAGGGTACAGACGAGGATAATACTCATGGTACGCATAGTATCGTCCCACATACCGAAATAGCCGATCAGGAAGAAAGAAACCACCACACCCAGACTAAGCTTCCATGAACGACTGGCAAGGTATGCCAGACCGGTTACAACAATAATCACCAGCCACCACGGAGTTGCCAACAACAACTTTTCAAACCACACCAGAAAGGCCAGCAATGGGTCAAACAGGGACTCAATTACATCACCGTATTCACGGGAAAAATCTCGATAGAGTCCATCGAGTCCCCTCCGGATATCCCGTAGCTCTACTCTCGAAAGCTGAGGGATTTCAGTTAACCAGCTTGATTCAGCCATAAATTACCTCTTACAAAAACAACACTGCCCGATCACCGGAAAAGGTAATCGGGCAGTTTTTACTTATAGATCCTAACCAGCCTTACTGCAGAGCTTGTTTGATTTTTGCAGCAACGTCTGCAGAAACCCAACCAGCCCATACATCAGGATATTCGGTCAGGAAGTGCTCAGCTGCAACTTCACCGTCAGCCTGATTATCTTCCATCCATGCCAGCAGACCGTTCATCTGATTATTGGTGAAAGAACGGCGGGTCAGATAGTCATAAGCCGCAGGCGCTTCAGCCGCAAAGTTCTCAGTTGTTACTGTATGTACAGGCGATGGTGGATACATAGTCGCCTTCGGGTTCTCACAATCTTCACTGGTGGTACAGTTTACAAAGTGCTCTTCGTCCACACCGGAACCAAAATCAACCTTCACCATTTTGTACTTACCCAGTACCGCTGTTGGCGCCCAGTAGTAACCAAACCAGGCCTCACCACGCTCATAGGCTTTAGCGATAGACCCCGCCAGACCAGCGCCAGAACCCGGATCAATCATTTCAAAGCCCGCATCACCCAACTTCATCGCATTAAACAGGTTGCCAGCAGAGATCTGGCAGTTCCAACCTGCCGGACAACCATAGAATGCAGAAACATCAGGATCTTCCGGGTGCTTAAACATCTTGGCGTTTGCCAGAACGCCTTCAATGGTTGCCATAGAAGGATCTTTCTTGACCAGATATTCAGGTACCCAGAAACCCTCTTCACCACCATCAGACAATGACTTACCCGCATAACGAAGACGTTTTTCAGCAACACCACGGTCCAGAGCATCTTTCATAGAGTTACTCCATAGCTCTGGTGCGATATCCGGCTCACCTTTTTCAATCATTGAGGTGCCGGTCGGCATGGTATCCCCTGGTACCAGCTCAGCTTCACAGCCGTAGCCATGCTCAAGAATGAAGCGGTCGACATTCGCCATCAGAGAAGCTGAGCTCCAATTCATGTCGGCAATGGATACAGCACCGCATTCTTCAGCAGCCTGAGCCGTTGTTGTCATCATCGCTGCAGAGAGTACAGCAGCAGAGAGTTTAGTCAGTTTGCGCATAGTGTCTCCGAAATGCTTTGTATTATTATCATTTGTGCTAAATATATTATGACTCTAATATTTATAACTCAAATGTTTTTTGCTATTAGTTTTATTTGTTGGAATGAATACATAGGATATACTCGCGGCCTTTCTGAAAGGCTCATCAGGTTCTGGAGTTAAGATGACCGAAAAAGCGCCATGCTGGCAGGATGTACTGATTGAATTGCGCCGGATAATCCGGACCACAGATCTGCAATCTAAGCGGGTAGTGAAATCCTGTGGCCTGACCATTCCTCAGGTTATGGTACTCAGAGCCATCAGAAGTCTGGGGGATGTCACCGTAAAACGGATATCCGATGATGTGTCATTGAGCCAGGCCACAGTCACCACTATTCTCAACCGACTTGAAGACCGACAACTGGTGGAGCGGGTGCGCAGCAGTAATGACCGCAGAATCGTCAATGCCCGCCTGACAGAGAAAGGCCTGCATGTACTCGAAACAGTACCACCACTGCTGCATGAGTCATTTATTCAGCGGTTTGAAAACCTGGCAGGCCAGGAGCAGTCAGATATCCTTTCAGCTCTGCAGCAGGTGGCAACGATGATGGATGCAGAAACCCTGGATGCCGCACCACTGCTGGATATTGCGGCACCGGCCAAAGGTATCAGCCAGGAAAAATAAACACTGATCAGTCCTGGCGGATTCCGCCAGAGGGTTACAGTCTTACGCTGATTGCCAGCAGATCCTGCTCCAGCGACTGCCAGCTGTCTGGTTCTGTGCCAATCACTTCGATGCGGCTGTCCCAGACCTCGTCCAGCGGCTTAACACTGAGTACTCCATCGGCAAGATTAAAGGCATAAATCCCGTCGTCGGTTATGAACACCGCCTTCATTCGCTCGACATCAAGGCCGTTCAGAAGCCCTTCAAGCGCATCAAACTGAAATTCAAATTCAGGGCTGAATACCCAGCCTGAACTGCAATAGCCCTGGCCTTTATTATCTTTACGCAGATAACCACATTCAGGCAGCTCATCATCAGTGGCCAACGCACCGGAAGCATCACCATGATGACTGTGATGATGTGAAGCCTCAGCCTGATAACCGCTCTCAGGTAACAACCAGTCAGTCTCGACTGATCCCTGATCTGCTTCTGATACCGCCACATCCAGAGACAACGTCTTCAGAAAAGCCTGTAACTGTTCAAACTCATCTCCAGTGTAAAGGTCGCTTTTACTGGCAATGACCCTGTCCGCTACACGCAGCTGCTGCCGGAAAATTTCATGATCACGATAACGCGCATCACTGAGTTTACGGGCATCCACCAGCGTCAGCGTTGCCCTGATATCCAGCACTTCCCGGTATTCTGGCTGTAACAGAGTAGCGATCACCTCTTCAGGATGCCCCAATCCGGTAGGTTCAATCAATAACCGATCCGGACTGGCTTTGCGGATCAGCTGATTCAGCGCTATCGACATTGGCAGCCCTGCCGTACAGCACATACAGCCACCCGGCACCTCGGAGATAAAAACCTGCTCTCCCTGTTCCGATGATCCCTCCATCATACTGGCGTCGATGCCAACCTCACCGAACTCATTTACCAGTACAGCCCAGCGCTCATTCGCAGGCTTCTGGCTCAGAAGTTGTTGAATGGCTGTCGTTTTACCAGCCCCCAGGAAGCCAGTGATGATATTGGTTGGAATATTCTGATACACGGAATTCAGTCAAACTATGATGAGTAAAAAGGGAGTGCCACCACGCGCATTCTGAATGAAGGAAAGTGATGACCGATAAAACACTTAAGAGTACCTGATCAGTAATCAGGCCCATAAGTTCAGAGTTTGGTCGCCCATTCGTCGATCCAGGAAGCGGCTTCCTCATCGGCATCCGGGGTTTCATTACTGTCGATAAACAACGCCTGGCCGACCGGTTTAGCATTAAGATCACGCATCAGTTCGTTCATCAGCTTACCGCCTTCGGCGAACGTCTCATACGAACTGTCACCCAGCGCTATCAGGCCATAGCGAACGGAAGACAGATCCGGCTGATTATCTTTCAATGCGCAATACAGCGGCAGCAGGTTACCCGGAATTTCACCCTGACCCACCGTGGAAGTACAGATCAGCACCACGTCAGGGCTATCCATCAGTTGCTCCAGAGTCGCCTCTTCCAACAACTCAGCTTCATGCCCCATGCCCTGCAACTGGTCAGTACAGTCCTCTGCAATCTGACCGGCATTTCCGTAGGTTGAACCCACGACTACTTTAATATTCGCCATTATTACTCCCCCTGATAAAGCCCGAACCGGGACCTGAAAAAATCAGCGCACCATATTAATGAAAAGTGGCTGATTGTTGAATGTCTATTTTGTGCACACCCGGATTTTACCCGACCTTTTTTGTCAACTATCTTAAAAGAGAGACTATCAAGGGGAGAATCCGAATGCCAAATAATCATGTTGCTCAGCTGCTCAACGAGCTGGAACAACAGGCAACGGCCAAAAGCAAACAGGTCGAATATACCTTTGCAGTCAGCCAGGAAGATCTGATCAAAATTCAGGCACTGGCAGAGCTGTACCAGATGTCTCCGGACAAACTGGCCGCTGAGCTATTGCATACTGTGTTACTGGAAGTCGAAGAAAAAATGCCTTACAAGCCCGGCACGAAGGTAATTCGAATGGAAGAAGGCGATCCGGTTTATGAAGACGTAGGCCCCATGCCCCGCTACATCGCGATCAAACACCGTCTCAGTAACAATACCAAATGCGCCTGAGAAGTCGCTTTTTACAGATAATAAAAAGCGCGGCTGAGCCGCGCTTTAAATCAGTGAGAGCGGATTATACCTGCTCTGCGATAATCTTCTTCCACTTGGCAGGGCCTGTGTTATGCACAGACTCACCGTTAGTGTCGACCGCCACTGTCACCGGCATATCTTTCACTTCAAACTCGTAGATCGCTTCCATACCCAGCTCAGGGAATGCCAGCACATCGGCATTAGTAATCGCTTTGGATACCAGATACGCGGCACCACCGACAGCCATCAGGTAAACCGCTTTGTTGTCACGGATCGCATCGATCGCTACCGGACCACGCTCAGACTTACCGATCATACCCAGCAGCCCCGTGCTCTCGATCACCTGACGGGTGAACTTATCCATACGCGTTGCTGTTGTCGGACCCGCAGGACCTACAACCTCATCCCCTACAGGATCGACCGGACCTACGTAATAGATAAAGCGACCTTTCAGATCTACCGGCAGTTCTTCACCGTTGTTGAGCATCTCAACCATCTTCTTGTGAGCCGCATCACGACCGGTCAGCATCTTACCGTTCAGCAGTACGGTTTCACCTGGCTGCCAGCTCTGAACCTCTTCTGGGGTCACAGTATTCAGGTCTACACGACGAGTGCTTTCGCCGACCTCGAAGGTCACTTCCGGCCAGTCTTCCAGGCTCGGCGGCGTCAGGATCGCAGGACCATCACCTTTCAGGGTAAAGTGAGTATGACGGGTCGCTGCACAGTTCGGGATCATGCAGATTGGCAGAGAGGCCGCGTGAGTCGGATAGTCCTTGATCTTCACATCCAGCACAGTGGTCAGGCCACCCAGCCCCTGAGCACCGATACCCAGTTCGTTCACCGCATCCATAATCTCCAGACGCAGTTCTTCAACGCGATTCTGTGGGCCGCGCTCACGCAGCTCGTGAATATCGATCGGATCCATCAGGGATTCTTTCGCCAGTACCGCTGCTTTCTCAGCAGTACCACCGATACCCAGACCCAGCATACCCGGCGGACACCAGCCAGCCCCCATGGTCGGTACAGTTTTCACGACCCAGTCAACGATGCTGTCAGATGGGTTCAGCATCACCATCTTGGATTTGTTCTCAGAACCACCGCCCTTCGCAGCAACATGTACTTCTACCTCATCGCCATCAACGATTTCGTAGTGAATCACTGCAGGAGTATTGTCTTTGGTGTTCTTACGCGCACCAGCCGGATCAGCCAGAATGGAGGCACGCAGTACATTGTCTGGATGAGTGTAGGCACGACGTACGCCTTCGTTGACCATATCGGTCACATTCATCTTCGCATCCCACTGAACATTCATACCCACTTTCAGGAATACGGTCACAATACCGGTATCCTGACAGATTGGACGATGCCCTTCTGCGCACATACGGGAGTTAATCAGAATCTGTGCCATCGCGTCTTTCGCGGCAGGGTTCTGCTCTTTCAGGTAGGCTTCGTGCACGCCCTGAACAAAGTCGATCGGATGGTAGTAGGAGATAAACTGCAGCGCATCTGCAATGCTGCTGATGAAATCATCTTGGCGAATTACGCTCATTATTGACTCCGCAATTTCAGGCTTCTTGTCGTGCAGAACGGGCCGGACGGCCGTCCGCTTTATTATGGGGGTCTGACCAATCAGATAGGCAGACTTCCCTGTGTGTGGTGCGGATTATACACCAAATTGCTGCAGCTGCGCTGTGGATCTGCCTGCGGCATTAGTCGAACGCTATTTTCAGATTGCTATCAGAGCGAAACACAGTACAAAAGCCCAAACAGCAGAAAGAAGCGACCAGTCAGCGGTGGTAATGTTTCCAATTGCTTCCCGGAGCGCAATCTCAACCACAGCCAGAGAGCTAATGGCACGCTGAGCAACCACCAGCCACTCTGCAACAGACCCGACCACCATAAGCCGCCGGCAATGAAAAATACTGCGACAAGCAAGACCATGAATAGCATGTTCGAATAACGATAGCCTATACGAACGGTCAGAGTACCAATACCGGACTGTCGGTCAGATTGCTCATCGCGCAGTTCATTCGCCAGCAGCAGCAGCGAGGTAATCAGACTAACCGGTACCGATTGCCAGACAATCGCTGCTGTCAGGGTATCGGTCATGATGTAGTAGCTCCCCGCCACCATCAACACACCCATCAGCCAGAAGACCAGCACAACCGCCAGCCCGCGCCGCTTAAAGTTTACCGGCTCCAGGGTGTAGCCCAGCGCACCGCCTAGTCCCAGCAGAAACAGCAATAGCAGCTCAGCTCCAACCTGAGCGACCAGATACAACCCCAGCGCTGTCGCCGCGACAAAACAGCCAAGCCCATAACGAAAGTTACGCCGGATCAGTGCTCTGATTTGCTGATCAGCCAGTTCATTGAGGTCGGAAAAGTCATTAATCAGATTCACTCCCGCCTGCAGCACCAACGCGGCCGACAGAATAATGACCGCGGTGAACGGATTGAAATTATCAGTCCCGGAGGCCGCCACAATGCCCACCAGACAGGTAATCAGCGCGACGGAAAAAGAGAAAGGCCGCAAGGCTCTCAATAGCCGGTACTTAGAGAAGTCAGTGGTTATCAAAGTCGATCCTGTTTGTTGATTTACCCAGCAGCTGAATACTCTTTCAGCAGACACAAAAAAAGGCATCCGAAGATACCTTTTTCCTGAACATCTGTCTTATTTCTGGCTCTCGTAAGCCGGTGCATTTGGCAGATCACGCATCAGCAGTGCAAACTGCATATCGGTATCGAAGTCCATCGGTACACGGACAGTATGGCCAGACCCTGGCGCGCAGTCTTTCGCTTCGCCCTGCAGGTTCTCCATATGCTCCAGTTTGAACTTACGGTTACCGGCCGGGGTCATCAGTTCCAGCGTATCACCCACCATAAAGCGGTTCTTCACCTCGATATCCACAGTACCACGCTGAGTATCCTGGCCGATCACCTCACCAACAAACTGCTGGTGTACGCCGACAGAGTTACCGGTTTCGTAGTTCTGATACTCATCATGTACGTGACGACGGTAGAAACCTTCGGTGTATCCACGGTTCGCCAGATTCTCCAGTGTGTCCATCAGATTCATATCAAATGGACGGCCAGCCGCCGCATCATCAATCGCTTTGCGATAAGCCTGTGCCGTACGCGCCACGTAGTAGTGAGACTTGGTACGACCTTCGATCTTCAGGGAATGAATACCCATCTCCGTCAGACGATGTACGTGCTGGATTGCACGCAGGTCCTTGGAGTTCATGATGTAAGTACCGTGCTCATCTTCGAACGCCGGCATATATTCACCCGGACGGGTCTCTTCCTGCAGCAGATACATCTTATCGGTTGGTTCGCCGATACCCAGATCCGGCTGAACCTCTTCGTTCGGATCAAAGTTCTGCACCGGAATCAGATCACCACTTTCATCCTGTTTCGCTTCGTGAGCATCGTACTTCCAGCGACAGGAGTTAGTGCAGGTACCCTGGTTCGGATCACGCTTGTTGATATAACCGGACAGCAGGCAACGACCTGAGTATGCGATACAGAGAGAACCGTGCACAAATACTTCCAGTTCCATCTCCGGGCACATTTCACGGATCTCAGCGATCTCATCCAGTGACAGTTCACGGGACATAATGATTCGCTCAATACCAGCCTGATGCCAGAACTTAACGCTGGCCCAGTTCATGGTATTACTCTGCACCGATAGATGAATCGGCACATCCGGGAAGTTTTCCTTCACCAGCAGAATCAGACCCGGATCGGACATAATCAGTGCATCCGGGTTCATTTCAACTACCGGACGCAGATCGTCGATATAAGTCTTCAGCTTGCTGTTGTGTGGCATGATGTTACTGGCCACATACAGCTTTTTGCCCTGCGCGTGGGCGATATTGATACCTTCATGCAGGTTATCAAGATTGAAGTCGTTGTTACGTACCCGCAGGCTGTAGCGTGGCTGACCGGCATAAACCGCATCAGCGCCGTAGGCAAAAGCATACTTCATATTGCGCAGCGTACCCGCTGGCGAAAGGAGTTCTGGTTTAAACATGATTCACAACATAGAAAGTTAAGGCCTGACGGCGCTTTAAATAAGTAGTCTCTGCCCCTGGCTCAGGCCATGTCTTGCAGAGGGATTTCAAACAGCGGTGTGTAGATCGAACCGCGTTCGCCCGGTTTACTCTGATACAGAATGACCGAATCCGCCAGGCTATAGAGATCCAGCTCAGGCCAGCTCTGCGGCGGAATAAAGCCATTTTTAGCAGGCAGTCGTCCCAGGGTAATATGCGGACGGAAGTCTTCCTCTTTGAACTCAATACCCGCTTCCAGTGCGATCTCCATCATCACCCTGTTCAGGGAGGTCAGCGCTTCATGCTCAGGGCTCATCGCAGCCACCACCGATAAAGACTTACTGATCTGATAATACTCCGAGGTATTCACATGCACCTGGAAGGAGCTGACATCTGCCAGCTTCCTGCGGGCAATTTCCTCCAGCAGATCAACTTTTTCCAGCGGGATCTCCCCCAGAAAACAGAGCGTGAGGTGGTACAGCTCTGAGTCGACCCAGTTCACTTCAACGTGCTTGTCATACTGACACAGGGTATCGGCATGATCCGCCAACCAACGTGTTACTGCATCCGGCAGGGCCAGAGCAAAAAACGCACGAATGTTCATTAAAGTGTTATCTGCCTCTTGGAAAAATGACCCACTATTTTGCCTTCAGCGTCACGGGATCGCAATCGATTACTGAACAAAAAACAACCAAAGTCAGTTATTTTGCCAGCGTTGAATCGCCTTCTGAGCCGGAATGCCCAGAACTGCCGCCAGCCAACGGGCAATTGCCGGATAAGGCGTGTAGTCAAATCCGGCCAATTTCGCCCAAGACAGCACCGCTGCCCCATGAAAATCAGCCACTGTCAGTTTATTACCAGCCAGATAAGGATGATCCTGCAGATGAGACTCCAGTACAGGCAGATGACGCTGTACAACACTGGCGGCTTTATCAATGGCAGCCTGATCCGGTCCATCCTCTTTGGCCAGTCGTACCGCCAGCATCATTTCCAGCGCAGGCGCTTCTATCTGGTTACTGACAAACAGACTCCAGCGATACAGATCAGCCTCGGTGGCAATATCATCGACCCAGAGCTTATTCTCACCATACTTACGCGCCAGATAGAACAGAATCGCCTGAGTTTCCCACAACACCAGATCACCGTCGACCAGCGTGGGCACCTTACCGGTGGGATTCAGTGCCCGATATTCCGGCGACCGACTCTTCGGCCCCAGTGTCGGTACTTCGACAAGCTCATAATCAAGCTCAAGCTGCTCCAGTACTGCCATCACGATGCGGGCGCGGGATAGCAGAGAACCATATACCCGGATCATAGTTGCTCAACCTTCAGTTGCAGACTGTTGAGCTTAGAGCGGATCTGCAGCAATTCTTTATTCAGCTGTACCCGCGAACCGTCAATCGCGCGGATCGCCTGCTCGTTAACCCGGACCCGACGCTCAATGCCAGCAGCCGAATTCTGGTTCTGCTGCAGCTCGACAATCTGTTCAGCAAAAGCTGACAGCTTCCGGCGCTGCTCTTCCTGCATCAGATCGACAGTTTCGCTCAACACTTCAAACTCTGAGGTCAGCGCTGCAGCGCTACTCTTAACTGCGGCAATCTGCTCATCCCGGTTACCGGCTTTCTTCTCCGCCGCCTGCAGTGCTTTTTCTACGCTGGCCAGTTTAGTTGCCAGGCTCTTACTCTGCTTCAGCTGCTGTGCCAGCTTAGTTTCCTGCTGCTTCAACTGATCTACTGCCCGCTTTTCAGCAGCTTTAAGCTGCTTTTCAAGCTCCGCAATTTTCGGCGCATTTCGCTGATGGGCAACGGTCCAGAGTTTTGCAATTTCTGAATCGAGTTGTTTATGCTTTTCAGCGGTGGACGCCGCCTGCTTTTTAACCTGAACTAACAGCGATTCACCGGACTGTGCCGCGCTACTCTCTGCAACCTGCAGCAGCTGTTGCAGCTCCAGAACCTGCTGGTCAATCTCAGCACGCTGCTGATCCACCAGTCCCATCTGCTGTTCAAGCACGACAATCTGCTGGTGCTGCAGATAGCTCCAGTAAGCCAGGCCACCCACCGCAGCTGCCAACAGCAGAATAATCAGATAACTGAGAGCACCACCGGAGGAGGCAGCAGGCGCATCTGCTGCAGGTGGCGGAGGAGTAACATGACCGGCCGAGCCCGACTGCTGAGTCGGCGCTGAAGCTTTAGGAGTTTCGCTCTTGGGTTTGCGGATCTGGCCATCATCCCGTTCAGCCGGGCCAAAGCTCGGCAGGTCCAGATCTTTATCATCGTGCTGATCACGCATCGGTGTTACACCTGTGTCCTGAAGTCCTGAAAATTCTCTGGCCGCAGTGTACTACATTTCATGATCAGCTGAGCAGATTAAATCTTACCGATCCGGGCAAACCCGTCGCGGGTATAGTTTTCACACCCTTCAGAAGTAACCCGGATATTATCTTCGATACGTATACCGCCGAAAGGACTTAGCTGCTCGACCAGCGCCCAGTTAATGTCTGCCAGAGGCTGATCCCTGAGTGGTCTCAGTAGGGATTCGATAAAGTAGAGGCCCGGCTCGATAGTCACCACCATCCCCTGCTTAAGGGTTCCGGCGAATCGCAGATAGGGATGTTCTGCCGGTGGCCTGGTCTGACGGGAGTCTTGTTGCCAGGCTCCGACATCATGCACCTGAATTCCGAGCAGGTGCCCCAGCCCGTGTGGATAAAAGGCCTGCGTAATACCCAGTTCAATCTGGCTGTCAGGGCTATTCCTGACAATTCCCGCATCCTGCAGAATCCCCGCCAGCGACAGATGCATCTGCTCATGCAGCGCGACAAAGTCGGCGCCATCACGCACCTGAGCCACGCAGGCCTGCTGTGCTGCATCAAGTTGTTCAACAAGCTGAGCAAATAAGGTACCCGGCCGCGCCTGAGTTCGGGTGATATCTGCCGCATAGCCCTGCCATACCGCACCGGCATCCACCAGCAGAGAGCGATGCTGGTCCGGCGCACAGCGCTCCTGAAACTGATAATGCAGTATCGCGCCGTGTTCATTCAGCCCGACAATATTGGAATAAGGCATCTGGCTCTCATTGTGTGCAATCGCACTGAGATAGCGCTGATGAATTTCATACTCGCTACAGCCCTGACTGAATGCAGCAGCAGCCTCAATATGCCCCTGCACCGCCAGATAATTTGCCTGACGCAGACACTCTGATTCCCAGTCGGTCTTAACGCTGCGCAATTGATGCAGCGCCAATACCACAGATTCAGGATTCAGAGACCAACCAGAACACTCGCCCTCAGGCAGTTCTGGCGCAATCACCGCCAGCTTACCTTCCGGCAACTCGCGGCGTCCTTTCACCGGAACAATCTCCAGGCCTTCAGTCCACCACTGATCCGGCAACTGAGCAGTCTTGTGCCAGAAGTCATCCGGCATCGGGAAATACAGACGCGGTTTCTCACCGGCACGAATCAGTAACCAGCAATCCGGATGCTGATCCAGGAAAGGGAGCCAGTAAACAAAATAGGGATTGGCAAAAAACGGATAACTGTTGTCATCCATAAACCGCCGGATAAGACTGCCTGAACCGATAAGCAGCCCCTCAAAAGCTGATTGCTGCAATAGTTTGCCAGTTTCCGCCTGAAGGTATTCCAGGTGCGCGGTGTACAGTGACTGATCCATCTAGATCTCCCGACTCATTGATACTTCGGAGCTGCCTGCCTGCTTCAGATGCATCTCTAGACCGCTCCAGAATTTCTGTAAATAGGTATTTGAATTGTTACGCAGACGATAAAGACGTATCTGCATGGGAATATCCCACTCCAGACCACCAGCCCGTCCCAGACTCTGATAGCGGAAGTTGTCTTTCAGCAGACGACCGGGAATCCAGCCAAAGCCAAACTCCTCCTTGATCATCGCTTTAGCACTGATGGAGTGGACGTTTTCATTCATAGTGACCAGATGAGGCAACTTAACCCGCTGCTTAAGGAAGCTCTGGATCACCGGCTGCATAAACGAGCTGCTGTGATAACCGATATAGGGCAAAGGCGCGCCTTTGCTGCCAGGTAACTGATACTTTGGCTGCCCCTGCTCATCCAACGCTGTCACCGGCACCAGATGCTCATCACAAAGCTCAAGATACTCATATTCACCGGATTCCAGCTCGGCAATAAACTCTATCGCCGGATGCCAGTAGCACAACACCATATCGCACTCGCCACTGGTCAGCGCGTTGACAAAATCAGCACCCATCCAGGTAGTGGACTGGAGATTCTGATCGATATCCACACCCAATTCAGAAGCCAACGGCTCCAGCCAGGATTTCCATAAGCCAATATAGAGCGACTGGGTTGAGGCAAATCGCACCCGGTTCTTCTGTTCTTCCAGAATCGCGCAGCAACGATTTTTAGTGTCGTTATGAATACGGGAAATCTGTTCAGCAGACGCCAGAAACAACTCACCTGCTGCGGTCAGAGACAAGGGCAGGCTGTTGCGGTCAATCAGCGTGACCTTCATCTCATCTTCCAGCAGTTTGATTCGCCGGCTCAGGGTTGGCTGGGTCACATTTCGCATGTCTGCTGCCCGGGAAAAGTTCCGGGTTTTCGCCAGGGCGATAAAATCATCCAGCCATCGGATTTCCATAAACCAGCTTTACCTATTCACTGTCCGGAGTGAGGTTACGGCTGTGTAACCATCGGGCAACAGGATACAACAGGGATTGTCCCAGTTTAATGGAACGCTCCGGGGACCAGCCCTGAGCAGGATCTGGCTTCAGATCAAAATCCTTGAATGGCATCTCCAGCGTCATTGCCGGACAACCGAAATGATCACCGATCCAGTTCGATGCGATAGTCATGGTCTCTTCACCGAACTGATCCGGTGCGTAACCCCGCTCAATCTGGAAGTCAGGATTCACCGCCATCAGATCAGCACGGAACTGATGCTCTGCCTGTAAAACCTCATCAGAGACAGTCGGCACACCGTCCTGACCGGCGATAAAGTTACAAGGCAGTGCTTCGTCGCCGTGAATATCCAGCAACAGATCAACACCTGTCTGCTGCATCGCCTCACGGACATAATACACTTCAGGGCTGTGCTCCAGTGTCGGCGTCTGCCATTCACGGTTCAGATTCACACCTGCAGCGTTGGTACGCAGATGACCACGAACTGAGCCGTCCGGATTCATATTCGGTACGATGTAAAATTCAGCTTGCTCCAGCAACTGCAACGACAGCGCATCCTGATCATCGAGCAAGCGTTCCAGCAGCCCCTCAACCAGCCATTCGGCCATTGTTTCACCGGGATGCTGACGCGCCATGATCCAGATCTTACAGGTCGGTGCATCGGTCGCACTGATATGCAGAAGATCAAGATCCCGACCATCCAGGGTCAGACCTAACAGATGATTACGACACAGCGGTGACTGACTTGCCCAGCCAAGCAGATCAAGATGGCGCTCGTAGCTGTAGGGAGCAAAATAGGCATAGTAGATACTGTTCTGCTCAGGAGTATGCTCAATGATCAGCTCACCTTCCTCATAGCGGGTGGGTACCCGGAACCAGTATTGCCGGTCATAGGAAGCCACCGCTTCATAACCGGGCCAGCCATCTTCGTAGGCCGCCTGATCGGCATTCACCAGTCGCATGGTCAGATCATGCGCTTCACAGCCCTGCACCCGGTAATAAAACCACTGCAGAAAATCCGACTGGTTATCAGTCCGGATTGCCAGTTGAATATCGTCAGCGCGCTCGGCGCTGATCACGTCAATATTACCGGCGTCAAAGCCAGCGCTTATTGTCAGCATTTAAGAGTTCCTCACCAGAAAACATCTACAACATCCGTAAAGTGTAGATCTATTATATCCGGCCTTCTTCAATTGCGTGGCAAGCTACCTGGCTACCACTATCGGTTGCAATCAGTTTCGGAATCTCTTCCTGACAGCGTTTATCCGCATGAGAGCAGCGTCCGTGGAATACACAGCCGGTCGGCAGGTTCACCGGGGTCGGTACCTCACCCTGCAGTTTAATATGATTCGGCCGGTCATCCTGTAGCTTAGGAATCGCAGACAGTAGCGCCTTGGTGTAGGGATGACGGGGGCTGTCAAACAGCTGTTCACTGGTCGCCAGCTCACACAGAGTGCCCAGATACATCACCGCTACCCGACTGCCGAAGTGCTCAACCACCGACAGATCATGGGTAATGAACATATAGGTCAGATCACGCTGTTCCTGGGCATCCATCATCAGGTTCAGCACCTGCGCCTGAATGGATACGTCCAGCGCCGAAATAGGTTCATCCGCGACAATAAATTCAGGATCGACCGCGAGCGCCCGGGCAATACTGATACGCTGACGCTGACCACCGGAGAACTCATGAGGGAAACGCACACCCCAGCTCGGATCGACACCCACGGAGAACATCACCTCATGCACTTTATCGCGCACCTCTCCCTTGTTCCAGGAAGGATTATGGAAGCTAACCGGCTCAGACAGGGTTTCATTAATAGTCATCCGCGGGTTCAGAGATGCGTAAGGGTTCTGAAAGATCATCTGCATCTTCTTGCGATACGGCATCAGCGCCTGAGCCGACAGATCATCGATCCTTTTGCCTTCATAGCTGATCGTGCCTGATGACGGATTCAGCAACCCCATCACCGTACGGGCCACCGTTGACTTACCACAGCCTGACTCACCCACCACACACAGCGCTTCACCTTTCGCAATATCCAGTGACACACCGTTAATCGCATGCACAAATTCCTGATGCCGGGTCAGCTTGCCGCCTTTAAACTGCAGCTGATCCAGCAGGTCACCCGAGATTGAAAAACGCTTATACAGATCCCGGATCTGCAACAGGGTTTCGGTATTCTGCATTATTCTTCGCTCCCCTCTGCGCTACGCTGTTCTTCACGTTTCATCTCTTCCACCATATGGCAGGCTACCTGGCAACCGCCGGAACGGGTAAACCCAGGCAATACGTGACGACAATTCTCAGTCACATAGTCACAGCGAGGACTGAAAGCACACCCCTGAGGGACTGCTTGCAGGGTCGGCATTGCGCCCCGGATCTGCCGCAACCGCTCACCGCGAATCCCCATCTGCGGCAATGCATTAATCAGCCCCTGAGTGTACGGATGCTGGGCATCATTGATGATTTCACGGGTCGGTCCCTGCTCGATGATACGGCCGGCGTACATAACGAAGGTGCGCTGGGTCACCTGAGAAACCACCCCCAGGTCGTGGGTAATCAGAATCAGGGCGACATTGTTCCGCTCACACAACTCCAGCATCAGCTCCATGATCTCCGCCTGAATAGTTACATCCAGCGCGGTAGTCGGTTCATCGGCAATGATCAGGTCCGGATCCAGCAACAGGCCTATGGCAATAACAATACGCTGGCGCATACCGCCGGAGAGTTCATGAGGGTACTGATCCAAACGCTGTTCCGGTGATGGAATATACACCTGCTTGAGCTTCTGCAGCGCAATCTCACGGGCTGCTCCCTTGGTGATCTTGCGATGAGCCATCAGACACTCAACCATCTGCTCACCAATAGTCAGCACCGGATTCAGAGTCATCATCGGATCCTGGAAGATCATTGAGATCCGGTTGCCACGGATAGTTCCCAACTGTTTGGGGGTCAGGTCCGCCAGATTCTGACCTTCAAACAGCACCTCTCCCTTGGCGATATAGCCCGGCTTAGAGATCAGGTTCAGAATGGAGAACCCCAGCACCGACTTACCCGCACCGGACTCACCCACGATACCAACCCGCTCACCGCGTTTGAGGGTAAAGTCGATATCCCGCAGGGCTTTCACATCGCCTTTACGGAGGCCAAAACGCACCTCCAGATCTTTAACTTCTAACAGTGACATGGCTTACCCCTTGTACAGTTTCGGGTTAAGGACATCACGCAGCCAGTCACCCAACAGATTCATAACCAGCACCAGCCCCACCAGCACCAGACCGGGTATCACGGTGATCCACCATGAACCAGAGAAGATAAACTCAAAACCACTGGAGATTAGCGATCCCAGAGAAGGTTGCGATATCGGCATCCCCAGCCCCAGAAAGGACAGTGCAGCCTCAGAAATTATCGCGTTTGCCACCTGCACCGTCGAGATAACCAGAATCGGAGACAGGGTGTTTGGCAGAATATGACGGAACATAATACGGATTGCCGGCAGCCCCATCACCCGTGCAGCATCGACATACTCTTTCTCTTTCTCAGCCAGAACCGAAGCCCGTACAGTACGGGCATACTGTGGCCACTCGGCAATACCAATTACCAGAATCAGCATCAGCATCGCCAGCTCCTGATACAGCTGGGTACCAAAAGTTGCCTGGAATACAGCCAGCACGACGATGGCAACCATCATGGTTGAGAACGATAGCTGTACATCTGCCATCCGCATCAGCAGACTGTCGACTTTGCCCCCGACATAACCGGCTACCAGACCGATACAGATACCCAGTATCGCCTGCAGCATTACCGCACAGATACCGATAATCAGTGACACCCGGGTGCCGTAGAGAATGGTAGACCAGAGATCACGTCCCTGAGCATCAGTGCCGAGCCAGAAGGCAGAATCCCCTTCTTCCTGCCAACTGGGCGGCAATTCCGAATTCATAATGTCTATCGTGGCCGGATCGTATGGATCATACGGCGCAATAAACGGTGCCAGCAGCGCTGCAATCACATAGGCGACAAAGACCAGAAAGCTGATCTGCGCAACACGATCGATACAGAAACTGTGCCAGAAGTGTGACTGACGGAAACGCTGCAGCATCGAAGGTGCATTATCATCAACAATGGCATTCATGATTATTTACCTCCGAACAACTTAACAGTGGGGTTTACCAGACCGTAGATCAGATCCACCACGGTATTGGTAATCACAAAGATCGCACCCACCACAATCAGGTAAGCAACAATAAGCGGCGTATCCACCCGGTTGACCGCTTCCAGAAACAGGAAGCCCATTCCCGGCCACTGGAACACCGTCTCAGTCAATATGGTATAAGCCACCATGGTACCGATCTGTACGCCACCCACCGTAATAACCGGCAGCATGGTGTTTTTCAGCGCATGAAGGAAATAGATCCGTTTCGGATTGAGGCCCTTAGCCCAGGCAAACTTTACGTATTCTGACTGCAGCACTTCCATCATCTCCGAGCGGATCAGGCGGATAAACAGCGGCAGCATGATCGACGCCAGGGTAAAGCAGGGCAGTACCAGATGGGCCAGACCATCGGTGGTCAGAAACGCGGTGTCCCAGAAGCCAAACAGCATGCCAGCCTCACCACGGCCATAAGATGGCATCCAGCCCAGTTCAATTGAGAAAAGATAGATCAGGCCGATGGCGGTAAGGAATACCGGAATCGAGATGCCCACGGTACTGAAGCCCATTACCAGTTTTGAGAACAGACTGGTGGGTCTGATCGCCGCATAGACTCCCAAAGGTATCGAAAAACCGATAATGATCAGGGTCGCACCGAACACCAGATCCAGTGTCGCAGGCAACTTCGCCAGAATCACTTCCAGCGCAGGTTCTTTAAAGAAATAGGAGGTACCCAGATCACCTTGCAGCGCATTTTTAGCAAAGCGCACATACTGCACCAGAAACGGATCATTCAGACCCATCTCGTCACGCAGTGCCTGACGTTCCTCCTCGGAAACAGACTGCCCCACCAACTCACGCAGCGGGTCACCCAGATTATCCTGGATCGAGAAGCTGATGATGCTGATAACAAACATCACCACGACGGCCTGAGCCAGGCGTCGGATTAGGAAAGCTAGCATAGTAATTGCCTTAAGAGCTCTTGATCATGACCGGTTCTGTTGAAGTTATACCAAAGCGCTGACACACACAGGCGAACGCTTTCCTATAACTTCGGTGCCGGTTTATTCTCCGCACGGGCTCACCTCCCGCACAGATCGGTAGAAACCGGAGGACTGAGAGCAGCCCTCCGGGTGTTGCATTATGCCTGAACAGGCACAGGATTTACTTGTTGATCACCAGATCACCCAGGTATGGGAAGTTCATCTTGTTCACAACCGGTGCGATATCCACACCTTTGCGGGCACCCCAGGCCAGGTTCTGCCAGTGCAGAGGGATAAATGCCGCGTCATCGTACAGCAGCTGTTCGATCTGCTGCATGATCTCAGCCCGTTTTGCCGGATCAGTTTCAGCGTTCGCCTGCGCCATCAGCTTATCCGCCTCTGGGTTACAGTAGTTACCGCTGTTGTACTGGCCCAGACCGGTATCGGCATCAGGACAGGCGGTCAGGAACTCGTAGAAGTTGTTGGAGTCTTCGGTATCCGCGTGCCAGCCAATCATCATGATATCCGCCGCGCGCTCATCGAAGGTCGGCCAGTACTGCGCTTTCGGCATGGTTTTCAGATCCACCTTGATACCGATCTTCGCCAGCATGGACGCCACCGCCTGAGCGATCTTAGCATCGTTCACATAGCGGTTATTCGGCGCCATCATGGTGATTGAGAAACCATCAGCATATCCGGCGTCGGCCATCAGCTGCCTGGCTTTTTTCAGGTCGTAACGGGGCTGCAGCGCCGGATTGTAACCCAGGTAGCCTTCAGGGCTCATCTGTGCCGCCGGGGTCGCAAAGCCACGCATGATCTTCTTGACGATACCTTCCTGATTGATGGCATGGACAATCGCCTGGCGTACGCGCACATCTTTCAGCGCCTCATGACGGTTCTGGTTCATCTGGAAAGTGATGATCCGGGTACCCGGCATTGTCACCAGATCCACCTCGCCGTTGCCATCGATACGCTTATGGTCGGCAGGCGGCACCGGCATGATAAAGTCCACATCACCGGACAGCAGCGCAGCAACACGGGTCGGCGCTTCTTTAATCGGCGTCAGAACGATCTTATCGACGTTGCCCTTGGAATCGGTATCCCAGTAATCCGGGTTACGGGTGAACTCAGTCCGCACACCCTGCTCACGGTAAGAGATAGTGTATGGACCGGTACCGGACAGGTTGCGGGAAGCGAAAGAGTTACCGTGCTTAACCAGCATATCTTTCGGGTTGCCTTCGGCATCGTTACCGGAGTAGAACGCGCTGTCCATCGGGAAGATGTAAGTAGCGTTATTCAGAATCAGCGGGAAGGGCTCGTTGGTTACCAGATCGAAGGTATGGTCATCGACCACTTTCAGCTCTTTAAACGGGGTAAAGATCCCTTTAAAGTCGGGAGAGTCTTTCAGGCGATCAAAGGTAAAGGCAACGTCTTTCGCGGTCATCTCGTTGCCGGAGTGGAACTTAACGCCTTTACGCAGATGGAAGCGCATGGTCATATCATCAACCCGCTCCCACTTCTCAGCCAGACGCGGCTCGAAGCCCATATCCCGATCCCAGCGAACCAGCGGATCAAAGGCCATATGGGACAGCTGCAGCATACCGCCGGACAGCTGCTCGTGCGGATCCAGTGTCACCGGGTCGGAGTCATAGGCCATCTTCAGGGTTTCAGCCTGCAGGCTCATTGCCGAAAGGCCAATCACTGCGCCAGCGAGAATCGTTGCTGTTCTTTTCATCAGTTAATTCCTGTCATTGGGTAATCCTCCCATTTTTAACTGACGCTAATCACCACCATATTTATCATCGAAATATGCTGCTTTTGCAGCATAGAAATAAGCTTTAAAATCTATAATATCCATATACACCCCGATCCCTTAAAAAATTAAAAAACCTCAGACAACACAAAACCTACTCAAAACAAAGAATCAATAAATATAATTACCTCGCCCCCGCTGATTCCTCCATAAACTTACAAACATTAAATATCTTTAAAACCTGCCGGTAGTCATCCCTCCCTCTTTTAGATCGATAATTACCGAATCCGTATGCAACAAAACAGCCATTTGGCGAAACAACAGATTTATTTATAGATTTTTTTTCTATTTTATATACACCTAAATTATTTATTAAAATTCCAGTATGATACTTATCAGTGTGCTGCTCAACAAATACACCATATCGAGTAGCACTAGCCAACTTTGAAGTTGACTCCAACCACTCGTTAAAACAATATCTTTCTTCCCTTACACCCCATGAAACGTTACTTATCCATGAAAACCTACCACACCCTCTTTTCCAGAAAAGAAAATCATAAAAAAAGTACTCATTGGAAAATTTCAAATATCTTGCAGGAGACCTCAAAGGCTCACCACCAAGATTCAAAGAATTCCTATTCTCCCCTTTTACTACAAAAGATTTTACACCCCCCTCTTTTTCATCACTGACATTCACAATAAATCCATCCTTTTTGGACAAAGGTTTCACCCTAAAAAGACCCTCCGGCTTTTTATAATACTTACAGTCCACTTCGCTATAAACTTCAGACTCACCATTTTTTACAAAGCCACTAATCTCAACGCTATAATCTTTAGAGCCATTAATAATATCAACTTCTGCATTGTCAGCTCTTATGTATAAGACATCACCATCAAAACAAAAGTGATATCTACCTAAGACATCAGAATCCACTATTCTAATAGCACTACCATCAATACCAACCAGATAAACCCCTCTTTCCTTAACATCATTCTCATTTTCAACCTGAGCATTGAGTATTAGATACGAATCTGTAACCCAATAAATCCCCCCCCTACCATAAGTACTATGAAACTGCTCTGTCTCAATATTATCTAACGTTATAAAGTATTCCCCACCAACTTCATCGTCGTGTTTACATCCGCTCATAAAGGCTAAGATAGTAACAAACAAAAACTTACATATGCCTTTCATTAAAAAATCACCCCTAATGCATTTTGATCAGTCTTTCTTGTTCAGACGTTTTATCGACAAGCTATGACTTTAATGAATTTTATTCACATAGACGACCAACTTAGTCGAGCTTATGATGCTCTTTTACAAATTGATATAGGAAAAAGTCTTATTTATCAGCACAGCATCCTCAATGTTATTCATATCAATTCAGAGTGGCTTAATCCCGATTTATCAACCATTCAAGACAGTTTTGGAAGCTGCGAACAAGTACCTCACTCTGAACTATTGTGCTGATCAAGCCGTTTTTGCGACCTATAATCTATTCTTGACCATCTTTCATTGTCTGCATACCGGTTTCGCTGCATTCAGACGATTTTGCTAGATACTCACAGCATCAGATCCTGGCGCTCACTCAACTACAAACTTTGTTGAAAATTTCACGTAGGGGAGGAGATATATATAACTTATTGTTATTTAGGTATAGTCTTATCAGCTAACTCGTACCAAAGAAGTTAACTATTAACCAATAATTCAAGGAAGCTATTATGGGATCACTTTTAGTATTTAATTTTGACGGAACCGGTAATGAACCAGAAGACGCCAGACAAAATGTAGAATACAAGGCCAAGAAGGAAGACGACAACATCAGTAACGTGCTTAAACTGCACTTGATGATGGGAGGAAACCTTCTAAAGGGCAAAGACTACGGAAAATCTAAACTCACTGAGATTGACCACTGTTACTACTATCAGGGAGTGGGGACCTACGGTGGCTGGCTAAATCGCAAAATCAATCAGGGTCTTGCTTTGGAACGATGCGATGTTGCTTCAATCATTCGTAAAGCTAAAGACGATTTCCTAAAAGAGTATACAGACGGTGATACCGTAATAGTTACTGGTTTTTCTCGCGGAGCCGCACTTGCACGGCGCTTTGTCAGCATTATCAGCAACGAACTCGCTAAGGGTTCCCCTGCCCCATTTGTTTATCTTTGTGTCTTCGATACGGTTGCCAGCATTGGTTTGCCCAACCTAAGCAAATCCAGCAGGCCTGACTATGATGTCGTATTTGAAGCTGGCTGCACACTTTCACCTATAGTGAAGCAAGCCGTTCACATGGTGAGCCTGGATGATAAGCGTAAAGCCTTTCAGCCAACATTGATGAACCATGAACCAGAGAGGATTCTTGAACTTTGGTTTGCTGGCGCTCACTCTGATGTAGGTGGGGGATATTACCGAGATGGTCTATCCGACATCACCCTGGGTTTTGCCATGAAGTGGCTTGAGTATATGAGTCGGGTAAATGATGTAGCGCATATTAAATTTGAGATGCCCTCACAGGAAGCAATCGATGCAGCCTGCCCTCCTAAATTACAGGGGATGATTGGAGTAGACGATTTACAGCGAAACCCAAACCCTGTAGGCAAGAATCACCAGCAGGACCGTTGGCCGGTAGTGGATTGGTTTACCCTAGATGATCGAGAATGTTGTGTTATTGAAAATGATCGTATCAACAAAGAGTTACGCCCAATCATTCACCAGGCAGTAACGGAGCGATTACACAGAGATGATGATTACCGCCCAAAATCTCTCGCCAATACAAAGCACCGTGTTTGGTACGACTTCATTAACGACCCTATTGAGTTCGATCATTTCAACCATCATATCCATTTTGCCAACGTTAATTTGCTAGAACTATCTGTTGCTGAACAGGTTGAGCGCGTCATTGAATCTGATCGTTTTTATAACTATACGGGCATTGTTATTAAGCCAGGAGTGAATCGCCCCTAGTTTGCTAGACACCTCTCAGCCATAGAAAATGGCTTAAAAAGAGGTGCTTATGAGCAACAAACGTTATCCCGAAGAATTCAAAATCGAAGCAGTTAAACAGGTCACTGACCGAGGTTACAGTGTTGCAGATGTGGCTAAACGGCTAGATGTAACAACCCATAGTCTTTATGCCTGGATCAAGAAGTACGGCCCCGACTCAGCTGAGCATAAAGCGAAGTCAGATGAGCAGGCAGAGATACGTCGTCTCAAGAAAGAGCTAAAGCGAGTCACTGAAGAGCGGGATATATTAAAAAAAGCCGCGGTGTACTTCGCCAATCAGTCCGATTGAGGTACACCTTTATCCGTGATCATCATAAGGACTGGCCCGTTCGTCAGCTCTGTTTATTACTGGATGTACACCCCAGCGGTTATTACGCATGGCGTAAGCAGCCCTCTTCAAAACGCCATGTAGCAGATCAACGGCTTACTGGGCTGATCAAGCAGTATTGGCTGGAGTCAGGCGGCGTATATGGCTATCGGAAGATCCATAGCGATCTACGCGAGTATGGTGAAGCCTGTGGCCCAAATAGGGTTCATCGACTCATGCGTATAGCTGGACTGAAGGCTCAGGTTGGTTATAGGAAGCCACGTCAGAGAAGCGGGAAGGTTCATATTGTCACGCCGAACCGACTTCAGCAGCAGTTCAAAGTACCAGCGCCTAATAAGGCATGGGTGACAGATATTACCTATATCAAAACTCATGAGGGTTGGCTTTATTTGGGTGTTGTCGTTGATCTATTTTCGAGGCGCGTAATTGGTTGGTCGATGCAATCTCGTATCACAAAGGAACTTGTGCTTGATGCATTACTCATGGCGATATGGCGGCGTAACCCTGAATCAGAAGTGGTCGTTCATTCTGATCAGGGAAGCCAGTATACAAGCCATGATTGGCAATCCTTTTTAGAGATGCACGGCCTAACAGGCAGTATGAGTCGAAGAGGTAACTGCCATGATAATGCCGTTGCAGAAAGCTTTTTCCAACTACTAAAAAGGGAAAGAATCCGTCGACGGGTTTATGCGACCAGAGAAGATGCACGCAGCGATATCTTTGAATACATAGAGCTGTTTTATAACAGCAAGCGACGTCATAGTTTTAATGATCAGCTATCACCGATAGAGTATGAGAACCGATACGAGGAACGGCTGGTGAGTGTCTAAAGAACTGGTGGCGATTCAGAGAGGTTTATGAAATCACTGTTAATGAAGGTGATACATGGCATGACGGCTCTCTAATTAGTTGCGATGGCGATGGTTGGAATTGTGATAACCAGGAATTGGGTGCTATCGAGCTTCCAATCAGACTGATGAAAAAACTACGGCGCGTCCCAGACCATAACTGGTTTACCTTATGCGCTACCGTTGATAGCAATGATGATCATGCAGAAGCTATAGGACAGGCCGGTGAATACTCACCCAAGCAAGCAGGTGAACTCATGTTCTTCGCCAATGATTTGAAGTCAAAGTACGGAAACAACAGTGGTAGTTTGAGAATAATAATCAAACGCTTAGCTTGAATGAACTAATCCAGCTTAAAGAAAACACATAGAAGGGCTGGTAATCCCCCCGAAAAATAACGGTGCTCAAAAGTAGAATTTTCTCGTAACCTATACGCAGGAGATTCTGCATGAAAAAATCACGTTACACCGACAGCCAGATCATGGCGATCTTGAAGCAAGCTGAATCAGGCACGCCAGTGCCTGAACTATGCCGTGAACACGGCATGAGTTCCGCGACATTCTATAAATGGCGTGCCAAGTATGGCGGTATGGACGCTTCGCTGATGGCTCGCCTGAAGGAGCTGGAAGAAGAAAACCGTCGGCTCAAGAAGATGTATGCCGAAGAGCGTCTCAAAGCTGAGATCGTCCAAGAGGCTTTACAAAAAAAGTGGTAAAGCCGTCTCGCCGTAAGGAGATGGCACAACAGGCTGTTGCTACAAAAAGCACCAGCATCCGACTAGCATGCGCTGCATTTGGTATCAGTGAAAGCTGTTATCGCTACCAGCCCAAGCTGGATTCTGAGAATGCTGAAATAGCCGATTGGTTGCTTCAGCTGACCGATAAAGAGTCTGACTGGGGCTTTGGTATGTGCTTTGAGTACCTGCGTAACGTGGAAGGTTTTCGCTGGAATCATAAGCGGGTTTACCGCATCTACTGCGAGTTATCGCTTAATCTCAGAATACGGCCGCGCCGACGGTTAAATCGGCATAAGCCTGAGCCTCTAAAACAGCCGCTACGTCAAAACCAGGTCTGGTCAATGGACTTCATGCACGATCAGCTTTCGGATGGTCGTAACTACCGTCTGTTCAACGTGATTGATGATTATCGACGGGAAGGCTTAGCGATTGAGGCGGGCTTCTCACTTCCTGCTATTCGGGTCATCAGAACGCTGAACCAATTGATCGAGTGGCGAGGAAAACCTGCGGTTCTCCGCTGTGATAATGGCCCTGAGTTTATCAGTCACGAGTTCACCGGCTGGGCTAAAAAGCGTGATATTCGGATTGAATATATTCAGCCAGGCAAGCCTCAGCAAAACGCCTACATTGAAAGGCATAATCGCACGATCAGGTACAGCTGGGTCAGCAAGCATCTATTCGAGACATTGGAGGAAGTACAGGACTATGCAACACAGTGGCTCTGGTTTTACAATCATGAGCGTCCCCATAAAGCTAATGGCGGCAAGCCGCCACTGAGGGTGGCTTAACTTCTACTTTTAGCGTCAGTTAAAAATGGGAGGATTACCACCGTAGCAGTAACGAAAAAGTTAGTATCATTTACAGGAATAACCCCAAAGTCCTTGTTTTCAAGGTATATTCCCGGGAACTGCTCAGAAAGCAAAGCATTAAAACCGTACTCGCCCACCTCCTCTCCTGATCGTTTGGTAACTTTTGCAGCCAGATAACCATCGGATGGAATTTCTTGGAGCTGGACTCTTAATTCACCTCCAGGAAGAGTCTCACCTTTTAAGAGGAAGTCCGAAGGATCCAACTCAGTTAATTCAGAGAGATTTAAGTTGCTATCAATGAAGAGCGCATAAGGTGGATCAACCACCTCTCCAAAATGATCGAATTTACCTTCGGATATGACTACAATGCGCCCTTCAGATTCTTCGATTTTAGTTACAGGGCGGGATCCAATATTCAATTGAGTAGCAGCCCCTATTGGAAAACCCGAATTGTCTATCTCTTGAAACCACCATCCAGTAGATTCTTTATTTGCACCGCCGGACTCAGTTTTCCAGAACAACAATTTACGTCCAGCAAGCTCCTTAAAGTAGACTTCTGATTGGTAGTTAGAAAAATTGAAAGGCTGCTTTAGGTCAAACGCCTGATCAAAATCCGAGGTGTAGGAACTTGCCAGCCCAGTTACTGATGGTAGAACTACATCGTCAACTGCGATCGGTGCGTCATTAATATTCTGAATCTCTATAGTAATAGTATTTGTTGCGGTTAGACCACCGTGATCAGTTGCAGTGACTTTTAAAATCAAATCACCAACATCGTCGTTTTTTGGCGTACCATACAGACGATTAGTAGCAGCATCATAAGTCAGCCATTGTGGAAGTTCTTCGTCGTTTGGTAACGTAACTGTGTAACTTAGATCATCTCCTTCAGGATCATTAAAAAGCCCCACTTTTAGGTAATAACTGAAACTGGCATCTTCAACAGCTTTGATCGTTGTAGATGAACCTGGGATGGGGGCCTCATTAACAAGTAGATTTAGTTGGGTAGAATCTAATTCTGTTCCACCTGGTAGAGTATATTTTTCAAATGCTGCTGGATCCCAGTTTCCAATCATAACCCGACCAGTATCGGTGACGATTAGAAGGCCGTTGCCGCTTTTAACAAACCGGACCTGTGACGTATTGGGGTCATTGATAGTTAAACTATTTTTCCCTTCACTATCATCAATGAATACGAATGATCCAGAGCGTAGGTTGACAACATAGTCGTCATTACCCTCTCCGCCACGAAGCTCGTCGTCTCCCCCCTGACTTGTTAGAATATCATTACCTGCTTCGCCATATAAATAATTAACACCTGGCGCGCCATACAGCTCATCATTGCCCTTTCCGCCAAAGAGCTCATTTTTTCCAGACTCACCAATGAGAACATCATTTTCGTCAGTTCCATGCTGAACGCCATTTTGGCTATTCGAAGATGCTATTAGCCCACTTAAACTAATAATTTGATTGTCTGAATCGAAACGAAAATTTCGGATAACCCCATCGATTCCAGAATTTATTATAAAGCGCTCATCAAAATAGCTAACGTAAACATCTGAGTCTATTACCTGAACCTTTATATCATCGGGCTTTATAGTAGAATCAAAGACAATTGTGTTACCTTCACCAGGGTTATCATTAACAGACTCAATTATTGCACCCTCTACTCTGGCATCCCCTCTATAAAACTTATAAACGTCCCTACCTGTACCTCCTTCAAGATAATCGACTCCAGACCCGCCAATTAATTCATCATCACCCGCTTCCCCATATAAATAATCACTACCATCACCACCAAATAATGAATCATCGCCTGTATTTCCAAGAGAACGGTCTCCATAGTCTCCGTAAAGTGAATCAGAACCAACACCACCAAAGAGACGATCGCTACCGCCTTGTCCGATTAATATATCATCACCACTATCGCCATAAAGTACATCATCATCGTGATGTTCTTTTGAGAGAAGACTATAGTATGCATCACCGGCAATGAGATCATTATCATCACCGCCAAACAAACGATCCTTTCCAGCATGCCCTTCTATACTATCTTCACCTTCCCCACCGAAAACAAAGTCATCTCCATAATAAACATTACCACCTCCAGATGAAGAATAATTAATAATATCCCCCTGAAGGATATCATCACCATCTTCCCCAAAAATATAATCATTACCTTTCTGACCATAAATAACATCGTTACCATCACCGCCATAAAGAAAATCATCACCAGAATTTTCTGGATTTAAATACCTTCTTTGACTTGCAACATGGCGTTCATGTATAAGTTCACCTCGCGCACTGTAATCGTATGTTTCATAAGGCATTCGTTCAGAGTCACCAAAGACATAATCATTACCGCCTCCGCCAAATAAATGATCATCACCTTCACCGCCACTCAACCAATTGGAGGATCGGTTTCCTATCAGAACATCATTTCCTAAACCGCCACCGATTGCATCATTTCCAGTTGAGTTCTCCGTAGTGCGAGCATTCAAAAGATTAACAAAATCTGCTCGACTACCAGCAAAAACAAAATCATCACCATGTGAAGAAGATATTATATCGCTACCAGAACCACCTTCGTGCAAACGACCTTTAATTGCAATTTTTTCATTTATTTCATTATATGAAGCCGAATATTTATTATCTTTATTATCAAACAAATCCAATATTTGAAGATCAAGATCATTGATGTTATCACCCAATGTAATACCGAGATCGCCATTAACGAAATTTCGAATCTCAGCAACCGCAACACCATTCTTTGTAGCAACGAGCGACCCTGATTTTATAGAGAACCTAAATTCACCATAAACCCATTTATTATAAGACTCATAACCCAGATACTTAATTACGTTACCACCGAGAAACAATGTCCCTTTTTTATCTGAATCTTCGATAACGGTTCTTAAATCACCAGAACCATCTGTATTTACGTAATATATATCATCCCCTTCAGAGTCATACGCATTATCGCCTCCGCCTAGGTAATAAGTGTCTTCCCCTTTTCCGCCATGGAGTTGATCGGAAGCCCCATCTTGTGCGTTGTCATAATTGTTTGACAATAGTAAATCATCGCCTTTCCCACCAAATATTAAGTCTGATCCGCTTCCACCAAGTATTTCGTCAGCGCCCAGCCCTCCATATAAGCGGTCATCGAGATTACCTGCGACAATTTTATTATTATATTCGTCACCAATAATCAGGTTAGAAACCTTATTTTTCTCATAGCTCCCTTGGTCAGGATAATTTATTTGACCAGAAATAAATTCCTCATCACTAACCAAGTTTTTATGATAAACAGGCACATCAAAAATTTGGCTAGGATCTCTAAGATCATTAAGGTCCCGTTCGATCGATGCTTTATATATTGCGGCATGGTCTGCCAGAAACACATCGACATATCTCGAATCGACACCATACAGATCAGCTAATGGAGTATTAAGAACTTCATCATTCAGAATGGATGGGTCTATTGAATTAGCAGATACGTTATCAATGATATATGGCAGCCCATTTTTCATTGCGTAACGAGCCAGCACTCCTGTTAAATCGT
This sequence comes from uncultured Amphritea sp., assembly GCA_963669425.2. Taxonomy (GTDB): domain Bacteria; phylum Pseudomonadota; class Gammaproteobacteria; order Pseudomonadales; family Balneatricaceae; genus Amphritea. The sequence continues at coordinate 171,541 of CAXXNC010000001.1, forward strand.
CCCTTGAGATAAACTCAGATATCTCATTCAATCCAAGATCAGCAACTGCTTTAAACGAGTTCCCAAGAACAATATCATTATCTTCAATGAACTTATGCAGGTCCAATATCGAGCTAATCTCTTCAGAGACCCCCAATATATCAACAATCCCCTCAACGAGAGCCACATAATATTCACCATCATTTGACTCATGCTTATCAAAATCGTTGTAGCCGCTTATTATAATGGTATCTATTACCTCTTGTTCAACTAATTCATCATATTGAATAGAATCATCGTCCTCCTGCACCCTACCGGCCAACATGTTAAAAACATTATATGACAATACCTGCGAGACCGGATCTTTAGTATAAACTGGAGAAAGCGCTTCAAATGACTCAGACAAAAATGAAGAAACAGCAGCAAAACTTTGAATTTTAATTTCATGCTTTTCAATATACTTCCCAAAAGTACCAATTGCTGAATCCAAAGCAATTATCGCAATACTTTTTGAAAGATCAGAGTCAAACTCAACTCCGAATAACGAATTACTTTCGACAATATTTTTTAATATCCAAGTTTTAAGTTTTTTCCACTCTTCACCCGCCATTGGTGACTTATCCAGAAGAGGTATTAGAGCCGTAATAGAAATAAGGCGCGTAGTTGATTCCAAGGTATTTGCTTCGTACTCACCACCATAAAACCAACCGTTTGTCAGGTTCCCCAGGGATTGAAGTATCGGAACCGCATTATCCAGCTTGAAATAATAATGTTCTTTTTGCACATCAATCTGAACAGTATTATTATCAATTGATTCTTCAATTGTTGACATCAGATGCGCATCAACAAAAAAAGATACACCATTATCCTTTTTTAGCTCGTAGCTTTTAGACTTCCCACCAACATGCTCAGACAACTGAACAACAAGATCATAAGGGTTATAATAATGGTAAATGCTTGAATTATTTAGAATTGATTCATTGTAATCTGCACCATACTGTTCTTGTAGACCAGAAACACCGCCCAAACCGTTGAAAGTTATTATTGAGGAACTCTCACCAGATATTATCGATTCTGATACAATATCATATGCTGCATATTGGGCTAAAGCACCACCAAGACTATGCCCGGTAAATACGACACTTCCCAGATCACCATCATCACTTAACCCTTTAAAAAAATTTAATATCTCACCTCTTTTACTTTCCCACTGTCCCCAACCGAAATTAGCAACATCTTGATAAGCATCCTGAGCATCTTCCGTACCTGCAAAAGAAACTATATAATTATTATCATTATCTTTATATAACCTAGCTTTAAACCCCGTCCCATCATCTATCCAAACTTCACCTTGATACAGATGAATACCCATTCCCAATATCACCACCATAGCGATCATCAAAGTATGATGCTTTAGCTGCATAAAAAATAGTTTTAAAATTACTAATCTCCATGAAACGACCCTTCCATTTAAAAAACTATAATTTCAATGTAACATTCTCTTAAAACCTAAAGCTAATAATCAATTAACATATAGATTTCTTTAATCCCTAAAGCAATATAAAACCCAATCTGCTAATTCTAACCGCCTTTCCGATCTTCCATAAATTTACATGCATCAAAAACCTTTAAAACCTGCCTATAATCATTATCACCTTTTCTGGAACGATAATCACCATAACCGTATGCTACAAGGCAACCATTAGGTGACACAGAAGACCTCCGAATTGACCCTTTTTCTATAGAATACATTCCGCGTTCGGTTATTAATGATCCTGAGTGATATTTGGTGGTGTGCTGCTCTATAAATATTCCTACACGGGTAGGATTAGCTATTTTTGATGTAGATTCTAACCACTCATCAAAGCAGTGTTCTTCTTCCCTTACCTGCCATGATAAACTACTAATCCAGATAAACTGACCACATCCTCTCCTTTGAAAGAAATCATAATAAAAATACTCACTATCATACTTAGAATATCTAGACTGTGACTTAAGAACCTTACCTCCTAAATCTAAATCCGATACCTTTTCACCATCTCTCGTCACAACATAAGATCTGATCAAATCACTACCTATAGGCTTTATATTAGCTATAATCCCATCCTCTTCCCTCAAAGCTTTTAAAGAAGAAAAACCTGCAGGCCTATACACATATAAACAATCAAGCACACTATACATATAATCAGGGTCACGCTCTTTTATAAAACCCAAAATAATTTTTATTTCTTCAGGATTATTTACAATCGTCGCCAACGAATTACGCGAATTTAAAAAAAGATTTCTTTCACTTAAGCAAAAATGATACCCCCTGAACCATAAGTATCTAACAGTTTAGTTGATTCACCATTCAAACCAACTCTAAAAATACCTCTTTGCTTTTTACCATCGAAATCAACCTGAGCATTAAGCAAAACCTCTGAATCAGACAGCCAATATATACCACCTCTACCATAAGACGTGTGAAACTGCTCTGTTTCAACATGGCTAAAAGTTTTAAAATATTTCTCCTCCACCTCATCATCCTTATTACATCCACTCAAAAAGGCTAAGATAATAACAAACAACAACTTACATATGCCTTTCATTGGAAAATCACCTCTAATACATTTTGACCAGTCTTTCTTGCTCAGACGCTTAATCGCCAAGCTATTACTCTAATGAATTTTATTCACATAGACGACCAACTTAGTCGAGCTTATGGTGCTCTTTTACAAATTGATATAGGAAAAAGTCTTATTTATCAGCACAGTATCCTCAATGTTATTCATATCAATTCAGAGTGGCTTAATCCCGATTTATCAGCCATTCAAGACAGTTTTGGAAGCTGCGAACAAGTACCTCACTCTTGCTGATCAAGGCGTTTTTGCGACCTATAATCTGCTTTGATCATCTTTCATTGTCTGCATACCGGTTTCCCAGCATTCAGACGAATTTACCCTATCCCCAAAGCATCTGATCCACGCGCGCTACATTTTGCGGGGCCCGTTTGCTATCGCTTTTCATCAACCCACGGAGCGACCCTGAGTAAAATCAAATTGGCATTTGATAATCCGGACTGGAGGCTTCTTCAACTCTTTTTCCTTGCTGAGAATTTCCTCAATGTGCCACTCAGCCTCTACTGCTTCTAGCTCTTCACGGCTCTCTGCATCACGATAACAACTGACGGCGAAGATAAACTTTCTCAACCATGAAGAAGGTGTTCGGCTTGCTCAGGATCATGCACATTATCAGCAGAAGCTATGAAGCTATGAGCTGATTGTCACTCCGGTTCTGGCATCAACTCCTAGATGGGTTTCATACCAAAGAGCTACAATCACCCTTCTTAATTTGGTGCATCTCAAGTTTTCGTTCACCAGATCTATTCGTTGAAGAGATTGGGCTTAGATGATCGTAGCATCCAACAGTGTGCCTTCTTTTATCAGTACGCCAGGTGCTGACTTCGCCAAAGATCTTATGTGCCAACACCATACCGCTCCAGCAAGTGACGGAAGTTAATGATAATGGTGTGATCGGGTATTGCACCACCCAACGAGAAACCGGCAAACAGGCGCATGGATGCTATCTTATAAAGTGCGCCCTCCATGGCCGGATCACTCCTGCTATTCCACTGCTGCATACGGCGGATGCGCAGCAGGTCGATAGTGGATAAGGTCTGTGGCCGTTGCCAGCCTTGGGTTAGTAAGGTGTAGTTACAGATTCGAGTCGCTGCCCGGGGAATCAGCTTCTCCATACGGCCTGGAAACGTCTATTTTCGGGTTTGTCAGCGCTTGTGTTGAGTTCGCTGTCAGCGAAGGAGAGTTGATGATCCATGAATAGCCCTCAGCACATCTGGGCATTCATTGCCTCATACTAAGGGACTTAATCGCAGGTGCCTTAATACCTCTGACTTTTGGCAGCAAGGGGAACACCCAGAAACGAAAAAGCCGTAAGGCAATACCTTACGGGCTCACGAAACAGAAACTGTTTCAGCGATAAAACGGAGGGGGATGATTACATCATGCCGCCCATGCCGCCCATACCGCCCATGCCACCCATATCAGGCATGCCAGCAGCACCGCCTTCAGATGGAGCATCAGCAACCATCGCTTCGGTAGTGATCATCAGACCAGCAACAGAAGCAGCAGCCTGCAGTGCAGAACGGGTTACTTTAGCCGGATCCAGGATACCCATATCCAGCATGTCGCCGTATTCACCGCTTGCAGCGTTGTAACCGTAGTTACCTTCGCCTTTCTCACGGATGTTCGCAACGATGACAGAACCTTCTTCACCAGCGTTACCTACGATCTGACGCAGAGGCGCTTCCAGCGCGCGGAATGCCAGCTCAACACCCACGCTCTGGTCGTGGTTGTCGCCTTTCAGCTCGCCCACTTTGTCCATTGCGCGGATCAGTGCAACACCACCGCCAGGAACAACACCCTCTTCAACCGCAGCACGGGTCGCGTGCAGCGCGTCTTCAACGCGGGCTTTCTTCTCTTTCATTTCAACTTCAGTTGCAGCACCAACTTTGATTACTGCAACACCGCCAGCCAGCTTAGCAACACGCTCCTGCAGCTTCTCACGGTCGTAGTCAGAGTTAGTGTCTTCCATCTGTGCACGGATCTGAGCAACACGTGCTTCGATGTTTGCTGCATCACCTACACCGTCAACAACAGTGGTGTTCTCTTTAGAGATAGAAACGCGCTTCGCCTGACCCAGCTGCTCCAGAGAAGCACCTTCCAGGTTCAGACCTACTTCTTCAGAGATCACAGTACCGGCAGTCAGGATAGCGATATCTTCCAGCATTGCCTTACGACGGTCACCGAAACCAGGCGCTTTAACCGCAGCAACCTTAACGATACCGCGCATGTTGTTAACAACCAGAGTTGCCAGCGCTTCACCTTCAACGTCTTCTGCGATGATCAGCAGTGGACGGGAAGTCTTAGCTACCTGCTCCAGGATTGGCAGCAGATCGCGGATGTTGGAAACCTTCTTATCAACCAGCAGGATGAACGGGCTTTCCAGCTCAACGCTCATGTTGTCCTGGTTGTTGATGAAGTATGGAGACAGGTAACCGCGGTCGAACTGCATACCTTCTACAACGTCCAGTTCGTTTTCCAGACCGGAACCTTCTTCAACAGTGATAACGCCTTCTTTACCCACTTTTTCCATTGCTTCAGCAATGATGTCACCAACCTGAGTGTCGGAGTTAGCAGAGATAGTACCTACCTGAGCGATCGCTTTAGTATCTGCACAAGGAACAGACATTGCAGACAGCTGCTCAACAACTGCAGCAGCAGCTTTGTCGATACCGCGCTTCAGATCCATTGGGTTCATACCCGCTGCAACTGATTTCAGACCTTCGTTAACGATCGCCTGAGCCAGTACGGTCGCAGTAGTAGTACCGTCACCAGCTACATCGTTTGCCTGGGAAGCAACTTCTTTAACCATCTGTGCGCCCATGTTTTCGAACTTGTCGCTCAGCTCGATCTCTTTCGCTACAGATACACCGTCTTTAGTGACGGTTGGTGCGCCGAACGCTTTATCCAGAACAACGTTACGGCCTTTAGGGCCCAGAGTGGTTTTAACTGCATCAGCCAGAATGTTAACGCCATCCAGCATGCGAGTACGTGCGTCGTTACCAAACAGTACTTCTTTAGCCATTTTGAAAAATCCTGTTACTTAAATTCAATCAGAAATTCTTAACTGTCAGACTGGGAATTAGTCTTCCAGAACACCGTAGATGTCGCCTTCGCTCATGATCAGCAGCTCTTCACCGTCAACTTTAACGGTGTTGGAACCTGCGTACTGACCAAACAGCACAGTGTCACCAACCTGAACAGCCAGCGCCTGAACGTCGCCGTTGCTGTTGATACGACCGGAACCAACCGCTACAACTTCACCCTGATTTGGTTTTTCTGCAGCAGAACCTGGCAGCACAATACCGCTGGCAGTAGTTGCTTCTTCTTCTTTACGACGAACAACAACGCGGTCGTGAAGTGGACGAATTTTCATTGAATCTCTCTCCTGATCTTCGTGATCAAAAAAAGTATGTTTTATTGTTTAATCGACAGCAGTTGTACGAATACTGCCAATGTTCGATGACAAACTATCTGGGGGCACTGAAATTGATTTCAACACCCCGGGTCAAATTTTTTTCAGTCTTTTCGCTCAAATTCACCATCGATGACATCACCCTCTCCTGATGCACCCGGTGGCCGGTATTGATGATCCCGGATAATATGTTCTTCACCGAAGACAGAATGCTGTTGTTGCGACCGTTGTTGCGACTGTTGCGACATGGTCACAACTGAAAAACGGCTCAGCAGCAGATCAGCAAAGCGCTGACGGGTGAAAGGGATAAGACAGAGAAAACCAATAACATCGGTCACAAAACCCGGCGTCAGCAACAGCGCACCACCGACGGCCAGCACGATCCCTTCAACCATCTCACGGCCCGGCAGTTCACCAGTCTGCATACGTTGCTGGGCACGCCCCAGTGTAGACAGCCCCTGATAACGCAACATATTCACACCGATAAAGGCAGATAAAAGCACCAGTCCCACTGTGTTCCAGGCGCCGATCGCCTGCCCGACATTGATCAGCAGGGTAATCTCAATAATCGGCACGACAATAAAAAGCAGAAATAGGAATCGCATACGGTTTCAATCCCGGGTCAGCATCACACCAACCCTTTTCATAAAAAATTCATATCCAGGACACTTATCTGAAACAAATGAGCAGCCCCAAAAAAAGCCTGATTTATCAACATAGTTAGGGCTGAACATCGTTTTTTCAACCCCTCCCGATAATACGCAGCCGCAGCAATAACACTAAAGTTGAACAAAAAACACTCATGCTGCTTCGCAAAATAAGTCCTTCAATATCAGTCAGTTGCAACCATCAAAAATAGCCAAAAAAGGCCACACACAGCTATTTTAAAGGAAGCCTTAAAATCCCCCATACGGGCAGTAGACTTTTTCGCATAAGCGTTATAAGTTCTACTCCAAGCAATTTTGCATCGCACAATCATTACAATAAAAACGAAAACAGAAAGAGATAAGGTAGTAAGAACGATGGAATTGAAAGATAAAGTAATCGTAATCACCGGTGGTGGCCGTGGTCTGGGTCGCTCAATGGCGTTGGAACTGGCGCAGAAGGGTGCAAAACTGGCACTGGCCGATCTGGATCAGGCAGGTCTGGATGAAACCGTTGGTCTGTGTATGGAGCACGGCGTAGAAGCACGCGGCTACATCGCAAACGTTGCTGAAGAAGCCTCCGTCGAAGAACTGTTTAATAATGTAGTAGCGGATTTCGGTACCCTGAACGGTGTTGTGAACAATGCCGGTATCACCCGTGACGGTCTGTTCATCAAAGTTAAGGAAGGTAAGGTTGTCGGCAAGATGAGCCTGGACAACTGGAATCTGGTAATGGATGTAAACCTGACCGGTACTTTCCTGTGTGGCCGTGAAGCTGCGATCAAAATGATCGAACTGGGCACTGAAGGCTGCATCATCAACATCTCTTCGATCTCCCGTCACGGTAACATGGGCCAGACTAACTACACCGCCACTAAAGCCGGTGTTGAAGCGATGGCTGTTACCTGGGCGAAAGAACTGGCTCGTTACGGTATCCGGGCTGCTTCTATCGCACCGGGTTACATCGGTACCGAGATGGTTATGAGCATGAAACCTGAAGCACTTGAAAAGATCGCTGCGGGTATCCCGGCGAAGCGTCTGGGTAAACCAGAAGAGATCGCCCGTACCGTTTCTTTCATCATGGAAAACGATTACGTGAACGGTCGCTGCATCGAAGTAGACGGTGCACTGCGCATCTGATCGCCTCTGAAATACTTGAAAAGGCCGGTATCTACCGGCCTTTTTTTGTTTTGGAAGCCTGTCGCAGGACTACCGCTGTGAGCGTGTAATTATCCAGACCAGAAATGGCGATTTATTTACCCACACACTTCCAGCAAGCAGGGACTCAACTGATGTACTGAGTTAACCTGCTGTTCACTCTGGCCAGTCAATAATCCGTTTCACAATCATACTTGCGGTGTCTTGCCCTGACAGGCAAGGCAAGCGACAATCCCCCGGATACCTATCAGAGAATTACCCATGACATCAGCTACATCAGGATCAGAGTCCTGGCTGGAATCACTAAAAATCTATCTTCACCCGCGGGCCATCACGCTGTTCTTTCTGGGCTTCTCATCCGGCCTGCCACTGCTATTGGTATTCGGAACACTGTCTTTCTGGCTCAGGGAAGCGGGTGTAGAACGCAGTGTGATCACTTATTTTTCATGGGTAGGACTTGCTTACGGTTTTAAATGGATATGGGCCCCTTTAACCGACCGACTGGCGATCCCTTTGCTATCCACACTGCTCGGCAGAAGACGAAGCTGGCTGGTGCTGGCGCAATCCATGCTGATTGTCAGCCTGGGGGGACTGGCGTTCTCCGACCCTCTGAATAATCTGGAATTAATGGCTCTGCTGGCACTGGTTGTGGCATTCAGCTCTGCCACACAGGATATCGTCATCGACGCTTACCGGATCGAATCTGCTGGCGAGAGGCTCCAAGCCGCCATGGCTGCCACCTATATGGCAGGTTACCGGATCGCCATGATTGTGGCCGGCGCTGGCGCGCTGGCCGTCGCAGCCTGGGCATCTCCGACACCGGATAGTTACGATATGGAAGCCTGGAAGACTGCCTATCTGACCATGGCGGCATTGATGGGAGTAGGACTGCTCACCAGTCTGATAATTTCAGAGCCTGCCGCCGTTGAAATGGATCAGGATACTCTTCAGCAACAGCAGAAAATCATCAGTTTTACCGAGCGCTATGGCCATCTTCCCAGCGGGATCTCACGATTTATGGGCTGGCTTTATATCGCCATTTTCTGCCCTTTCAGAGACTTTATCCGCCGCTATGGTATGCAGGCGATCATCATTCTGGCGCTGATCAGTACCTACCGCATCTCCGACGTCATTCTGGGGATTATCGCCAACGTCTTTTATGTCGACATGGGCTTTACCAAAGAAGAGATCAGCAAGATCATTAAAGTCTACGGCGTAGTGATGACCATTGTCGGCGCGGGCATCGGTGGGATTCTGGTGAACCGCTTCGGCGTAATGAAGATACTGTTCACCGGCGCGCTGATGGTGGCACTGACCAATCTGCTATTCGCCTGGCTGGCAACCGTGGGTAATGACACACTGGTACTGACCGTTGTGATCTCACTGGACAACCTGAGCGGCGGTATCGCCACCGCAGCCTTCGTTGCCTACCTGTCGAGCCTGACCAATATTCAGTATTCAGCCACTCAGTACGCGCTGTTCAGTTCGGTCATGCTGCTATTCCCGAAATTCCTCGGTGGTTTCTCCGGCGGCTTTGTCGATAGTTTCGGCTATATCTGGTTCTTCAGCGGCGTTGCACTGCTGGGATTACCAGTATTAGGCCTGGTGATTCTGGCGGCGAAAGTAAAAGAAAAGAGTGCAGCGTCAACCACTGAAACAGTACAGGACACGGAAAAAAGCAGTACAACCTGACAACCTAATTACTAAGGTTCGCTGCTTTTTTCAGCCACCCGCAAGGGGCCTAACAGGCCCCATCCAGCCAGCGGTAACAGCGCGTTCTGGCTAGCTTTTCTAGCTTAATCCCGGAAGTTATTGAACTGCAGTGGAAGCTCCAGATCCGCTTCCCGCAGCAGAGCCATGACCTGCTGCAGATCATCACGTTTTTTGCCGGTGACGCGCACCTGATCGCCCTGCACCTGAGACTGCACTTTGAGTTTTGAATCTTTGATCAGTTTGACGATTTTCTTCGCCAACGGTTGGTCCAGCCCCTGTTTCAGATTAACCAGCTGACGTGCACGCATATTCGCAGTGTGAGGATCGGCAATATCCAGGCTCTTAATATCTACTTTTCGGCTAACCAGCTTGTTACGCAGGATATCCAGCATCTGTTGCAGCTGAAAATCGACCTCAGCCTGCAGAGTAATCACCTCACCAGACAGTTCAAAGCTGGCATCCACTTTATTGAAGTCGTAGCGGTTACCCAGTTCGCGATTGGCCTGATCCACCGCATTGTTTACTTCGTGCATATCCAGCTCGGATACAATATCAAATGAAGGCATTGCCTAAGCTCCTAATATCAAAGACTTTTAAAAGCCCTTAAACTCCGGCCCTAATCCACAGGCCACAAATTCGATGACGCCGGAATTCCTTCTGCCCGGCAGTTGATCCTGCCTATGATACCGCTATGATGATGAGACAGCTAACCAAAAAGGACACCCTCTCTTGATGCACTGGCACATTCTGGGGGCAGGCGCGATCGGTCTGCTCTGGGCTGGCAGACTCCTGCAAGCCGGACACTCTGTAACCCTTATTCTCCGCGATGAAGAAAAACTCAGATCCTATCAGGAAAACCAGGGATTCAGCATTGAAACAGACGCTGGCCAGAGCCACTTTTGCCCGCCCGTAGCACTCGCTTCCGACTGCCACCGGATAGAACATCTATTGATTACCACAAAAGCCTTTGCGGTCCTGGATGCCTATGACACGGTCAGCAGTAAACTGACTGACACAGCCTGCATTCTGCTGCTGCATAATGGCATGGGACCTCAGCAAACGATGCTGGAGAATGCTCCTCAGCATGAGATATGGGCAGGCAGCACCACCGACGGCGCTTACTTTAAGGCCCCTTGGCAACTGGTACAGGCAGGCCAGGGAGAAACTCATATTGGAGAGCTCTCAGAGGTAAGCAAGCGCACACTACTGACCGACCTGAGATCCAGTATTCCCGAGCTGATTGAGGACCAGGACATCGAAGCAGTACTGTGGCGTAAACTGGCAATCAATTGCGCTATCAACCCCCTGACCGCCATCTTCAACTGCCGCAACGGTGAACTTCTGAAATACGATGACCGCCGTGCTGCCATGGCGCAGATATGCCGTGAAGTGGAACAGATAGCCAAAGCCCACAACATTCAGCTATTCGACCGGAAACTGATGGAACAGGCATGGGATGTCGCGGAGCTGACCGGCGAGAACCATTCATCCATGCAGCAGGATATGGCCCACGGACGCCAGACTGAAATTGAAGAGATCACCGGTTTTCTTTGCCGCGCCGCCGAGCAGGCTGGCATTCCTGTACCTGCCAACCAACTGACGCTGGATGCTGTACGTGGCATGAGTGCAGACCAATAACAGAAGAGGGCAACTCCATGACCCGCAAACGATCTGAAATGACACCATCTGAACGCCGTCGTTCACTGGGACTGGGTGAAGACTATCCCTATGATTTCAAACTTCCCCGCAAAGAGTATGAGAAACAGAAACGTCAGCTACAGATTGAACTGCTGAAAATGCAGAACTGGGTTAAAGAGACCGGCCAGAAAGTTATCATCATTTTTGAAGGTCGGGATGCCGCGGGTAAAGGTGGTGCCATTCAGCGTATTATCGAAAACCTCAACCCTCGTGGGGCAAGAGTTGTCGCTCTGAATAAGCCATCCAGCACCGAGCAGGGCCAGTGGTACTATCAGCGTTATATGGAACAACTACCCAATGCCGGGGAAATTGTGCTCTTCGACCGCTCCTGGTACAACCGGGCCGGCGTCGAGCGGGTGATGGATTTCTGCAGTGAAGAGGAGTATCTGCGCTTTCTCAGGCACACTCCGGTACTGGAAAAAATTCTTGTTGAAAGCGAGATCTATCTGTTCAAGTTCTGGTTTTCGGTCAACCAGCGTGAGCAATTCCGCCGCTTTAAAGACCGTAAAAAAGATCCCCTGAAGCAGTGGAAGCTCAGCCCGATGGACCTTGCCTCTATCGAAAAGTGGGAAGAATACACTAAAGCCAAGGAAGCGATGTATCACTACACCCATACCGAGCATGCTCCCTGGACGACCATTATGTCGGACGATAAAAAGCGCGCGCGACTTAATGCAATGCGCACTGTACTGAACGCTCTGCCCTATGAAGGCAAAAGCGAGAAGCTCGACCTGACCCCGGACAGCCAGATCGTTGCCGATGCGATGGATCGGCTGCCCCAGTTCAGTCAGAAGCATATTCCAGATCTGGATTAACGTTTAGCCCGTATTCAGGAAACCTGTTTTATTCTTACCCTCGTCGCCTGAGGGCATTTATTACTCAGTTTTCAGCACTACAATCAGAGAAAACTGACAATGGAGATCATCAAATGGCAGACCGTCTGACCCGTATCTACACCCGTGGTGGAGACAAAGGCACCACCTCACTGGCCGGCGGCCAGCGTGTTGAAAAGAATCACCCACGTATAGAAGCGCTGGGGGATACCGATGAGCTGAACTGCCTGCTCGGGGTACTGGTAGCAGAGTTGGATGAATCACAGCCCCTGAAAGCTACGCTGACCCGCTGCCAGAACGATCTGTTTGATCTGGGGGGTGAGCTGGCTGTGGCTGATGAAAACTATGTAGTGATTACCGCTGAGGTGATCGCTGATATGGAACAAACCATCGACGATATCAACAGCGAGCTACCGCCTCTGAAAGAATTTATTCTGCCAGGCGGCAGCCGTGCAGCCGCTCTGTGCCATCAGGCCCGCAGTATTTGCCGTCGGGCCGAACGTCGGGTGGTAGAACTGGCCCGGGACGAAACCGTTAACCCATTTGGCGCGGCGTATCTGAACCGCCTTTCTGATCTGCTGTTTGTTGCAGCCAGACAGCTGGCGCGAGAGAATAGCGGCCAGGAAGTCCTCTGGCAACCAAGGAAGCCCGCTTAAACAACCGGAAAATAGTTATGAAACTCAGATTGACCCGCTTTGGAGTAACCCCATTTCTGACCGCAGCGTTATTGGCAACGCTATCCAGCCCGGCCGCTTTTGCCGATTGCGCCGACGAACAAACCTGGTGTGAAACCAAATGTAACGTCAAACATCTGGGTGATGATGCCGCGATTACCGGCTGTAAATCCAAGTGCGTGGCCAAACGTGCCGCCTGCAGCACTCAGTCCGGTGCAGAAACCGTGTGGGAAGCTGGCAAGAAGGCAGCCAAAGACACCGGCTCCTTCTTTAAAGGCCTGACAGAGTAAGCCCTTAAATTAAGCCCTTATCTTCCCCGCTTTATGCTGGCGCTCTGTTTACGAAACAAACATTGCGCCAGCACTGCCCTTCAAATTCTCCCAGCTGGATTCGAGTGATCGATGCATGATCCAGCGATAACGACGACCAGCGTTTTGGCGGTATATCCAGAATACCTGCCACAACCGAGCGAATCACACCACCGTGGGTGACCAGTAGCAGGTGCTGATCCTGCCCACCCGATATCGCCAGCTGCAGAAGCTGTTCAAGGCACTGAAACACCCTTGCCTGTAGCTGATCGGTACTTTCTCCCTGTGGCGGTGGGTTCTGTTGAGGGTCACTCCAGAACGCTTCTGAGCGTTCAGGATATTGCTCCATCACCTGCTCTATACCCAACCCATCCCAGGCGCCAAAATCGATCTCCTGCAACCTCTCATCGGCAGTCAAAGGGATACCTAACTGCTGACTCAATGTCTGAGAAAAGTGTTCACAGCGCTGCAATGGCGAGCAGTAAATAGCGTCCCACTTCTTTTGATTACTCTGTGCTACAGAGGCCCTCATCTGCTGCTGGCCTTTGCTGGTCAGTGCAGAATCGGTTACACCGCGGTATATCGCACCACCTTCAGCTTCCCCGTGACGAAGCAGGTCGATTGTCAGCAACATATATTTATCCCTACAAATTCAATGGGATAGCCGATTGACTATGATCAAGTTAAGGTTTCGGACTATCTGTCATATTGCGCCTGTTTCTATTCGCCTGAGAATAGTGGATCATCGTCATAATCACCAGAAAAACCGCAGCCGGTTCAGCACCGAAATCGCTGAACTGATAATAGCGGAAGGAAGTCATTTCTATGCAGATCAGCGAACCCAACCAGGCCCGGGGCCTGGCCCTGTTTCATCTGGGCTTTCGCCCGTTTTTTCTCTTTGGTGCTGTCGCCAGTCTGGCCCTGATGGCTATCTGGCTTATGTGGCTGGGTCAGGGTCATACCCTGCACCAGTACTATGTTGTCGCCCAGTACTGGCATGGCCATGAAATGCTGTTCGGCTATGGCATTGCGATTATTGCCGGCTTCCTTCTGACAGCGGTACGCAACTGGACCTCAATTCAGACCCCTTACGGTTATACGCTGGCAGGTATTTTTGCTGTCTGGCTGGCGGGGAGAGTCTTGCCGGTTATCAGTGAATCAGTCTCGATACCCGGCGAACTGATCGCCCTTGTAGATATTGTGTTTCTGCCGCTGGTTGCACTCTCTATCGGCCTGCCTATTGTCCGCAGCGGCAACCACAGAAACCTGGTTTTTATCGTTATTCTACTGGCCATGACGGTCGCTAACACCCTGATTCATTTACAGTTACTCGGCATTACCGAAGACACACTGCCGCTGGGTATGCAACTGGGCCTGAATCTGATTGTCATGGTCATGGCGATCATGGGTGGCCGGGTAATCCCGTTCTTTTCTGAGAGAGCTCTGGCCTATACGGTAAAGAAATATGACTGGCTCGAAAAAGCGGTCATTCCCGCCGCCGCGGCCTGGATGATCTGTCATCTGTTGGGATTCACAACGGTTGCCATCGCCCTGGCTATATTTAACGGCATTATCCATACCCTGCGCTTACTGGGCTGGTTCAGTACCCGCCTCAAGCGTAATCCCCTGATCTGGATTCTGCATATCGCCTACCTGTTTATCCCGCTGGGTTTTCTTATGGAAGCGGCCAGTAATATCGGCCTGATGTCTCCTTATCTGGCCATACACGCTTTCGCTGCGGGAGCCATCGGCAGTATGACGCTGGGAATGATGGCGCGGGTATCACTGGGACATACTGCCCGTCCATTAAAGATCGCCAGAATCACCATCGCCGCATTTGTCGTAATGGTTCTGGCGGGCCTGATCCGGGTGTTGTTACCAGCTTATCCACCGCTGTACAGCATGGCGATCCACATTTCCGGCGGACTCTGGTGCCTGGCCTGGGCGATGTTCCTGATCCCTTACACCCCGATTCTGCTGAAGCCCAGACTGGACGGCCAGTACGGCTGATCTTTATGCACAACCATAAAAAAAGCCCCTGACGGGCACTGCTGTCCCACAATTTTTTAATCATAAAAGGATCCTCATTTGAGGATCCTTTTTTCGTTTATCCGGCGGTATGGGATTAAGCAGTTCCGACAGCGGCTTACGCTCAAATAGACTGACCTGCAGAACTCGCATAATTCGCTGCACTGTCCACCCCTTCTTTGCGCAGTGCCGTACATATGCCAACAACAGATAGCTGATCATCGCAATCCAGATCTGAGTCATTACGGCATTCTGCGAACTCCCTAAAAACGCCTTGATTTTAAGGTTCTGTTTAATCGCTTTGAAGAATAGTTCAACTTGCCAACGGTCTTTATAGATTGCGGCGATAGTACTGGCGGCTAGTGTGAAGTTATTGGTTATAAAGCGATACGCTCGCTTGGTTTCAGGGCAGGTATAGCCCACTAAACGTAGCTTCGGCGCACCTTGTTTCTGGGCATGCTGGCTTGTCAGCTCAATGGTCTGATCATAATCGACACCGATACTATTATGCCGTTCGACAACCTTGTAAACGGCATTAGGTCGCAACCGAGTAACAAAGCTAACCCCTTGTTTTGTCAGTAAACCGTACCAGCTATAGTCGTTGTAACCTTTATCAAATGCCACAATACTGCCTTTCGGAAAGTTGAACTGACGGCCTTTGATCAATTCACTTTCCAGACCATGACTGAGCGATACAAACTCTGGAATCAGAGAGCCATTATTCAAGCCGACATGTAGTTTCATCGCGGCTTTCGTTTGATGGCATTTCGCCCAGGGGAAGAGCTTAAGTGACAGATCGATGATGCTGGCATCTAACGAATAGAGGGGATTCTTAAAGCGAAACTTATGATTGCTTGTGCGTAATGAGCAACGCTGGAGTAGCTTATAAAACACCGCTTCATAGAGCTCAGCAGGCTGCTTTTCGTTCAGTCGAGCCAGTGTAGTGCGAGCAATTGGCTTGGCACCCAGGTGATAAAGCTTATGTTTCTGGCTGCATAAGCTCGACTCGATATCACGTAGACTCTGCCGGCCAGCTAGTTGAGACATGGTCATCCCAATGAACTGATCCCAACGGGAAGCAGAGCGTAATTTCTGGCCCTGATGATGCTGTTTTGCCAGCGCTTCAAATTCATGTCTCGGGAGTGGTTGAAGCAACTGATGAAAAGCGGTGTTATGATGTGACAAAGCCTGAGTCCTTTGATTTTACTGGTGTGTGGTAACAACAGTTTATCAATGGATCTCAGGCTTTTTCATTTACCGTCTTAAACTATGGGACAGCAGTGCCCTGACGGGGCTTTTTTAAGGTTCTTCGCGGGTTAGGGGGAATTAGGAAGGAGACGGTGGTGCCTTCCGGTTAAGCTGTTATCGACCAAAACCTCAGCTAACCAACACCACCGCCAACATGGATGCTAACCTGCTTAACCTTTTCTGGGAAGGCTTCGAGATTGATTACTATGAAGCCTTCTCTGACCAATCGCTGTTAATCCTACTGCGACCTGACCCTGACTACACGCCTCGCTGCAGTGGCTGTAACGCACCCTGTACTCAGATTCATGACCGACGGATAAGACGGGTTCGTGAGCGAGATCTTTTCGACTACAAAGTCTGGCTGGATGTACCCGTTCGGCGCCTGCGATGTACTCACTGCGGCCCAACGCTGGAGCGCATCGACTGGCTGTCAGGTCGATTTCGTCTCACCCACGCCATGCGCTGTTGGGTTGAAGCTTTAACCAAGATCCTGCCGATACGTCATGTCGCACAGTTGCTGAGCTTGCACTGGCATACGGTCAAGAATATCGATAAACAGCGTTTGGCCCGCGATATTGTTCCACCGGATCGGAGTAAGCTGCGACGGTTAATCATGGATGAATTCGCGCTTCACAAGGGGCACCGCTACGCGACCGTCGTGATCTGTGCCGATACACAGCAGGTGCTATGGATCGGCGAGGGGCGAAGTCGTGAAGCGATACGACCGTTCTTTCACTGGTTGGGCGAGGCCTGTCAGAACATAGAGGCTGTCGCGATGGATATGAACACAGCATTCGACCTGGAGGTTAAGCAGCATTGCCCAAAGGCTTGCGTGGTCTACGATCTCTTTCACGTGGTTGCCAAGTACGGTCGCGAAGTTATCGACCGGGTGCGGGTCGATCAAGCCAATCAACTACGTCACGATAAGCCAGCAAGGCGTATGGTTAAACGCAGCCGCTGGTTGTTATTGCGTAACCCCGAGAACCTCGCACCCGACCAAGTAAACAAGCTGGATGAGTTGCTTGCCGCAAACGCGCCATTAACGACCGTTTACATTCTGAAAGCGCAGCTCAAAGAACTCTGGTATGCACCTGATGAGAAAACCGCGAGAGCCCGTTGGGAAAGCTGGCTAGCTATGGCTGAAAAGAGTGGTATTTACGCCCTGCAGCTCTTCGCCAGACGTTTAGGCAATTACCTTGAAGGAATTGTATCCAGTGCCCGTTACCGCTTAAACACCAGTGTTCTGGAAGGGATGAACAACAAGATCAAAGTGCTGAAGCGGATGGCCTATGGCTACCGGGACAAGGCTTACTTCTTCCTGAAGATTAAGGACGCCTTTCCCGGTAAAGCGCGATGAACCTTTTTTAAATGCATCTGAAAAGATTACTCGGCTGTCAGGTTATCTAACCCCTGCTCTACCATCGCCACAGCACGGAAAATTGCCCGCCCTTTGTTCATCGTCTCTTTCCACTCAAGGCGTGGGATCGAATCAGCCACCACCCCGGCACCGGCCTGAATATGTAACTGATTATCCTTGATCACCGCAGTACGGATCGCAATCGCGGTATCCATATTGCCATTCCAGGACAGGTAACCGACCGCACCGCCGTAGATCCCCCGCTTAACCGGCTCCATCTCATCGATGATCTCCATTGCCCGGACTTTAGGCGCTCCGCTAAGGGTTCCGGCAGGCAATGTGGCTCGCAACACATCCATCGTAGACACATCCGGACGCAGCTGACCATTCACATTAGAGACGATATGCATCACATGGGAATAACGCTCTACTACCATCTTCGCGGTCAGTTCGACCTTGCCAATCTCCGCAACGCGACCGACATCATTACGCCCCAGGTCGATCAGCATCAGGTGCTCAGCAATCTCTTTAGGGTCTGCCAGCAGCTCCTGTTCAAGCGCCAGATCTTCCTCTTCCGTCTTACCCCGGCGGCGAGTACCCGCGATCGGACGAACAGCGACAACGCCATCTTCGACCCGCGCCAGAATTTCCGGAGAAGAGCCTACAACATGATGATCACCCAGATGCAGTACATACATATACGGAGATGGATTCAGACAGCGCAGAGCCCGGTACAGATCCAGCGGGCTGCTGTGGAACGGAATCGACATACGCTGGGAGATAACGGTCTGCATCACGTCGCCGGAAAGAATGTACTCCTTAATCCGGTCAACTGAATCCTTGAATTGCTGCTCACCAAAGCTGGATTTGAATTCATCTTCAGCCACCTGACGACGCTGTTCCGGCGCAGTATCCTGATGCGCTACAGAGAAGCGCAGTCGGCTGACCAACTCATCAAGCTTCAGATTCGCCTGGTCCAGGGCATCGTCCTCCGCCGGGTCGACATGACTGATCAGCACCAGCTTGCCGCTGAGGTTATCAAATACCACAACCTCGTCAGACACCATCAACAGGATATCCGGCGTACCGATAACATCTTCAGGTGCACTGTCGGCCAGACGCTTTTCGACGTAGCGAACGCAGTCATAACCAAAATATCCCACCAGGCCACCGTTAAAACGCGGCAATTCCGGCAGCTCCGCAGCCCGGTAACGCTGTTGAAACTGCTCAACAAATGCCAGTGGATCTTCCACTTCACACTGCTCAGTAATCTCGCCATCGGTTTCGATCTGCACCTGATGACCAAACACTTTTAACACTGTCCGGCACGGCAGACCGATAATTGAATAACGGCCCCACTTTTCTCCGCCTTCAACAGACTCCAGCAGATAGCTGTATGGCTGGTTAGCCAGCTTCATATAGGTAGAGAGCGGTGTATCAAGGTCCGCCAGGACCTCACGCACAACAGGGATACGGTTATAGTTTTGTGCTGCCAGTTCAGCAAATTGTTCAGGTTTCATAATCTGATCTCATACAGTGCCCGAAGGCTAAAAACGAATACAACGTAAATACCGCAGCTGCTACAGGCCACAGTTCTGAATAGCGGGGTTCAGTTACGCCATCGCCATCGCTCACCGACATACAGCGCGCGCTGTCTGGAATCAGTTTCTAACACTTGATTGCTCTTATTTTTTACTGACAAAAGAAAAATATCTGAATGAGGCTAAAAGATATAGCAGCAGTGGGGCTTTAGCAACCGCATCTGGACCAAAGCAGGCGTTATCGCGACGAGGACGTCGCTCTCTACAACCCAATTCGAACACCAGACCAGAAAGGAGCTACCGTACCTGAAAATCATGGGCCATGCTCATCGAGGCGAGCCCTGCCAGGCGTTTCGCAAAACGCCGCCCGCAGAGCAATGCCGACGCCTGAACGGGCCGCACACTGTTAAGTAGATTCATCAATGCTCAGCCCGTTCAGAAGCTCTGAAAGCAAAGCCTCCACCAAACCATAACACCCATGGGCTGCACCCATGCGAGGCGAGCTCTGCCAAGCGTTTCGCAAAACGCCGCCCGCAGAGCAGTGCCGACGCCTGAACGGGCCGCACACTGTTAAGCAGATTCATCATTGCTCAGCCCGTTCAGGCACAAAAAAAACACAAAAAAAACCCGGCGTTGGGGGCCGGGTCAAATGGTTGGATGAGAGTCCATTTACTTAAGACTGGAGGAGAGTCTTTAAACCTTACTGAACACAACCTTTAACTTAACAACTGCTTCAAACCAGAGCCGTTAAATCGGTTTGAAAGCCATGACAAGGTCGATAAGTCACAGTATAGTCAGGTCAAATATAAATAAAATTCGAATTTAATATATAAATAATAAGATTTTTACGAACATTATATGAACTTTAAGCACCTGCGCTACTTCCTGACTGTCGCTCAGGAAGGCAGTATTAACCGCGCCAGCGACAAGCTCCACCTGACCCCGCAGACCATCAGTGGGCAGCTGAAATTGCTTGAAAGCGAGCTGGGCACACCACTGTTTAAGAAACGCGGTCGCAACCTGAAGCTGACCAAGGCAGGTCAGCACGCCCTGAACTACGCCGAAGAAATATTCATGCTCGGTGACGAACTTCAGCAGAGCCTGCAGGATCCGAACCAGCGCAAGATACAGCGCTTCAAAATCGGCATTGCCGATGTACTGCCCAAGCTGATTACCTACCATCTGTTACAACCAGCGCTGAAGATCACAGACTCAACCCGACTGGTATGTGAGGAAGGCCCACTCCCCAGTCTGCTGGCAGATCTGGCCACCCAGAAGCTCGATCTAGTCCTGGCTGACCGACCGCTTGATGCCAGCTTTCATATTCGCGGTTATAACCATCTGCTCGGTGAGTGCGGCCTCAGCTTCTTTGCCACAAGAGGTGATGCGGAACGCTATCGGGATAACTTCCCCCACTCCCTTGAAGGTGCACCGATGCTGATGCCATCTCCTGAAACAGAAAGGGGGATCGGTCTGTCACGCTGGTTTGAGCGTCAGAAGATACGTCCGGATATTCAGGTAGAGTGCGCCGACACCGCCCTGATTGAAGCGTTCGGGCTTTCTGGCGCAGGCATTTTCTGCGCACCATCAGTGATTGAAGAACAGATGACCCGTCAGTACGGAGTCGAGGTCATTGGCCGGATGGACGACATTCGTGAGCGCTTCTACGCCATCTCACTGGAACGCCGGGTCAGCCACCCTGGCGTTCTCGCGGTCTGTAACGCCGCCAGAATGGCGCTGTTTGAAGATGATGTACCGATTACACCGCAACCAGTTGCATTAAATTATCTACCACCTGATCCGGCTGATATTGACTGACCGGCTCACCATGATTATACCCATAGGAAACAGCAACAACCGGACAACCTGCCGCCCTGGCTGCCAGTATATCACTGCGGGAATCTCCCACCATCAAGGTTGATTCAGGCTCAGCATTGCATTCATTCATGGCATACAGCAGCTGCATAGGGTTCGGTTTTTTCTGCGCCAGACTGTCTCCACCAAGCACTACACTGAAGTAGTGTCCGAGCTTGAAGTGACTCAGCAGCTGTCGGGTAAAACTGATCGGTTTGTTGGTCACCAGCGCCATCGGTATCTTGCGACGCTCTAACTCAGCCAGAAAATCCAGCACCCCATCATAAGGCTGGCTGCGCTCGGCACAGCAATTGCCATAGATCTCGAGAAACAGAGGAAAAGCCTGCTCAAACAGAGCCAGATCAGGCTCGTCACCCTGTGGATCGATACGCCCTGCCAGCACCCTCTGCACCAACATCTGAGCACCATTACCCACCCAATGGGTAATATCCTCAAATGTTGCTACTGGCAGTTGCAGCTGAGTCTGCATACGCTGCACAGCCAGTGCCAGATCCGGCACACTGTCCAGCAGGGTACCATCCAGATCAAACAGGACCAGTTGTGGATCGTTTCCGTCAAACAGCGTATGCATCAGCAACACCTTAATCCCGGCTTCTTAAACCTGCGCCAGCTCAGCCCGCATCTGATCAATGGTGGCTTTATAGTCAGCAGTATTAAAGATCGCAGAACCGGCAACAAACGTATCTGCGCCCGCCTGAGCAATTTCGCGGATATTGTTAATGCCTACACCGCCATCAACTTCCAAACGAATATCCAGACCACTCGCTTCGATCTTCTGACGCGCCTGCTGTAATTTATCCAGCGTGGCCGGAATAAACTTCTGACCGCCAAAGCCCGGGTTCACAGACATCAGCAGGATCATATCTACTTTATCCATGACGTAGTCGAGGTAGCTCAGAGGCGTTGCCGGATTGAATACCAGACCTGATTTGCAGCCACCGTCACGGATCATTTGCAGGGAACGGTCGATATGCTCAGAACCTTCCGGGTGGAAGGTGATGATGCTGGCACCTGCATCGATAAAATCGCCAATCAGGCGATCAACCGGCTTCACCATCAGATGCACATCGATCGGTGCTTCAATCCCATGGTTTCGCAGAGCCTTACACACCATCGGTCCGATAGTCAGGTTCGGCACGTAGTGGTTATCCATGACATCGAAATGTACATAATCCGCGCCGGCTGCCAGCACATTTTCAACCTCTTCACCGAGGCGGGCAAAGTCGGCAGACAGGATGGAAGGAGCAATTTTAAAATCGGCCATAAGTGGTTACTCTGGTAAGCGTTGCTGTAAAGATTGGCGTGGTATTGAGATTACAGGCGCTATTGTACTGCCAGCACCATTAAACACAACGGCAACCTGAAACGGATAAAACTTCTTTCCGCTCCCTTGCCATTCGCTGCGGGCTTTTTAATAATCGGACCATGAAAGCAATCGCTCAGTTTCTTTTATCCACCACCCTGCTGCTGCCGCTGTATACACACGCTGCAGATGGCGATCCGGCTACCGCTGAAACAACGACGGCAGATACAGCCGCCGATAGCAGTTCCACTATGGCCGATAAGCCTAAACCAGTCACAGCGGATCTTCTGGAACAACAAAGACAGGCAGATATAGCCACAGCTCAGGCTCCGGAAACCGAAGTTTTTTGGCTCGACGCAGGGGAACAGCAACGCCTGGCCCTCTACCTTGACAGCGTTGAACCAGAGGCCCATGCAGGCATTATCATTTTCCCCGACACCACAACATCAGCTGACTGGCCCGATCTGATTCACCCGTTACGTACAACCCTGACCGAACACGGCTGGAGTACCCTGACGCTGAACCTGCCCCCGGAAGCCGGAATCAGGATCCCTGAGCGAACTCTGCCAGCCAGACTCGACAGCAGCACCCTGCAGACCGAAACCGGTGCCGGGGAGGGCTCTGCTGAGCAGGAAGCTACTGACACCCCTGAGGCAGCAGCCGATACTGCTGAAAACACGGACAAGAACAATCAACCGACAGATCCGGAAACCGCCAGTACCGGCGCAGAAGATAAGCCTCTGTATGCTGATCTGGTAACAGAACTGAGCGCTGCCGCAGGACAGATCATCATTGAAAAAGGCCATGAGAAGCTGGTCGTCATGGGGATCGGCAACGGCGCAGTCTGGGCGACCCGATTATTTATGGCCGGCGATGCTGATAATCAGTATCTGGTACTTATTGATCCGCATGACAGCAGTGCTCCGGATACCCCGACACTGGTCTCAATGATCAGCCAACTGGAGGCCCCGGCCCTGGATCTCTGGTTTGATAACACCCCGTATGCCCGACAGAGTGCCGCACTTCGCAAACGTACCGCTCAGCGAAACAAAGCGACAGATTATACTCAGATACGCATCAACCGCCGGTTCGATGCCACCGGCAAGCAGCCCCAGTGGTTGACTAAACAGGTCAGGGGAATTCTTGAAAGCAGGATTCTGAAACAGATGCAGAGTCCGGCAGTTGAGACAGCACCAGAGAACCAGATAACACCCGGGGCCTGAGCCTGTCCCTGACTGGTAGCCAGACTCCGGCGTCAGCTGTTTTTCCGGGCCGCTTTAATCCGGTCGTAAGCCGCCTGAATTTCCTGAGTTTTCTCTTTTGCCAGCTGCATCATCTCTTCCGGCAAGCCCTTGGCGACCAGTTTATCCGGATGATGCTGACTCATCAGACGGCGGTAAGCTTTTTTCAGCTCGCTATCAGAAACGTCAGGGCTGACACCCAGCACACCATAAGCTTCTTCCAGCAACTGCTGCTCGGATACATAACTGCCCTGATGGGACTGATAACTGTGCTGCTGATAGGAGTAATGCGACTGCATTCTGGCCATCAGGGCCGCCATCTCCATCTGCGACATCTGCAATAAGCCACAGATCTCACGAATAATCAGGGTCTCCGCTTCACTGACCTGACCATCAGCCATCGCAGCCTGCAGCTGAATTTCAACGAACATCAGTTTAAGCGGTATGCGAAAACGGATCAGAGCACTGAGCGGTCGCATCACCTCGGCAATATCGAAATCCGCATCTTTCCCCTGATTAAACAGAGCAATAGCTTCTTTCTTACGCTCTTCACTCAAGCCCATGCGCGCCATGACATCCCGGGCATAGCGAATTTCCTCTTCGCTGACCCGACCGTCGGCCTTCGCCAGTTTGCCCATCACCGTAAAGGTGGCTTTGAAGAACGCTTCCTGAGGGTTAAGCGCTTTGCCCAGCGCTTTCTTCAGGGCATTAGACAGCAGTACACCGATAGCACCGCCCATCAGCAGGCCTACGAAACCACCACTCATCAGACCGATCAGACCACCAATCACCAACGCGGTACTGTTATTACGAACTGTCTGCCCCAGTGTAAAGCCGGCTTTTTCGCCATTAAATGCCATCTATTTCACCTTTTAAAACCGCGTCACTAACCTCATGCAGGCGCTCAGGCGTACCGATATCACGCCAGTACCCCTGAAATAACTCACCACTTACTTTTTGCTCCGCCATTGCGCTTCGTAGCAGTGGTGCAAGCGCAAAAGCGCCGGGCTCACAATCCTCAAACAGCGCCGGAGTGAGTACACTCAGACCACTGAATGTATAGGCTGGCTGAACACCCGCCAATACCCGATTGGTCTCAAGTGCAAAGTCGCCGCCAGGATTATGATCGGGGTTAGGTACCATCACCAGATGCGCCTTATCTTCCGGCGTTTGCAACCTGTCGGACAACCCTGCAAAACAAAAGTTAGTAAACACATCGCCATTCACCAGAATAAAAGGCTCGCCATCCGGGCTCAGGTGCTGCAACGCCCTGAAGATTCCACCGCCGGTTTCCAGCGGCTCTCCTTCAGCAGACCAGGTTATATTTGCTCCCAACTCAGAACCATCGCCATAGCGCTGTTCAAGTTGCTCACCTAACCAGGCGTGATTGATCACAATCCCGGTCACTCCCGCTGCCACCAGCCGTTCAATGTGATACTGAATCAGAGGCTTTCCCGCAACCGGCAACAGAGGCTTCGGCGTCGTCAGAGTCAGTGGTCGCATCCGGGTTCCAAGACCTGCCGCCAGTATCATCGCTTTCATTGACTGAACCTTGTTTCGTTATTGACTGAACCAGCGATCCAGTAGCTGATCATCAAAATGTTCGCTCTGATACATCGCCGGTACCACCACATCCTGTAGCCAGGCAGCAAACGTCAACAGTGACTCATAGCGCCCGGCAACACGGATAATGTAGTTAAGGGTACGGGGAATATCCGCCAGATAACCGGATTTATCGTCGCGCAGATTCAGACGGGCAAAGATACCGGCCGCCTTAAGGTGACGCTGAGCGCCCATCAGATCAAACCACTGATAGAACTGATTCCGGTCATAGGTCTCCAGCAAGCCATCAGCCACCAGCATCTCACCGAACTGATCCACCCAGCCGTAAACCTTAAGATCCGGCCACTCGATATAGCAATCCCGCAACAACGACACCAGATCATAGGTCACCGGACCGATCACAGCATCCTGAAAATCGATCACTCCCGGTGTACGGGCATCATCAATCAGCAGATTCCGGGAATGGAAATCCCGATGCACACACACTGTTGGCTGATCCAGTGCCGATTGAATCAGAATATCAGACACCTCTTCAAACAGTTTCATCACACCGGGCTTCAGTTCCAGTTGCAGCAGATCGCCCACCAGCCAGTCACGAAACAGATCCATTTCACGCTGTAGCAGAGCCTGATCATAAGCAGGCAGTTCATGCCCTTCAATCGACTGACACTGTTGCAACCGGGTCAGTGCTGTAAACGCCTGCTGATAAAGCTGATCAACATTGCCTTCATTCAGTTCATTGAGATACAGCCGATCACCCAGATCGGATAACAGCATGTATCCCTGTTCCAGATCGCAGGCATGGACAATCGGTGCATGGATATCCAGAGGCTCCCAGGCTTTGGCAATCGCCACAAAGGGGTGACTATTCTCCTTTTCCGGCGGTGCATCCATCAGGATCCAGGTCATCCCATGGCTCAGCAGTCGGAAATACCGCCTGAAACTTGCATCACCGGATACCGGCACACACTGCCAGTCAGATGCCAGATCAATATTCAACTCTGCAAATGTCTGTTCAACCCAGCGTTTAAGCCCGACTAACCTGTCTCCCATACCTTCAATCCCCTGGACGAATGATTTATCATGCGCGGGCAAGTTTACTCGAATCAAGGTTTGGCAATAAAGCTAATCGCAGTTTTTTCTGCGTTTCCCAATGGACTAACTGAATGCCGTTCAACAGACGTTCCTCCTACTCCCTGACACTGGCTATCCTGGCCGCAATCCCTGCATTTCTGAATTCACAACAGATACAGGCGGAAACAGCCACTACAGAGCCCGAAGTTTTGTGGAGCTGCACCATGGTAAAAGGAGGTGAATGGGACTGTTCGAATAAGAGCTCGGCACCGGTCACCGAACCTCAACCGGCAACGCCTTCAGGCCCGGCTATTGAATCAGTAACGGATGCACAATCTAACGCAGCTGACAGCAAGCCTGGCTCTGAAACCAGCGCGGTTCAACCACAGCCGGTTTCTGTAGAACAGCCCCAGTCAATCGCCCCTGTGACGCCAGCCTCCGGAACGGCCGGCACAGAAGAGGCAGTAGCTATTGAAGCGGCGGCAACAGCAACCGCTGCCCCGACGTCAGAGATTACGGTGGCAGACCAGACTACCGATACAGTGCAGACACGGGCAGAAGGCATCTCCGGTGCCTGGGAATGTCAGGCAGACAGTCAGGGGAACTGGAACTGTGCCAAAGGCCGGGCACCGGCCCCACAGCAGTACGCTGCAAAAGCAACCGACGTTCCGGTTGAACCCACAGGTAACAGTTCGGACATTATCAGAGCACCGGCCGCTTACGATTGGTATCCGGTCAGTCTGGCGTCCGGTATGGCCTGCCACGGTCAGTATATTGAACCGGAATATCAGCAGGATGCAGAAGATGATGAGCTACGCATCGACGCAGACCGTTCAGAAACCCAATTGGGCGGACTGACGGTTTTAGAGGGTAATGTTCAGCTGCGTCAGCGAGGTCGATATCTACGCGGTGACCAGGCTGAAATTGATCAGATTTCTAACCACATCAGCATGAATGGCAATATCCGATACCGTGAGCCTGGTTTACTGCTCACTGGCGATCATGCACAAACCAATGCGACCAGTGGTGAGACACTAGTCAGCAACGCCAGCTACGTACTCCACGAACAAGCTCTCAGAGGCAACGCAGATCAGATCATACGCCTTGAGGATGAAAGGGTACGGCTGGAACAAAGTACTTTTACCCTATGCCCGCCGGGAGATAACAGCTGGCACATTGCCTCTGGTGAAATAGAGCTTGATCCTGAAAAAGGATTTGGCACAGCAAAGAATGCCACGCTGCAAATTGCTGATACGCCGGTACTCTACTTACCATATATGACCTTTCCGATTGATGACAGGCGCCTGTCGGGTTTTCTCTACCCATCAATCGGATACTCCGATAGCGATGGCTTTGAGCTGAGTACGCCCTACTATTTCAATCTGGCCCCTAATTATGACGATACACTCACTCCGCGCTACTTCAGCAAACGTGGACTGCTGCTGGAAAATGAGTTCCGCCACCTGAACAGTTATGGTAGTCAGAGTTTGAGTACCGGTATTCTGTTTGATGATGACCAGACCGGCAAAGATCGCTGGCTGGCCAGCGTTAAACACACCGGCGGCACCGGCCCCTGGAATACCCGCGTTGACTACAATGCGGTCAGTGATGATGATTACTTCGACGATCTGGGCGCCAGTCTTAAAGTAAGCCGCCAGGACCACCTGGACCGATTGGCATCGACCAGTTATAGCGCCGAAGGCTGGAGCGCTTCACTCACGGCCCACACTTATCAGACAATCGATCTTGACAGCAACAGTCCTTACCAGCGCCTGCCTCAATTACGAGTATACGGTGAAGAGATCTTCAGTCACAGCAGTGGTGATCTTGAATTCAGCTACCTGATAGATGCGACACAGTTTGATCGTAACACCGATGGTCTGACCGGAATAGACCGGGTTACCGGTTCCCGGCTTCATATTCAGCCCAGTATCAGCATGCCGCTACTGTGGCCATCAGGCCACCTGACACCCAAAGTCAGCTACTGGCAGAGCCAGTACAATCTGAATGACCAGATCGCCGGCCAGGATGACAGCATTGATCGTAGCGTAGGGGTCTTCAGCCTGGATTCCGGACTGGTATTTGAACGGATTACCGACAGCTATACACAGACGCTGGAGCCTCGGGCATTTGCGCTGTTCGTACCGGAGACCGATCAGCAGGGTATCCCTGATTTTGACACCTCGACCACCAGCTTCAGCTATGCCGGCTTGTTCCGGGAAAACCGCTTTACCGGTCTGGATAAGATTGGCGATGCCCAGCAACTGTCTCTGGGCCTGAGCTCCGCGTTCTATGAAAACAGCGGTGGAGAACTGGCACGCTTCAGTCTGGGCCAGGCATTCTACTTCTCAGACCGGACCGTACAGCTGAATGGCACCACTACTACGGATACGGCAGATCAATCCAATTATGCCGCTGAAGCAATGTGGAACCCACACAATAATCTGCGGGTTACACTTGATACTGAGCTGAGCCGCACCAGCCTGAAGCGGGTCGAAAGTAACCTCAAGATCAGCTATCAGCCTTCCCCAAACAAGATTATCAGCTTCAACTATCGACAACAGGATAAAGAACGGGAGCAGACTGACCTGTCTTTTATCTGGCCGGTCAATCCGACCTGGAGTTTGATGGGACGCTGGCAGAAAGATCTGTTCAATAATCAAACCCCGGAAACCCTGCTGGGCCTTGAATATCAGAGCTGCTGTTGGAAATTCCGGGTTGCTGCCCGTCGCTGGATAGAGGATGATAGCAACCAGACTTCAGATAACGCGATCTACCTACAATTTATCCTTAATGGGTTGGGTACGCTGGGTAGTGGCGACAATGCACTGCAAGACATTATCGGCTTTAGAGAACGTGAAAATTACCATGACAAATAAGCTCGTAAAGAAACTCAAGCCAGCACTGGCTGTACTGGCTATAGGGCTCAGTCTGAGCACACAGGCAGCTGAAGTACCACTGGATCGTATTGTTGCTATCGTCAATGATGACGTCATTCTGCAAAGCGAACTGGATCAACGTCAACAACTGATCAGTTCCCGTATTCGCTCGCAGGGCACTGTTCTGCCAGCTGAGAATATTTTGCGTAAACAGGTACTTGACCGCCTGATTCTGGAAAACATTCAACGTCAACTAGGGACTCAGCGAGGCATTCGGGTATCAGACAGCGAACTGAACCGTTCCCTGGAGAACATCGCAGCCCGATCTGATCTGACCCTTGATCAATTCCGTGAAGCACTGATCGCAGAAGGCCAGGATTATGCTCAGGCACGCCAGCAAATCCGAAATGAGATGCTGCTTCAGCGCATTCAGCAGCAACTGGTTAACAGCCGGATCAGCATCTCTGAACAGGAGATCGATAACTTCCTTAACTCCGAACTGGGTAAGCAGGAAACCGCTGCCAGCTTCAATATCTCGCAGATACTGATTGCAGTGCCAACTCAGGCAACTCCGGAGATGATCCAACGCGCCGAGAAGCATGCTAAAGAGATCGAAGAGCAGCTGCAATCCGGTGCTGATTTTGCGGAAATCGCGTTGGCTCAGTCACAAGGCCCTAATGCTCTGAAAGGCGGGGTCATTGGCTGGCGCAAGCTGAAAGAACTGCCAGAACAGTTTGCAAATATTGTTGAGCCTCTGAGCCCTGGTGAACTGAGTGCTATCTCCCGCAGCCCAAGTGGCTTCCATATCCTCAAGGTAAATGACAAACGTGGCGGTGCAGTACAGATAGTTGAGCAGGCCAAAGTACGTCATCTGCTGTTAACGCCTAACGAGATTCGTTCTGCGGGACAGACCAAACTGGAAATAGATGGTATTTACCAGCGCCTGCAAAACGGCGAGCCCTTCGCGGAGCTGGCCAAACAGTACAGTGATGACCCGGGTAGCGGTTCCGAAGGTGGCGCTCTGGGCTGGGCTCAACCGGGTCAGATGGTACCGGAATTTGAACAGGTCATGTTCAGCACACCGGTCGGGCAGTACAGCGCACCGTTCGAATCACGCTTTGGCTGGCACATTCTGTTAGTTGAAGATCGTCGCGAGCAGGATCTGGGGGAAGAGATGGTTGTTAACCAGGCTCGCGCTACACTTCGCCAACGGAAATTCAATGAAGAGTTGCAAAACTGGCTGCGTGAGATTCGCTCACAAGCGTATATCGAGCTTAAGTAAATCCACATGAGTAGCTATCGACTGGCTCTGACTCCGGGTGAACCGGCCGGGATCGGGCCAGACCTCTGCATTCAGATCGCCCAACACGGTCACCAGCATCAGCTGGTTGCAATCTGCGACCCTGATTTGCTTGCTGAACGTGCCCGTCAACTGGATCTGCCGCTAAAGCTCCTCCCCTACGATAAGGACATGCCCGTCGGCGAAACCCCAGCGGGCTGCCTCTGGGTCGAAGCGATCAAACTGGCAGAACCTGCACAGGCAGGACAGCTGAATCCGGCTAACGCTCACTACATTCTTGAAACGCTGACCCGCGCCACACGGGGATGTCAGCATGACGAATTTGCAGCGATGGTCACCGCCCCCGTGCACAAAGGTGTCATCAACGACGCAGGCGTGGCTTTCAGCGGCCATACCGAGTTTCTGGAACAGTTAACCGGTACGGATAAAGTAGTGATGATGCTGGCAACAGAAGGCCTAAGAGTGGCTCTGGCCACCACGCATCTTCCTCTGCACGAAGTGCCATCCGCTATCACTGCTCCTTTGCTGAAACAGGTGCTGCAGGTACTGCATACTGATCTCTGCTCCAGCTTCGGGCTGGAAAACCCACGCATTCTGATCGCTGGTCTGAATCCTCATGCAGGAGAGGGCGGTCATATGGGTCGTGAAGAGATAGACGTTATTCAGCCTGTGATCGAACATCTCCGTGAGCAGGGGTATAACCTCAGTGATCCACTGCCGGCCGATACACTGTTTACCGAAAAGCTACTCTGCACCGCAGATGCGGTACTGGCCATGTATCATGATCAGGGCTTACCGGTACTGAAATACAAAGGCTTCGGTCAGGCCGTCAACATAACCCTGGGGATGCCCGTTATCCGCACATCTGTTGATCATGGCACCGCCCTTGATCTGGCCGGCACCGGCACTGCAGATTGCGGCAGCCTCCTTACCGCTATTAATTATGCTGCAGAGATGGCAGGCCACCGCTGCAACACCGGACAGATTCATGAGTAAAAAACCTGTCGGGCACAAAGCCCGCAAACGCTTTGGTCAGAACTTTCTTCAGGACCAGGGCATCATTCGCCGCATTATCCGCTCCATCGGCCCTAAAGATGATCAGCACCTGGTTGAGATTGGCCCGGGTTTGGGCGCAATTACCGAGGAACTGCTGGACACCTGCGGCCGTCTGGACGTGGTAGAGCTGGACCGCGATCTGGTACCGATCCTGCGCACGAAGTTTTTCAGCTTTGCTGATAAATTTACCATTCATGAAGGCGATGCTCTGAAATTTGACTTCAGCGAATTGCAGCAGACTGATGAACAGATGCGTGTGGTGGGCAACCTGCCCTATAACATCTCTACCCCGCTGATCTTTCACCTGTTGAGTTTCGCCGACAAGATCGAAGACATGCACTTTATGCTGCAGAAAGAGGTTGTTGACCGGCTGGCTGCACAAGCAGGCGATAACCACTATGGCCGGTTAGGTATCATGGCGCAGTACTATTGCCATGTTGAACCGCTGTTTCTGGTACCGCCTGAGGCCTTCGACCCGGCTCCGAAAGTTGATTCCGCTATTGTGCGATTGATTCCGTATAAGGAACTGCCGCATACTGCAAAGGATGTCAGCAAGCTGGAAGTGGTAGTACGCACCGCTTTTAATCAGCGCCGGAAAACGCTGCGCAACAACCTCAAGCCCCTGCTGAGTGGCGAAGAGCTTGAACAGCTGGGTATCGACCCGGGTCTGCGTCCTGAGCGACTGACACTGAAAGAATTCATTGCTATCAGTGATTACCTGAGCAGCAAGTAATACCAGAATAAGAAAATACGATGATCTACCCTGACACCAACAATATTGCGATTAACGTTGAAACTGCTTATCTGCCAGAGCAGTCTGACCCGGACAAAAAGCGCTATGTGTTCTCCTACCACATCACCATTACTAACCATGCTGATCAGCCGGTTCAACTGCTGCGCCGGCGCTGGGTAATCGTTGACGGTGATGAACAGGTCCAGGAAGTAGAGGGCGAAGGTGTGGTCGGCGAGCAGCCGGTCATCGCTCCTGAACAGAGTTACAGTTACACCAGCGGAACCGTGCTGGCTACCCGGGTCGGCAGTATGCAGGGGCATTATCAGATGCAGACCGATGACGGGGAGACCTTTAAAGCGGCGATTGAGCCGTTTACCCTGGCCCAGCCTAATGCACTGCACTGAATAAAAAACGGAGCTTCCAGCCATGGCAACCTATGCAGTTGGTGATATTCAGGGATGTTTCGACGAGCTTCTGGCTCTGCTGGAAAGTATTAATTTCAGTGATAATGACCGCCTCTGGATAGCCGGCGACCTGGTAAACCGGGGCCCGAAATCTCTGGAAACCCTGCGTTTCCTGCACAGCTTAGGTGACCGGACCCGGATTGTTCTCGGCAACCATGACCTGCATATGCTGGCGGTCTACTACGGCATCATTAAAGCTAAACGAGGCGATACCTTTCAGGATGTTTTTGCCGCCGAAGACGCCAGAAAACTGATGAAGTGGTTACGCCACCAGCCATTGCTTATCACTGATGAAGCGCTGGGTTACAGCATGGTCCATGCAGGCATCCCTCCACAGTGGTCGCTGGAAAAAGCTCACCGCCGCGCCCGGGAGGTAGAAACCGTTCTCAAAAGCACACTGGCAAAAGAGTTCTTTAAGCGTATGTACGGCAACCGGCCTTCCAGCTGGTCAGGCAAGCTCGAGGGCTGGCAACGCCTGCGACTGATTACGAACTACTTTACCCGCATGCGCTTCTGTAATGCTAAAGGCCGACTCAACCTGACCTGCAAAGGCAGTCCGGGCAGCCAACCCCGCGGCTATCAGCCGTGGTTTCTGCATCAGAATAAGCTGCCGGAAAATCATCGGGTAATCTTCGGTCACTGGGCAGCTCTGGAAGGTAACGCCAGTCCGGAGAATGTTTTTGCTCTGGACACTGGTTGTGTCTGGGGCGACCGACTAACCGCTTTGCGACTTGAAGATCAGCAGCTATTCTCAGTAAACAGTTTTAAAAGGTATGGAAATTAATGGATACCTATCAGTGCATTAACGCCCAGCAAGCCGAACAACTCATTGCCGACGGGGCTGTAGTTGCCGATATCCGTGACCCTCAGAGTTACCAGCAAAGCCACATTACCGATGCGATCCATCTGAGCAATGACACTCTGCAGGAATTCATTCGCGAAGCGGACCTCGATAAACCGCTGATCGTCTGCTGCTATCACGGCTTCAGCAGCCAGAATGCCGCCCACTTTCTGATTCAGCAGGGCTTTGATGAAGTCTACAGCCTCGACGGCGGCTTCGAGATGTGGCAGGCAACCCGGCCAGACCAGTGTAGCAACGGCTGAACTGAGCTATGCAGATTTATCTGGTCGGCGGCGCTGTCCGGGATCAACTTCTTAACTATCCTGTTTACGACCGGGACTGGGTCGTGGTCGGCGCCACACCAGAAGAAATGCTCGAACAGGGCTTTAAACCGGTCGGCAAGGATTTCCCCGTTTTTATTCATCCGGACAGTGGTGAGGAATATGCACTTGCCCGTACTGAACGTAAATCCGGCAAGGGTTATACCGGCTTTCAGTATCATGCCAGCCCGGATGTAACCCTGGAACAGGACCTGGTCCGGCGGGATCTGACCATTAACGCCATGGCGATGACTGAAGATAAGCAGGTTATCGATCCCTATGGCGGCCAGAAGGATCTGCTACACAAAAAGCTGCGCCATGTATCACCCGCCTTTTCTGAAGACCCTCTGAGGGTCCTCAGAGTAGCGCGTTTCCTGGCCCGCTATGCCGAATTCGGTTTCACTATTGCCCCGGAAACACTGGCGCTGATGACTCAGCTGGCACAGACCGATGAACTGGAGCATCTGACTTCTGAACGGGTCTGGCAGGAATTTCAGCGGGCGCTGGGGGAAAATCGTAGCGACCAGTTCCTGACTGCACTTCTGCAATGTCAGGCATTGCCCAAGCTGTTCCCACAGCTGCTCCCCGCAGTAAACGATCCACAGCTGTTAAATGATCTGCAACGGGATATCCCGACGGAAGCACGCTTCGCCCTGTTGATGCTGAGCAGCCTTAAAGCACTCTCTTCCGAGACTCGCGGCGAGGCAGTGAAACAGTTCTGTGAACAGAATCGCGTCCCAAACAGTTTTCGAGATCTGAGCCTGCAACTCTGCTGTAATGATCAGGCGCTGTTGCACTACACCACTCTCACGGGTGAACAACGCCTGCATCTGATCCGTCAGCTTGATCTGTTACGCCGACCAGAAAAACTGACCAACCTGATCCCTGCCATTACGGTACTGAATGACGGTACAGATCCTGAGATAGCCGATCAACTGCCGACTTTACTGCAAGCCCTGCAAACAATTCAGCCACGGCAACTGATGCAGGAAGGCTATAAAGGTAAAGCCCTTGGCGATGAAATAGCCCGGCGTCAGTTGCAGCTCTGTGACCAACAGTCTGCCGGAGAGTTATTATGAATCACCCCGTTGCTCTGATCACCGGCGCGGCCCGCAGAATCGGGGCTGAGATCGCCCGGACGCTGCACCATCAGGGTTACCGGGTACTTATCCACTTCAATCATTCAGAAACCGAAGCCCAGGGGCTGATCGCAGAACTTAATCATCAGGAGCACGATAGCGCGCGTTATCTGCAGGCAGATCTGAACAATACATCAGAAGTTCAGATGCTGGCACAGGAAGCCATTGCTCAATGGGGCCGACTCGATATTCTGGTCAATAATGCCTCAGCTTTTTTCCCGACTCCGCTTGAACAGAGCGATGAACAACAATGGGACGCATTGATTAACAGTAACCTGAAAGCGCCCTATTTTCTCAGCGCTGCGCTGGCGGATGAACTGAAGCGACGCAACGGCAGCATTATCAATATAATTGATATTCACGCTCAGCGGGCACTGCCGGGATACCCGATCTACTCTATCGCTAAAGCTGGCCTGCAGATGATGACGCTGAGTCTGGCAAAAGAACTGGCGCCCGCTGTAAAAGTGAACGGTGTTTCACCCGGGCCGATTCTGTGGCCGGAACAGGCAGCAGCCATCGACGAGATGGAACAACAGGCGATTGTGGATAAAACACTGCTGAAACGTACCGGACAGCCTCAGGATATCGCCTCAGCAGTCCTGTTCCTGACACAGCAGAACTTTATTACCGGCCAGATTCTGGCTGTGGATGGTGGCAAATCACTGTTCAGTCACTGAACTGATCAGCACTAATCATCAAGACCGATCAGCGGACTTTCCATTACTGCAGCAACTGCGCTCAGCAACTCCCGCTCCAATGGCACCACTTCACCATCCTGGCGAGCAACCTTCACCAGGCCTTTCATCAGCCGCTGACGCACAAAAGGGGTCGCCAGTGCCAATTGACCGACCGCTTCAGCAAAAGGCTTTCGCTCACATTGCTCTGGCGCTAACAACTGAAGGTTATACAGGCCTGCTGTACTGGCACCTACATTAAATGCCCGTTTGGTATCCTCTTCACTATCATGCCCGTAGTAAGCCAGTGTGGACAACACCACCGCATAGTGAGATGCCACATCTGCTACATCGCTATAACGATTACCCTTTGCACGACTGAGTCCGAAATGTGCATCGCAGTAGCGACTCACCAGCTGATATAAAGTCCACTCGAACAGATCAATCCGCCGGTCTGCCTGCACCACTTTAATCAACAGACGCTTGAAGGCCTTATACTGATTCAGAGACTGCGCTTTTAACGCCGGAATCGCCTTCTCAATCAACGTCAGATACCGCTCTCTCGGAAGGTCATCAAACAGCTCAAGATGCTTATTCAACTTATCAGCCAGCGGAGCTTCAAATCCTGCAATCAGTTTCTGTTGCAAAGCCCGGGGCTCCGGTAAGGGATCCAGCAACAAGCCGAGCAGTACAACCCGGGCGTCATAGGGATCGTGCAACAGCATATCCAGTTCATCACTGGCAGGCACAGTATCGCCAAACAGAAATTCACCATCACTCATTAGCTCGGCGGTTGCCAGAGTGCCGATCATCGCATCGATAACCTGAGCTTTCGGCTTTTTCCGCGTCTCCAGATTCTCCTTCGGCTGTGGAGGTGGTAATGGCTCAAGATACTGGCCATCCCAACGGGGATCGATTCTGCGAATACGATCATTCAGAGGCGGATGGGTTGACCACAACTGCATCGGAGAGATCGCAGCAAAGAAAAGATGGCTGGCCTCCTGACTGTTCGGGTGGTCCACATCACTCTGGAATTGCGATCCCCCGATGACCTTCAGCGCCCCGGCAACAGCCTCAGGATTCCGGGTGAACTGTACTGCCGATGCATCTGCCAGATACTCACGCTGACGACTGATCGCCGCCTTGATCATGCGCCCTAACAGTACTCCCAGCCAACCGACTATGATTAAACCAATTCCCAGTAACACCAGCGAGCCACGACTGGAGCCTTTGTGCTTAGTAGTATCAGCCCACCAGCTCCCACGGCTGCCGGTAAACACCCGACCAAGCTCACCAAAAAAGACCATCCCATGCAGCACCACCATCAACCGCATATTCAAACGCATGTCACCGTTCAGAATATGGCTGAACTCATGGGCGATAACGCCCTGCATCTGATCCCGGCTCAGCCCCTGCACAGCCCCCTGAGTCACGCATATTGCAGCATCCGATAAACTCAACCCGGCAGCAAAAGCATTGATACCTGGCTCATGACGTTGCATATACACCGGCGGTACCGGCATTCCTGAAGCGATCGCCATCTCTTCAACAATATTCAGCAACTGACGCTGCCGGGCATCAGGCGCAGTATGCAGAACCCGTTCACCGCCCATCAGCTCAGCAACAGCACCACCACCCTCACGGACATCAAGCCATTTAAGCCATGCAGCAAACAACAGCAACAATGCTACCCCACCGGCGACAATCAGCATTCGCTGCCAACTGAGATAGTCAAAGAATACCCGGTCTGCTGCCGTTACCGGATCATCATTGACCCAGAGATACCAGGCAAACAGCAGGTTGATAAGGATAACCAGGCCAATATTAAGAAGGGTAAAGAGCACCAGTAAGAAACGGGTGCTCCTGCGCGCCTGATCCTGAGCGGTATAGAAGTTCATTGTCGTCAGGCAGATCAGAAGCTGACTTTTGGCGCTTCCTGAATCGCTTCCCGATCAGCAAACTCGAGCAGCGTCGCATCATTACCATGACCGAACATGCCGGCAAAAATAACTTGAGGAAAGCTCTGTTTATATTCGTTGTACTCAGTCACAGAGTCGTTGAAAAACTGACGGGCAAAACTGATGCGGTTCTCCGTTGAAGTCAGCTCCTCACTGAGTTCCCGCATATTCTGGTCGGCTTTCAGCTCGGGATAATCTTCCACCACCAGACTCAACTTACCCAGCGCCCCTTGCAAGCCGCTTTCAGCCTGTGCCAACTGCGCCATTGCCTGGGCACTGGAAGGATTCGCAGCGACAGCTTTCAGTCCTGCCATCGCCTCATTACGAGCTGCGATAACCGCCTCAAGAGTACCACGCTCATGCTCGAGATAGGCTTTCGCAGTCTCTACCAGATTGGGAACCAGATCATATCGCCGCTTAAGCTGCACATCGATCTGAGCAAAGGCGTTTTCAAACCGATTCTTAAAACTGACCAGTTTGTTATAGATTGCTACTACATAGAGCACCAGCAATGCCACGATAACCAGAAATACGATTGTACCTGTTCCCATATCTGCTCTCCCTCTGCCTGTTGGCTATGTTTTGTTAGTCTTCCAGTTCTGAGATCTCTTCATCCTGCCAGATAAATGACACCCTTTCCAATAGCTGCTTGTCCTTATCGTAATCTAACCATAACTGCTGATAGGTCTCAGCCAGAACGGGATGACGCTCTTTCGGCGCCAGTTCGGCCAGCGGCTGCAATACAAAAGCATTCTCGGTGATCTCCCCTCGAGGCAGAATCACGCCATCGATATCACCAATCAACGCATCGTAAGTCAGGATATCAATATCCAGGGTCCGGCCACTGAACTTAGGATCCTGACGGCAGCGCCCATTATCATCCTCAATCGCTTTCAGCGTCTTACTTAGGTCTGCGAGCTCTAACTCAGTGCTGAAGCTGGCAACCAGGTTATAGAAACGGTCTCCCTCAAACCCGACCGGATCACTTTCATATACCGATGAGAGTTCAAGCTTATCGAACCGGGCCTGCAGCGCATCCAGACCATTGGCAATATAACGTTCACGTTCTGTATTACTACCGATACTGACATATACCTGAGCCATTAGCAGCGCTCTCCACGTTCAATAATTACACCGACATCAGTCGCACTGGGCACAGCACCCGGCTTACCCAGCTGCAACCTCAGCCATGGCACATTAAATTCATTTAACACTATCTGTGCGATCTCTTCAGCCATGGTTTCAACCAGTAAAAATTCACTTTCACCGATAAAGCTGATCAGGCGATCGGACACTGATTTATAGTCCAGTGTGTTCTCAATATCTTCACTGGCTGCTGCCTGACGAATATCTGTCGCCATCTCCAGATCAACACGGACAGTCTGACGGATTTCCCGCTCCCAGTCATAGATACCGATTACGGTTTCAACTTCCAGCCCTTTAATGTAAACAATATCCACGACAAAACCCTTACAATTTAAATATTCTTGCTAATAATGAGAAACCGCTTCAGCAAGACGGCCTCATCGACTTCAGGCACTGATTCAAACACTTACCCGTGCCTGCGCTGAGCTAACAGCTTCGATTTCTGATCAGAACCATCACGGCCCTTTCATCCTGACAGGAAGTACGCTATATAAATCAGGACGTTATTTATTGTCTGTATGAGGCACGAGATTGCCATAATGGCCGACATCACACCAGTAGCAGGGCTGTTAATCGCCTACTTACTGGGTTCACTGCCAACAGCCCTTCTGGTTTGCCACTGTATGGGGATCACTGACCCTCGTCAACAGGGCTCTGGAAACCCGGGCGCCACCAATGTTCTGCGTATTGGCGGGCCAGTTGCGGCCGCTCTGACATTACTGGGCGATATGGGCAAAGGTTTGCTGGCAGTAACAATCTGCGTCTGGCTCGAACTCAGCCTTCAGATGCAGGCGGCGGCAGGCATCCTGGCCATCACGGGCCATATCTTCCCTCTTTTTAACCGTTTTCAGGGCGGTAAAGGGGTGGCCACCATGCTGGGAAGCTGCCTGTTGTTAGATTACCGACTGGGTCTGCTGCAGTGCTTTATCTGGATATTGCTGGCATTACTTCGCCGTATCTCATCAATGGCAGCACTGGCAATGGCGCTATTAAGCCCGGCCCTGTGCTGGGTGATTAATCCGGAATTGCTGCCCGCCGCCAGCATGATGGGCCTGATGATTATCGCCACCCATCACCAGAACATAAAAAAGCTGCTATCCGGTGACGAACAGCAGCTTTAATCTATGCAGCAACAATTGAGATCAGAGAGGCTGCAGCGTATCTAATGGCCAGCGTGGCTGACACTGAATGGACAGATCACTACTCTGCCCTGCCAGTAGTCGCTGACAACCGGCAAAAGCGATCATTGCACCATTGTCTGTACAAAAACGTGGTCGCGCATAAAACAGTTCCGCACGCTCCTTCTTAACCATCGTCTCAAGTTTGTCCCGCAAGCGCTGATTAGCGCTCACCCCACCGGCGATAACTAACTGCTTAAAGCCTGTTTGCTGCAATGCCCGCTTGCACTTGATGGCCAGCGTATCAACAACCGCATCCTCAAAAGCCGCCGCCACATCACAACGGTCCTGATGGCTTAGCTGACCATCAACTTTAAGATCATTAGAGGTATTCAGAGTAAAAGTTTTCAGACCACTGAAGCTCATATCGAGCCCCGGACGATCGGTCATCGGTCTTGGGAAACGAAAACGACTGCGATCTCCCTGCTCTGCATGCTTTGCTACCTGAGGGCCGCCCGGATAATCCAGATCCAGCATTTTGGCCGCTTTATCAAAGGCTTCACCAGCCGCATCATCCAGTGATTCACCGAGCAGACTGTACTCACCGATCCCATCAACCTTAACCAGCTGAGAGTGCCCTCCGGATACCAGCAATGCCACAAAAGGAAACGCCGGCGGCTGCTCTTCGAGCATCGGTGCCAGCAAGTGACCTTCCATATGATGTACACCAATAGCCGGGATCCCCCAGGCCATCGCCATCGCCCGCCCGGTAGAAGCCCCAACCATCAGAGCGCCGATCAGTCCTGGGCCTGCAGTATAGGCAACCGCATCTAGCTCTTCAGGCTTTGTATCAGCCTGTGCCAGCGTCTCACGCACCAGCGGCAACAGTTTCCGCACGTGATCACGGGAAGCCAGCTCTGGCACAACACCACCGTACTCCGCATGCATTGCTACCTGACTGTACAGAGCATCCCCCAACAGTCCGGCTTCACTGTCATATATGGCTACCCCTGTTTCATCACAGGAGGTCTCAATTCCTAACACACGCATGGCTATTAAGGCTCTTTCAAAAACAACATTTTTAACCGGCATCTCAGGCTCATAGGCCCGTAGACCGGAAGGCGACGCTATTATCTGCTATTTTTAGTTTTATTTCACTGTATTCAGACTTTACAGCGCCAATACATCGGCATAAAATACCCGCCCTTATTGGCCAGCCGAGACTGATTCTCGGTGTACACAGACAAAAATTTCTAAAGGAAAGGTAAGGTATTTATATGCCAGCAGTTAAAGTTAAAGAAAACGAGCCATTTGACGTAGCACTGCGTCGTTTCAAGCGTTCTTGCGAAAAAGCCGGTATCCTGGCTGAAGTACGTCGTCGTGAATTCTACGAGAAACCTACTTCTGTTCGTAAGCGTAAGGCTGCTGCTGCTGTTAAGCGTCACCTGAAAAAAGTACAGCGCGAAAACCAGCGCCGCGTACGCCTGTACTGATCTCAGTACAGCTTTCAGTACAAAGATTCTAAACGCTACACAGCCTTTACAGTCAGGAGAGCGAAATGTCCGAACTGAAGCAACGCATCAGTGACGAGATGAAAGCCGCTATGCGCGCCAAAGCAAAAGAGCGCCTGGCGACTATTCGCATGATTCTGGCTGAGCTCAAGCGCATCGAAGTTGATGAGCGCATTGAGCTGGATGATGCCCGCGTACTCGCGACGCTGGACAAGATGCAAAAGCAGCGCCGCGATTCGATTCAGCAGTACTTAGCTGCGAGTCGACAAGATCTGGCCGATATTGAGAAACAGGAACTTCTGGTTATCCAAGAGTTCCTGCCTCAACCTCTGACCGAAGAGGAACTGACTGCCATTGTAGCCACTGCCATTCAGGAAAGTGGTGCTCAGGGTATGCAGGATATGGGCAAGGTCATGGCCCTTGTTAAACCTCAGGCTCAAGGGCGTGCAGATATGGGCGCCATCAGCCAACTCGTAAAGACCAGCCTGAATAGCTAACATATTGCTGCAGATTATTCAGCAGCAGGGCTATTGAATATGGCTGGACGCATTCCTCAAGCCTTCATTGATGACCTTCTCGCACGGGTTAACGTGCTGGATATCGTTGAAGCACGCGTCAAACTTAAGCGTACCGGAAAAAACTATTCCGGTCTGTGCCCGTTCCATAAAGAAAAATCCCCCTCCTTTACCGTTAACAGCGATAAACAGTTTTATTACTGCTTCGGCTGCGGTGCAGGTGGAAACTCTCTCAGCTTCCTGATGGAACATGACCGCCTCAGCTTTCCTGAGGCTGTGGAAGAACTAGCCAAGCTTGCCGGGGTTGAAATGCCCAAGCAACAGGGCCCGGTAGATCATCAGCGGGAGCAACGCCTTAAAGATATATTCCAGCTACTGGATGAGGCCTCTGCCTACTATCAACAACAATTGCGCGAGCACAGCAGCAAAACCCGCGCAGTGGAATATCTTAAACAGCGAGGCCTGACAGGTAAGATTGCAGCCATGTTCGGCATTGGCTACGCCCCACCGGGCTGGGATAACCTGATGCAGAAGCTGACCTCCGATCAAGGCAGTAAAGAGCGGCTCGAGCAGGCCGGCATGCTGATCAACAAGGAAGACAGCGACCGTTACTATGACCGCTTTCGCGACCGTATCATGTTCCCTATCCGGGATAACCGAGGCAGGGTAATCGCCTTTGGCGGCCGGGTTCTTGGCGATGAAAAGCCCAAGTACCTGAACTCCCCTGAGACCGATACGTTCCATAAAAGCCGTGAACTCTATGGCCTTTATGAAGCCCGGAAATTTAATCAGTCCCTGAACCGACTGATTATTGTAGAGGGCTATATGGATGTGGTCGGACTGGCTCAGTACGGCATCACCTATGCTGTTGCCACACTGGGCACAGCGACCACCGCCCAGCATCTGGACCGACTCTTCCGAATGGTTCCGGAAGTAATATTCTGCTTTGATGGCGATGCTGCAGGCCGGAAGGCA
This sequence comes from uncultured Amphritea sp., assembly GCA_963669425.2. Lineage (GTDB taxonomy): Bacteria > Pseudomonadota > Gammaproteobacteria > Pseudomonadales > Balneatricaceae > Amphritea. Next base: position 214,440 of record CAXXNC010000001.1, read on the forward strand.
GCAAAGCGAGCACTGGATACCACCCTGCCGGTCATCACTGACGGCAAGCAGGCACGCTTCCTGTTCCTGCCTGATGGCGAAGACCCCGATAGCCTGGTACGCCAGGAAGGTACCGAAGCATTTGAGAAACGCCTGGATGAGGCACTCCCTCTCTCAGACTTTTTCTTCAAAAGTCTCGAGGAAGGCGCTGACATGAGTTCGCTTGATGGCCGGGCGCGCTTCAGCAACGAAGCACTGCCACAGATTGAACAAATGCAACCCGGCATCCTCAAGCAGATGATGCAGGAAAAAATTTCCGAACTGACCGGACTCAGCCTCGAGCAGCTCAGCTCGGTCAGCAATCTGCAGGAAGCGACTGCTCAGAGCTTTTCTCCATCGGCTTCTCAACCAGAGGAAGAGCAATACTATCCGGAAAGTTACAATGACTACGATAGCGGTGGCGACTACTACGATCAGAACGAATACGACTTCGCCCCCACAGGCCAGACCAGAAACCGGACTAAGAAGAACTTCCGCAAGGGCAAAAAACCACCACCCGGCGGCTCCGCTGTGAATATCAGCCCTGCCAGTAGCGCGGTTTCGATTCTTCTGCATGCACCTTCGCTGGCAGAGCAGTGTGGCGATCTTGGCTTTCTCTCTGATGCGACAGGCCAGATGGAACAACTGCTCTATCACCTGTCACTTTACCTGCAGAAAAACCCCAGCATCACCCCGGGCATCCTGGCGGTAGACTGGCAGGACGAAGAAGCGTTGCGCCCTCTGATTCAACTGCTTAATGAGGCGGCGCACCTGGAACCTCTGGTCGATGCGAATAACGCGCACCAGGTCCTCAATGACGCCCTCGGCCGGTTACGGGATGAGCACCTTGATCAGGCCATCCAGGCACTGCAGAGCAATCCGCATATGAACACTGATCAGAAGAATCAACTCAAAGACCTGCTCAGACAACAAGCAGCGGGCAGAATGAGAAAGCCACAACAAAGTTAACCCGGCCACTTGAAAAGCCCAACCTGATCCCCATATCAGAGTTGTGGGATAAGCAGGTCTACAACCCCGCCCCTACAAAGTTCTACATCACATTGAAAAATAGTCTATTTTTTAATCGATAAATGTCGGTTTAGCACATGCTGATCGGTAGAATTTAAATACCGCTCTCGCTATAATGGCGGGCTAATTTTTCCACTACTGTCATCACTGAAGGGCACTTATGTCAGACACCTCCCAGCAGCAGTCACGTCTCAAGGAACTGATCGCACGCGGTAAGGAACAGGGTTACCTTACCTATGCTGAAGTTAATGACCACCTGCCAGAAGATATCGCTGATCCGGATCAGGTCGAAGATATCATCCGCATGATCAACGACATGGGCATCTCGGTTACAGAGGAAGCTCCGGACGCTGAAACCCTGCTGATGACAGAGGGCGACTCCGCCGAAGAAGCTGATGAAGAAGCTGTTGCAGCGCTGGCTGCCGTAGAGTCTGATGCCGGCCGCACCACTGACCCTGTACGCATGTATATGCGTGAAATGGGTACTGTGGAACTGCTGACCCGTCAGGGCGAGATCGAGATTGCCAAACGCATCGAGGAAGGCCTGCGTGAAGTCATGTCAGGTCTGGCTGCTTTCCCGGGATCTGTTGGAATCATTCTGAATGCTTACGACGACACCCTGACTGAAGAAGGCCGCCTGAGCGACATCTTCAGCGGCTATATCGACGCTGATGACAGCGATATGCTGCCAACCGCTGATACATCTGCCGCATCCGATTCCGACACAGATGTCGATAGCGATGATGACGATGACGACGAGGACGAAAAAGAGCGCGGCCCGGATCCGGAAGAAGCCAAGCGCCGTTTCGAACTCCTGCGCAGCACTTACGCAACCTACCTGAAGGCAGTAGAGAAAGACGGTCGCGGCAGCAAAACTGCTGCGAAAGCGTTTGACGAGATGGCAGAAGCGTTTGCTCCTATTAAACTGGCACCACGCTACTACGAACTGCTGGTCGAGAATGTACGTTCTTCGATCGATCGTATCCGCAAGCAGGAACGTGCGATCATGCAGATCTGCACCCAGCGCGCAAAAATGCCTCGCCGGCAGTTCATCAAAGAATTCCCGGGCAATGAAACTAACCCAGAATGGCTGGATAAGCTGATCAGTTCTGGTGAGGACTTCGCCCCACGCCTGAAGCGCCATGAGATTGAACTGCGTCGCGCACAGAAAAAACTGGTTCAGGTTGAGCACGATATCCAGCTGACGCTGAACGAGATGAAAGAAGTTAACCGACGCATGTCGATCGGTGAAGCTCGCGCTCGTCGCGCCAAAAAAGAGATGGTAGAGGCCAACCTGCGTCTGGTTATCTCCATCGCTAAGAAATACACCAACCGCGGCCTGCAGTTCCTGGATCTGATCCAGGAAGGCAACATCGGCCTGATGAAAGCGGTTGATAAGTTCGAGTACCGCCGCGGATATAAATTCTCCACCTATGCAACATGGTGGATTCGTCAGGCGATTACCCGATCTATTGCCGACCAGGCCCGTACAATCCGTATTCCGGTGCATATGATCGAGACGATCAATAAGCTGAACCGTATCTCTCGCCAGATGCTGCAGGAAATGGGTCGTGAGCCTTCTCCTGAAGAGCTGGCTGAACGGATGGATATGCCGGAAGATAAGATCCGTAAAGTCCTGAAGATCGCTAAAGAGCCTATCTCCATGGAAACACCTATCGGCGACGATGAAGATTCCAGTCTGGGCGATTTCATTGAAGATGTGACAATCGATTCACCGGTTGATTCAGCCACTGGCGAAGGCCTGCGCGAAGCAACCAAAGAAGTTCTGGCCGGCCTTACCGCTCGTGAAGCTAAGGTCCTGCGTATGCGCTTCGGCATCAACATGAATACCGATCACACCCTGGAAGAGGTTGGTAAGCAGTTCGATGTAACCCGTGAACGTATCCGTCAGATCGAAGCTAAAGCCCTGAGAAAGCTTCGCCATCCAAGCCGCTCAGACCACCTGCGCAGCTTCCTGGACGAACATTAATCTTTTTAAAATCAGATCGTTGCGCCCATTAAACCGTGTGGTATGATGGGCGCCTCTCTTATCTGGCATGCTTAATCGCCAGACCTCTTGGGGGCCTTTAGCTCAGTTGGTTAGAGCATCCGACTCATAATCGGCAGGTCCTGGGTTCAAGTCCCGGAAGGCCCACCATTTCTTAGCTATTTTAAAAAAGCGCATCCGACTCTCTGTCTATAAGAGCGAAGCAGATCCTCGGCTCAAGTCCCGGAAGGCTTACCATTTCTGTAAGAGTTTCAGCAAAAGTCGAAAATCCGGGCCCTTTTCCCTCAGGTCTATGACCGGCATTCCATAATTGCCCATAGAATTACACCGATCTCACTCCGAATTAACAACTTCATAGCCTCCCACACCAAAGTCCAGGCTCAAGTAGCAGACGGATACCTTCTGATAACGTTGCCCATCTTTTTCGGTTCTTCGCGGGTTAGGGGGAATTAGGAAGGAGACGGTGGTGCCTTCCGGTTAAGCTGTTGTCGACCAAAACCTCAGCTAACCTACACCACCGCCAACATGAATGCTAACCTGCTTAACCTTTTCTGGGAAGGCTTCGAGATTGATTGCTATGAAGCCTTCTCTGACCAATCGCTGTTAATCCTACTGCGACCTGACCCTGACTACACACCTCGCTGCAGTGGCTGTAACGCACCCTGTACTCAGATTCATGACCGACGGATAAGACGGGTTCGTGAGCGAGATCTTTTCGACTACAAAGTCTGGCTGGATGTACCCGTTCGGCGCCTGCGATGTACTCACTGCGGCCCAACGCTGGAGCGCATCGACTGGCTGTCAGGTCGATTTCGTCTCACCCACGCCATGCGCTGTTGGGTTGAAGCTTTAACCAAGATCCTGCCGATACGTCATGTCGCACAGTTGCTGAGCTTGCACTGGCATACGGTCAAGAATATCGATAAACAGCGCTTGGCCCGCGATATTGTTCCACCGGATCGGAGTAAGCTGCGACGGTTAATCATGGATGAATTCGCGCTTCACAAGGGGCACCGCTACGCGACCGTCGTGATCTGTGCCGATACACAGCAGGTGCTATGGATCGGCGAGGGGCGAAGTCGTGAAGCGATACGACCGTTCTTTCACTGGTTGGGCGAGGCCTGTCAGAACATAGAGGCTGTCGCGATGGATATGAACACAGCATTCGACCTGGAGGTTAAGCAGCATTGCCCAAAGGCTTGCGTGGTCTACGATCTCTTTCACGTGGTTGCCAAGTACGGTCGCGAAGTTATCGACCGGGTGCGGGTCGATCAAGCCAATCAACTACGTCACGATAAGCCAGCAAGGCGTATGGTTAAACGCAGCCGCTGGTTGTTATTGCGTAACCCCGAGAACCTCGCACCCGACCAAGTAAACAAGCTGGATGAGTTGCTTGCCGCAAACGCGCCATTAACGACCGTTTACATTCTGAAAGCGCAGCTCAGAGAACTCTGGTATGCACCTGATGAGAAAACCGCGAGAGCCCGTTGGGAAAGCTGGTTAGCTATGGCTGAAAAGAGTGGTATTTACGCCCTGCAGCTCTTCGCCAGACGTTTAGGCAATTATCTTGAAGGAATCGTATCCAGTGCCCGTTACCGCTTAAACACCAGTGTTCTGGAAGGGATGAACAACAAGATCAAAGTGCTGAAGCGGATGGCCTATGGCTACCGGGACAAGGCTTACTTCTTCCTGAAGATTAAGGACGCCTTTCCCGGTAAAGCGCGATGAACCAATTTAATACCGCAATCAGACCAACCGAGCTATCGCCTGATCAATACCGTCAGACCAGCTATTGTTCAGTGAACCTAACAGGCTCTCCAACTTAGCGGTAGAAAGGACCGAATTCTGTGGCCTTTGCGCAGGAGTCGGATAGTCTGCGGTGGTGATCGCATTCACCAGCGGAGAGCGAAAATCGGGTACCGAACAGGCAGCGCTTGCAAAAATACTGCGAGCAAATTCGCACCAGTTGGTCGCACAATCACCGCTGAAGTGATAAATACCCGGAATTTTCTGCTGATATTCAGCACGATGATGAATCAGCCGCAGCACCGCCTCGGCGATGTGCGGGGCGTAAGTTGGCGCACCGGTCTGGTCTGCTACTACGCCCAGCTCATCCCGGTCTGTTGCCAGACGCAGCATGGTTTTAAGAAAGTTGTTACCGAATTCACTGAATACCCAGCTGGTGCGCAGAATCAGCGCATCCGGGCAGAACTCTGACACGGCGATTTCACCGTCCAGCTTGGTCTGGCCATAGACTCCAAGTGGATTCGTGGCATCAGTCTCCTCGTATGGCTGGTCACTCTGACCGTCAAACACATAATCCGTGGAGATATGCACCAGCCAGTTACCAGCGGCCTGACACTGGCGGGCCAGCTCCGCGGCGGCTTCCGCATTGATCAGCGCAGCCTGCTCCGCATCGGTTTCGGCTTTATCCACCGCCGTGTAAGCGGCGGTATTGACCACCACATCCACAGCGTGATTCTGCAGATAGGCTGCGATCACCTCAGGCCGACTCAGATCCAGCTGCTGACGGCTGGCGAACAACAGCTCGATTCCCAGCGATGCCGCCATCGGCTGCAGTTTCTGAAATGACTGACCAAGCTGACCGGCAGCGCCGGTTACCAGAACTTTCTGCATCATCGATTCAGCGCCCCGCCACCAGCTCACTCAAGCCAGGATAGAGGGTATCTTTTTCCGACAGCTGCGGATTTTCCAGAGGCCAGTCAATCGCGACTTCCGAACAGTCCCAGGCCAGCCCACCCTCATCTTCCGGGTGGTAATAGTCGGTACACTTATAAGTAAAGTCAGCGACTTCACTCAGGACACAGAAACCATGGGCGTAACCTGGTGGAACGTATAGCTGTCGATGATTTTCGTCGGTTAACTCAACGCCAACATACTGGCCAAATGTATCTGATTGCGGATTAATATCCACAGCCACATCGAACACTGCTCCACGACTAACACTGACCAGCTTGCCCTGCGGTTTAGTTTTCTGAAAATGCAGCCCCCGCAATACCCCTTTCTGGGAGCGGGAATGGTTATCCTGCACAAACTCCAGCTCGATACCGGCTTCTTCGCGATAGCGGCTGGCGCTGAATGTTTCCAGAAAAAAGCCTCGATGATCACCAAAAACTCGAGGTTCGATAATCACCACACCGGGCAGCGCCGTCTTGATCACGTTCATCAGTGAACATCTCCTTTTGCCAGATCAAGGAGATACTGACCATAACCCGTCTTTGCCAGTTTATGCCCCTCTTCCTGCAGCTGCTCTGTGGTCAGCCAGCCCTGACGGTAGCCGATCTCTTCCAGACAGGCGATTTTAAGACCCTGACGGTGCTCGACGGTCTGCACAAACATCTGCGCTTCCAACAGGCTTTCATGGGTGCCGGTATCCAGCCAGGCAAATCCACGGCCCAGCAGCTCAACATTGAGCTTACCCCGCTCCAGATACGCCTGGTTGATGCTGGTAATCTCCAGCTCACCACGATCTGAAGGCTTCACGTTTTTTGCAATCTCGATGACGTCGTTGTCATAGAAATAGAGGCCTGTCACCGCAAAATTGGATTTAGCGATCTCCGGCTTCTCTTCGATGGAAAGCACCTTACCGGTGCTATCGAACTCCACCACGCCGAAGCGCTCCGGATCCTTCACCATGTAACCGAATACAGTGGCACCCTGATCCCGGCTAACAGCCCGCTGCAGCTGATTGCTGAAGCTCTGACCGTAGAAGATATTATCCCCCAGTACCAGGCACACAGAGTCATCGCCGATAAACTCTTCACCGATGATAAATGCCTGCGCCAGGCCATCCGGAGAAGGCTGAACCGCGTAGCTCATATTCACGCCAAAGCTTGAACCGTCACCCAGCACTTGCTGGTACGCTTCCTGATCCTGCGGGGTGGTGATGATAAGAATATCCCGGATACCAGCCAGCATCAGCACTGACAGCGGATAATAAATCATCGGCTTATCGTAAATCGGCAGTAACTGCTTCGATACACCTTTGGTGATCGGATAAAGCCGGGTGCCGGAACCACCCGCAAGAATAATACCTTTCATCAAAAAACCTGCTCTGTCATTCGGTTATGCTTGGGCGCCGAGGCGTTCGCGCTGATAACTACCATCCTGGACCCGCTGGCACCAACGCTGGTTATCCAGATACCACTGCAGCGTCTGACGAATACCTGTGGCAAAGGTCTCTTCGGGACGCCAGTCCAGCATTGTATTAATTTTTTCAGCATCGATGGCGTAGCGCACGTCATGGCCCGGACGATCCGTGACATAAGTAATCAGATCCTTATAGCGCTCCACGCCCGGAGGTTTCTCGGGCACCATCTCTTCCAGCAATGAACAGATGGTCATGACCACATCGATATTCTTAATCTCGTTGTGACCACCAATATTGTAGGTTTCGCCCACCTGCCCTTCAGCCACTACCCGGTATAAGGCCCGGACATGATCGTCCACATAGAGCCAGTCGCGAATCTGTGAGCCATCACCATAAACCGGCAAAGGCTTGCCTTCCAGGGCGTTCAGAATCATCAGAGGAATCAGCTTCTCCGGGAACTGATAAGGCCCATAGTTGTTGGAGCAGTTGGTAATCACCACCGGCAGACCAAAGGTCCGGTGCCAGGCTCTTACCAGATGGTCAGAACTGGCCTTACTGGCAGAATAGGGTGAACTCGGATCGTACGACGTTTCCTCGGTGAACAGATCGTCGGTGCCGGCCAGATCACCATAGACCTCATCGGTGGAAATATGGTGAAAACGAAACGCCTGCTGCTTATCAGCTGCAAGTCCGCCCCAGTACTCTTTCGCTACATCCAGCAACGTATAAGTACCAACGATATTGGTTTCGATAAACGCCGCCGGGCCGTCAATTGAACGGTCAACATGGGATTCAGCGGCCAGATGCATGATCCAGTCCGGCTTAAAGCTATTCACCGCATCAGCCATCACCTGACGATCACAGATATCCGCCTGCAGAAACTGGTAAGCCGGGTCAGCCTCAATATCCGCCAACGAATCAGGATTGCCTGCGTAGGTCAGTTTATCGATGTTAAGAACCTGATGATCTGTTGCGTTGATCAGATAGCGAACCAAAGCACTGCCGATAAAGCCAGCACCGCCGGTAATCAGAATATTCACTACGTCTTCCCTAATACTATATTGCAGGCAATTCTAACGAAAAATGCAGTTTATTGCGCACTAAAAGTCAGCTTTTCGTTACTATCCTGTGATCTGAATCTGGAACAACCAGACCTACGCCGCAAATAAGCGACAGTAACGTTGGTTTATCCCACCAGTTGTGGCAGAGATTCGAAGAGGAAACAGGAATCTGACAGAGCTTCAAGAACATCAGGAGATCTCCGGAGCCGGCCCGGCTCACACACTTTTTAGCCGTAGGGCATAGCCGCTAGTGAGTGACTAAATCGGAACTAATCCCTTTAGAGGTTGCTGTTTTGACCGGTATATAACCAATCGCAGAGAAGTCAAAAATACTCCGGATACCGTCACTATCAAGACGTTCACAGAGCTCCCGCAACTCATTCAGTATAACAGCCATATCAGCCCACTGGACTACCGGCTCTTTCGAAATCAGGATCCGGGGATGATCCGTACCGCTAAGTCCTTCGCCTAACCAGAGCTCCTCATACATTTTTTCCCCGGGTCGCAAGCCAGTGATCTTCACCTCGATATCACCATCAGGATAATCGGCAGATCTGATGGTCAGGCCGCTCAGTTTGATCATCCGGTGAGCCAGTTCCAGAATCCTGACCGGGCTTCCCATATCCAGCACAAAGATATCCCCGCCGTTGCCCATCGCTCCCGCCTGAATAACCAGCTGCGAGGCCTCCGGGATCGTCATAAAGTACCTGACCACCGCCTCGTGGGTAACGGTCACCGGCCCACCGGCCTTAATCTGATCCCGGAACAAAGGTACAACAGAACCGGATGATCCCAGCACATTACCGAACCGGACAATGGTAAAGCGGATATTGTCGTGCTTCTCTGACAGCGCTCTGAGGGTCAGCTCCGCCATCCGTTTGCTGGCCCCCATGATATTCGCAGGCCTGACCGCCTTGTCGGTGGAGATCAGAACGAAAGAGCTGACACCGCACTCAATGGCGGCTTCGGCGCAGTGCAGAGTACCGAAGACATTGTTATTGACCCCTTCTACCTCATTCTCTTCTACCAGAGGCACGTGCTTATAGGCAGCGGCATGGTACACCGTATCCACTGCATATTTACCCATGACCTGCCGTAACAGATTGCCCGACAGCACCGACCCCAGTACCGGTATCAGTTCGCATTCCCAGTCTGCGTCCCGCAACCCCCGGGACAACTCTTTCTCGATCTGATAGAGGAAGAATTCGGTGATATCAAACAGCACCAGACGGCGAGGTTTGTGCAGCACAATCTGCCGGCACAATTCAGAACCAATCGAACCTCCGGCGCCGGTCACCATGACAGATTTACCAGTCAGATCAGCTTTTAACAATGATTCAATCGGCTCAACAGGCTCCCGCCCCAGCAGATCATCAATTGACACCTCCTTGAGCTCATCGATACGCGCGCTGCCCCTGACAAGGTCCGCCATACCGGGAATAGACAGCACCTCACAGGGAAGCTGCTCCACCTTTTTCAACACCGACAGGCGCTTATGCTGCCCGACGCTGGGCATCGCCAGCAGAACCTTCTTCACTTCGTGCTTTTCCACCAGATCTTCGAGCTCATCCGGGGCAAATACCTCCAGCCCCTGAATATAGGTTCTGGTCAATTTCGGGTCATCATCAACATAACCCACACCGAAGTACTCGTTCCCCTGATTCAGGGACAGGTGCAGCTGACGCCCTGAAGCGCCTGCACCATAGATAACAACCGGTGTACGGCTACCTTTGGTTTGCTGATAGATCATCCGGAAAAACAGCCGCGCGCCACCCACCAGAATCAGTGCAAACGAGAAGTAGATCACCGGCACCGATCTTGGCAAAAAGATATCGCCATAGAAGGCAAACAGGACCAGAAATCCGGTAGATATTAAGACGCCCAGACCGACGGTCCAAAGAACACGAAAACTGACAAATCTGAGTACAGCCCGGTATAAACCAGCCTTAATAAAAACCACCAACGTCAAGGGGATGATTGCCGCCAGGAACAACCAGTGCTCGGCACTGGATAGAGGTGTTTCAGTATCCAGCCGGACCCAGTAGCCGCCCCAGAAAGACAACATAATCAGAAAGCTGTCCGTAAGCAGGGACACCATCCGCTTTACCGGACGGGATAAGTTAAGAATATAGTTCAGCATATTCCAGAGCAGTCCTGCGATTCCCTTAATCAAAGAGGGCCATTCTAACATCAAACCGCGCCAAATTCTCTTGACGGGTTATTACTGCGAGCTGGAAATAGAGTCGACAGTATGAGGCAGACTTCAGGAAGCGACTTTTCTCCCGAATGACCGTAACGGCATCTCTATATATGTCCAGATAACCAATGAGATCACTACGGTCAGCACAGTAGATATAACAACCAGACTCATCGCAGTAATACCGTCGAAAGTACCGATAATTTTAATCACATAGTCATGAAACAGATAAACGCTGTAGCTGATACCGCCACACAGCATACAGAGTCTCATCCACCACTGCTGCCCGGGGTTCGCTGCTGCTTCACTTCCGACAACCGCCGCCAGAAGCAGCGCGTAACCGAATGCTGACAGAAAATTAAACCAGCCAAAGGGTCTTGGTGTCAGAGCCGGTTCTGAAAAGTAAGGGTAGCTCAGATATAGCCCCCCAAGCACCAGCAAAGACCCACCCAGCAGATAAACAGTGCGGCCTCTGAACAACGTTCTTTTACAGTACACGAAAGTCCCGAACCAGAACGCCGGTAGCAGAGCAACCAACTGTGCCTGAAGCAGCACCCAGTTACCATTTTTCGGGCTGTACTGCAGATAATAGCAACTCAGATAGAGCAGCAGCGACACTATGCCACTGACCAGAATAAAGGTATCCGAAGGCGGCTTTCTGTGGCCACGGATCATCCGGAACAACATCAGTGCAACCAACAAATAGAAGGACACTTCGACCGACAACGTCCAGTAGATCAGATTGATCTCTCCTGCCGCCGCCAGGGTTCTCCAGTTGGCCGCCTGGGTAAAGGACAGGTGCGCGATCACCGAGCCGGAATAGTCATCGATGGTGCCGTACGCCAGGCTGAATCCAACGATCAGAGATAAAAAGTACACCGGGTATAAACGGAAAAAACGCCGATAGAAGAAAGACTTCAGCCCGATCACCCTCTCCCCCAGCAGCATCGGAGCAAACAGAAAGCCGGTCAGTACAAAAAACAGATCCACACCGTTATGAAAAAAGTGCAGCCCGGACATCAGCTCATAGTAGTCAGCTTCAAGGTAATAGGCGTAATGGTGTATCAGAACCATCAGGGCACCCGCCCCCCTGAGTCCCTCCAGCAGAGGATTCTGATCTTTAAAAGATGTCACAATAAAACCCCGATACCCGGCAGAACACTGCCATCCAATCCATTAACGAATCGCTGAAAACCCCGTTACTCCTGCCCCAGAAACAGAGCAGGTTATCCATGCTCCCGTTCACCAGACGGTTGTGACCGTCAGGAGCGACCCGCCGAAGCCAGCATATCACGCAACCCGGTCATCTCTTCCACATGGGTGTGCCAGTTTTCGGCCCGCAGCTGGACAAAGCCTTCCGCGACCCGGTCCTGGGCGGTAAACGCGATCCCCCGGTAATGATTCAGCCCCTTCACGTGAGCGGTATAGTCTTTGAAACTCAGAGGGATCTCATAGCACCTCAGTGCAGCCAGCTTCGCCTCAATGGTCGCAGAGATATCAACCACGTGGGTAGCCGGCAGTGGAGTCCATACCTCATAGAGCCACAGGTCTCCCACATGATCAGCCTGGTCCCAGGCACGCAACACCGCCAGCGCTCCGGCTACGTGATCTTTATGGCTATCCAGTGGCGAAGGCAGGAAAACAGCGTCAGGCTGAAACTCAAGCAACTCTGCTCGAATCTTATCCAGCAACGCCCCGGTGACAGACATTGAGGCGTCCGGCTCATCCCAGAACACAACATTATCGATGCCCAGCACCCCGGTCGCCGCAAGGGTCTCCGCCCGGCGGGCCGCAACTATTTCCCGGGGATCAAAACCCGGCGGGCATCCCAGCGCACCGTCGGTCATAACAATGACCCTGACCTCGGCGCCTTTCTCCCGCAGCAGAGCAATCGTGCCGCCGCAGCCAATGGTTTCATCATCCTGATGGGGCGCAAACACCAGCACCCGACGACTATCCAGGGGCATTTCCGCCGGTACCGGGCAGATAGACCCCGCTTGAGACAAGCGTTCCCAGCCGGCAAAGTCAGCCATGTGGTCCGGCCTGTCAGCCACAAAAGACTGCGCCGGGCAAAACGCTCCGGTGTAGATCAGCTCATAAACGGAAGCCGCCTGATCAACGGCCAGCCATGTTGTTTCTCTGGCCTGCTTTGCTATCCGTGTGACAGAGTCCCCCGCTGGTATTGCGCCGATCAGTTCCCGGGCTGACGCGAGCAGCGCTGCGCTCTCAGCCTCTTTGATCTGCCCCGCTTCACCCTGCATCCCAGTGTGTTTCAAAAGCAGCACCGGGGTCGCCACTGAGCAGGCCTCGGCGACCAGCAGATCAGAGCCAGGGGCCGCACTATCGGTGATACAGAGGTCGGCAGCACACAGCAGTAAGCCCGGATCATCCGCCGCTGCGGTTGTTACCGGAGGCAGACCTGCGGCAGCTTCGAAGGCTTCCGCCAGCGCCGGGTCATCATTACTCAGCAGTACGACGCACTGTTCCGAATACTCAGCCAGAGCCTGGATGACCGGATCCGGCAGTGCGGTATGCTCACCGCTCATATGCACCAGAATCAGTCGGCGACCGTCCGGCAGAGCAAGCGCCTGACGGGCCTGAGAACGGACAGGAGATGGCGCGACAGGATAGGCTGCCGGCATCACACACCAGTTCTTGCCGGGCGCCGGAAGATCGAGGTCTCTCTGTAACTGCTGCAGGGAGCTATCGGCGGTGCAGGTGACCCAGTCCGCAGCCAACAGCACCCGCCGTTCCCAGCCTTTAAGCCAGCGTCGAGCCCGACAGCCGAGCGCCACACCATTGTCTGACAGTGCCTGCACGCAGGAACCGGATGAATAGACGGTCACGCCCCAGCGCACACCACTGCGATAGAAAAAACGCTTAAACAGATAAAAGCCGATCCCGATAAACAGATCATGACAGTGGACGTGACTATGCTGATCCCGCACTGCGACCCGTGCGGCAAGCCGCCCCATATTCAGCCCTGACAGAACAAGCCCGGTCAGGTGATAAACATCGGTCGCCGCAGAAACCGGTTTGAATAACCGGCTGATCAGTCGTTGCAGACGCTTCTGCCACAGTACCGAGCGTTCCCCCAGATCTCCCCGGGTCAGATATCCGTTATGGGTTTGCAGTTTGTTCAGCACCGGTGACAGATAGCGATGCAGGCCCCGCTCAGGAATCAGACGCCGCTCATTGGTTACTGTCAGTAGCTTTATCATGGGCTGTACTCAACAAAAATCAGCATCACCAAAGGTCAGCCACCAGCGGTTACTCACCTGCTCCGGCGACAGACCCGGTTGCCAGACACTGCTTGGAACACAGACGTCCTGTTCCTCCTCAGTACCATTCCAAAGATGGGCATGGGACCGGGTTATCCAGCCATACAGCTCTTCAGCACCGGCGCTGCAGGCAATTTTCTGGGCATGGCCGAGCAGGCGCGGAAAATCAGCGCTATCCCCGACGATATCCATCAGACGGCTGCGCCTGCCTTCAGGCTGCAGTACCACCACTCCCAGTGGCTTACCGGTAAAACGCTTACAGATAAGAAACAGCTGATACTGCCGCAGCGGGTGTTTCAGATAACGCTGTACCAGATAATCCCAGTCACGCACCCCCAGCACCGAATGCTTAAAACACCCTCGCATTGCCTGCCAGGTCGCTTCGATCTTTTTCACTGTACCGGCAGACGCATTGATAGACAGCTGTGTTGCTGAGCTGAATATAGCCGGGCGGGATTGCTGTAGTGCCCAGCGGTGCTCTACGATACTGTCGACCTGCGCATAGAGCTTCTGCCGCACGGCGGCCTGCATTGCCCGCCTGGTCGGAAAACCATAACCCAGAGCGTAACGGCATCCATCACCAATATAGCGCTCGATAAAACCTGACGCGGCGATCATAAAAGGTCCTTTACGGGACAGTGTACCCCGTTCCAGCGCCTTAACCATAACATCACCGATCTGCACCGCCTCATCCGGCTGGCCGAACAGCATTATTTTACGGTTGAGGCCACCGTAATGGGCCACCAACTGATCATCGCGCCAAACCAGACAGGCATGCCCCCGCCCTTCTCCATACTTCCACTGCCACATCGGGGATGTCATTTCATGACCAAACACTTCATGAAATAACGCCCTTATCGCTTCACTGTCCGCTGAAGATGACTCAGTCAGTTGCCAGCGCCCGGAGTCCTGCGAGGATTCAGTCATCAGAGCAACCTCAATCCTGCGCCTCAACGGCAAGTTCGGTGGCTGATACATCCCACGTATGAGGCAGGCTCACAACCCCCCGTTCAGAATCCGACTGCACAACCTCCAGGGTCGCAACCGGGTCCGCTTCATCATGGATAAAGATACGGTCCTCACCAAACAGCAGTACACCCACGGTATACCGACCCCGCAGCAATGGAAAACGCTCAAACACAACCCGCGTATAGCCGCGACCTGCGGCATCGGTGGTAACGGTCACATGGTCATTCCAGGTACCACTGCTGGCGATGAGCAGACCACTGGAGGCGTGTATAACCACCGCCACACCGACATCCTGGTTAACAAACTCAGAGGCAAACTCGACTTCGACCGCCACATCACTGAGACGACTTTTCACCTGCAGGGTCTTGCCGACGACGCCGTCGGCAGAAACCCGGGTAGAGAGAATGCGGGTATCGGCGATCCCGGTCCCCTGATCGTCCGGCTCACTGACACGCTTACGATCAAGGCCGGTATCGGTTTGTTCCAGGCTCAGTTGATCGAGAAAACTCTGATACTTCGCCACAACATGGTCCGGGCTGCCATCTTCCACAACCCGGCCGTTATCCAGCCAGATAGCCCGGTTACAAAGGGCTTCCAGCTGGAATAGGGAGTGCGAGCAGAAAAGGATCGTCTTGCCAGCGTCACGCATCGCCATAATCCGATCAAACGAGCGCCGGCCAAAGTCACCATCCCCGACAGACAGTGCTTCATCAATCACCAGAATGTCAGGATCCACACTAGTGGCGACAGAAAATGCCAGCCGCACAAACATGCCGCTGGAGTATGTTTTAACTGGCTGATCAATAAACGGTCTGATTCCCGAAAAATCGATTATCTCATCCAGCAGCTCATCAATCCGGGCCCGGGATAGCCCCATTACCGATGCGGAAAGGTAGATATTCTCACGACCGGTAAACTCCGTATTGAAACCAGATCCCAGCTCCAGCAACGCGGCGATACGACCATTGACCTCAAGCTCCCCGGAGGAAGGGGTTAAAGTGCCGCAGAGCAGCTGCAACAGCGTTGATTTACCCGCACCATTACGGCCAACAACACCCAGCACTTCGCCTTTGCGCAGCTCGAAGCTCAGCCCTTGCAATGCCACAAACTCGTCGTAGTACTTACGTCGATGCCCGAATATCAGCTGCTTAAGACGGCTTACAGGCGTAGGGTATATATGATATTCCTTGCGCAAAGCATCTGCTCGCATTACAACATCAGAGTACATCAACCAATCCTCAGGGCGTTAAAACAAAAACTAAAAAGGCGAACAATTCAGCCACTAACCATATCGCGATATGTCGTCTGATCACGACCGCAACGCATCCAGATAATTCAACAACACGAACATGACCAGGAAAACTCACTACAGATAAACAGAGCGATCCGGACCCGCGCAGAGAATAACGCCTGAAAATACCCAGCGATTATTCCTGCATACCCCTCTCAGAACCGTCAGCACTGAGATAGGTCACGCCGGCTTTTTCATAGCAATTCATATATTGCCGGGCAATGGCGCTGGTCGAGGGCCACATTTGCGCATACTGCCGGGCTTTCTCAGCATAAAAATTCCTGACCTGCTCATCATTAATAAATTCCGAGAGTACCCGGCCTAACAGCTCCGATTCTGATGGCACAACGTAACAAACTGAATCCCGGGCCATCTCGGCCACCCCTCCCACCGCAGTCAGGATACAGGGCATACCGGCACAGATCGCTTCATGGTTTGCCATACCAAAAGACTCTGTTAATGAGCTACTGACATAGATATCCGCCGCAGCGTACCAGCAACCGATATCATCGGTGGTCGCGACAATGATCTGTTCCTCGGACAAGCCAACGCTCATCGCATACTGACGTAAGCCATTTCTGTCACCGTCGCCCAGAACCACCAGACTCCAGGGCTTATCCGTAACAATCTGCGCACAGGCACGCACCAGGCCCTGAAAATCTTTTAATTCTACGATCCGCCCGACACTCAGCAGATAGGTACGATCAGAACACCAACCCAGATCTGCTCTGGCTTCGGCTTTGCCGGGCAGTGACAGGTCGTTCTTCGGATGAGGAATAGCAAACCAGTGATCGGTTCCCTCATAGCATGCCAGATCCCGGGATAGTTGTTTCAGACAGGAGCGCGTGGGAGCAATCACCCAGTCCAGCCGGGTGACAACCTTTCGCTCAATATTACGGAGCAAGCGCATCATACCGTTACTCAGCGGCAAGCCATCCTCATGGAGCGCCTGGGTGTAGCTACCAAAGCCATGCTGGGTAATACCATACTTTATGCCACGAACCCGGTTGCGACCAAAAAGAACATACTTTCTGCGGAAGATTTTATACCCCAGGGCGATGATCGGATCGTGGCAGTGAACATGGGATACATCGCTGCCTGAGGCAACCAGAACCGCAAGGCGTCCCATATTGATCCGCTCGAGAAAAGCCGCCACCAGGATTTCCAGGTTGGTTTTTTTGAAACAGCGCGGCAATAACGCAATCACCCTGGCGAGGTAAGCATTGAACCGGATCAGAGCTGCCCTGTTCTTTTCTGTGACATCGCCCTGACTCAGGTAAACGGTCTCCACCCCCATCCGGGCCAGTTCATCCAGAACCGGCATCAGACTTTTACCCAGACCGTAGCGACGATCTGTACCGGTTTCCCTGGTAACGACAAGAAGCTTCACTGAACTGCGCCCTATTCAAACAGTTGAACGAAAATAAGCTGACGTCACCCGCGGCTCAAAGCGCTCTGTATCAGAGTACATCGGCAAAACCTTTGCGGGTTTTGGCAAAACAGATAACGCCTAAGCCGCACACCGCCAGACTGAACAGAAAGTACAGACCCAGCGCCTGAAAGTCCGGCCAGGTCTGTATCAGCACCGCATCCCTGATCGCTTCTACAATAACGGTGATAGGGTTCACCTGCATCAACGCCCGGCCTAATTCCGGCAGCGCCGAAGAGGGATAAAAAACCGGAGAAAGAAACAGCATCGGTGTCAGAATCAACGCCACTATATGCCCCATATCCCTCAGATAGACCCCCAGCGACGATAAAATCCAGGCCAGCCCCAGCAACATCGGCAGAAATACTGTCAGGATCAGCGGCACACTTAACAGATGCACGGTAATCTCACCCCGGGTAGCAAACGCGGCTCCCACCAGAATCACCAGGCTGATGGAAGAAAAGAACAGTGCGCTGAAAGAGGTCACCCAGGGCAGCAGTTCCAGCGGAAACACCACTTTCTTAACCAGATTAGGCTGCTCAACCACCAGTGTTGAAGCCCGTCCGATCACATCGCTGAACAGAGTAAAGACCAGTAAGCCGGAGAAGATCTGCAGAGCGAATTCACTGTCAGAGTTTTCGGCGCCGGGCCATTTAGCTTTAAGCACCGTGCGGAACACAAAGTATAGACAGCCAGCATCGCCAGCGGCGTCAGCACCGCCCAGCCAAGACCCAGCCAGGAGCCTCTGAATCGTTGCATTACTTCACGTTTAGTGAGCTGCCACAGCAGACCTGACTGTTTAACTGGAAATAAATACTTGGACATAAAAACCCGATCGCTACTTTAAGCCTGTAATACAGATCTGACGCGGCTGTATAAATGGTGTGTAGTGAATTAAGCGGACAGTGATTCAGCACAGACAAAAAACACAACTGAAATACGCTTCAACACCACTTACAGAAACAGCCGCAGGCCGCTTATTATACCGGCCAGAAGACCAGTCATCATACCCACACAGGCAGCAATGTCAATGCATGATACAGGTCGGCCCAAGTGTCGCAACACCCCGCCGAGTGGATCATTTCCAGGCCCTGAATAACCGCTGATGGTATCCGGTTCCGGAGACAGATCCGGGGCCCGTTCTATTTTATTTAATCGCCGCTCCCGACCAACAAAATCCACCGCGAAACCAATTCAGTGTTGCATTGTCTACCCTCTCTGTAACACATGTATCATGCTGACACATTTCGCCTACAAAACGATACAACAACGAGCAGTTTTATACTTGTGTTTCAGGCCGGAATTCTATCTACTACGTAACCTTTAAATCACTGGAACAAATCAGGCACATGCGCAATCCTAAGCGGGGGGGCAAGGGAGATAGCTGCACGATTGGCAAGACCGCATGTCCGGTCCTGCGCAAAGGAATGCTGGCTGCTGTTACCGCCCTTTTTATCACTATCATTTCGACAACTGCTGCTGCTTCCACATGCCCGCCGTTGCCGAACATACAGGAAGGCGCTCCCCATGAGGAATGGCAGTTTGCCAGGGACTATCTGTCTCTGCAGTTGGATCACTGTCTTGAAAACCCCTACTTCTTTGCCCAGTATGGCGCGGCACTGCTGCGCACCGGACAGGTGGAAAAGTCCGTCGAAATGCTGGAGCGGGCACTGCTGCTGGACCCGGACAACGGCGCAGCACTGATTGACTACTCAGAAGCACTGTATATTTCAGGAAAGCTGCATGCCGCGATCCGTCTCAACAGCCGCCTGCTGGCCCGGCATGACCTGCCTCAGCCGGTCAGAACCGTGCTTGAACACCGCGACGAGAACTGGAAAAAGCTGCGGGAGCAGTGGAGCCGCAGAGCATCGCTGCTGGTCGGCTACGATGACAACCTGAACATTGCCGCCGATCTGGAGCAGTTGCGTCTGACCATCGACAATCAGCAGATACTGGTGAATCTGGCTGAAAATTCACGTCCGGTTGCCGGCAGCTACATTCACGCATTACTGACACTGGCGCACACCGAGACCTTGGATAATGCCACCAAGCGCGGTTACGCAACCTTACAGACCCGAAGCAGTGAATTACAGGAAACCAATATTGATCAGCTGAATTTCGGCTTCCAGAAACAGCAGCGGACACTGACCGGAAGCTATAACTGGAAATTTGATAACCGCCTGCTGGTCTATGGCGGTAATGACTATTTTATCACTTCCGAAATTTCAGCAGAAAAGTCATGGCAAAAAGAGTCATGCTCGCCCTACATTGGCGCCAGCCTGAAAACGCTTTTTGTGCCCAGTCAGAACGATAACAATGACGTTGCCCTGTCTCTGATCCCCGGCGCCCGCTGCAGTTTTGACAGCGGCCTTTACGACTTCCAACTCAGACTATCCCAGAATCAGGCTACAAAAGATCGCTCCGGCGGTAACCGCAGCGGTGCTGAAATTGCTATGCGCTGGCAGAAGCCGATCGGCTCCAGCCATATGCTGGCCTTTGCCTCCTACGGCATCCTCGAAGACAGCGAGGGCTACAGCCCGCTGCTTGATAACAATGCAAAGCGTTTCAACAGAAACACCAACCTGTCGCTACAGTACATCCACCCGGTATCCAGCAATGTCACTTTTCACCTGGGCATCAACTACCAGAAACAGCAAAGCAATCTGGAGCTGTTCAGCACCCGTTCCAGAAGCATTGACGCCGGATTCAGTGTACTATTCTAGACTGGATCGATTCGAACAGATGGGGAGCAGATGGCGGTTTCTGTAGAGCTGCTGAAGCGTTTTCAATTACTCTCAGGAATGCCGGCGGATGTACTTGATGCACTGGCCGCTCAGGCATCACTGCGCCCGGTCTCCCGACGGGAGATTATCCTGCGCGGCAGTGAGCAGAACGATAATCTGTATTTCCTGTTCGAAGGTCGCCTGCAGGGGGTGGATTTCACTCTGGACGGCCGGGAGGTGGGACTATACTTTGTCGAGCCCGGTGAGTTTTTCGGCGAACTGGGACTGTTCGATCAGGCCGGTCAGCCAGAAAGCGTGATCGCACTGGCCCGCTCCCAGGTAGTATTTCTGCCCAGCAGCGCAGTAAAACTGGCGCTGCAAAATAACTACACACTGGTGGAACAACTGTTCAGCCGGATGGCTAACCGGGTACGCAAACTCTCAGCCCAGCGGGCCCTGCTCGGCCAGCCCAGCACCAGCGGACGGGTCTGCGGTCAGCTATGGATGATTTTATCCGAACAGCACAGCACGGAAGAGAATGTAATACTCAACCCGCCGACTCATCAGGAGCTGGGGATCATGCTTAACCTGAGCCGGGAAACCGTGACCCGGGTGTTTCAGAAGCTGCAGAAAGAGAAGATCGTCAAGCGGGATGGCGCCAGTCGCCTGCTGATCCTGGAGCCGGAACTGCTGAGACAGCGGGCGGAATCACCGGGTGACTAAACCGGCTCAAGACCACCCGAACCGGTAGGTTACTTACCCTTCACCACTTTCAGATGCACCACAGAATCATCCCGTTCCGAATCATCAGGGGCATCATCGATCAGCTCCTCATCGATGCCAGCAAACAGCACATGGGGCGTTTGCAGATCATCCAGCAGGAATGAGCCCTGGGATTCCAGCAGATCTGAATCAATATCCCGGGCAGCGCACTCACCCACCAGAATTGGCTGAGCCAGATCCTGAGTCATGGACTGAATACGCAGAGTGATAGTCACAGTATCGCCCAGCAAAGTATGAGTCCGGCGATGGGAGGGACCGATAGAGCCGGTGAGTACGGGCCCCTTCTCAATTCCGATACCCAATGCCAGCGGCTCCAGCCCCTTAGGGGTTTTCTTCGGCACTACACCGGCCATCTCAGCAAACAATTCCTGACCGGCGCGATAGGCGAGCATAGCGGCCGGCTCAGCATTATCCGCTGCAGACCAACTGGCCAGTACCGAGTCACCTTTGAACTCTTCCACGATACCGCCGTGGGATTCGATAACCTGAGACGCCTTAACAAAGAAACAGTGCAGCAGCGCCGCTGACTCTTCCGGAGGACGCGCCTCTTCGTAAGCCGAGAAGTTTCGCAGATCCGCGCACATCAGCACCAGATCCTTACGCTCAGCCTCAATCGCACCGCTGGGCAGGGTAAAAGCGATCGAACTGGCCACTTCCGATGGCAGATAGCTACTCAGATGGGTATAGACCCGTTGACGCTCGATCCTTACCAGACGCTGTTCAAACAGTGACAGGAATGAAGCGGCGCAGAGACCGAACAGGGCCGGTGCTAGCCAGCCCAGCCAAATACTGGACGCCAGCAACCAGACATGCAGAGACCAGGCGATGAGCGGTAGAAGAATGACAGCGACCGGCAGCGCAAACGCGGCAAAACGGTGACGACGGGAACTGATCAACAACAAGCAAACCGCGAACAACAGGCTTTCCAGCAACTGCAGCAGATCACTGCCAGCAGGCTCATAAGGGATCTGATTATCGAGCAGACCGGACAGCATCCGGGCCTGCAGTTCGATGCCGGGCGCGCCGCCCTCGTGGGGTGTTGGTACAATATCTCCAAGGCCAAAGGCGGTCGCCCCGACTAACACCCAGGCATTATCCAGCAGGTTCTGCGGTGCCCGACCCTCAATCACATCCACGGCTGAAATATACTGAAAAGCTGAAGGGGACAGATGGTAAGGAAAGCGAATGTTGCCCTGATCATCAACCGGGAACTGAATACCGGTATAGGTGCTGAGCTGCAGGTGCCAGTCGGCTCCCATCACGCCCTGCCCCTTAACCAGCTTCAGCTCGGGTCCGTGACCGGTGGCGCCATCGAAGCCCTGCAGCAGAGACTGAATTGCCAGTGACGGATAGACCCGCCCCTGCACGCAGAGCAGTGCCGGCTGCTTGCGAATCATGCCATCAGCATCCACCAGTGGGGTGATATGCCCGGCAGGCACAGTGGCCAGCCCGCCATGATTGGCGACAAAACTGTTGGTACTGGCGATCGGTGGCTGACAGCGCATATCGGTAATCGCGCCAGCCATAGTGCCGGTTTGCACGGCAAACTGACTGTCGAGCACCGGGGTGACACCGATCACGACATCATTATTTGCAAAGCTTTCGATCAGCAGGTCATCACCGGGCTTTGGCTCCGGGAAAACCACATCATAAATCTGCAGCGCCGCGCCGGCATCGCGCAGACGCTGTGACAGCTGCGCCATAGTCGCTCGCGACCAGGGCCAGGGACCGACCTGCTCCAGACTAGCCTCGTCAATCGCTACAATGGTGATACGTTCTTCGGTTTCAGCAGAGGGAAACAGACGCCAGCCAAGTGCGCCAAGGCGCTGCTCAATGCTGTAGCGCATATCGGCAAATACAGTGATCAGGAACAGCGTTAACACACCGGCAATCAGCAGAACACCGGATCGGCTATATAAACCGGAACCCTGGGGTGTAATGGCACTCATCAGACTCTACCTTTTGAATTACTGCTTATTCCAATAGGTAATGCCCTGAATGACTCCGCTCTCAAGCTTCTGGTTAAACAGGTAGCTTGCTTCAGAACCATCCAGCGACGTAGCACCGCTCAGGAAGCTGTTGCCGTCACGGGTGATAAAGTAGCCCTTATGGTTGATATCCCCGGATGAGCTGAAGGTGACATCAGAGGTTTTAAAGTGATAAAGATCTAACTGGGTTGTATAGGTATCCGCATCAAAATCGATGCTCAGACTGCCGCCATTCACTTCCATCTGGCTACTCTGCAATGGCGTTACCAGAACCGCCTGAGCATCGACCAGATTGAAATCGACCTTACCAAGATTTGACGCCAGACCGTTGTAGATAGTACCGGTACGGTACAGTGCCAGCTCCTGGTTACCGACGGTGATATGCCGCCCTTCCGAGATACTCTGCCAGTCACCCACCAGGCGATCGGTCGCTTTAATATCATTGCCCCAGCGGCCCCAGACCAACTGGCGCTGATTCAGGGTTTCTGCAGCAACCGGTGTATCCGGCACATAATTGACTTTGATATCTTTATAGGTATCCACCTGATCTTTGGTAGTGAGCTCATCGACCTGATCACGCAGCGCGCCTTCCTCATCATTGGCGCCAAACCGGGAGACATGCAGGTCGCCATCGACTCCCTCCTGAACATCACTATCGACGGTTGCTTCATTATCAGGGCCAGTATCAGCCTGCTCGCTGCCATTCTGACGCTTCAGATCAAACTGTTCGGAACGGAACTCATCATTAACCCGGGCGTTACGCGGCACAAGACGGGGCTGTACCGCATTGGCGGTCAACTCCAGCAACTGATCAGACAACTCTGAGAGCTCGACACCATTGACTTCACAGGGTCCGACAGCATCGACAACACAGCCTTCAGAGAAGGGTGCCAGCACGATCGCCCCTTCATTGACCAGCGCCTTCACTCCGGCCGCCTGGGCGCTGACTACAAAGTCAGTACCGCGCACACCGATGGCCGCGATCGGGGTATTCATACGGAATTTATCTCTGGCCGCTTTGGCGCCCTTACCAGAGATCGAACGGGCAACACCGCTCTTCAGGTTGAAGCGGATAACAGACTCGTCAGGGGCAGCCTGATCATACTGATAGTATTCGATGGCAAAATTACTGTTGGGACGAACACTGACAAGGCCGCCATCAGCAAAACGCATATGCACATGACCACCGGACAGGGTTTTGATTCTGACCCCTTCACCGATCTGATCACCCACCTCGACCCGGCGAAAGTCACCGTCCGAATCGGCGATATAGGCTTCGCCAACCACAAAACTGACGCTTCCGGCGCCATTGTCGGCAAACGCCTGGGAAAACAGCAACGAACAGGCAAACCCCGCCGTTATCAGCACAGGCCTGATAAAGCCCGGCATACTAAAGCTGTTATAGCGATCTGATTTCATAGCCACAGAGGTCCCACTTGGTTTTCTATACTCTCTATAGTATCGCCTTCTCGTCAAGCCAGAGGTGATGATGGTCACATACTAACAAAAAAACCCGACTACAAAGTAGTCGGGTTTTTCATCACACGGTCAGAATGACCGTAGCAAATTCATACAATCAAGATTATACGAAGTTCGCTGTAGTGAAGGATACAGACTCACCGAAGTCAACAGTACCCAGCAGCTCTGCAGAAGCAAAATCACCAAGAGTAACGTTTGCACCAGCATCGCTTACAGACGTCAGTTTGAATACTTTGTACTCACCATCGTTTGTATCGCTTTCAACCATCAGCATGTGATCCTGTGATGCATCAGCAACGTTATTAATTAAGGTACCGAATACAGCTGCACCGTTAACGGAGCTTGCAGTACTAGCACCCAGACCAGCGTAGTTACCATCACCGTTTAGAGCATCCAGCAGCTCAGCTGCAGTCAGACCCGCGAAGGTCTCAGTAGCAGTCGCGCCAGAGAAGACAACAGCAAATACCTCGTTCGCTTCCAGAGAAGCGTCAGTGTACGCGATATTTGCAACAGCCTGAGACTCAGAGGAGTTACTACCAGATGTACGCTCTTTAGTATCCAGAACTGCAGTGAAGTCAAGCTGATCAATACCGTTACCGCTTTCAGCGAAGTTAACGATAGTGTTAGTACCGTTAGCGCCGTCCAGGAACTTGATGATGTCGTTGCTGGCAGTAAGCTCGTCTGTAGACTCATTTGTGCCCAGAACCGCAACATCATTACCGTTACCCAGCTCGATAACGTTATCAGAAGATGCTGCACTCGCATCACCTGCAATCGCAGTTGAACCATTAGCACTATTCAGAAGAGCTGAAGTCACATACTGACCGGCATTCACCAGACCCAGCTCAGTAGCGATTGATGTAGACAAGACAGCAGCAGAGTCCTGCTTATATGCCTGGAAAGCAGTGCTCAGAGATGTCTGCTGAGCAGCAGAGTAACTACCCCATGTAGGAGCTGTCAGATCTACCTGCAGGTCAGCAGCAGCAAACTGACCATCGATCTGGGAACGAACGATCAGTGTGTTGTCTGGACCGTCTTCAGCCATCAGCAGCTTGCTCAGAACAGCGTCGTTGTTGATCGCAGCTTTGATCGCCTGGTTAACGTTAGCCTGTGTACCTACGTAGTCCTGAACCGGAATAGTAATCGCTGCAGATTCAAAGCCATTACCACCAGCAACAGCTGCACCAGTAGTAACACCACCACCTGCGTTGGTACCACCAGCACCGGAGAACGTCACCTTAACAGTAACATCGTGCAACCAAGCAGTAGCCAGAGGCGCGCCTTCCAGATCATCACTATCATTTGAAGATGCATTGAATACCCAGGCAGCCTTACCACCATCACCAGTTGTCTGTGCACCGGTGTTATCAGTGTAAACAGTATCGTTACCTTCGCCTACAATGATTTTCGCATCACCAGTACCCGGAGTTGTAACAGTGTCGTTACCGCTGCCAGTCGTGATAGTAACATTATCCTGAGTGCGCTGATCCTTATACCAAGAGTTTGCATTATTCAGATCACCGTTATCGTTATCCAGTGTAACCTTGACAGTATCGTTACCGGTAGAAGTCGCAACGCTCAGCTTGAAGTCTTCGTGAGCAGACGCTTCCTGGCTAACACTCAGAGTAACGGAGTCATCTCCGGTACCAGTCATGTAGTTGAAGGTATCGTTATCAGCCGCTGGCAGAGCAGACGCGGTGTCTTTCTTGTCCAGGTACTTAGCGATAACGCCGTTGTCCAGATCAGCAGTCAGGGTTACGTTGTTCTGCATAGCAGACGCATCGAATACCTTAACTTCGTTCAGCTTGTCGATACGCAGAGTACCGTTTGCGCCGATGTTCTCAACGAAAACCTCTTCCAGAGTATCTTCAGTAGAGCGGATTTCATCAACCCAGCTATCACGGTCAACGTCCAGGTTGAACTGCTGAATACCTGGAGTACCGGAGTTAGAACCACCCGCCTGAGACATTTCACCAGCAACGAAAGAACCAGCTTTAGAGCCGCTACCTACGTAGTCGAAGATCACGTCAGTCTGAGTCAGCTGAGTGTCTGTAGCCGGTGGCGTGTTGTTGATCTCGGTGTGTACGTTGGAATCCGGTGGCAGTACGCCGTCAACAACCCAGCCGATACCTTCCAGCGTTTCCGGACCAGAGTTGGTCAGAACGATAGTAGTACCCTGGTAAGACAGACCGTCTTTAGAGTTGATCGCGGAGAAGGTAGAACCCAGCGCAGCCGTTACGTTAGTCAGACCTTGATCAGCCAGCAGTGCGTTGATGCCCGCAACCAGATCAGCGTAAGTAGTCTGTACCGGAGTATCAGCAGCTACAGTGTAAGTAGTACCGTCCAGGGAGAACTGAACACCTACATATGGGTTATCTTTCAGCGGCTCACCGTCGGTACGCATACCGTCCAGATCCAGCAGTTCCAGGAACAGCTGAGAACCCGCAGTGTTAGCGCCAGGTGCAGTGATGTTGTCGAAGTAAACTTCGTAGTTAACTTTACCTGCATCAGCATTACGCCAGCCAACAGTCACAGTGTGGCTGTCTGCCTGAACGTCTTCAACAACCAGGTTGGCACGGGAATCAGTAGACCAGAACTGAACAGTACCGTTCATGTCGCCAGCGTCTACAGAAGAGTGCTCGTCGATGTTGTCAGTACCACCGCTAACGGTTGGATCGTTGTCAGCAGAATCTTTGTGCTGAGCCTGCGCACGGAAGTGAGCGATCTCAACAGATTCAGTTTTCAGAGACACTGCGAAGTCTGCAGAGTTACCCAGTTCAGCGTGCAGAGTATCAGTACCCGCGCCACCGTTGATGTAGTCGCCAGACTGAGCAGTGTTCTGGTTGTCGAAGATCCATGCACGGAAACCGTCGTTACCAGCAGAACCTGTCAGCATGTCCTGACCAGTGGTCAGAATCTGCATTGCAGAATCCAGATCAGCGTCGATCAGAACTTTCTTGTCAGAAACAGACTGAGCATCAGCAGAGATACCGGAAGTGATAGAACGCAGTTCAGCGAAAGATGCGCCGGTTACGTCCTGAGTTGTTGCGAAGTAAGTTGCAACTTCAACTTTGTTCAGCAGCTGTTGTGCAGCAGCACCCCAGGTTGCATCAGCAGTGTCAACAGACGCCAGTGCACGGATAGCCGTCAGCGCTGCAGCACCCTGAGTAGCACCGCCATTGATCTGTGCCAGGACGAAGTCCTTACCCAGAGTCATTGTCGCTGCATCAACGTTATCACCCAGCAGGTTGTTAACGAAGTTGTTCGCGAACTCTTCGTTAGTCAGCCATACAGGGTACAGGGAAGTGAACTCGCCAGTAGCGGTCCAGCCGTCTACCATAGAATCAACAGTAGCGCCGCCATCGATTTGAGAAACGAAAGCAGTCATCAGCTCTGATGATGGTGCAGCGTCAAAAAGACCTACCAACGCTGTGATTAGGTCCGTACGCTGGTTAAGACTAATAGCCATTTATAAAACTCCTTGATCAAGGTTGCTTACTAAAAAATCCACTTCCCTTTGACTTAAAGCCTTGTCGCCGGGCCGTGAAAATTTATTCAAAAAATCCATTCTAATAACAGGGTCAGGTCAGGGGTTTGATCTCTCCTACTACTTGCACCAGTACCAGACTGCCACAAAGCTTATTCAAAACCCTGTTTTAAAGATGTGACACCCGTCACACGAAGAACACATCTTTTGGAATTCTTTGTATTTCCGGTTAATTCCGAAAAAACAGTTCAATCTTCGCCACAATACAAGCCGCGGACACCATTGCAAGCAGCAGCGTCCCCATTATGGTAAAAATTCGCGTTAGGCTCTCATATAACCCCTTTGAAATGCAAGCATTTTGGGTTGTTCAGAGCCTATTTCAGCCGACAGACTGATCAGGTCCCGGATTCCCCCGGACAGAAAGCGCAATTGTGAGTTGCCGGACACCCGGCCTTACTCCACAACAGCGCCCACCAAGACCCTGCAAAAGCGATTGCGCCCTGGCCATAGAGCGGTAACCGCTGAACCGAAATGCTGATTGACTTCAGTCAACGCCGCTTAGTCGTCAACTTTGCTATTCCAGACTGCGCTCATCAGCTTTTAACAGAGTCTCCGCCGGCGGGAGACCTCCAGGTCATTTGCCAGTCCGGCAGTATCGGCCGGTAATGTAAAAGTTTTATGAAAAAATGGAGCTTCTGTGAGAAAACATCAGCTTCCGGACTGTTTCTGCGAATAGCGCTGACCGGAGCGGCGTAGCGCGTCGGATGCAGAGATCACCGGCTGCCATTCCAGCAGCCCACAGGCCTTGCTGTTATCGACAGGATAGGATGCAAACAGCTGTTCATAGAGCCGGCGCTGACCAAGCATCTTTGCCAGTAGTGCAAACAGCCTTGCGCTGATGCGGAACAGTCTCGGCTTCTTGCCCATCCCCCGGGCCAGACACTCGACAATTTCAGCGGTTGATAAACGCTCGTTATCCGCCACCACAAAGGTTTCATTGGCTGCTTTACCATCAACGGCAGCACACAGGATAAAATCAAGCAGGTTTTCAAGGGCGACCATTGAACGCTGATTTTTCAGCCCTTTGAATGGCAAAGGCCAGTCCCGCCACACTCCGGCAATCAACCGCCGGAAGCTTCCAGGCGCCTCCGCCCCGTACACCAGTGGCGGCCGGATAATAACATATTCAACCGCACTCCCTTGCAACGCTGTTTTCAGCTCGCACTCCGCCTGCCACTTACGCCGGGCATAAGCCTGTTGCGGGTTAACCGACTGATTTTCTGTTACCGGCGCCGATGCAGAGTTTCCATATACACCGATTGAACTGAGAAAGATAAACCGTCTGCTGCCGGCCTTTTTACACTGAGTCGCAATCAGCCTGACCAGTTCAACATCCGCAGAGCGGGCAGAGGAAGGATCATGCCCGGCGGGCACTTTGCCATGGGCTGCCGCGGCAAGATGGATAACACAGTCCACCCCCTGCAGGACATCCTGCCAGCGATCAAACTGATGCAGATCACCACTGGTCACAGCGGTAACCCTGGCGTCGCAATAATCCGGCCCCACCGGCTCCCGGTACAGGGCAACCACACTGTTATCCTCAGCGGCGACCAGCGCTTTAACCAGCCCTCTGCCGACAAAGCCTCCCGCGCCTGTAACCAGAAATTTCAAAACTGCTTCCTGCCGTTAATCATCGGGTTGCTGAAAACCGATCACCGCCATCAGCATACAGGACAGCGCCAGCAGACAGCGGTCCCTCAAAACCCGGCGATAGCGCCCCACTTTCAGCGCCAGACCGAGAAACCCCAGCCGCCCTTTATTCAGTAACGCCTGCACGTCTGCGGCTTCCCTGTCGCCGCCAGACAGCAGACGGGCGATCAGCAACACCTGATAAAACCAGTGCCCGGCAATCACAGCCCGCGCCCGCTTACACTTATGCAGCAGCCCGACATTCGCGCCCACGACATTGGAATCATGCTGTCGGTAATGAATGCAGGCCCGGTTATCGATCACCCACTGATGACCATTCGCCCGGGCATAGGCGTAGATAAACCAGTCATGGTAATAAACCGATTTCATCACCTGACGGTTTTCGATCAGAAATGTTTTCAGCGCTTGCACCAGCTCTGGCGCCAGCACAAAGGTACAACCGGGACCCGGTCCTTCGAACAGGTAATCCGCCAGCCGTTGGGGAGACGATTTCACGATCATCTTCTGCCGGCCATCCTGCCACAGGGAGATAACATCGCTGGAGTAACCCTGCGTCCGGTTCTGCCTCAGGCTCTGTACCCCGGTAGCAATTTTATCCTCCAGCCAGATATCATCCTGATCCGCCAGACAGACCGCATCAAACCCCTCGGTATCAACATCACGAAGCAGCCTGAAGAAATTCTGACTGGCACTGCCGGATTGCCCGACACTTAGCAAGTGAACGCGACTATCTGCAGCGGCCTTATCCTCAAACCAGCTCTGGGTGCTGTCTGATGACCGGTCAATGCTGACAAACAACTCAACAGTTACGTTTGTCTGGCCAAGGATCGACTCAACCTGATCGGGTATCCAGGGCATTCCGTTGTAGGCTGCCAATAAAACAGCAACCCGGGGCAGATCCGTTATTACAGTTTCTGACACTGGCAAAATACTCAACTCAGTTGAGCTGAGTTGCTTCGCTGAACAACTGGTCAAATTCAGCCATATAGCCAGCTTCCAGCTGCCCTGTTTCCAGCCTCAGCAGCAGATCGGCAATCAGATACTCGTGCAGCGTCTCAGCAAACTGGAGCTGGGTATCCACCAGATCGGTACGGGCGTCCAGTACTGCAATCTGGTCACCCAAATTCAGCGACATCTGCCTTTCAGCTGCTTCAAGATAGCCCTGACTGGACTGTTTTGAGTTTTCCAGCGCCTGCAAGCGCTCGGAAATGGAGGTGATCTTATTCAGTGACAGCTCGATCTGCTGCTGCTTCTGATATTGCAACACCTCCAGTTGCGCCTCACTCGCCCCCAGCAATGCCTGCGCTTTTCTTACCCGGGCACTTTGTCGACCGCCGGAGTACAGAGGCACGTTCAATCGTAAAGCCACTACTGAATCAGAACGCTCACGAAACTCATCATCAGACTCTTTATTCACATGACTGAGATTCAGAGACAGGGTTGGCAAATGCCCGGCCTTTTGTGCCGAAAGGTTGTATTTTTCCTTTTCAACCAGTGACGCGGCTTCCCTGACTGAGAGGTTCTCTTTCACCGCCTCCAGCCAACTCTGATCCAGGCCACTCAAAGAAGACAGGTGAACTCTTTGACCGGCTTCGACCCACCCCTGAGGCAATACAACCGGCTGGCCAGTAATATTCTTAAGCAGGGTTTTAGCGTCTTGCAGTTCGCTACGAGCTTTTAGCAGATCACTGCGGGCAAGATCGCGGGAGGCACGCACCCTCAGAACCGACAACTGATCGCCGACTTCAAGCTCTCTAGCCCTTTCGGCCTGAACTGATTTCAGTTCCAGCGCTTCCAGTTTTTGTTCAGTGAGATAGACCCGCTGCGCATGCTGCAGTACGATCAGATAGCGTTCAGCGACCTGATAGATCAGCTCCTGAACGGCTCGCTGATAACGGAACTCCGAGGCGTCAACCCCGGCCCTGTCTCTTTTATAGCCCTGATACGCTTCCCAGTTAACCACTGCCTGACTGACATCAACCCGCCAGTAAGAATCTAATAGTTCACCACTGGAGCGCGCCAGATCAGGATTGTAGAAGTTTGACGCTTCATCGGTATATATATTGTCGGAGTTTTCGTACTGATAGCCGCCGGACGCTGAAACCTGAGGCAGCAACTCCGCCAGACTCAGGTTGTCATCTTCCTGCTCGGATTCATACTGTGCCCGGGCACGCTTCAGCCCCGGATCATAATCCATCGCCGCGATCAGCGCCGAAGCAAAACCATAAGGCAGCTGTGGTGCATGCTGTTCTGCAGCACTACTCTCATCCACTGCTGCTGCCTCAATATGCTTTTCACTGACTGCTTCAGCCAGCACAACCGGAGCCTGCGCACCGGTTACCGCCATTACTGCCAATAAACACGCTGAACGGATATACATAGGAATCAGCCTTATTATCTCTCTTTCATACTACGGGCAAAGCTATCGGCGATCGGTTTGATCAGATAACTGGACAGGGTCCGCTCTTCACGCTTAATCAATACTTCTGCAGGCATGCCCGGTTTCAGCACCATATCGCTGGTCATATCCGCGCGACCTTTTTCGGTCAGTTTAATCCGCACCAGGTAATACGCATTTCCGTTCGACTCATCCACCAGACGGTCAGCGGATACAACCGCCACTTCACCTTCGACCACCTTGGTCTGCTTCGACTGGAAAGCGGAGAAGCGTATATCCGCCAGTTGGCCCTGGTAGACATCATTAATATCCTGGGTCATCAGACGCGCTTCCACCACAAACGAATCCTGCTCTGGCACCAGATCCAGCAGGGTCTGTCCCGGAGGAGCTACACTGCCGATGGTATGCACCTGCAGATCCACCACGACACCGTCTTCCGGCGCGCGAATGGTAGAACGTTCAACACGGTCCACAGAAACATCCAGCACCTCTTTCAGATCGTAGTAAACCGTCTGCAGTTCTTTAATCCGCTCACCCACATCTTTCAGGAAATCCTGCTTGCGGGTGGCGATCTGCAGGTCGGTCTCGGTGATCTGAATTCTCAGACGGGAAATCTCAGAATCGAAGCGGGCGATCTCATTTTCCGTGGATAACACCAGCCGGCTTAACTCTCTGGCTCTCTGACCGTCCGCCAGACCTTCTTCAAACAGGGTAGCGTAAGCTTTTTCCTCTTTATTCAGCGAAGCAAGGCGTTCCAGGGTGATCCGCTTCTGCTTCTGCAATCCCCGAATCTGCTGCTCAACCTGCTTAATACGGGAATCAAGCGCCAGCTGTTCCTGATTAAACGCTTTCAGGCGGGCCGTATGCAGTTGCTGTTGCTGCTTCACCGCAGACTGAATATCCGGATCACGATCAGCTTCTGCCAGCAGATCCCCGCTGAACTCCAGATGTTCCTCGAAGCGCTGCTCGGTCATCAGTCTTTCAAGCTCTGCCTGAGCGGTGAACAGCTGCTTCTGTTTGGTATTGAACTCCGCCTGACTCTGGATCGTTTCCAGCTGAATCAGGGCATCCCCAGCCTCAACCCGATCACCGTTGCGGACGAAGATGTTCTGAACAATACCGCCCTCATAGTGCTGGATCGATTTACGATAGCTGTCCACCACCACTTCACCGGACGACACAATAGCGCTTCCCAGTGGCGCCAGCGTTGCCCAGAGGGTAAAGGTTCCTAAGGTCAGCAGCAGAAACCAGAGACCGAAGCGGATATAGCGTCCGTCATCCACCGGTACAGCGACCTCGCTCTCTGCCGGCCCAGACGCTGCATTATTCGCAAAAGGAACGATTGTCTGAGGCTGATCCTTGCCCGGATCTTCTTTAGCTGCCTTGTTGCTGTCTTTGCTACCCATTGCTGGACTCATGTCTTTTCTATTCCCATCATTTCAGTCACCGTCAGCCTGCCTGAATAAATATCAGGCTTGTGACTGCTCTAGTTTGGCCCGCTCAGCCTTCTGTTTAGTCAGCGCCGCCATCACATCATCCCGCGCGCCGAACATATCCACCTGTCCCTCTTTCATCACCAGCAGTTTGGAGATATTGCGCAGAATGGACACTCTGTGACTGATCACGAACACGGTAACGCCTTCATCCTTCAGCTGTTCCATGGTTTGCGCCAGCGCCATCTCTCCCAGCTCATCCAGATTGGAGTTAGGCTCATCCAGAACGATCATTTTCGGATCACCGTAGAGCGCCCGCGCCAGACCGATACGCTGTCGCTGACCACCGGACAGGGCCCCGGAATCCACCCCGATCACCGTATCGTAAGCTTCCGGCAAGCGCAGAATCATCTCGTGTACACCGGCTTTTTTCGCCGCCTGGACAACCTTCTCTGCATCCGGCTCTTCAAAACGAGAAATGTTCTCGGCAACTGTGCCGTTAAACAACTCGATATCCTGCGGAAGGTAGCCGATATAGGGGCCCAGCTCGTCACGGTTATAATGCTGAATTTCAGCACCATCCAGTCGCACCGCGCCATTACTGATTGGCCAGACACCGAGGATCGCCCGTGCCAGGGTTGATTTACCCGCGGCACTGGGACCGACGATACCGATATGCTCGCCAGGACGCACCGCAAAGGTTACACCTTTAAGGGTGGGCTTCTTAGCACCGGGAGGTACTACCACCAGCCCTTCCACAATGACTTCACCAGCCGGCTGCGGCAGAGACATTTTGCGCTCTTTTGCCGGGATCACCGTCAGAATTTTGTCCAGCCTGCCGTAGGCCGCCCGGGCATTGTTAAAGCCAGACCAGCTACCGATCAGCAGGTCCAGTGGCGCCAGCGCCCGGCCCATCAGGATCGAACCGGCAATCATCATGCCTGGAGACATCTCATTCAGAACAACATAGTATGCACCCAGACCCAGAATCAGGGACTGGAACACCATCCGCAGAATTTTAGAGATGTTGGCAAAGATACCAGCCTTATCACTCGCCACCGTCTGCTTACCCAGAAAGGTCTGATGCTGCTGATACCAACGCCCCATAATATTGGGCAGCATCCCCATCGCATGCAGTACTTCTGAGTTACGCAGGTTGCTGGTTGCCAGCCCCTGTGCTTTAACATTTTCGCCGTTCGCTTCGGCCAGCACTTTCTTGGTGGTCTTTTCATTGGCAACCGCCACGCACAACAGGATGATCGCCGCGCCGATGGCAAACCAACCAAACGCCGGATGGAACAGGAACAGCAGGCCGATATATACCGGTAGCCAGGGGGCATCAAAAAATGCAAACAGACCGTTCCCAGTCATAAACTGACGCAGGGTGGTGAAGTCACTCAGCGGTTGAGAGGTTCTCTGATCCGGTGCTTTCACACCCAGTTCGAACATGGCGGTATAGACTCGCTGACTCAGGTAACCATCCATCTGGTTACTGACCCGCACCAACACCCGGGAGCGAACCCACTCCATGCACCCCATCACACCGAACATAAATACCATGATCAGGGTCAGAAACAGCAGGGTTTCCAAACTCCGGGAAGTGACAACCCTGTCGTATACCTGAAGCATATACAGTGGCGCTGTCAACATAAGTAAATTGACAAACAAACTGAAGAATCCCGCCGCGATAAACCCTCGTTTACTGGCTTTCAGCGCATTCTTCAGATCATTCGTTACATCAGGACTGTTCATAAATTTCCTGTTATTCAGACAATAACGCAGTGTATTTGTGTTTTATGCCTGCCAAACCTGCAAGCATCGCCTTGATTCGAATCCAGCGCGGACCTTTTTACCGGTCCACGCTTTATCATTTAAGGCATAGATGTGGGTATAACCCGAAAAAACAAGTCAGAAAGACAACATTTCGTCATCATTATCAAACAGTTGCTCTAAATCAGGTTCTGCACCTGACTGACTGTCGAGCATTTTCTGTTTCATCTGATACATACTGAAAAGCCGATCGATCCGGCTGGCGGACAGCTCCTGGGCATAGGCCAGTTTCAGCGCACCGCTCTGGTTCAGTTCCAGCAGGACGCTCTCAGAGAGTTGCTTCAGTTTGTCGGAATCGATCCGGTAGAAACCGGAGAGTACCTCTTTCTCATTCTCTCCCAGCCCGGCCAGCGGGATCGGCCACTCCACAATCAACCCATGGCTCTGCAACTGTTTACAGAGCTTCAGCGTACGCTGCCGCCCCTTCAGGCACTCGACCAGAAACGCGCTGATCTGTTCCAGCTTAGGATTGAGCTGATCCTCTTCAAAAAAGGCAACATCGCCCTCTTCGCAGGTCTCTTTGAATACAGAACGATCCACGGACAGGAACAGCTCACCCAGACCCTCGCCAGGCAGCAGAGCGAAGGGAAATGCCCGGTAATACGAAGGGACATAACCGGCCAGCCAGCGGCCGTTAGGCATCACATAAGCGTTGCTGTCCGGCTTCAGCGACTGCAGCGCCACCAGCTCGATGGTATCCGCCAGATCGTTCTTCTGAAAGCCGATGGTCATCGACGCAACAATATGGCCCAACTCATCAAATACGATAGGGACTGAAATATCCCCGGCGGCAAATTCCATTGTCCTTGATAACTGATATCCTGCGTTCTGATGCTCGCCTTTCTGTATCTTGATATAGCGTGTCATTTGTTCTCTATCCAACTAGCTATTCGGCCATTTTGAAGCGCGAGTATATCACGCTGATTGTGTGACGATGTGACAAGGCTCACTTCTACTGACGGTTGAGAAATTCATCGACCTTCCTTTGAAGTTTTTTCTCACTTTCCAGAATCATGTCATCGTAGGTGGTATTACTGAACCCCCACAGGGTTGAGTCTTTCTCCGGTCGATGGCCGGCAATAAAAGGCACAGGCACAAGCACTCTCAACGACCGCTGCTGTAAGTAGCGGTCGATGGTGTTTGTATGCACGTCCGAATTATTCAGATCCCAGTCCGCAAGCAGACTCAGCACTTTCTTGCCATAGATATTACAAACCGTGCTGGTCATCTTATCGATCACAGCGTAACGATGCCCATCAACATCAAATGCATCGATTACTTCAGTATCATCTGCGACATCGGCGATCAGACCGCTGAGCATGTCAAACGCATCCATGTTCGCGGCAAAATATTCACGGGCATTTAACCAGTCTGAATATCGATCCCCTTCAAACATAACGTCATCTTCCCAGACCTCCAGATATTCCCGATCAAACCTGAGAGCCTGACGGGCCATATATCGGTAACTCAGCGCACAGCCCTTCCAGCCATCAGTGTGACGCATACCGGGAAATATTTTTATGGTTGGGTGTTCATCGGCGAAAGACCAATACCGATCATAGGTTTCCGGTAATGAGAGAGCCAGTCCAGCGGATACTTGCGCTTCATTCAGAATACCCTCAACCTGATCAAATTTATTTATATCCAGAATGGACAGAGAAACCAGCATCCGGCCAAAGAAGTATCTGAAGTTACAGATATCTTCTGGCGGTATAGTCATTGAGTTCTGGTTGCCATTGATGGCGCTTAATTCATCCCTGACAGCCCCGATCATGGCCTTTATATTGCCTATTTCAGTAAAGCGTACGTAAGGCTCAAGCTGCTTGTGTTCATCAATATCGGAGCTGCTTTCAGATACCACTCTTAAGCCTAGGGTAAGACATTCATGGATCCGGGTTGTTTCAAGCAATGCATTTTCATAGTAGTGAATGTTTACAACCACGCTACCGCGCTGTAACTGACTGTAAAGTTCTTCGCCAAAGGTATTACTGATAACCAGCACAGAGAACTCTTCGGACAGTTCATCAATGAATTGCTTACGCCTTTCATTGTTGATATCACCGTAAAAGACAACATCGTACTCTTTTTCACAGGATTCATTCGCCGCGCTGCGAGCAGAGTCGATATTGGAGACTGGCGTATAGTAGATCTGCTTATAACTGAGCCCTTGCTGATGCTGAAGGTACTCAATATTCTGATGCGAGTACTCCATGATCGCCAGAGAGTTCTCCAGGATTTTTACGTAATCATCGGTAAACCAGCGGGAACTGACCGACTGCTCCATCTGGAACGCGATATAGTAACCGGGCAACTTGTCGAACATCTGCGGGCAGATAACAATATGCAGAGAGTCATCATAGACCGTGGTGTTCTGATCAAGGATAGTCGACTCTATGCCAAACTCAGATAGTACGGTGCTGATCATTCTTGCCACATACATCGTATGCGGCGTTGAAAGGATACCAACCTCTGAACACTGCTTAACACTTTCAGGCAATACCGCGACCTGAGGCGGCGAAAAGAACTTCCGGTAATTCACCTCAAGCTGTTGTTTTACTGCCCGAAAATCTCCTTTTCTGATCAGATAGAGCAGAGTTCTGAGCTTACGTTTTACTTTAGGGGCCAGAACTTTCAACCTGGAATAAACCGTTCTGATCCGACTTGTTCTGGATTCATGCAACGCCTCAAAAACAACATTACGAAGCTGATTAAGCTCTTCGGTCATCCGCTGCACAGCAACCTCGCTTTCCGATCTGGCATTTTCCTGATCGGAAATACGTGACAGCAACATATCAATCCTGCCGGATTGCTGATCGCATATCGCCTGTAACTCATTCACAAGTCGCGATAGCTCCGCTTCTTGTCTTTGCTCCTGCTCAACTCGATTTTTTTCCGTCATTTCCCATTTATCCAGATGATACTTTTGCCGCTCAATTAACAGGGTCTGATTATCACATTCCAATGCCAGCTCATCTACCATCTTGTTGGCGCGCTGGAGAGCAATCGCAGCATGGCTGATGTAGCTGATCTGTTCGTCTGTCATATCTGGCATAGCAACACGCAGAAAGCGAATTTTCTCAGCCGCAAAATCTTTCTCAGACTGACCACCGACACCACTGACATCCATAGCGTAGTAAGCACTCACACCCGGAACTCGCTTCATCTCTCCCAGACCGGAAACCTGAATCCAGAAATGCCAGTCTTCGTACAGATCCAGTGACGGCTCAAAACGGCAGCCATGTTCAGTGACCGCCTGACGTCTGAACAGAACCGCATGTATAGGCAAATAGTTCTCATAAGCCAGCCGCGCTGAATCGTACTCTGAATCAAACAGCCTGATAACATCGTCTGGTGCATTGCGAGCTACACACGCGGTATCAGAATAAACAGCCACCAGCGCTTCTGATTCAGCCAGAACCGGAGCCAGTCGGGCAAGATGGTCTTCTGAGATCCAGTCATCATCATCCAGGAACAGCAGCGCCTCACCGGTCGCCAGCTCCAACGCTTTATTTCCGGCCACACTACGCCCTGCCGAGGGATGAAGATCAAAATACTGCCAGGTTATATCACTATCCGCTAACAATTCTGAGACCAGCTCAGAGACGGATTCACCGCCATCATTGACGACCACAACCTCCAGAGGACGGTAGCTTTGATTCAGTACGGACTGAATGGCGTCTTGCAGATATTCAGGGCGGTTAAGGGTGCGGATCAGGACACTTATCATAAACAGGTCTAAAAGATAATAAGAAAAAAACGGTCACCGATAATGCGCTCAATGCAAGAAAAGATAAAGCGTTCTGCCAAGCACGGCTTCAGCTTCACTATAAGCTCTGACCAATATCAAAACTTACAGGCACAAACGCAGGCCTGCGCATCAGGTCGATGCCCTTATCTGCGATGCATCTTAACAGAATTCAACCGCTAACTGTCACACTACCGACAAAGGTAGTGAACTCTGACTAAACACTGAGAGAATATTCAACGCCTGTCGAGCTGAGACCAACCAGATCAGCGGTCAGTGCATTCAGGTCAGTTTCTGCCGCAAAGAGGGTCAGTTCAGCCACCCCGTAATCATCATTCAACATATTCTGATATTGAATCACTTCCGATTGCTGCGGCCCGACGCCCACGACATTGGTATACAACTGCGTTACTAATTGCTCGGGACTATTGTCCAGCCCCGCGGCACTGGCTGCATACTCTGCCAGCTGCAGATAGCTTATTCCCTGCGCCAGCAGATCAAGACCGATATCAACAAAATCTGCGTTGCGAATAAACTCTTTCCCAAACACCGCACTGATCAGGCGCACCACAATGCCCGCTTCACCGTCCAGATCCAAAGCCAGGCCAACATCCTGAAACTCAACCCTTTCGATACTGACCAAAGTCGCTGAAGATCCAACTGATTCAGCCATCCAGTCAGCGGCACTGCGGGATACCACCACATCACCGCTGACATGGTCAATCTCAACCACATCTCTGCCCGCACCGCCATCAAGCCGGTCATTACCTCCATGCCCACTGATACGATCATTGCCCGCCATCCCCTGAATATGGTTGTCACTGCTGTTACCATCTATCCGATCATTACCGCTACCGCCGATAGCATTCTCGATTACCGTTCCGAAACTGATCGCCAGATTATTGCGACCATCATAAAGACTATCCAGCGTTTCCTGGGATAATCCATGCACTGTGGGCGAGTCATGACGGAAGTCCGAAAAAGCTCCCTCTCTGAGATCCAGCCGTACATCAAGCGTGTAATCCTGCGCCGACAGAGTGTCATCACCACCAGCATCCCAGATTGTTTTATAGAAGGGTACAGAGGGATCAAATGCGTACAGGTCATTGCCGGTTTTATAGTTTCTATTCGCCCCATAGAGGTGCTGTATCGCGGCGATGTCATACAACATAGGTCCATCAGGCAGGACCGGCTTGATCGTATAGCGGTTAGCACCCGTCAGTTCGACATACTGACTATTGGGCACAGTTGAATAGGACATCACCGTATACTGATAACTATCTTCTGCGGCGGGTAACTGGACCGAGCCCTCAAATGGATGATCTAACCCCAACCCGTGTCCTATCTCGTGGACCAGAGCCAGAAAGTCATAGTTTCCGGGAGTAAAATCAATCGTCTGATTGCCATCGATCCAGATATCTCCACCAGCACCATCACCCGGAAGATAGGCATACCCCCAGGTATTGCCATCCACAGCCCCCAGAGAAAAGGTGAAACGGATATCACCAAAGCTGTTTTGCCCATCCGCTACTTCAGTGAATTCGAGATTGGCAACGTTCTGCCACTGCTGCAGCGCCTGCCTGGCGTATGCCCTTTGCTCCGCATCAAAGCCAAACATCTCATAGCGGGTTTCATCACCATATGACGAACCAAAATAAGCGGTACCTGAACTGGAAAAGGGAAAGCTATAGGTCAGGTTCAGAGGGGTAGCAACACTTTGATGCCAGGTGTATCCAGACAGCAGCGCATTAACGAATGAGGCGCTCTGATTACTACCACTCATAAGATTCCTCTATCTAAGAACATTGTTGAAACAGCGATACGGACCTGACTTTCATCCTGATGCAGGAACTGCTCAGACAGGGATTCAAAAAGGTCCGTTCAGTTACTCTTTGGTACTCGAATCAACTGTGACTCAGCGCCTTCAGAATAGTTCAAAGCCATCGGCCTGGAAGGCAGCATACAATACCGAATCACCGGAGTTTTCCACGTACTGGTCCACATACTTCTCAGTACTCTGCAGCACGATGGAATAAATTTCATCATCCGACAACCATGGATTTGTCTGCGCCGGATCTTTCAGTGCATCGGCAAACAAACCGATAAACTGATCGTAAAAGGAGTTATCCGTACCGCCGATCTTATCGCCATGCTGAGTGACAAATGCCGCCAGCTCTGCAAGCTCCTGATTATCAATCGCCTTCATTGTATTGATCAGCGTACCATAATAGAGGGATTCCATCGTCTCCCAGGTCGCCGGCAGGTTATCCAGACCCGGCAAGTTATGCTCCTGTGGAGTAAAAACACCGTCACTGGCACCGTTATACAATCCGGGATTAAAGGCTGTGACATATTTATCCCCGGGCACCAGAGCCATCACCTCGGCACGCAGGCTCTCGTTGGCGAAGATACCCTCATGATCATTGAGACGGATCACCGACGCCAGACCTGAGATGGTATCAGGCAGCAGGTCACCGAACTCAGAAACAATCAGGGGAGCGTCGGGAGTAACCGGTGCATCATCGCTATCGAGTATCCCGCTATCCAGCCCGTGGGCGGCAAAGAACGCGATCACATCGGCATCAGAAACACCGCCATAGATCTCAGCCAGCATACTGTTGGTCACGCCATACACTTCACACACTGCGAGCAGACCAGTGAGGTCGTTCAGATTACTAACAATAAAATCCCGGGCCTGGGTGACAGTAATCCCGTAATTAGCCAGATGGCTTTGTGCACTCATATAAAATCCTTTTATCTGTTAATCCATCGGTAGGAGACGGTGAAATCTACTACAAGCCCTGCCAAACAACAAACATTTCTACCTGCCCTCCCTTACCGGAACCGCCTTTCTCCCCCCCCTTTATCAGACTACCCAAACAGAAGCACCGAAGTTAATATTACGAACAGTCAAAACATGTAAAAGGAAATACTATGTCGGCCAAATCCCACCTTGAGTCATTCGGCGTCACAACAGAGCAGGCAAGAGCGTTTATTCTGAATAATCTCGACAATTTGCCCTACCTCATTGAGGTCTGCAAACAGTTTGATATAACAAACAGCATGCTGGCTGAGATTTATGGCGGCGTCACCCCTGAGATTGTCGTTGAGTTCTTCAAAAATAACGGCATCGACAGTACCACTCTGGTTCCGGACAGCCTCCGGTTCAATGCCAATGATCTGGTAGGCCAGACAGTCTATGGCATTACTCAGAATCAGGACGGCAGCATTAAAGAGATTATGTCTTTTGCCTTCAACGAAGATTCCATCAGCGCCGCCGAAGGATTGACGGAGAATCCGGATCAGTTCAATAACATCCCTTACCGGATAAACGATGACGGCTATCTGGTGTTTTTTGCCGACGAGGGACTCAGTACTACCCTGCATACCGTGGCGATCGTTAAGGATATCGATAATCTGAATGGCAATGAGCTATCCTGGCGGGATATAGAGAACCCTGTGGAAGGTTTCGATACCGTTATTGCTGATTCAATCATTGAAGCGCACAAATATAATCAGGCCATCGAAACCGACACCACCACCAATGAGTACTTTTTCTACTCCTTCAGTGATGCTTCCAGTTATATTCTCTGAATATCAGGACTGACTGATACAGGGTTAATGGTTTCAGGGGATAACCTGAAGCCATTGCCGCAGTATTCAGAGTCCTGTATAGGAGCCGGCGATCCCGGAAATAATCGAGTAGTCCGAATTACTGCCGACCACTGTAATAAAGGCCTCAGCCGCACTGGTTGCGACCACCTGAATCTGATCATCGCTGTAAAGTGGGAAATCCGCGGGATCCTGGAAAAAACCGAACAGCATATCCGAATACTGAGACAGTACAGCAGGATCCTGGGTCGCCAGTGCATCGGCATTCAGAGTGGTAAACTGATTCAGCAAGGTCGCTTCCTGCACATCCATTGCCCGTAGCGTATTAATCAGAGTGCCATAAAACAGCGATTCCATCGTCAGCCAGGTGGCAGGCATATCATCCAGATCCGGTATTCCCAGTTCATCTGCAGTGAAAATACCATCATCCGCGCCCTGGTAGCTGCTCGGATCAAATGCCGTTTTATAGGTATCCAGCCCCACTTTTGCCACCACCAGCTCCCGCAACGTGGCGTTGGAAAGTCCGTCGGTATTTTCGTTGGGGGAGATCAGGTTCAGCAGACCGGTTAGATCATCAGGTACCAGTACGACATCACCGGTACTGTCCAGCAACGAACTGTCCAATCCATTCGCCGAAAAGTAATTGATTACATCAGCGCTGGTCACGCCACCATAAATTTCGGCCAGCATACTGTTGGTGACACCGAACTGCTGACAGACTGAAAGAAGGTAACTGAGGTTATCGAGATTATTCAGAATAAACTCTCTGGCCTGATCGACAGTAACCCCGAACTGGGCCAGATGCTGTTGCGCAGTCATAACTTCATTCCCTTGGCTTTGATTAACGATGCAGAATTAAGGGTAGAAGCCGGGGCTACAGAAGGAAAACAAATTTTTTTCAGCCAATCAGCCCTTGAAAATCACAGAATCCGTGCATCAGAATAATGAGACGCAGGCAGCAAACAATGATTATCCCTTTGACGCCGGAAGCTGATTATAAATTACATTTATAGCAAGGTAGGCCCTGTGCCGATCTCGCCACTATTTTCGGTCAGGACGCATCCGTACAGGGACTGCCAGAAGTCACAATGGCGGGAAAGGGAGCATAAGCCAGTTATCGGTTTTTTACCCGATCACCCTGACCGCTACCTGTGACCGTCTGCAGTATGTAAGTAAAATACCGGCTTAGTGTCAGAGTCCTGATCATTTCTGCATCGGTTTTCACCAGGAGTTCCGGTGTGGACATATCAATATTCTTTACCTGAGCAAGGCCCGTAATTCCCGGTCTTACATCCAGTACGCCTGCATTTTGTCTTAGTTCAACCAA
The DNA here is from genome assembly GCA_963669425.2 of uncultured Amphritea sp. GTDB lineage: Bacteria > Pseudomonadota > Gammaproteobacteria > Pseudomonadales > Balneatricaceae > Amphritea. The sequence goes on from CAXXNC010000001.1 coordinate 258,349, forward strand.
CTGCTCCTGCGCCGGTAAGCAAGGTCTGGGGCCCACCAGGCTCATCTGCCCGCACAATACATTCCAGAGCTGGGGCAATTCATCCAACTTGGTTCTGCGCAAGAGATGTCCGAACCGGGTAATCTGATTAGCATCAGCCAGATGGGTCGCGACATGGGCAGCATCTTTTGACATCGTCCGAAATTTTACCAACGTGAACGTTTTGCCCCGCAGCCCGATCCGCTTCTGACAGAATAGCGGCGAACCGGTATCAAACAGCCCGATTACGCACAACACTAACAGTAGCGGCAACAACAACAGCCCTCCGAAAAAGGCAAACACAAAATCTAATAATCTGATCATAATCCAATTACGAAATTACTTAGCTAATCCAGTCATATAAAAACCACCCATCAGATCCGTTCCGGTTTTCAACAATAACCTCTTCGGGTCTGATCCGGTTCTGCTACAATTGCGCCATTCAGAAGCCGCTACAGACAGAAACTCCCATGGCCGGAACAACAAATGCAAAACTGGACTGGCGCGATACTGCCCCCGTCTCAAACCAGTTTGATGATATCTACTTTTCCATCGACGATGGTTTAGAAGAAACCCGCTTTGTTTTTCTTGAGGGGAATAATCTGGCAAATCGCTACCGCACTGCGAACTCCCTCTGTATCGCTGAAACCGGATTTGGCACCGGGCTCAACTTTCTTGCGGCCTGGCAGCAATTCCTCAATCAGGCTTGCGGCTCAACAAAACTGACCTATATCAGCGTTGAAAAATACCCGGTAAGCAATACCGACCTGGCTCGCTCTCTCAACCATTGGCCAGAGCTGCACTCACTCTCTGAACAGTTACTTAGCCAGTACCCCGATCCAGTTACCGGTTTCCACAACCTGCAGTTCGATCAGGGCAGAGTGACTTTGCTACTGATGTTTGGCGATGCCGCAGAATGTTACAGCCAACTGGACGCCAAAGTCGATGCCTGGTTCCTTGACGGCTTTGCTCCTTCTAAAAACCCACAGATGTGGAGCCCTGAACTGTTCCGACACATGGCCAGTTTAAGCCACGACCTTACCACATTTTCCACCTTTACCTGTGCCGGTATTGTTAAAAGAGGCCTCAAAACAGCAGGTTTCGAAATAAAAAAAGTACCCGGCTTTGGCCGCAAGCGGGAAATGTTGGTCGGACACTACACCGGAGAGTATCCGGAAGGAAACACACCGCCTGAGAGAGTACCCTCCTGGTTTCGTCTGCCCGAAAAATATAAGGGTAAAAAAAGTGCCATTGTAATCGGTGCAGGCATTGCAGGATGTTCTACCGCATACTCTCTTGCACAGCGGGGATGGCAGGTTACCCTGATTGACCGTCGTGATCAGATTGCACAGGAAGGATCAGGTAATCGTCAGGGCGCCCTTTATGCCAAACTGCCGATAGAACCGATTCCCGCCAGCCGGATTCATTTATCCGGTTACCTGTTCAGCAGCCGCTTTCTTCAACAGAATCTGGCAGACAGAACGGATATCTGGTCTCCCTGTGGCTTATTACAGATAGCGAGTTCGGATAAAGAACAACAGAAGCATCGTAAGCTGGCTGAATCAGGCAACTACCCGGAGTCTGTTGTGCGATTTGTTGAACAGAGTGAAGCCTGTAATATTGCCGGGATCCCCCTCACCAATAGCGCCCTGCACTTTCCATCTGCGGGCTGGGTGACGCCTCCATTGCTCTGTGAGTGGTTAACAGAACACCCGAATATCACTGTACAACTCAATTTCGATGTCAAGCAACTGGAACACAACGACAACCTCTGGACTGTCACATCGGATCAGGGAACAGCTGTCACAGCCCCGGTTTGCATCATCGCTTCGGCTGCCGACTCGGTTAAATTTGACCAACTCAACCACCTGCCGGTCCAGGCTATCCGGGGACAGGTATCCCTGGCCGAAGGCATCACGCCTGCCGGGCTGAATACAGTTTTATGCAGTGAAGGCTACATTTCACCGGCTAAAGAAGACACTTTTTGTTTCGGCGCCACCTTTGATCTGAAAGATAACGGCACCGATATTCGTAACTCAGGACATCGGCATAATTTGGAGAAAGTCACAGATATGGCTCCTGATCTGGGAGACCAGCTCAGACAACACAGTAAATCCTCAGGCCTTAATGGACGGGTTGGTTTCCGCTGTGCTTCACCGGATAAGTTACCAATCATCGGCCCTGCACCGGTCTATAATGAATTCTGTGAAGATTACGCCAGACTGAGCCATGATCGTAAACTAAAGATTGAAACTGATCCAAAGCACTATCCCGGCCTGTATGTTAATCTTGCACACGGATCAAAAGGACTGATCAGTGGTCCAATCAGTGGAGAGATTATAGCGTCGATGATCGAGCGGGCCCCATTACCGCTGGAAATTGAACTGATAGAAAAGCTCAGTCCAGCCCGTTTTATCATCAAGAATTTAATCCGTCGGACGATATAGTCAGGAAGATAGTCGACTGTTTTCAGGTTTTGTGATGGCATTGGTAATTTACGATCAGGGATATCGTGTTCAGACACCAGTCAGGTCAATCTTTAAGCCCGGTGGCGTAGAGCAACTGGCTGAAACGTCGCACCCTTCAGAAACCGCTGGCCAGCAAGACCATGAGCGCGATCATATCAATCAGATTCTGAGCCGCGGCAACCAGACTCCCAATGCCCGGGCACGTCAGGGCGCTAATGTTTACCAGCAAACCGGCGGCACCACCCCAGTGCAGGAACACAATCGCAGCTATATCCCCGCATCATTGATTATGTCCTCACCGGTTCAGACTGTATTACAAGGCAATAAGATTCAGGCCGCGCTGTACAAGATGCGCCAGTTTGATATCAGCCATCTGATTGTACTTTCAACAACAGGTAGGATGATGGGCATTGTTACCGAAAAGTTGCTGCTTGAATATCTGAGCATCCAGGGCCCAACCGGTCATTCCATCGAAGACAATATTGAAGGATGCTATTCCAACCAGATAATTACTGCGACACCTGACACCAACATCAGACAACTTGCGGTCAGCTGTGTTGAACATCACCTGACCTGCATTCCCATCGTTGAAGAACATGGCCATCTTGCCGGGGTAATTACCCGTACCGACCTGTTGCAATCATTGATCAATAACGAATGGCTGGATAGCCGGACACTCTGATCTCCTCAGGTAACTGCATCAATATCAGTGCCCGTTCCGATCCGGCAATGAAGCAGGCTCCCGCATACCAGCAGAACTTTTTCCCCCACCAAACAGCCGGGCAAGAAATGCAAATACCTTTTTGATGCCCCGCCAGATTTTCGGTAACAGCCATACCACCAGCACAATAAACAGCGCCAGCATAATAAGAAACGCAACAGGATAGTGAAGCGCAGCCCAGAGACCGCCCAACACAGCCAGATCCTCGGTAATTGAAGCAGTCCAGTTTGTGACCGGCTCAGGTGAAGTGTTAATCATCACCCGGCCACCCGCTTTCAGGGCATGGCTGGTAGCTGCCAGTCCACCACCGACCAGCGCTGCAGCGACGACAACGGCTTCGTTCATATCTCCAACAGCACCTGCAGCCAGAGCTGCACCTGCCGGTATCCTGACAAAGGTATGCAGGGTATCCCATCCGGTATCCACACCAGGCACTTTATCAGCAAAAAATTCCACGCAGTACATCAGGCCAGCTGCCATCAGCACCATGGGATCAGCAACAACTTCAAGACCTGTGGGCAACTGCAGATGCCCCATATTAGATAACAGGCCGAGCATCAGTATCGTGGCATACAGGTTAATACCACTGGCCCAGCCAACCCCCATGGTCAGCGCAATAATCGCGGTTATCTGTTCTAACTGATCCATACCCTATCCTCCCATCATCAGATGATGATTAAAGACTGTTACTGGGTACTATATTGCATTGCCCTGTACTCTGGCTGAACAGAATAACCGCTTCACCAGAACGCAAGCGCGCCCGAACCTGCTCAACCCGGGCCTGTAACCCAACCTCTGTATCACCATAGTCGGTGCCATCACGGGTCACAAATTCTTCGATCAGGTTCTGCAATGTCTCCGGTGACAATTGCTGATAAGGAATAATCATCTACCAGGGCCAACGGAAAAAGCTGCCGGCACGCTCCCGGATACGAGGGCATTGGCGGAGCTGTTCGCGATAAGTTATCGCTCTCTGTTGTACCTGCTCTGTCTGACGTTGAAGCAGCAGATCAGGCTGATACTGAAAGCGGTGATAACCGCCGTGCCCCAAACGCGAGGAAAGATAGAGCTGTCCAGCCTGCTCCAGTGTTAACTGATTACGTTCAACCGCCAACTGACCATGCCACCCCAGAAAGTCCAGCGCAGCGACAATATTGCCTTTTTGCGCCTGCCAATTTTCGGTTTCAATACGATAGGACTGCCAGTCAGCATCGCTCGGATCGATATACTGACTGGCTTCGGTGCCCAGCGACATATTCAGCTCGGCCAGGCTGACATAGATCGGGATACCCCAGCGGCTTTCAGCAGCCACTGCGCCATCCAGCCAGTCATTATGGTCATACAGGGCTTCACAGAAAGGTACACCCTCGCCTTCCCGGTCAAAAGCACCAGTAACAGAATCAGGGACCACATCATTTATAGCAGAACAGCCTGCTGTCAGCATGCTCACAAGCAAAAGACCGAACCTTCGAGGATATCTGCTCATACGCATCTCCTGATTCATCAACCAATCTATGGTTATTAAAGCACTCCATGGCTGCGAAGCAGATCGATCAGCTGTTGTTCATCAATCACCGGAATCTCCAGCTCTTCAGCTTTCTGAAGTTTAGACCCAGCCCCTGGACCAGCGACAACACAGTCGGTTTTTTTAGATACGCTACCAGCGACTTTTGCACCTAATGCCTGTAACTGCTTTTTCGCTTCGGTGCGGTTCATCTGCTCCAGCGTTCCGGTCAGCACGTAGGTTTTGTCGGCAAGAGGTTCACCAGCCTGATCTTCCTGCTCAGAGCTCTCCGATGTCCAGTGCATGCCAAATTCAAGCAATTGAGATTCTATTGCCAGTAGTTTTTCAGTCCAGCCCTCTTCGGCAAGTTTAGCCAGTACACCCTGCTGTGCTTTTTTAGAGAGCTTATCGATGCCGACAAGCTCCCACTGATCAGTTGCTATAAAAGCCGATAGCTCGCTGAAGTAATTAGCCAGCAACTCTGCACCGACCTTAGCCACACCGGTGATATGCATTTTTTCCAGCAAACCGGCCATCGTGATCGAAGCCTGTAAACTGCGCGCGATATCACCCTCGCCCTCTAACTCGATTCCCTCAGCCAGTAACTGATCAACAACTGTACTGTTATGCTCATCTGCGAAGAAATTGGAAATTTCCAACGCCACTTCACTGCCAATATCGGGAAGCCAGGTCAGGATTTCTGGTAATGCCTTCCGAATCAGAGATAATCGACCCAACGAGCTGGCCAGCACCCTCGCTGTTTCCTCTCCTACATCGGGAATGCCCAGACTATAGATAAATCGTGCTAAAGAGACTTTACGACTGGCTCCGATCGACTCGATAAGATTACTGGCCGAAAGCTCTGCAAATCCTTCCAGAGGTTCAAGCTGCTCTTTTTTCAACCGGTACAGATCTACCGGCGAGCTCAGCAGTTTCTCATCGACCAACTGCTCAACAATTTTTTCACCAAGTCCGTCGATCTCCATCGCTTTGCGGGACGCAAAATGAATAATCGCTTGCTGTAATTGTGCCTTACAGCTAAGACGCCCTATACAGCGATAGGCAGCCCCCTGCTCTTGTTGTTCACCGGTTTTAGTTCTTCGAGTAATCAGCACACGCTCAACGGCAGACTCGCAAACAGGGCACTGCTCTGGGGCTGAGGCAGGAACTGTATTATCCGGGCGACGCTCCATTACAACTGAAACTATCTGCGGGATAACATCACCGGCCCGGCGAATAATGACACTATCACCGGCACGAACACCCAGCCGTTCGATTTCGTCCATATTATGTAACGTGGCATTACTCACAGTCACACCACCTACAAACACCGGCTCCAGCCTTGCTACCGGCGTAACAGCTCCGGTTCTGCCTACCTGGAATTCGATCGCATTAACAACGGTAATCTCTTCCTGAGCCGGGAATTTATGAGCGATGGCCCAACGCGGTGCCCGGGAAACAAAGCCCAGCTCCTGCTGTAACTCTACATCATTAACTTTGAAGACAATGCCGTCTATCTCATAAGCAAGATCATTACGGCGCTGACTTAACTGCTCATAGTACTTAAGGCAGCCATCAACTCCCTTAACCACGGCCATCTCACTGTTAATTTTTAGACCCCAGTCGGAGAGTCTGTGCAGAATATCTGCATGATTTCCCGGCAAACCATCGCCGCTGACAACACCGACAGAGTAGCTGCACATCTCCAGTGGACGTTCAGCAGTCACCCTGGGATCAAGTTGCCTTAAACTTCCGGCTGCAGCATTTCGTGGATTAACAAAAGGCTTATCTCCGCGCTGCTCAGCCAGCTTATTCAGTGCATCAAAGCCCTGCTTTGGAATATAAATTTCACCACGGACTTCCAGTCGCTCCGGATACCCCTCGCCCATCAGCTTCAGTGGAATTGAAGGAATAGTCCGGACATTGAGCGTGATATCCTCACCGGTGGAACCATCCCCCCGCGTTGCCCCACGAACCAGCACACCCTGCTCATAGATCAGACTTACCGCGATGCCATCAAGCTTTGGCTCACAGGCAAACTCCAGCTCATCATCACGCTCCAAACGGTCCATAATACGCTTGGTAAATGCCCGCATATCATCTGCATCGAAGGCATTATCCAATGACAGCATCGGCATCTCATGACTAACCTGAGAGAAAGCTGCCAGAGGCTCAGCACCCACGCGCTGTGTTGGTGAATCAGCAGTGATCAGCTCAGGATGCTCAGTTTCCAGCGCCTTGAGCTGGTGAAACAGACGGTCATACTCAGCATCAGGGATGCTGGGATCGTCCAGAACATAGTACTGATAATTGTGGTGGCGTAGTTGATCACGCAGTTGCTCCAGCAGCTGCGTTACAGAAGTGTCAGCGGTCATGATTCTATTCAGTAATGAAGCAGGCGCCCGAGTCAGGCGCCTGAAGATTGCTTAAGCTTACGCATCTCAAACCGGCGAATGCGCTCGCGATAATGTTCTTTGGTCTGTGTTCGCATGGTGGAGCGATTTTCATCAAGCAGATTGCCGTGCAGGTTTTTAGCAACAGCCTCTGCGGTGCCGAGCATGCACTCATAGGCATTCATCACATCTCTCGGCTCTTCCATCGACATGAAGAAAGTAACCCCACGGGTTTCTACCCGCTCCATGGTATCAATATCAAAATATCCAGGCTCGACCGCGTTGGCCATACTGAACTGAATGGCACCCTGATCAATACCATCCTCATAGCGGTGGAAAATTTTCATATCACCATAGCGCATACCGCATGCAAGCAAAATCTGCAGCAAGCTGCGACCACTGAATGCATCCCTGTCCTTTGGTGCAACAACCGAGATAACCAATACTTTATCGGCGTCCGGAAGTTTCTGCATTGGCTGTCCTTCAGCCTTTACCTCAGGCTCAGAGTGAACAGCACTTGCGACTGGCCTGGTCTGCATCGCAGGAGAGATCAGCTCAGCTTCTGCAAATGGCTCATCAGAGGGTTCATCACTCGGCTTATAATATTGCTCAACTCCGGACTGATCTGACACACTGTCAACAGCGCTCAGAGGAGGCAGATCAGAGTAATCCAAAGCCGGATCACGCTCAGCCACGAAATGATCTTCGACACCACTATCCGGCTCGTCCGGCTCGGTTACCTCTGTCGAATACTCGGTTGCGGCAGCACTGATCCCAGGAACCTGCTCTGACAGAAGCTCCATGGCTTCCTGCCGCGGTTCAGGTTCAACTACATCAGCACGCATCAACTCCGAAACAGGGCGGCTCAGGTCCAGTTCGGTCTCATCATGCTCATCTGCCGTATCAGCCATTCGCGGTGCAGAACCGAAGCCCTCCGGCAAGGAAGCAATCAGATCATCCTCTTCAGCACGATAAGGCTCTTCTTCAACAGAAAATAGCATCTCTGCCTGAGTTTCGGTAGCAATATCATCAGTATATGACTGAGAATCCGGTTCTGAATAAGACTCCGAAACCGGCTCATTGGCCTCATCAGTCTCATCGTTATGTTCTGCAGCAGCCTCATGTAAAAACGTCAGATCCAGAACATCATCTTCGACAATTACATCATCAGCCCGGGAATTATCATTCTGAAGCTCTGCGATAGAGTGATCATCAACTTCAGCTACTGAAGCTTCAGACTTTTGCTGCGCAGGAGCACTCTCAATGTGGCTATCTGATTCCTCAGACTCATCAACGGGCATATCTGCCTGTGCAGCGTTGGTCTGTTCTTCTGCTACTAACTTTGCGACAAAACTATCAGACTCTGATTCGGCAACTGCTTCGGGTTCAGGTAACTGCTCTGAAGCATTTTCTGCAGGAGCGGCTGTCACCTCTGCTGACAGATCAACTGAATCGTTCTCCTCCTGACGGCCCTCGGCAATAACATCTTCATAGCGAGATTCTTCAACAAAAAAGTCGTCAACAGGCGCTTCTTCAGCAGGATGCTTATTAACAAGAGACTGTTCGATCAGAAGCTCTTCAACAGGAGCCTCTTCGACTACAGATTCATCAATAACATCTTCTTCAGTTTCTTCTATGGTTGTATTACCACTGCGAACAATAGTATCGACCAAAGGTACCCGGTCTTCCGCTGAGAATAGAGATTGTCCGGCTTCTGATTCTTCCTGAGAGGGTTTGTACGATTCGGCTGCAGGAACAATTCGTACTGCTGAGATCCCTTCATCCAGGTGCGCTAATGGCTCCGATGCGCCACGGGGCTCGCTGACAGAGTCATTCAACGGTTCAAACAGCGGATCCCGCCCATCGATCAGACTTCCGATAGCGGAACTATCCAGCGCAGAATTCGAGACAGGTTCAATCGCTGTATCCGGCGTCAGCGAAGGAGAAGCACTCGCTGCACGCGGAGGGGAAAGCTCATCGGTAGAGTCGGAGGAAAACAGAGGGTCCGTTTCCTGTTCAGCAACAGGGGAAACGTCAGGCAGATCATCCAGAGTTGGCTCCTGGCGCAGCGCAACTGGATTACCATCGGAATCCAGCACCCGGGCACCACCACCGGGAAGCTCAGGGTTATAGTCATCGTCAGGCAGATCAACCATAGCCTGGTCGATCTTCATTTTCAGGTTATTGCTGCCGCCCCGCATTCGGCGCCAGCCATCGAGCACAATCAGGACGACGACGATCGCCCCCCCGATTATCAGCCATTCGCGTAACCCTAACTCCATCGTCCGAATGCAACCCTTACTATAAAGACTTTTCTTGTTATCACTGGCCACAGGCCTGTTTTTTGAGACAGCGCCTTTATACTACTGTTTTAGCGGCCTGCTGTGCAGTCTTATTGTTCGATTTTATCAATCGTCAGGTCTAATATATCAGTCTGCTCATTCAGCACAACCGATGGCAGAATTCCGCTCAGATCACCTGCTGCGGCACGCAGCTCCCCAGAGGTGGAAATCCTGGCAGCAACTTCAACCGTTTCAGCCATCGATAAACGCAGTTCTGGCTGCATCGCCAGACTGTCATCAAGCACCACTTCCGTTGGCAGATCGGCAACCGTCAGCTTAACGGCAGCCAGCGGCATGCGCCCTCCCACCGGACGAGCAAATACAAATACCGGCTGATCCGGTTTTACCCTATCCATCAGCTCTGGTTTGATACTGACAGCCAGACGCAGTTTTACACTCTCCAGTTCAGGCATATCAGGCACTGATACACCCGCAGCAATCAGCTTTTCCCGAGCTGATCGCAAGCCAGACTTCAGTGATTCAGCCTGCTCAGCACTGGCGTTCTGTAAGGCTTTACGCCAGAAGCCAATTGCATCTTCATAGCGTTCCGACTCATAAGCTTCAATCCCTAACAAACCCAGCGCAGTGATCTCAAACGGCTCCAGTGACAGAGTCTTATCTACTTCTGCACGGATCTGCTCATTCATCTGCCCCTGATTGGCAAAAAACAATGCCTGAGCATACTGACCGTTAACGCCCGCATACTGAGGTGCATCCTGTGGCAGATATTTCAGTGTTTTTGCATAGCTTTCTGCGGCATCCTGATAACGCTGCATTCCCATGTAAGTATTCGCTAGCAGGTACCAGCCTTCAGGGTTTTCAGGGTCATTGCCCAGACGGCTCTGCAGCTCAGTTACAGCCTGTTCCAGAGTAGGTTGCTGGCCATTAAACGGATCGGCAGGCTGATTCAGCGCCAGCGACAGATCATCAGCACGGCCATATTGCTGATACAGCACAAGACCTACAGACGGCACCAGGATAGCCAGTAGCAGCGCAGTAACGATCATCTGTCGGGTGACGGATACAGACTCCTTCACTGACTCAGTAGTCTCATCTACATCCTGTAACAGGTTACGCTCCAGCTCCAGCTTCAGGGCATCATAGTTTTCCTGATCCAGATTTCCGGCACTGAACTCATCATCCAGCTCTGCCAGACGCTCCTGAAAAATATCAATATTCAATGCCCGACGATCAACATCCTCAGCGATGACCGCCTGTGATGTGCGCGCTTTATACAGAGGATAGAGAACAAATGCTGCCGCCAGTACCGATAACAGCGCAATTCCCAGCCAGAGTTCTGTCATTGATCTTTATCCTGTTTCAATAGCTCATCCAAGCGCTGTTGTTCCTGTTCCGAAAGCCCGGAATCACCTTTGGCTCCCGCTTTAGATTTTCGCTTACCGCTGACCACCAGCACCACAACGATACCAATTACCAGCAGCGCAGCCGGGCCGTACCAGAGCAGATAGGTCTGATTCGACATACGAGGACGATACAGAACAAATTCGCCATAGCGTGTCACCATAAAATCAACAATTTCATCATCACTGGCGCCGGTCTCAAGCATCCGATGTAACTCATCGCGTAAATCTTTGGCGATAGGCGAATTAGAATCTGCAATATTCTGATTCTGACATTTAGGGCAACGCAGCTCCGCCGCCAGAGCAGTAAATCGCTCACGGGTTGCCTCATCATTAAACTCATAGGTATCAATTGCCGCCTGCGCCACACCGGCACACAACAGCAACATCACCGCCAGCAAAGCTCTCATCAGTTAGCTCCCAGCTTCTGCATTTCCGCCCGCAACTGTTCCCACACCCGCTGATTTACCTCACCAACATGCTTGTAGCGGATGATCCCCTGAGCATCGATAATGTATGTTTCCGGAGCGCCATAGACCCCCAGATCCAAGCCAAGCTTTCCTTCCGGATCGAACACATTCAGGGCATACGGATCCAGATACTTTTCCAACCAGACTTTAGCCTTGGCACGATCATCCTTGTAATTAACACCGTAAATAGTGACACCTTCTTCCTGCGCAATTTTATTCAGCTGGGCATGCTCCTGTTTGCAGGTAGGACACCAGGTCGCCCAGACATTCAACAATGCCGGTCCTTTGATATCCGCAGCACTGACCACCCGATTTTCATCATAGAGAGACGTCAGGGCGAACGACGGCATCGGCTTATTCAGCAGTGGCGATGGAATTGTATTGGTATCCTTACCGATACCGTTCCACAGAAACAAACCCAGCCCGATAAACAGAGCCAATGGCAACAACACAAGTAAACGTCGCATCAGAGTTTAATCCTCAAAATCAGGCAGCGGCCCGCACAGCTTCACGGCGGGCCTGTTTACGATAACGCGGATCTGTCGCAGCCAGCAGACCACCAAACGTCATCAGCAGCCCACCCAGCCAGAGCCAGCGGACAAAGGGTTTGTGCTGCACACGAACAGCCCATGCCCCATTTTCTAACGGTTCTCCCAGAGCCACATAGAGATCACGGAACAGACCCGGATCAATTGCAGCCTCTGTCATTACATTACCGCGGGCATGATAGAGTCGTTTCTCTGGCAATAACTGACCATAGGGCTCACCATCCTTCAGAACCCGGATGACGCCCATATCAGAGGTATAGTTAGGCCCTTCTACGGTGCGTGCGCCATCAAATACGAACTGATACTGACTGAAGCTGAGGACATCGCCAGGAGCCATCCTCAGATCACGCTCTTCATTGTAAATACTGACCATCAATGCACCCACGACAGTGACAGCGAGACCAGCATGGGCCAGCACCATACCGTAGTAACTACGGGACAGCTTACGAGCCCCCTTTACCACACCGGAACGGCCGGACGCTTTATTCCAGAAATCCTTCAGGCCACTGAAAGCAACCCAGAACACCAGCACCATAATACCTGCCACAGTTACCGTGAACTCAGCCGCGTAAAAGTACTGAAAAAGCAGCCCCGATATCAGACTCAGCAGCGCCGGCAGCCAGAGTTGCTTAAGCAGAAACTGCATAGAGGTATCACGCCAGCGGGATACAGCACCCAGACCCAGTACACCAGCCAGCAGCAACACCAGAGGGATAAACAGCGAGTTAAAGTACGGCGGTCCTACGGAGATTTTTCCCCAGCCCATGGCATCAACAATCAGTGGGTAGATAGTGCCCAGCAATACCATCATGGTGGATACCACCAGCAGGATATTATTGATCAGCAACAGGCTTTCACGGGACAACAGTGCAAAGCTGGATTCACTTTTCACATGGGCTGCTTTCCAGGCATACAGGACCAATGATCCGCCCACAGAGATCGCCAGCAATGCCAGGATAAAGTAACCCCGGCTCGGATCAGACGCGAACGCATGCACCGATGTCAGTACACCGGAACGCACCAGGAAGGTTCCCAGCAAACTCAGTGAGAAAGCGAAGATCGCCAGCAATACCGTCCAGCTTTTGAACACGCCCCGCTTTTCTGTCACTGCTAACGAGTGAACCAGCGCGGTGCCCACCAGCCAGGGCATAAAAGAAGCGTTCTCTACCGGATCCCAGAACCACCAGCCACCCCAACCCAGCTCGTAGTATGCCCACCAGCTACCCAGCGCAATACCCAGAGTCAGAAATGCCCAGGCAACATTTGTCCATGGCCGGGACCAACGGGCCCAGGCGGAATCCAGACGCCCGGTCAGCAGGGCTGCAATCGCAAAAGCGAATGCCACAGAAAAGCCTACATAACCCATATACAGCATTGGTGGGTGAACGATCAGACCAATATCCTGCAGCAGTGGGTTCAGATCTCCACCTTCAGCCGGAAAACGCGGCAGATGACGGTCAAACGGGCTGGATGTCAGGAGTGTAAACAGGATAAAGCCAACCCCGATAATCCCCATCACTCCCAGTACCCGGGCAACAATCTCCTGTGGCAGATCGCGACTCTTAAGCGCCACAGCCAAAGTCCAGCCACCGAGAATCACTACCCAAAGTAGCAATGAGCCCTCATGACCACCCCAGATCGCACTTACTTTGTAGTACCAGGGCAGCGCGGTATTGGAGTTGCTGGCAACATATACCACCGAGAAGTCGTCAACGACGAAGGCATAACCCAGACACAGCAGACTCACCATCAGGAAAAAGAACTTACCCAACGCCAGTGGTCGGGCGTAGTTCATCAGAATCGGGCTGCCAACGGTTGCACCTACTAAAGGCACGATCGCCAGCAGGATCGACAGACACAGAGACAGGATCAGGGCATATTGGCCCAGTTCAGGAATCATTGCTGCTGAGCCTCCCGGGCACGGATCTGATCAGGCATCTGACCCGCTTTTTCCAGCGCCTCAGCGACTTCCGGCGGCATATAGTTTTCATCGTGTTTGGCCAGTACTTCAACCGCCTCAAACACGCCATCTGCATTCATTTCACCCTGCGCAACAATGCCCTGACCTTCACGGAACAGATCCGGCAGAATACCTTCGTAGGTTACCGTCACGCTGTGGGCATAATCTGTCATACCAAACTGGACCTTCAGGCTTTCCGGATCACGCTTAACACTCCCTTCAACCACCATGCCTCCGGCACGGATGCGGGTTTCTTCAGGTGCTTTACCCTCTGCGATATCCGTTGGCGAATAGAACAGGTTGATGTTCTGATTCAATGCATACATCACCAGCCCTACCGCAATGGCTGCGCCAAATACGATGAACAGTACTATCATCAGTCGCTGCTTGCGTTTCGGGTTCATGGGTTCTGTTTCTCCCGGCGCAAACGACGCACCTGTTCGGTAAAGATCTGACGCTTCTGCATCAGTGGATTGACGATATTGATTACTACCACGCCCAGGGCAATGGCATAACTGAGCCAGACATAGAGCCCATGGCCACCCATATCAATAAACTCAGCAAACGATTCAAAACTCATATCAGGTCCTCACCCGGAGATCAGTTCACGTACCCAGCTACTGCGCCGTTCACGCCGGACAATCTCATTACGCAAGCGAAGCATCATAGCTACAGCGAAGAAACAGTAGAAACCGATAACCATTACCAGTAGCGGTATCCACATTTCCGGCGGCATGGCCGGTTTTTCTGTCAGAGTAAATGTGGCTGGCTGATGCAGGGTATTCCACCAGTCAACCGAGTATTTAATAATCGGGATATTCACCAGACCAACCAGCGCCAGTACTGCGGTAGCCTGCGCCGCAGTCTGCTCACTCTCGATAGCAGAGTTCAGTGCCATAACACCGAAATAGAGGAACAGCAGAATCAGCATTGAGGTCAGCCGGGCATCCCAGACCCACCAGGAGCCCCAGGTCGGCTTACCCCAGATAGCTCCGGTCGCCAGGGCGAGAATAGCGATAGTCGCACCGATCGGCGCACAGGACTTGGCGACCATATCTGCCACCTTCATTTTCCAGATCAGCCCGATAGCTCCGGCAACAGCCATCATCATGTAACAGGACTGCGCCAGAATCGCGGAAGGTACATGAATATAGATGATACGGAAGCTATCCCCCTGCTGATAATCAGCAGGAGCAAACATCAGCGCCCATACCGTACCGGTCACCAGTAACAGTACCGCAGCAACCGCAAAAATCGGTAACAGTTTACCTGTAATATCATAACACCAGCGAGGCGAAGCCAGCTGGTAAAACCATCGTGGCATCCATTTCTTATCTGCCATATTGCAACCTTATCGGAGTCTCACCCACTCACACTTATTCTTAATGCTGCACTGATCGCCAGTGGCGCCATTACCAGTCCCAGCGCCAGCATCGCTCCCAGCAATGCCAGATATCCACCCAGGGGTAATCCAGTGATAGCCGCCTGAATCGAAGCGGTACCGAAGATCAGTACCGGTATATACAAAGGCAGCACCAGCAACGAAATCAGAACACCGCCTTTACGTAGCCCGACAGTCAACGCTGCCCCTATCGCACCTACCAGACTGAGAGTCGGAGTACCCAGTAGTAAACTGAGCACTAAGCCGAACATCCCTTCACCGGGTAAAAACAACATTACTCCCAGCAGGGGGGCTAACAGGGTTAATGGCAGCCCGGTCAGCATCCAGTGCGCCAGCACTTTGGCCAGCACAACCATAAACAATGGCTGCGGACTCAGCAGCAGCTGTTCCAGAGTGCCGTCCTCAAAATCGGAACGAAACAGGCTATCCATCGATAACAGTGTCGCCAGCAGTGCTGCTACCCATACGACCCCTGGCGCAACGTCCGCGAGAAACTGTGGCTCCGGACTTACACCTAACGGGAATAATGTCGCGACCATAAGGAAAAAGATCAGCGGATTTACCAGATCACTTTTACGCCGGTAGGAGAGCAGCAGATCTCTCTTCAACGCCCCCCAGAAAGGGCCGTCAACCTTCACAGCGCCTGACTGCAGCTTCTGTTCCGCTTGCTTAGTCACGATATTGCTCATGAAGTTCCCATCAATTGATCCAGATTTATACGACGAATACGATCACCGATCGCAAGCTCATGATGGGTTGTAAGAATCACTGTGCCGCCCTGCGCTGCATGCTCTTCGATCAGCGCTTCTTTTTCTGCCACACCACGCTTATCAATGGCGGTAAAAGGCTCATCCAGAATCCACAACGGTGCGCTGCTGAGATATAAGCGGGCCAGGCTCACTCTGCGATTCTGCCCCGCTGAAAGAGTATGACAGGGAGCATCCTCATAACCGGTCAGCCCGACACGGGCCAGCGCATAGTCAAGCTTGCTCAGATCAATGGTCGGATGCATAGATGCATACCAACGCAGATTCTCTTCCGGCGTCAGTACCGCTTTTACCCCCGGCTGGTGTCCGAAATAGAGCAATGATTCGCGAAATGATTCGGCACACTCCTGAACAGGCTCACCCTGCCAGTAAATCTCACCTTCAAAATTGCGGGATAAGCCACTGAGTATTCGCAGCAATGTGGTTTTGCCACTGCCGTTCTGGCCTTCTATCTGAACCACTTCACCGGCTTCAACATCAAAGCACAACTGATCAAACAGAATACGTTCATCCCGTTCGCAGAACAGATTCTCGATTTTCAGTCTCGGTGCAGACAACAGAACAACCTCAAATGCTACAGAAGCGGCAAACCGGCCTATATTTTTAGCAAAGACGGCCGAAAGCAAGGCATTATATACAAAATAAGTCGTTGTAGGGCATAGCTGAGTCAAAAGAACTGGCTATCAATGTGATAAAGAGAAACTATTCATCATCCCGGATACAGCAAGGGATACGCTTTCAAAAAGCGCAATAGGATTTTAGTGCATGCTTAACCCACTTCAGGTCCAGAATTTACAAACCGGTTCCGGTAAGTCATTACCGGCAGCCGAGCTGGTGCGTGCTCTGCCCCTGAATACCCCAACCAGTATCCGCGTACAACAATCCCTGCCAACGCCCGGGCAGGCAGGACAGTTTACTCTGCAGGTACAACTGGGCAGCCAGCTGTTTCAGTTGAACAGCAATCAGAACCTTGCTCCTGGTACCACCGCAACCCTGACCCGCACAACGGTTGGTCAGCTGTTACTGACACCGACAGCGGTTCCTGCCCAACCACTGCCGCAGCAGACCAGCAACACCTCACAGCAGTTACCAAACCAACCGGCAACCACTCAGCAAAAACCGATTCAGGCGGGCACCGCCCCTCAGCAAACGCTACCGGGACAGGGACAACCTGCCCAGCAACAGCCGATCCCGCCGGTCATTCAACAACGCCAGACAACACAGCAGAACCAGCAACCGCCACCGGCTCCCCCATCCGCAAAGCAGCCGGCACAAGCGCCGACTCAACAACCCCAGCCAGCGACACTCACAGCAACGCTCAGCAGCCGGCCAACCGCTGATCTAAATCAGCTATTACCCCTGAACAGACCTGTACTGGCGACTGTTTCACAACAGATAACTACTGCCAGCACACCAGCAGGACAGACACAGATAAATGCCAGCATTAATGGTCACTCCGTGCAGCTGAATTTATCGCAACCCCTCAGCTTTGACGGCAAGGTATTGCTGATTCGTAATGCCGCCAATCAGGTTGCTCTGCAGCCGCTTACTGCACCGGCTCAGAATCAGGTATTACAGCAGACCATCAACAGCGCCCTGCGCCATGTACTGCCGGCCCAACGCACGGTAGCTGAAAGCCTGCAACAGATTCAGACCCTCAGTACCGCCAGCGGTGCAGATCGACAGGCTATCAACGGTATATTGTCAGCACTGATCAGTCTGTTCGGCATCAAACCTGATGGCTCGGCCGAAAGCCGGGGATCAATTTTACAGAACCTGCATAACGGCGGCCTGTTTACCGAGCGACAACTTGCCAGCCCGGGCAAACCCGATCTGAGTCTCGATTTTAAGCACCAGCTCAGCCAGCTACTGAAACAGGCAGATAAACTGCCAGAGCAACCCCGACAACAATTACAGGAACTGGTGCAGGGCTTACTCAGCAGGGTTACCAGCCACCAGCTCGAAAGCATACAGAATACGCGGGTCAGTACTGACGGGGGCATTGAGCGTTTCTTCGCGCTGGATTTGCCGATCCGTTATAAAGATCAACTGGACAATGTTGAACTGAAAATATCAGAGCACCGCCGGCAGGGTAACGATCATGAATGGCAGAGCCTGTGGAAAGTGAGACTTCACTTCGACCTGGAAACTCTGGGCACGGTAGACGCCGAACTTATTCTGGAGCAGGACTACCAGATCACCGCACACTTCTGGTGCAGCCATGCCGATACTGCAGAAGCATTCAATGAGCAGCTGCCTCAGTTTAATCGCCAGTTACATGAGCAGGGCTATATAATCAATGCCGTTCATTGCAGCGAAGGCAGCGCACCTAAGCCCGGCAATGCTGTCGAACAACTGATTGATGTAACAACCTGATAACTGAAAGAGTATGAACAGGAAGACTGAAGAGTATCAGAAAGCCGTCGCCCTGAATTACGACCATCAGGGCGCTCCGAAGGTAACGGCCAAAGGCCAGGGCGTGATTGCGGAACAGATTATCTCACTGGCCCGGGAGCATGATGTTCATATTCATGAGAGCCCGGAACTGGTGGAAGTATTACTAAGACTAGAGCTGGGCGACGAAATCCCGGAAAGTCTCTACCGCGCCATCGCCGAGATTATCGCATTCACATATCAGCTGCGGCAGGAAAAAGAAACGAATAATTAGCGTTTCTGCGGCGCTGCTACCTCTTTATGCAGCAACGCCATCAGTTCTGCTTCCGGCCGACCAATACCGCAGTTTTTCACCAGATCATCAACATCAGCCCCCATCTCCATAAGACGCGCCGCCTGATTATAGGCGAGCACACCCGGATCACGGTTAGCCAGTTCCTGCTGTTTCTCTGCGGTGATATTGAGCTGATTCTCAACATCCATTAACCGATGCCCCATTCCGATAGAACTACTGGTCAGCGCCTGAATCTCGTTCCGAAGCACATTAATTAACGCCTCATACTGGCGTTGATGTTGCTGCAGTTTACGCCGCACATGGATGCAATATCCCGCCGCAGTAACAGCTATTGCGGCAACCACAGTCAGTGCCAACCAGGTCATCATAGACTCCTTATATTCAGAGCAAGGCCTGCGCTATAAGCGCTCGACACCAAGCTCCATCGCAGTATCAAACCCTTCGATCATCGCAGGGATATTCAGTACTGCACATCTGTTTTTCATCGATGTCCCCAACAACCAGGGTCTGGCATGGGTATTGGTATTCCAGGTCATATCTTCTGCCTGAATCACCTGACCACCGATCATCTTATCAATCGCGATACCCCAGTCTGTCTCTTTCAACAGCAATATCTGATCATAGAGGCAGTTATCCGGATCATAGCGCTCCGGCAGAATCCACATCGCCGTATCGACCACATGGATAGTCTGCATATCCCTTGGGAAGTGCCCCAGCATCCACTCAGGCCCATGCTCCAGGTCGAGATTCAGATCATTCAGGTTAAGCGCGTTAAGCAGATACTTAACCGGCACCGCCATACGAATACCCTGTAGCTCGATCATTATGCACTTCAGGGGTTCCTGTTCTGGCTCAGGTGCCTCTCCGGCAGCCGCTATCATTGCCAGATCTCCGGCATCTGGCTCTGGCTCTGGCTCTGGCTCTGGCTCTGGCTCTGGCTCTGGCTCTGGCTCTGGCTCTGGCTCTGGCTCTGGCTCTGGCTCTGGCTCTGGCTCTGGCTCTGGCTCTGGCTCTGGCTCTGGCTCTGGCTCTGGCTCTGGCTCTGGCTCTGGCTCTGGCTCTGGCTCTGGCTCTGGCTCTGGCTCTGGCTCTGGCTCTGGCTCTGGCTCTGGCTCTGGCTCTGGCTCTGGCTCTGGCTCTGGCTCTGGCTCTGGCTCTGGCTGAACAGTTTCAACAGCGGGTTCCTGCAGATCAAGAGTTATTTCAATTTCATCCAGATCCAGATCTTCAAGATCCGGACCAGCTTTCGGCAATTCATTCACAACCGGAATAACTTCCCCGCCAGGTTCCTGCTCCGCCACAGCATCCTGTAACGACGCTTCAACACTGTACTCTTCATTTTCATCACGCAGCAGGGCTTCCAGATACTCCTGCACCAGCTGTTGCTGGCGATTCAATGGCTGCTCGCTCATGACCGACTCCGCTCTGCCAAACCCCGGAGGATTCTGATATACGCCTGAACTCCCGGCGTACTCAGATCCATTGCTGAGGGCGTTACACCTTTAGCACTGGCGGTTATAAATTTACTGTCCACAGGCACAACGGCCGCTGAAATCTGTTCAGGAAAACGCTGATGCAGTTCACGCAGCGCTGAAACCGCGGCAGGTACTGCCCGGTCATAAAAAGTCGGTATCAACGAATAGGTCAGCTTCCGTTTACGCGCCCGGTTAATCATATTAATGGTACGCAGCATGCGCTCGAGACCTTTCAACGCCAGAAACTCTGTCTGCACCGGCACCAGCAGATGGCCGCTGGCAGCCAGCGCATTAATCATCAGCACCCCCAGCACCGGAGGACTGTCAATTAACACATAATCATACTGATCTTTAAGCACTCGCAACGCTTTGGCTACCTGCAACCCCATACCTTCCTGACCAACCGTTTTCCGCTCCAGTGTCGCCAGCGCAGTGGTTGCAGGGATCATATCAATATGAGGATTTGATGTCGGCAGAATCAGCCGCTCGAGCAGGCGTTTATCGATTTCTCGCTCTGGTTGAAAAAGATCATAGACGCTGGTTTCCAGCTCATCAGGATCATATTTAAAATAGCTGGTCAGGGAACCATGCGGATCAAGATCGATCAGCAACACCCGCTGACTGGCATCAGCCAGCAAGCCTCCCAAAGACACCGCAGTGGTGGTTTTACCAACGCCACCTTTCTGATTGGCTACTGCCCAGACCTGCATTACTCTGCTCTCTCCTGCACCGCCGCATCGTCCGTCAATGCCGGCGACGTTAAGGTTCTCACATCCAGCGCATCCGGCTGGTTTTTACGCCGGAAGACAATACGTCCATCTTCCGTCTGCACTTGTTCTATATCTGATTGCGGCAGGGCGCTGTCTGTTAATAAGCCACTGACTGCGTCCTCACTGACCTGCTCACTGCCATACGCCGCGACAACCCGCTGCGTTCTACGGTCACGGGCAATTACAATCACTACACGGCGGTTAGCTCGCTGCCCTACTGCAGTGCCATTATCTCCGCGTGGAGCATATTCACCATATCCTGCCGCGGTCATCCGGCTCGGATTGACACCGTTTAACTGCAGAATACGCACAATGCCGGCAGCCCTGGCAGCTGACAATTCCCAGTTGGAAGGATACTTATCTGTCGAAATAAACTGATTATCGGTATAGCCTTCAACCAGCACAGGATTATTTGTGTCCCGAAGTATCACTGCTATACGCTCAAAAATAGGATCCGCCAGTACCGTGGGCAGGTCGCCCCCTTCGGGGTACAGAAGATGGGACCCCATCTCCAGAGCAACCCAGAGGTCATTACTCTGCACGGCCATATGTCCATCACGAATCAGTTTTCTGAACTGCACTTCAAGTTGATCACCAATAGCCTGGAGCTCGGCGCTATTTTCCGGCCTTGGCGGCACAATCGCAACTGATCTTTTATGATCCTGTCGCAAACCGCCAGTGTATTGTGTTATCCCCTGAGGATCAGTTTCCAGCTCGCCATCAAGCGGAGTATCCCCTTCTCCAGTCTCTCCGGCAAACACCCCGGAAAGAGATTCAGCAACCTGCTTATATTTTTCCTCATTCACTGAGGAGATGGCATACATGACCACGAAGAAAGCGAACAGCAGGGTGATAAAGTCAGCGTAGGAGATCACCCAACGTTGTGAGTGCAGATCTTCACTCTCCACCAGGCGTCTGGGCATATTAACGATCCTGATCCAGATAACCCTGCAGACGCAGCTGGATAATACGGGGGTTCTGCCCCTCAGCAATAGAGAGGATACCTTCCAGCATCATCTCCTGGTAATGGAAACGCTGCTGAATCATGGTCCGGATCTTTCCCGCCACGGGCAGGAAAAACAGGTTCGCGATAGCCACTCCGTAGATCGTTGCAACAAAAGCGGTAGCGATACCCGCCCCCAGATTATCCGGGTTACCCAGGTTACTCATCACATGAATCAACCCCAGTACAGCACCGATAATACCCATCGTCGGGGCATAGCCGCCCATACTCTCCAGCACCCTGGCACCTTGCAGGTCCCGGATTTCACGACTGATCAACTCGGTTTCAAGCGTTGAACGAATAACATCCGGTGTACGGCCATCAACCAGCATCTGCAGGCCGTTTTTGACCAGATTATCGTGCTGCGAAGGAATTTCATTTTCCAGTGCCAGCAAGCCCTTACGGCGAGCAAGAACACACCAGCTCACTACAGAATTGACACCATTGACATAATCCTGACGGGACCGGCCAAAGGCGGCACCAGACAGACGAATAGCCCGTCTCAGCTCATCACCTGATGACTGAACAAAAACAGCAGCAATGGTTCCCCCGAGCACTATCAAAAGTGCAGGCAGATTCAGCAACTCTTCCGGTGCACCACCTTCCAGGTAGTTCCCTCCGACTATTGCGGCAATCGCCAGCAATAAACCCCCGATACTGACCGGATTCATTAATTCCCTCGCTGTCTGAAAACGTTACTCAGCCCCTTAAGATCCAGTACCTCATCGGCAAGACCCGCTGTGATCACAGCTTTTGGCATACCGAAAATAATACAACTGTCCTGGTCCTGTGCCCAGACCGCAGAACCTGCATTTTTCAACAAACGGGCACCTTCACACCCATCTGCACCCATACCTGTCAGCACAATCCCCAACGCTTTTGCGCCATAGGCTTTAGCTACTGAAGCAAAAGTCAGATCAACACTGGGCTTATAAGTCATTCGTTCATCACTGTCCCTGATAATCAGACGATCAGGATGTGCCGGATCAATGATCATCTGCTGACCACCGGGAGCAAGGTAAGCATGCCCAGGGAGTAAACGATCGCCATCTTCGGCTTCCTTTACTTCGATCTTACAAAGCTCGTTCAAACGTTTGGCAAAAACCGCAGTAAAGGTTTTCGGCATATGCTGAGTAATCAACACCGGAAACGGCAGATTAGCGCTTAAGGAGGGCATAATCTCCTGTAATGCGGCAGGTCCACCAGTGGAGGAACCAATGGTCAGAATCCGACAAGCAGGAAAGCCTACCTTCTCCGAGACAGGGACCGAGGCTGGCACTGCTGAACGCGGCCGCTCTGCAGTACGCTCAACTTTACGTGGCAACTCTCCCGATTCAAGGCCACCGATCTGAGGCCGGGACGCAACCTGCGGCCTGCGTGATACAGCAGCCCTGACTGTTTTACTTCCCAACGCCACAACCCGTGCAATCAACGCACTGCCCACTGCCGAGGAGTCAGCAACCCATTGACTGGCATCCTTTTCCATATAATCCGCCGCACCCAGATCCAGCGCTTCCAATGTAATCGCCGCACTGCGTTTGGTGAGGGAAGAGAGCATCAGCACCTGAGCCGGTGCTTTCTGCATAATCTGCTTCAATGCGGTAATACCGTCCATTTCCGGCATTTCCACATCCAGAGTGATCACATCAGGACGTAACTGCTGCGCCAATGTCACAGCTTCAGCACCATTTTTGGCGGCACCAACTACTTCAATCTGATCTTCAGAGCTGAGTATCTGCTTGATTCGGTTACGAAAAAATAACGAATCATCAACAATCAACACCCGAACCGACATACTTATCTCCGGGACCGGAACAATGGCCTATGCTGCCGGTCAGGCAGCATAGGATTTCAGCAAACTCGGGATATCAAGAATCAGAGCGATCCGGCCATCACCGGTAATTGTCGCTCCTGACAGACCCTGCGTACCATGCAGAATCGAGCCAAGCGGTTTAATCACCACCTCTTCCTGTCCCACTAACTGGTCGACAACAAAGGCAACCTGAACCGTTCCCACATTGGCAATAACAACATGCCCCTGCTCAGGCAATGGCTCATTTTCATAGCCATCCACCAGCCAGCGCTTGAGATGGAATAGTGGCAATGCCTTATCCCGGACAATGATAACCTGCTGTCCATCAACCATATTGATCTGAGTAAGATCCAGATTGAAAATCTCATTCACGTTCACCAATGGCAGCGCAAATGCCTGCTCTTCCAGCAGCACCATCAGCGTTGGCATAATCGCCAGCGTCAGCGGAACCTGAATCTCAATTTTCGACCCCTGGCCAAGACGGGAATCGATATCCAGTTTACCGTTAAGCTGAGAGATCTTGGTTTTAACCACATCCATGCCGACCCCACGACCAGAGACATCAGAGATCTCTTTCTTGGTCGAGAAACCTGCCGCGAAGATCAGATTGAAACACTCATGATCACTCAGACGAGCAGCCGCTTCTGGTTCCAGCATGCCACGATCAATCGCCAGTTGCCGCAGCTTATCCGGATCCATACCGGCACCATCATCTTCGATGATGAGGAGGATATGATCACCTTCCTGCTCCGCAGACAGCAATACATGACCTTCACGGGGCTTACCGTTTGCCTGACGAACATCCGGCGCTTCAATACCATGGTCAATAGCATTTCGTACCAGGTGAATCAGCGGATCGGCCAGCGCTTCAACCAGGTTTTTATCCAGGTCAGTGTCTTCGCCGCGCAGCTCAAGACGTACCTCTTTGTTCAGCTGGCGAGACAGATCCCGGACCAAACGTGGAAAACGCCCAAAAACTTTTTTCACCGGCTGCATACGGGTTTTCATAACCGACATCTGCAGATCCGCGGTAACCATGTCCAATGAACCAAGCGCCTTGGTCAGATCGCTTTCTTCATTGTCGGCCCCCAGACGAATCAGCCGGTTCCGAACCAGTACCAGCTCACCCACCATGTTCATGATCTGATCCAGCAAACGGGTATCAACACGCACATTGGTTTCCGCAGCTGCTTTCTTCTCTGCCGCTTTCGCTTCGGCTGCCTTACCAGCAGCTTTTTTAGCCGGAGCGGGAGCAGGAGCCACTGCAGCCGCAGGTTCTGGAGCAACTGCAACAGCCGCAGGAGCAGGTGCAGGCGTCGGTGCAGCAGCAGGAGCCGCTGCAAACGCTCCCTCACCTTTTGCCTGCAGATCATCCAGAAGATTTTCAAACTCATCTTCCGTAATCAGATCTGATTCAATCGCAACAGGTGCAGGAGTCTTCACTGGCGCCGCCTGACCCAGTAGCTGATCAAATTCCTGATCAGCACTGGCAGCTTCAGGTGCAGCAGCAAATGCGCCTTCACCTTTCGCCTGCAGGTCATCCAGCAGGCTTTCAAACTCATCTTCAGTGATCAGATCAGAATCGGTCGCAGGTGCTGGTGCCGCAGCAGGTGCCGCAGCAAAAGCGCCCTCACCTTTCGCCTGCAGATCATCCAGCAGATTCTCAAACTCATCCTCGGTGATCAGATCATCACCGCCAGCAGCAGGAGCCGGCTCATCATTCAGATCTGACACCAGCATATTAAATTCATCACTGGCGTCTGCTGACCCAGTGGCGGTCGGCGCTGCAACTGCAGGCTGTGGAGCCGGAGCTGCAGGAGCGGGTACCGCATCGGCCGATGCACCGGAAGCCATCCGGTTAAGACTGTCAATCAGATACGGATCAGCAGCGTCTGGATAGTCTCCATTGCGAACAGCTTCAAACATCTCATTAACGCTATCCAGTGCCTGCAGCACCAGATCCATCAGCTCGGGAGAAACCTGCAGTGCATCATTACGCAACTGGTCAAACAGGTTCTCTGCACTGTGGCAGCAATCAACCATCGGCTCCAGCTGCAGAAAACCTGCTCCACCTTTTACGGTGTGGAAGCCACGGAAAATAGCATTCAGCAGTTCCCGGTCTGAAGGGTGCTGTTCAAGGTCTACCAGCTGTTCAGACAACTGTTCGAGGATCTCCCCGGCTTCTACCAAGAAGTCTTCCAGAATTTCCTGATCTACATCCAAAGACATGCGATACCCCACTAAAAACCCAGACTGGACAACAGATCGTCAACGTCATCCTGACTGGTTGCCACATCTGCTTTCGAAGCGCCCGCCATCTGCGGCCCTTCTGCCTTCACCTCACCGGAATCAGGCTCTTCGGCCTGTGGCGCAGGTGCCATTTCAATACCACTGACACGGGTAACCCTGGAAGCCAGTTCCATCATGCCGATCAGTTCATCTTCAATGTCGGTTACCAACTGGATAACCCGTTTGATCAACTGCCCGGTGATGTCCTGATACTCCTGCCCCAGCAGAATAGCGGTCAGACATTCTTTAATTTCTTCCAGCGCCCCGGAGTTATGCTCAGCGTAACCACACGCTTTCTCATACAGAGCTTCCAGACGCGGATTACCTTCTTTCAACTGTGCAAACTCATTGAGCATCTCTTTACGCAGACTAAAGCCCTGCTCCAGATCAGCAACCAGCTGCAGCGAACGATCCACCTGGTCGATGGTTTTGTGCGCATTACTCTCGGTCAGCTCAATAACATAAGAAAGGCGGTCACTGGCATCAGATATCGACGCGATATCCTTTTGTGATTCCTGCAATAACTCTGTTGCACTGACATCATCGGTAAACGAGACGATGGCATTATGCACAGCACGGGTCAGCTGCCCGACTTCCCGATACAGCGCCTCAAAGCGCATCTCGTTCAGCTGCTGAATATTCTGCATCGCCGCATTCATATCGCCGGCCTGCAGCTGCTCAACCAACTGATTGGCCTGCTCCTGAAGCTGGCGTTCGAAAGCGCCGTTATCCTGTACTAATCCAGAACTCATCTTCGGCAGCCTCCTAGCTCTCTATACGTTCAAAGATCTTACCGATCTTTTCTTTCAGTACTGCCGCGGTAAATGGTTTGATTACGTAACCATTCACGCCCGCTTGTGCAGCAGCAATAATCTGCTCACGCTTCGCTTCTGCAGTTACCATGAGAATAGGGATATGACGCAATTCAGGATCGGCCCGAACCGCTTTGAGAAGATCTATGCCGGTCATCTTCGGCATATTCCAGTCGGTTACCAGAAAATCGATACCGCCGGCTTTCAGAATAGGCAACGCTGTAGCGCCATCGTCTGCTTCGACGATGTTGGTAAAACCAAGATCCTTCAGCAGGTTCTTGATAATCCGACGCATGGTTGAGAAATCATCTACGACCAGAATTTTCATGCCTTTATTCAAGACAATCCCTCCTAACAACATACTGTGACGGCGGGCTGGTATCTTGTTAAGGCTATTCCAGCACCTTTACCGCCAATCTTTAAGGCGACTTCGCAATCGCAATGCCGCCTGGCTATGAATCTGACTTACCCGTGATTCACTGACGCCCAGAATCTGACCGATCTCTTTCAGGTTCAGCTCTTCGTCATAGTAGAGAGACAACACCAGCTTTTCCCGCTCTGGCAGCCCCTCAATTTCACGGGCAATGGATTTTACAAAATCTTCCTGTTCATGGTGATCCGATGGGTCCGGATCATCACCGGCAATCGACTCGCCGGGTCCTTCTTCCTGCGGCTCCACCAACTTATCAAAACTGAACAGTCGACTTTCCGCTGAGTCTTTCAATAATGCATGATATTCGGCCACACTGATATTCAGTTCAGCGGCAACCTCCCCATCTTGGGCATCTCGACCAGTACGACCTTCAACTATCTGAACAGCCTCGGAAACCCTGCGGGCGTTGCGATGCACGGATCTTGGCGTCCAGTCACCGCGACGAACTTCATCTATGATGGCACCGCGAATACGGATACCTGCGTAAGTTTCAAAACTTGCCCCTTTACTCGCATCGTATTTTTTGGCAGCTTCCAGCAGGCCAACCATACCGGCCTGAATCAAGTCCTCAAGCACCACCGTCGCTGGCAACCGCGCCATCAGGTGATGAGCAATCCGCTTGACCAGCGCACCATGCTGCTCAACGATCTGCTGACTGGAACTGAACTGAAGCTGATTATACATAGGGCTTTACATTGATCCTGTTTGCCGCCTAAGCGCCTTTTACCAACCGTTCGACAAAAAACTCCAGATGCCCCCGGGGCGTGGAGGAAACCGGCCAGCTATCAACCCTGGTTGCAAGCTGCTTATACGCCAATGCCGCTTTACTGCGAGGAAATGCTTTTAAAACAGCACGTTGCTTCTGCACTCCCTTGCGAACAGACTCATCATAAGGGATTGACCCCAGGTATTGAAGGGTCACATCAAGAAAGCGATCAGTTACTGTCAGTAACTTGTTATACATATTGCGACCCTCCTGCTCGCTGCGCACCATATTGGCCAGCACCCGGAAGCGGGTCATCTTGTAATCCCGGTTCAGCAGTTTCATCAACGCATATGCATCAGTGATAGAGGTTGGCTCATCACAAACCACAACCACCACTTCCTGTGCTGCCTTAACAAAACTGACTACCGCATCTGAAATACCCGCAGCAGTATCGATTACCAGGACATCGATATCATCATCCAACTCGCTGAACGCATGAATCAGTTCTGAATGCTCATGCACACTCAGTGAGGTCATCTCCTGGGTCCCGGATGCCGCCGGCACGATCCGGACATTCTCATCAACATCAATCAGCAACTCTCGCAGAGAACACTGACCGGAAAGGACATCAGAGATATTCTGCCGGGCTTTAATACCCAGAAGCACGTCCACATTAGCCAGGCCGAGATCAGCATCCATCAATACCACACGATGCCCCATCTCACCCAACGCCAGACTGACATTAACGGATACATTGGTTTTACCCACGCCGCCTTTACCGCCGGTCACTGCGATCACTTTTACAGGACGAGGACTAGCCATGTCTGTCACCAGTGTAAATCAGCAAATCAACTCTCCCAGTGCTCATCTCTTGCCAGCCTCTCCTGCTGATTCGCACTGAAGGCCCGGTGACTGCGACTGGCTTTCTGGGCAGTAATAACCGCCCGACTGACCAGATCACGCTTATGTGCAATGTCGATATCATCAGGTACCCGCTGCCCATCAGTGACGTAACTGACTGTCAGACCATTCTCAACCACCAGATCAAGTGCCTCACCCAGATTACCCGACTCATCCAGCTTACTCAGTACACAACCATTCAGCCCCAATGGCGCATAAGTTTCATAGGCGCTTTCAATCACATGCCGCTGACTGGAACAAGACAGCACCAGCAGCTTTTTCATTCGCACACTGACATCATCCAGCATATCAAGCTGCGCCTGTGTATGTGGCTCATGCGCATTCATACCGGCAGTATCAATCAACACCAGCCGCTTACTGCGTAAACTGGATAAAACCTCATCCAGGCTGTTATTTTCATCCACTACTCTGACCGGCACATCCAGAATCCGACCAAATGTCAGTAACTGCTCGTGTGCTGCTATCCGGTAGGAGTCGGTTGTCACCAGCGCGACACTGGAACTGCCGTGTTTCAGCACATAGCGGGCAGCCAGCTTACCGATGGTGGTTGTTTTTCCAACGCCGGTAGGACCAACAAAAGCGATCATGCCACCCCGTTCGATGAAGTCCTCACCCATTACCGGCAATGCATCACTGAAACGCGTCAACGCTGAACGCCAGGCGTCATCCAGATCATCATGATCTTCAACCACCGCTGACAATTGCCGACTGAGCTGTGGTCCCAAACCGATTCTTTCCAGCCGACGTTCAACTCTGACCGTCGATGAATTGGCCAGCTCATGCCGGGGCTTTGGCTTCGCAGGACGACTAACTGGTTTCGGAGTAACAGGCGCTGCAACCTCTTCAAAGGGATCATCCGGAATATCAGACACCGGTGCAGAAACAGGCTGATTCAGCACCGTTTTCAACGATTCAATTTCATCCTGCAAGGAACGAATAACTGCCTGCTCATCATCCATTCCCGCTACCACCAGCGGCTCTGTAGCCGGCGGCTGGGTCACTGCTGGCCGGGCCGGCTTCGGCCTCGGCGCTTCTCGCCGCCCCGGATCAAGGGCAGGTCTTGGCTGAGCAGACTCTGGGGCACGAGGAACAGCTCTGCCACGCTGTCGCTGCTTCAGCGTATCCAGAATCTCGCTCAGATCCGCATCATCATCCATTTGGCGATTTTTCTGTTTCGGTGCCGCCGGGCCATCCTGAGCGGTGGCAATACGGGCCTGAGCTTTACGCAACTCATCGGCCAGATTACTGTGAAGTTTATTACTGGCGGCAGCCTGCTCTCTCTTTTCAATAGCACGTTTACGTTGAAACTCCTGCTGCGCAGCCTCGTACTCATGCTCATGGGCGGCTACCACTTCTACCCCACCGGCAACACGGTGGTTAGAGACAATAACAGCGTCGGCTCCGATCTCTTCTCGGACCCGCTGCATCGCCTGTCTCATATCCGGGGCAAAAAAGCGTTTAACTTTCATAACCGTCTCTATTCATACGACTGCTCAGATCAAACCTGATTCTGGCCACCCACTGTAGCAATAATGGTAACACGCTTATTTTCAGGAATTTCCTGATAGGACAGCACACTGATCTGGTGCTCTCCATAACGCACAAACTTCGCCAATAAAGGCCTGATCGGCGCAGCCACCAGTAAGATGGTTGGCCTGCCGGCAACTTCCTGTTGCTGGGCTACATCTGCCAGGGAGCTTTGCAGCCTTTCCGCCATTCCCGGCTCAATCACCAGCCCCTCACTGGCGCCATCGCCCTGCTGTACAGATCCCAACAGCATCTGCTCCAACTGTGGATCCAGTGTCACAACCGGCAGTTCAGCTTCATTACCAATAATGTTCTGAACAATCATTCGCGCCAGCGAAATCCTCACCGCCGCTGTCAGCGCAACCGGATCCTGAGTCCGGGCTATAGCATCTGCCAACGCTTCCGTAATGGTGCGAAAGTCCCGAACCGAAACCTGCTCCATCAACAGATTCTGCAACACTTTCAACAGTGTACTGACAGAAAGCTTACCTGGAACCAGTTCTTCTACCAGTTTTGGGGACGTTTTTGCCAGCATATCCAGCAATTTCTGAACTTCATCATGCCCCATCAGCTCGTGGGAGTGTGCCTGAAGGATCTGATTGAGGTGCGTGGCAATGACCGTTCCTGCATCAACCACGGTATATCCCAGCGTTTGCGCCTGCTCTTTCTGACTCTGCTCAACCCAGATAGCATCCAGCCCGAATGCAGGATCCTTCACCTCAATCCCCTTCAGGGTACCGAATACCTGCCCAGGATTAATCGCCAGCTCACGATCGGGATATACTTCCGACTCACCCACTGCCACACCCATGAGAGTAATTCGATAGGCGCCCGGCATAAGATCAAGGTTATCCCGAATATGCACCGATGGCACAAGAAAGCCAAGATCCTGTGACAGCTTCTTCCGGACCCCTTTGATCCGGCTCAACAACTGCCCGCCCTGCAACTTATCCACCATCGGAATCAGGCGATAACCCACTTCGAGACCGATCATATCGACCGGCATTACATCATCCCAATCCAGCTCTTTAATATCCTGATCAGGCTCAGGCTGATCAGGCTGTTCATCCTCTACAGCGGCCTGCTGACTCTCCAGCGCCAGATTACGCTGATAGATAAAGTAAGCACCGGCACCGGCAACCGCCGCCAGAGAGAGGAACGCCACATGTGGCATTCCGGGAATAACACCCATAACAAACAGAATACCACCCGCGACAGCAAGGGCTTTAGGCGAACCGAATAACTGGCCGATAACCTGCTTACCCATGTCCTGAGATGCATTAACCCGGGTCACCATGATCGCTGCTGCCGTCGACAGCAACAGCGAAGGGATCTGAGCCACCAGACCGTCACCAATCGTCAGCAGCGAGTAATAACGGGCTGCCAGCTCGAAAGAAAGGTCATGCTGCAGCATACCAATACCCAGACCACCAAGGATATTAATCACCAGAATCAGAATACCGGCTACGGCATCACCACGAACAAACTTACTGGCACCATCCATAGAGCCGTAAAAGTCCGCTTCCTGAGTAACTTCTGTACGTCGTAGCTTGGCTTCATCCTGACTGATCAGACCGGCATTCAGATCCGCATCGATCGCCATCTGTTTGCCGGGCATCGCATCAAGGGTAAAACGCGCACTCACCTCTGAGATACGGCCTGCACCCTTGGTAACCACCACAAAGTTGATAATTACAAGGATAAGAAATACAACCAGACCAACAACATAGTTACCGCCAATTACCACCTCACCAAAGGCTTCAATCACCTTACCAGCAGCATCTCCACCTTCATGACCATAAAGCAGTACCACACGCGTCGAGGCAACGTTCAGCGCCAGCCGCATCAACGTGGCAATAAGGAGGATGGTAGGGAAAACGGCAAAATCCAGAGGCCGCATGGAATAAACAGAAACCAGTAGTACAACGATGGAAAGAGCGATATTGAAGGTAAATAACACATCAAGCAGAAACGGTGGCATCGGCAATGTAACCATTGCCAGAATAACCAGCAACAGGAACGGAATACCAAGATTCCCCCTGCCTACACTGCGAAAGTTATTGTAAAGAGCCGCTCTGTCCACGCGTTATCCGTCTGACCTTGCCAACACCAAAAGCGTCAAAAAAACATCACTTTTAGCCTGAATATAAATTTGCTTCAAAATAGCATTAATAGACGGCCAAAACATCAATTTTTTGACGCTTTGTCCCCATAAAGACAATCAATGCAAGAAGCCCGCCAGATATCAGACAGAACCGGTTATTCATCCCGACGCAGATCGTCCGGAATTTCAAGATCTTCACTCAGCCGCCTTGGCGCAGGGGCCTGAGCCTGTTGATGTCGACGCAGCTGGAAAACATAAGCCAGCACTTCTGCCACTGCCTTGAATAATCCTGCCGGAATTTCATCATCGACCTCAGTTGAATGATAGATAGCTCGAGCCAGCGCAGGAGAGGAAAGAATCGGAATATCATGCTCATCCGCAATTTCACGGATTTTCAGCGCAACAAAGTCCGCTCCTTTAGCGATCATTACCGGCGCCCCTCCTGCCCCCTGATCATATTTCAGAGCAACAGCATAGTGCGTCGGGTTAGTAATAACGACGTCAGCATCAGGCACTGCCGACATCATTTTACGCTGAGAAATCTCATACTGAAGCTGCCGAATTCGCCCCTTCACCTCCGGCTTACCTTCGGTATTTTTCATTTCATCCTTAACTTCCTGAAGGGTCATTTTCAGTTTCTGGGTATAATCGTAAATCTGAAAAGGCACATCAACGAGCGTAATCAGAATCATAGTCGAGCTCATAATAAGGAATGCCCAAATCACCAATTCTGTTGCAGCAGACATTGCCGGTACAATATCCTGAGCCCCCAGAGCAAACAGCATCCTCTTTAGAAGAGATCAGAATCAGAAATGAAAGCGAACCGACTACAAGGAATTTTGCCAGTGCTTTGAATAATTCAAGCAATGCCTTCGCCGAGAACATTCGCTTTAGTCCCGCCAACGGATCAAGGCGACTGAATTTAGGCGCCATCGCCTTCAGACTCATATTCCAGCCACCCAAAGCAATCGGCCCGGCAATGGCCGCCACCATTACTACAGCAAAGAACCCCAGCACTGCATAGAGCGACTCAGCCAATGAATGCCCAAGATGAACAAACATCATCGCCGGATCAAAAGCGGCCTGGCGATCAACATTCAGGTTATAAGCCATCATGCCGGCCATTTTATCAGCTACGACACCACCAAAGACCAACGCTGCCGCGGCTGCAGCCAGAAGCAACACCGTTGTTCCCAGCTCTTTAGAGCGAGCAATATCGCCTTTTTCCCGCGCCTCCTTGAGACGCTTGGCCGTGGGTTCTTCGGTTTTTTCCTGACCACTATCTTCAGCCATGGCTAAAGACCTCCTGTTCCGAGTACACGATCAAGATAATCGAATGCCAGCATCACAAAACGCTGATACTGCCCCATAAAACCCTGCAGACTTACCCAGGTAATCAGCAACCCCATCATCATAGTAAACGGAAAACCGATAGCAAAAATATTCAGTTGCGGCGCAGCCTTAGTCATCACACCAAAAGCAAAGTTAATCACCAACAATGCCGTAATCGCAGGCAACGCCAT
Source organism: uncultured Amphritea sp. (assembly GCA_963669425.2). Taxonomy (GTDB): domain Bacteria; phylum Pseudomonadota; class Gammaproteobacteria; order Pseudomonadales; family Balneatricaceae; genus Amphritea. The sequence continues at coordinate 292,368 of CAXXNC010000001.1, forward strand.
CAGCAGGGCACTGGATACCATCCAGGTTCCCGCCTTCGCCACCTCAAGAAATCCGGAAACCGGCAATCCACCATCCACAACTGGCAACACATAGAAACTACGGGCAAGGGCTTCAAATAGCACCAGATGCCCATTAAAAGCAAGAAACAGCAGCATCACCATCATCAGGTAAAACTGTGACAGCACCACCACCGACACACCGTTAGCCGGGTCACTGACCGAAGCAAAACCCAGACCCATTTGCGAGGAAATAATCTGCCCGCCCAGGGTGAAAATCTGAAACATCACCTGGATGATAAATGCCAACGCCGAACCGATAAGAATTTGCTGTGCGACAAGAATATAAGTACTCAGCGACAAGCCATTCAACACTGGCATTTCTGGCAAAACCGGCAACAGAAGAACAGTCATCGCCAGCGCTAACCCCATCCGAATCCGGGCAGGCACCAACTGCGTACCGATCATTGGCAGCACCATCAGAAATGAAGCGATACGAAAGAAAGGCAGCAGAAACTGAGCCACCCACTGCTCCAGTTGCAGCGTTGTGAGCTCAAGCATAGCATCACCCCGACCAGGCCACGAAGTACACACCTACCCAAGATACAGCGGGATACTGGCAAAGATAAAACTGAAGTGATCCATAAAGCGGGTCAGTATCCATGGTCCCGCCCACATAATAGTCAGAAGAGTCACCAGCAAACGCGGTAAAAAACTCAGCGTTTGCTCATTAATCTGAGTCGCCGCCTGAAACATCGATACAACCAGACCAACAGCGAGTGAAGGCAATACTATTACCGCCACCAATACAACGATCAGGAACAACGCTTCACCGAACAGATCGAGAACCATTTCTGGGGTCATTACTCTCCTCCTTCAGCGCGTTACAAAAGCATCAGACGACAAAGCTACCCGCCAGCGTCCCAATCACCATTGCCCAACCATCCACCAGCACAAACAGCATTATTTTAAAGGGCAACGAAATAATCACCGGCGACAGCATCATCATACCCATTGCCATCAAAACGCTGGCAACCACCAGATCAATAACCAGAAATGGAATGAACAGCATAAAGCCGATCTGAAATGCTGTTTTCAACTCACTGGTCACAAAAGCCGGCACCAGTACGGTGAAAGGGATATCCTCCGGCGCTTCAACGGCGGGCGTTCGGGAAATATTCATAAACAGATTGAGATCATTTTCACGAGTCTGCGCCAGCATAAACGCCCTGAACGGAACACTGGCCGACTGCACTGCTTCGACCGAGGTAATCTGCTCATTCAGATAAGGCTGAACCGCTTGTTCATTCACTCTATCCAGCACCGGAGACATAATAAACAGCGTCAGAAACAGAGCTAACCCTAACAGGATCTGATTGGAAGGTGTCTGCTGCAAACCCAGTGCCTGCCTCAGGATTGCAAACACAATAATGATCCGGGCAAACGAGGTCATCATCATCATGATCGCAGGCAGGAACGTCAGCAACGTCATCAAGCCGAGGATCTGCAGAGTCACACTATAATCTGCAGATCCATCAGGATTGGTAGTCAACCGGACGGCAGGTATTCCGACATCTGCTGCCAGACGAAGGAAATGCCAGCAGTGACAGAATCAGTGCAGGAAAACAACACCGGAAAATGGCCTTAAGTATGCGAATCACTGCCCATCCTTCCTTTGCATTACCTGTTGTAATCGCATAGCGAATTCACCGGCCGGACTGCCGGGTTGAATTAACGGTTCCTCATAACTTTCTATGTGACTGACACGCCCGGGAGCCACTCCCAGCAACACCTGTTTATCACCAACCTGAACCAGAACCAGTTTTTCCCGCGCACTCAGGGGCAGAGAGGCAACTACCTGCATAGCTCTGTGCTGCCCCTGCAAGCCAGTGAATCGCCTCAGCAACCAGGCCAGCAACAGAATAAGCCCAACGACTAACAACAAACCCAACAACATCTGCATAATTGAGCCGGTGCTGACAGGATCAATATTCACCGGCGCAGGTGTCGTTACGGGTTTCACTGCCTGATCAGGGACTTCAGACGACCATACCGACGCACTGAACAGCCCACCCAGCAAAACTATTGCGGAGCCAGCACAGCGCAGCAGCATTATCTCAGCTTCTCGATACGTTCTTGCGGACTGATAACGTCGGTGAGACGAATACCGTAACGGTCGTTTACAACCACCACTTCGCCGTGCGCAACCAGCGTACCATTCACCATCACATCCAGCGGCTCACCAGCAACCCGGTCCAACTCGACCACAGACCCCTGATTCAACTGCAGCAGGTTACGGATTGCAATATCTGTACGGCCAACCTCAAGTGTCAGTTTGACCGGAATATCAAGAATGACATCAAGACTCGGGTTATCCAGAGGCTGAGCAGTATCACTCAACTCATCCAGCTCAACAGCCTGACCGGCACTGGCCTGAGCCTGCTCTGCCATGGCTGCACCCCAGTCGTCATCGGCACCGGACTCTGACTGGGCCTGTTCCGCCATGGCAGCACCCCATTCATCCGCCATCGCGTCCTGATCTACATTATTCTCTTCATCACTCATCAGTATTCACGCTCTGCCAATAGATTAGTCATTAATAATTCGTTCAACTATTTTCACCGCAAGATTTCCTCTGGAAGTCCCCAGTTTACAGCTAAATACAGGCACACGACCGGCCTGCAAATTCAAGGTATCAGAGATATCCACCGGAATCACATCTCCAGCTTCCAACTCCAGCACATCACGAAGTTTCATCTGTCGCTCAGCCACCACCAGATCCAGCCCCATCGGCGATGTCAGCACATCTTTCTGCAGAGAGGACAACCAATGCTCATCCTGCTCCTCTTCAGCTGGTTTGTAACCGGAAATAAGTACATCCCTGATCGGCTCCAGCATGGAATATGGCATCGTCACATGAAACTCACCCGAACCACCATCCAGGTCAACCTGGAAACTACTGACAACGACAACCTCTGAAGGATTGATCACATTCGCCATAGCTGGATTGACTTCATGTCCGCTGATATCAAACTTCAGCGGCATTACGGGCTGCCAGGACTCTTCAAGATCGCCAAAGAACTGCTCAATCACTTTATTGATCAGCCGGATCTCTGTGGGGGTAAATTCACGCCCTTCGATCTTGGCATGACGACCATCGCCACCGAAGAAATTATCAACCAGCTTGAATACCAACTTGGCATCCATTACCAGTAACGCTGTACCACGCAAAGGATGTACCCTGAGCAGGTTAATACTGGTTGGTACGTAGAGGGTATGAATATAGTCGCCGTATTTCATAATCTGCACACCGCCAACAGAAACATCGGCGTTATTACGTAGCAGATTAAAAAGACTGATCCGAGTATGTCGGGCAAAACGCTCATTGATCATTTCGAGCGTAGGCATCCGGCCACGAACAATTCGTTCATGGCTGGCAAGGTCATAAGGGCGGACTTCACCCTCTTCTACCGCTGCTTCGTCCTCAGTTTCTACATCGCCATCATCGACACCGTGTAAAAGGGCATCGATTTCATCCTGAGAAAGAAGGTCTTTAACCGTCATAAATGCATCCGTTACTGCATGATAAAACCGGTAAACAGCACTTTTTCAATGCCTGGCTTACCAATTTTTTCCTGCAGAATGGTCTGAATTTCCTGTTCAGCCGCTTTTTGCAGCAACATCTTACCCTCAGTGGTTCGCAGATGTTCGAACGACTGATCAGATAGCATCCGGTTAAGGTTAGATACGATTCTCGGCATATGCTTCGTCAACGCCGCAACCACTTCATCATCACGGGTTTTCGTTTCCACATAAGCCTGCAGGTAGTGAGTCTTACCATCCTTACTCGGCACGACCACTGTAAAATATGGATTCCCTTCAAGAGTACGGATCTTGGTATACAGCGCACGGGCAGGTGTTGCCGGCTTCGCCTCAATCTCCTCAGCTTCGCTGTCGCCGCCCATCAGGAACATCATCCCCCCCACGGCACCACCAATACCAATCAGCAGGGCCGCCACTATAATCAGGATAAGTTTCATCTTACCTGATTTTTTTCCGCCCTCAGCACCGCCTTCTACTGCATCTGCATTTTCTTCAGCCATCGCTATCTCTCACCGACCAGACACCAGCGAACCAGCGTCAGGGATAGTTATAAATACCTGAAGCTTAATATAACATACTGATTAGGCTGCGGAACTACCTACCGGACCAAACACAACCCGGTTTTAATCAGGCATAGTAGTCAACCAATGACATCGCCTGCCCCTCTGCCACATCAGCATTTTCCTGATCAGCCACAGCTCCGGAACCCGCCACCTGCGCATTCCCTGAGCCGGACTCCCCGTCAGATTGCTGACCGCTGCTCTGGTCTTCTACAGACGAGTCTGCCAGAGACATCCCCTGCTCCTCAAACATCTCTCTCAGTCGCGGCATCCCCTGCTCCAGTGCATCCTTCACTGCGGCATGCGGCGTGGCGAAGACTACACTGACCTGCTCATTCTTAACCTGCAATTTGACCTGCAGACTGCCCAGCTCTGGAGGATCTAACTGAATCTCGGCAAACCGCCCATTTTGGGAGGACAACAGCATTACCCGCTCATTCACAGCCTGATTCCAAGCAGGCACACCGGGTTTCAGACCATTAGGCATGACCATCTGCTGGGTTTCAGCAACAGACTTCGAAGACTTATTAGCCATTGCCAGCGTTTCAGCAAAGCCCGCTAATGATTTTTCCGCTGCACTTATATCAGCTTTACCTGAGTTAGCAGCATCACTCACAAGCGAAGCTGCCAATTCACGCCCCCGTAATTCCCCTCCCGACTCGGCACGAAGCGACTCAGACAACGGGCCTACCGGTGTAACCTGACGAGCGATCTCAGCCTTCAGCTCACCAACCACCTGTGCAGTTTCGCGATTGACTGGCTGCGCCTGCACTGACATATCAGAACCCACGCTGCCACGCTCCACTTCTGCAATCACTGGCTTAATCTGATCCCTCAACTTATCTGCAACAGCCTGCAGAACATCTGGCGATTGCGCAGCAACAGCAGAATCACTCCTGATAACCACCGCCTGAGAGCCGTCAGCAACAAACTGCACAGAAGCCTTATCCTTCTGCTCCAATTGACTCACAAAATCAGCATCCGGAACAACGTGTTCAACAACCGAGTCCGACTCCACAACAGGCCTGAATTGAGCTTCAGCCAACAGCACTCCGCTATTTGCAGCAACCTGCTCCGGAGCCCGGGCTTGCGCCCCCCCTTTTACATCAGCAGCATTATTCGTGGAAACCAACGAACGCTGTTCCTGACTACCGACACTATGATCAATCTTTGCTGACTCAGTTTTTTCAGCAACCAATGAAGTCCGCAACTCTGCCAGACGCTCCTCTCCGGACTGTCCCGGTGAACGCTGTTCCTGACCACCAAAACTATGGTCAATCTTTACAGACTCAGTCTTTTCAGCAGCCAGCGAGGTTCGCAACTCGGCCAGACGCTCCTCTCCGGAAGGTCTCGGGGAACGCTGACCCGGCCTCTCTGACGCTTCAACAGGGACAACTTTTTCATCCGCTACAGGAAGCACCGACTGACCACTGTTTGCAGCCAGAGCCTGACGCTCTGCAAGAACATCGGCATCACCTCGCTGCCCGGACGCAGCCACAGTTAAAGGCACTGACTGACCAGCAACAGATTGAACAGAATCACCATGCGGAATAACCGGCTGCCCACGCCCCTCAACAGCAGAAGACACTGACTCAGACATCTGCGCTGCTGTAGCAACTGCAGAACCCTGCCCACTGGCATCGTTCCGATACTGCTGCAGGACACTACCCACCGCCACTGATATATCAGCTTTACGATATTCACCTATCTGTTCAGGCGTCACACCGATATCGGGTCGGGCAGTGATACCCGTAGCATCCGCCGACTCCGCTGCAGCCCCGGCCGAGCCTTCTGCAGATACCGACTCCTGAGACGGCAAATTCTCACCGTCTTGCGGCACAGAATTACCAGCATCAACCGACTGACCCGTTGCCGCTTTCGCGATCATCACATCAAAAGATGCATCCACTCCGGCACCTGTGGATGGCACCGCAGCTCCCGCAGCACCTGTAGTGACAGGCGTTCCAAGATCAAGAAGTGAACCCGCTCCATTCAGAGCGGCGACAGATTGATTCATACTGCACTCCCCGGCAGATAATTAACTAACCGGGTAACTGCATAAACAGTGCCAGAATTAAGTAAGCGCGCTAAATAAACACGCAAAGAGGAAAGCGGCCAGACCGGCCACCGATCAGATGAAAGGAGGACGGATAAGCTGAGAGCGCTCATCCAGGACTTTTTGCTGCTGCTTTTCCTGCTGGACCTGCTCTTCAGCTTTTGCTTTTTCGACCAGAGAATCCATCGCTTTATGGCGACCATAGGCAGCCTGCCAGTGCTCACGGGCACGCTCAAGCTGCGCCTTATCCATCTGGATAGCCCGCCGTTGTTGCTCGATTGCCGCCTGCAGTTTCTGCATAAACGCCTGATGGTTCTGAATCTGCCCCAAAGACACCCCCGAAGCCCCGGCAGTGTAAAAGCTATTTACGTATTCGTTATAGTAGTTCTGCAACTGCTCAAGAGTCTGCTCCCCCTGACTGACACGCCCCTGCGCCTCACCGAGAATCTTATCCGCCTCCTTCTTGCGCCGTTCAGCAAGATCCAGCACAACCTGCAACCGCTTGGAACGCTTCACGACACTTCAGCCCCTGGCTGCTGAGTCGGGCTCAGCGTCATCGCCAGATCCGTCAGACTTTGCTGAAACGGAAATGATTCCTGCAACCCCTGCTGCAGAAAAGCATTCATCAGCGGCATACGCTCAATGGCAAAATCAGTTTCTGCATCACTGCCGCGCATATAAGCACCCACTGAGATCAGATCACTGTTTTGCTGATATTTAGAATAGATCTGCTTGAACCCCATCGCCGCCTGCAGGTGCTCAGGAGAAACTATCTGAGGCATGGCACGACTGATCGACTGCTCAATATCAATTGCAGGATAGTGCCCCCGCTCCGCTAGATTTCGCGATAAGACAATATGTCCATCAAGAATTGCCCGCGCCGAGTCTGCAATAGGGTCCTGCTGATCATCACCTTCCGTCAGTACCGTGTAGAACGCTGTGACAGAACCACCACCATGATCACCATTACCCGCACGCTCAACCAGCTTTGGCAGTTTGGCAAATACTGACGGCGGATAACCCTTTGTTGCCGGAGGCTCCCCGACCGCCAGTGCAATTTCCCGCTGCGCCTGTGCATAACGGGTCAGAGAATCCATCAGTAAGAGAACATTTTTGCCTTGCTCACGAAAATATTCAGCAAGCCGGGTCGACAGCTGCGCTGCACGAAGCCGCATCAAAGGCGACTCATCCGCCGGCGAGGCAACAACCACAGAACGAGCCAATCCCTCAGCACCAAGACTGTGATCAATAAATTCCTTTACCTCACGCCCCCGCTCACCGATCAGCCCAACGACAATAATCTCCGCCTCAGTAAAACGAGTCATCATCCCCAGCAGCACACTCTTACCAACACCGGAACCGGCAAACAGACCAATACGCTGCCCCCGCCCGACACTCAGCAGCGCATTGATAGAACGAATACCTACATCCAGCGTCTGAGAGATCGGCTTACGACTGAGAGGATTGATTGAAGCTCCCTGCAATGTGGTTTTTTGCGGACAACCTAACGGACCCAATCCATCCAATGGCTTACCCACACCGTTAATGACCCGTCCTAACAGCTCAAAACCAACCTCAACTTCGTTACCACCCACCATCGGACTTACCCGGGCACCAGGAGATAGCCCTTCAATCAGATCGATCGGCATAAGATAGATGCGATCACCGGAAAAGCCGACCACCTCGGCCTCAACAGGCTCACCCTTATCCGGATAAATGAGGCAGTAATCTCCCATTGACGCTTTAATACCAACCGCCTCAAGTGTCAGGCCGATCAGACGGGTAATCTGCCCCTGAGCCATTGGCGCGGGCAGAGAATAGGATAGGTTTTTAAGCCCCTTAAGCCGCTTGGCGAGGCGATTACTCATGGAGAGAACCCGGCTCATTGCCGGCATCTGACTCCGTACCGGCCTGCTCACAGAGAGCATAGCGCAACTGACTGGTCGCAGCTGCTAAGCGCTGCTCCATCGTATGATCGATAACAGTATTACTGGCTTCAACCTTGCAACCGCCACGCTGAATATCGACATTATCCAGAAGCTGCCAGTTTTCATTGACCGCCACCAGAGGCTCAACCACACTGAGATCTTCCGGATTTACCTGAATCAGCACATTCCCAGCATGCTGAGGTAATTGAGAGATGCATTCCTGCACTACCTGAAGCACGGTCTCAGGACTGATCTGCAATTCATTAGCAACAACAGCCTGACCAAACTCCAGCACCAGATCGACAACCAACTGCTCCACTTGCTGATCAATCTGCCGCAAAGGCACACTGAGCTGTTCCAGCGCCGACTGCAGCAACTGCATCCGGCTTTCAATCTCATTCTGCGCAACCGCAAGCCCTTCTTCACGACCGGCCTGACGCCCCTCTTCAAGCCCCTTAGCAAGACCATCTTCACGCCCTTGCTGAAGACCTTCCTGGTAGGCGTCCTCACGAATTTTTTCCAGCTCACTCAGGGTCAGCTTCTGAGCAACAATTTCTTCTTCAACAAACTGCTCTTCCGGTGCTTCAGGTTTTTGCTCCAGCGCCACGGTATGCTGCCCCTTAACCACAGGCAACGTCCATAGCGCAGCAGCTCGGGCATCTTCCGCCCGAATCCGGATCTGAGACTTATCGATCGCCTTCATCATGATCAAAGCATCTCTTCACCGCCGGCGCCCAGCATAATTTCACCTTCATCCGCCAGACGACGCGCCACACCCAATACTTCTTTCTGGGCATCTTCCACTTCACTCACACGTACCGGACCTTTCGCCTCCAGATCATCTCTTAGCAGCTCAGCAGCTCGCTTGGACATATTGCGGAAAATCTTCTCCTGCAACGCCACATCAGCCCCTTTCAACGCAATTACCAGCACATCAGTACTGATTTCACGTAGAATAACCTGAATACCCATATCGTCCACATCGATCAGGTTATCAAATACAAACATCAACTCAGAGATCTGATCAACCAGCGCTTCATCACTTTCACGCATCATATCCATCAGTTCCTGCTCAACATTACTGTCGATAAAGTTCATGATCTCGGCGGTCGCTTTCAGACCTCCCAGCGATGCAGACTGACTGCTGGCACCGGCAAACTGGGATTCAAGAATATCGTTCAGCTCCTGCAGTGCAGCAGGCTGAATCTGATCCAGCGAGGTAATACGCATAATGATTTCAAGACGGACATTCTCATCAAAACGCTGCAACACTGCCGCGCCCTGATCCGGCTCAAGGAATGCCACCACAACCGCCTGAATCTGCGGGTGCTCGTAACGAATAATCTCTGCAACCTGACGGGGATCCATCCATTTAAGACTTTCAAGACCATTGGTATTGGTAGTCATCAGAATCCGGTCAATCAGCGTCTGGGCCTTTTCCGACCCAAGCGCCTGCCCCAGCATTTCTTTGATGTAAACATCATTATTGATACCGATACTGGTCTGATCAGAGATCGCCTCCATAAAATCAGACATAACTGATTCCACGGCAGACTGCGGAATATTATCCAGCTTGCTCATCGTCAGACCAAGCTGCTGAACTTCTTTCTGCCCCAGATAACGCAACACCTCAGCGGCATCAGTCTCACCCAGCGAAATAAGCAGAATCGCTGCTTTTTCAATACTGGTAAGATCCATTGCCGGCGCATCATTCGTCTGATCATTCATGCTCTATCACCCACTGCCTGATTGCCTGCGCCACCTTGGCAGGGTCCTCCGCCACCATACTGCGAATCGCATTCAGCTGGTACTCGTAAGTCTCATTCGGCGTTGGCGCCAGAGCATTATCAATACCACTGAAAGTAACCTGATCGGCCGATATACCATTCATATCCAGCGATTCGAGCTCGGTCTTAATATCTTCAACCGGCTTATCCGATTTTGCTGCCTCTTCACGCAAAGCGGCAGCCTGAGCCAGGTTTTTCATCGTCGGGCGCAGCAAACCAAACACCAGCAACAGCACAAACAGACCTGCCAGTATCTGTTTCGCGAGATCATGAACCCACTCCTGCTGCCAGATAGGAATCTCTACCTCTTCAACCAATTCAGGGGCAGCAAATGGCGAGTTAATAACGCTGACGCTGTCACCCCGCAGTGCAGAAAAGCCCACTGCATCTTTTACCAGTATAGTCAGTCGATCCAATTCATTCTGAGCCCAGGCAGTCCGTACCGGATCACCACTTTCAGCGGCTGCGGTAACCAGATCATCCACTACCACGGCGACAGACAGGCGGCGAATCTGCCCCATCTGATGCTTGGTATAACTAATAGAACGGTCCAGCTCAAAGTTACGGGTTGCCTGAGAGCGGGCACTTCTCGGACCACCAGAACGCTCAACCACTCCTTCACCATCCACTGGCAAACCTTCAGGAGTCGTCTCTGGCACAGAGCTCGCGCCCGGCGGCTGGTTAGACAATGCCCCGGGCACACCAGCAGCCTTTTCCTGACCGGTAGTACTTTCATCCAGCGTTTGCTCACTGCGAAGCGCTGGCAGATCCGGGTTATAGATCTCATCAGTTTGCTCAACCGCAGTAAAGTCTATATCAGCAGACACTTCAGCCCGGTAGTTACCAATCCCCAGTACCGGCTGCAGAATACTGTTAACCCGATTGACCAGGGTTTCTTCAATTTTACGGGTGTACTCAAGCTGCTTTGCAGCCATCACCACATCGGTATCCATATCACGGGTATTCAGCAATCGACCTTTCTGATCGACAACAGTGACATCTTCACTGGCCAGCTCAGGTATACTGGATGCCACCAGATTAGCAATGGCCTGGACCTGCACTGCCTCAAGTCGACGACCTGCGATCAACTCGAGGAATACTGACGCGGTTGGCTTACGCTGATCGCGCACAAATACAGACTGCTTCGGCAAGGCAAGATGCACTCGCGCTTTTCGCACAGCGATCATGCTGTTGATAGTACGTGCCAGTTCGCCTTCCAACCCACGACGGTAACGGGCATTTTCCATGAACTGACTGGTACCCAGGCTTTGCTCCTTATCCAGCAGCTCAAAGCCTACCGTCTTATCATTACTGAAGCCTTCGGCTGCTAGTTTCAGACGCGCACGGTGGAGATGTTCATCCGGCACCATGATATTCCGGCCGGTTGAGTCGAACTTGTAGGGAATAGCATTCAGCTGCAGCTGCTCAATAATCTCATTGGCATCAGAATAGGCAACATTGTTGTAGAGCACCCGATAATCGGGCTCCTGCGACCAGAGAACAACAGCAAAGCCGAGCGCGATAGTGGCTGCAAGCCCTACCATCAAGCCCAGCTGACGCACCAGACTCAGACGGTTAAAGCCAAATGTAACCGGCCCTCCCGTTCCTGTCTGCATGGTTGCGTTGTCCATTATTCCCCTTACCCTGATTTATTATTGTCTATTTATTCAAGCGGATCAGATCGGCATCTTCATAACATCTTCATAAGCAGTGACCATTCGGTTACGCACCTGCGTTAAAGCCTGAAACGAAACGGAGGCCTTCTCCATACTGATCATTACCTGGTGCAGGTCGACACTTTTATCGCCCCGCTCAAATGCGGTTGCGAGCGCCTTTGCTTCACTCTGTGCTCCGGCCACCTGATCGACAGCGCCTTTCAACAGATCTGCAAAGCTTTCACCCTCACCATTCTGAGCGATCTGCCCCGGAGGCTGCACCATCTCTGGCTGCATCCCCCGCTGAGCCTGTGACTGCAGCTCCCGCATCTGCTGCAGGACAGAGTTTATATCTGCGCGTTCGATCATACCCACCTCGGCCAGCGGCATTTTATTGACATTATATTGGCATAAAGGGGCTTAGCAAGACCAAAAAACCACTTATCGCCAAAATAATGACACAAAATTGTGTCAAAAAATATTACCCAGTAGATATAAAGCAAAAAACGGGCCATTAGCCCGTTCATTTTTTTGACAGATAAAGATCTAAATCGTCTTCGATTGCGGCGGATCACCGTATTTCAGTCGTACATACATCAATGCTACAGTGATAGCATCCCCCAGTGCCGTATGCCGCTCCAGCATAGGGATATCCAGACTCTTAGAGATCGTATCAAAGCGCAGATCCACATCACCGCCAACATGACGCCATTTAATGATGTCATGATAAACATGCGACAGCTCAATCGCCTTCCCCGGCAAGCCAAAGCCGTAACGCGGGCGCAGATACTTTTCCAGCATCCGCACGTCATAGTTAACGTAGTAGCCAAGAATCGGGCGATTACCAACAAACTCCAGCACTTTCTCCAGCGCCTCATCCATATAAACCCCATCTGCCAGATCGGCAGCCCGGATCTTATGAATTTTAATAGAGTCCCCGGTCAGGCTTTTCGGCGGCTTAAGCTTGATATCCAGCCGCTCACTGGTCATCACCTTGCGGCCTTTTATTTTAACCGCGCCAATGGAGAGAATTTCACCCTCTTTAACATTCAGGCTGGTAGTTTCACAATCAAGCGAAACCACCTCATCTCCCTCATAGGGTTCAAACAGGTGCGCGTACGGACCATTCTTATGATCCATACGCTCTTTCATTTTTCTTATCGTTCTGGGAATAATCATATTCCGCGCTAACCTCCCAGGTGATACCTGAGTGACAGATGCTTTTTGAATCCTTTGACGATATGCAGCGCATCACGCAGCAAATCACGCTCCATTTTATCCAAAGAAGCCAACTCCAGGATATTAGGCGTTTGGTCTACGCCATCGTCTGAACCATCAATCCTTTTCACCTGCTGTTTAAGCCGGGTCTGAATAAACAGGGCCAGCGCTTCAGACAACTCACGACCATGCTCCTCTTTCATCTGCCCCATTTCCACCAGCGCTTCGATACGCTTAAAGGTATTGGTTTCGAGAATCTTATACTGCAGCGCCATGGTCCGGATGCCGTGAACAATCGGGAAAATCCCCCCCTTCTTCACATCCAGCTCCCCCTTCTCTTTCAGATTACCAAAGAAGGTCAGCGGGGTATCAAATTCCAGGGAAGCCTTAGCAAAGTGAGAGAAGAACACATCATTATTCTGCAAGTGCTTAAGGAACCAGTTACGGGAGGTTTTAAACAGCGCCGCATTACCCGCAACCGGATGCGCATCCACCGCAATCGCCAGATTCATCTGCGCCTCACCCTCACAACGGTAAGACCAGTCACTCAGCTGCTGAGTCCAGTCACCTATCGACTTCACCCAGGCCGGATTCGATACCATAATATCGCCCGGGCACTTTGGAAAACCAAACGAGATCAGCGTCTGGCTGAACTTCTGCATAGTCTCATGCATCTCTGGCCATTGCAGACCATCACGATAGATCAGCGCATTATCCTGATCCGTCTTCATAATCTGCTCGCCTCGACCCTCACTACCCATCACCACCAGACAGACATGAGGCTGCATATCTGCTGGCACGATCAGGTCAAACAGCTTGGCAATTACCCGCCCATTCATTGCAGCAATCAGGTCCATAGCAAAGCGCGCTTTAACACCATGGGACACCAACGCCTTGATCAGATCGTTAAGGCCATGAGCCGCCTCATACAGATCCTCAATAGTATTAGCCCGCTCAATACGCAGACCAATCACATGGGAGTGACTGGAGAAATAACTCAACACATCGGTTAGTTCAATAACACCAGTCAGCTGCAAATCATCCATTACCACTACCCGCTCAATATGCTGCTGAGTCATGGTAATCAACGCATTGAACAGATAATCATCGGAGGTTGTCGAGATCAGACGATAGCTGGCAATTTCTGCAACATCTGAATCCATATCGAGCTTCTCTATGACTACGGCATCCAGAATATCGGTACCAGTCACCATCCCATAACGGTTACCCCGCTTAACCAACAGGCAATCCGCTTTATTCTCACGCATCAGGTGGGTCGCTTCAGAAATACTGGTACCATCCAGAACAATCAAAGGCTCACGAATCACACTGTCCTTAACCTGGGCCAGCATAAACTCCGCCATATCCTGATCACCACCTTCCTGGGCCTGTATTTCACTCTTGGCAGACAAACTTTGCTGGAAGTAATCAGCAAAACGGCTGTTAGTGGCGCACAGATCAAGCAACACCTTGGTTGGCAGAATATGGCAGATCGTCTCCTCTTCAGCGATAAAGTTATGAATCGCATTACCCCGAATCGCCGACCAGGCCCCGAAATAATCTTCATTGGTGTAATGCACAAATACATGCTCTGGCTGATCACTACCCTCTTCAGCCACATCACTTTCACCTACACGCCCCTTAAAAATGACATACAACCCCTCCGGCACATCACCAGCTGCCAGAATTGTCTCGCCAGCCTGGTAATAACCGATATCCAGACTGGAGCGCAACAGATGCTGCTCTTCATCATTGAGCAGACTAAAAGGCATATTCCCTATCTTGAATGAATCAGGCATCACACTCTCCTTACCTGTAAACCGAAAAAGCGTCTGCATAAAAGGCCAGACAACCTTTTAAACTGAAACTTTCATAACACTCTGTTTAACATCAACCAGCACTATACTCACACTCAGGCATCGCAAAACAGAACAATCACAGTTCCTTTACGTAAAAAGGCGCATCAGCTTTCGCTGATGCGCCTTACGTTTAGCCAGATCTATTCAGATCTTAGTGAGCGTGAGCTGCACCAGCACCACGTGGTACACGGATGTTCTCAACGATCTCCTGAACCTCAGCCGGAGGTGGAGGAGTCATCATAGACACAACGTACGCCACGATGAAGTTCAGGATCATACCAACGAAGCCGAAGCCACCGGTGGAGATACCCAGGAACAGATCTTCTTTAGCACCGCCCATGAAGGTGAAGTAGATCATGTAAGCCATGGTAGAACCCAGACCTACGATCATACCTGCGATAGCACCTTCTTTGTTCATGCGCTTGTTGAAGATACCCATCACGATTACAGGGAATACAGAGGAAGAAGCCAGACCAAATGCCAGTGCTACTACCTGTGCCACGAATCCTGGTGGGTTGATACCGAAGTAACCTGCAATACAGATCGCCACGATCGCTGCCAGACGTGCATACATCAGCTCCTGCTTATCAGACAGGTTCGGATTGATACAGGTCTTCATCAGGTCGTGAGAGATCGCAGTAGAGATTACCAGCAGCAGACCCGCTGCAGTGGACAGTGCCGCTGCAACCGCACCGGCCGCTACCAGAGCGATTACCCAGTTTGGCAGCTGAGCGATCTCAGGGTTAGCCAGTACCATGATGTCACGGTCTACGTATACTTCGTTCGCAAACGGCGCACCGTTCTTAGCTGTTGGGTTAGCGTGTGCGTTAGTTACCGCGCGCTCACCGTGCTCACCACGAGCATCGCCATCAAACGCTGGCTTACCCTTAGGACCGTTGAACGCAGAACCTGCAGCGTACTGAACTTTGCCGTCACCGTTATAATCGTGCCAGCCCAGCAGACCCGCTTTTTCCCAGTTCTTGAACCACTGAGGCATCTCAGCGTAAGAAGTACCAGTGTTATCAGTACCGTTAATAGTCTGAATCAGGTTTACACGACCGAAGCCAGCAACACCCGGTACAGAGGTATACAGGATAGCGATGAAGATCAGCGCCCAACCCGCAGAAGTACGTGCGTCTTTTACGCGAGGTACGGTGAAGAAACGTACGATAACGTGTGGCAGACCCGCAGTACCCGCCATCAGGGCTGCAGTCAGACAGAAGATATCGATAGTGGATTTCTTACCGGCAGTATACTCAGCAAAACCCAGGTCGACAGACAGCTTATCCAGCGTTGCCAGTACAGACATACCGGAATCCAGAGTCGCCCCCAGACCGATCTGAGGCAGGAAGTGACCTGTTACCTGCAGAGACAGGAAGAATGCAGGTACAGTGAACGCCAGGATCAGTACACAGTACTGAGCTACCTGAGTATAGGTAATACCTTTCATACCACCCAGTACAGCGTAGAAGAATACGATCGCCATACCGATGATTACACCAGTGTTGATGTCAACGTGCAGGTAACGGGAGAATACGATACCAACACCACGCATCTGACCAGCAACGTAGGTGAAAGAGATTACGATAGTACATACAACCGCAATAATACGCGCAGTATTAGAGTAGTAACGATCGCCTACGAAATCCGGCACGGTGAACTTACCGAACTTACGCAGGTAAGGTGCCAGCAGCATCGCCAGCAGTACATAACCACCGGTCCAACCCATCAGGTAAGCACCACCATCACGACCGATGAAAGATACCAGACCCGCCAGGGAGATAAAGGAAGCCGCAGACATCCAGTCAGCCGCAGTCGCCATACCGTTTGCTACCGGTGGTACACCACCGCCCGCAACGTAGAACTCTTTAGTAGAACCCGCACGGGCCCAAACAGCGATACCGATGTAGAGAGCAAAAGAGCCCCCTATAAAGATATAAGTAAGTAAATCAAGACTCATGATATTTCGTCCTCAGTTCAATTCTTATTATTGTTATTCGTGAACGTCGTATTTTTCGTCCAGCTTGTTCATGCTGATCGCGTAAGCCCAGATCAGACCCACATACACGAAGATAGAACCCTGCTGATCAATCCAGAACCCCAGTGGGAAACCGAAAAACGGAATTGCATCCAGTTGATCAACAAGCAGGATACCGCACACATAAGACACTACGAACCAGATAGACAGGTACGTAATGATAATGCGCAGGTTATCAGACCAGTAAGCCTGAGCGTTGTCTTGAGTAGACATGGCACCATCCTTATTTTTGTTATTAGGTTTAAAGGTTAAGTTAATAAAAGTTGTGGACAGCTAGAATCTATCAAAGGGATCTGGCAAACAAAGCCCCGACTTTAGTCTGATCAAACCCAGCTCAACCGGGCCAATTCAGCGCAACCCCAGCACCGGCGCAGGCTCCAGACTTTTATTAAAAAATCTTTAAAACTCAACGCATTAGACAAAGGTATAAGGCGAATAGGGTTCCCCACCAAAGATCGGTTAAACTAACCGTTCAACTAAAGTAAAAGCGAGATTGCGACCTGTGTTGTCCGGCGGCTCCATCATTCTTATCTCTCTGGCCTATGTCGGCCTGCTATTCGCAATCGCCTATTACGGTGACCGCAGCGCTAAGGGGCGATCCTATGCCAGCAATCCATTTATTTACTCTCTGTCGCTGGCGATTTACTGTTCGTCCTGGACCTTCTACGGCGCTGTAGGCCGGGCCTCCGAACATGGCTGGGAATTCCTGGCGACCTATCTGGGCCCGGTGATTGTCTTTATCTTTGGCTGGCGGATTATTGAGAAGATCATCCTGGTCAGTAAGCAGCAGAACACAACCTCGATCGCTGACTTCCTGTCATCACGCTATGGCAAGAGCCAGGCACTGGCCGTACTGGTCACCGTGATCGCTGTGTGCGGCACTATTCCCTATATCGCAATGCAGCTGAAAGCGGTGGCGATCAGTTATGATGCCATCGCCCCGGGAGCCACTGAAGCACTGAGTAAAGGTAGCGATACCGCTCTGTTTGTGGCCTTGTTGATGGCTGTTTTCGCCATTCTTTTCGGTACCCGGCATATCGACGCTACTGAACATCACGAAGGGATGGTACTGGCTGTCGCATTCGAATCGATCATCAAACTCACCGCATTCCTTGCCGTCGGTCTGATGGTCACCTACCACACCTTCGACGGCGTCAGCGATCTGATTCACAATGTCAGAGACCAGCTTTATACCCATGAAAACTTCAGCAGCTCACTGGGTGACAGTTTTATTACCGAGATTCTGCTGGCATTTGCAGCAGTCCTCTGTCTGCCACGCCAGTTCTATGTAACCATTGTCGAGAACACCAGCACTGATAATCTGCGCACAGCCAGATGGATGTTCCCTCTGTACATGCTATTGCTGGCCTTGTTTGTTCTGCCAATCGCCACCGCCGGTATGACGGAATTCATCCCCGGCACCATCAACGCCGACACCTTTGTACTGATGCTGCCACTGCAGGCCGGCTTTGAAAATCTCGCCACCTTTGCCTTTATCGGCGGCCTGTCTGCGGCAACCAGCATGGTTATTGTTGCATCGATCACACTGGCCACCATGGTCTGTAACGACATCGTGATGCCACTACTGTTGCGCATCTCATGGCTACAACTATCCAAGAATAAAGATCTCGGGGCCCTGCTGTTGCGGGTACGCCGCATCACCATCATCTGCCTGATGATCATGGCCTATTTTTACTATCGGATTCTTGGTGACCAGAGCTCGCTGGCATCATTTGGCCTGCTTGCCTTTGTTGCCGCAGCGCAGTTCCTGCCCGGACTGATCGGTGGCGTATACTGGAAAACCGGCTCCCGCCACGGCATGCTCGCAGGCCTCAGCGCTGGCTTCCTGATCTGGCTGTACACCCTGGTGTTTCCGACCATGGCCAGCGCAGGCCTTATGCCCAGCGCATTCATGGAACAAGGCTTCCTGGGCTTCGATCAACTGCGGCCTACACGGCTGTTTGGCATCAGCGGACTGGACCCACTGACCCATGGCGCATTCTGGAGTCTTAGCTTTAACGCCCTTCTCTATATTGTTATCTCGCACTACAGCCCGCAACGTCTGGTTGACCGGATTCAGGCCAGCGCCTTTGTCGATGTCTACAGCAAAGACCTGTCAGAACCATCCCGGGTATTCAGTCACGCAACCGTGGGTGACCTGCAGATTCTTACCGAACGCTTCCTGGGCATCAGTCGCACCCAGCATGCCTTTACCGGTTTCGCACTGAAAGCAGGTATTGAGCCACCACTGTCCGGCGATAAAGCCAGCCCGGAGCTGATCCAGTTTACCGAGCGCCTGCTGGCCGGTGTGATCGGCGCATCCTCCGCCCGGATCGTACTTGCCTCCACCCTGCGGGGTAAGGACATGCAGATTGGTGATGTAGTAACCATCGTCGATGAAGCCTCTCAGGCATTGCGTTTCAACCGATCTTTGCTGCAGTCGACCATCGAAAACATCACCATGGGTATCAGCGTAGTCGATCAGCAGATGCGCCTGGTGGCCTGGAACCGTCGTTATGTTGAGATGTTCGATTACCCGGACGGCCTGATCTGCGTCGGCCGTCCGATCGAAGAGATCTTCCGCTACAACGCAGCCAAGGGAGAGTATGGCCCGGGCAGCATTGAAGAACAGGTTAACCGTCGCCTGGAGATTCTTCGTTCCGGCAAAGCGCACTCCTATGAGCGCTACCGCATGGACGGCAGCGTACTTGAGGTACGCGGTAACAGGATGCCTAACGGCGGCTTCGTTAACACCTATATGGATATCACCGAGCATAAGCGGGTACAGGAAGCGCTGCGGGAAAGTGAGCAGAATATCCGCGACTATACCGATAATGTACCGGTGCTGATCGCCTTCCTGGATACCAGCCGCAACTATCGCTTCGTCAACAAAGCGTACGCTAAGATCTTCGGGGTTGACCGGCATACCATCGCCGGCACCCCCTGCGTGCGGGTACTGAGCCAGGAAGAGTATGACAAGCGCAGCCCGTACATCAGTAAAGTACTGCAGGGCGAACGACAACGTTTCGAAACAGAGCTACCGACACCGGATGGTACAACCCGTTTTGCCGAAGTGACATACATTCCTCACAGCAACGAATTTGGCGATCTGCTGGGCTACTTCACGCTCTATCAGGATATTACAGAACGACGCCAGGCCGAGCTCCTGCTGCAGGAAACCAATGAAAATCTGGAACAACACGTACGTGAGCGCACACATACTCTGTCAGTAGTAAACAAAGAGCTGCGCAAAGAGAACACTGTACGCGCACTGATTGAGGACGAACTGCGACAAGCAAAATCCGATGCGGAAGCTGCCAACCTGGGTAAGACCCGCTTCCTTGCCGCAGCCAGTCATGATCTGTTGCAGCCACTGAATGCTGCACGCTTATTTATCTCGGCCCTGACCCAGCAACAACATAACGACGAAACCCGCCAACTGGTGGACAATCTGGACGGTTCCCTGAAAGCTGCTGAAGGTCTGATCACCACCATCCTCGACATATCCAAACTGGATGCCGGGGCGCTTGAACCCAACTTCAGTCACTTCTGCATCGACGGTATGTTCGACAACCTCAGTGCCGAATTCACCGCACTGGCAGAAGAGAAAAATCTGGAGTTTCACTTTGTGAAATGCTGTCAGGTAGTCCACTCGGATCAACAACTGTTACGCCGGGTACTGCAGAACTTCCTGTCCAATGCGATCCGTTATACCCAGCAGGGGAAAATCCTGCTGGGATGCCGTCGTCAGGGCAACAACCTGCGCATCGAAGTCTGGGATACCGGCGTTGGTATCCCGGAAGATAAGCTTGGAGAGGTCTTCGAAGAGTTCCGCCGTATCGATAACCCGAAACACTCTCAGGTTGATGGCCTGGGGCTTGGACTCGCAATCACCGAACGTATCGCCCGGATGCTGAAACATTCTCTGAATGTCCGTTCATGGCCCGGCAGAGGCACAGTATTCAGCGTCAATGTTCCACTGGGTGATAAAGAGAAGGCAGTAAAACAGCGCCCAGAAAAACGCGGTTGGATTCGCAGTAAGGGACTGGAAGGTATCAAGGTACTGGTTGTGGATAATGAGCCTAAAATCCTTGAAGGCATGAGCGCTCTGCTGCAAGGCTGGTCCTGCTCAACCCTGACAGCCATCTCAGCAACCGAAGCAAAAGACCTGATTATTGAGCAGGAGTTCGTACCGGATATCATACTGGCAGATTACCATCTGGATGAAACCCGAACCGGCATTATGGCACTCCAGGAACTGGGCCAGCTCTGGCACCATCCGATTCCTGCCGTCATCATTACCGCAGACCGAACCGATGCAGTCAAAGAGGAGATCGCCGGTGTAGATGCAGAGTTGCTGCACAAGCCAATCAAGCCTGCGGCATTAAGAGCGATGATCAACAAGTTAATCGCCGGGCAGAAAGCATAGTGGCGAGTGGCGAGTGGCGAGTGGCGAGTGGCGAGTGGCGAGTGGCGAGTGGCGAGTGGCGAGTGGCGAGTGGCGAGTGGCGAACAGTATACGAGAGTGCATAAATTGAAATTCAATATTCTGTTTTTCTTTACCGCAACCTTTTTATTCATCTCAAACAGCGTAATTGCGGGCAGCGATAAAGGTGGATCTGACTGGCAAAACATTGCACCCAAAAGTTATCCACTGGAACGACAATGGGTATCAAGCGATCAGTTTCCGTGGCGCGCTATTGGTCGCGTTAATCTGGCCGGCCGTGGGCATTGCACCGGCACCCTGATTGCCACGGACAAAGTACTGACCTCTGCCCATTGCCTCTGGAACAGACAAACAGCGCGCTGGTACCCAGCACAATTTATTACCTTTGTTGCCGGGGCAGAGAAAGAAGACTTTCAGGATTACAGTAAGGTCAGTGACTACCTATATCCATCTGCTTTCAATCCTGAAGCACTGGATAAACCAGCGCTACTGAAACACGACTGGGCGATACTCACACTGCAAAAACCGATCGGACAACAACTCGGCTTTCTGACATTCAGCAACAACAGCAAGCTACGCAGGAATCAGAGCATTCTGCAGGCAGGATACCGTGCAGACAGGGCATTTGTACTGACGGTTCAGCAAAACTGCGCAATCGATCAACTGTATGATAATGACAACATCTTCCGCACCACCTGCCACACCCTGGGCGGCGATTCCGGAGGCCCGGTACTGATTAAATCAGGCAACAACTGGTCACTGGCAGGTATCCACCGGGGACGCACTGAGAAGAATCAGAGTCTGGTGGTCAGTATTCAGAATTTTGCAGAACAGCTGTAGAAGAGCTCTTAACTCAACAAGACTTTATGGGAGACACCGTCGCGGCGCTAAACTGACTCAATACCAGACTAGTGGCTAGTGGCTAGTGGCTAGTGGCTAGTGGCTAGTGGCTAGTGGCTAGTGGCTAGTGGCT
Source organism: uncultured Amphritea sp. (assembly GCA_963669425.2). Classification (GTDB taxonomy): domain Bacteria; phylum Pseudomonadota; class Gammaproteobacteria; order Pseudomonadales; family Balneatricaceae; genus Amphritea. The sequence goes on from CAXXNC010000001.1 coordinate 314,489, forward strand.
AGTGGCTAGTGGCTAGTGGCTAGTGGCTAGTGGCTAGTGGCTAGTGGCTAGTGGCTAGTGGCTAGTGGCTAGTGGCTAGTGGCTAGTGGCTAGTGGCTAGTGGCTAGTGGCTAGTGGCTAGACAGTATTTGAGTTAATCCCAAATCCCGTCAAGCTTTTTCTAGCGAGTCTCGTTTACGAGACGATCCAGCCACAAACTAATAAATTCCTTATCGGCACGAGGGTGTGCCTCGCTACAATGTAATTTCAGGACTCCGCTGCCGCGTTCGCTTTTTCCAGCAAGGCGGGCTATGCCCGCCGTTCCAGCAACTCGCTACCGATAATCGCGCTTAGCCTAACTCAGTCTTCGGCGGCTCTACGCCAAGTCGCTGCGCTGCAATTACCGCCTGAGTCCGGCTATGCACACCCAGTTTTCTCAGAATTGCGGTCACGTGAGCCTTAATCGTAGCTTCAGAGACGTTCAGTTCGTAAGCGATCTGCTTGTTCAGCAGACCTTCTGTCAGCATAGTCAGTACACGGAACTGCTGTGGCGTCAGTGATGCCAGATTAGCTGCAAACTTCTGATCTTCCTCAGTCACATCATCGAGGCTATCCGCAACTTCTTCCGGCAGCCACTCTTCACCTTCCAGTACCGCACCGATCGCCTCGGCGATCACTTCCAGAGGAGAAGACTTAGGAATAAACCCGGACGCACCATAATCCAGTGCCCGCTTCATCACTGATGCATCTTCACTGCCAGAGACCACAACAACCGGGATACCCGGATTCTGTCCCCGCAGGAACACCAGACCGGTAAAACCGTTGGTGCCCGGCATATGCAGATCAAGCAGAACCAGATCGGCATCGGAATGGTTATCGACAGCACTCTGCACAGCTTCCAGAGTGTCGGCCTCCACGATTTCTACACCGGGAACAGCCTGAGTGACGGCCTGCTTAAGAGCGGCCCGAAACAGCGGATGGTCATCCGCAATGATAATCTTCTGCGCCAATTGCATTCAGCTAATCTCCTTACCTGCGCATCTGATATTTGGCCTCAGACGAACAGTTAAATACGCATTCAGATGCAAATCTCTGATCTGCATATCAACATCTTATCACCTCTTTGAATGCAAAACTCCCCCCCGGCCGAAAAACCGGGAGGGAGTCGGTAAAACAACTACAACAGTGCAGTGTTATTTGCGATTCATACGGTTATCGATCAGATCATCAACCACTGATGGATCTGCCAGTGTCGATGTATCACCCAGAGAACCGAAATCATCCTCAGCGATCTTACGCAGAATACGACGCATGATCTTACCGGAACGGGTCTTAGGCATGCCCGGCGCAAACTGAATCAGATCCGGAGAAGCGATTGGGCCAATCTCAGAGCGCACCCAGGTACGCAGCTCTTTCAGCAATTCGTCAGACTGTTCAAAGCCTGCCTGCAGAGTTACGTAAACGTAGATGCCCTGACCTTTAACATCATGCGGATAGCCCACAACAGCAGACTCCGCAACGGCAGGATGCGCAACCAGCGCAGATTCAATTTCTGCGGTACCCATACGGTGACCGGATACGTTGATCACGTCATCCACACGACCGGTGATCCAGTAGTAACCATCTTCATCACGACGGGCACCGTCACCGGTGGTGTAAACACCTTTGTAAGTAGAGAAATAGGTCTGGATAAAGCGCTCATGATCACCCCAGATAGAGCGGCTCTGACCAGGCCAGGAGTCTTTCAGCACCAGGTTACCGTCAGTAGCACCTTCCAGCTCGTTACCTTCCGCATCCAGCAGCGCAGGCTGAACACCGAAGAACGGACGGGTCGCAGAACCCGGCTTAGCAGGTGTTGCACCTGGCAGCGGCAGAATCATCATGCCGCCAGTTTCAGTCTGCCACCAGGTATCAACGATCGGGCAGCGGTTCTGACCGATAATGCGGTAGTACCATTCCCATGCTTCAGGGTTGATTGGCTCACCCACAGAGCCCAGGATACGCAGGCTGGACAGATCTGAATCACCCAGAACATCTTCACCCTGCTGCATCAGCGCACGGATAGCAGTCGGCGCAGTGTAGAACTGGTTAACTTTGTGTTTTTCGATAACACGACCGAAACGGCTGTTATCCGGATAGCTTGGTACGCCTTCAAACATCAGGGAAGTCGCACCGTTCGCCAGTGGGCCGTATACGATGTAGCTGTGACCGGTTACCCAACCGACGTCAGCTGTACACCAGTAGATATCACCTTCTTTGTAATCGAACGCGTACTGGTGAGTCATAGCTGCGTACACCATGTAACCACCTGTGGTGTGCTTCAGACCTTTCGGCGCACCGGTAGAACCAGAGGTGTACAGGATAAACATTGGCGCCTCCGCTTCCATCTCTTCAGCAGGGCAATCCGCAGATGCATTGGCTACCAGATCTTCGTACCAGACGTCGACACTGTCATTCCAGCTCACTTCCTCTTCAACACGCTTAACAACGATCACGCTTTCAACGCACGCTTTCGCCGCACCGCTTTCCAGCGCCTTATCAACATTGGCTTTCAGAGGTACTGATTTGCCAGCACGCAGAGAGTAGTTAGAGGTTACAACAACCTTGGAGTTAGCACCTTCAATACGTGCAGCCAGTGCTTCCGGGGAGAAACCACCGAAGACGATAGAGTGCACCGCACCGATACGGGTACAGGCCAGCATAGCCACTGCCGCTTCAGGGATCATTGGCATGTAAAGAGTAACAACATCACCCTTCTCAACACCCTGAGATTTCAGTGCATTGGCAAATTTACAAACGCGCTCGTGCAGATCGCGGTAAGTGATGTTTTCGGATTCACTCGGGTCATCACCTTCCCAGATAATGGCTACCTGATCACCACGGGTTTCCAGGTGACGATCCAGACAGTTGTAGGAAGCGTTCAGTGTGCCGTCTTCGTACCAGCGGATATCGACATTGTGCGGATCAAAAGAGGTGTTCTTAACTTTGGTGTAAGGCTTGAACCAGTCCAGACGCTTACCCTCTTCACCCCAGAAGGCATCAGGATCATTGATAGACTGTTCGTACATTGCCAGATATTTTTCGTTGTCGATATGCGCAGAAGCAGCCATCGCCTCGCTAACCGGATATACCTTGGAATCGCTCATTATATTGCCCTTAGCTTGTTATTTATTCTTTGCAGCGGTTGCTCCATGTGGATTGCAACCTCCTATCCCTGCTCAGCCGTTTTATTCTTATTGTTAGTGGCGAGACGAATCAGGTGAAAACAGAGTTTAACTTTATACCCAAGGGGCCGATTCCTCCTGAATTAGACATTGGTCTATCCGGCAGGGGCCATTAGTCGTATTGACGCTTTTTTCCACCCTACAGCCTTAAACAACGACTGTAGTGAGGTACGTCCTCGTGCCAATAACCGACACAGGTAATCGTGGCTAGACCGGAAGGCAAAGCCTTCCTCGCTCGACCGCATTGCAAGCAATGCTTGCTGGAAAAAGCACAAACTGTCCAGGCAGTTTTGAAATACATTGTAGCGAGGCACGCCCTCGTGCCGATAAAGACAGTCTCAATCGTAGCTCGACCGTCTCGCAAGCGAGACTCGCTCGAACGGCTGGTAAATCAGCCTTGCTGGAAAAAGCATAGTCTAACCAGGCAGAGCCAAAAACAACGTAGCGAGGCGCTTCCAGCGCCGATATCTGCATCAGAGCTAGCCCTTAATCTCGGCATCCAGATCAATGCCGGATTCACGCATTTTTGCCAACTTGTAGCGCAATGTTCTGGGGCTGATTCCTAACTTATCTGATGCTTCTTTGCGGCTCCCTCCGGTGCTGCGCAGGGTATCAATGATCAGCTGGAACTCATGCTGTTTCATATCAGCACCTAACTGACCGCTATCAGGCTCAGCTGTCGCTGCCAGAGAGACAGACGGACTACCCACTTCGGCATTCTGAACGCTGCCTGGCTGTATATGCAGATCCACAGCGTTGATCAGCGCCCCCTGCTGAAGAATCAAAGCACGCTGAACCACGTTATCCAGTTCACGCACATTACCCGGCCAGAGATGCTCCTGCAGAGCGCGCTCAGCCTCGGGACTTAATGAAACAGCTGTACGGTTCATCTTCTGACAATATTTTGCCAGCAACCGCCCAGCCAGAGGCACAATGTCAGATTTCCGTTCCCGCAAAGGCAGCCATTGCAGAGGAAATACATTCAGACGGTAATAAAGATCTTCACGGAATTTATGCTCGGCAACATAATCCTCAAGCTGGCGGTTACTGGTCGCCAGCACCCGGACATCCAGATTAATGACCTTTCGCCCCCCGACACGTTCAACCTGCTGCTCCTGCAATACCCGCAGTAATTTAGCCTGCAAACCAAGATCCATCTCTGAGATCTCATCCAGCAGGATGGTGCCACCATTTGCCTGTTCAAACTTACCCGGATTGCTGGCATAGGCGCCGGTAAAGGCGCCTTTCTCATGACCAAACAACGTCGCTTCGAGCATATTCTCCGGTATTGCCGCACAGTTAATCGCAATAAAGGGTTTATCAGCCCTTGGCGAGTGCATATGGATATACTGCGCCAACACCTCTTTACCGGTACCACTTTCACCAGTGATCAGCACCGTCGAGTCGGTTTCGGCAACCCGTCGTGCCACCTGTAGCAATTGCTTACTGGAGGGTTCTTCAGCCACCGGCTGAACCGACTCCTGATCACTGATCTGCGTGCCGGTATAACGCTTAACTACCTCAATCAGTGCTTCTGGCGCGAACGGTTTCATCAGATAATCCACCGCGCCACCACGAATGGCATCGACCGCTTTATCAACCTGCCCGTAGGCGGTAATCAGCATCACCGGCAGACAGGGATGAATTTTCTGGATTTTCTCCAGCAACTGATGACCATCCATACCGCCCATATTGACATCGCTGACCACCATATCGACCGGATATTCAGCAATCACCTCCAGCGCCCGTTCACCGGAATCAGCCTCCAGCCAGGCAAAGCCAGCCAGCTCAAGGGTATCGACCAGCGCTTCCCGCAGATCAGCATCATCTTCTACTACTAAAACTTGAATGGTCATGATTATTCCGCCTGATCGGCTGTTGTCAGATATGGGATAAGAAAGCCAGCCTGTGTACCGGCACCGGGCTCAGACTGAATAAGGAATTCACCATGATGTGCCCGAGCTACCACCTGAGCGACAGCCAGGCCCAGACCGGTACCATGAGACTTAGTGGAGAAAAACGGCTCCAGTACCTTCCGGCAAAGCTCCCGATCCATACCGGGCCCTGAGTCCCTTACCTCGATCCCCAGTTTATCACCCACAAGAGACGCCTCTATTTCAATCTCAGCCCCCTTGCCCGCTGCCTGCAACGCATTGGTGACCAGATTCATAATAGCGCCTAGCAGCGCCTCTTTATTACATTGCAACACCAGATCCGGCACCCGATTAATGCATTCACAATCGGCATCAAAATTAACCAGCGGCAGATCCAGCGCATCCTCCAGCTCACTGAACAACTGCGCCACACTGATACGATCTTCCAGTCGGGTTTCACCGCGGGCAAAGATCAGCATATCCCTGACCTGCAGCTCCAGATTTTCCAGCCGGGATTTTACTTTTCCGGCGAAGCGGATACGCTGCTCAGGCAGCAGTTCCGGCTTCATCAGATGGCCTGCGTAGAGCAGAGCAGCGGACAGCGGCGTACGCACCTGATGGGCCAGCGAAGCCATCATCCGTCCCATTTCCGATAACCGTTGCAGGTGCGATAACTGCCCTTGCAGAAGACGGGTCTCGGTCTGATCGGTCAGCATTACAAGCTGTCCGGCCTCATTCTCAAGAGAACGGGTCTGCAGGCTGACACGGCGTCCACTGCGCAACGAGATCTCATGCCCGTCATCACTGCGCGGAGCAAAGCGACTGTTGATAACATCCAGCCACTTCAGGCCTGCCAGCTCAGAATCCAGCAATTGCTGTGCCGCGCTGTTACCGAGAATAATTTCACCCCGGTTATCAATCACCAGAATACCGGCGGGCAACAGATTCAGCAGGTCATCAAGCCGGCCAGAAGTGCGGTGATACTCCTGTTCCTGCGTTCTGCGCTCCTGATTCAGTTGAGCCAGCTGCTGCTGTAGCTCGGCAACCTGACGCTCCAACGCCTCTAACTTAGTTTGTTCGTTCACAGTGTTATTTCCGCTGAATACCGTACTTACGCATTTTTTCTACCAGCGTCGTACGGCGAATCTGAAGCTGGTCGGCAGCTCTTGCCACCACATTGCTGTTCATATCCAGCGCCTGTTCGATCAGCGCTTTTTCAATCCCTTCCAGATGCTGTTTCAGATCCAGACCCGAGGCAGGCAGCTCCAGCAAGGTGTTGACCGATACTACCGGCGAACTTTTCTCAACAGACTCATCCATCTCAGGATCTTGAGTTGAAACGGGCTTATACAAAACCGGGTCAGGTTCATTCAGATGACGGAACTTCTCCGGCAGCTCACTGACCCCCACGACCCCGTCAGGATAAAGTATTGCCATTCGCTCAATCAGGTTAGCCAGCTCCCGGATATTACCGGCCCATTCATGCTGCTGCAGAGAACTGATTGCCGAAGGATGAAAACGTAGCTGACCAAACCCTTCCTGCGCCAAACGCCGGGTAAACTCTTCTACCAGCGGCGGGATATCTTCAACCCGATCACGCAATGGCGGCATATCGATAGGAAAAACATTCAGGCGGTAATAAAGATCCTCTCGGAACTCACCGGCAACGATCATCTGCTCCAGGTCTTTATGTGTCGCCGCAATAATCCGGACATCGCACTCGATCGTTTTACTGCCACCCACCCGCTCGAAACAGCGCTCCTGCAGTACCCGCAGCAACTTAACCTGCATCGGCAACGGCATATCGCCTATCTCATCCAGAAACAGAGTACCGCCGTTGGCCAGCTCAAACCGCCCGGCGCGAGAACTGATGGCTCCGGTGAACGCACCTTTTTCATGGCCAAACAGCTCACTCTCCAGCAAATCAGCCGGTATAGCACCGCAGTTAACAGGGACAAACGGGCCATCACAGCGCTTGGAGGCTTTGTGCAGATTATTGGCAACGACTTCCTTCCCGGTACCGCTATCTCCGGTGATCAGAACATTAACATCCCGCCCTGCTACCTGGCTGATCATTTTACGCACCCGGGCCATCGCTTCGCTCTGCCCGACCATCCCTTCGAACTGACTGGCAACACTCTTTGGAGAGAAAAGATCCGGCTGACCGGCATACTGCAGCTGCAACTGACGATAGATCAGTGCCCGGTGCAGCATTACCGTCAATTGTTCCAGTGAAGCATCCGGATTCAGGCGTCCAATAACTCGCTCATGTAACTCATCCGGCAGTTCATCCAACTCATCCCAGGGCGTAATCGCGATCAACGGCAGACTGTCATCGATCTCTCCGAACTGTTGCAGCAACTTTTCCAGAGCGATAGGCAGATCACACTGCCCCAGCCAGACGGCAGACAGCTGCTCTTTAAGATTCTCAGCACCACCCTGCAACCAGTCCATATAGTCGGTCACATGATGATGAATGCCGGCAAACGCCAGACGATCGGACAAACTTTGCCGGGTCCGGGGGTTATCATCCAGGTAGATAAGATTGATTGGGCTGGCCATAACACTGCCTGATTGTTCATAGACGCTTTAACGTCAAATTTATGACATAGACAGAATTAATTCAACTTATTGGGTGATGTTTTTTTGACGCAAGCAGCGTCGATTATTCAAGACACAAAAAAACCGGACACAGGGTCCGGCTTTCAGCGCAAGCAAACAGCGGTTGAGCTTTATTTGCTTCCGACCTGAATCTCAGCAGGCATATCCGACCACCCCTGCTTAATCTCAAGCAGTAGATTCATCACTTCCTGAACCTTATCCGAATCATGATCACGGTTAGCCTGCATAATGGAACGCATCATGTACTCGTACAGCCCGTCCAGATTCTCAGCGATTTCGCCCCCTTTATCCAGATCGAGGCTGTCCCGTAAGCCCAGCACGATTTCGGACGCCTTATTCAGGTGCGTGGTTCTCTCTTCGATACTGTCGCGCTCAATTGCCCCTTTAGCCTTCGCCAGTGCCGTCAGCGCGCCATCGATTAACATCGAAATCAGCTTATGAGGACTTGCCGTGGCAACCGTCGCGTTCAGATCAACACTTTGATATTTTTTGAGAGCATTTAAATTGACAGACATGCTTATACCTTAAGGAAAAATCAATTTTGTCGAAACGATATTGTCGGCATTGCACCCGATACCTTTAGCGCAAGGCGATCAATTTCAAGCCAACCGGGAAGATAGTGCCATATTACAGGCAAGCACAGACGCTGTCTCAGGAAATTTCCCATGGTTCTCCCTGGCATGGCCGAAAACTTCCTTTAGACCCTGTAGCTTTGATAAGCTAACTCTTTGAATTGCATGTTTCGGCCACTGATTAGAGCTTTCCGAATAGCTTTTGCTCAGTCAATGCGTACGGCTGCCGATATAACTCTGGAAGAGAATACAGATAGACAAGCTATGTTTGATAACAAATCGATTCTAATCACTGGCGGAACAGGTTCATTCGGGAAGCAATATACCCAGACACTTCTGGAGCGATACAAGCCGCAAAAAATCATCATCTATTCCCGGGATGAGCTGAAACAGTTTGAGATGCAGCAGCACTACAACGCCCCCTGCATGCGCTACTTTATTGGCGATGTCAGAGACAAAGAGCGACTGCGTCAGGCAATGCAGAACGTGGACTACGTGATTCATGCAGCCGCCCTTAAACAGGTTCCGGCGGCTGAATATAACCCCACTGAATGCATCAGAACCAATATTCATGGTGCTGAAAATGTTATCCGTGCGGCATTAGAGAATGATGTACAAAAAGTCATTGCGCTGTCGACAGATAAAGCCGCCAATCCGATCAACCTTTACGGTGCCACCAAGCTGGCCTCCGACAAACTGTTTGTTGCCGCCAACAATATGGCCGGAGGTCACCCCACCCGATTCAGCGTTGTCCGATACGGCAATGTAGTCGGTTCCCGGGGGTCGGTTGTGCCGTTCTTCAAGAAACTGATCGATGAAGGGCAGTCCTCGCTCCCTATAACGGATACCAAGATGACCCGGTTCTGGATCACGCTGCAGGAAGGTGTCGATTTTGTCCTGAAAAACTTTGCCCGCATGAATGGCGGCGAGATCTTTGTGCCGAAAATTCCTTCCGTGCGCATTGTTGATCTTGCAAAGGCGATGGCACCTGACCTCGAGCAGGAGATCATCGGCATCCGCCCCGGAGAGAAAGTGCACGAGATCATGTGCCCTTCCGATGATTCCCATCTGACCCTGGAATTTGCGGACCATTTTGTGATTCGCCCATCCATTGTTTTCAGCGATATTGATAATAATTTCGTCATTAACAATATCAACGAAGAGGGCGTACCCGTTAAGCAGGGCTTCGAGTATAACTCCGGCACCAATGAGAGCTTTCTCAGCATCGAAGAGATTCGCAGCCTCAACTCACAACTCGGCCTCATATAATGATTCCCTACGGTACCCAGGACATCACTGAGGAGGATATCGCCGCCGTAAGCGAAACGCTCAGATCCGACTTTCTGACCCAGGGGCCTAAAGTCCGGGAATTCGAAGCACAACTGGCGACATACAGCGGTAGCCAACACGCGCTTGTCTGCAACAGCGCCACGTCCGCTTTGCACCTGGCCTGCCTGGCCCTGGATCTGCAGCCCGGCGATCATCTGTGGACCTCGCCCAACTCCTTCGTAGCCAGTGCAAACTGCGGACTATACTGCGGAGCAGAGGTATCGTTTGTAGATATTGAGTTAAACCATCTGAATATCTGCCCGGTGGCACTGGAACAGAAGCTCATTAAAGCGCGGCAAGCCAACCAGTTACCCAAAGTACTTGTGGCGGTTCATTTTGCCGGCCAGCCCTGTGAGATGGACACCCTGCAGCAGCTTTCCCGGGAGTACGGTTTCAGGATTATAGAAGACGCGTCCCACGCGATTGGATCCCATTACAGATCGTTCAAAACAGGTAGTAACCACTTCAGCGACATCACGGTCTTCAGCTTTCACCCGGTGAAAATCATAACTTCGGGCGAGGGAGGCTGCGCACTGACCAACGACCCCGCTCTGGATGAAACAATGCGCCAGCTGCAAAGCCATGGTATCACCCGCGATCCCCACAAAATCAGCGATCCGAGCGAGCCCTGGTATTACGAGCAGCAAGCCCTTGGCTTTAACTACAGAATGACAGATATTCATGCCACTCTGGGTCTGTCACAGCTGCAACGGGTCAATCGCTATATTGAGCAACGCCACCTGATAGCAGATCTCTACGATGAACAGTTACAGGATCTGCCCTTAACCCTGCCGAGCCGAAACAGGGATAGCCTCTCATCCCTGCATCTGTACCCGATCCGGCTTGGCAACACCGCCTCCGGGATATCGAGGAAGGAGCTGTTTATCAGACTGCGGGAGGATGGCATAGGCGTCAACGTTCACTACATTCCGATCCACTATCAACCCCACTATCAGAAAATGGGATTTAAGAAAGGCGATTATCCGAACGCAGAAGCATACTACTCCCGGGCGATCACCATTCCGCTTCATCCGAAGCTAACCGAATCACAGATCACGTTTGTCTGCGAGCGACTCAGGCATCATCTGTGAACAGATTGCTGCGTGTATGACAAGGCTAAACAGTTTCTCTAAAAAGGTCGTGCCAGATGAATATAGCTGTGATACCCGCCAGAGGCGGAAGCAAACGCATTCCCCGTAAGAACATAAAGCCGTTTTACGGTAAGCCGATGATCGCCTGGTCGATCGCTGCTGCGCAGGCAAGCCAGGTATTTGATCGCATCATCGTTTCCACGGATGATCAGGAGATTGCTGACACAGCCCAGGCCTTAGGCGCAGACGTCCCTTTTTTGCGCCCCCCGGAGCTCTCGGATGACTTTACCGGTACCATCGATGTGATCGCCCATGCCACGCAGTGGGCGCTTGATGAAAAACTGAGCCCTTCAGCGGTTTGCTGCATCTACGCCACAGCACCCTTTATACAATACACCGATATTCAGGAAGCGCTGACTTCGTTGCAACAGAACCGGTGCTCGTATGTATTTACTGCCACTGAGTTTGCGGCACCGGTTTACCGCTCGTTTCAGCAAAATACAGCCGGCGGTGTTGAGATGCTGTATCCGGAACATTTTAATACCCGCTCCCAGGATCTCCCCGAAGTATTTCACGATGCGGGTCAGTTTTACTGGGGAACACCCCAAGCCTGGCTGAGCCATCAGCCGTTTTTTTCCGGGCACTCCCGCCTGCATCTGATCCCCCGCTGGCGGGTTCAGGATATAGATAACGAGGCGGACTGGGTTCGCGCTGAAGCCATGGCAGCCGCGTTACTCAGCCGACAATCATGAACACCGGATGGTCCGTTGGTTTTCGTGCGGATGCGTCCCATCGCATCGGCACAGGCCATATCATGCGCTGCCTGACTCTGGCCCGGGAGATCCAGCAACAGGGAGGCCGCTGTTACTTCATCAGCAGGCATATCCCTGAAACGGTCGCTCGAATGATCCGGCTTGCTGGCCATCAGCTTATTCATTTGACCGCACAGGACACCGCATTCAACAGCAGCAGAGAACAGCTGGCACATGCCGACTGGTTAGGCACCAGCCAGGCATTTGACGCCGATGAATGCAATCGTGTCATGACGACACTGGACCTGGACTGGATCGTTGTCGATCACTATGCGCTGGACCACCACTGGGAAACAGCCGTCGCCACCAGCGGCGTCAGGATAGCTGTTATCGATGACCTGGCCGACCGGACCCACGACTGCCATCTGTTCATTAATCAGAACCTGGTCACCGACCCTGAAACGGTTTACGCCGGGATACTGCCGCACCACTGCAGCAAGCTGATCGGTCCGGAATACGCATTGATAAGGGATGAGTTTCTCCAGCAGCGAGCCTTAGATCCAGTCCGCACAACGCTGAATTCCGTACTGGTTTTCTTCGGGGGTATCGACGCCGATGATCTGACAACGCAGGCTATCGAAGCGCTCCAGGGATTAAATGATCTGAATCTGTCAGTTGATATAGTCATAGGATCACTGCATCCGCAGAAAGCTGCCGTTCAACAGCATTGTATAAAGCGGGGATTCAATTGCTTTGTACAGACAAACCGGATGGCTGAGCTGATGGCCAGAGCAGATCTCGCCATTGGTGCAGGAGGCTCCGCAAGCTGGGAAAGGGCCTATATGGGTCTGCCCGCCATTCTTGTCTCGGTGGCGCAGAATCAGACAGCCATTGCCCGGGAAGTCGGCCTGAGAGGCGCAGCCGAGTACCTGGGGACTGTTCAGGATTTCGATCAACCAAAGCTGCAACAAGCCCTGAACAGGCTTCACCAGCAACCGGCCGCTCTGGAAACCATGTCACAACAATGCCTGTCTCTGTGTGATGGCCTTGGCAAACAACGCATTATTGAATGCATGCGGACATCCCAATGAAGATTTCAATACTCTGCTCTGACCCTGAACACCCGGTCTACCCTTTTCTTGAGCGCTGGTGTCAGCAGATGATATCAACCGGCAACCAGGCTGAGCTGGCTCAGCGCAGCCTGGAGCTGACCTCGGGGGACCTGTTATTTCTGGTCTCCTGCAGCGAGCTCATTACTTCTGAAATAAGAGCAAACTATTCAGCATCACTGGTTCTGCATGCCAGCGATCTCCCGCAGGGAAGAGGCTGGTCCCCCTATATCTGGAGCATACTGGAAGGGCAGACAACGATCACTGTATCCCTTTTAGAAGCACAGGATCCGGTTGATAGCGGCGACATCTGGCTTAAAACCCAATTTCATCTTACCGGCCATGAGTTACTCGAAGAAATTCATGAAAAGCTGTTCGAAGCCGAAATAAAGCTTATGAGTCAGGCGGTTGAACAGTGGCAACAGATCAACCCGACAGCTCAGCCTGATACAGATGTCAGCTATTATCCAAAGCGCTCGCCGGAAGACAGTCGCTTGGATGTGAATAAAACCATTGCCGAACAGTTCGATCTGCTGCGTGTAGTTGATAACCAGCGTTTCCCTGCATTTTTTGAACACCGCGGCCAGCGTTACCGACTGAAAATAGAGAAAGCCAAAGATGAGTAAAACTCCCTCAATCACCATTGCTGATCGACAGATAGGGCCGGATACCCCGCCTTTCATCATTGCCGAGCTTTCAGGGAACCACAATCAATCACTGCAACGAGCGCTGGACCTCATTGATGCGGCAGCTGAAGCAGGAGCCCATGCAGTTAAATTGCAAACCTACACGCCGGACACCATGACGCTGGATCTGAACGAGGGTGACTTTTACATATCCAATCCGGACAGCCTCTGGCACGGCCGATCACTGTACGACCTTTACGGTGAAGCCAGTACTCCCTGGGACTGGCATAAAGCACTGTTTGACCGGGCCCACCAACGGGGCCTCATCCCTTTCAGTTCCCCCTTTGATTTCACCTCCGTGGATTTCTTAGAATCCCTGGATGTGCCCTGTTACAAAATTGCGTCGTTCGAAAGTACCGACTTACCACTGGTAAGATATGTCGCAGGCAAAGGCAAACCGATGATCATCTCAACCGGGATGGCAACCGCAGCTGAGATCGATGAGACGGTCAGAGCAGCAAGGGACGCAGGCTGCCAGGAGATCATTCTGCTGAAGTGCACAAGTACCTACCCTGCGAGCGCTGAGAACACCAACATAGCCACCATTCCGCACATGCGTGAGCTGTTCGGATGTCAGGTGGGTTTATCCGATCATACCGGTGGTATAGGCGCGGCCGTCGCCAGTGTTGCGTTAGGCGCCACGGTCATTGAAAAACATTTTACACTGGCCCGGGCCGATGGCGGTGTGGACAGCAACTTCTCTATCGAACCCCATGAGCTCAGGCAACTGGTAACAGAAACAGCCACCGCCCATCAGGCCCTCGGCCATATCAGTTATGGTCCCTGCGCCGCAGAAAAAGAGTCGGTTCAGTTTCGCCGCTCTCTTTACATTGTCGAAGATGTCAAAGCCGGAGACCCTCTGACAACGGACAATGTTCGGGCAATCCGCCCGGGATTTGGCCTGCCCCCCAAATACCTGGACAGAATCATCGGCCGTACAGCCAGCCAGGATATGAAAAAAGGCACAGCCCTGTCCTGGGAGCTGCTCTGAGAGGTTTGGATAGTCCTATGACTCAAGCACTGAATGTATTGATTGTAGGCTGTGGAAACATTGCCGGTGGTTTTGATCAGGCGCGGGAAGATCACTCGCCACCACAAACCCATGCGGGCGCTTTCAGCGCGGACCAGCGCTTTACGGTTCAGGCCTGTATAGAGCCCGACGCCGAAAAGCGGGAGGCATTTGCAGACTTCTGGAATATCCCGCAGCGCTACGCCGACTTTGATGAGATCAATAAAGATGAGTTGGAGCTTGATATTGTCAGTGTGTGCAGCCCTACAGACCTGCATAAAGCCCATATTGAAGCGGCACTTACATTAAGCCCCAAAGTGATTTTTTGTGAGAAGCCACTCACCCCCTCAATGGCGGATAGCCAATCCATTGTTGAGCTTTGCGCAAAATCAGGTACCGCCCTGTGTATCAATCATAATCGTCGCTGGGATCCGAAGATCAGCGAGCTCAGACAGGCAATTGAGCAGCAGACGTTCGGTAGCCTTCGTTCGGTTGTTGGCTATTACAACAAAGGGGTTCTGAACAACGGCTCTCACCTGATAGACCTGATCCAGTTTCTTATCGGAGATCTGACAGTGCTGGCAACGGGCGGCATCGAGTTTGATTACCTTGAAAGTGATCCCAGCATATCCGCGTTACTCAGGAGCTCAACGGGGATACCGGTTCACCTGGTAACGGGCCATGCCAACGACTATTCACTGTTTCAATTGCAGTTAATTTTCGCCGAGCGACTGATTACTATGGAAGCCGGTGGCCAGACCTGGTTTATCCAGGAACTCATAAATAACCCGTTATTTTCAGGGTACAAGCTTTTAGATCAGGGCAAGCGCTACCAGGGCTCATATGCCGCGACAACGGTTAATGCCATCGATAATATATACACCCACCTGAGCCAGGGCACGACACTGGCCAGTGACGGCTGGAGCGCGCTGAGCGCTCAGAATATCTGTGAACAAATTTATATGATGCAAACACAACCGCAGCAAGCATTCCCCCAAAACCATTGCCAGAAACAGGATACATTATGAGTGTGAATATCGACTCACCCCTCGCACTATTCGGCGGCGAAAAAACGCTCGGGGAATCCCTTTCTCCCTATCGCAGCCTGGGCGAGGAAGAGCGTCTTGCTGTAGACGAGGTTATGCGAAGCGGTGTCCTGTCGCAGTTTCTGGGTTGCTGGCACGAAGACTTTTACGGCGGCCCTAAGGTCCGTGAATTTGAAAAAGCCTGCGAGGACTATTTCGGAGCCAGGCATGCGATCACGGTTAATTCCTGGAGCTCAGGTTTAACCTGTGCGGTAGGAGCGATAGGCATTGAGCCGGGTGATGAAGTGATTGTCAGCCCCTGGACCATGTGCGCCAGTGCAACCGCGATTCTGCACTGGAATGCGATTCCAGTATTTGCAGATATTGAGGCGGACACATTCAACATCGATCCCGCCTCAATTGAAGCGAACATCACACCGCAAACCAAAGCGATACTTGCTGTGGATATCTTCGGCCATTCCGCCGATATGGATGCCATCATGGCTATTGCGAAGCGACATAATCTGAAAGTAATCTCAGACACGGCCCAGGCCCCCGGTGCGACATACAGGGGCAAACATGCTGGCACCCTGGCAGATATCGGCGGCTACAGCCTGAACTACCACAAGCATATCCACACCGGCGAAGGCGGTGTACTGGTAACCAACGACGACGAGTTAGCTGAACGTATGCGCCTTATCCGCAACCATGCGGAGGCCGTTGTCGGTGATAAGGGCACTCAGAATCTGAATAACATGATCGGATACAATTTCCGCATGGGCGAGATCGAATGCGCTATCGGCCTTGAACAGCTCAAGAAACTCGATGGTATTATCCGATCCAGGCAGCAACTGGCGGATCGTCTGTCTATGGGCCTCAGCTCTCTCAAAGGACTCAGAACCCCCGCTGTAATGGCTGATTGCACCCATGTTTATTACATGTACCCGCTCGTTGTTGACAGCGATATTACCGGCTGTAGCCGGGATCTGATCGCCAGGGCTCTGAATGCTGAAGGAGTACAGATCTCCACAGCCTATCAGAACCTCCATCTGCTCCCCATGTATCAACAGAAGGTTGCATATGGCTCACAGGGTTTTCCCTGGACTGCTGATATCTGCAAGCGTGATGTCAGCTACGAGAAGGGCATCTGCCCGGTGGCTGAGCAGCTCAATGACAACAGCTACATGGCTTTCGGCATGTGTGTTTTTGAGCTGGATGATAACGCCATCGACAAAATAATTGCCGCCTTCCACAAGGTCTGGAATAACCTGGATGAGCTGGCACAGCATGATTGACTTAGCCGCACTGAAATCACAGTTTCCAATCGAAGGAGAACAGCTTTCCCTGAGGCTTTTCAGCCGTGATGATATCACCGATAGCTATGTCAGCTGGCTCAACGATCCCCGGGTAGTTAAGTACAGCAATCAACGCTTCAGAACCCATACAATCGCCAGCTGCGAAGACTACTTCAACACTTTTGAACAAGCATGCGCCCTGTTTATAGCCATCGAGCACAAACAGCACAATGAGATGATCGGCACCATGACTGTTTATATTAACCCTCACCACGCAACGGCCGACATGGGGGTACTGTTGGGCAATACTCACTACTGGGGACAGGGTCTGGGACATCAGTGCTGGCAGTTGATGCTTAACCAACTGATCGCCTCACCACAACTGCGGAAGATAACCGCGGGCACCCTCTCCTGTAACCAAAGTATGCGTCAGTTAATGATCAAGAGCGGAATGGTTGCAGACGGTAGCAGAAAGGCGCAGGAGGTTGTTGAAGGGCAGGCCTGCGATATTCTTTATTACGCACGTTTCAACCCTGACTACAAACAGGCCTAGTATGTACGCAATCGTTGCCCATGATGCCGGTGCGGCAAACCATATCTTTGCCTGGCTCCGTTCAGGCCTGATCAACAGAGATCAGTCGAAGCTCTGTTTAGACGGCCCCGCTTTAGAGATATACCGCCGCTCACATCCGGGCTTTGTGAACCTCACGCTGGAAGAGGTTTTATCCGATACGGCTACAGTAATTTCAGGAACCGGCTGGGCATCAGACCTGGAACATAGAGCACGGGGGCAGGCTGCCGAGAGAAACCTGCTATCGATTGCCGTTATTGATCATTGGACAAACTATACTGAACGCTTTGAGCGGCAGGGAAAGCAGATATATCCGGATCAGATATGGGTTAGTGATGAGTATGCTGTTACGCTCTGTAGACAACACTTTCCAACAATCGACGTTGTACAGCAGCCGAATGATTTGCTGGCCCTGCAGCTGTGTGAACTTGAGGCATACCGGGCAGCACAACAGCACGCTATTTTATTTCTGATGGAACCTGCCAGGGATAATTGGGGACACCCATCGCTAGCCGGTGAATTCCAGGCGTTTGATTTCTTTGCAGAACATATGGAGCTTTTGACAGGCTCAACTGACCAGTCTGTTGTGATCAAGCCCCACCCTTCCGATCCAAAAGGAAAGTACGATCACTTACTCAGACAATACCCAAAACTGAATCTCTCCATTGATACAGACTCCAGCCTGAGCGCTCTGATAGCATCTGCATCGACGGTGGTTGGCTGTCAGACTTACGCGATGGTTCTTGCACTCTACTCGGGTAAAAAGGTTGTGTCCGTCTTGCCAGAGCATGCACCTGTGTGTGCACTGCCCCAACAAGAGATAATCCATCTTAAAGAGTTGGCTAAATAAGCATCAAGGATATTCTTAGATATTTGAGTAAGTATCTAATTCAAAAAATCTTGAATCAACGTCATTCTTAAGCGCATCCAGGAATTCAAACAGTACCGCTCTGCACTTGAGATAGTTTTCAGAAAAATCCCGTCTTCCCCCATACGCCAGAACAGAGACCATTGCTATCAATGTCAGCTCCATACTCCCTTTGAGGAGAGCCTTTGTTATAGGACTCAGTTTGGACTGATAGAAAGATAGCCGGAATTCCATCATCAGCTCACTGAGCTGTGATTCTGAGACAACATCCACCGAAAACATTTCTTTAATTTTAGAGTCTAACTGAGTTACATCACGAACAACCCTTTTACGCATATTCTCCGGATCAAAATAGCTAAAACCCTCCAGACCAAAGGCTAAGTTATGCAGATCACTCAGATAATCTTCTTTTGCCAGCTTCGGCTCAGGTATCGCTAGGTCGTCAAACTCAATAAAGTCGGCCCCTTTAATCAAGGCACCATCACCAAGATTAAAAACCTCAAGTTTATACTTTTCAATGAATGCTTCGATTCTTAAACGAGACGCATTGTATATAGAGTTTGTCCATACTTGAGAACCATTCTTACCCTCTATGGCTATGTTTTGAAATTTTTCAAACATCTCATTGGTATTTTCATTCACCTTTTCATCGTCATAATACGAACTGGCTTTAGAGTGATGATGTTTGAGGTCTTTCATCCCCATATCGATACCGGCCAGGTATACCTTTTTAAAGCCGAGAATAGCACAGAGTGACAGGCCAAAATTGGAGACCGTAGGATTCGCACTATCAGCGAGGGTAAAGCTATGTCCCTGATCGAGAGAGTAATTCAAATAGACCATACCTGTATCATTAGGCTTGATACAAATACCGGATTTATCTTTATCAAAGAGCTTCAGAACATCGGGATACACAGTATTCAATGCATAGAAGTAAACACCTTTCCTGAATTCATCAGTCGTATTCTTATCTAACCAATGATAGGTATTCAGAGGCCTTTCCTGCTCAACATGAATGTCCGGCTTAAGCCCAATCTTCTGAAGGGTCCCCAAGGTCGTTCCGCAGGATATAATTATTATTTTATGCTGGTTTTCCTTTAAAAAATCAATCGAGGCATCCAGTGACGGACCGTTACCAACAACGAAAACCGGGTAGTCCGATTTCATATCCAGCATTTTCCTGGCAAAAGGAATACCCAACTTTGTATTTTCAATCGTATGGGCTAACCCTACCCTTTCATCGTCATAAAACCCAAGGAATGCATTCGAGCTTGTCAGCTTGAAAGTAAAGTTATCCAATAGGGATTCGAGCATCGGATTTTGATAGTGCTGATAAATATAGTATTTACCCAACAAGAAAGGCCCCATGTTTGAAAAGTATACAAACAACCTTTCAAAGAAACCTTCTTCACTATCTTCGATAATAATCTCAATATTTTCTACTGAGCTGAATATTTCACCCCAGTCAACAAAATAGAAAGACAAGTAAAGCGCATCCAGATTACTATCAAGAACGACTAGATTCTTAACCTTCTTCTTACTCAGAAGCTCTTTTATATGCAAGCCCGAGCCGATACCTACCATGATAATCTGCTGAATAACTTCATCATTTAAAGGATGAATAAAAGGCTTAAGTTTATCGCCGTATAATTCAACATAACTATCCATCATCTTATCATGATGATAATCATCGGTCTTGACCACTTTCGGGTCAAAAAATTTTACAACCTTAGCATTTTCAGATCGCAAAAAATGATCAACCTGCTTTTCGGCATAGCTCAGTGGGCTTTCAGGGTAGACAAAGCGATTGGTCTTACAGTTTATAACATTAACATTTTCAGCCTCATCAAAAGCCAGGGTCAGGTTTTCTGGCCTGTAGTTTACGAACTTTTGATAAATCTGTTCACTATTAAGGCGAAAGAAGGCAAGGTTTTTAGTATACAGCTGATCTGCGGCTTTATTTTTTTCTAACTTTGTCTGCTTTCTCATCAATTAATCACACATTACTTATTTTTTGCTAGCGGTAAATGGCAGTCGATCTAAAATACCAGTTAACTGGTTTCCTGTGCTCTGAAAGCTACCTATGATTCTTTCCATTGCCAGATACTGAGATAGCAACCTTGCCTCATATTTCCCCATACGCCGATCAAGCTCAGCTTTATCATCAGCAACACCCTCTAATTGGCTGTTAATGCTATCTTCTCGAGTGGAAATATTTCCACCATCAGCCAGAAACCGGGATATAAGGTTACTTAACTCGCCACCAAAACCTCGAGAAAATCCTACCGATACAGAGCCTGCTGCCACCGCATTTTCTCCGATTGTAAAGTTCAGGCCATAAGGATCAGACCCAATTGCCGGAAGCAGTACATTACCCGAGCCAAACGCAGCCTCTCCAGCGATTGTACCGACAACATCCACCCCGGTATCAGAGCCATCGACAAAGCCCAGTTCAGCCATATCAGAGCCAAATTTTGTGGCATCAAGGGTCACGCTGGAGTTGGAACCGTAGGCCCTGGACGTGATACTGAATGCATTGGTGGTGTCATTATACGATACATCAACAGCCACTCTGGCAGCTTTTAGCTTTTCGTCACCGTTAATGAGTGACTGTAAATCAGCTCTAACCTCTTCAACGGTTGTATAGGTGCCGTTCAAGGTAATTGTGTTGGATTCGGTACCATCAACAGATATAGCAAAAGAGAAGTCATTGCCCGGAGCACTGGCATCAAAGTTCACCGTATCCGGCGGTCCATCAGTGAAGTTCACTTTTGCACCACCAATCGCGCCCTGAATGACTACGGCTTTTTCTGGATCAGTGGTAACAACCACTTCATAATCACCGGCTTTAGTTTCATTAGCATAGGAGCCAACTTTCACCTCAACCTGGCTGGATGCGGATGTGGTTTTCGTAGCAAACAGAGACTCAACCAGGCTGAAGTTGGAATCAATCGCTGTGCGGAAATCGTCCTCATCAATAGACAAAGAACCATCCAGTTCGGTACGAATACCCACATTCGTCAGCGCCGTATAGCCACTATCGACCCCAGGAACCGTCGCGCCAATCGTCGATCTTATCTGACTAACAATCGCTTTCGCGGTACCGTCGGTGGCCAGGTCACCTTTAACGGTCTGATTATTTTCATCCTTGCTATAGCCGGTTAAATTCTTCGCTGTTTCATAAAAAGTGTTATAGGCTGTAACAAAGTCCCGAATTGATTGCTCCGCTGTCGCTTTATCAGCGCTTACGGTGAAGGTAAAGTTAGTACCTGGCTCGGCTTTATTCAGGCTGAAATTAAACCCCGCAATGACATCGTCAACTTCATTTGTATCCCGAGTCACGCTTAAGCCATTTATCTTTAGGGACGCATCCTGAGATTGCTGAGTTTCAGTCACTTGAGAATGCTCATTCTCATTAAACTCAAAAACACTTAATCCAGTGCTATCACCTTTTGTGGCGTCATCACTGGTGATACGCATCGCGTTATCTGCCCCCGACGGCGCCGTCAGAAGGAGTTGATACTGGCCATCAACCGCTAACACAGATGCTTGTACATCGGCGTCTTCCGCATTGATTTTATTGGCTATATCCTGAAGGGTATCACTAGCCTCAACGGTGATATTTAAAGCAGAGCGAGCATCATTGACAGTAAAAGAGTATGGATCTTCGTCACTGTCTGCATCAGCCCCCGGCGCGCCATTAACTGGATCTTCATCATAAATCCAGGAGCCAAAACTAATCGTTAGAGTGCCCGACTCATTTAAAGCAGAGTCTTTATCGGCATAGGAGCCCGTTGCCAGAGACTGAGCCTGTGCAACTGCCAGCACCTCAATCTGATAGGTTCCTGTCTGCGCACCAGGCTCTACTGAGTTCGGAGTAATAACATTGGTTTCTGGAAAGGACACCGAACGGGCATTGTAAGTATCATTATTCTGCAGCGAGGTAAGGCTTTTCTGCAGCTCAGATAGGCTGCTTTGCAAAGTACCATAAGCAGATATCTGCGCATCCAGCTTTTCTTTCTTTGCGTTAAGACGATTATCTTGAGGTGTACGCTCAATTTCAACGAGTTGAGAAACCAGGCTGGTGGTATTGATTCCAGAACCGGCACCCAGTGAGCTAATAATATTATTATTCATCACTATGCCTCTGGTGTATTGCTAGGATATGATGGTCGACAACGAAGAACCTGAGTATCTCAGGCTTCTTCGTTAAAGATCAACCCCATCATCCGATCAAATGACTCTGCGAAGCGAAGCGCTTCTTCATTTGGAATCTGACGAATGACTTTGTCAGTGCTCAAATCACGCACCTGAACTACTACTTTTTCTGAAGACGTATCGACGGAAAAATTCAAAGAACGCTGACTGCTTTTCATCATCTCATTGAGACGATCAACCGCTGCTTCCAGCTTTTCTGCAGAAAGTTCCTGCGCTTCCTTAGCCTGCTGTTGTAGACGTTCAGTATTCTGAGACTCTACCGGCTTACGCTGAGACTGTTCTGCTTGCTGAGGCTGCTGAGACGGCTGAGACGGCTGAACAGCACTTGCATTCGCAGCTCCCATTGACTCAATTGCCATAACTCATTCCTCTTGCGTTGATGTTTGGGTTATCCCCCTCACCGGGTAGGGAAGGGGGATAACACCCGCTTAGTCAGTATAGTGACTATCTTACTGAAGCAGTGACAGAACCTGCTGTGGCGCAGCGTTGGCCTGAGCCAGCATCGCTGTACCTGCCTGCTGCAGTACCTGAGCCCGTGACAGTGCAGCAGATTCTGCGGCAAAGTCAGCATCTTCGATTCGTGAACGGGCAGCCGCTACGTTCTCAGATACGTTGGACAGGTTATTGATGGTGAAATCAAGACGGTTATTGATCGCACCCAGATCACCCCGAGTAGAGTTAATCTCTTCCAGAGCAGAGTCAATGATACCGATCGCCTTCTGAGCACCTGCGGCTGTAGAGATATCGATTGATGCAACACTGCCTGCGCCTTCAGATGCATTACGCTCCTGCAGACCTGTCAGGTTCAGAATGTTTGTGATTTCACCTGTGGACAGAGAATCACGATACTCAATTGAGATCTCATCACCGGAGGCAGACCGCAGACCAATACCCAGCTCGCCACCGGAACCTGTCAGGCTTGATTCAAAGGCAACTACACCAGTCTGATCAGAGATCTTATTGATCGCTTCAACAGCATTATCAATAGTCAGAGCATACGCTGAGCCACCAGTCAGTTCGCCCAGTTCGACACCGTTGATAACCACATCACCAGCCTGAAGTGTTGTACCAGATCTGTCTGCAGCGGCAGAAAGGCTATTTGAAAGCAGGTTACCTTCATCATCATTCAGGTCGATACCGATCGCAGCCATTGCAGTTGCAGCGCCAGTTGCGCTTGTAGATGCAACTTCAATTTTAACACCGGACTGATCAGCGGAGGTGTCATTGACTACCAGTGAGAAGAACGTAGTCTCACCGGTCAAACCATTCTGAAGACCGGTCGCATCATTAACACGTCCCGCAGTATCAGACACATTGATTGACGCGGCATTTTCAGCGCGCAGAACCAGCTTACCGTTGCTGTCCAGGGACGCCTCCATGGTGCCACCTGCAACGCTGTTGATCTTATCAACCAGCTCATCCATATTCTGGGTATCAGTGATCACATAGGAGGTGTCATCTTCGAAAGTGTTCTTAACTGTGATGGTTACCTCATCGGTACCAGCAACCAGTACACCGTCACCGGCACTGTCGGCTTTCCACTCAACCAGAGTAGAAACTTCAGCACCATAGTCGTTGATATCACCATTAATGCTGTCTAGCTGATCCTGAAGAACATCAAACGCAGCAGCGGTCAGGCTGGACAGCGCCTGATCATTGATGGTGATCGCCGCACGCCCAGTCGCACCAGTGATTGTTTCCAGTACATCGATACCAGTCGCCGCTTCACCAACGATAGTGCCGCCGGAACCACCCAGTGCACGGGAGTTAGTTGCACCGATTTCCAGAGCAATTGTTTCGTTTGCATCAGCACCCGCCTGAAGGTCTACCTTGCCCAGGGTACCGTCAAGAATCTGAAGACCGTTAAACTTGGTAGTTTCAGAGATACGGTCGATCTCAGAAATAAGCTGCTTAACCTCAGCGTTCAGGGTTGAACGGTTACCTTCATCATAGGTGCCGTTTGCAGACTGGATAGACAGTTCACGCATACGCTGCAGGATGTTTGTAGTTTCATCCAGAGCACCTTCTGCTGTCTGAATCAGAGAGATACCGTCGTTTGCATTTCGAATCGCCTGATCCAGACCACGTACCTGAGAGGTCATACGGTTGGCGATAGACAGGCCCGCTGCATCATCAGCCGCAGAGTTGATACGCTTACCGCTGGTCAGACGCTCCATAGCCTGGTTCTGATCGCCCTGGGAGATCATCAGGTTACGCTGAGCATTCAGCGACATAATGTTTGAGTTGATTACCATTGCCATGAGATTTTCTCCTCATTTCAGCTCAGCCAGCTTGACCAGCTGTTTCTTAATTTCTGTTGGCAGTCTGTAGCGCTTTGTCACTTTGGAAACTGCCGAACCTGCAATCTTTATCGACCAGTGATCCCTATGCTTTAGGAATTATTTAAGATTTTTTTGAGACTTCCCTCGGTAAGTAACATTGCATCAAAAAGGAAGTCTTCACTCTCTATTCACTGGGCAAAAAGGTTAGCGGCCTTTACAATCTGAACTTTAACGTTAAAGACGGAATTTCCATGCTTGAGTCACTGAAGGAAGCGTTGCAACTGACCCGCGAACTGGACCGGGCTATAAAAGACAATAATCTGGCCCTGGCGGAACACATCCAGCAGAAAAGAACCGCAGTATTGCGCATAGCGGAAACATCTGACCTGCCCGACAGCGTAGAAAAACAAAAAGAGATTCAAGCAGTTACCCTTGAGATGCAAGCACTGGAAAAGGCACTTTCCAAGTGGTTATCGGAGCAGAAGGATAATATCCACGCAGAGCATCAGACGCAGAAAAAACGGCAGAAAATGGTTAAAGCTTACAAAGATATAGGCCGTTAATAAGCAGCAAAATCGCTTAAATGCACAGTACCCATTTTGGGTTTTAAATGTATAACGGGGGCTGATCAGCCCCCGTTATAAACAAACAATGACCACCTAGTTCAGGTAGTTAAACAGGCTCAGTGAAGCAACCCGGCCAAAAGTCGCCTGCGCCGCCTGCAGAGTCGCTTGCTCCAGGGTAAGCTTGCTGATCGCTTCCGGTAGATTGGTGTCCACCAGCGTTGACTTAGCCGACTCCGTTTGCAGTTTAAAGTCCTGATTGGAGCTACTGACAAACTCCAGGCTCTTAAGCCTGCCCCCCAGCGAAGCACGGGACTCCACAAGACGATCCGAACCTTCCCGGAATTGAGTCAATGCTTTAGCAACAGCTTCTTTCACCTCACCGCTATCGCCATTCTTAATCGGCTGTTCCAACGCAGTGGCCAGAGTCTGGGCGACATCGAGCAGATTGGTCTTATCCTCAACCGCAGAAAAAGTGATGGTATCGTTAAGCGGATCTGCCGGTGCCTGCAAATTAAATTTAAGGCCGTTGAAGGTAATTTCCGCCGGGCTGCTCAGATCCACCGCCGGATCGCTCTGCAGCAAATTGCCTTCGCTATCGGTAATACGGTAGTTGTACTCATTCGGCACTCCGGTCGGGGTAACCGCCAGAGTCAGCTCACCCAGCCCCTCAGTGGCAGTAGTAAACTCTTTCTCAGCCTGGGCGTCATCAAAACCCGGCGCCAGCATAAACTGATCGCCGGCCGCAACAGCCGCGCCAGACATATCTAACTTCAGACCGTTATCGATACCTTCGAACAGTTGCAAGCCGGAATCATTCGAAGCGACCAGGTTCTCAGGCCCGACCTGAATCATCCGCTGGCCATCATCGCCCTGATACTCATAACTGCCATCAGCTAATTGAACATAGGGCTTGGTTGTTCCTTTACTGCCGGCAAACAGATACTCCCCTTCGGAGTCCTGCGTGTTCATTAGTCCGGCGATGTAGTCTGTGACCTGCCGCAGCTCTGTGGCAATGGATTTGCGATCAGAATCAGTCAGCACTGCGGTATTACCCGCTTTGATGGCCAACTCGCGCATCCGATCTGTGGCGATGTTGATATCATTGACAATAGTATCTTCAAGCTGAAGCCGACGTTCAGTAACATTAATATTGTCATCAAACTTTTCATACTGCGCCAGCTCACGGTCCAGCTTAACCACCTGAGCAGCAGCAACCGGATCATCCGAGGGTGTGTTCAGTTTCTTACCGGTAGAAATCTGATTCTGCAGATCCGCCAGACGACTCTGGGACTGCTGCATATTATCAATGGAACTCAGATACTGCTGCTGGGTTGAAATTCTCATGGTTCAACCTCCTTTAAATACTGCCGAGCAGAGAATCAAAGATCGTCTGCGATACTCGGATCAATTGTGCTGAAGCCTGATACGCCTGCTGGAACTGCACCAGCTTGGCGGCCTCTTCATCCAGATTAACACCTGAAACACTGGAATGAGCTTCCACTGAAGAATCCAGCACTGATTTATTGGCCTGGGCGGCAATTCTTGCTGTTGCGGTCCGGGTACCGACCTCCTCCACCAGGCTACCGTAGACATCCTGGTAGGAGCCGCCATCCAGCAGCTTGGCATTCTGCAAGCCGGATACAGCCAGCGCATTGCGGTTATCAGAGAAGCCATCCTTGTTAAACTCAAAACCAAACCGATCACCGGCTTTCGGCGCATTGACGATAGTGATCTCATAGCCATCCACTCTGATCGCCTGACCCGGAACATAGGGTTGGTTTGCCAGCGCGCCGGTCCCGGGATCGTAAGGGGTTGGATTCTTGCCACCGGTCACATCATAGACGGTATAGGTTGTGTCGCTGTTAAAGCGTACTTCAAGCTCAGGGGTTAACGCGCCCTGAGTGGCAAAAGCGTCAGCGTTTGGATCGGTCACTGTAACCGTCGCAATACCATTCCCCTGATTACTGCTATTGGGCGTGATCCGGATCGGTGAAGCCAACGCCAGCTTGCGCCCGTCTTGTAGCACGAAATCCATTTTGTCCGCGCCATTCCGGACTGGCTGCAGCACGAATCGATCTCCGTCCCCCAGCGCAGCGCCGGTGCGGATAGTCGCTTTGAAACCATCAACGGAGAATGACAGCGCATCCCCTCTCGGGTCCAGATAGTATTCGCCGTCGCTGACATCTGCGATCCCCAGCGTTGTATCGCCCAGGGTGGTTGCGGCATTGTTCGTGGTCGTGACC
Organism: uncultured Amphritea sp.; assembly: GCA_963669425.2. Taxonomy (GTDB): domain Bacteria; phylum Pseudomonadota; class Gammaproteobacteria; order Pseudomonadales; family Balneatricaceae; genus Amphritea. Next base: position 341,804 of record CAXXNC010000001.1, read on the forward strand.
AGATTCACCGAATCACTGGTCAGTATTGTCGAGCCCACCGTGGTCGAAGACAAGGTCAGGGTTGTGACACTCTGATCGACTTCACCATCGGTGATGTAGCCTGACGCCACACCGGAAGCCGTGCCTCCGCCGGTCAGTGCCACACTGGCACCGGCAGCACCGGCTGAGGTCAGCGACCCCAGAGTCGCCTGATCGCCAGCTTCGTTCAGCGTCATACCGATGTTGCCACCGCTGCTGTCTGTGATAGTGACACCGGTCGCAGAATTAGACATTGAGATATTACTGTAGGTATAACCGTTGTCGTTGGTGGATTTCTGAATCGCCTGTTGAATGGCAAGTTGTATCTGACTACCGGTCGCTGTGGCACCCACTGCTGTGACTGGCACGGTTACTGTGAGAGAACGAGCCTGGCCGGTATCATCCAGCAGATCCAGTTGCAACTCTACCTGGCTGTTACCCGTGCCAGCGACATCCTGAAGATTGCCGATTGTCGCCCGGGTTTCAGCCGTTACGCCACTGACGCCCTGAATATTGTTCAGCATCTGCGCCGCCTGATAGGCACTGTCGACCGTCCCGGGAGTACCGTTAACAGGCGCTGCGCCATTCAGGGCAAACTGCAGCGTTTCACCGGCCGCCGGCGGCGTTGTGGCGCGGCCATTGCTCCAGATCGCCGCGCTATTAAGGGTCACTGTACGGTCATGGGTCGACGGGGTCAGACTATCAATGTCGAACCGCTTACCATCGCTGTTACGGATCAGGGTGATCTGGTTATCTCCGTTGTAGATCAGCTCGTAATCACTGGCCTGCAGCTTACTGATATCCTCCACAAACACCTGCGCCGAAGTGACAGTGGTCTGGTTGTCGCCATGGGGAATAACCCTGTCTCTCTGGGCCGCGGCGGAGTTAATATCATTGAAGAGATTTTCACCCAGCTCGTTATTCATATCGATGCCGAGGCTGTGCTGTTCATTCATGCTGTGAGCAAAACCCAGCGCGATCAGCCCCAGTTCATCCCGGGCCCGGTTCAGCGCCTGCTCACGATACTGCAACAGACCGCCAATTTTACCGCCACCGAGCTCGTCGGTAACGTTAGTCAGAGTACTGGCAATGCGCAGTTTCAGCTCCGTCTGGCTCGCATCCGGGTCACCGGGCACCGCGACCAACTCGTTGGCATTCTGCCCCACCACCAGCGGCTGTCCGTTACCGATAAAGATACTGACCTGTTCAGACCCCTGATCGATCACCCGGATACCGATCAGCTCAGACAATTCATTGGTAAGCTGCTCCCGCTGATCCAGCAGCTCATTGGTCGGGCTGTTTGCCGCCACAGCAATCCGCACTTTATCATTCAGTTCAGCCACTCTGTTGGCCAGCGTGGATACATGAGCGGCATAACTATCCAGTTGAACGTTCAGCTGCTCACTCTGACTGGTGATCTGACCATCCAGGCTGTTGAAGCGCTGCACCAGCGCCTCGGACTGGGCGATATAGAGTTCACGGTTGGGGATTGAAACAGGATCATCAACCACATTCTGCAGGGCGCTGAAATACTGATCCATCGCCACCGACACACTGGTGGACTCGGTCGCCAGCAGGTTATCCAGAGAATCGGCCAGGGATGAAAATGCCTGAGTCTGATTGTAAGAGGACTTATTCTGCCAGACCTGCTCGGTCAGGAACTTATCGGTAATGCGCTCGATGCTGTTAATCTCAACACCGGAACGGTTCGGCAGACTTTCCTGAATAACCCGCTGGCGCGTGTAGCCATCAGTATTCACATTACTGATATTCTGACCAATGGTACTCAGTTGAGTCTGGTTCGCCTTCAGCGACAATTTACCCAGAGTCAGCAAATCAAAACTTGACATAATCTCTCCCGGGAACACTCACCCCGGCATAAAACGCCGGGACCGGTTTCTCCGTCTATTCCAATCAATAGCGGCAAAAACTCAACTTTCTTTAGTCGGGTCGCCGCTATTCAGGTCTCTATTCAGCGCCGCAGTGGCCATCACTTCACCGTCAAAGATACGGCTGATTTTGTTGGCATATTCCGGATCAGTGGCGTACCCCGCCTCCTGCAGCTCCTGCAGGTAGCGGTAAGGGTTTGCCGCTTCGGCCAACGCCCCCTGATAACGGGAGCTGTTCTTCAGAAAATCCACATAATCCCTGAAGCTCTGTTCGTAAGACTCATAGACCCGAAAGGCCGCCCGTTCTTTCCGGGCAACGCCATCACGAAACTCCACGGTACCCACCTGGGCCCGATCGCCATCCCAGCGACTATCGGCTTTAATATTGAACAGGTTATGGCTGCTGCCCCCTGCGCCGCGCTGAATCACATAACGGCCCCAACCGGTTTCCAGCGCCGCCTGTGCCAGCAATACTTTAGGATCAACCCCCAGTTCACCGGCAACCTTCTCCGCCATCGGCAACAGCGTCTGTACAAACTGCTCCGGGCTTTCAAAACGCGCCGGATAGGTCACGGCAGACGAGCTTGAGCTATCTGCGGATACGGCAGCCGCCGCAGCCACCGGTGCCACCGCATCAACATCTTCGGCAGCGCTGACCGCCGACGCTTCGGTAACCTGCTTCGCCGCTGCCTGGGCCTGGCCCAATACCGCAGACGCTGCCAGATTTGCCGCCTGATCGAAGGCACGATTCAGAATACGCTCGGACTCTGACAGCGGCTTCAGCCGCCTTTCCTCCTCATCGCTCTCAAGCCGCGGATCAACATTGCCGCCCAACTGGCGCACCAGCACCTCTGCCAATCCCAGTCCTTTATTCTCCGCCAGCTCCTTCATCATCTGGTTGTCAGCCATATCCTGATAGAACTTAACCTGAGGGCTATTGAACAGACTGCCCTCTGCAAACCCCTCATTGGCCTGCCGCATACTTTTCATCAGCATATTCAGAAACAGCTGTTCAAACTGCTCCGCAACCGCCTGCAAAGCAGCAGGATCATTATCCTTCGCCTGCTGACGGAGTTTGTGCATTTCGCCCAGTTCGGTATACAGCTGAGCGTGCTGGCGGACATCAGGTGTTTTCATAATCAGATCACTATCAGTTCGGCTTTCAGGGCACCAGCCTGGCGCAGGGCTTCCAGAATCGCCATCAGGTCGCCGGGCGCAGCACCCACCTGATTAACCGCTTCCACGATCTCCTGCAGGGAGGCGCCGGGGGCAAACTCAAACATATGGCCGCTGCCCTCATCCACCTCGATACCGGTGCGGGGGGTCACCACTGTGCGTCCTTCCCCCAGAGGGTTAGGCTGGTTCACGTCTAACTCCTCGGTAATCGCCACCGTCATACCACCGTGGGTAATCGCCACCGGTGAGACCCGGACATTCTGGCCAATGATGATGGTGCCGGTGCGGGAGTTGATAATCACTTTAGCAACTTCCTGAGCCGGCTGTACCTCAAGATTTTCAAGTACCGACAGGAACGACACCCGCTGGTTGGGATCCCGGGGAGCGGCAACCCGGATAGAGGTTGCATCCATCGCCTGCGCCATATTCGGACCCAGCAAGCCATTGATCTGCTCGGATACCCGACGCGCGGTGGTAAAATCCGGATGGTTCAGGTTCAGAATCAGGCTATCGCCGTGGGCAAACGCATTGGGCACGGTACGTTCAACGGTAGCACCACCGGGAATCCGACCAACGCTGGGGACATTCAGCGACAGACGGGAGCCATCGGATCCCTGCACCCCGAATCCGGATACCACCAGATTCCCCTGAGCTATCGCGTAGACCTGACCGTCAGCCCCTTTCAAAGGCGCCATGATCAGGCTGCCACCGCGCAGGCTTTTAGCATCGCCGATGGTCGATACGGTCACATCAATAACCTGGCCCGGCTTGGCAAACGGCGGCAGATCCGCATGCACTGCCACCGCTGCAATATTCTTAGACTGAGGGTTCAGGGTGGGCGGGATCGCCACACCGAAGTTATTCAGCATGTTGCGGAAGGTTGCCGAGGTAAACGCGGTTTTATCGCCGGTACCATCCAGACCCACAACCAGCCCGTAACCCACCAACTGGTTACTCCGCACACCGGCCACGGTGGTCAGATCTTTCAGCCGCTCCGCCTGAGTCAGCGGGCTGAACAAGCTGATCAGCAGTGCCATTATCCAGAACCGTTTCATCATCACTCTCCGCTTACTCAGAATGGCCACAGCGGCCCGACAAAGAACTTCGCCAGCCAGCCCATACTGTTGGAATCATGCACAGCACCGGTACCGCTGTAGGTAATCCGGGCATCGGCCAGTTGCGTGGACTGGATGGTGTTGCTCTGGGAGATATCCTGCGGGCGGATCAGGCCACTGACACGGATATACTCGTCGCCCTGATTGAGGGTCAGCCACTTCTCGCCTTTCACGACCATCAGCCCGTTAGCCATCACCTCATGTACGGTCACGGTAATATTGCCGTTCAGGCTGTTGCTCATATCCGACTTGCCTTCACCTTCAAACTCGGTGGTGGTGGCCGGGAAAGTGGCACTGACCGGACGGCCATTCAGATTCAGAGGACGCCCCAGAATGGTAGGCTGCCCCAGCGTCTGGGTATTCTCTTTATCCACCGAGGTCTTATTACTCTTGGAGGACTGAGTACTCTCCTGCAGCACCACGGTAATAATGTCGCCTACCCGGTGGGCCCGGCCATCGCCATAGATACTGTTGCTGGTTGCCGCATTGTAGATAGACCCGGTTACTTCCCGTGGCGTCTGCATTGCCTGCGCCCGCACCGGCGCAAACTGCGGATTATCCGGCTTCGGTGGTGCGCTGACACAACCGCCCAGTAGCAGGGTGATGGCGCTGAGAAGCAGGGTCATTCGTTTCATGATAAGCAGCCTCAGTTTATCCGGCGTTACAGGTTCTGCGTCACGAAGGACAGCATCTGATCGGCGGTTGATATTACTTTAGAGTTCACTTCGTATGCCCGCTGGGTGGTGATCATATTCACCAGCTCTTCCACCGCGTTGACATTGGAGCCCTCCAGCATGCCCTGCTGCAGAACCCCAGTACCACCCTCACCGGGATTACTGATAAGAGGAGCACCGCTGGCAGCGGTTTCAGCAAACAGGTTTTTCCCCAGCGCCTCGAGGCCCTGAGGATTGACAAAGTCGGTCAGCTGCAACTGGCCGATCTGGGTCGACGTGGTGCTACCCGCCACCGTAACACTGACGATACCGTCAACCCCGATGGTCATGTTCTGAACTTCAGCGGGCAGGGTGATCGCCGGCTGAATCAGGAAACCTTCAGCGGTCACCAGCTCGTTATTCGCATTCAGCTGAAACTGGCCATGACGGCTGTATGCCGCGTCTCCGTTTGGCAGCGCCACTTCAAAGAACCCCCGCCCCAGGATCGCCACGTCAAAGGCTTCATTGGTGGACAGCATCTCACCTTCCTGGAACAGCTTCTGGGTGCCCACCACCCGCACCCCGGAACCCAGCTGCAAACCGGAAGGCAACTGCGACTCTTCGGCGGTCTGGGCACCCGGTTGGCGCTGAATCTGATACATCAGGTCTTCAAACACGGCACGGTCCTTTTTAAAGCCCACCGTGCTGACATTCGCCAGGTTATTGGAAATTACCTTCAGGGAAGTGTCCTGAGCGCTTAAGCCAGTCTTAGCTACAAACAACGCACCGTGCATAATTCTTTACTCCACCCTATTAATCGCTTACGCCGAGTCTTGGCTGATCTCAGCGGTCATCTTTATTCTGTTACCGCAGCTATTACTGCAACTGCAATATACGTGCCGCCGCCGTGGAATTTTCCTCAGCGGTGTTCATCATTTTCACCTGCATCTCGAAACGGCGGGACAGATCGATAATCGACGTCAGTTCATTTACCGCATTCACATTACTGGCTTCGAGAAAACCGGAACGAAGTTGCACAGCATTATCCACCGGCAACGGCTGATTATTGCCGGTATGCATCAGACCGTCGGTGCCTTTAAACAGCTCACCATTGTTGTCGCTCACCAGCTTGATCCGGTCCAGAATTGCCAGATCCGCAGAGCCTTCCCCCAACACCTTGATGGTGATGGTGCCATCGCCGCCGATCTCCAGTTTCTCAAACGGCGGCAGCACAATAGGGATACCGCCGTTACCCATCACCGGACGACCGCTGTTGGTAACCAGCTGATTGTCCTGATTTACCTGCAACTCACCGGCCCGGGTATAGGCTTCATTGCCGTTACTGTCGATCACACCGATCCAGCCTTCGCCATTCACAGCAATATCCAGACTGCGGCCGGTCTGCTTCAGTGTGGTAGGGGTGATATCAGTGCCCGGGCGCTCCGCCATGGCATAGACACGGGAAGCATAACCTTCCCCATAAACCTGCATCGCGCGGGCCTGAGCAAAATCTGCTTTAAAGCCGGTCGTATTCGCATTCGCCAGATTGTTAGCGTGGGCCTGCTGTGATCGCATCGATTCACGGGCGCCGCTCATGGCAAGATAGAGCACTTTATCCATCGGTTTCCCCCAGAAGCGGCAACCGGACGGTGAGCCTTTGCCGCTTTATCTCGAAAAATTACGTCATGAGATAAAAAGCAAAGCCCGTGCCAAAAAAAGAAAAACGGCTCTGACATTGCTGCCAGAACCGTTTTAAGCAGTGACCTGAACGATCAGATCTGCAGAATAGCCTGCGTCACTGTATTCAGTGTTTCCAGGGTTTTGGAGTTGGCCTGGTAGTTACGCTGCGCTTCAATCAGCTTGACCAGCTCTGTAGACAGGTCAACGTTGGATTGCTCCAGAGACGCCGATCGCAGAGTACCGTTGAGCCCGGTACCCGGCGGGTTCAGGATCGCATCACCGGAGGTCAGGGTGGCGATCCACTCGGTATTACCGGAAGGCTGCAGCCCCGACTGATTCTCAAAGGTTGCGAACGCCACGACCCCCAGATTCTGGTTTTCACCGTTACTGAAGCTGGCAATCATCTCACCATTCAGACCAAAGCTGACACCGATCAGGTCACCCTTGGTGTAGCCATCCTGCTGCGATTGCTTGACGATGGAGGCTGAAGCGAACTGGGTTGTGCCAGCCAGATCCAGCTCGATCTGGGTTTCAGAGTTAGCCGGATCGGCGCCGTAGATCGTCAGCTTCGGCACCGGCGCGCCATCCACAACCGTCTTGCCGTTGACCTCTTTCAACAGACCATTGGTTGGATCGAACTTCAGCAGTACCGGACCGTCATCACCGGTGGTCGAGGCCGACTCACCCGGATCATTAGGCTTACCCATCTTCAGCAGGGTTTCACCGTTCAGGTAAGCGTAGCTTCGGTAAAATCCGAGATAACTATTATCGCCCTGGGAGATCGTTGTCGGATCGGCCGCGGTCGCGCCATCAACAAACACATCATCACCATCGCTCAGCTTCAGAATGCTGTCAGACACGGTGGTCAGTTCCGGGCGGAATGTTACCAGGATTCTGTTGGCACCGTTCTCGGTGTCATAAACAACCGACTGCACCTCAGGATGGTTTTCAATAATCGCAGACTGTCTCGTCGCAACTTCAGTAGCAATCGATTGCGCGGTCGCGCCCTCTTTAAACTCAAACGACACCCCACCCAGCTCAAACTGGACGGTATTACCCGTTGGTATAGTGCCATCGGTATCAAAAGGTCCGGAACCCGCCGCCTGGAAGTCAAATGCGTGCACTTCGTTGGCAGGGCGGGTAGAAGTTGTCGTTGAATCAAGTACCGGTGTACCGCCGGAAACCGGTGTAACAACCACATCACCGTAGCCTGTGGCGTAGGATTTCAGTTCTACATTCAGGGTACTGGTGGTTTCATTGTAGGTAATCGTCCTGATCCGCGGATCCTGTTTCAGCAGTTCCTGGACATCCGCATCCGTTGTATCCAGTACATAGATATTCGGATCCACCGAGTTATCAAAGTGCCCTGCCAGGGTGAAATCGAACGGCGTACCCGCCACCGCTTCATAGCCGGAGATATTAAAGCCGGTAATATTATCCGCCGCAGTAGGCTCAGAGTACTTTAAGATCCGGGTTTCATTGATCGGCGGCTGCTCGACGTAGTTAAACTTAATCGTATGCTCGTTACCCAGGCTGTCGAAGCTGCGCATGGTGGTGCTGTAGGTAAAGGATCCTGCTTCATCTTTATCGTAAGGCTGCAGCAGCTTGGTCGAGTCCTTGCGGGAGTCGATGTTAAAAGACAGATCGATCCCGGTGGTGGCTTTCGGCTTACTCTCTTTCTCTGTCACCGCCAGATTGCCGATCGGCAACCGGTTGCCTTCACTGTCCAGCCCGTAGCCCTGCAGGAACTTGCCGCTCTTGGACACGATAAAACCGTTTTTATCAAGCTCAAACGCCCCCGCACGGGTGTAGGAGACGCCCCCTTTACCATCGTCCAGCTGGAAGAAACCACTGCCGTTAATGGCCAGATCGAGGTTATTGTTGGTAAATTCAATGGTGCCGGCACTGAAGTCCTGCGCGATATCCGCCACGGTAACACCGGAGCCTGGGGTGTTACTGGAACCCGCACCCACAACCGCAGTAGCATAGATATCACCGAATTCGGTACGGGAAGATTTGAAGCCAACCGTACTTGAGTTTGCGATATTGTTACCGGTCACATCAAGGTCGGTCGTTGCCGCCTTGAGACCTGTTACCGCTGTATTAAAGCCCGCCATGGTTCTCTCCTCGCTTACCCAATTCTTTTAACTTCATCAATTGCTATTGATCCGGCATCGGTATTCACTTTCATGCCCACACCGTTCTGACCCAGAGTCACGCTGTTAACGTTGTAGGCAATAAAGCTACTGGCTGCCTTATAATCACCGTCAACCTGCGCCTCAGCCACGACCTTATAAGTGCCCTGACCATTTTCACCGGCGCTCCAGACAAAATGCCGGTCTCCCGCCGCCTGAGGCCCCATCTCCACTTCATCGATAAGATTATCCGCAGCATCGTAGATGGATACCCGCAGGTTCTCGGTACTGACCGGAAGCTCAACCACCCCCTGGATCTCACCGGACTCACCCACTTTAGCGACATCGGTTTTGGTATAGATCTGCTGCCCCACCATCGAGGAGGCCTGCAGCGCCGCCTGACTGGTCAACAGCGAATTCGACATATTTTCAAATGTCTGGGTGAGGTTATTGATGCTCTCAACCTCACTCATGGTGGCGATCTGCTGCATAAAGTCCGAGGTATCCGCCGGGCTGGTTGGATCCTGATTCTGCAGTTGCGCAATCATCAGGCGCATGAACATATCGCTGTCCTGCTGCGCCTGGGTCTTTTCAGTGGTTGAATTCGCCTGGTTCTGTTTATTGATCTGCTCAAAAACCGACTGCGAATTATTAACGTTATTTACACTCATAACCTTTACCTCACATCAGGCCCGGACTTACTGCCCTAAAGTCAGCGCCCGCTGCATCATCTGTTTTGCAGTATTCATAATGTCAGCATTAACCTGGAAGGAGCGTGACGCTGAGATCATATCCGCCATCTCTTCAACAACATTGACGTTAGGGTAATAAACATAGCCATTATCATCCGCCAATGGATGAGTGGGGTTATATTCCTGACGCAACGGTGCGTCGCTCTCGACGATACCCGCAATACGTACTCCCTGACCTGACTGAACAGCAACCGGCGCATCACCAGCTACCGGAGTTTCCGCAGGCTGCAATTCAAAAACAGGCTTACGCGCACGATAAGTGTCTCCGGTGTTACTGCTCACACTCTGAGCATTGGCCATATTACTCGCTGTCGTATTCAGACGGACTGTCTGGGCACTCATTGCCGAACCGGCAATATCGAATACATTACTCAGAGACATCGTTATTCACCCTTAATCGCGTTAGTCAGGCCTTTGAACTTCTTGTTCAGAAAATGAAATGACGCCTGATAATCAACTGCATTCTCGGTATACCGGGCCATCTCTTCCTGCAGATCAACAGTGTTACCATCGACACTGGCCTGGTTAGGAATCCGGTACATCAACTCCGATGCAAAGTCAGGACTGATAACAGAGCTGCTATGTCCGGACTGAGTCTGAGCCATCTGCAACTGCTGATTTCCCATTGCGCCATCCAGCATGGCCTGAAAATCCACATCACGCGCTTTATAGTTCGGGGTATCACTGTTAGCGATATTATTGGCAAGTATTTCCGCTCGCTTAACCCGAACCGCAACCGCGTCGTCGTGAATTCCCAGTGCTCTGTCAAAGCTGATAGCCATCAGATTGCCTCATTTCATCTTATGCCACACAAAATGCAATTCTCAGACCAATAAAAAATAATCAATAAATATCAACAACTTAATCACGCATGATTTATAAAGCGGCAACCCTATTGCCTCTTTTGACAGGCAAAGCGGCAATCGAAGCGGCAAAAGATGGTTCGGGGTTCGGGGTTCGGGGTTCGGGGTTCGGGGTTCGGGGTTCGGCAAGATTTTGTAGGAGGCGCGCCCTCGCGGCGATAACCAGAGGCAATGCCACTCTATCGCGGCGAGGGCACCGCTCCCACATAAAGTAGCGAGTAGCGAGTAGCGAGTAGCGAGTAGCGAGTAGCGAGTAGCGATCAGTGTTCGGGCAACAACCAGAAACAGCCAAGCTTTTGCTTTGCCTAGCCTCCAGCAAGCATTGCCTTGCAATGCGATCAAGTAAGGATGGCTTTGCCTTCCGGCCCAGCCAAACGCTTTCCAACTTAATAGATTCCCCCGGGCATGCCCGGGGCTCTTACCGCTACATCCCTTTGGGCTGAAGCAAAACTCAAAGCTACGCAATGCTCCAAAGCTCCACAATGAGTTTTGCTATGTGCATTCATCCACGGGTGAACCCACAGTGTTCTGTCGCTACGCGACTCTACTAATAAAAAAACGCATCCGAAGATGCGCTTTGTTATTTTGCTCTATAAATAATGCCGGGGCGACAGTGGATCATTTCATAGATATCATTCAGTTCAGCTATCGACTCCGATGCTCCGAGCAGTAGATAGCCACCCGGCTTCAGTGTCTGATGAATCTTCCGCAAAATTTCGCGCTTACGCTCTGTAGAAAAATAGATCAGAACGTTACGACAAAAAACAATGTCACAAGGACCAATGCCAATATAGTTACCCAGCAGGTTCAACTCCCGGAAACGCACCCGGGATTTAATATTGGGATTTAACTTCCAGGAGCCATCGTCACTTGGTTGAAAAAATTTCTGCAGACGATCTTTAGACAAGCCTCGACCCAGAGCCAGCATTTCATACTCTGCCCGACGAGCTTCATCAAGCACTCGGGTACTGATGTCAGTAGCAGTAATCTCTTCGCCCATACGAAAAGCACCAGAATTTTCACCTTTAAACTCATCCAGTACCATGCTGATAGAGTAAGGCTCCTGACCGGTTGAACAGGCTGCTGACCAGATTTTTAAACGCTGGCCACGGCCCTGCTCTGCCAGCTCAGGTAGTAACTTATTCTTCAGAATATCGTAAGGGTGACTATCCCGAAACCAGAGGGTTTCGTTGGTTGTCATCGCATTGATGACTGACTCTTTAAGACTGCTGTTGCCTGGCATATTCAGCGCCCGCACCAGATCTCCCAGGTTTTCGAAGCGACCTTCCTGAAGGATTTTTCCTAATCGACTTTCAACCAGGTACTGCTTATGTTTAGCCAGCAATATCCCACATGCTTGTTCCAGGTACTGACAGAACAGTTCAAACTCCTGTTCTGTAATCCTCACCTTTCTTGCGTCCAGAATTGTATCCTCAATATTAGCAATGCTATTGCTCAACTGCTTTCACTCGAGAAACAACAGCTTCTGCCAGCTCATCTGCATTAAACTTCCCTATAAATGCATTGGCGCCCACCCGCTTCACCATCGACAGATTGAAACGGCCACTCAGTGAACTATGAAGTATCATATACAGATCTTTCATACGATCATCTTCACGTACCTTCTTGACCAGAGTATAGCCGTCCATCTGCGGCATCTCGATATCCGAAATGACCATCAGGAACAGGTCTGCGACATTGTGGCCTTTATCCGCCAGCTGAACCAGTATTTCCAGTGCTGCCCGACCATTATTCGCAGTTGTAACTTTAATATTCAGACTCTCTAATGATTTCTTAAGCTGCGCCCGGGCAACGCTGGAGTCATCAACAACCAGAATGTGGTAATCGCCGCCTTTCTCCTTGACCTCTTTAGTCTCCGCAGTTTCCCTTGCCTCTGTGGAGACAGGAATCAGATCCGCAAGAACTTGCTCGACATCCAGTATTTCAATCAGGCCACCTTCATACTGAACCACAGCGGTCAGATAACTCTTCTCATTTGTTTCAATCGGTGGCGGACTGATCTGATCCCATTTGGCAGGCAGAATCCGGTCGACTTTACGTACCAGAAACGCCAGAACCCGACGGTTATATTCAGAAACAATCAGAAAACACTGCTGACGATCTTCCGCTGCAACCGGCAAACCACCGATAGCCTCCGCCAGATCAATAACCGGAATGGTCTCCCCCCGGATGTGCGCGAGTCCTTTCAGTGCAGTAGTCTGTTTTGGAATACCCGTCAGTTCAGGGCAAGGTAGCACCTCTCTCACCTTGAAGACGTTAATGCCATACTCCTGATCATCATTCAGACCAAATAGAAGCAGTTCCAGGCGGTTCTGGCCCGCCATCTGGGTACGCTGGTTTACAGTACTGTTTATACCTGACATGATGCTCTCTGCGCTAAGCTAGTCTTTATTGTATTAATAACGGCCACACTACAGAGCCCTGATCGCCCCGTGAAAAAAACCGCTTTCACAATTTTATGGACACTTATAACGGTCTTAGCTGTGCCAGTAAAGAGTGCACAAGGCGCAGATATCCCCACATTGGAAGCTCAGGCCGGGCAATATCTTTATAACCTCTATGCCGAGATGGCCCCCGGGGCACGCACAATAATCACAGTAACACCCGTCAACCAGCATCTGCGTAACAAGCGCTGTAATACCCCGATTACCTTTAATCATGCACCTGTCAGAGGATCCAGAGCATCTCTTAAAGCTCTGTGTAGCTCTCCGAAATGGTCCATTTATATGACGGCATCGATCGAACAATGGCAGAAAGTTGCCGTCTCATCCCGCGCGCTCAGCAAAGACACCATTTTGGGAGATAGCGACCTGTTCATGAAAGAATTTGATATCAGACGCACCCGTTCCCCCTATTTTGTTGATCCTGGTGAAGTCATCGGTCGTACCACCAAAAGAGCGATCGGTGCGCAGCAGGTTATCTCCCCTAACTCTCTTGAGAAGAAGCTCCAGATAAGAAAGGGAGATCTTGTCTATATAGAGGCACGCCAGAAAGGCATGATGATCAGGATGATGGGGGTCGCCAAACAGGATGGTTCACAAGGAGAACAGATCGCTGTAGAAAATACCCGTTCAGGTAAGACGGTACGAGGTTATGTAACGGGTAAAGGCGTTATCCGGGTATCCCGTTAAAACTGAATTTTAGCGTCTACAACAAGCGGTTATTCTTTAACCATGCTATACTGCAGGTCCGTCGAAAAAATAATATAATTTTCGCTAAAGTTAAAAACTGCTTAGCCGATAACCTTGCTCAGAACAGCATGAGGACCAGAAAATGGTTATTGATATCACGAGCTTAACGCCGAATCAGGCGACTAACTCTCGTGCCAAGGTAAATGAACAACCTGCGTCCGAGAGTAAAGCGCAGACTGCACAGGCCACAAATGATAGTGCGCCTGCGGCTAGCAGTGTCAATCTGAGTGATGCGGCTCAGGCGATCCAGAAGGGCGCCGGAGAACTGGCCAGCAGCGATGTGCCGGTAAATGAGCAGCGCGTTGCGGAACTGAAAGCTGCTATTGATAACGGCACTTATCAGATCGACTTTGAAAGCACCGCCCGCGGCCTGCTTCAGATTGAGAATCAGCTGGGTTAATCCTGCGCGTGAGTAACTTACCGCCACTCGATCAACTTAATGCCCTGACGAGTCAGGGCATTGGTTTTCTTACCACACTGAATCAATTGCTTGATGCTGAGTTCTCTGCGCTTCAGGAAAGAGATATCGAGCAATTACAGGCACTTGTCCAGCAAAAAACAGAAGCTCTTCAGCAACTGGAAACCAATAACCAGCAGCGCAATCAGCTTTTTGTTAATGCAGGGATATCCCCAAACAAGGATGGCCTTCAGCAATTCACGCAGCAGCTCCCTGCACCTCATGCCGATCAATTCAGAGAGCTGTGGTCAGAACTTGAACAGATTCTGAAAACGGTAAACGAAAAGAATCAGCGTAATGAGCTGGTTATCACCCGTAACAACCGGAATCTGGAGCAGTTACTGAGTATTCTGCGGGGCCAGAATCAGAAAAACACCCTCTACAATCAGAGTGGTGATAAAGGCAATTACTCTGCTCAAAACCGCCTGGGCAAAGCCTGATTAATCTACCTCAGACTGATGACGCCAGACACCGAAGTCTGTACAATCCGCTTCGCTGCCTCCCCGTAGTTCAACTGGATAGAATAGGGCCCTCCTAAGGCTTAGATAGGGGTTCGAGTCCTCTCGGGGAGGCCATCTACCCCCCGGCAAATATAGTCTCTGACCAATTCACAGAACCGGACTAAACACCTCAGTCAGCTTTTCTGTCGCTTCACGAATCTGCTGATCAAGCTCCGTACTCTTCAGCTGCCCACTCTCACGGTCAAAGTTTTCATAGAACGAAGGTACAGAAATACTGCCCAGGACTTCACCGGCAAAAAACGGCGCGGAAGTCGTGGCACTTGCCAGTACATTCTGAGCACCGCCTGGTCCTGGAGACGTTGCCAGTAACAGCATTGGTTTACCCTGATAAACCTTCTGATCAATACGGGAAACCCAGTCAAATACATTCTTAAAGGCTGCGGTATAAGAACCGTTATGCTCAGCAAATGCGATCATTACTGCATCAGCCTCACCAACTTTTTTGTAAAACTGCTGAGCGGCTTCCGGAATTCCTCCCTGCTCTTCTCTGTCCTGACTATAGATAGGCATCTCATAGTCATTCAGATCCAACAGCTCTGTATCAGCCTCACTGATCAGGCTGGCAGCGTAGCTCACCAGTTGTTTGTTGATAGACTCTTTATGGTTAGTTGCTGCAAAAGCCAGTAGTTTCATGATGTCACCCCTCTGGTGGTTTAACTGTCTGATGAGTTAATCATATCCGTTCCACTAAAATTGACTAGATAGACAATTTACAAAATACTGTTTCATAAATAGAACGATTAACAGGAACCAGCAGATATGCAGAATCCCAACGATATGCTGATATTTGCCAAAGTCGCCGAGCTTGGCGGCATATCTGCGGCAGCCCGCTCATTGCAGATCCCGAAGTCAAAAGTAAGTCGACGTATGGCTATGCTGGAGAGCGAGCTGGATGCCCGCCTTCTTGAACGTACCACTCGAGCTGTCAATCTGACAGAAGCGGGACAGATCTACTATCAGCACTGCCGGCAAATTGTTGAAGCGATGGAAAGCGCAGAAAGCGCCGTACATCAGCTGACAGACACCCCCAGAGGACAGCTTCGCATCAGCGCTTCTGTCACAACCGGTCAGCAGATGATCGCCCCCTACCTGAGCGAGTTTACTCAACGTTACCCTCTGATCGAGATTGATCTGGAACTATCTAACCGAAGGGTCGACCTCATCAGCGAAGGCTTTGATCTTGCTATCCGTATCGGTGAGCTGGAAGATTCAAATCTGATCAGTAAGCGCCTGGGCAGCGGTCGGGCAGGGTTGTTTGCATCCACTGAGTATCTTGATAGACACGGCAGACCTGAACAGCTTGAACAACTGCAACAGCATCGCGCACTGGTGATGAGTCACTCTGATCATCTGCTCAGCTGGCATCTGATCAATGATAAAGGGCTGTCGAACAACCTGAATATTCGACCGAATATCCGAATTAACGACCTGGACGCGCTGATAACCGTTGTTGCCGGCGGCTCGGGCATCGCCTGCCTGCCTACCTATCTGGTTCAGCAGCATCCGCAAGGAAAGAATCTTGAACAGATCTTGCCGCAATGGCATGCGCCAGAAGTGACTTTCTACGTGCTTTACCCCAGCCTGAGAGGGCTGACGCATAAAGCCCGGCTGTGGATCGACTTTTTCAGTGAAAAACTAACCGCACAACTGGCACTGACAACTCCGACTCCCTGAAGTAGCCGGAGTTTTTCTCTCAGCCAGTACCTTTGCGATCAACCGCCTGTGAATCAGCTCAAATCGTACCAAACAGCTCTTGTTCAAGCTGATCCAGTAGCTGAAGTACTTCAACGGAAGCCGCTTCAACTTCCGCCACCTTAGCCATCGCTTCCCGATATCTGCCAGCGTTATAAAGATCAACGGCCTGCAGACCATTCTGATGCACACGTCGATGCGGTGCTTCCAGTTGTTGAAAGCTGGGCTTACTGGTGTAACTATAATCCGTGATCTGATCGTACCACTTACCCAGACGGCAGTTATGATGATCAGCCAGCTCGGAAGAGTTAAGCCCCTGACGCCCGGAAACCATATTCGCCAGACGTCGCTTCCAGATCACGTGATCAGACTTTGCCAGCTTAAGAATTTTCCCGGGAACTTCCAGCTGAGAAAGCACATTAATGCGTTCGCTGATCAGCGCTTCTACTTTATCCATGGTATTCAGCACCTGATCAATATCACCTACGTTCTGGGAGGTGTTGCTGGCAATATCGGAGATGCCCACTGCGACCTCATGGGAAGCCGCACTCTGCTCTTTCAGCGAATCATCAATCTGCCGGGACACCAGCTTAACCTGCTCAATACCTGACTGAATCTCTTCCATCAGTTCGCCGGCTTCGCTAACAGACTGCTGCCCCGCATCGATAGCCTTGGTACTGTTCTCGATATTGCCCATCACATCACTCATCTGTGACTGCAGGTCAGTCACCAGACCTTCAATCTGCTTGGTCGCTTCCGATGTGCGTGCCGAAAGTAGCCTCACTTCGTTAGCTACAACATTAAATCCTGCTCCCGCCTCACCGGCACGAGCAGCTTCTACGGATGCATTCAGCGATAAAAGATTGGCCTGAAAAGCGATGCTCTTAATATCTTCAGCGATATCAGAGATCTTTTTAGTGAAGCCGGTAAAGCCTTTAACCCGGCTCAATGTGGTATCAACAGTCTCGGAGATATTTCCCATATTCTCGATGGAACTCTGCATCGCCTTCTGGCCTCGCAGAGTAATAGCATCGGTCTGCCCTACAGATGCCATGATGGCATCGGAACCGCCCTTGATCTCCTGCACCGAAGCGGTCATCTGTTCAGCTGCTGCCGCAACCTGCTGGGTACGCACATCCACTTCCCGCAGCTGCATTAATGCCTTAGCAGAGCTGATACCGGTTTCATTGGACTGAATCGACAGACTCACCACACCATTCAGATCCGCCAGCGCCCGGGCTTTAAGATCCTCTATCAGCGCAGCCAGTGCCACGGAAACCGGGTCCGTCCCTTCAGGAACCTGATCGTAGTGCCCATTCCGCACGGCCTCAAGGCAACGTACCAGTTCCTGATCGCGGCTCTGTTCAGCTGCGGCCATTGGCAGATTAACATCCTGCACATTAATCTCCGGGTTATTCATAGCAATCCTCTACATCTGCTGGTTTTCTGTTACAGCAGCCCCATCACCTTGGCGGTTATCTGATTGAGAGGCAGAACATGATCTGCCGCTCCTAATTTCACAGCTTCTCCGGGCATCCCCCAGACAACACTGGTTTTTTCGTCCTGCGCAATTGTCGGAGCGCCAGCCTCCTGTATATGCAGCAATCCGCGAGCACCATCGTTCCCCATACCCGTCAGCAATACCCCCAGGGCTTTCTTACCCACCTCTTTTGCCACTGAGTCAAACATCACATCCACACTCGGTCGGTGACGATTCACTTTCTCACTCTGAGTCAGAATGCAGCGTAATGAGGCGCCATCCCAGCGCAGCTTCAGGTGCTGATCACCCGGTGCCAGATAGGCACAGCCTGGCTTAAGCACATCGCCATCTTCCGCCTGTTTAACCGATAGTTTTGAGTTCAGATCCAGACGCCGGGCGAACGGTGCACTGAATGCTTCAGGGATATGTTGGGAAATCACCACCGGAGAGCAGTATTCAGGAAAAGTAGAAAGAACTTCCCGTAACGCCTCAGTTCCGCCTGTCGACGCGCCTATAGCGATTACCCGGTTCGCCATACGCGCACGCAGCATAGGATCCGCAGAAACAGCAGGAGCGCTGACAGGCGCCATATCGGAACGAGCAGTGACAGCACTCAGACGGGCAACTGCAGCGGTCTTCACCTTACGGGTTATCTCCGCTGCATACTCAGCAGAGATAGAGACAGAGTTAGCAGTTGGCTTAGGCATATAATCCACAGCCCCAGCCTCCAGCGCATCCAGCGTTTCCTTAGCGCCATCCCCGGTCAGACTTGACACCATTACAACCGGCATCGGTCGTAACCGCATCAGATTTTTCAGAAAGGTGATGCCATCCATTCTCGGCATACAGATATCCAGTGTCAGGACATCCGGGTTGTACAATTTAATTTTGTCACGTGCATCATAAGGATCATCAGCAACGCCAACGACCTGAATCATCGGATCACTTTCGAGTATCTTACTCAGCGCTTTCTGTACGACCTTGGAGTCGTCTACAACCAGTACCTTAATCATTAAAGCTCCCTCTTAATCTGAACGGCATATCCAGCCTTGTAGTTCCTATCCTGGGGATACTTCGGCATCAGGATTCAATCTCATGTAAAAACTTATCTTCCCGACGATGGATATGTTCCAGAGATCTGTCGTCGAGTTTCTTAATCAGCAAACGACCACTGTCAGGAAAGTAGTGCACTTTTCTTGGCGCGGTTCCACCCAGATCACAGGCCAGCATTTTAAAGCCATTCATCTGCATGTACTCATGGGTAAATTCCGCATTGTGGGCACCAATATCATTCATCCCCTCACCGATACGGCCACCACCGGTCACTTTGACTTCCAGGCGTTCACGACGGGCTCCATGCCTCTCCAGCTCTGCCAACATCATCTCCATTGCATGAATGCCATAGCGGGCACAGGGCTCAGAATCAACAATCTCAGTATGTACCGAATGACCGCCACTGCGGGGCAACAGAAAGTGATTCATAGCGCCAATATCTGCAACCGGATCCCGCATACAGACAGACACGCAGGAACCCAGGATTGTGCTTATCACCTCCTGGTGCCGTGTCACATAAAACTGCCCCGGCAGAATTTTGGCAATGAACCGCTGCCGGGGAGCATCCCAGAATCGCCGGATATGCTCAAAACCCGGTAACGCAGTTGCTGGCGGCGGATGGTGACCAAAAAGCATCGTTTTCCTCAACGTTTACGATCGGACTCTTCGACTTCTTTATCCTGAATTAAGCTTGTCATGATATTCTCCAGCTCTATCAATCAGCGCAGCCAGACAGCCTGACAATGGCCCCGGCATCAAGAATCAGTGACACGGTTCCGTCACCAAGAATCGTGGCACCGGATACACCCGGTACCTGCTTATAGTTTGTTTCCAGGCTTTTGATAAACGCCTGTTGCTGGCCCAGCAGGTCATCCACCCGCAGGCCAATTTTCTTACCGTCTCCTTCGATGACCACCAGCAGGTCATGATCGACGGTCTCATCCGTACGACGTAACCCGAACAGTTCGTAGAGACTGACCACCGGGATATACTCATCCCGCAGCTGATACAGCTGGCGGGAACCGGCCACGGTGCTCAGCAGTCTTTTATCAATCTGAATCGATTCAATAATTGAAAGCAGCGGTATGACGAAAGTTTCACCACCAACATAGACTAACTGTCCGTCCAGAATCGCCAGCGTCAGCGGCAGGCGAATAGTGAACTTAGTGCCCACACCGACTTCCGAATGCAGCTCGATATTACCGCCCAGCTCGCGAATATTCCGGCGTACGACATCCATACCCACACCACGACCAGACAGATCGCTGACCTGCTCTACAGTCGAGAAGCCAGGCTCAAAGATCAGCTCGAGAGCTTTGTCATCGGCTATCTCTTCTTCAGGCCCTAACAGACCTCGTTCACGGGCCTTAGCAACGATCTTCTCCCGATCCAGACCTTTACCGTCATCGACCACTTCAATGACGATATTGCCGCCCTGGTGGTAAGCATTCAGTTCGATGACACCCTGCTCTGGTTTACCCGCAGCACGGCGATCCTCTGGCAGTTCGATACCGTGGTCAAACGAGTTGCGCACCAGATGCACCAGCGGATCACCGATCTTTTCCATCACGGTCTTATCCAGCTCGGTCTGTTCACCGCTGGTTTCCAGTCGGACATCTTTTCCGATACGGGCGTTAAGATCCCGGATCATGCGTGGGAAGCGACTGAAAGCAAAACTGATCGGCAGCATACGGATGCTCATCACCGCATCCTGCAATTCGCGCAGATTACGCTCCAGCTGGCCCAGGCCATCCCAGAGATTTTCCAGGTTGCCCAGTCCGCTTTCCATTAACTTTTCGCCCTGCTGAGTCAGCATTGCCTGGGTGATTACCAGCTCACCGGCCATATTGATCAGGGTATCGATTTTCTGAGTACTGACACGGATAGAACCGGTATCAGTCTGTTTGCGCTCTTTTGCAGGCCCCTTGGCTTTCGCTTTAGGTTTCTCTTTTGCTCTGGCTTTCTCAGCTTTCACTTCAGCTTTTGGTTGCGTAGGCGGTTGAGGAGAAGGTTGAGCAGGAGGCTGAACTACCACTTCAGCAACACTCTCTTCTTTGCTTTCAGGCTCTACTGCTACAGCAACCGGTTGTGGCTCAGCAACAGGGCGGTCTTCAACTACACTGACGACAGGCTCAGCCGGGGTTTCTTGTTGCACTTGATCGGCCTCGACAGGCGTTTCAGAATGCTCCACAGCGGGCATAACAGAAACGGCTTCAGTCTGTGATGCTACAACGGCTGGTTCACTTAACGTTTCCCCGGATGGATCTGTGGCTTGTTCACCACGCAGAACATCCATTAGTTGACTGAACTCCCGGTTGTCTTCCGCCGTCATCTGCCCGGTCGGTTCGGCATGGATCTCAATCTGCCACTGCGGGAATACCGCCGCCATCACATCGCGGATATCTTCAAACGTCTGCGCACTGGTCAGATTCACCGCCCAGCTCAGATAACAATGGGTCGGATCTAGCTGATTCAATTCCGGCAATTGACTGGTTTGCCCCAAGACTACTGCATCACCGAGCGGTTCCAGCTGACTGAACTGTTCAGCCATATCAGCGGCACTGTCAATCAGATTACCCGGAGGCGTCATCTGAATAACCCAGTCCCTCGGGCTATTAGCGACTGCTGCATCCGGAATTGCCGATGGTACGGTTTCAGATTCTACGGCAGGCTCTGGCTCTCGCTCTGGCTCTGGCTCTGGCTCTGGCTCTGGCTCTGGCTCTGGCTCTGGCTCTGGCTCTGGCTCTGGCTCTGGTTGAGAGTCTGCGATTTCAGGTTCAGCAGGTGCAATAGTGGTTTCCTCAGGAGCAGACGCTGTCGGCAATACATCGTCTGTTCGTCCTTCAAGCGCGGCATTCAAACGAGCAATAAGGCTGTCGATCAACACCCTGTCACTGCTCTCATCATTACTCAGCGCGTCGAACATACCTCTTACAGCATCAACACATTCCAGTAGCAGGCCAGTCAACGGCATATCTACCGCGATCTCACCGTCGCGCACTTTATCCAGCAGGGTTTCAATGACATGGGTAAAGGATGCAATCTCATCCAGTCCCAGCATGCCGCAACCACCTTTTATGGAGTGGGCACCCCGAAATATCGTATTAATAAGCTCTGCATCATCACCACCATGATCGAGCTCCAGCAACGAAACCTCCATAGCATCGAGCGCTTCAAAGCTCTCTTCCATCAAGGCATCAAGAAATTCACTTGTATCCAGACTCATGGGTATTCTCAGTAATCAGGGCGGGTTATATCAGATGATTATCCAGTGCCAGTGCTATTGCCGTACTTCTATACTCTGCAGAAGGTCTGGCAATCCCTGTGGTATACCCTTTGCGGGTCCGGGATTCATACAGGGCGCAGATAAGCTGAAGCCCTGCCAGATCAACCTGTTCGACAGCGGAGGCATTTATCTCCAGGGGTTCTTTGACATCCAGCCAGCCAAGTAACTGCTGATGCAGTTCTGTAATACTGGCTAAGTTACACTGCGATGGCAGAACAACCTCACTCATCAGGCACATCCTCACCTTGTGGCACAAATACGAGATAGAATTAGAGTAAACCCGTATCGGTCATGAAATAAATAACTTTATAACTAAACATACTCAAAGTGAGGAAAACCTTGATATTTAACAAGGCCTTATGACCTTTCATTAAGTAAGGCTTTTAACAATATCCTGTTGTTTTTGCTGATACATTCGCTGATCCGCTACCTTGAGTAGCGCTTCAGGATCAGCACCATTGTCCGGATACACAGCATATCCAATACTGCATGACAGAACTCTGGATTCACCGGCCAGCTGAAATGGCTGGATAAAAATTCTCTGTACCTTTGCGATCACCACAGAGATCGCCTGGCGGTCAGCCAGCTCAGGTAAAAGTACAACAAACTCATCACCATGAAGACGAGCCGCCGTGTCCTCTGCCCTCAGCACATTCCGCAAACGCCCAGCAACCTGATTCAGCAGCTGATCTCCGGCATCATGCCCTAATTGATCATTGATGCTTTTGAACTGATCCAGATCCAGGTACAACACTCCCCAGATCGAACCTTTGCGGAAGGCCTGCTTCAGTGTCTGATGAGCCAGGTCATTGAGTAAATTCAGGTTGGGCAATCCGGTCAATGGATCGTAATTGGCTTTCAGGTAGAGCTGCCTCCGCTCCTGCTCTTCGCGGATACGCCGTTTGCGGCTGTCGTTGATACGCAGATAAAACAAGCGGGATGCAAAGCCCCCCAGCAGTACAAAGATAAGTACATTGAGCCAGTTAATATCGGACAGGCAGACCACGGCTTTCATCTTTAGCGTAAACGGATGGGACTCGCTGCTGATCTCAACGGTTTTAGTCAGACTGTATAATTCCGGGTCTAATGATCCGGCCACAACATCCGGCTCTACCAGAGACCTTTCCAGACTGCCTTCAAGACTGCTTACATAGGAAAGGCTGACTCCGATGCGGGTATCTTCCTGTAGCCAGAGGGGCAATAAGGTATCACCCCGCACCACCAGCATGGCAAAGCTGATCGGGTAGCGAGAGTCAGCCTGCTCAGGCGTCAGAGCGACCGGGCGATAGAGCACGTAGCCCTTACCACCTTCCATCAGAATAAAGGGACGGGACGCTATCGCCCGGGGACTGGACAGGGTTGCCAGTATCGTTTCAACCAGCACTTCGGAACCATACGCCAGATCCAGCCCAAGTACGCTCCGGGTATCTTCAGTCTCGGGTTCGATAAAGCGAATCGGATAGTAATCTTCCCGCTCCGGTAACTGATCTACCGGCTGACGTTTTTCATAATCAAAGCCATGAATTCTGAAATCGGTATAACCTTTGGCCCGCATACTGCGCTCAAAGAAATCCCGCTGACTACGACTGATACGACTGGAGATCTCAAACATATAGATATCGGGATACAGCTTGCGAATACCCTGCACATAGCTGCGAATTTCACTGTCCTCTACGTCCCCGGACAAAGACAGGTAATTGGCAAAACCTTCCAGTGCTACATCATAGGTGCTGATGTTCTGAGATATATGTGTGATCGCCCGATCAAACGTCGCTGCGAACTCTTTATTGATACGGGAGACTTCTGTACTGAGGGCAACCACCAGTCCGAACAAAGGTCCGAACCATAACAAAAGGTAGAGATATACGGGTGCGCGGTCAGCGCGATATGAAGCAAGCCTGGGGTCCATCGACATCCTTTCCAGATTCAACGCATTTCAATCTGCTGAAGGTACTGCCTGCCTCCTTCAACTTGAGTCTATTCCTTGCGCGTTCACGAATCCAGAAGATTTACTCACTCCCGGCGAATCTCTCCGAACAATTGTTTGATCTGAGGCTTTACAACCTCAGACCCAGTTCCTTCCCTTCGTAAAAAGCCATGCTGGCACGCCGTGGCGCGACGCAGTCGCCAATACTGTGATAGCTGATATTCCGTTGATCCAACTGCTGATGCAGGGATGTTTCAGGATGATTGATCGTTGCCAGTACCAGGGCATCGAAAAACAGTTCCGATTCCGTCTCTGTGTTCAGGTCCAGTACCACCGCCTTATCCCCTTGCCATTGTTTCAGGACCGAGCGGGTCAGCACCTGCACGCCAAGTCTGGCATATTCATCTCTAAGCAGGCTATCGGTAGCGCTGGGATAGAGCTCTTCTCCGATCACCGGATCAGAACTGATCACCGTCACCGTGTGACCCCGCTGCGCCAGATACAGAGCTGTACCACTGGCAGGCCACCAGCCATGCAGATCATCCAGTAACAGAACATGCTGACTCAACCCTCGTCGTTCCAGTTCATTAGCGCCGGTCAGAATCTGGTTGATGGAATAGACATTATCCCGCTCCGCACCCGGCAGATGTGATTGCTGTGGATAAGCTCTCTGATATCCGGTCATCGCCGGAACAGAGCCGGTTGCCAGCACCACCTCATCAGCACCAAAAGCGGCTATATCATCAACACTGAACTCGGTCTCCAGCCGCAGATCGATCCCAAGTTTTTCGATACTGCGCTGATAGTACCAGTAGATCAGATGGCCAATTTCCCCCCTCAGTGGTTGCGATGCCGCCAGACGAAATTGCCCTCCCAGCTGGGCACTGCGATCAGCCAGCGTCACCCGGTGACCTCGTTCTGCTGAGACTCTTGCCACCTCCATGCCTGCAGGTCCGGCACCGATAACCAGCACCTTTTTGCTTACGTCTGCAGGTTCAGGCTGATCGGTACCCCAGAGATATTCCCGACCTACCGCCGGATTCACCAGACAGGAGATCCAGTAGTCATGATGACGTCGCCCCCAACAGAGCTGGTTACAGGAGATACAGGGCCGGATCTCATCATCACGTCCGCTCAGGGTCTTATTCACCAGATAGGGATCAGCAATCTGCCCCCGCACCAGCGAGACCATATCAGCCTGACCGTTAGCGATAACCTGATCGGCACGTACCGGTGTTTTAATCCGGCTCTCAGCCTGCAGTACCGCATGTTTAAGGTGCTTTTTGATGCCTTCTGCCAGTGGCGGCCCCATCATATCCGGCAGCAGGAACGGCGGCATCAGCTGGGTAAAGTCAAAATATCCGCCAGTCCCGACCGTGACATAATCCATCAGACGACGCTGATCATGCCATTCAACAATCTCGCAGATCGCCTGATTATCAAGGCCTCCCGGCATCAGGTCATCACCGCTGACCGCCAGACCGATAATAAAATCATCGCCCACCGCGGCACGGATACGCTGCATCATCACCTCTGAAAAACGCATCCGTTTTTCGAAGCTGCCGCCCCATTCATCTTCCCGTTGATTATTCACCGGAGACCAGAACTGTTCGATCAGCGCATTATAGATCGCAAACAGTTCCACCCCATCAAAGCCACACTGCTGAGCCCGGACCGCCGCCTGCACATAAGCATCGATCAGCTCTTCAACTTCAGCATGGGATGCCGCCTTGCTGCCATCGCCATCGTGATAGGAGGGAAGCCCTGAGGGTGACCAGTTCGGCGCCCAGGAGTTATCAATGTCACCATGGGCACCGATATGATAAAGCTGATGGATCATCACCGCGCCTTCAGCCTTACAGGCATCGGTTATACGCTTCAATCCTTCGACAATACTGTCATCCTGATGACGGAAATTCCCCCGGGTCAGCACCCCGGTTGCGTGAACCGGCACTGGTTCCACAACAATCATGGCCGCTCCACCCCGAGCCCGCTCCAGGTAGTAGTTGAGATGACGGTCGGTAGCCAGACCATCAACCGACATATTGGCGGTGTGGGCACCGAAGTTTATCCGGTGTTTCAGCGTTTTATGACGTAACTTCAGTGGCTGGAAAACATGACTGAAACGTTTTGAAACCTGCTCCGGAAGCATTGTGATCTCTTTACTCATAGCTTGACTCGTAGCTTTACTCACAGCCCCGCCCCCTTCTGTTTCAAAGCTTCAGGCTGCGGACCTCCGGTTGCCCAATCGATCAGTGCGACGGAATGAACCACAGGAATATCCAGTGCCGGCCCGATCTGCGCCATACAGCCGATATTGCCGGTTGCGACAATATCCGGAGTAACCTCCCTGATGCGACGGACTTTACGGTCCCGTAATTGTTCTGATGTATCCGACTGGAAAATATTGTAAGTGCCCGCAGAACCGCAGCAAAGATGCCCTTCAGGCACCGCCACGACGTTAAAACCGACACTGCGCAGTAACTGCTTTGGCAGTTTCCGGATCTGCTGACCATGCTGCATCGAACAGGCCGAATGATAAGCCACTTTGAAGTTCGCCGCGGTAGATAAAGTTGGTTGCAGAGGCAGATGCTGCAAAAATTCTGTGACATCCATCGCCAAAGCGGCGATTGTCTGTGCCGGCTCAGCCCATTGCGGATCATCTTTCAGCATGTGGGCATAATCTTTGACGGTGGTACCGCAACCGGACGCATTGATGATGATAGCGTCCAGACCGTTAGTCTGTAGTTCGTCGTACCAGGCTTTCACATTCGCCCGGGCCTGATCCAGTGCTGGCGCCTCTTTGCCCATGTGATAACTCAGAGCGCCACAACATCCACTGCCGGGCGGTACGATAATTTCGCACTCAAAACGCTGCAGTAAACGCAGAGTCGCCGCATTTATTTCCGGTTCCAGCACCTGTTGCGCACAACCGGTTAGCAGAGCAACCCGTTTAACCGGCTGCGAGGCTTCACGGTAGCTGCCCGGTTTCACCCCACGGGTAAGATTCACGGTTTTCTCCGGCAGCAGTTTCAGCATCGGCTGCATACTGTCCGGCAACACGCCCTGCAATGGTCGGGCAATCTGCGCCAGCTTCATACTCAGGCTGAACAATAACGGGCTCGGAATACTCCAGGCTACGATATTGCGTAAGGCCCGCTCTCCCCAGGGACGCTGATAGTACTTTTCGATATAGATACGGGCCTGGTCGATCAGATGCATGTAATCCACCCCTGAAGGGCAGGTGGTCATACAGGAAAGACAGGACAGACAATGATCGATGTACTTCACCTGCTCCGCGGTAGGCGCTTCACCGGAACTGATCATCTCCCGAATCAGCTTATTACGGCCGCGGGGGCTGTCTTTATCATCGTTTGTCAGTACGTAAGTCGGGCATGTGGCAGTACAGAGCCCGCAGGTCGCGCAATGACGCAGTACTTCAGCAACCTCAGATTGATCCTGCACCGGAATCAGAGAATGTGTCATATCGTTCAGCATCAGATATTCCCTCCACGCTCTGATAAAGAGAGGTTCCGGGCCGCAAGACGCCCTTCATAAACAGCCATATGGGCACGCCGTGAGCCCTGACAATCGCCCGCCAGGGTATGGGGAAAGTTCTGCCCGACCGCCAGTTGCTCGACACTGCGATCAGCATTCAGTGTGGTTGCCAACACCAGCGCATCAAAGGCAAAGCGCTCAGCCTTGCCAGACTGTTTCGTAAACAGGTCAGCACCGTCACCGTGCCACTGCATAAGCAATGCATCATTGATCCACTCAACCCCGCTTTGCAGCGCGCGGCTGACATAGTGATCGTATTCAGGATGACTGCCCAGCTCCGGAGCTGGCTGAGCATGGCGACTCACCACCGTAACCCGGTAACCCTGCCCACTGAGATACAGAGCAGTACCCAGCCCCTGCCAGTTACCAATATCATCCAGAATCAGTATCCGGCTATCTGCAGGCAACGCTGCTTTATCCGCCAGTACATCCTCGACAGAGAAGACATTGCCATTATCTAACCCGGGTAACCGATTGAAATTTGGGAGACGACGCTGGAACCCCTGCAGGCTCTGATCCGCGCCGGTGGCAATAATGGTCTGATCAAAGGCATTCCGGTCCAGCATCTCAGCGGTAGCGGTAACGCCATACTTCACTGTCACGCCAAGCAGATCCAGCTCATTCCGAAACCAGTCGATCAGGCGCTGCAGACGGTCCCGTCCCGGAATCCGGGCAGCCAGAGACCAGCTACCGCCGAGCTGATCCTGCTGTTCAATCAGAGTAACCTGATGTCCCTGCTGGGCGGCATAGCGTGCACTTTCCATCCCGGCAAGTCCGCCGCCAACCACCAGAAGCCGTTGCGGTTTCTCTGCATGTGATGGTTTTTCAGGTAACTGGCGCTCATTACCGACTCCCGGGTTCACCAGACAGCTGACAAAAATATCCCGTTTAATCCGGGTGTTGCACTGTTGATGGCAACTGACGCAGGGACGTATCCGCTCAGCAGCCCCCTCGGCAAGCTTTACCGGCAGATGAGGATCAGCAAGCAGTGCTTTATCCAGCGCTAGCCAGTCAGCGGCAAGTTCTGACTGCAGGTGGATCATCTGTTCGGAATCCAGCAACGCCCCCGTCAGTACGAATAACTTATCCCCGACGATGGAGCGGTAGTTTTGCAGCTGAGACAGATTATCGGTCAGACAGAAACTGTAGTAATCGCAGTCCGTATGATCCACCAGGAACGACAGCACCTGTTCCATCTCGTCACTTTCCAGCTGTGTGCCATAACCGGCTTCACTGGTCATCGTCAAGCCGATCAGAAAGGTTGCTCCCAACGACTGGCGCAGTCGTTCGATCAGAACCGTGGAGAAACGCATCCGCCCGGTTAAACCACCGCCCCAGCAGTCCCGTCGGTGGTTTGACCGGGCATTCCAGAACTGTTCCGGCAGCATATCGCCACCAGCGATAATCTCGACACCGGAAAAACCCAACTGTTTCGCTTTGACGGCTGCAGTCACATAACTATCCAGTAACTGTTCAATCTCAGCCTCGCTGAGCATATGACTGCCATCCTGATCCCGGGAAGAGGGCATACCGGAAGGTGACCACGCGGCATGGAACGCTGTCGCGGCGCAGCCGTGAGCACCAACATGCAACAGGGGCTGGATCGCCGGCACTCTGGCGGCCTGACACTCCAGAATCAGCTCACTGAATCCATCATCGCTGTCCAGACTCAGCTGGGTACGAAGGGTCTGACTGCTGGGATGAATAACCACCGGGTCATTTATCAGCACTGACACACCGCCCTTGAGGCGCTCTTTAAAATAGGCCAGATGCTGATCACTTAATCCGGGGCCTTCTGAAAGATTGGTTACCCGACCGGCCAGCCCGATCCGGTGCCTGAGCTCTATCTTAGCTGTAGCCAGCGGCGACAGTAGCGCATTTTGTTCTGTCATAGCAGAGGATGCTCGTATCTGGCGCCCTCACCCAGAGCGCTCTTTATTATTAACTGATATTTATGCTAAATAGTTAACCAAGCCCTCTCAAAGGGTATTTTTTCAAATTTAAGATAACTATGAGTTATGCATAACAACTTCAGCAAGATCCCTTCACCTGCCAGTCTGATCGGTTTCGAAGCCAGTGCCCGCCATCTGAGCTTTACCAGAGCTGCCGAGGAACTGAACCTGTCTCAGGCTGCGATCAGCAAGCAGATCACTAATCTGGAAGATCGTATCGGGCGCAAACTTTTTATCCGCAAACATCGGGCACTGGCCCTGACCAAGGAAGGTCAGATTCTGTTTGAAGGTGTCAGCAACGGTCTGCGTCATATTCAGAGTGCTCTGAACTGGATCGGTGACAGCGCCGACACACACTCTGTCACCCTGTCTGCCACTACTGCATTCGCACAGATGTGGCTATTGCCGAGGTTGGCTAAATTCAAGCAGGATAACCCCCACATTGATCTGCGCCTGCTAACCTCCGACGACAACTTCAACCCGCTGGACAGCCATGTCGATATTGCCATTAAGTATGGTGATGACAGCTGGACACAGATCCATTCAACCTACCTGCTGTCCGCTGAAGTTACACCGGTTTGCAGCCCGAAACTGATAGAGAAGTATCCGCTTAACTCACCGGAAGATCTGGAACAAGCACCACTGCTGGATCTGGATGAGCATCACTGGCAATGGGTACACTGGTATAGCTGGTTGCAGAATTCCGGGATCAGTATCCGGCATAATCAGGCACAGATGGAGTTCAACAATATCCCAATGCTGTATCACGCTGCAGAAGAGGGCCAGGGCGTCGCGCTGGGTTGGAGTATTCTGGTGCAGGATCTGCTGGAAAGTGGACGGCTGATAGCGCCGTTTCAGGAGCACATCAGTCTGAATAAGCCATGGGGCTATTATCTGATACAGTCGCTTGAATCAAATCTATCGCCCGAGGCCATGCGAGTCAGAGAGTGGCTGATTCGGGAAACCGAAAATTTCGGCCACAATCTCAGCGGCGTTCAAAGTCGTTGAGAATACAGGTTCTCACAACCTTCTGAACTGAATATTCACAGCTGAAACATGCAGAAGTTGCTGATCTGATCTATCTGTTAAAGCGTAGAGATCCTTAATCAGGAGGTGTGACATGCAATTACCCCAGTTAAAGCAAGTTGTTTCTGACAACCAGCTGCAAGCGGTCCGTTTTATTGAAAGTGGCTGTAGCCCGATAGTGATCGAACTGAGCTATATCAAAAACGCAACACCGCACACAGAGCTGCTGAAAAAAGACGATCAGGTGCTTACCTGTAAGTGCCTGGAACAGGCCTACTGTATCTGTCGCGAAGCGGGTATACACCGTGCTGAATTAATACAGATTTTTACCCATGAAGAGGCCGGTAGCGGTTTCTCACACGGCCCGGTAAACAATTCAATGCCATTAACATTCTGACAGGAACATCAATGCAAGAGCAGGTAGCAATCATTGGCGCAGGTCTGGCAGGCGCAGCTCTGGCCCATCGCTTAAGCAAGGCCGGACACCAGGTCACAGTACTGGAAAAAAGCCGGGGTACCGGAGGCCGTATGGCCGCTTGCAGACTCGGGCACCATTCTGCTGATCTGGGTGCGCCCTGGTTTGTACCCAGAAGCCCTGCTTTCACTGACTGGTTGCAGCGGCAAGGGTTGCATCAATGGTCACCGACTATCCGGGATTTTTTCGGCAACCCTGTTACCTCCAGGCAGATATGGCTCGCGGGCCCAAGACAAAGTGCACTTACCCGCCAGCTGCTGGAGCATTGCAACCTTATTACCGAGACCAGGGTTGACTCGGTATGGCCAGAACTGGAGAGTGGTGTTCAACGCATCGTGGTACGAACAGACCATGACCAGATTATTGATTACTACGACAAAGTCATTGTGACTGCTCCGGCTCAACAGGCTGTATCTCTGCTGGATGCTATCCCACGGTTTTCCGGAATTGCCACCAGAGCATCAACTCAGGCATGCTGGGTTACCGTGATCAGCACCAGACAATCTCACTCAGCAGCAGACATCTACTGTGGAGAACACCCTATGCTGCAACGCTGTATCCGCGATAACAGCAAACCCCTACGAGACGGTGAGAATGAGATATGGGTACTGGAAGCGAACAGTGACTGGAGCAAGCAGATGATCGACGCGTCACCGGAAGATGTAGCCCAGGCACTGATAAACAGTTTCAGAGAAGTTTCCGGTGCCGGGCTGAAAGTCGACAACTACAGAAGCCATCGCTGGCTACTTGCACGACACAGCAACGATACGGAGCTGACCCATCTATGGGATCAGGATACTGGTATAGGCGCCTGTGGCGACTGGCTGGCTGAGGCAGGCCTTGAAGGCAGCTGGATAAGTGCTAATTCACTGGCAGAACAAATGTTGTCGGAAATTAAGGAAGCAGTGGAGTAGCTATTTCAGCAGGGCGCCCAGTGATGATGGTGGTAACTCGTCTACAGGCATAGCCCGATAGCGCTGCAATACCTGCTTCTTGGACTCATAGCTGCCCTCGAGCATACGTTTCTCAACCAGCCCCAGGTAACGATCCACCATCTTCAGACGCCCATCCCTCCGTTCAGGATCATCGCGGGCGGTTTCAAGAAACAGCTGCGCCAGATTCAGTACTGCTGCGTGATTGTTAAAATCAAAATCGATAGCTGCACCGAAGGACTTGATCGACTGCCCTACTTTACCGGCCAGGTAATGCTTAATACCCATACGGTTGGCCTTGTCACTCATCTCCGGATTCTGCTGTTTACTGATATGCGCAGTTTCCTGCTGAGCAACAGGCTGTGGCTGCTGTTCAAGGATCGGCAGCGCTTCACCGGACATCACCAGCATTTCACGATCAAGATCCACCGGCTCATCAAGCTGGCGGTTGATCAGCTTAGCCTCACGCAAAAACTGCTCTTTATCACGCATATTGCCAAGATCTTCAGCTAACTGGCTGCGAATCAGATTGGCTTTAACTTCAGATGCACTGTCCGCGGGAAACTGCTGTCGTACTGAAAGCAACAAACCGTCGATCTCACGATTGATCTGCTCCTGCATAATTGTATCCGAGCTTTTCACTTCCATTCTGCGTAGGTTAGCTAATCTCAGATAGGGTTCAGCGGAGCGGTAGCAACTGGTTCGTCCCTGGATAATCGACTTACGGTAAGCGCCTTTCGCCATATCCATCTCATGGGTCTGAGTGGCGACACGTCCCAGTTCCATCTGACGCGGGATACCCAGAGGCGCTTTGGATGTTGCCTGCCGCAGAGTCTCCCGCGCCTGCTCCAGATCGCCCATCCGTTCATGCACAATCGCCAGCAGATCGTATGCGGCGATCAACAGACGGTTATCCGTGATCAGTTCCTGTAACAGCTGTTCAGCGGCAACCAGCTCGTCCTGACCACAGTAAGCCTTGGCCAGATATAACCCGGCCTCTTTATCTCGTGACTCCCAATACAGGTTATCCATCAACTGACGGGCCTGTTCATAGTCACCCAGATTGATCAGCAAAGAGGCGCGGATTTTCTGCAGTTGATCATATTCAGGGTGCTGGCGGTCTATCAGTGCTTCACAAATCTGCAGTGCCTGGTTGAATGCCCCTCCCTCTATCGCAAGATCGACCGGCCGCAAAGCAATTTTGCGCCGCATAATCAGATCCAGGCGGTATTTCAACTCTTCAATAGAGAACGGTTTAGTAATCAGATCATCCGGCTGGCTATCAATCGCGTGCAGAATCACTTCCTGAGAAGAGTCACTGGTCATACAGATCCAGGCTGCACTGGGCTTTACATAGCCCCGGAAGCGGGCTTCTTCGAGTATCTGAATTCCGGTGACACTGTCACTGCTGTTATGCCCCAGCAAAATAACATCAAAGTCATTCTGGGCTAGCAGCGGAATCACCTTGTCATTAATAGTGATCGCTTTGACATTACTCAGCCCCAGCTCACGCAGCATGTAATAGATAGTCGCGCGCATATTGCCACTGCTATCAATCAGCAGGACCTGTTTGTCGCTGTAATCTATATGAAGTTCGCTGTGCTTGCTGCGCTGCATAGTCACTGAAGGTGGTCACCGAAGAAATCCCTGTACAGAGAAGTATAAAAGGCAGCAGGCAACGGAGAAAGAGAAAACACCCCAAAACGGGAATTCGGTGACAAACAGGCAAAAAAAAGCACCGGGTGTAGGGTGAAACACACGGTGCTAAATACAGTTCTATGCTGTAAAACCAATACTACCGGTAGCAACGCATTCAGAGACATGATCCAAGTCAACAATATCAACTGTTTACACATTTCCACTACAACTATTGCCTAAGCGCTGCCACAGTGGTAATTCAGTACACTAAAAAAAACCAATTGAATCTGATCTTTATGACTACTGCATTTATTACCCACCAGGATTGTGGCCTGCATAACATGGGCCCGGAACATCCGGAAAGCCCGATTCGCCTGCTGGCGATCCAGAAAGTTCTGCAGAAAACCGGATTAATCGACCATCTTAAACAGATGGAGTCAGTGCATGTCACCCCCGAACAGGTTCAACTGGCGCATGCAAATCTGCACCAGAAACGTCTGGAGATGAAACTACCTGATGAGGGTGTGTATTACGCCGATGAGGATACCGCGCTCTGTCCGGACTCTCTGCACGCCGCCAGTCTGGCAGCAGGTTCAACCATTCTGGCGACCAATCAGGTGCTGGCTGAGAAGGTAG
This sequence comes from uncultured Amphritea sp., assembly GCA_963669425.2. Taxonomy (GTDB): domain Bacteria; phylum Pseudomonadota; class Gammaproteobacteria; order Pseudomonadales; family Balneatricaceae; genus Amphritea. The sequence goes on from CAXXNC010000001.1 coordinate 375,930, forward strand.
ATAACGCTTTCTGCTCTGTCCGACCACCGGGTCATCACGCAGAACACAACGCAGCAATGGGTTTCTGTTTCTATAACAACGTTGCGATCGGCGCTATGCATGCGCTACAACAGCCTAATGTTAACCGGGTCGCCGTGGTCGACTTCGATGTGCATCACTGTAATGGCACCGTGGATATCTTCAAGGATATGCCCGAAGTACTGGTGTGCTCGACATTCCAGCATCCTTATTACCCGGAACGCTACAGCACCATTCAGCGGGATAATATCGTCAACTGCCCGATAGAAGCCCATACCCGTGCATCGGTATTCCGCGAACAGCTGGAAAAACATTGGCTGCCAGCAATTCAGAATCACAAACCGGACATCCTGTTTATCTCCGCTGGCTTCGACGCCCACCACGAAGACCCAATGGCCGACCTGAATCTGACAGAAGATGACTACCGCTGGGCCACGCAACTACTAATGGACGCTGCCCGAACCACCTGTGGTGGCCGTATCGTGTCGGTACTGGAAGGAGGCTACAACCCGGTAGCTCTGGCATTCTCAGTGCAGGCACACCTGGAAGTGATGGCAGGATACTAAACCGCAAAGCGGTTTAGAGACGCGACTTAAAGCCGCTTGCGAGAACGCCGCTTCGCGGCTCGCTGGAACGGAAAGCAATGCTTTCCTCACGAGTAGCGAGAAAAAAACCGCCCTTGAAGGCGGTTTGTTTATACCTGATAACTATAGAGAAGAAAGATAATCACACAGACACTGCTAAAACCATAAAATGAGATCAGGCTCTGTGTATAGATGTAATTATCAAGCGCGCAGATTTCCCGGATACCATGCCTGGGATAGTATCCAAACGTAACCAGTTTGCAGCTGCACCAACCGATGATATACAGCACGGTGTAGACCAGAAAATCAACCAATAGCCATATCAATGCACCGAAAACAGTTCTGAACACCAGAATTATAATTTCTTCCATGAACACTTCCTCACTGGGTAACGATTATTTCAACGCCTGTCCATAGTACACTCAAATATAAAACAATCGGCACCAGAGCTTGCCTCACTACCGCTACAAATTAATACCACAGGGCTAGTTACGCTTTTTCCAGCCACGAGCGAGGCTGGCCTGCCAGCCAGTCTAGCGAGCATCGCCAAGCGATGCGTTCGACTCATACAAGACAATCGGCACGAGAGCATGCCTCGCTACCGATACAAATTAACACTGCAGGGCAAGTTACGCTTTTTTCAGCCACCAGCAAGTCTCGCCTGCGAGACGTTCTAGCTAGCATCGCTATGCGATGCGGTCTTCCAGAAACGAAAAAAGCCGCTCAAAGAGCGGCTTTTTAAACACGTTTCTGGTCTTATCCCACAAACTTGATCATAACACCCGCAGCAACTGCGGAGCCGATTACACCGGCAACGTTAGGACCCATTGCATGCATCAGCAGGAAGTTCTGAGAGTTAGCTTCCAGACCCAGCTTGTTCGATACACGAGCAGCCATCGGTACAGCAGATACACCAGCCGAACCGATCAGTGGGTTGATCGAGTTACCACCCTGCAGGTTGTTCATCAGCTTCGCCATCAGAACGCCAGAAGCAGTACCGATACCGAACGCAACGACACCCAGCAGCAGGATACCCAGAGTTTCAACATCCAGGAACGCTTCAGCAGACAGCTTAGAACCAACAGACAGACCCAGGAAGATGGTCACGATGTTGATCAGTGCATTCTGTGCAGTATCGCTCAGACGATCTACCACACCACACTCACGCATCAGGTTACCGAAACAGAACATACCCAGCAGTGGTGCAGCATCCGGCAGCAGCATTGCAACCAGAATCAGCAGTACGATCGGGAACATGACCTTTTCAGACTTTGATACATGACGCAGCTGAACCATTGCGATCTTACGCTCAGCTTCGCTGGTCAGCGCACGCATGATTGGCGGCTGAATCAGTGGAACCAGAGCCATGTAAGAGTATGCTGCTACAGCAATCGCACCCAGCAGATCAGGTGCCAGCAGAGAAGCTACATAGATCGCAGTCGGGCCGTCAGCACCACCGATGATACCGATCGCCGCTGCATCCTGAACGGTGAAATCCATCAGACCCAGAGTCGACAGACCTACCGCACCCAGTACAGTCGCAAAGATACCAAACTGTGCCGCAGCACCCAGGAACAGAGTCTTAGGGTTAGCCAGCAGAGGACCGAAGTCAGTCATCGCACCAACACCCATAAAGATCAGCAGTGGCGCAACACCGGAAGCGATCGCTACGGAGTAGAAGTTGTACATCATACCGTTGCTATAACCTGCATCGTTAGCAGCATAAATAGCCGCTGTGTGCGCTTTAGCAGAAGAGTTAACGTACGCATCTTTCAGTGCAGCCGGATCGGCGCTGCTGACACCCAGGGCATCAGCAATAGAAGCGATAACTTCAGGACCACCCAGATTCAGGGCGTTCTCAACAGCGGAGAACGCAAGACCTGCTTCCGGGATGTTAGCCATGATGCCGCCGAAACCGATCGGCACCAGAAGCAGCGGCTCGAAGTTCTTGCGAATCGCAAGGAACAACAGCAGCATACCGACCAGGATCATCACGATCTGGCCCGGGGTTATATTATAGAGCCCGGACGCGTGCCATAGGTTAAGTAAGCTTTCCATTCGATGAATCCGCCCTTATGCCAGAGTCAGCAGGCTGTCACCCACCTGAACGGTGTCGCCTTCTTTAACATCAACAGTAGAAACGGTACCTGCTTTCGCTGCACGTACTTCAGTTTCCATCTTCATCGCTTCCAGGATAACCAGAACATCACCTTCCTGAACCGCCTGACCCGGAGCAACCTGAACTTTCCAGATGTTGCCTGCCAGTGGTGCAGGTACAGATTCAGCAGGACCCGCCGCTGGTGCAGCCGCTGCAGCTGGTGCTGCAACAGGAGCCGCTGCAGTGATGTCACCACCTTCAGAAACCTGAACAACGTAGTTCTGACCGTTTACATTGATAGTGTAAGTCTGTGGACCAGTATTCTTAGGTGCAGCCATTGCTTGTGCGTCCTCTAATGTAGGTGCGGGTTCAAATGCGTCTGGGTTACCGCGATTTTCAAGGAATTTAAGACCAACTTGTGGGAACAGAGCGTAAGTCAGAACATCATCGATCTCATTGTCGCCACCGGCCAGGCTAACGCCTTTTTCAGCAGCCAGATCTTTCAGTTCGCCTACCAGCTTGTCCATTTCAGGTTCCAGCAGGTCTGCCGGGCGACAGGTGATCGCTTCACCGCCATCCAGAACACGCGCCTGCAGATCAGCGTTATATGGTGCAGGAGCCGCACCGTATTCGCCTTTCAGAACACCCTGAACTTCTTTAGAGATAGTTTTGTAACGCTCGCCCATCAGGACGTTGATTACAGCCTGAGTACCAACGATCTGAGAAGTAGGAGTTACCAGCGGGATCATACCCAGATCTTCACGTACACGTGGGATCTCAGCCAGTACTTCGTCAAACTTGTCAGATGCGTTCTGCTCACGCAGCTGGTTTTCCATGTTGGTCAGCATGCCACCCGGTACCTGAGCAACCAGGATACGGGAGTCTGTACCACGCAGAGAACCTTCAAACTTAGCGTACTTCTTACGTACTTCGCGGAAGTAAGCCGCGATCTCTTCCAGCGCCAGCAGATCCAGACCGGTATCACGGTCGGTGCCCGCCAGTGCAGCTACAACGGATTCAGTTGCAGTGTGACCGTAGGTCATGGACATAGAAGAGATTGCAGTATCAACACGGTCAATACCGGCTTCTACCGCTTTCAGAATAGTCATGTCAGACAGGCCGGAAGTTGCGTGCGCGTGCAGCTGAACTTCAAGATCGGTCTGTGCTTTCAGACGGGAGATCAGATCGAAACCGTCGTAAGGTGTCAGGATACCGGACATATCCTTAATTACGATGGAGTCAGCACCCATGTCTTCCAGAGTCTTAGCGTACTCAACCCAGGTATCGTTGGTGTGCACAGGACTCTTGGTGTAAGAGATAGTACCCTGAGCGTGCTTACCAGTGCCCTTAACAGCTTTAATTGCTGTTTCCAGGTTACGCGGGTCATTCATCGCATCAAAGATACGGAACACATCTACGCCATTGTGCGCAGCACGCTCACAGAACTTATTTACTACATCGTCAGCGTAGTGACGGTAGCCCAGCAGGTTCTGACCACGCAGCAGCATCTGCTGCTTGGTGTTCGGCATAGCTTTTTTCAGTTCGCGGATACGATCCCACGGATCTTCGCCGATAAAACGGATGCAGGAATCGAAAGTTGCACCGCCCCAGCTTTCAAGGGACCAGAATCCAACTTTATCCAGTTTCTCTGCGATCGGCAGCATGTCATCGATACGCATGCGGGTAGCAAACAGAGACTGGTGCGCGTCCCGCAGTACTACATCGGTAATGCCAAGAGGTTTCTTATCAGACATGGGTATAGGCCTTTTGTCGATTGACTCTTAATTTAATTCTTGTTCTGCGCCACAGGTTACTTGTTGCGGTGATGGTGTACAGCAGCAGAAATAACTGCCACGACTTCATCGTTACCTGCGGAGGCTGCCGGGGCAGCTGCACGGGGTGCAGGTTTCGCTGCCTGCGGAGCTGGCTCTGGTGCAAATTTGTTAGCAAATTTGGACATGAAACCAGTCGCGATAACCAGCAAGGTCAGGAATACGAAAACGAATCCCATCCCAAAGACCATCAGGTTGAGGCCTTCTGACATTAGATTATCCATCTAACGGATGCTCCTATTCTTAACGAATCCCATAAGTTTTCCCGCCGGTTTAAGCCGTAACGGTCCCCCCGGAAGGGATACCGGTATGCAGAAAAACAGATGAACAGTTTAATAAGTGGTCAATCATTAAACCTGATTTCGGTTAGTCAGGCAATAACCCAAATCAGGTTTTGGACACAATTTTGTAGATAAAATCTGTAAATAAACTACAAAAACAGCAATAAAATTGCATTTATGTCGTAAAATTACGGAAATTTTGTAGGAATAATTACAAAGTAGGACGATAGACCTTCACATTAGCGAAGCCTTTATCCTGCAGGTTCTGAGCATGCATCTGGCTCATCACGCCTTTGTCACAATAGAGCAGATATTCCTTGTCCTGATCCAGTTCCGGAAACTTCGCTTCCAGGCTGAAGAACGGAATCGCCAGCACGTCGCATTTAGGCATATTCAGGGGCTTTCGTTCCTGCTCATGACTGTGACGTACATCGATGATTACCTGATTTTCACCCACTTTCGTCAGCGCTTCGATATCCGCATTCACATTGATATCGTCAACGATCTTATCGATGGTAATAACCTGAGTGTTCTCCAGCGCCTGTTCCAGCACATCAAAGTCAAAGTTCGCTTCCTCTTCTTCGATCCGCTCCAGCTTAGCGTTTGTAGTCGGACGATCAGAAATCACTCCGCAATATTCAGGGATATTCTTGGCAAAGTCGTAAGCACCGATCTTACGGGTGATATCGATAATATCCGGCTTATCCATCGTTACCAGGGGGCGCACAATCAGCTTACTGGTGACGGAATCGATGACCTGCAGGTTCACCAGTGTCTGACTGGATACCTGAGCGATACTTTCCCCGGTTACCAATGCAGGCAGCTTCATACGATCAGCAACCTTCTCCGCTGCACGCATCATCATCCGCTTCAGAATAACGCCCATCTGGGTGTGGTGAACGTTTTGTAGTATTTCTCCAACGACTTCATCGAAAGGTACAGAGATAAACTTCACCCGGGCAGCACTACCGTACTTCTGCCATAGGTACAGCGCGATCTGCTTAACACCGATCTCATGGGCACGACCGCCCAGATTGAAGAACAGGAAATGCGTTTTAGAGCCACGACGCATGGTCATGTAGCTGGCCACAACCGAATCAAAACCACCTGAGATCAGCGATACCACATCTTCCTGACTGCCCAATGGATAACCGCCCAGTCCCTCATGCTGATGCGAGATCAGGTACAGGTTCTCATCACGGATTTCCAGTTTTACAGTAACTTCCGGATTATGCAGATCAACACCTTTGGTTTCGCAATGCTGTAGCAAGCCACCACCGATGTAGCGTTCCAGATCCTGGGATTTAAAGTCGTGCTTACCCCCACGCTTAATCCGCACCACGAAGGATTTACCTTTAACCAGATCACCGTACTGCGCTTTAGCAATCTGGAATACCTCTTCAAAGGTACCCAGTGGATACTGATCCACTTCCAGGAAGTGTTGAATACCCGGCGTACAGCCCATCAGTTCAATCACATCCAGACGCAACTGAGCATCGTCAGAAGGCACTTCAACCTCTACTTTGTCCCACAAGCCGCGAACCACAATATCATTATCCAGACGTTTCAGAGTGATCTGCAGATTAGACTGCAGACGCTGAATAAAGCGCTTACGGACAGGCTTACTTTTAATCGTAATTTCAGGGAACAGTTTAACGATGAACTTCATAGCAGTGCTTCAGTACCGGGAATAAAAGGGCGAATATTATACATGAGGGATCCTGGCTGCTCAAAAAAGGAACACAAGACGTGGCGAGTGGCGAGTGGCGAGTGGCGAGTGGCGAGTGGCGAGTGGCGAGTGGCGAGTGGCGAGTGGCGAGTGGCGAGTGGCGAGTGGCGAGTGGCGAGTGGCGAGTGGCGAGTGGCGATCAGTTTTGTTTACTACCAAATACTGTCAAGCATTTTGCTTTTTCCAGCTAGTCACGCTCGCGTGACGATCCAACCATCAGCAAGGTGAGCTCTGCTCACCGATCCAGCCACTATAAAAAAGGGGCCGAAGCCCACTGCTGTCCCATAGTTTAAGACGGTAAATGAAAAAGCCTGAGATCCATTGATAAACTGTTGTTACCACACACCAGTAAAATCAAAGGACTCAGGCTTTGTCACATCATAACACCGCTTTTCATCAGTTGCTTCAACCACTCCCGAGACATGAATTTGAAGCGCTGGCAAAACAGCATCATCAGGGCCAGAAATTACGCTCTGCTTCCCGTTGGGATCAGTTCATTGGGATGACCATGTCTCAACTAGCTGGCCGGCAGAGTCTACGTGATATCGAGTCGAGCTTATGCAGCCAGAAACATAAGCTTTATCACCTGGGTGCCAAGCCAATTGCTCGCACTACACTGGCTCGACTGAACGAAAAGCAGCCTGCTGAGCTCTATGAAGCGGTGTTTTATAAGCTACTCCAGCGTTGCTCATTACGCACAAGCAATCATAAGTTTCGCTTTAAGAATCCCCTCTATTCGTTAGATGCCAGCATCATCGATCTGTCACTTAAGCTCTTCCCCTGGGCGAAATGCCATCAAACGAAAGCCGCGATGAAACTACATGTCGGCTTGAATAATGGCTCTCTGATTCCAGAGTTTGTATCGCTCAGTCATGGTCTGGAAAGTGAATTGATCAAAGGCCGTCAGTTCAACTTTCCGAAAGGCAGTATTGTGGCATTTGATAAAGGTTACAACGACTATAGCTGGTACGGTTTACTGACAAAACAAGGGGTTAGCTTTGTTACTCGGTTGCGACCTAATGCCGTTTACAAGGTTGTCGAACGGCATAATAGTATCGGTGTCGATTATGATCAGACCATTGAGCTGACAAGCCAGCATGCCCAGAAACAAGGTGCGCCGAAGCTACGTTTAGTGGGCTATACCTGCCCTGAAACCAAGCGAGCGTATCGCTTTATAACCAATAACTTCACACTAGCCGCCAGTACTATCGCCGCAATCTATAAAGACCGTTGGCAAGTTGAACTATTCTTCAAAGCGATTAAACAGAACCTTAAAATCAAGGCGTTTTTAGGGAGTTCGCAGAATGCCGTAATGACTCAGATCTGGATTGCGATGATCAGCTATCTGTTGTTGGCATATGTACGGCACTGCGCAAAGAAGGGGTGGACAGTGCAGCGAATTATGCGAGTTCTGCAGGTCAGTCTATTTGAGCGTAAGCCGCTGTCGGAACTGCTTAATCCCATACCGCCGGATAAACGAAAAAAGGATCCTCAAATGAGGATCCTTTTATGATTAAAAAATTGTGGGACAGCAGTGGGCCGAAGCCCCTTCTTTATTACCACTCGATCTTCTCTATCCCCTCAAAGGTCAGCTCGCTGCCATCGGCCATGGTAACCACACCGGAGGTATCCGGATTCAGTTCCAGCGCCTGAGCCGCCAGATCGTAATCCATCTCCTGACCATTCACAGTAATTGTCCATGGATCACCCGGATCAGAGCTGCCATCGGTACTCAGCTGAATGACATCGGTCCAGCCGCCACCGGTACCACCAGAGAAGCTGTCATTGCCATCAAATGGATTAAAGACATAAGTATCCGAACCATCGCCACCTACAGCAGTATCATTTCCTTTACCGCCCTGCAGGATGTCATTACCCGCACCTCCGGTAAGACTATCATTGCCCTCGCCACCGATAAGTTTGTCATCACCATCGCCACCAACCAACTGATCATTGCCATCTCCGCCCTGCATCACATTAGGCTCTGCGGCTGCCTGACTGCCAGAATCTGCAGCAGGTGCAGGTGTTGGCGCAGGGGCAGGGGTATCCCACTCTTTACCCTGAGATTCCAATCCATGCAGATCACTGACCTCAGAACTACTCAGTTCACCATTAAAGACCTTAACCTCGTCCATCTGACCGGTGAAATCATAACTGCCGCGGTTATCCGCTCCGGACCGCCCTATATGTAATGTTCCATCGTCGGTATCAATGTTCGCCCTGCTATTCGTCGGGCTACCATAGATCTGGCTCAGGTTCTGTTGAACACCATCTATATAGATTTCGTTCTGACTGACATCGCCATTGGTAAATACCGCAACGATATGATGCATCTGACCATCATCCAAAGCACCGGCATCAGCTCCAAAAAGGTCTGAACTCCAGGTATTAAAGCCTATCTTGCCATTGACCATATACAGACCGTAGTGCTCAGAACCTACCAACGCCTCCCCGCCACCATCCGGATCTGCCTGCACCCACATAGAAACCGTTGTTTTAGCTCCGCTTGAGGCATCCAGATTCAGATTATTCATCTCAACACTGGCATCATTAATCGCTGCTGCCTGGCCCACCTGGCCATCAGCAACGCTGCTAACCGTACCATTGATACCGGTTGGCACACCGTTATCAAAGTTCATTTCACCCAGCAGACTTTCCGCTAATGTACTGGAAACAGCAGTTGAGCCCGAACTGGTGCCAGTTACGGTTATCTGAATCTGCTGAGTATGAATAGCGCCATGTTCATCTGTCGCCACTACCGGTATAGACAACGTCTGCGCTTCTCCTGTAGCCAGGGAACTATAAGCGCTGTCCGCCGGATCAAAACTATAGCTGCCATCCGCTGACAAACTGAAACCTGCCGGTGCACTAAACCCCGTCTGCAAGGAATAGGTCACACTGCTACCATCATCAACATCAGTTACTGCAAGCTGACCATTAATAGAAGCATCCAGCACCAGGCTCTGGTTTTCCGTCAATTGGATATTATCCAGGAACATCCCCCGGCCCTGGTTCTGCGCCTGACCAGAAGCAACAAACTCAATAGTCATCGGCTGACCAGTACCGGTAAAGGTGATCTGCCCATCTTCCCAGATATTATCGGACTGCCCACTGGCATCATCAGAGAAGGTCTTAATTACAGCTCCGTTGACCTTCACCTGCATCTCATTGACGCTGGCGTCATAACCTGCACGACCGGCGAAATCAAAGTCCAGTGTATAAGTCGCGCCATCGACAGTATCCACCGAACGCTCTATCTGCGTTGCATCATCGAAGGTATCGATCTTATCGTCATTCAGCTCTATATATTTCCCGCTGCCGGACTGACCGTTTTTGGCCGTCCACATTTCAATGGCATCGGAATCAGTGCTCCAGCCATCAGCCGCCTGAACAAAAGCCACACGACCACTGTCTGCACTGACCACACTGTCAAAGTTAGTTGTAAACAAGGTCTTAGTTTCGACAGAAGACTCTGGTACATCTACCGATACCGGCGGTATGACGGTCATAACCGGCGCGTCATTGGTACCCTCCAATACGATCTGCAGTTGTTGTGTATCTGTTGCTCCATGCTCATCAGATACAGTCACCGGTATCGTCAGCGTTTGACTCGTCCCTTCCCCCAAATGCTGATAAGCGTCATCAGACGGATCAAACTCATAGCTACCATCACTATTCAGCGTAAAGCCTGCTGGCGCAGTACCGGATACCAGCGAGTAACTCAACGTTGCTCCCGCATCAGCATCGGTTGCACTGAAACTCCCGGTTAATACTGCATCGTCTTCAGAAACCGTCTGGCTCATATCGTCTAAAGCGATAGGCGCTTCATTGATATCCGCAACATTGATGCTGAACGCTTCGCTGTAGCTGGCACCGCTGCCATCGGTGGTAGTGACAGTCACAGACACCGCGCCGTTCTCGGCTTCGCTATCCAGGGCCACGCCGTCTTTCAGTTTCAGCTGCTGATTGCCGTTACCGTCATCCACCACTTCGAAGCGGTTGTCGGACACGGTGTAGCTGTGGCTGTCGCCGCTGTCGGCATCGGCAGTAGTCACATTGCCTACCACGGCACCGGCGGAGTTTTCGTTCACGCTGCTGCCGGACAGGCTGAGGTCCGTCGGACCTTCATTGATATCCGCCACACTGATGGTGAAGCTTTCGTTGTAGCTGGCACCGCCACTGTCGGTGGTGGTCACGGTCACGGATACCGCACCGTTTTCGGCTTCGCTGTCCAGGGCGATGCCGTCTTTCAGTTTCAGCTGTTGATTACCACTACCGTCATCGACGATCTCAAAGCGGTTGTCGGACACGGTGTAGGTATGACTATCACCGGCATCCTGATCCGCGGTAGTGACATTGCCGACCACAGCACCGGCCGCGTTTTCGTTCACGCTGCTGCCGGACAGGCTGAGGTCCGTCGGGCCTTCATTGATATCCGCCACACTGATGGTGAAGCTTTCGTTGTAGCTGGCACCGCCACTGTCGGTGGTGGTCACGGTCACGGATACCGCACCGTTTTCGGCTTCGCTGTCCAGGGCGACACCGTCTTTCAGCTTCAGCTGTTGATTACCACTGCCGTCATCAACGATCTCAAAGCGGTTATCGGACACGGTATAGCTATGGCTGTCGCCGCTGTCGGCATCGGCAGTAGTCACATTGCCCACCACGGCACCGGCGGAGTTTTCGTTCACGCTGCTGCCGGACAGGCTGAGGTCCGTCGGACCTTCATTGATATCCGCCACACTGATGGTGAAGCTTTCGTTGTAGCTGGCACCGCCACTGTCGGTGGTGGTCACGGTCACGGATACCGCACCGTTTTCGGCTTCGCTGTCCAGGGCGATGCCGTCTTTCAGCTTCAGCTGTTGATTACCACTACCGTCATCGACGATCTCAAAGCGGTTATCGGACACGGTGTAGGTATGACTATCACCGGCATCCTGATCCGCGGTAGTGACATTGCCGACCACAGCACCGGCCGCGTTTTCGTTCACGCTGCTGCCGGACAGGCTGAGGTCCGTCGGACCTTCATTGATATCCGCCACACTGATGGTGAAGCTTTCGTTGTAGCTGGCACCGCCACTGTCGGTGGTGGTCACGGTCACGGATACCGCACCGTTTTCGGCTTCGCTGTCCAGGGCGACACCGTCTTTCAGCTTCAGCTGTTGATTACCACTGCCGTCATCGACGATCTCAAAGCGGTTATCGGACACGGTATAGCTATGGCTGTCGCCGCTGTCGGCATCGGCAGTAGTCACATTGCCCACCACGGCACCGGCGGAGTTTTCGTTCACGCTGCTGCCGGACAGGCTGAGGTCCGTCGGACCTTCATTGATATCCGCCACACTGATGGTGAAGCTTTCGTTGTAGCTGGCACCGCCACTGTCGGTGGTGGTCACGGTCACGGATACCGCACCGTTTTCGGCTTCGCTGTCCAGGGCGACACCGTCTTTCAGTTTCAGCTGTTGATTACCACTACCGTCATCCACTACTTCAAAGCGGTTGTCGGAGACGGTGTAGCTGTGGGTTTCCGGGCTGTCTTCGTCAGCAGTAGTAAGGTTGCCGATAGTCGCACCGGCGGCATTTTCATCCACGCGGCTGGCAGACAGATCGATATCGGTCGGACCTTCGTTTACATCGGCCACACTGATACTGAACGCTTCGCTGTAGCTCGCGCCTGAACCGTCAGTCGTGGTCACGGTGACGGAGACCGCACCGTTCTCAGCTTCGCTATCCAGCGCAATACCGTCTTTGAGTTTCAGCTGCTGATTACCGTTTCCATCATCCACCACTTCAAAGCGGTTGTCGGAGACGGTGTAGCTGTGGGTTTCCGGGCTGTCTTCATCGGCGGTTGTAAGGTTGCCGATAGTCGCACCGGCGGCATTTTCATCCACGCGGCTGGCAGACAGATCGATATCGGTCGGACCTTCGTTTACATCGGCCACACTGATACTGAACGCTTCGCTGTAGCTCGCGCCTGAACCGTCAGTCGTGGTCACGGTGACGGAGACCGCACCGTTCTCAGCTTCGCTATCCAGCGCAATACCGTCTTTGAGTTTCAGCTGCTGATTGCCGTTACCGTCATCCACTACTTCAAAGCGGTTGTCGGAGACGGTGTAGCTGTGGGTTTCCGGGCTGTCTTCATCGGCGGTTGTAAGGTTACCCACAGTGGCACCGGCTGCATTCTCATCCACGCGGCTGGCAGACAGATCGATATCGGTCGGACCTTCGTTTACATCGGCCACACTGATACTGAACGCTTCGCTGTAGCTCGCGCCTGAACCGTCAGTCGTGGTCACGGTGACGGAGACCGCACCGTTCTCAGCTTCGCTATCCAGCGCAATACCGTCTTTGAGTTTCAGCTGCTGATTGCCGTTACCGTCATCCACTACTTCAAAGCGGTTGTCGGAGACGGTGTAGCTGTGGGTTTCCGGGCTGTCTTCATCGGCGGTTGTAAGGTTACCCACAGTGGCACCGGCTGCATTCTCATCCACGCGGCTGGCAGACAGATCGATATCGGTCGGACCTTCGTTTACATCGGCCACACTGATACTGAACGCTTCGCTGTAGCTCGCGCCTGAACCGTCAGTCGTGGTCACGGTGACGGAGACCGCACCGTTCTCAGCTTCGCTATCCAGCGCAATACCGTCTTTGAGTTTCAGCTGCTGATTGCCGTTACCGTCATCCACTACTTCAAAGCGGTTGTCGGAGACGGTGTAGCTGTGGGTTTCCGGGCTGTCTTCGTCAGCAGTAGTAAGGTTGCCGATAGTCGCACCGGCGGCATTTTCATCCACGCGGCTGGCAGACAGATCGATATCGGTCGGACCTTCGTTTACATCGGCCACACTGATACTGAACGCTTCGCTGTAGCTCGCGCCAGAACCGTCTGTGGTGGTCACGGTGACAGACACCGCGCCATTCTCGGCTTCGCTATCCAGCGCAATACCGTCTTTTAGCTTCAGCTGCTGATTACCGTTTCCATCATCCACCACTTCAAAGCGGTTGTCGGAGACGGTGTAGCTGTGGGTTTCCGGGCTGTCTTCGTCAGCAGTAGTAAGGTTGCCGATAGTCGCACCGGCGGCATTTTCATCCACGCGGCTGGCAGACAGATCGATATCGGTCGGACCTTCGTTTACATACATCGGCCACACTGATACTGAACGCTTCGCTGTAGCTCGCGCCTGAACCGTCAGTCGTGGTCACGGTGACGGAGACCGCACCGTTCTCGGCTTCGCTATCCAGCGCAATACCGTCTTTGAGTTTCAGCTGCTGATTGCCGTTACCGTCATCCACTACTTCAAAGCGGTGTCGGAGACGGTGTAGCTGTGGGTTTCCGGGCTGTCTTCGTCAGCAGTAGTAAGGTTGCCGATAGTCGCACCGGCGGCATTTTCATCCACGCGGCTGGCAGACAGATCGATATCGGTCGGGCCTTCGTTTACATCGGCCACACTGATACTGAACGCTTCGCTGTAGCTCGCGCCTGAACCGTCAGTCGTGGTCACGGTGACGGAGACCGCACCGTTCTCGGCTTCGCTATCCAGCGCAATCACCGTCTTTGAGTTTCAGCTGCTGATTGCCGTTACCGTCATCCACTACACTTCAGACAGCGGTTGTCGGAGACGGTGTAGCTGTGGGTATTCCGCTGTCTTCGTCAGCCGAGAACGGTGCGGTCTTCGTCAGCCGTAGTACCACGGTCATCCACTACTTGCGGATCAGGCGCACCGGCGGCATTCAGTCATCCACGCGGCTGGCAGACAGATCGATATCGGTCGGGCCTTCGTTTACATCGGCCACACTGATACTGAACGCTTCGCTGTAGCTCGCGCCTGAACCGTCAGTCGTGGTCACGGTGACAGACACCGCGCCATTCTCAGCTTCGCTATCCAGCGCAATACCGTCTTTGAAGCTTCAGCTGCTGATTGCCGTTACCGTCATCCACTGAAACTTCAAAGCGGTTGTCGGAGACGGTGTAGCTGTGGGTTTCCGGGCTGTCTTCGTCAGCAGTAGTAAGGTTGCCAGTCGCACCGGCGGCATTCAGTCATCCACGCGGCTGGCAGACAGATCGATATCGGTCGGACCTTCGTTTACATCGGCCAGCACTGATACTGAACGCTTCGCTGTAGCTCGCGCCTGAACCGTACAGTCGTGGTCACGGTGACGGAGACCGGAAACCGTTCTCGGCTTCGCCGTCTCGCGACAACCGCTTTGAAGTAGTGGATGACGGTAACGGCAATCAGCGCCGAATACTCGACGGTATTGCGCTGGATCCAGCGCAATACCGTCTGAGTTTCAGCTGCTGATTGCCGTTACCGTCATCCACTACTTCAAAGCGGTTGTCGGAGACGGTGTAGCTGTGGGTTTCCGGGCTGTCTTCATCGGCGGTTGTAAGGTTACCGACAGTGGCACCGGCTGCATTCTCATCCACGCGGCTGGCAGACAGATCGATATCGGTCGGACCTTCGTTTACATCGGCCACACTGATACTGAACGCTTCGCTGTAGCTCGCGCCTGAACCGTCTGTGGTGGTCACGGTGACGACAGACCGCACCGTTCTCGGCTTCGCTATCCAGCGCAATACCGTCTTTGAGTTTCAGCTGCTGATTGCCGTTACCGTCATCCACCACTTCAAAGCGGTTGTCGGAGACGGTGTAGCTGTGGGTTTCCGGGCTGTCTTCATCGGCGGTTGTAAGGTTACCCACACGCATTCTCAAGGTGGCAGACAGATCGATATCGGATATCGTTGCCACCGCGTGCATTTTCATGGCGACAGATCGGCATATCCCACTACTTACGATCGGCCAGCACTGATACTGAACGCTTCGCTGTAGCTCGCGCCTGAACCGTCAAGTCGTGGTCACGGTGACGGAGACCGCAGCCGTTCTCAGCTTCGCTATCCAGCGCAATACCGTCTTTGAGTTTCAGCTGCTGATTACCGTTACCGTCATCCACCACTTCAAAGCGGTTGTCGGAGACGGTGTAGCTGTGGGTTTCCGGGCTGTCTTCGTCAGCAGTAGTAAGGTTGCCGATAGTCGCACCGGCGGCATTTTCATCCACGCGGCTGGCAGACAGATCGATATCGGTCGGACCTTCGTTTACATCGGCCACACTGATACTGAACGCTTCGCTGTAGCTCGCGCCTGAACCGTCTGTGGTGGTCACGGTGACAGACACCGCGCCGTTCTCGGCTTCGCTATCCAGCGCAATAGCTGCTGATTGCCGTTGAGTTGTCGGAGACGGTGTAGCTGTGCTGGTTGCCGTTTGAGCGGTTGTCGGCGACGAGCTGTAGCTGTGGCGTTTCCGGGTGTCTTCATCGGCGGTTGTAAGGTTACCCACAGTGGCACCGGCTGCATTCTCATCCACGCGGCTGGCAGACAGATCGATATCGGTCGGACCTTCGTTTACATCGGCCACACTGATACTGAACGCTTCGCTGTAGCTCGCGCCTGAACCGTCTGTGGTGGTCACGGTGACGACACCGCGCCGTTCTCGGCTTCGCTATCCAGCGCAATACCGTCTTTGAGTTTCAGCTGCTGATTGCCGTTACCGTCATCCACCACTTCAAAGCGGTTGTCGGAGACGGTGTAGCTGTGGGTTTCCGGGCTGTCTTGTCGGCAGTTGTAAGGTTGCCGACAGTGGCACCGGCTGCATTTTCATCCACGCGGCTGGCAGACAGATCGATATCGGTTACGGACGGCCACACTGATACTGAACGACTTCGCTGTACGCGCCTGAACCGTCGTGCGTGGTCACGGTGACAGACACCGCGCCGTTCACAGCTTCGCTGTAGCTCCGATGTAAACGAACCGTCTGTGCCAGCCGCGTGGATCACGGTGACGGACTGCTGACGAAGCAGCCGGTTCTCAGCTTCGCTATCCAGCCGTCTTTGAGTTTCAGCTGCTGATTGCCGTTACCGTCATCCACTACTTCAAAGCGGTTGTCGGAGACGGTGTAGCTGTGGGTTTCCGGGCTGTCTTCGTCAGCAGTAGTAAGGTTGACCGATAGTCGCACCGGCGGCATTTTCATCCACGCGGCTGGCAGACAGATCGATATCGGTCGGACCTTCGTTTACATCGGCCACACTGATACTGAACGCTTCGCTGTAGCTCGCGCCGAGAACCGTCTGTGGTGGTCACGGTGACAGACACCGCGCCATTCTCGGCTTCGCTATCCAGCGCAATACCGTCTTTGAGAACTTCAGCTGCTGATTACCGTTACCATCATCCACCACTTCAAAGCGGTTGTCGGAGACGGTGTAGCTGTGGGTTTCCGGGCTGTAAACGTTCGATAGCACCGGCGGTCCACGCGGCTGGCAGACAGATCGATATCGATCTGTCTGCCAGCCGGCGTGCATTTTCATCCACGCGGCTGGCAGACAGATCGATATCGGTCGGACCGCCCGTTTACATCGGCCACACTGATACTGAACGCTTCGCTGTAGCTCGCGCCTGAACCGTCAGTCGTGGTCACGGTGACGGAGACCGCACCGTTCTCAGCTTCGCTATCCAGCGCAATACCGTCTTTGAGTTTCAGCTGCTGATTGCCGTTACCGTCATCCACTACTTCAAAGCGGTTGTCGGAGACGGTGTAGCTGTGGGTTTCCGGGCTGTCTTCATCGGCGGTTGTAAGGTTGAAACCGATAGTCGCACCGGCGGCATTTTCATCCACGCGGCTGGCAGACAGATCGATATCGGTCGGACCTTCGTTTACATCGGCCACACTGATACTGAACGCTTCGCTGTAGCTCGCGCCTGAACCGTCAGTCGTGGATCACGGTGACGGAGACCGCACCGTTCTCAGCTATCCAGCGCAATACCGTCTTTCGCTGGATGCCGTTAGCGTCATCCACTAGCTCGGAGACGGTGTAGCGGTGCGGTCTGCCGTCACCGTCATCCACCACTTGACGGTTCTGGCGCGGCTACAGCCGTTCAGTATCAGTGTGGCACGAAGGGGCGACCGCATTCTCTCCACGCGGCTGGCAGACAGATCGATATCCGTCGGACCTTCGTTTACATCGGCCACACTGATACTGAACGCTTCGCTGTAGCTCGCGCCTGAACCGTCAGTCGTGGTCCGTGACGGAGACCGCACCGTTCTCAGCTTCGCTATGCGCAATACCGTCTTTGAGTTTCAGCTGCTGATTGCCGTTACCGTCATCCACTACTTCAAAGCGGTTGTCGGAGACGGTGTAGCTGTGGGTTTCCGGCTGTCTTCATCGGCGGTTGTAAGGTTACCCACAGTGGCACCGGCTGCATTCTCATCCACGCGGCTGGCAGACAGATCGATATCGGTCGGACCTTCGTTTACATCGGCCACACTGATACTGAACGCTTCGCTGTAGCTCGCGCCTGAACCGTCAGTCGTGGTCACGGTGACGGAGACCGCACCGTTCTCAGCTTCGCTATCCAGCGCAATACCGTCTTTGAGTTTCAGCTGCTGATTGCCGTTACCGTCATCCACTACTTCAAAGCGGTTGTCGGACCGGTGTAGCTGTGGGTTTCCGGGCTGTCTTCGTCAGCAGTAGTAAGGTTGCCGATAGTCGCACCGGCGGCATTTTCATCCACGCGGCTGGCAGACAGATCGATATCGGTCGGGCCTTCGTTTACATCGGCCACACTGATACTGAACGCTTCGCTGTAGCTCGCGCCAGAACCGTCTGTGGTGGTCACGGTGACAGACACCGCGCCATTCTCGGCTTCGCTATCCAGCGCAATACCGTCTTTTAGCTTCAGCTGCTGATTACCGTTTCCATCATCCACCACTTCAAAGCGGCTATCAGAAACCGTATACGTATGAACTTCAGGGTTATCTTCGTCCGCGGTGGTAACCGCCCCCACAGCGGCACCTGAGGCATTTTCTTCCACACTGTTGGCGGACAGGTCGATATCGGTCGGGCCTTCGTTGACGTCCCCTACATTGATCGTAAAGTCTTCGCTATAACTGGCGCCGCTACCATCGGTAGTGGTTACGGTCACTGTTATTGAGCCACCTTCGGCTTCATTATCCAGCGCCACGCCATCTTTCAGTTTCAGCTGCTGATTGCCGTTACCATCGTCCACAATTTCAAAACGGTCGTCGGATACGCTGTAACTATGGGCTTCACGGGCATCATCATCAGTGGTGGTAACCGTTCCGGCAAGAGCTCCCTCTGCATTTTCATCGACACTGTTAGCGGACAGATTAATGCCCGTGGGGTTCTCATTCACATCGCCGATATTGATCGTGAAACCTTCACTGTAGCTGGCACCACTGCTATCAGTGGTGGTGACCGTCAGCGAAACCGCACCATTTTCAGCTTCATTATCGAGCGACACGCCGTCCCGCAGTTTCAGCTGCTGATTGCCGTTACCATCCGCTACAATTTCGAAGCGGCTATCAGAGACGGTGTAGGTATGCTGGTCATTCTGATCTGCATCATCAGTGGCGATTGTACCGATAACGGAACCCGCTGCATTTTCCTGCACATTATTGCTACTGAGGGATATAGCCTCCGGTGTATCATTGGTGCCTTTCACTTCGATGTAGACATACTGAGTATCTGTCGCACCGTGCTCATCCGACACCGTGACCGGAATGGTCAGTAGCTGCGACTCACCTTCCGCCAGGTGCTGATAGTCAGACTCGGAAGGATCAAAACTGTAGCGGCCGTCAGCATCCAGCACGAACCCTGCCGGCTGATCCTGCTCATCAGCGATATAAAATGTCAGCACCGCGCCTTCATCCGCATCTGTCGCAGACAGCTGCCCCGACAGGCTGTCGCCATCCTCGGTGGTATTCATCATAATGTTCATACCCGCTACCGGCGCATCATTGGTGCCGGTCAGGGTAATCTCAATATTCTGTGAATCAGAAGCACCGTACTCATCGGTCACCGTCACCGGCACAGAGATAACCACCGTTTCACCCACAGCCATGCCCTGATAGGCTGAGTCATCTGGGTCAAAGCTATAACTGCCATCACTGGTCAGCGCAAAACCCGCGGGAGAAGCGACCCCATCAGTCACCGTAAATGTCAGGCTGGCATCATCGTCGACATCGATAGCTATCAGTTGCCCGGTAATACTGCTATCGCCTTCAGCAGTATCGAGCACAATATCTGAACCGGCAACCGGCGCATCGTTAGTACCTTCAACAGTGATACGAACCTGAGCATTACTCTCTAACCCGCCCTTATCGATGACCGTGACCGGCACCGAAATAAACTGACTATCCCCCACACCAAGATGATCATAAGCACTATCCGTCGGGTCAAAGCTGTAATCACCATTGGCTGAGAGTGAAAAACCGGGAGGTGCCTCAAAGCCGTCAGCAATCACAAAGGTCAGCTGTTCGTTGATATCCTGATCCCAGGCGTCCAGTTCACCGGTAAATACCTCTCCACCTTCAACACTCTCAAAGAATTCATCCGACAATACCGGTGCCTCATTGATATCATTCAGATCAAGGGTGATCACCTCGGTGTAGGTATTACCCGCTGGGTCGGTAACGGTAATCTCAACGTTGTGCTGAGGCTGGGTTTCAAAATCAAACACAGCTCCCTCTTTGGTCACCAGCTGATTACCCTCAACCTCAAATTTATCAGCTCCTTCACCGGTTAATTCATAGACAAAACCGAAGGCATTATCGATATCGATGGTAGTGATATTAGCAACAACGGTACCGGCTTCGGTATTTTCATCCAGCGCATATGTGGATAGTTCAATGTCTTCCGGAGCCTGGTTAACGTACTCCTCAGCCAGCTCACCTAGCTGCTCTAGATTAATAGCCACGGGGACGTCAATTTCAAAAGCACTGCTATTACTGCTGACCTGAACATCAATATTGAACTCAGTATCACCCAGCAAGGACAGATCCTGATTCAACACCAAAGCATCGCCATCTATCCGGAATTGAAAATCATCCAGTTGATAAGAAAAGTCACCGCCATCAACCGGTACTCGCAAAGTTGCCAGTTCAGTACCTGCTGGCAGAATACCATCGGCATTAAGATAATCAGATATCGAGGTATTCAGCTGAAACTCGAAACCATCGGACTGAATATCAGGCAACAGCTGATCATCAGCCTCATGATCAATACGGCCCTGAATGTTCTGTTTGAAAAGTTCTTCTGAACCCTGCTGATCACGGCCAAAAATATCATCCGTGATTTTCCGGTTCGGATTCACCCGCGAGGTCGCTTCGCGGTTAAACAGATCCTCTGTTGCTGAATTACGGGTATTGTCTGAAGCCGGTGTTTTATTGTCAGCCATTTCAGGAGCCTCTACATCTTTTCTAAGCCCAACCACATTTTGAGAATAAAACAATTGTTGGGACGACAAAAAAAAGCTCTAATCCTTGAGAATCCGAATAAACAAATGCAATATACGTTGAATCAAAATTACCTGAATTCAACACCTTGCAGTCACATTCAGAGACACTGAGCTCTTATGAGTAGGAAAAGGTCGAATCAATTTTCGCTTAAGCGACTTAAAACACCGGGCACATGGAGTCATCCGAGCGTTTTAATGTCCTCTCTGGCCATTAATATCCTGGCGCTGGCTTTACCTACGGTCATACTTCAAGTCTATGATCGTATAATCCCCAATCAAGCCACTGGCACCTTTATATTCCTCATATTGGGCATGCTTGGCGTCGTTGTGCTGGATACTGCGCTACGTATCTTTCGCTCCACCATTCTGAGCTGGAGCGGTGCGCAGTTTGACCATCGTGAAAGCCTCAAAGCGATGAACCATATCCTCAGCACCGACAACGCGGCATTTGAAAGCAAACCCGCCGGCTACTATCTCGATAAAGTTCACGCACTGGAACAGATTCAGGAATTCTACTCTGGCCAGTCTGTACTGCTGATCATGGACCTGCCATTTGTATTGCTATTTCTGGGCCTGATCTGGATTATCGCCGGACCACTGATCGTTATCCCACTGACACTTCTGTTTCTGTTCTTCATCATTGCGATCATTACCGGTCGCAAGCTGAGACAGGCGCTGGAAACACGCTCCATCATGGAAGATCGGCGTCAGAACTTTATTATCGAGACCCTGAAAGGAGTCCACACGATTAAATCGATGGCCATGGAAGCACTGATGCTGCGCCGCTATGAACGCCTGCAACATCAGTCCGCAGAGAGCGTGTATGATCTGAGCCGGATCAACAGTATCGTTCAGGGAATCGGAGCAACTTTCTCCCAATTGGCAGTGGTTTCTTTTGTTGGCATTGGCAGCCTCTATGTGATTGGTGGTGATCTGACCGTCGGTGCGCTTGCAGCCGGCACAATGCTCTCGAGCCGGGTACTTCAGCCGGGCCTCAAAGCGATGGGATTCTGGTCACAATTCCAGACTCTGCGACTGGCACTTGATCGCGTTGCCGATCTGTATGAACAGCCGGAAGAACAAGGCGGCGAAATCCGCAAAGAGGTTGGCCTGGATGGCAAAGTCGAAATTCGTAATATGAGCTTTAAACATCCGGGACAGGCAAACAACCTGATCAGCAATCTTTCACTGGTTGCCTACCCGGGCGAAACCATCGGCATCACAGGCAGCAATGGTATCGGCAAAACGACACTGATCGGCCTGTTATCCGGTTTCCTGAAGCCTGATGAAGGCCAGATCTATCTCGATGATCACGATATCCGTGAATACGATATCGAGTACCTTCGTGCGCAGATCGGCATCATGCCGCAAAAAGGCATTCTGTTTGAAGGTACCATTCTTGAAAACATGACCCTGTACCGTGAGGGCGAAGCGCTGGAGCAGGCACTGGAGTTATCCAAGATACTGGGACTCGAGGAGATTGTTGCCCGTCTGCCAGATGGCCTGGACACCCAGGTTGGCGGTGCAGCAGTCGACACCCTTTCAGAAGGTGTGCGCCAGAAAATCATTATGGTTCGTTCACTGGTTGGTCATCCGAAAATCATCCTGTTTGATGATGCCAATGCCAACTTCGACATTAAGAACGATGGCCGCCTGCTGAATGTCATACAACGGATGAAAGGCTCGCGCACAATGATTATTGTCACGCACCGACCATCCTTTATGCGCATTTGCGATCGTCAGTATCAGCTTAAAGATGGCCATCTTCAGGAATATATCGACCCCTATATTGCGCACCAACAGGCACAGCAGCAAGCCCGCCAGGCAATGACGGAGAATGAAGCATGAGCAGTACCGCAGAAACCGTCAAAGAACAGCAGGATAAACGCCCTCCCATCGCTTCAGAGCAACTGGCTGATGCCCTGAGACACAACTGCGATGAAGCATTTATCAGCACCTCGCCCTATGCAGCGTGCCTGTTACCACTGCTGCGTGAACTGGGATGGGATAATTACGCTAAGGAGCTGGTTGAGGCACTGCCTCACTTCTCTGAGCAGATCGACCTGATCGATCTGAGAAACATCCTTGCCTCCCTGGGCTATGAAAGCACTCCGGTCGATACACCGGTACGCAAGCTACAACCGGAGCTATATCCGGCACTGTTTGTCTGCAGCAGCGGCAAAGTCTATCTGCTGCAAGGGCGGGACGGCGACGATATTCACTATTACGACCCTCAGACCAACAGCTACGAAGTCCGCCAGAAGCTGAGCTTGCGAGGCACCGCCTACCTGTTCACTGACAGCCACCCTTCCTACGGCAGTAACCCGACGGATATGCCGGGTGATGAGTGGTTCAGTAATCTGCTGCAACGCTTTCAGAAGATGATTATCCATCTGCTGGGCATGACGTTTATCATCAACATGGCGGCCCTGCTTGTGCCTCTGTTCATCATGGTGATTTACGACAAAGTGATCGGCGCAAAGTCCGCCGAGACACTGCCCTATCTGGTAAGCGGAGCGGCAATTCTTCTCGCCGCCGACCTCGGCTTACGGTATTTGCGAGCCAAACTCCTTGGCGTTACCGCCGGCAGGATGGATTACCTGATAGGCGTTGAAACATTCAAGCGCATGCTCTATCTGCCGCCGCTATACACCGAAAGATCCACTGTAGCGGCACAGCTATCACGACTGAAACAGTTTGATTCTGTCCGCGACTTCTTTACCGGCCCCAGCGCCGCCGTCGCACTTGAACTGCCTTTTGTAATCATCTTCCTGATCGTTATAGGCATCCTGGGCGGAGTCATCGCACTGATCCCTCTGGCAATGGTATTTGGTTTTATCATGCTGGGCATGATCTGGATGCCGATGCTGAACAGCAAGATCCTTCGCTCCGGCAAAGCCCGCACCGATAAGCAGCGCATCATCATGCAGACTGTTGCGGGCCGCAAAGAGATCAAATCCATTGGTGGCGAAACGGTCTGGTGGGAACGCTTCAGGGAGAATTCCGGTGAAGCAGTGCTCTCTAATTATCAGACCTTCCTGTCTAACAATATTATGAACAATCTGGCCCAGGGCATGATGACCTTTACCGGCGTCGCCGTTCTGGGTGTCGGCACACTGCAGGTTATCGCAGGCGATATGACCATCGGCGCCCTGATTGCCATCATGGCACTGGTGTGGCGGGTACTATCCCCACTGCAAAGTGCATTCCTGTCATTCTCGAAGTTCCAGCAGACCATCAAAGCGATCAAACAGATCAACCAACTGATGAAACTGCGCAATGAGCGCAAGGGTGGTAAATCAGGCCTGATTCTGGAAAAGCTGCAGGGCGATATTCGCATCGAACGAGTCAGCTTCCGCTACGGCCCGGATCGGGATCCGGCTCTGCTGGGTGTTTCATTCCAGGTTAAACCCGGAGAGATGATCGCCATCACCGGCAATACCGGCTCCGGTAAATCCACCCTGGTGAAGATGATTGCAGGCATGTATGCACCGCAAGCCGGTTCGATCCAGGTCGACAGCATGGATCTGCGTCAACTCAATGCCATGGACCTGCGCCGGGCTATCGCGTACGTACCGCAACAGACGCATTTCTTCCACGGCACCATCGCCCAGAACATCCGCCTCAATAACAGCCTGGCAACCGATGAACAGGTACGTGCTGCCGCTGATGAAGCCGGTGTACTGGAAGAGATCATGGCTCTGCCTGAAGGCTTTGATACCCGCATCGGAGATACCACTATCGATCGTATGCCACCGGGCTTTCTGCGCTCGCTTTCAATGGCCAGAGCCTTTGTCAGTCCGGCCAAAATCCTGCTTCTGGACGAACCCGGCGCCTCGCTGGATGACGAATCCGACCAACGCTTTGTTGATCGCCTGAAAAAGATCAGAGGAAAACGCTCCATTGTTATGGTCAGCCACCGCCCCAGCCATATCCGTCTGGCGGATAAAGCGATCCTGATGGAGCAGGGGTCTGTCGCCCACGTGGGGACACCCGATGAAGTAATTGCATTGCTGCTGGAGAATACAGCATGAGCCAACAGAACAACGTTTTTTCATCCCGCGGAGGCGCCAGTCTGCCCCGCGCACGGGCACGCTTTCTGGCCCAGGCAATTCAGCTTGAAGAACACCAGCCTTCAGCAATCATCAATGCTGCCATCTACTTCACCGGCTTTATCCTCATCGCCGCAATACTCTGGGCCTCACTGACCAACGTTGATGAAGTAACCTCTGCCAGGGGCGAGATCGTTCCCGCAGGCCTGATCCACGACGTACAGCACCTGGAAGGCGGCATTGTCAGCGAGATCGCTGTACGCAATGGTGACAGCGTCAGAGAGGGCGACCTGCTGCTGCGCTTCTCCCCACCTGCTTCACAGTCTGAACTGAACCAGACCGAAGTGCGGCGCGCCTCATTCCTGCTACAAGCCGAGCGACTGCAGGCGATTCTGGAAGATCGCGAGCCGGATTTCGGAAAAATCGGGCAACAGTATCCTGCACTGGCCAATAAACAGATGACGATCTATTCCGCACAACTGGCCAGCCACGAAAGCGAGCTGAGTGTGATTGATGCGCAGATCGTGCAACGGGAGCAGGAGCAGAAGCAGCAAACCAACCGTGCTAGCTCCATTAAGAAGAAAGTCCGCCTGCTGGAGCAACAGGTTGCCATGCGTAAGCAACTGGCCGAAAGCAACGTTGTATCCCGCTCCGACCTGATCGCAACACAGACTGAACTGGCAGATGCGCAGAGTGAACAACGTAATCTTAAAGACGGAATCCGTGTTTCCAACTCAGCGCTGGCTGAAGCCCGTACACGAAAAGAAGAGCTGACCACACGCTTCAAGAAAGACACAGAGCTGGAAGCAGGCACCGTGACCGCAGAACTGGCTGAGATTGAGCAGACCCTGATCCGGGCTAAAGACCGGGTTAACCGCCTAGATGTCTACGCTCCACTGAGCGGCATCGTACAAGACCTCTCAATTACCCGGATCAACGCCGTTGTAGAGCCTGGCCAGGTGATAATGCAGCTGGTTCCTACTGGCGATGAGATGATTGTCGAAGCACGTATCCTGCCTAATGAGGTAGGCCATATCCATCCGGGGCAGCCGGTAGAAGTAAAAGTCGACAGCTATGATTCAGCGCGCTTCGGTAGTGTTGAAGGCATCGTCGAGCGCATCTCCGCCAGCACCTATCTGGATGAGAAGAAAGACCCGTATTTCAGAACAGAGATCAGCCTCAACACCCGCTATGTCGGCGAGAAAGAAGATCTGGTTGTCACCCCTGGCATGACCGTTACAGCAGATATCAAGACTGGCTCTAAGTCGATTCTGGACTACCTGCTTAAGCCGATCTCCCGCGGCTTTGACAGCGCCTTCAGAGAGCGCTGAGGACGATATTCCAATTACATTAAAACCGCCGAATGGCGGTTTTTTTTTCGCACAGATAAAGCCCGCCAGAATCCACAAAGCCAGAATCCAGACAATGGACTACCTGCAAACAAATGTGCCCTAGAGAAGTCTTTTCAAACAAGGAATTTCAAACAGATAAGTGGCGCGCCCGGCACGATTCGAACGTGCGACCGCCTGGTTCGTAGCCAGGTACTCTATCCAGCTGAGCTACGGGCGCGTAACAGGTAATCTTTTAAGAAGATAAGACTAGAGAAGTTTGGGTAAGGGTGGCGCGCCCGGCACGATTCGAACGTGCGACCGCCTGGTTCGTAGCCAGGTACTCTATCCAGCTGAGCTACGGGCGCTTAAAACCCAAACATGTTGCATCCGCCATTTAACACTTTCTTAACGGTTAAGCTTTAACATAATTAAAGCTGAAACCCTGAAGGAAGTGGCGCGCCCGGCACGATTCGAACGTGCGACCGCCTGGTTCGTAGCCAGGTACTCTATCCAGCTGAGCTACGGGCGCTAAATGGCGGTGAGAGAGGGATTCGAACCCTCGATAGAGTTTCCCCTATACGCCCTTAGCAGGGGCGCGCCTTCAGCCACTCGGCCATCTCACCTCAACAACGGCGCGTATAGTACAAGATTGATTTTCAAAAGAAAAGCGCAATCTGCAAAAAAGAAAAATTATTCGCTATCTTGCTGTTTTTCTTTCTGAATACGCTGATAGATCTCTTCGCGGTGGACAGAAACATCCTTCGGCGCGTTAACACCGATACGTACCTGATTACCCTTCACACCCAGGACAGTAACAGTTACATCATCACCAACCATCAGGGTCTCACCGACACGACGAGTAAGAATTAGCATTAAAGAATCTCCTTATTAAACCGACAAGTACTTCCGACCTGACACATCCAGACTGTTATATTGATAACAAAACAGGCTGCCGCAGTCTTACCTTGCGTTTTAAACATAATCAATGTGCAACAGCAGTCTAACTATAGACCACTGTTAGCGTTTTATTCACTAACAGTATCTGATGCATCCAGATCAAACGCCGAATGCAGGCCACGCACAGCCAGCTCCAGATATTTCTCAGCAATCACTACTGATACTTTGATTTCGGATGTCGAAATCATCTGGATATTAATGTTATCGCCAGCCAATGTATCAAACATCTTACTGGCAACACCAGCATGGGAACGCATCCCTACACCCACAATGGAGACTTTAGCGATCTTATTGTCGCCAACAACCTCACGCGCACCCAGTTCAGCCTTGACTTTCTGCAGAATTTCCTCGGCTGTAGCGAAGTCATTCCGGTGCACAGTGAAAGTAAAGTCAGTGGTATTATCGGCAGCAATATTCTGCACGATCATATCCACTTCAATATTGGCACGACTGATCGGCCCCAGAATACGAGAAGCCACACCTGGAATATCTGGCACACCCAGAACTGTCAGCTTCGCTTCATCGCGGTTAAATGCTATCCCTGAGATGACCGGTTTTTCCACTGTATCGTCTTCCTCTGTTGTTATCAGTGTGCCCGGACCTTCCTGGAAACTATGAAGAACCCGGAGCGGCACATTATATTTTCCTGCAAATTCCACAGACCGAATCTGCAATACCTTTGAACCCAGTGATGCCATTTCCAGCATCTCTTCAAAGGTAATCTTATCCATGCGACGCGCACCTTCCACAACCCGGGGGTCAGTGGTGTATACGCCGTCAACATCAGTATAGATCTGACACTCATCCGCTTTAAGTGCTGCTGCCAGCGCTACACCGGTGGTATCAGAACCACCACGACCCAGCGTGGTGATATTGCCCTGAGGATCCACACCCTGGAAACCGGCAACGACAACTACCCGCCCCTGATCCAGATCCCCACGCATTTTATCAACTTCAATATCCTGAATCCGCGCTTTCATGTGCACATCATCAGTCAGAATCTTAACCTGGCTACCAGTGTAAGAACGGGCACTAACGCCACGCTGCTCCAGCGCCATACACAGCAGCGCAATGGTCACCTGCTCACCGGTTGAAACCAGCACATCCATTTCACGCGGAGATGGATTATCCTGCATCTCTTTTGCCAGACCAATCAGTCGGTTGGTTTCGCCACTCATTGCGGAAACCACTACAACAACATCATGTCCGGCCTCACGGAAGCCCTTCACTTTGTCGGCAACGGATTGAATTCGCTCAACCGTACCGACTGAAGTTCCACCATACTTCTGTACAAATAGGGCCATATAACCTGTTCCCTTATATCAGCCTCACGGCTGTGATATTACAAATTCTGTTCTACCAGCGCGGCTACTTCAGCCAACGCTGCTGGCAACGCCGCAGCATCAGTACCGCCACCCTGTGCAAAATCAGGACGACCGCCACCTTTACCACCCAGTTTGGCGGTCAGCTCACGCACCAGATCACCAGCCTTCACCTGACCAGTCAGATCCTTAGTCACACCGGCTGCCAGACTAACCTTGCCATCTGCTGCTGTTGCCAGAACAACCACGCCACTGCCCAGCTTATTTTTCAGCTGATCAATGGTGTCGCGCAGCGCTTTCGGCTCGATGCCTTCCAGCTGTTCAGCCAGTACTTTAATACCTTTCACATCAACTGCATTGCTCAGCAGATCAGCGCCCTTCGCAGCAGCCAGTTTGGCCTTCATCTGCTCCAGCTCTTTCTCCAGCTGGCGACTCTTAGCCTGTTGATCCTGCAGCTTCTGCTCCAGCTGCTGTGCAGAGCTATCGATGTATTCCAGCGCTTTAGCACCGGTAACCGCTTCAACACGGCGCACGCCTGCAGCAATACCGCCTTCAGAGACAATCTTCAGCAGACCAATATCACCGGTACGGGTTGCGTGAGTACCGCCACACAGCTCGACAGAGTAGTCGCCACCCATAGTCAGTACACGTACGGTTTCATCATATTTTTCGCCAAACAGTGCCGCGGCACCTTTTGCTTTGGCGTCATCAATGTTCATGATGTCAGTTTCAACCAGCGAGTTCAGGCGGATCTGTTCGTTACAGATATCCTCAACGCGCTTCAGCTCTTCAGCGCTCATCGCTTCGAAGTGAGAGAAGTCAAAACGCAGACGGTCGGCATCACACAGAGAACCTTTCTGCTGTGCATGAGAACCCAGGACGATACGCAGCGCTTCGTGAATAATGTGCGTTGCCGAGTGGTTTACCGCGATCGCACGGCGACGCTCAGCATCCACCTTTGGCAGTACCACATCACCCAGCTTCAGCTCACCAGTATTCAGTACACCGTGGTGCAGGTGATTCTTCGCTTCTTTAGTACAGTCCTGAACCTGGAACTCAACACCTTCAGCAGCCAGAACGCCGGTATCACCTACCTGACCACCGGATTCACCGTAGAACGGTGTCTGATCCAGCACGACAATACCAGTTTCGCCAACGCTCAGAGACTCAACATCAGCCCCTTCTCTGATCAGAGCAACGACCTTAGCTGAGCCCTCCAGATGCTCATAACCGGTGAAATCAGTTTCACCTTCCAGACGCAGGGCATCGTTATAATCGACATTGAACTTACCGGCAGCACGGGCACGGCTACGCTGATCTTCCATGGCTTGTTCGAAGCCATCCATATCAACACTCAGTTCATGTTCACGGGCAACGTCAGCAGTCAGATCAACCGGGAAACCGTAAGTATCGTACAGCTTAAATACAGTCTCACCCGGGATAACTTTACCGTCCAGATTCTCAATCGCCTCTTCCAGCAGGGACAGACCGTGATCCAGCGTCTTCGCGAACTGTTCTTCCTCTTTCAGCAGTACACGCTCAATCTGTTCACGCTGATCGTTCAGTTCCGGATAGGCAGCACCCATCTCAGCCGCCAATGCAGCAACCAGAGTATTGAAGAACGGGCCCTGTGCGCCCAGCTTGTTACCGTGACGTACCGCACGACGGATAATACGACGCAGCACATAGCCAGCACCTTCGTTCGAAGGAATCACACCGTCGATAATCAGGAAGGCACAGGAACGGATGTGGTCCGCAATAACCCGCAGTGACTGATTGTCTTTCTCGGCACAACCCACTGCCGCAGAGGCAGCTTTCAGCAGGTTCTGGAACAGATCGATCTCATAGTTGGAATGTACGCCCTGCAGTACCGCAGCAATACGCTCCAGTCCCATACCGGTATCGATGGATGGGTTTGGCAGCGGCTCAGTCGTACCATCAGCAGAACGGTTGTACTGCATGAATACCAGGTTCCAGATCTCGATGTAGCGATCACCATCTTCTTCCGGGCTACCTGGAGGACCACCCCAGACATCAGCACCGTGATCGAAGAAGATCTCGGTAGACGGACCACAAGGACCGGTATCGCCCATGGACCAGAAGTTATCTTCATCCAGTTTTGAGAAGCGTTCAGGATCAACACCGATCTCTTCTTTCCAGATTTTTTCCGCTTCATCATCGGAAATATGAACGGTAATCCACAGTTTTTCTTTCGGCAGCTCCAGCACTTCGGTCAGGAACGTCCAGGCAAACTGAATCGCTTCGCGTTTAAAATAGTCACCGAAGCTGAAGTTACCCAGCATCTCAAAGAAAGTGTGGTGACGAGCGGTATAACCCACGTTTTCCAGGTCGTTATGCTTACCACCGGCACGTACACAACGCTGACTGGTCGACGCGCGATTGTAAGCGCGTTTATCAGTACCCAGGAAAACATCTTTAAACTGCACCATGCCCGCATTGGTGAACATCAGCGTTGGGTCATTTGCAGGAATAAGTGAGCTACTTGGAACTATCTCGTGGCCATTGGATTTAAAGTAATCCAGAAATGCCTGGCGCAGCTCCGCACTGGTCATATTTTTCATCGTATTAATCGCTCGTAATACCCGGGGCCTTCATCTGTTGCCGATTTCGACGGCAACATTGCAGCAGGCTTGGAAAATCAGTGTAAAAATGGCGATGTAGTATATAACGCGATGAAAAATTGTACGAATATTTTTAACAGAAAAGGCATAAAGCCCCTGTAAACTGTGGGAAAGCGCTCCAGTTTGGTGCATTTTTCCTGTTTAATCCTCTATCTCTTCTGCCACGGCTGTTTCGGCATAGCTGATCTGATCCATTGAAAAGCCCCTCTGACTCATAAAACGCATCCGTTTGGCTCGTTCCTTATAATCACCACCAGCCGTTGTTCCCCGATACTTGCGACGATACTGCTCCAATGCCAACTCGAACCAGTCTGCTTCCTGCTCTTCAAGACACTGAGCGATCAGCTCCGCTGGAATTCCTTTGCGCTGCAGATCAAACCTGATTCTGTTTTCACCATGTCCCTGGCCGATTCTCATACGAATAAAGCTATCCGTGAACCGCTGGTCTGACTGGTACCCCTGATCAATTAATTGCTGCAGTATTTCTGTGACCTGCTCCGGCTCTGCTGACGCGGCCAGTTTATCTGCCAGTTCTTTCGCGGAATACTCACGCCGGGCCAACAACCCGATCGCACGATTCCACAGTTCTTTAGTCGTCAACGGTTCTGACAAGCTCAACTCCCCAGGGACGCCCCTGCTGTTACCCCAAATAAAAAAGCCCTCACTGAAATCAGCAAGGGCTCTGGCTCGGTGAGCACCGGATCAGATCAGATCCAGGTTTTCAGCGGCATCTTCTTCGTCTTTCTTAGCCGGCACCGGAGTAGCCAGCAGACGGTTACGAATCTCGGTTTCGATCTCGTTCGCAATCTCAGGATTCTCTTCCAGATATTTTGCCGCGTTGGCTTTACCCTGACCGATCTTATCACCGTTATAGGCATACCAGGCGCCGGACTTATCCACCAGTCCCTCTTTCACACCCAGATCGATGATCTCACCGGTGTGATAGATACCCGCACCGTACATAATCTGGAACTCAGCCTGACGGAACGGAGGCGCGACCTTATTCTTAACAACCTTAACGCGGGTCTCGTTACCGACAACCTCATCGCCCTGCTTCACCGCGCCGGTACGACGGATATCCAGACGAACAGAGGAGTAGAACTTCAGTGCGTTACCACCGGTTGTGGTTTCCGGGTTACCAAACATCACACCGATCTTCATACGGATCTGGTTGATGAAGATCACCAGGGTGTTTGCGTTCTTCACGTTCGCAGTCAGTTTACGCAGCGCCTGAGACATCAGACGAGCCTGCAGACCAACATGGGAATCACCCATATCACCTTCGATCTCAGCCTTAGGCGTCAACGCAGCAACAGAGTCGACAACCAGCACATCAACCGCATTGGAGCGAACCAGCATGTCGGTGATTTCCAGTGCCTGCTCGCCGGTATCCGGCTGAGATACCAGCATCTCATCAACATTAACGCCCAGCTTTTCAGCGTAAATCGGATCCAGTGCGTGCTCCGCATCAACGAAAGCACAGGTTTTACCCATCTTCTGCGCTTCTGCAATAACCTGCAGAGTCAGTGTGGTTTTACCAGAAGATTCCGGACCGTAGATCTCAACGATACGACCGGTTGGCAGACCACCGATACCCAGTGCAATATCCAGCGCCAGGGAACCGGTTGAAATTGCAGGAATCGCTTCACGTGGCTGATCACCCATCTTCATTACAGCGCCTTTACCGAACTGACGTTCAATCTGGCTCAGGGCTGCATCAAGTGCTTTCTGTCTGTTGTTATCCATTGTCGTAACCTAATCTCGGCAGGCAAATTAAATACTGTACGTTTGAACAGCATTATTAACAGTGACCGTCCACAATGCAAGCAAAAAATATGTTTTTTTATACAGTACTTTTAAGCGCTTGATTTATCAGCCCTTCCAGCGCTTTGCTGACCGCCTGCTCTCTGACCTGATGACGGTCTCCTGAAAACAGAAAGCGCTCTGCGACTGTTTCATGACCAGTCAGATGCCAGGCCATCCAGACGGTGCCTACCGGTTTCTCTTCAGAACCACCACCGGGACCCGCTACACCACTAATAGAAACACTGAGCTGCGCACGGCTATGTTCTATAGCTCCCTGAGCCATAGCACGCACAACAGGCTCACTTACTGCGCCGTCCGAAATAAACAACGTTTCAGGCACGCCAAGCATCGTTTGTTTAGCTTCATTACTGTAAGTGACAAAACCCGCTTCAAACCACTCTGAGCTACCGGCTATCTCCGTTATCTCCTGAGCGACCCAACCGCCGGTACAGGATTCGGCAGTACTGATACGAATTCCTTTCTCTGTTGCTATTGTTGCTAAACGCTCTACCAGAGGATGCACCATCTCTTTCCTGCTCTACTTTTCAGCCATTATGAATGGTTATTTTTGCAGGCAGCACTCCGGTTCGCAATCAGAGCCACACTTTTCGATATTTACGAATCTGAAATTCTATTTATTTTCATTGTTGTCGAACGGTATCGCCCTTACATATATGACTATTACGCATTAGCCCCCGATCACGAACGTCTGTGGAGCCAGAGACTATGAACAGAGATTACCCATCACTCAGCGACTATCCGATTGCACAGCGCTGGCCTGCCATCAATCCTGAACAACTCCAGCTATACTCCTTTCCGACACCCAATGGGGTAAAGATCTCTATCGCCCTGGAGGAGCTTAAGCTTCCTTATGAAGCACACCGGGTAACTTTGTCTGACAGTGACGTTAAAAGCCCTGAATTCCTATCCCTGAATCCGAACAACAAGATCCCTGCAATCATCGACCCGGACGGCCCTGAAGGCGAGCCCATCGGTCTGTTTGAGAGCGGTGCCATTCTGATCTATCTGGCAGAGAAAACAGGGAAGTTAATGGGCGATACACCCCGCCAGAAAGCCAAGACCCAGCAGTGGCTGATGTTTCAGATGGGTGGAGTAGGTCCGATGTTCGGACAGCTGGGATTTTTCCACGCCTATGCAGGCAAGGACATTGAAGATCCACGCCCAAGACAACGCTATATCGATGAGGTGAAACGCCTGCTGAATGTACTCGAGCAGCAACTGGCCGATAAAGAGTGGATTACAGGTGAGTTCTCGATTGCCGATATCGCCATCGTGCCCTGGCTGCAAACTATCGAGAGATTCTACAAAGCCGGCGAGGAAACCGGCATCACCTCACTGCCGAATGTTCAACGCTATATAGAACGCTTCAGTGAACGCCCGGCAGTACAGCGCGGTTGGCAGATCCCCGCAGCAGAATAATCCGGTGGCCTGACCGGTTGACGGTCAGGCCTATTCTCCCGCCACGCGGTCCATGACAAAACCTTCGTGACGCTTATCAGACAACCACTGATCGACCTGAGCCAGACATCGGCCAAAGAACACCACCCGAGGACGGCTGCTCAACGAACCTCTGTTGCCCAGATCATACTTATACACCCACCAGCTATCGCTGGCTGATTGCTGAACACGGTACACATAACGAATCGGCAGAGCCGGATGAAGTGCAGTCATTACACTACCCTCTGAATTCTTGTTATCGGCTAAGTTGAAGGTGACGATTCTGACGTTTTTCCAATTGCCGGAAGGCATAGATCACCGCCATACTCATCACCAGATATAAGCCACCTGCCGCCAGAAATATCTCAATCGGCGTATAGGTTCTGGCAATGATGGTACGTGCAGTACCCGTCAGATCCAGAAGAGTAATGGTTGAGGCCAGCGCACTGCCCTTCAGCATCAGAATAATCTCGTTACCATAGGCAGGCAGCAGCATGCCAAATGCCCGTGGCAGCATGATACGGCTATAGAGCTTGCTCTGACGCATGCCAATGGAGCGTGCCGCCTCTATCTCACCTTTTGGAATAGCTCCCAGTGCCCCACGAAGAATCTCTGCGGTATATGCGGCGGTATTCAGCGAGAAGGCAATAATTGCACACCAGTATGGCTCTTTCAGATAGGGCCAAAGCGCACTTTCTTTTACTGCATCAAACTGCGCCAGTCCGTAATAGACCAGAAAGATCTGCACCAGTAGCGGGGTACCACGAAAGAAAAAGATATAGCCGTAAGGGATCGCCTTCAGCCACCAGCGATGAGAATGACGAGCCAACCCGATCGGCAATGCCAACAGCGAACCGATCAGACCGGATACCAGTACCAGCTCTATGGTGGTCAGCACCCCCTCCAACAGGCGGGGAAAGTATTCAACAACAACTCCGAATTCCATTACGCTCTCCCTACCCAGCGGTTATTACGTTTCTCCATAAAGTGAATAAACAGCATGGAGATGATGGTCAGCGTCAGATAAATACAGGCTGCCGCCATATAGAACAGAAACGGCTCTTTGGTATAGTTCACCGCATCCCGGGTCTTCAGCATGATGTCACTCAGCCCCACCACCGACACCAACGCGGTATCTTTAAGCAATACCAGAAACAGATTTCCCAGCCCTGGCAATGCCAGACGCCACAACTGTGGCAGAGTAATGCGCCAGAAAATTTTCAGCTTACTCATACCGATCGCTAGGCCCGCCTCACGCTGACCCGGCGGAATCGCCTGGATCGCGCCGCGGAATACTTCACTGGCATAGGCACCAAAAGTCAGTCCCAGCGCAACCACGCCAGCGGCAAAAGGCCCGACTTCGATATATTCTTCATAACCGAACAGACCTGCCACACTCATCAGCGCTGTGGTGGCACCGAAGTAGATAATCAGCACCGTCAACAGCTCCGGAATGCCCCGTATAACGGTTGTATATGCCACGGAAATTGAGCGCGCTACGCGGTTACCGGATAACCGTGCAGTTGCCCCCAGCAGACCGAGCACCAGCCCCAATAGCAAACTGGCCAGCGCCAGCTCAATTGTGACCTGCGTGCCAGCCCACAGCTGGTCACCAAATCCTCTGATATCAAACATCGGAGTACCTCAATGAAAGGCTCTGTCAGAAAAGGCCCGCTTAGTGGCGGGCCGGATCGCATTACTTAATAGAGAACGGGAAATAACGGGCGTTGATTTCCGCGTAGGTGCCATCAGCCACAATCGCTTGCAGTGCAGCGTTAAACTTCTCACTCAATGGATCATTCTTACGTACGGCGATGCCGATTTTGTCGTTGATATCGATATCGGAACCTTTGAACTCATAATTCTGACCCGCATCAGTGCTGAGCCAATCGTAGGCAGGAAACTTGTCAGACAGCAGCGCATCCAGACGGCCGGATGCCAGATCCAGATAGGCGTTATCCTGAGTGTCGTACAGTTTTACATTCACCACATCGCCCAGATTGTCTTCCAGATACTGGCCGGCAATGGTGGCTCGTTGTGCGCCGACAGTCAGACCTTTCAATCCTTCTTTTGAAGTTTTCAGATCAGTACCTTTTGCCGCAGCAAATGCCAGCACATTGCTGTAATAAGGATCGGTGAAGTCCACTACCCGCTGACGCTCTTCGGTAATCGACATTGAAGCGATGATGGCATCGTATTTACGTGCCCGCAGCCCCGGGATAATACCATCCCAGTCCTGGGCCACGATCTCACAGTCTGCTTTCATTTCTGCACAGAGTGCTTTGGCGATGTCGACATCGAAGCCCTGCAGCTGACCACTGGCATCAACCATATTGAAAGGTGCATATGCCCCCTCAGTTGCAATGCGGACTTTGTCACCGGCTTGAGCCATACCAGCAGCCAACGCGACCGATGCGGCCAGCAGACCGCCCAGAAGAGAGTTCTTCAGTTTCATGGAAATGTACCTTTGTTATTTTTTTACGGTTTGGATTAGAGGTGCATCAGAAGATGCTGGAGATAAACTCCCGACACCGCTCCGATGTCGGGTTTTCGAAAACCTGTTCGGGTGGACCGAACTCTTCCACCTGCCCCTGATGCAGGAACATCACTTTGTTAGAAACTTCCCGGGCGAAGGTCATCTCGTGGGTCACGATCAGCATGGTCCGGCCTTCTGCAGCCAGATCCCGCATAACACTCAGCACCTCACCAACCAGCTCTGGATCAAGGGCAGAAGTGGGTTCATCGAATAGCAATACCTGTGGTTCCATCGCCAGTGTCCGGGCGATAGCTACCCGTTGCTGCTGTCCACCGGATAACTGATTGGGATAAAAGTCCTTTCGTTCCAGCAAACCGACTTTAGTCAGCAGTTCTTCAGCATGCGCAATCGCTTCATCACGGCTTTTACCAAGGACTTGAGTCGGACCTTCAATGACATTTTCCAGCAGGGTTTTGTGTGGCCAGAGATTAAAATTCTGAAACACGAAGCCAACCCGGGAACGTAACTGAGCCAGCTGTTTCTGACTCACGGCATCCAGATCGCCGGATTTCCCATCCCGCTTCAGATCCAGCTTCTCGCCAGTGATATAAATCTCACCCTCAGTGGGATTCTCAAGCAGATTGATACAGCGCAGGAAGGTGCTTTTACCTGAGCCGCTGGAGCCAATGATTGAAATAACATCATGCTCATGAGCCTGCAGATCGATCCCTTTAAGTACTTCGAGATCACCGTAGGATTTATGGATATTCTTAAGCCAGATGGCACTGTTCTCAGGCATTGTTATTGTTCTCTGTCTGCGCTGTTAATGTCATCGGTTCGCACGTAAACGAACATCAGAATGAACCGCCTGTCCGTGCTGAACCCTGCCGCCCCGAAGGACTATTCAGCCTGCACAACCGGCATTTTCAAGGTAACAAATTGCACAACGGTGATATTTTGAAAATCGGCCACCGAATTCATCTACCGCGACGTTAAAAACAGAGGAAATTTCGAAATATACCCAGCAAACAGAACATTATGCTGCGCATAAACTTTTGCAGATCAGTTACTTATCAGCGTCGAACGCCCCATAGCGGACATATTCTGCCCGGAGTTTTCAATTTCAGTAGCACGCTTACGCTCCTCCCGGGGAGTAATACCGTAATGGTTCCGGTACGCAGTGCTGAAATACGAGGCACTGGAGAAACCGCAGGCAAGACCAACCTGCAATGCTGGCTTATCACTCTGGCGCAGCATCTGCCGGGCCTGCTCCAGACGAAGTTCCAGATAATATTTAGAGGGGACTGTTTGCAGATGCTTCTTGAACAGGCGTTCCAGATGCCGACGGGAGACGCCGACATGATAGGCAAGATCATCGGTACTCAGCGGTTCTTCTATATTGGCTTCCATCAGCGTGACCGCTTCAATCAGCTTCGGCTGAGTGGACCCGATACGGGCTTTCAGTGGAATGCGCTGCTGGTCGTCCGCGGAGCGCATCCGCTCGTAAACAAACTGCTCCGAGATCGAAGCTGCCAGATTCATATCATGCTGCTGACCGATCAGAAACAGCATCATATCCATCGCGGCGGTGCCACCACTGCAGGTATAACGATTACCATCAATCTCGTAGAGGTTGTTGGTCACCTGGGTTTCGGTAAACTCTTCTCGCAGGCTGGCCATATCCCACCAGTGAATCGTCGCCCGGTAGTTATTCAGCAACCCGGCGCAGGCCAGCAGGTAGGAGCCGGTACCGATTCCACCAAAGGCCATCGACGATCCGGCTTTACTGCGTAACCAGCCGATAACAGCCTCATTACCGGTGCGGGCCACAGGACTCGCACCGCAGACAAAAATTGCATCCAATTGCGGGATATCATCCAGACTGCAATCCACCAGCGTCTGCACTCCGAAACTGCTGGCCACAGCGTTACCATCATGGCTGATCAGTACGGTTTCATAGCAATCTTCGCCGGTCACCCAGTTCGCCATACGCAACGGCTCGATCGCTGAAGAAAATGCGATCAGAGAAAAGTTAGGCAACAGCAGAAAACCGAACCGTTGCGGTGCGGATACTGTTTTCTTCTCTGGGGTGATCGCTTCAGCCAAGGCTGTTCCTCCGATTGATATCAGAGCGCAAGGATACTGTTTCTTATCAACCTGTACGCTGCTGAACACTATAAATGTCAGCATACCGCAAGTTCAGGTCGCGATATAAAAATTCTCTCCCTGTCGCACTGGACCGGTTTTGCTGATACTAAATATAGACGTTTCCGGAATGGCGATGGCCATACATAAACGACCCACAAGTATTATAAGAGTTCTGCCTGTGCAGAAATAATGAGGTATTCGAGATGACCCAGGAAAAAGTAACCCGCGCGCTATTTGATGACGTAATGGTACCTAACTACAACCCACAGCAATTCGTACCGGTACGCGGCCAGGGTTCCCGGGTCTGGGATCAGGATGACCGCGAATATATCGATTTCGCCGGTGGTATTGCGGTGAATGCACTGGGCCATACTCATCCAGCGCTGGTCGCGGCCCTGAAAGAGCAGGCCGATAAACTCTGGCACCTGAGTAACACCTGCACCAACGAGCCAGCACTGCGTCTGGCGAAGAAACTGACCGACGCCACCTTTGCCGACAAAGTATTCTTCTGCAGCTCCGGCGGCGAAGCCAATGAAGCAGCATTCAAACTGGCACGGAAATACGCCTACGATAATACCGGCCCGGAAAAGCACGAGATCATCTCTTTCACTCAGTCTTTCCATGGCCGCACCCTGTTTACCGTATCGGTCGGTGGCCAGAAGAAATACCGCGAAGGCTTCGAGCCGGTACCAGGCGGTATCACCCACCTGCCTTACAACGATATTGAAGCGCTGAAAGCGGCTATCTCTGATCGTACCTGCGCCATCGTGATGGAACCGATTCAGGGCGAAGGCGGCATTATTCCAGCGGACATCGAATTCGCTAAAGAGGTGCGTCGCCTGTGTGATGAGCACGATGCCCTGCTGGTATTTGATGAGGTTCAGACCGGCGTCGGCCGTACTGGTCATCTGTACGCTTATGAAACGCTCGGTGTTACACCGGATATTCTGACCACCGCAAAAGCTCTGGGTGGCGGTTTCCCGGTCGGCGCCATGCTGACCACCGATAAGTGTGCCCCAAGCCTGGGCTTCGGCACCCACGGCAGCACCTACGGCGGTAACCCACTGGCCTGCGCCGTTGCTGAAGCAGCGCTGGATGTTATCAACACTCCGGAAGTACTGGCTGGCGTTAACGATAAGCGAGCTATCTTTGTTGAAGAGCTGGAGAAGATCAACGCCAAGCACAACATCTTCCGCGATATCCGTGGTGGCGGTCTACTGATCGGCGCTGAGCTGATTGAAGAGTGGCACGGTAAAGCCGCAAAATTCCTGGCAGCAGCCCGTGAAGCTGGCGTAATGATTCTGGTTGCCGGCCCGAATGTACTACGCATGACTCCATCCCTGATCATCCCTGAAACCGATATTCGTGAAGGAATGACCAAACTGGAACAGGCGATTGCCCGGGTGATCGAAGCGGGCCCCGACGCTGAATAACAGCAATCTAAGGGAGGCTCATGCTTCCCTTATTTTTTGCTGAATTACGCTACCGGATTTCTGAAGTTCCGGTCGCCTAATCAACAGATATTTTCATCCGCATCACCAATAATGTAAGCAGTAAAAAGCGTCTGGCTAATCACGATAAGGACTGATCTTCATGACCACCGATTTCACCCCATGGCTGAACTGGCTCGATACCCAGTACGATGAGATGCTCAGCAACACCATCGCCCTGGCTGAGATCAACTCCGGCAGCCTCAATGCTGCAGGGGTAAACCGGGTACGTCAGCAACTGGCTGAGTACTTTTCGGTATTGGGTGGTGAAATGGAGGTGATTCCGGTGGCTGACTACGAGCACCTGTCAGCCAGTGGAGAGATCGAAACGTTCCCGCTGGGGGACGCCTTACGTATCCGCAAGCGTCCAGAAGCACCTCTGCAGGTATTCTTCTGCGGCCATATGGATACCGTATTCGCGATTGATCATCCGTTCCAGCAACTGAAATGGCTGGACGATGAAACCCTTAACGGACCGGGTGTAGCCGACCTGAAAGGTGGCCTTATCGTAATGCTTAAAGCATTAGAAGCGCTGGAACGCAGCCCGTTTGCCGATCAGATCGGCTGGGAGATTCTGTTCAACCCGGATGAAGAGATCGGTTCACCGGGCTCTGCACCGCTGATCGCGGATGCCGCCAACCGGGTTCATCTGGGCATGATCTATGAGCCGAGCTTCCCCGACGGTAATCTGGCCGGTGAGCGCAAAGGCAGTGGTAACTTTAGCGTCTGCGTCAGAGGTAAAGCAGCTCACGCCGGCCGTGAACATCACCTTGGCCGTAACGCGGTACGGGCGATGTGCGATTTTATATCAGCGCTGGATGATCTTAACGGTCAACGCCCGGGTGTCACTATCAACCCGGGTTTTATCGAGGGTGGCGGCGCGGTCAATATCGTACCGGACACCTGTATTTCGCGCTTTAATATCCGTCTGGAAAAGCCGGAAGATGAAGGCTGGTGTCATGACCGCCTGGAAGCACTTGTCTCACAGATCAACGAACGTGATGGTATCTCTCTGGAACTGCACGGTGGCTTTGGCCGTAAACCGAAAGTACTCAGCGGTGCCAATCTGAAACTGTTCCAACTGGCACAGGAGTGCGGCCATTCACTGGGGATGCAACTGGAGTGGTTGCCTACCGGCGGCTGTTGTGACGGTAACAACCTCGCCGCGGCCGGTATCCCAAACATCGATACTCTTGGGGTACAGGGCGGTAAAATTCATTCCAGCGATGAATACCTGAAAGTGAAAAGCCTCACTGAACGCGCTAAGCTAAGCGCGCTGATGCTGATGAAACTGGCTGCCAGCGAAGATCGTCGCTGGCTGGAGGAAGCTTAATGCTGTTACTGCGCCCACTGAATTTTGCCGATTTGCCAGGGCTGGAACGCCTGGCGGTGGTTTCCGGCGGCAGCATGACTACTCTGCCAGCCAATCGTGATCATCTCAGTGAACTGATCACCGCGACCAGCCAGTCCCTGCGCAAAACCGTCGATAGTCCGGGTGGAGAAAGCTACCACTTTGTTCTGGAAGATACTGAGTCCCACGAGATTATCGGAGTCAGTGGTATCGACGCTGCCGTAGGCATCAGCGCACCTTTCTACAGTTACCGTATCGAAGAAGTCGTGCACGCTTCCAGCGAACTGCAGATTCACAACCGGGTACCGGCGTTGCATCTGTGCCAGGACCATACCGGCTCAGCCAGACTCTGCACACTATTCCTGGATCAGCCTTACCGCAGCGGTGAGAATTATCAACTGTTGTCCCGGGCCCGCCTGCTGTTCATGGCGGAGCATCGCGAGCGCTTCGCACCGCGTCTGATCGCCGAACTTCAGGGGGTAGCCGATGACAATCACCGGTCACCGTTCTGGGACTCTCTGGGCAGCCACTTCTTCAGTATGGATTTCACCAAAGCCAACTACCTCACCGGTATCAATAAGAAGGGCTTTATCGCCGATCTGATGCCGCACTATCCGGTCTATGTTCCGATGCTTAGCCCCGAAGCGCAGGCAGCACTAGGACAACCACGTCCGGATATGCATGAGATCATGGCCCTGCTGGAAGCCGAAGGTCTGAGCTACAAAGGCTATGTGGATATCTTCGACGCCGGCCCGACACTGGAAGCCCGCACCGATCATGTTCGCAGCATTGCCCAGAACCGGATCTGCAACGTCGTTATCGGCGATACCAACGGGCAAAACCCAACACCGGCACTGATCAGCAACAACGGCCTGGATAACTACCGCTGCGTACTGGCAGATATTGACCTGAATAATCCGGTCATTAATCCGGATCTGGCGGATCTGCTGCAGGTCAGCGAAAACGACAGTATCAGAGTCATGCCGCTGGACAGTGCTAATTAACTGCACTGTTCTGAAAAAGTAAGAGCCGGCGGCTGATCCGCCATAACAACACAGAAAAACACCACTGAGCGCTACCCCGCCGATGCAGGGGAGAGCCCCGCTCAGCCTGAAAAAGATGATGGAGCCCTAAGCTATGATGGTAGTTCGCCCGATTCAGGCCAATGATCATGCCGCTTTACGAGAACTGGCAAGTAAAACCGGCCCCGGTTTTACCTCTCTGCAGGACAACGACGAGCAGGTAGCCGCGAAAATAGAATCTGCACTGAAAGCATTCGATCCTGAAACCCGCCCGGAAGAAGCCCTCTATCTGTTTGTACTGGAAGATACCGACAGCGGTGAAATCGTCGGCGTGTCGGGCATTGAAGCTGCTGTAGGTCTGACCGAACCATGGTACAACTACCGGGTAGGGACACTGGTGCACGCCTCCCGCGAACTGAATGTGTATAACAGTATCAATACTCTGACCATCACCAACGACCATACCGGTTATTCAGAGTTGTGTACGTTGTTCCTGGCACCCGACGCACGCCACAGTAAAAACGGCTCACTGCTGTCGAAATCCCGCTTCATGTTTATGGCGGAA
The DNA here is from genome assembly GCA_963669425.2 of uncultured Amphritea sp. GTDB lineage: Bacteria > Pseudomonadota > Gammaproteobacteria > Pseudomonadales > Balneatricaceae > Amphritea. The sequence continues at coordinate 419,395 of CAXXNC010000001.1, forward strand.
TACCCGCAGCGATTCAGCGAACACCTGATCGCCGAGATGCGAGGCTACTCCGATGAACAGGGCATCTCACCATTCTGGGAAGGACTCGGTCGTCACTTCTTCTCGCTGGACTTCTCCGAGGCCGACAAACTGTCCGCCATGGACAAAGTGTTCATCGCCGAACTGATGCCGAAGAACACTATCTACACCAACCTGCTGCCAGAACCTGCCCAGCAGGCCATCGGTCAGACCCACGAAGCCACCACACCAGCCCGCCGCCTGTTAGAAAACGAAGGCATGCGCTATACCGGTTATATCGACATATTCGATGGTGGTCCGACACTGGTTGCCCGTACCGATGATATTCGCGCCATTCAGGAAAGCCATTACGTCAAAGCCCACATCGACGATATGCCCGCCGAAGGTGAGCTGTATATGGTCAGCACCTCAGGCTTTGAAGATTTCCGCTGCTGCATCACACCACTGACAGCGGTAGGTAAACACGTTATCACCCTGACACCTGAAGTTGCCGGCGCACTGAACATTAACGAAGGAGCCACTGTACGCATCGTACCGCTCTCTTCCGGACGGAGATTCTGATATGACTCAATCACTCTACATCAATGGCCACTGGAGCGAAGGTCAGGGCCCGCAATTCAGCTCTCTCAACCCTGCCGATGGCAGCACCCTGTGGCAGGCGAATGCGGCTGATCCGACTCAGGTTAATGAGGCTGTCAAAGCCGCACGTCAGGCCGCCTTCGACTGGGCTGATATGGGCTTTGAAAAACGCTGCGAGGTCATTAAACGTTACGGTGAACTGCTGGCTGACAACAAAGAACTATTAGCCACGACCATTGCCGAAGAAACCGGAAAACCACTCTGGGAAACCCGCACTGAAGCCGCGGCAATGGCCGGTAAAATCGGCATCTCCATCACCGCCTACGGTGAGCGTACCGGCGAGCGCAGCAGCGATATGGCTGGCGCTAAAGCGGTACTGCGCCATAAACCTCATGGTGTCGTAGCCGTGTTTGGTCCATACAACTTCCCGGGCCACCTGCCCAACGGCCATATCGTGCCAGCACTGCTGGCGGGTAATACGGTGGTATTAAAGCCCAGCGAACTGACCCCGAAAGTCGCAGAAGAGATGGTGAAGCTGTGGCACGAAGCAGGCTTACCTGCCGGTGTACTGAATCTGGTTCAGGGCGAAAGAGAGACCGGCGTGGCGCTGGCGTCTCATCCGGATATCGATGGCCTGTTCTTCACCGGCAGCTCTCGTACTGGCCATATTCTTCATGAGCAGTTCGCTGGTCATCCGGGCAAGATCCTGGCGCTGGAGATGGGTGGTAACAACCCGCTGATCATCGGTGCAATCAGCGACATCAAAGCAGCAGTGCATGAAACTATTCAATCGGCTTACATTACCTCTGGTCAGCGTTGCACCTGCGCCCGCCGCCTGTTTGTACCTTCCAGTGAACAGGGTGATCAGTTTATCGAACAACTGCAGCACGCTGTCAGCCAGATCAGCGTTGGCAGCCAGTTTGAAGAACCTGCTCCATTCATGGGTAGCCTGATCTCAGAAGCCGCAGCTGACGGCATTATCGCCGCTCAGCAAGCACTGATCGAAATGGGCGCAACGGCCCTTCTGCTGGCAGAGAAAATCAAGCCGGGTACCGGCTTGCTGAAACCTGGTCTGATCGATGTGACCGCCATTCAATCCCTGCCGGATGATGAGTACTTCGGCCCACTGCTGCAGGTGATTCGCTACACTGAAATGGATGATGCGATCAGCCAGGCGAATAACACTCAGTATGGTTTGTCTGCGGGCTTATTCAGTGATGATCAGGCCGAATTTGACCACTTCTATCGCCATATCCGTGCCGGTATCGTTAACTGGAACAGGCAACTGACCGGTGCCAGCAGCGCAGCACCATTCGGTGGCGTAGGCGCCAGCGGTAATCATCGTGCCAGCGCTTACTATGCGGCGGACTACTGTGCTTACCCGGTTGCCGGAATCGAGAGTGAGCAGCTGAATCTTCCCGAAGCCCTGTCACCCGGCCTTAAACTCGACTAAAGGAGACCGTAATGAAAGCATTTGAAGCCAACTTCGACGGTCTGGTCGGGCCAACTCATAACTACGCCGGACTGTCATTCGGTAACGTTGCTTCCGAGCAGCATAAAGCCGCCGTCTCGAACCCGAAACTGGCCGCCAAGCAGGGGCTTGAGAAAATGAAAGCCCTGCACGATATGGGGCTGGTTCAGGGAGTACTCGCACCGCAGGAACGGCCGGATATAGCCACACTGCGTCAACTGGGTTTCGGCGGCAGCGACGCTGATGTTCTGGCCAGTGCTGCCCGACAGGCTCCCCGGGTACTGGCGGCCTGCTGCTCAGCGTCCAGCATGTGGACCGCTAATGCGGCGACGGTATCGCCCAGCGCCGATACTGCCGATGGTAAAGTACACTTTACCCCGGCTAACCTGACCAACAAGTTCCACCGCTCTATCGAACATGAGGTTACCGGTCGCATTCTGCAGGCGACCTTTGCCGATGAGCATCACTTTCAGCATCACGATGCATTGCCGGGTGTCGAGCACTTCGGCGATGAAGGTGCAGCCAACCATACCCGCTTCTGCGCTGAATACGGTGACCATGGTGTTGAGTTCTTTGTCTATGGCCGCTACGCCTTCGATAGCAGCAAGCCGGCACCACAGCATTATCCTGCGCGGCATACCTTTGAAGCCTCGGAAGCGGTGGCACGCAAGCACCTGCTTGATGCTGGGCATGTAGTCTATGCCCAGCAGAATCCTGATGTCATCGATCAGGGTGTATTCCATAACGATGTGATCGCGGTAGGCAACCGCAATCTGATGTTCTGCCATGAACAGGCATTCCTGAATCAGTCGACAGTAAAGCAGCAACTCACCGACGCAATGGCCGGAAACTTCCGGGTTATCGAAGTGCCCACTGAGCGGGTATCGGTGCAGGACGCCGTCTCCAGCTACCTGTTTAACAGCCAGCTACTGAGCCTGAGTGACGGCCGCACCCTGCTGGTGATTCCCGATGAATGCGAACAGAACCCGGCGGTCTGGAGCTACCTGACAGCGCTTCGTGATAGCAACAGCGGCATCGACGAACTGAAAGTGTTCGACCTGAAGCAGAGTATGAGCAACGGCGGCGGCCCGGCTTGCCTGCGTTTGCGGGTCGTTATGAATGAGGCAGAACTGAGCGCGTTCAACCAGTCCACCCGGATGAGTGATACGTTATTCAGCACCCTGAATAGCTGGGTCGATAAGCACTACCGGGATGCCCTGACAGAGGCGGATCTGGCAGATCCTCAGCTGCTGATCGAATCCCGCACGGCGCTTGATCAACTGACGCAGATTCTTAAATTAGGGTCGGTGTATCCGTTCCAACGGTGATGTGTTCGGGTCCGCTTAGCGGACCCGGAAAGAAGTGGCTCGACCGCGGCTGCGCCGCTTGCTGGTAGCTCGACGGAAAACGGAGTTTTCCTTGCTGGAAAAAGTTAAGAGCGGAAGCAATGCGATATGCCGAGCAGTATGTCTGCTTTGTGAATCGCCAAGTTCTGTATTCAACACTTGGTGATACATGAAAACCAAAGCATTAAGCCAATGCTGTTCATTTAAGCATTTGTGTGGGATCCAGGCTTGATAGAAAACCCGATACGGTCTTGAGTATCTGATTTTTTACGCGACCTTCCGGTAGCGAGGCACGTCCCGTGCCGATTTAAACGATTTTTCGGCACGGAGGCGTGCCTCGCTACAAGTCCAGTCAAACCGTTAAGTTAGAATTAACCTTAAGTGAACAGCATTGAAGCATTAAGCGCTGTTTTCTGTGTATTAATCGCCACATGCCGGTCGTTCGCCAACCAAGACAAAAAGCGTCGAACATCATCTGGACCCCGATTTTCGGGATGCGATAAGTTATGGTATCGGATATAGCTGCGAATCCAGGTCAGATAGGTTTTTTCGGTGCGAAGGCTATAGCCACGAAGCCGAATCTCGCGACGAATGCTCTCTAAAAACGGGCTTTTAGACATCACCGTCCTCCTGAAGATAAGCTTCCCTTTGCACTGTATACAGATACAGCATATTTTGATGAATGCAAATTAATGGCTCGGTTTCTCAGAAAGTAGGTCTCGGAAAGCTGTTGGAAATATTCGGAAAATGTTGCACTATCAATGAATTAATGGATTAGCTGCCTGGGATAACACGCCAGGCATCTCAGAAATATGAGCCGGCTCGTTTTCACTGAAGAGAATGATGGACGCTTTCCAACTTTCCCCTTTCTCTTCTAACAGTTACCTAGCTTTCATAGGTGTATCTAAAATGACAAACCGAGCCGTCTCGGTATTAAAATGTTATGCATACCTAGCCACAATTTAAACTCAGAGTTAAGAAAGGAGTCCTATATGTCTGAATTTCGAATAGTTGTTTTCAACACCATTCAAGAAGGATTTAGCCGCGATCAGGTACTAGAAAACTTAGCTAGATATTTAAAGATTGACATCACAAAAACAGAGAAGCTTTTACAACGCCCCGAAACTGTTATTAAAAAATCTATCTCTTCGGAGAACATAAAAAAATTCGAGTTAGTTCTTGATAGATGTGGCATAGGGTACGAAATCCAACCCTTATCAGCCGAAAAATCAGACGAGAGTGTAAACACAGAAAAATTAGATTCAGAAAATGATTCTACACTAACAAGCCAATCTGAAATTGATTGGCATAATCATAAGCCAAGAAAACCGAGGCTGATAAATCGAATTATTGGTTTGGTTGCAATGACTTTTGGTGGTTATTTAGTTATCAGCTGGTATGTCTATTTTAGCGCCATGGCCAAAGGGGCTATTCCTTACCAGTCAGGCAGAACTACAGAAGCTATGATTGGAGTTTTTGTATTTATTATAGGTGTTGTTTGTTTTTTCAAAAAATCTAAAGCGGATAATCAGGATAATGCCTAATTGCATAACAAAAACATCAAAGAACGCCCTTCGGGCTAGGACTGTCAAAGCTCCGCTTTGTCAGCCCTTTATGCAGGCGTTATGTCCGCAATGCCAGAAGCAGTCTTGAAAGTAGTTCAGAAGAAAGGCCGCTATCGGTATAAGCGAGATATAATTCTAGCTTTTTGAGCTGGCGTCAATCTCAGTTTAATCTGAAAACGGGTATCACATGAGCTCTTTATGGAATGAGTAAATTTCAAGAGGAGACTAAACAAGTATCTAAATCGATCAGTCATTAGCAAATACCTGACTGGCTAATGAAAATGATTAAAAAAACACCTTGAAACTAAAGAGTTTGGCGACGGGCAGTACTAGGAGTGATCCGAAAAAATTTCTTAAAGGCTCTGGAAAAACTAGAGGGGTCTGAAAAGCCCAGCTCTGATGCTAATACAGCCAGAGGGTATTTAGTATTTTTTAATAGGAATTCTGCTCTTTGCATGCGTCGGGACATCACATACTGCTGTGGAGTTAATCCAAATTTATGCTGACAGAGGTAATAAAAGTGGCTTTCACTCAGGTAGAGCGCGTTTGCCAGCTCTGCATTAGACGGCGGGTTAGAAAGTCGCTGGTCTATGAAGCTGTTTAGCTCTGTCGTATTAAGACGGTGGCTCTTAAGAGCTTGTACATCAGAAGCGAACTCCTTACTCAATTGAGTCATGAACAGAGATACCAGCTGACAGTTAACCTGCCGATTAGTTTGTTCATGCCCTCTGACCAATTGGCTAGCCGCAAAGTCCAGCATCGGCATTAATTCTGGATCGAGAGATAGAAATTCCGGCTGCTGGAACAGCGTATCTTTAAAGGACAGATTGCAGGCTTGTTCGAGTGCCTGGATATATGGATCTACGGGCGCTAAGTCTATTACCAACAGCTCACTGTCATCGCTCAAACCACTGAAATAGTGTTCTGCACTGTTGGGGACAACAGCAACAGTTCCGGTTGTTAGCTGGCCAGTCTCTTTACTGAACTCACACTCCATCTGACCTTTCCATCCGATCAGAATCTGGGAGAAATCATGGAGGTGTTGACCCTTCTGACGCGCGATCAGATTTCGTCTTGCCTGACTAATGGTCACTGTATAAATCCACGCGAATACAGGCTGTTTTGGTGATCTTCATAGTTTGGGTCAATAACTTCATAGTCTCGGTCAAATATGTCGCACATCTTCTGGCTAACATGTGTAAAAGTCTAACAATAAGAGAAGATGCTATGCAACTGAACGCAATTCAAGTGCGAAACGCACTGCCCTGGGATCTGTTGATTGGAGCACTTAACGATATCTTTACAAAAGATGTGAATGCTCCTGTACGTCATCATCATAGTATAAAAGTACCCAATGATCCCGAAGCTACTCTGTTGCTTATGCCTGCCTGGTTAGAAGGTGAGTACCTGGGAGTAAAGCTGGTTAATGTTTTTCCCGGTAACAGTAACCGGGATCTGCCGGGGTTAAACAGTAATTACATTCTGTCCTGTGGTAAGACAGGGCAACCCCTTGTTCAGTTAGATGCTAATGAACTTACCTCGCTGAGAACTGCTGCCGCATCGGCTATGGCATCTCAATTTCTATCTCGTGAAGATTCTAGTGAACTGCTTATGGTCGGAGCTGGCCGTATGGGGCGCCGCCTGATTCCTGCACATATGAGTGTTCGACCTATTCGCACTGTGAAAGTGTGGGATCGAAATGAAGTAGCGGCCCAGTCCCTGGTTAAAGACTTACAGGCTGAAGATATTAATGCCGAAGTTTGTCCGTTGGATCAATTAGAAATAGCAGCCCGTCAGGCTGACATCATCAGTTGCGCCACTATGGCAACTAGCCCACTGATAAAAGGGGATTGGCTGAAACCAGGTACGCATCTTGATCTGGTCGGTAGCTTCACGCCCAGCATGAGAGAAACAGACAATACCGCGATGCAAAACAATAGTGTTTTTGTTGATGTACGCGCCGGTGCATTGGCAGAAACCGGTGATCTGATCATTCCAATCAGAGAAGGAGCAATTACTGAAGACAGTATTATTGCTGAGTTTTCTGAGCTATGTCGTGGTCATCATGGCGGCCGATCAGACCTGCAAGACCCTACTAATGCCGTAACTATTTTTAAAGCTGTGGGCGATTCCAGAGAGGATCTGGCAGCAGCAGTTCTTGCTTATCAACGATTAAGTTAGGTCGGGTGGTTATTTATCTACCGCCTTTTAGGGGTTGCCTAAGGTGCCCCTCTTTTTATCACAATAAAAACAATGAACAGGCGAGTACTGCCTGAGGAGTTCATCTATGAAAGAAAGTACTTCACCAAATATAGCTGTGCCGAGTCTCGGACTAGCGCTCATTCCAATCGTGTTGACGATCGGGCTGCTAGGCATACAGATTTTTTATTATGATGACTTTACCCCTCATATAGCGCTGGCTATTGGTTTTGCTATTACCGCGCTAGTGGGTTGGTCTCAGGGTTATCGCTGGAAGGATATTGAAGCGGGCGCTTTCCATGTACTTCATGTAGCGCTGCCTTCGATTGCTACATTGATCGTTGTGGGGATGCTTGTAAGTACCTGGATCGCCAGTGGTACTGTGCCATTACTGATCTACTACGGACTGGAACTGATTGATCCAGCTTGGTTCCTGGCTGCATCAATGCTGCTGTGTTCTGTAGTTTCGCTCTCCATCGGTACAAGTTGGACAACCGTTGGTACCGTAGGCCTTGCGCTGATCGGCATAGGTGCTGCGTTTGGTATTCCGGTTTACTGGACTGCGGGTGCAGTAGTCTCCGGTGCATTCTTCGGTGATAAGATCTCTCCACTGTCTGATACAACTAACCTGGCGGCAGCGGTTACTGAAACCAATGTATTCGACCATATTCGTAATATGATGCCTACGACTATTCCGGCAATGGTTATTGCTTTTGTTATCTACCTTTTCGTGGGTGGTCAGACCACGACAGACGCTTCACAACTAGAGCAAATTGCACTCTTTAAAGAGGGACTGAATACTCATTTTGATCTGGGTATATTGCCGCTGATTCCATTATTGGTAGTGATGGCGTTGGCCTTTTTCAAAATTTCACCGATTCCAGCACTGTTTACCGGCTTTCTTCTGGGTGGGGTTGTTGCTGTCTTTAACTATGGTTATAACCTAAACGAAGTACTTACCTTTGCCCATAGTGGTTTCAAAATCAGTACAGGTACCGCCTCACTGGATAGCCTGTTGAACCGTGGCGGCGTATCTTCAATGACATGGGTTGTGACTCTGATGATGTTTGCACTGGCTTTTGGTGGTGCCTTGGAGCGTACCCGCTGTCTGGAAGCGGTTGTAGGGGCTATCTTGAGAATGACGAAGGGCTTCCGGGGGCTGCAAACCAGCGCGATCCTGACCTCAATCGCAACTAATACAGTGTCGGGTGATGTTTACCTGTCTATCGCACTTCCGGGTCGTATGTACGGGCCTGAATACAATAAACTGGGTTACAGCCGTCTTAACTTGTCCCGTGCAATTGAAGAGGGCGGTACACTGGTATCACCGTTAATCCCATGGAACGCAGGTGGTGCTTTCGTAATGGGTACCCTTGGTTTAACAGTGACTTCCGGTGATTACAGTGCATTACTGTATATTCCGCTGGCATTTGCATGCTGGTTATCACCGGTTATCGGTATTATCTATGCGCAAGCAGGCTGGTTCTCAAAGCGTGCAGATGCAGAGGATATCTCTTTGGGCTCAACCCCAAAAGGTACTGATGATAGCCTAGAGAAAAAAGCTGAAGGAGTAGCCTGATGCAACGCCCCGATTCTGATAACACAACTGAAGCACTGCCTATTACTGTTGGCGTTGTTGGAGCCGGGGTCGTTGGCCTGTGTACTGCACTTGAAGCACAACGACACGGCTATCAGGTAACCCTGATAGACCGTGATGAAGCTGGATTGGGCGCTTCTTACGGTAATGCCGGATACCTGGCAACGGAACTGATTGATCCGTTATCCACTGTAAAAACGCTCCGCTCAGCTTTATCAATGTGGCTAAACCCGCACGGTCCGCTGTCGTTACCATTAGGGTATATGCATCGGATCTTGCCCTGGCTGGCTCGTTTTATCTGTGCAGCAAGACCGAAAACTGCAGAAGCTGGCCGGTTTGCTTTGGAAAAGCTCAACAGGGCTTCGATCCCTGCTTGGCGGCGCTGTCTGGAAGATATCGGGGCTACCGAGCAGTTAGTCCAGTCAGGTTATCTGCTGGTGTGGGAATCAGCCAATAGGCTTGAGGATGCTAAGAAGCATGCTGCCTATATGAGTCAGTGGGGGATTAAAACCGAACTGGTACAGGGAGAACGGTTATCGCAGCTTGAACCCGAGCTGGCAGAAAATCTTAGTCATGCTCTATTCTTTCCTGAAGCCTGCCGGGTAAAAGAGCCTTATCATCTGTGTAAAATTCTATTTTCTGCCTTTTTGGCACGTGGCGGAATATTTATTCAACAGGGTGTTGCTAGCCTGTTACCTGAAGAAAAGGGCGTATCAATTCGAACAGAGACGGCACTGCATCCATTCGATCGAGCTATTATCTGTGCCGGTGCATGGAGCAAACCGCTGCTAGAGAGCGTTAGCTTACAGGTACCGCTGGAAGCCGAGCGTGGCTATCACCTCACTATTGAAGCTGAGCACATCAAGCTTAATCATCCGATAGGCTCTGCTGAGCGTCGTTTTGTAATGAGCCCACTTGATTCTGGTCTGCGTGTGGTTGGTATGACTGAGTTAGGTGGTTTGAAGCTTAAGCCTTTTAAGCAGCGATTTGCATCGCTGCGTCACCATAGTCGCAAGCTGCTATCACGGCTGAATGATCAATCATTGCCGGTCAGTGAGTGGATGGGGTATCGCCCGACACTGCCAGATTCTCTGCCTGTGATTGATAAACACCCAAACTATCCACAGCTATTATTTGCTTTTGGTAATCAACATCTGGGACTGACCCAAGCAGCTATTAGTGCAGAACTTGTAGTGGGGATAATGAAGGGGCATTCAGGTGCAATAGATTGTGAGCCATTTCGGGTGGATCGATTCTAACCACACCCAAAAATACAGGGCTTTTCAATAAACAGAAATTAGGTAATGCTGATGTCTCTTGTACTTCGTAAGTACAATATTGTACGTGTTATTGAAAACGGCAATATTGTTAACTGTACAATAATCAAAATGTACTTTGATTATGCATTAATCAAATACGAAGGGGCTGAGTATAAAGTTCCCTACGACATGATGGATAAAGTCATAGGCCATGAGCTTTTATTACATGCCTAATATCAGGAATTATTGTTTCGACGTAAATATCGTTATCGGGAAATTAAGAGCCTAAGTCCTCTGTAAATACAGGTGACCGCATATGTCACAAAGCGGGTGCTTCGAATGACTTCTAATATTCACCGCTTTGTGTCGTTAGCTGTCTTTTTTGCCATGTCCGCAATGGGTTGTTAGAAGACCTCTTTGGATCGCTCGAAAGAATCCGCTTTTGGCACAAGCGGACATACTAACTTATGTTTCCATCGTCCCTTTTGTGTCAACGCTGATCTATAAAAAGCGCACTGACTTCCTAGCCCTTATCCAGCAAGGAAAGCTCAGCTTTCCGTCCAGCCACCCGCGAGTGACGCAGTCACATTCTCGCTACCCCGGAAAGCCTATTCCAGATAACCATCCCGCAGCTGTGTCACTTCTTGTTGCGTCAGGCCAAGCCCCTCGGCCACAAACCGGTCAAAACTGCCGAACTGCTCATCAATCCCGGCGAAGAACTGCACAATATTCTCTTCGTGTACGCTGATATAGGGCATTAGCCAGCTGCGCTCCCACGCTGTTACACCGGCATCCCGCAGATGCTGTTCAACAATGGCTAACAGTGGCCGGTTATCAAAGTGTTCCAGCGTCAGCAGATAGTCTTCAATAATGGTTTGCCGCTCGACCCCCAGTGCCGCCAGCACTGTGGCAACCACAATACCGGTACGATCCTTACCCGCGGTACAGTGAAACAGTGATGCTTGGCCACTATTGTCCAGCAGGCAGTGCAGAACAAAGCTCAGCTTCGGCGTAACCCGGGGTACACAGTGACGGTACCCCTGACTCACCAGTTGATGGGCGCTCTCAGCGCTGAGACCACCATTGTCCAGATACTCCCAGAATCGCGCCAGACTACCGATCTGCATCTGATAATCAGAATAGCTGGTCGCCCGGAGCGGACGATTCGGGGTTCTCTGCTGCTCGTCAGATTTTCGCAGATCGTGGATATGACTCAGCGACAGCGCTTCCAGTGTGGCGATATCACTGTCGGTCAGATCGGCCAGGTGTCCGGAGCGCAGCAGCGTCCGCCAGCGAACTGTCCGACCATCCGCCCCCTGATATCCCCCCAGATCGCGGAAGTTAATGCCTCCTTCCAGATCCAGTCCCCGTGTCCTGTTTGCTGATTTCATCGCCTTCTCCATCGTTATCCCACTATAGCCAAGTCGCCGCTATGTCACTATGAAAATAGTCCTGCAGCAAACCTGCTTACGATTCCAAAGAAAAAATCAGTTATAAACATCAAAAACAAAGACTATTGCTTCTCTTTCATTAGTCTTGTCCTGTCTGATTGCACCACTGGGCCGTAAAATTCTCCCCATTGTTATACCACTGCCGGAGTCTGTTGATGCCCTTTATGTCAGTATCCCATCTGCTTCTTATCAGCGTAGCTGCTATCTGGGGTTTCGCCTTTGTCGCTCAGAGCGCAGGGATGGATCATCTCGGACCGCACAGCTTTAACGCCGCGCGGTTTGTACTGGGAGCCATATCACTGCTGCCACTATGGCTGGTATTTACAAAGCACCGGTTACCGCAGGGCAAAACGCTGCTCTGGGGCGGTCTGGCCGCTGGCACCATTATGTTTGGCGGTTTCAGTTTTCAGCAAGTCGGCCTGCTCTACACCACTGCTGGCAATGCAGGTTTTATTACCGGCATGTATATCGTAATGGTCCCGGTAGCGGGCATCCTGCTGGGCCACAGCACCAACATGCAGACCTGGAGCGGAGTGATTCTGGCGGTACTGGGTCTTTACGCTCTCTCCATCGGCCCGGATCTGAGTATTGGCTACGGTGATATGCTGCAACTGATTGGTGCGCTGTTCTGGACAGCCCACGTACTGACCATCGGCTGGTTGTCGCGCAAAGTCGATGCCATCAGTCTGTCTATCTGCCAGTTTATGGTGGCCGCTGTGTGGGCGACAATCGCAGCACTTATTTACGAAACCCCGGCACTACCGGATTTCCAGTCAGCCTGGTTGCCCCTGCTTTATGCCGGTATCGCGTCCAGTGGTATCGCCTGCACATTACAGGTGATCGCTCAGCGGAAAGTAGAACCAGGCATTACTGCGCTGATCCTTTCAACCGAAGCAATTTTTGCAGTAATCGGCGGCTGGTTACTGCTGGATGAGCACTTTGGCTCAAAAGAGCTGTTAGGCTGTTCGCTGATGCTGGCAGGTATGCTGGTCAGCCAGTGGCCGAGCCGCCGACAGCAGACCGAAACAGCCTGATACGGTCTCTCCTGTTAATCTTTAAAGAAGGTCTCCGGTAGTGCCCGGTCTATCGGAGTCGACAGGATCATCATGGTGTTGGTATCGCTGAAATCGATGAAGGCTTCCAGAATATCGTCCAGCTGCGACATGGACTCGACCGCCAACTTGACCAGAAACGCCTGTTCACCGGTAACGTTATGGCACTCAATCACCTCATCATAGCTGAGCACCAGCGCCTTGAATTCACGCTCTTTGGTGCGGTACACCTTGCACTGTACCAGCGCAACGATGGGGTAGCCGACCTTATCCAGATTAATCTCTAACGAGTAGCCGGTAATCACACCGGCACTTTCCAGTTTTCGCATCCGCTCAGCGACCGCAGGGGCCGACAGGTGCACTTTCTTGCCCAATTCGGCGTAGGAGATCCGGGCATTTTCCTGCAGGGCAGCAAGAATTTTACGGTTTATTGCATCCAGCATAATCGGTCCTGTCAGCCATCAATCAATTGATCCAGAGGATATCCCCGAAACGGTTTACCGGTACTGAGTACTACATGACTGCTGATATTAACCATGCCCGGCAGTGCGTCCAGCAGATCATCGTTGATCTCGTTATAACGCAGCATATCAGGCGCTACAATTCGCAGAAACAGGTCAAAAGTGCCGCTGACCGTATAGCTTTCCACCACCTCAGGTACAGCATCAACCGCTTGCTGAAACGCCCTGAAAGTCTCAGTGCTCTGATCTTTAAGACTGACAGTAGCAATCACAGTAACCGTTCTGCACAGCTCAGGCAGATTCACCGTACCGAGATACGGGCCGATCAATCCGGCCTGTTCAAGCTTGCGTACCCGGTTCAGGCAGGAGCTGGGCGACAAGCCGACTTTATCGGCCAGGTCCTGATTAGTGATGCGGGCATCCCGCTGCAGAGTCGAAAGAATATTTCGACTGATCTTATCCAACTGCACTTTTTATTAGCCCCTGTTAGCCTCTTCATTCCCCAAGCCCTTAATTTTAGCACACCACAAGCCTCCCAAAGCAGCAGAATATTATTCTAACTATCGCCGCTAAAATCGCAGAATATCGGTCTTACACAGGGAAATCAGACAGCTCATTCGGCCCTGAAAAGCATAAAATTCGCCCTATAAGAATGAATAATGGTGACCGCTATGCTGACAATCCGTCCTTGCAGATACGATGATCTTGATGACCTGATGCTGATCTCACATGCGGTTGGCCGGGGGATGACCTCGATGCCAGCAGATCGCGATGCCTGGCTGGAAAAAATCCGGGCATCTGAAACCGCATTTTCTGAGGCAGGAGCAGAACAGCCAGCCGGCACCTGGTTTATGGTACTGGAGGATAGTGAAACAGGCCGTATCGCAGGCACCACCGCGATATATACCGGCATCGGTCTGAGCAAACCATTTTACTCTTATAAAATTTCAACACTGGTCAGTAGCAGCGATGATCTGGCGATTACCCGACAGTCACGGGTACTGAATATGGTCAACGATTACACCGGCGCAACCGAAATCGGTTCGCTGTTTCTGCTGCCAGAGTTTCGTAAGCCCGGCGTTGGTCAGTTCCTGTCTCGTGCCCGCTATCTGGCGATGGCGGACTTTCCTGAACGCTTTGGTGATCTGGTGATGGCTGAGCTCCGGGGCTGGCAGGATGAACAAGGCAACTCGCCGCTATGGGATCATCTGGGTCATACCTTTTTCGGCATCGACTTTCAGGAAGCAGTAAACACCGCGGCACTGAAAGGCACCAAGTTTATCTCCGATCTGATGCCCCGCTATCCTATCTATATCGACCTGCTTCCCCAGGCAGCCCGGAATGTAATCGGCAAACCCCATGAATCATCGGCTCCGGCTCTGAACATGCTGAAAAAAGAGGGGTTCCAGTTCACCGGCTACGTCGACCTGTTTGACGGAGGGCCATCAGTACAGGCCGCTACGCAGGAGATTCACACCGTCCGCGACAGCCGTAGAATGAATATTGAAATTCTGGAAACTATCGATGCTGATGCACCGTTATATATGATCAGCAATGGCCAGCTTTCCAACTATCGGGTAGTACTGGCCCCGGCCCAGTTCAGTGAGACAGGTTGTCCACAGATCAGTCGCCAGACTGCACAGGCCCTGCATGCCGATGCAGATACTCTGCTCCGTTTTGCACAGACAGGGAAACGAGTAGCATCATCAGCTGAACAGAGTCGTGCAGCCTGATAGCCGGATCAGATGTATCAAATCCTGAGTGGTTGAAGCATACTTACGCGGAACCGCATAGCGTTGTAAGGGAGTACTATGATGCGATCAATATATGCCGCTCTGTTTCTACTAATACCTCTGTTCAGTACCGCTGAAAATATTCACTGGCCCGACCTGAGCATTATAAAACACGTCAGCGGCCGCAGCGCCACCGAAGCAGATCTGCAATCAGGCGCTGCCGCCTTTACCGCCCCTTACGGTACTCCGGTCTCAATCACCATTCCACAATATGCTATGTATCGGGATCTCGACAGTGGCCGCTTGATTCCGGTTGTCATAATTCAGGCAGAAGTTGCTCAGGGACTGGCTATGTTTGGCGCTATAGAAGTGGGATCAGACAAGCATCTGATCGGTCAGGCAGAACAGTTTCAACTACTGGGGCAAGCCCTGACTCAGGACTAACCCCTGTTAATTAACTCGCGTGGGTCGATTCAAAAATCTTATCAGCATTGGCTTCAACAAAGCCCTGATAAACCTCACCACTCGCATCAGGATAACGTAAAGCAAACTCGTAGAAACAAGTTGGAATCTCATGCTCCTCACCACCGGCAAAACTATAGTGCTGGCGATCTGCCATCGTTGAGCCCTGTTCCAACAGCGCCTGTGGACTGCCTTTAATCTCGCCACCGACAGTATTCACAGCAAAGCCTGCGGTTTTTACCCGATTAAGGACGTCCTGAATCGAATCAGTGCTGCTCAGATGGTTAATACTGACGGTAAAGTGATTCACCCGCACACCGATCGCCAGTAGCCAGGCACCGTACTCGGTTTCCTCCATCAGCGTGCTGTAATCATCAAAGGATGGCATATCCCAGTGTCGGGCTGACCAGAAGACAGACAGATCCAGTTTCTTAAGCTCAATCTGTTCTGTATAACGACCTATGATCGCTTGCGCCTGCTCGCTCAACTGATCAGTCAGCAGTTCGGAGCAGAAGATCTTCGGTACTTCAGGATCAGGATGAATAAAGCTGTGAGCGCGCAGTTTTTTAGCTTTGAACTCATAACTGTCCTGCCGCTCATAGCCCAGCGACAGAATCAGTGGTTCCAGATTGTCCAGCTGCAACGGCGTATCAGCAAAGGTACGAAAGGCCACGTGGTCATTGATTACCACGCCATCAGTTGCTTCAAACAACTGCTTAATCTGGCTGGCCTGAGGGGTGATCTGAATATAGTCCTGCCACAGGGCATCAAAGAAAGATTCCGGGGTAAACTCAATGGCGCTCATAAGTCTGATTTCTCTTGTAGAAAAGCGGCGTACAGCTGCTATGGATCGTTCATTGTTATCCTCTGAGTCTGGATCAGACCTAAAGAGTTCGCAAACAATTAAACTTACTGTCAAGAATCAGAAATACTTACCCTTATCGCCCGAGGGTCATCTTTCAACCAGGACTGGAGCCAATGGTCGAATTCTGCCACTAATGGATCACGTTCGCGCCCTTCTCGCTCCACCAGCCAGTAACCCGGTACCAGCGCGGGGTTGAGATCGCTTAACTTCCATGCCCCCAGAGGCGCAATAAAACACCCTTCTTCACAACCTTTCTGCGCAATCGCCACAGGCAGTAAAGCAACCCCCAAACCGTTACTGACCGCCTCAACCTGACTCGCCTGGCTGTCGAGAACCAGTGCCTGCCGCTCAACTACCGCATCCACATTCAGCGTGCTGTATAGCTTTTGCCACAGCAACAACGATAATTCGGTACAGAGCAAACGCTGAGCGGGGAGATGATCAGAGCTGCTTAACGGGTTTGCTCCGCTAATCAGCGACGGATGGCACACCAGCATGCAGTCATCGATGAGCAGTAGCTGTTTACGGCTGAACGGCCAGTTACCAAACCCCCACTGAATCGCCAGATCCAGATGCTGATCACGGAAATCCGGAAAGCGGACCGACGCGCTGATCTCCAGATCAACCTGCGGATGCAGTTGTTCAAATTCAGACAACCGGGGTAACAAGCAGTTGACGGCAAACCAGGGGGATACAGAGATACGTAGCTGGCGACGTTGCTGACGTTGCTGCAGATCCTCAATCCCCTGCTCAATCAGTTTGACTCCCCGATCAACATAGTCGAGCAGTTGCTGCCCCTCAGCCGTCAACTGAAGCCCTGCTGGTAAACGCTTAAACAGAGTCAGACTTAACTGCTCTTCAAGATTTCGCACCTGGAGGCTGACCGCCTGCGGCGTAACACACAGCTCTTCTGCGGCTTTCTTGAAACTGCAATAGCGTGCAGCAACAGCAAAGATATTCAAACTGCGCAGCGGAAGATTTGCAGCCAAAGGGACACTCCGGATAAGACGTTTACGATTTTTCGAACATACCTGAAAAGTAAAAGGGCTGCCAATGGCAGCCCTTTAAAGCAGTTTAAATAGCGCTTAATAGTTCAAACCTAAGCGTTTAAACCAGCTCGGTTTCTTTCTCTTCTTTAGCCTTAGCTGCAACACCGACACGCTTCTCCCAGAAGTGAGCATTCTTGATGCCCAGCTTAGCAGGATTAAAGGTGTAGTTTTTCACTCCGGCTTTACGTTGCGCTTCGTAATCCTTCAGCGCTTTCATTGCAGGTTTGGACATAAAGAAGATGATCAGAATACCGACAATATTCAGCCATGCCATCATGCCAACACCCACGTCACCCATGCCCCACGCCAGGTTTGCAGTCTTCACAGAACCGTAGAAGGTTGCCGCGATCAGAACCAGCTTCAGGATCAGAGTCAGACCCGGCATCTTCAGCGTACGCTGCAGGTACGCCACATTGGTTTCTGCAATATAGTAGTACGCCAGAATAGTCGTGAATGAGAAGAAGAACAGTGCAAAAGCAACGAATGGGTTACCCACACCCGGCAGCACCTGCTCAATCGCAGTCTGAGTAAACATCGGACCGTTCGCCGCAACATCAGCCGCCAGGTTCTGAACCAGGAAGGCATCACCGGCACCGTGAACGTTGTAAGCACCGGTAATCAGAATCATCAGCGCGGTTGCAGTACATACGAACAGAGTATCGATGTAGACAGAGAACGCCTGCACCAGACCCTGTTGTGCAGGGTGATCCACTTCGGCTGCCGCCGCTGCGTGAGGACCCGTGCCCTGACCGGCTTCGTTAGAGTAAACACCACGCTTAACACCCCAGCCAATTGCTGCACCCAGGCCAGCCATCGGTGTAAATGCGTCGCCCAGGATCATACCGAAGATCTCTGGCAGCATATCGATGTTCAGCATCACGATAACCATCGCGATCAGAATGTAGGCCAGCGCCATAAATGGCACAACGATCTGAGTAAAGTTAGCGATACGCTTAACACCACCGAAGATGATGAAGCCCAGCACCAGTACAACGATAGTGCCGGTCATAACTTTAGCGAAGCTCAGAGTACCGATAGCGGTATCGATCATTTCACCCGGACCAAACGCCGTCTGCACTGCATTACCGATACTGTTGGACTGTACGCCCGGCAGGAACACACCACACGCCAGAATCGTCGCGATCGCGAAGATCCATGCAAACCACTTCTGACCCATCGCTTTTTCGAAGTAATAAGCCGGACCACCACGGTACTGACCGTCCTGTTCCTCTTTATAGATCTGCGCCAGAGTAGACTCTGCGTATGCAGTCGCAGCGCCCAGAAAGGCGACTACCCACATCCAGAATACTGCACCCGGACCACCAAAACCGATTGCCGCTGCCACACCGGCAATGTTACCGGTACCGACACGACCGGACAGGGATACTGCCAGCGCCTGGAAAGAGGAAATACCTTCGCCGGAGCTTTTACCGGACATCAGCAGTTTCCACATTTCACCAAACATGCGCACCTGAACAAAACGGGTCAGGATTGAGTAAAACAGACCGGCACCCAGACACAGATAGATCAGCGCCGGGCTCCAGATAATGCCGTTCATAAAATCGACAAATGCTTGCATTGAGAGACTCTCCAAAGAGATTCGTGCGAAGAAATCTGCGAACGCCACCAGAACCGTTCGAAGATTCCCTGATATGCACAGGTTATTGTTGGATTTATTCGCGGGGCATTCTATAGAAGCAGATCCAGTTTTATCGCCTTATACACAGCAATCAACAGGATAAAAGACTAAAAATCATATAATTACAGAAACAACAGCCTTGTTTTAACTGCATTAGAACAAGGTGCAATATCAGGAAAGAATGACAAAATATTCTTCTAAACAAGAGGCACAGAAGGAAAATATATTTCGCCAGCAAACTTCATTAAACAGACGGTTAATTTCAACTTTTGCGACTTATTCCGAACAACCAGGAAAGTAATACAAAATGATTCATGACACCAGAGCCACAGCATAACCGGACTACCCAAATCAGGTGAGTCCAGCCAACTCCCGGCCGACTCAAAAGCAGAGTTTCGATAGCAGATCAGCAGCCGATTTGATAATCTGCTCTGCTTACTTTATCCAGCAAAAAATCACCCTTTTGCAGAACCGGACAGCAGACCAGTACTCAGGCACATGAATCAGAAAGCAGGCATTCCAGACAGCACCGTCAAGCACACTCCAATGATGCAGCAATACCTCCGCATCAAGGCAGAACATCCGGACCAGTTAGTGTTCTACCGTATGGGCGACTTTTATGAACTGTTCTATGACGACGCCAAGAAAGCCTCGCAGCTGCTGGATATCTCACTGACCGCACGGGGTAAGTCTGGCGGTGAACCGATCCCGATGGCCGGTATCCCATTCCATTCTGCCGACGGCTATATTGCCAAAATAGTTCGTGCCGGCGAGTCCGTAGCAATCTGCGAACAGGTCGGTGATCCGGCCACCAGCAAAGGTCCGGTGGAACGAAAAGTGATGCGTATCGTCACTCCGGGTACCCTGAGTGATGAAGCCCTGCTGGATGAACGTCAGGATAGCCTGCTGGTTGCCATCAATACCGATCTGCAAAAATACGGTCTGGCAATTGTCGATATCAGTACCGGCCGTTTCAGCCTGCTGGAAGTCAGTGGTGAAGAAGCGCTGCGTGGCGAACTGGAACGCCTGAAACCGGCTGAGCTGCTGTTTAATGATGGCCATAACCTCTCAGGTTTGCTGCAGGGCTATCGTGGCCTTCGTCCGCAAGCGCCCTGGAACTTTGAGCTGGAAACCGCCGAACGTCTGCTGTGTCAACAGTTCCAGACCAAGGATCTGACCGGTTTTGGCTGTGATCATCTGCCGGTCGCCCTGGGCGCTGCTGGTTGCCTGCTGCAATACGCCAAAGAAACCCAGCGTACTTCTCTGCCGCATATTCGCCGCCTACTACTGGAGCAGCGTGATGAAAGCGTGATTCTGGATGCGGCTACCCGAAAGAACCTTGAAATAGACATTAATCTGGCTGGCGGCCGGGAAAACACTCTGGCATCCATTATCGACAAAACTGCAACGCCGATGGGCAGTCGGATGCTGCGCCGTTGGCTGAACCGCCCGCTTCGCTGTCGCAACACGCTGGAAAGCCGCCAGGCAGCGATTCAATGGCTGATCAGCAACTACCGTTTTGAACAGATGACGCCGGTTCTGAAAGAGATCGGCGATATTGAGCGGATTCTGTCACGGGTTGCATTGCGTTCTGCCCGACCACGGGATATGGCACGCTTAAAGCAAGCCTTTGCCGCACTACCTGAGATTCAGGCTCAGCTGGAAAACACCCAGCCAGTGCTGCTGCAACAACTGGCAGAATCAGCAGGCACCTTCCCGGATCTGGCGGATCTGCTGGATCGCGCTGTCATTGACAACCCACCGGTAGTCATTCGCGATGGCGGTGTTATCGCCACCGGCTACGATGCCGAACTGGATGAGCTGCGCGGCCTCAGTGAAAACGCTGGCGGCTACTTGCTGGAACTGGAAACCCGCGAGCGCGAGCGCACCGGTATCCCGACCCTGAAAGTTGGTTACAACCGGGTACACGGCTATTACATCGAAATCGGTAAAGCACAGGACGGTGAAATCCCTGCTGAATATATCCGCCGCCAGACGCTGAAAAACGCCGAACGCTATATCACCCCGGAGCTGAAAGAGTTTGAAGATAAAGCCCTGAGCGCCAAAAGCCGCGCCCTGAGCCGTGAAAAAGCCCTCTATGAAGCTCTGGTAGAAACTCTGGCAGAGCAACTGGCTGATCTGCAGGACAGCGCTTCCGCACTGGCGGAACTGGATGTACTGACCAACCTGTCAGAACGGGCTGATAGCCTTGATTACGTAGCGCCTGCTTTCAGCGATACCCCACAAATCAACATTACTCAGGGCCGCCACCCGGTAGTCGAGGATGTGCTGGACGATCCATTCGTCGCCAACGACCTCGACTTGTCCAGTGAACGCCAGATGCTGATCATCACCGGTCCGAACATGGGCGGTAAATCCACCTATATGCGTCAGGCAGCACTGATCACCCTGCTGGCCCATATCGGCAGTTATGTTCCGGCGCAGGCCGCCACTATCGGTCTGGTTGACCGGATCTTCACCCGTATGGGCTCATCAGATGATCTGGCCGGTGGCCGCTCAACCTTTATGGTAGAGATGACTGAAACCGCCAACATCCTCCACAACGCCACCGAGCAAAGTCTGGTATTAATGGATGAAGTCGGCCGGGGCACCAGCACCTTCGACGGTCTGTCACTGGCCTGGTCTGCTGCTGAATATCTGGCCAACGATGTCAAAGCGATGACCCTGTTCGCGACCCACTATTTCGAACTGACCGTGCTGCCTGAGCTGAGTCAGGGCGTCTATAACGTTCACCTGACCGCGATGGAACACCAAGACCATATCGTGTTTATGCATGAGGTTCAGGAAGGTCCGGCGAGCCAGAGTTACGGCCTGCAGGTGGCACAGCTGGCCGGGGTACCGGGCCATGTGATCAGCCGTGCGCGTCAGAAACTGATTCAACTGGAAGAAGATACCGGCCAGACTGAACAGCGTCGCCAGCCACCGCCGGTACAGGACGACCTGTTTGTCGCACCTCGTCCCCATCCCGTTCTCACTGAGCTACAGGAGATCAGTCCTGATGATCTGACGCCACGGCAGGCACTGGATCTGCTCTACAGCCTCAAGCAGAAGGCAGAGCGAAGTTAAGAAACACAAAAAACGGGCCATCAGGCCCGTTTTTTATAACCTTTCGGTCATTTATTCTTTCAACAGATCTTCACCGCTGAGGCCATTCCGCTCTACGATCTCGCGTAACTTTCTCAGAGCTTCAACCTGGATCTGTCGCACCCGTTCACGGGTCAGGCCAATCTCGCGGCCCACTTCTTCCAGCGTGCTCATTTCAAAGCCACGCAAACCAAAACGGCGGGACAGCACTTCAGCATGTTTTTCTGGCAACATGCCAAGCCAGTTTTCCAGATTGCCGCTGATGTTGGATTTCTGCAGCAGGGTTTCAGGATCTGACGACTCCTCATCCGCAATGGTTTCCAACAACATCTTGTCGGAATCCTTGCCCACCGGAACATCCACAGACGTTACCCGCTCGTTGAGCCCGAACATCTTTTCGACATTCTCAACCGGCTTATCAACCGCTTCAGCGATCTCTTCGACGGTTGGTTCGTGATCCAGCTTCTGAGCCAGCTCACGGGCAGCCCTGAGGTAAACATTAAGCTCTTTTACCACATGAATAGGCAGTCGGATTGTCCGGGTCTGATTCATAATCGCCCGTTCAATGGTCTGTCTTATCCACCAGGTAGCATAGGTTGAGAAGCGGAAGCCCCGCTCAGGATCGAACTTTTCCACTGCCCGGATCAGGCCGAGGTTACCCTCTTCAATCAGATCCAGCAGTGTCAGCCCGCGGTTGATATATCGTCGTGCAATTTTCACCACCAGACGAAGATTGCTCTCAATCATTCGTTGACGGGATGCTTCATCCCCTTTCAGGGCACGGCGGGAATAGTAAACCTCTTCTTCCGCTGTCAGAAGCGGCGAGAAGCCTATTTCATTCAGATACAGTTGAGTGGCATCCAGTGTTTTGGCGTTCAACAGGTCGTTGTGCGCCATACTGCCCTTGCCACGGCCACTGTTAAGAAATTCGGGCACAGACTCTTCAGTCTGCGTCTCTTTCTCTTGCAGATCCAGATCTTCGACCTCTCTTTCAGAGGCGACACGATCCAGCTCTGGTTCGCTGTTTTCTACGTTATCCATTGCTATAACCTCGAGTAACTTTACTTATTATGTTTGTCAGTTACTTTCTAAAAAATGGCGGTGCGACGCCGATTTTTATCTGTTACGCGGCAGATACTTCATTGGATTGACCGGCTGACCATCCCGGCGAATCTCAAAATGCAGCATGTCACGGGTTGTTCCACTGCTTCCTATCTCAGCAATTTTGTCACCCACTTTTACCATATCACTTTCTTTTACCAAAATGCGACTGTTATGCGCATATGCGCTAAGAAATTGCTGGTTATGATTAATAATTACAAGGTTACCGTATCCCAACAACCCGCTACCGGCATACACCACCTTACCGGATTCTGCGGCGTAGACGGGATCTCCACGCTTGCCAGCGATGTTAATTCCTTTATTAACCTTACCCGAGGAACTGAACCCCTGCAGGATCTGCCCCTTACCCGGCCAGCGCCACTTTAATACCCGGTTAGCAGCAACGGTCGCGACAGGCTTTTTACTGGCCGCGGGTTTCTTAGCCGGAGCAGAGGCCGGTTTTCTGGCCGGAGTTGCGGCCTGTGACTGAGCAGTTTTCTGAGAAGCGGCTTTCTGAGGCGACGAGCTGGCCGGACGGGCTGTCGGAGGTGGCGCCTTACGAGGTTTAAGATACAGTTTCTGACCAGGATAGATCTCATAACGGCCGTTTATATTGTTATTGCGGGCCAGTTGACGGTAGTCCAGGCCATAGCGGAAGGCAATTGCATAGAGGGTATCGCCACGGCGTACCGTATAGCGATCCGGACGAGGAGAATTACTACTGACAACCCGGACAGGCTTTTTACCGCCGATGGATCGCTCATCCACCGGCGTGTAGATACTGCTGGAACTACAGGCCGTCAGCAACAGCAGTACTGTTACCGATAATATCAGGCCTGAAGTCCGAACCATTCATCTATCCCTTAGCCGCCTGATAGCGCTCCATCACAACCACAATGGCGCTACCTGCTAACATCAGCACAACTGCCCCGATCAGGAAACCAGGCTGCCCGGTCATGCTTTCAAAGCTCCAGGGCAAAACGTTTTCCTGCTGCAGAGGCACCTGCTCCCCGTGCCGGTTAATGGTATAAGCCAGTGTATACTTCCACGGCCACACCTTATTCAGCGATCCCAGCATAAATCCCGCCAGTAATGCCAGAGTCGCCTGACGGAAATGGCTGAACATATAGCTCAATACGCGGGAGAAACTCATAATTCCGATAATACAGCCCAACAGGAAGAGTGCAATCATCTGCACATCCACGCCTTTCACTGCCGCCAGAATATGCGCATACATCCCCATTAACAGAAGCAGGAAGCTCCCGGAAATACCTGGCAGAATCATGGCACAGATCGCAATAGCTCCGGCAAAGAACACGGCAGTAGAGGTAGGCTCAATCTGAGCAGGGGCAAGACTGGTAATGATAAACGCCAGCAGAGCACCAAGAACAAAGGTTGAGATCAGACTGGAGGTCCACTGATCAATATGGGTCATGATCAGCCAGGTAGAAGCCAGAATCAGACCGAAGAAAAACGCCCAAAGCAGGATAGGATAGTTAGCCAGCAGATAGAGAACTCCACCAGCGATAGTCACAATACTGGCAACAATACCCGCCAGCAGAGTTACCAGAAAAGTACCATTCACGTGCTTCCAGCATGCCAGAGGTCCCTCTTTGAACAAAACCTGAAGCGCTTTCAGATTGAAGCTCTTAATCGTGTTGATCAGTTCCTCGTAAATACCGGTGATAAAAGCTATTGTGCCTCCGGAAACCCCCGGAACAACGTCGGCAGCGCCCATCAGCATCCCTTTCAGAAACAGCGCAATATAATCTTTCATGGTTCTCTGTGTTGTCATTATCGATTGCAATAAACGTATAAGCTTTTAACGATATGGCCCTTATCGACTCAGCCTTACCGGATAGTTCCGCTCAGTAGCGGAACAAACTTAACCCCTTCGAGGATCTCTGTTTCGTACTCATCTTCCGAGATACGAACAACCAGCTTCAACTGTTGCTGACGACTCCCCCCCACAGGAATAACCAGTCGCCCCCCTACTTTCAGTTGCAACAGCAACTCAGCAGGAATCTCTTCAGGCGCACAAGTGGCCAGAATACCATCAAATGGTCCACGTTCTGTCCATCCCATACCACCATCAGAGTGTTTCAGGCTGATATTTCGTAATTTCAGCAGGGTAAAACGCTGACGAGCCTTATCCTGCAGCGGCTTGATCCGCTCCACGCTGTAAACCTGCTCAACCAGCTGCGCCAGCACCGTAGTCTGATAGCCTGAGCCTGTACCTACCTCAAGCACCTTGTCCAACGGACCTTCGGCCAGCAGGATTTCAGTCATACGGGCGACTATATAAGGCTGAGAGATAGTCTGGTTAAAGCCGATTGGCAACGCAGTATCCTCGTAAGCCCGATGCGACAAAGCTTCATCAATAAAAATATGGCGTGGTGTATTACCCATCACCTCAAGCACCTGAGGATCAGTAATACCCTGATCCTTCAAACGCTGAACCAACCGGCTACGGGTACGCTGGGAAGTCATACCGATTCCCTGCAACTGCAATTTATTCACGCCAGCTCCTCAAGCCAGTTGCTCAGATTATCCATACCTGAATACTGAGTCATATCTACATTCAATGGAGTTACAGAAACGTAGCCCTCTTTCACCGCATGAAAATCGGTTCCCGGTCCACAGTCCTGTGCAGCACCAGCTCCAGCAATCCAGTAACGTTTCGCCCCTCGTGGATCAATCGATTCAACCGGTGTATCAGCCAGCACCCGATGACCCAGACGGGTGACATGAATCCCTTTAATTTCATCCAAAGGCAGATCAGGCACATTTATATTGATGACTGTACGCGGTGCAAGCACTAACTTACGCACATCTTTTACCAGTTGCCGAACAACTTCAGCAGCGGCGCGATAGTTCTGCGGATTACTGCCAGCCAATGAAACAGCAATCGGCGGCAGACTCAGGTAGCGCCCTTCCATCGCCGCAGCAACAGTACCTGAATAGATAACATCATCGCCCAGATTCGCTCCGGCATTGATGCCCGAAATGACCAGATCCGGCTGATCATTAAAGATGCCGGATATCCCCAGGTGAACACAGTCCGTCGGCGTACCGTTAATACCGTAAAAGCCGTTATGATGCTGATGAGCCTCCAGCGGCCGATCCAGTGTCAGGGAATTACTTGCACCACTACGGTTACGGTCAGGTGCAACCACCGATACCTGATGCTCTTCAGCCATCACCTGAGCCAGCATCTCCAGACCCGGTGCGTAGACACCATCATCATTGGATAACAAAACCTTCATGCTTTTTCCTCCTGGACTGCCAAACCACGGGGCGGCGCGCTTACATGGGCCAGTTCGCGCAGTACGCTGGTTGCAAAAGAACCCGCAGGCAGGTCAAAGCCCAGCAAAAACTGATCGTCAGCTTCCTGCTCCAGCGTTAAATTACCGGGCAGCAAACGAATTGAACGGCGCTCCTGGTTCATACCCAGACGCTCCAGCCCTTCCATCAGCTCCGCATAGGGTTGCAACTGCTGTAACTCCCATACCGCCGATTCGCCAGTACAGATTGAACGCCCTCGCCCCCACATGGCAGCGGTCAGATGGATATCCCCCTCAGCCAGTCGTTGGGCAATAGAATGATCATCCGCATCATACTGAAAGCAGCTCTGGCTGCCATTGATCATCAGCACATCGCCGTCAGACGGCGAGGTAAAACGCTGCTCCGCAATCCGCGCTGAAACCAGTTGGTTAAACAGAAACGAGCGTACCGCTGAGATATACATGCTCTTCTTGTGCTTCTGGCGCTCTTTCAGCGTACCATTCATCAGCGCTGCGCCTTTGGTCAGGTTGCCGCCCTGATGACCAAAACGCTGCTCACCAAAGTAGTTCGGCACGCCCTCCGACAGATGTTCAACCCGCTGCTGCAGCGACCCGGCATCAGTCACCTGGCGCAAACGTAACACAAAGCGGTTGCCCGTCAGACTTCCCAGGCGCAGCTTACGGGTATGCTTGACCGCTTTAAGCACCTTAATGGTATCAGTCTCAAACAGTGACCATGTCAGCGGTGAACGACCCGGCAGATGGACACTGAACCACTGCTCGGTGACTGCATGGCGGTCTTTTTTACCCGCATACCCTACTTCACGTGGGCTAACCTGACAGAAGTTTGCTAATTGTCGGGCGACCCAATCAGTATTCTCACCGGTTTTACGGATATAGAGAAACACATGGTCGCCGCTGCCTTCAGGCTCAAAGGACAGATTTTCATAGACCTGAAAGTCATCAGGTTCGGTGCGGATTACAGCAGTGCTGCTCGGTTCGCCATACAGATATTCAAGGTGTTCAGGAAAATTCATTAACGCTAACTAATCCACTACTGCTGTGTTGTTGACTGTTGTTCCTGAAGCCTGGGTACCAACTGAAAGAAGGTTTCCCCCTCTTTGACCATACCCAGTTGATGACGGGCACGCTCTTCCAGCGCTTCCAGTCCCTGTTTCAGGTCTTTAACCTCGGCATCCAGTTGGTGATTCCGACTCACCAGACGATCATTTTCCAACCGCTGCTGCTCAATATTTTCGCGCAGTGCCTGAACTTCCATCAGATTCGCTTCACCAAACCATAGCCGGTACTGCAGCCCGGCAAGGCACAGTAGCAGTAACAGCATCATCCAGCGAAACATCAGTCAGGCACTCTCAGGTATTTCTCAACATTTATGATCTGCTTCGACCAACGCTCTGTTGTCAAAACATCGCCTCTGTAAAAAAAGGGGCCTAAGCCCCTCTTTTTATAACAGATCGGTCATCACAGATCAGTCGGGAATTAACCCTGACCTTTGATTTCAGACAGACCGTTGTAGATCGCGCCAGCGCCAAGCTCTTCTT
Source organism: uncultured Amphritea sp. (assembly GCA_963669425.2). GTDB lineage: Bacteria > Pseudomonadota > Gammaproteobacteria > Pseudomonadales > Balneatricaceae > Amphritea. The sequence goes on from CAXXNC010000001.1 coordinate 447,193, forward strand.
CAATGCGCAGCAGACGGTTGTACTTCGCTACACGGTCAGAACGGCACAGGGAACCGGTCTTGATCTGACCCGCTGCAGTACCCACCGCCAGATCGGCAATGAAAGTATCTTCAGTTTCACCGGAACGGTGAGAGATGACTGCTGTGAAGCCAGCATCTTTTGCCATCTTGATCGCATCCAGAGTCTCAGACAGAGAACCGATCTGGTTGAACTTGATCAGGATAGAGTTACCGATGCTCTGCTCGATACCGCGTGCCAGAATCTTGGTGTTGGTTACGAACAGGTCGTCACCCACCAGCTGAACTTTGTCGCCGATCTTCTTGGTCAGATACGCCCAACCGTCCCAGTCAGACTCATCCAGACCGTCTTCGATAGACACGATCGGGTAATTCTCGGTCAGGTTCGCCAGGTAATCGCCGAAGCCTTCTGCATCGAACACTTTACCTTCGCCAGACAGATCGTACTTACCGTTTTTGTAGAATTCAGATGCCGCACAATCCAGCGCCAGAGTCACATCTTTACCCAGTTCGTAGCCTGCGTTAGAGATCGCTTCTTTGATCACTACCAGCGCTTCTTCATTGGATGCCAGGTTAGGTGCGAAACCACCTTCATCACCCACTGCCGTGTTCAGACCTTTTGCCTTCAGAACTGCTTTCAGGGCGTGGAAGATTTCTGCACCGCAACGCAGACCTTCAGAGAACTTATCAAAGTTAACCGGCTGAACCATGAACTCCTGGATATCAACGTTGTTATCTGCGTGCTCACCGCCATTCAGAATGTTCATCATAGGCACAGGCAGAGAGAACTGACCGGCAGTACCATTGATCTCAGCGATGTGCGCGTACAGTGGCATACCTTTTTCGATAGATGCCGCTTTAGCAGCCGCCAGAGAGACTGCCAGGATTGCGTTCGCACCCAGCTTCTCTTTGTTCTCGGTGCCATCCAGCTCCAGCATCTTGTTATCCAGTGCGCGCTGATCCGTTGCATCCATGCCAGTCAAAGCTTCGCGAATTGCGCCGTTTACACCGGCTACTGCATTCTGAACGCCTTTACCCAGGTAACGGGACTTATCTCCGTCACGCAGTTCCAGTGCTTCACGGGAACCGGTAGACGCACCGGATGGCGCACAAGCGCTACCGATAACGCCGGATTCCAGAATCACATCTGCTTCGACAGTTGGGTTACCGCGGGAATCCAGAACCTCGCGCGCTTTGATATCAGCAATCTTAGCCATTGAATAAAACTCCAGTAATTATAAGTATGCGTTACTTCTGCAGGTCAGCTTGTGTGAGAGCCGCCTCGATAAAGCCACGGAACAGGCCATGACCATCACGAGGAGTCGAAGTAAATTCAGGGTGGAACTGACAGGCAACAAACCAAGGATGGTCCGGCACTTCCACAACTTCCACCAGCTCACCATCAACGGAACGGCCAGAGATAATCAGGCCAGCCTCTTCCAGTTGAGGGACATAGTTATTGTTCACTTCATAGCGGTGACGGTGACGCTCTTTGATCTCGGTAGCCCCGTAAGCCTGATGCGAAGTTGTACCCTCTTTCAGCTTACAGATCTGCGCACCCAGACGCATGGTACCGCCGAGATCGTCCGCGTGATCGCGTACTTCGGTAGCACCTTCTTCAGTCATCCACTCGGTGATCAGGCCGATCAGCGGTGATGCTGCATCGGCATTGAATTCAGTACTGCTGGCATCTTCGATACCGGCTACGTGACGAGCGTATTCAATCACCGCCACCTGCATACCCAGACAGATACCCAGATACGGCACCTTGTTCTCACGGGCGTATTTCACAGCGGCGATCTTACCTTCCACACCGCGCTCACCGAAGCCGCCTGGTACCAGGATCGCAGAAACATCTTTCAGCAGATCAGTACCGTCACGCTCAACGTGTTCGGAGTCGATATACTTGATGTTGACCTTAGTGCGCAGTTCGATACCCGCGTGAGAGATCGCTTCGATCAGCGACTTATAGGCATCCAGCAGCTCCATGTACTTACCGACCATAGCGATGGTCACTTCGCGGTGCGGATTCAGTTTGGCATCCGCCACACGGTCCCACTCGGTCAGATCTGCCGCAGGGCAATCCAGGTTAAAACGCTCAACCACGATCTGATCCAGCTTCTGCTCGCTCAGCAGGCGTGGAATTTTGTAGATAGAGTCAGCATCCGGCAGAGAGATAACCGCGCGCTCTTCCACGTTTGTGAACAGAGACAGTTTGCGGCGGGAAGAGGTTGGGATAGCCACTTCAGAACGGCATACCAGAATGTCTGGCTGAATACCGATAGAACGCAGTTCTTTAACCGAGTGCTGGGACGGCTTGGTCTTAATTTCACCGGCAGTCGCAATATACGGCACCAGCGTCAGGTGCATGAACATCGCGCGGTTGAAGCCCATCTCAACTTTCAGCTGACGCACCGCTTCCATAAACGGCAGGGATTCAATATCACCCACAGTACCGCCGATCTCTACCAGGGCGATATCCGCATCACCGGCACCTTCAATAACACGGCGCTTAATCTCATCGGTGATGTGTGGGATAACCTGTACGGTTCCGCCCAGGTAGTCACCACGGCGCTCTTTACGCAGCACGTGCTGATAGACACGACCCGCAGTAAAGTTGTTACGCTTGGACATAGTGGTGCGGATGAAACGCTCATAGTGACCCAGATCCAGGTCAGTTTCGGCGCCATCTTCGGTAACAAATACCTCGCCGTGCTGAATCGGGCTCATGGTGCCCGGATCTACGTTGATGTATGGATCCAGCTTGAGCATGGTTACCTTAAGGCCACGGGCCTCCAGGATAGCAGCAAGTGATGCGGAAGCGATGCCTTTGCCCAATGAGGAAACAACACCGCCTGTGACGAAAATATATCGCGTCATGAGGAACCTGTAATCTGGTCGTGAAAATTCGGATCGAGCTGTCTGAAAACAGCTATTCAAGATGGGGCTACAGGGTACCAGAATCACCTGTCTCAGACAATGCAAAAGGCTGCCATTTCAGTGCAAAACCTGTGGCTTTTTTTTCACTCTGCCAGCCTTCGCAGATACAGATACCAGGAACCGCTACAATCTCTTCACCCACCACACAGATGGGCCAGCTATCCCGCAACCAGGGCGGAACATCGTGCTCCTGAAACAGCTTCTTCAATAGGCGAGATCCGCCACGCCCAGACGGCCGACAACGATCCCCGTCCTGCCTGTTGCGGATAACAACGTTTTCCAGAGATTTCAGCCCCTCAGCCTCTTCAGCCACAACTGTCAGAGTACCTTGCAGCAGAACCAGAATCCCATCCTGCAGCGGTCGGCACTGCCAGTCGAGCGAATCGCAATCCTTTACCAGAAACAACTGCCCCCGGAAGCGTCGCAATGACATTCTCCCCAAGGCTAATTCCGGAACAGCATCCACCTTTGCGGCGATCACTTCGGAACTGATCCGCTGCAACCAGTCGCGGCCCGGTACAACTGCGGCAGAATGATAGATCCAGTAGCGCAGCAGGTTACGCCTGCGGGCTTCGCTGAGCGACATTAATTGGTCACACTTCAGACCATTCAGCGGTGTCTGACACTGCTGCAGATCTATCTGCGCCAATTCATTCAACAGTTGATCGGCTTCTGCAAGATGCTGAGCAGCCTGAGCCCAACGTCCACTGAAACCCGGCCAGCGCTCAGCCAGTTTTGGTAGGATATGTAAACGTAGAAAGTTACGATCGTAGCGATCATCCTGATTACTGGGATCTTCCACCCAGCGATACTTGTTTGACAGGGCCCAGTCTTGCAGCTGTTCGCGGGGACAGTTCAGCAAGGGCCGTAAGATAAGGCCTTTGCCCAGTGAACGCCGACGAGGCATTGCCGCCAGCCCTTTCACACCCGCACCCCGCAACAGACGGTATAGCAGAGTTTCTGCCTGATCATCCCGATGCTGAGCCAGCAACAGACATTCTTCTGCCTGCAATGATGCCTCGAAAACCTTGTAACGGGCATCACGGGCAGCACGTTCAATACTGGCTCCCGGTTCAATAGCTACCCGGTGAGATTCGATTGCTACGCCCAGCTCCTGACATAACTGTTCACAGAACTGCTGCCACTCATCAGCTTCGCTCTGTAACTGGTGATTGATATGGATAACCCGGAGTTGATCCGTTGGAAGAGTCTGCACTGCTAGATGCAGCAGGACAACAGAGTCCATGCCACCACTGAGACCTATTACCCAGCGTTTTATATCCGGACATGTTGTCAGCTGTTGCTGAAAGTGGCTTTGAATATCAGACATAGGCGCTCACTAAAGAGCATCAGAAACAAAAACCGCCGGACGGTGCCGGCGGTATTCGGTATTACTCGCTGATGCCGTAGGACATCAGGCGCTGGTAACGTCGATCCAGCAGCTGTTCCTGCTCGATATCATCAAATTTCGACAGCGTTTCCATCAGATGCTTCTTCAGGTTGGCAGCCATCAGGCCGTGGTCACGGTGCGCGCCACCCAGTGGCTCATCAACAATCTGGTCAACCAGACCCAGCGAATGCAGACGGTCAGAGGTCAGGCCCATCGCTTTTGCCGCATCCGGCGCACGATCAGCACTTTTCCACAGAATAGAAGCGCAGCCTTCCGGTGAGATTACTGAGTAAGTGGAATATTGCAGCATCAGCAGCTCATCGCAGACACCGATGGCCAGCGCACCACCAGAACCACCTTCACCTACAACCGTTGCAATGATCGGCGTATTCAGGCGGGACATTACCGCCAGGTTGAATGCGATCGCTTCGGACTGTCCGCGCTCCTCAGCATCAATACCAGGATACGCTCCCGGAGTATCGATAAAGGTGAGGATCGGCATTCTGAAGCGCTCTGCCATCTCCATCAGACGCAGCGCCTTCCGGTAACCTTCAGGACGCGGCATACCAAAGTTACGACGCACCTTCTCTTTAACTTCACGGCCTTTCTGGTGACCGATCACCATCACCGGACGCCCTTCCAGACGGGCAATACCACCCACAATAGCGTGATCATCGGAGAAGTGACGATCGCCATGCAGCTCTTCAAACTCGTCGAAGATCAGCTTCACGTAATCCAGCGTATAAGGACGCTGAGGATGACGGGCAATCTGGGAGATCTGCCACTCAGACAGATCAGAGAACAGAGACTCAGTCAGGCTGCGGCTCTTTGACTCCAGCTTACCAATCTCTTCTTCAATATTCAGTTCGTTATCGTCACCAACCAGACGAAGCTCTTCAATTTTGGCTTCCAGATCGGCAATCGGCTGTTCAAAATCCAGATAATTGGGATTCATAGATAAGACATTCCGTTAGTTTTACTGCATGCCGGACAAAAATACGTGACGCCTGATAATGATCGCTTAAGAACGACCGGCTGGCCGGACAATAAAAAATTGCGCTAATTCTACCTGTTGTTCTGGTTAAGAACCAGCCTGATTCAGTAGCGGATCCGTACCGCTTCACCACCAAACTGATCTTTCAGCTTGAGCAAGATGTCATCGGTAGGCTCAATCCGCCAACTTTCCCCCAGACAAACCGTTGCTGAAGCATCCGCACGGCTGTAACGCAGCGCGACATCAATAACCGAAGGCCCTTTACCGGATTGCAGCAGCTGTTCAAACGCTTTCAGTTGCCGCTCTTTCAGCTGATCTGCCTGACAATCAATCTCGATGTACTGACCGTAGCGGGCACGACACTGGGTAATATCGACCACTTTATTGCCCCGTACCTTGAGCTTGTCAGTGCCGGAGAAACTGTCGATAGAAATTTCACCCTCGATCAGCAGGATGGAATCTTTATTCAGTACCGTACGGTATTCATCATAGGCCTCACCAAACAGAGAAACCTCGATACGTGATGTACGGTCATCCAGCGTCACAAAGCAGAGCGGATCACCCTTTTTGGTTTTCTTGACCCGGATATCCACCACCAATCCCAGCATTTTCTGCTGCTGTCCGCGCTGCGGTTGCAGTTCGACAATACGCTTAGAGATAAAGTTCGGCAGTTCCGATTCATATTCATCTATCGGGTGACCGGTAACATACAGGCCCAGCGTGTCTTTCTCGCCCTGAAGGCGCTCTTTATCGGTCCATTTACGCAGCTTCATATATTCCGCGTAAGGGTCACGTGGCTGCTCGGCTTCCACTTCGCCGAACAGGTCGAACATACCGGCACTCTGATTGCGCTCATTCTGATCCGCTGCTTTCAGCGCCTCAGGAATAGCGGCCCATAGCTGCGCACGATCCGGCCCCAGCTTATCCAGCGCACCACAGCGTACCAGTGCTTCCAGTACCCGTTTATTCAGTTTTTTACTGCCGACCCGCTTACAGAAATCGAACAGATCGGTAAATTCACCGCCATCAGCACGGGCCTCAACAATCGCCTCAATCGGACCTTCACCCACACCTTTGATAGCGCCCAGACCGTAAACAATCTCACCAGCATCATTAACGGTGAACATATACTCACCACAGTTAACGTCCGGCAGCACCAGCGGCAGCTCCATGGTGCGGCACTCTTCGATAAAAATAACCACCTTATCGGTGTTCTGCATATCGGAAGACAGTACCGCCGCCATAAATGGTGCCGGATAGTGCGCTTTCAGCCAGGCGGTCTGATAAGACACCAGCGCGTATGCCGCTGAGTGGGATTTGTTAAAGCCGTATCCGGCAAACTTTTCCACCAGATCAAAGATATTCCCGGCAAGATCTGCATCAATACCGTTCTGTTCGGAGCCTTCCAGGAAGGAGGTTCGCTGCTTGGCCATCTCCTCCGGTTTTTTCTTACCCATCGCCCGACGCAGCATATCCGCGCCGCCAAGGGTATAGCCCGCCATCACCTGCGCGATCTGCATGACCTGCTCCTGATACAGGATGATGCCGTAGGTTGGTTCCAGAACCGGCTGCAGACTGTCGAGCTGATAGTCAGCATGTGGATAAGCCAGCTCCGCCAGACCGTGCTTACGGGCGATAAAGTCGTCTACCATGCCCGACTGCAAAGGTCCCGGACGGAACAACGCTACCAGTGCCACGATATCCTCGAAGCGGCTCGGCTTCAGACGTCGTACCAGGTCCTTCATACCGGAGGACTCAAGCTGGAATACCGCGGTCGTTTCCGCAGATTGCAGCAGATCAAAGGTTTTCGGATCTTCCAGATCAACCAGCGCGATATCCAGCGGCTCTTCACCGTTGCGGGCACGAATACGGTCGATCGTTTTCACTGCCCAGTCGATGATGGTCAGGGTCCGAAGCCCCAGGAAGTCGAACTTAACCAGTCCGGCCTCCTCAACATCGTTCTTATCAAACTGGGTGACCAGTCCATGGCCGAACTCATCACAATAGGTCGCAGCAAAGTCGGTCAGTTTGGTTGGCGCGATAACCACACCACCAGCGTGTTTACCAGTGTTACGGGTCAGACCTTCCAGCTTGAAGGCCATATCCATTATTTCCTGAGCTTCTTCGCTGGAGTCAACAAATTCCCGCATCAGCGGCTCTTCTTCCATCGCCTTACCGAGGGTCATACCCACCTCGAAAGGGATCAGCTTTGAAAGTTTATCCGCCAGACCAAAGGCCTTACCCTGTACCCGCGCCACATCACGCACCACCGCCTTCGCGGCCATGGTACCGAAGGTCACAATCTGAGATACCGCATCCCGGCCATAGGTCTCGGCTACATAGTCGATTACCTTATCCCGGTTATCCATACAGAAGTCGATATCGAAGTCGGGCATCGATACCCGCTCAGGGTTCAGGAATCGTTCGAACAGCAGGTCGTATTCCAGTGGGTCAAGATCGGTAATCTTCTGCGCATAGGCCACCAGAGAACCGGCACCGGAACCCCGTCCTGGTCCTACCGGTACACCGTTATCCTTACCCCACTGGATAAAGTCCATTACAATCAGGAAGTAGCCGGGGAAACCCATCTGCGTGATGATATCCAGCTCAAACTCCATCCGCTCTTCATAGGGTTTGCGCTTCTCAGCATACTCGGGATCATCCCTGTCCAGCAGGATTTCCAGACGCTCTTCCAGACCTTTCCAGGAGACATCGGCGAAGAACTCATCCATCGTCATCCCTTCCGGGATAGGATACTTAGGCAGGTAATACGTACCCAGATCCAGTTCTGCATTACAACGTTTGGCGATCTCTACCGAGTTTTCAATGGCTGAGGGGATATCAGCAAACAGTTCTGCCATCTCTTCTGCCGAACGCAGGTACTGTTGTTCGGTGTAGTTTTTCGGACGATGAGGATCTTCCAGGGTGCGTCCCTGGTTGATACACACGCGCACCTCATGAGCTTCAAAGTCTTCCGGTTTGATGAACATGACTTCATTGGTGGCCACCAACGGACAACCGGTTTCATGGGCCAGTTGAACCGAGCCATGGACACAGGATTCATCACCCGCACGGCCAGTACGCTGAATCTCCAGATAGAAGCGATCCGGGAATACTTCACGCCACTGTTCCAGCACAAACTGCGCCGAACCATTGTTTGCCGCAATTGCACGCCCTACTTCACCTTCTTTAGCGCCGGACAACGCAATCAGACCTGCGGATTTTTCAATGACCCACTCTTTTCTGAGCAGCGCTTTTTCTGGCTGAATATTCTGACCTTTCTCATAAGCCAGTGAGATGAGCTCCATCAGGTTGCGATAACCCTGCTCATTCATCACCAGCAGAGTCATCCGGTACGGCTCTGTTTCCGGTTCTGCCTCATTTACCACCCAGATATCCGAACCAAAGATCGGTTTAATACCCGCACCGGTGGTCGCTTTAAAGAATTTAACCAGTGCAAACAGATTCACCTGATCGGTGATCGCTACCGCGGGCATCTGCAGGTCTTTGGCTGCATCTATCAGCTCTTTAATCCGCACCAGACCATCCACCAGAGAAAATTCTGTGTGCAGGCGCAAGTGAACAAACGATGGATCAGTCATGGTGTTTCTCAGTTCGGATTAATCAACAGATTTAACCAGTTCAGCAACCGGTTTAAAGCTACGACGATGCTCGGGCAAGGGCCCTAGACGCTTAAGTTGTTCCATATGCAGCGCGGTGGGATAACCTTTGTGCTTGGCAAAACCGTAGTCAGGATAACGCAGATCCAGCTCCGCCATCTCCCGATCACGGTACACTTTAGCCAGAATAGAGGCCGCGCTGATAGCAGGCTCCTTCAGATCACCTTTTACAACAGGCTCTGACGGACAGGGCAGCCCCGGCGGACAACGATTACCATCAATCAGGGCATATTCGGGCATCACGCTGAGCTGATCAACAGCCCGTTTCATCGCCAGCATGGTGGCGTGAAGGATATTCAGTTCATCTATCTCAGCAGGGGTCGCCCAGGCGATTGACCAGGCCAGGGCCCGCTCTTGAATCAACGGAAACAGCATTTCACGTTTTTTCTCGCTGAGTTTCTTTGAGTCGGTCAGACCTTCAATAGGATTAGCCGGATCAAGTATTACAGCGGCGGCCACAACGTTGCCCACCAGTGGACCACGTCCAACCTCATCCACACCGGCGACTAACTGCCGGGCATTGAAATCAAACCCGATGGTCACATCTTTAACTTTCGGTCCGGACATTGCCACTCCAGCCACGGCTTCTGAGCAATTCAATCACAGCATCCGCAGCTCTCTCGTCAGCATCCTGCTGCAACAACGCATGAATCGAGGCGAAACGATCGGCCAGATGCTGCTTATAATCCTGATCCTCGAGTGCCTTCATAACGGCAGGTCCGAGAATTTCTGGCTGCACATCATCCTGCAGGATTTCAGGCACAAGCTTTTCATCAGCCAGCAGGTTAGGCAGTGAAATATACTTCGCTTTAAGCATGCGGGAATAGATGGCATAGGTCAGCGACGCCATTTTATAAGCAACTACCATCGGCTTCTGCAGAATAGTAGCTTCCAGTGTGGCGGTGCCGGAAGCGATCAGAATAGCGTCAGCAATGGACATCGCTTCTCTTGAGTGCTTCATCACCAGCTGAACATTCAGATCACTGTACTTTTCCGCGATAAGCTGCGACAGGAAATCATGTCGAGCTTCGTTCGGGGCTGGAATCACGAATCGTACATTGCTCATCCGCTCAGACAACCAGCGGGCAGTGTCAAGAAAGGGTTCACCCAGATATTTCAGCTCACTGCTGCGGCTACCCGGCAATATGGCGATCACTTTTTCGCCATCTTTAACCGCAAATTTTTCTCTGGCGGCAGTGGGATTGAGGCTCTTTTGAATACTCGTCGCAAGTGGATGACCCACAAACGCTACCCGTTGCTGTGTCGGTGCATAGTACTGAGCTTCAAACGGAAACAAACTGAGCACCAGATCCGTGGTCTGCTTGATTTTATAAATCCGCTTCTGCTTCCAGGCCCAGACTGAGGGACTGACATAATGCACCGTTGGAATGCCCGTTTCGCGAAGCTTACCTTCAAGATTCAGGGTAAAGTCTGGCGCATCAACACCAATAAATATATCTGGCCGGGTATCAGAGAAATGTTTCACCAACCGCTTTCGTACGCCGAGAAGTTCACGTACCCGCCCTAGCACCTCAACCAGCCCCATGACTGATAGCCGCTCCATGGGATACAGAGACCGACAACCCGCAGCGATCATCAGATCACCGCCTATACCTTCAACTTCAAGATCAGGAATACGTTTTTTCAGCGCACGAATCAGACCGGCACCCAGAATATCTCCGGATGCCTCACCTGCGACTATACCTATACGGAGGGTACTCATTTGAGCCCCTTATCGGATAATGCCCCGGGTAGAGGCCTTAAGAGATTGAATCAACAGCTCAACTTCAGGCGTTGCACTGGTCATCTGTTGCAATTGTTCAACAGCCTCATCGACTTTAAGGCCATTCCTGTAAATCACTTTATAAGCACGGCGAATATTCTGAATTGCTTCAGCTGAATATCCACGGCGACGCAGACCTTCGGAATTAATTCCGTGAGGTTTCGCAGTATTACCATTAGACATGACAAATGCCGGGATATCTTTCAGCACTACAGTGCCTGCACCGCACATGCTATGTGAGCCTATACGACAGAACTGATGTACGGCCGTAAACCCACCCAGAATTACGTGATCCCCGATATGGACATGCCCTGCCAGAGCGCAGTTATTCGCAAAGATATTGTGGTCCCCCACAACACAGTCATGGGCGACATGTACATTCGCCATAAACAGATTATCACTGCCTATAACGGTGATGCTGTTATCCTGCACAGTACCACGGTGAACAGTACAACCTTCGCGGATGATATTGTTATCACCGATAACCAGCTCGGTCGGTTCACCGTTATATTTCTTATCCTGACACTCCTCACCGACACTGGCAAACTGATATATCTTGTTGTTACAGCCAATTCGGGTAGGACCTTTGATCACAACATGGGAATTGATCACCGTGCCTGCGCCAATCTCAACATCAGCACCGATTTCAGTCCAGGGACCGACGCTTACATCATCCGCCAGTTTTGCAGAGGGATGGATAATTGCTCGGGAATCGATCAATTTTAAACCTTTCTGTCAGCGCAAAGAATAGTAGCTGAACTCGCCAGCTCTCCGTCTACTGTAGCACGAACGTCAAATTTCCAGATACCCCGCTTCTCAGAAACAATGCTTGCTTCCAGCTTGAGCTGATCACCAGGCACAACAGGACGCTTGAAACGCAGCTTGTCTGAACCTACAAAATAGTAGATAGATCCATCCTGAGGTGTTTTATCCATGGTTTTGAAGCCCAGCACACCAGCTGCCTGCGCCATCGCTTCCACGATAAGCACGCCTGGCATTACAGGGTGATCCGGAAAATGACCATTAAAGAATGGTTCATTCACTGTCACGTTTTTATACGCAACAATGGATTCCCCTGGCACCAGCTCTACTACCCGGTCCACTAACAGGAACGGGTATCGGTGAGGGAGATATTTACGGATCTCATTTACATCCATCATGATTCAGACTGACCTTCAGTATTCTGCTTAATAATTGTTTCTAACTCTTTAATCCGGCGAGCCATATCATCCAGCTGCCGGAATCTGACCGCATTACGCTTCCACTGCTGATGCGGCTCCATAACAGTGCCCGATGAGTAAGCACCTGCTTCAGTAATTGACTTACTGATGAGTGACATTGCTGTAATATGCGTGCCGTCTGCAATGGTCAGATGACCAGCAATGCCACAAGCACCTGCTATAGTACATTGTTTTCCAATACGGGTACTACCGGCAATTGCGGCACAGGCTGCTATAGCGGTGTTTTCACCGATTGTGACGTTATGAGCGATCTGAATCTGGTTATCCAGAATAACGCCATCACCGATACAGGTATCATCCAGCGCACCACGGTCAATCGTGGTTCCAGCACCGACTTCTACCCGATCTCCAATCACAACACCACCCAGTTGATGAATTTTCACCCAGTGACCGCCATCATTGGCAAAGCCAAAGCCATCAGCACCAATCACAGCAGCGCTGTGGATAACACACTGCTTGCCGATTCTGACATCGTCATAAACGGAGACATTAGCAGCCAGGCGGGTATTTTTTCCAACAACACAGTTATTGCCTATAACGGTGTTGGCGCCGACCCTGACGCCTTCAGCTATCACTGTATTACTGCCAATAACAGCATTCGCACCGACAACAGCCGACGGCGCAACAGTAGAGGTGCTATCAATAACAGCGCTTGGACAGATTCCCGGCTTCGACTCTAATGCCCGGTCAAACAGGACTGACGCTGCTGCATAGGCAAGATAAGGATCAGCAACAATCAGAGCCGCACCAGATACCTCTGCTGCAAACTCTTCTTTCACCAGAACTGCCCCAGCTTTACAGCTCTTTAACTGGCTCTGGTATCTGCCACTGTGGAGAAATGCAAGGTGCTCAGCCCCTGCATTTTCAAGCGTTGCTATCCCCTCAATACGGGTTTCCGGATCACCTTCCAGTTGAGCATCAAGAATCTTAGCCAGCTCTGCAGCGGTATAGCTCTGCATCATAGCTTTATTGTTTATTCAGCAATTCAACAACTTTTGCGGTGATATCAAGCTCTGGCTTAACGTAAATCGTCGCCTGTTTGTTCACCACCATATCGTACCCCTCACCTTCAATCAGGCCACGAATAACTTTATCCAGTTTCGGACGCATCTGCTGCAGGAAGGCCTGCTCTCGCTGGCGCTGCTTCTGCTGTAGTTCTTGTCCCAGACGCTGATACTCACCAAAGGCTTTCTGAAACTGCACCCGTTGCTGATCAGTTACTTCTTTAGACTGCGTAGCTTGCCCCTTGCGCATATCCTCCTGGAGTTTCTTGGCAATCCCTTCCAGCTCAACAAGGCGTTTTTGCTCACCACTGAACTCCTCCGCAAGCTTAGCCCGGAATTCTTCAGCAGCTTTACTGGACATCAGCGCTTGCTGAACGCTCAGTGTCGCTACCTTCTCAGCAGCGGCGCAGGTACTCAACAGAACCCCTACTGCAATCACTGCAGTTTTAAGCATTTTCATAGTCTCTCCTTAGCAGGCTGATTACAGGCCCTGTTGATAAAAATCAGAATGTACGTCCAAGTGCAAACTCAAAGAACCGTTCTTCATCACTGCTCTCAGCGTTCAGTGCTTTAGCAAGTGCGAACGAGATTGGCCCGATCGGAGTAAGCCAGCTGAAGCCTATACCGGTGGAGTAACGCAACTCGTCAAACTTAATACCGTTGTCACAGTTAGGGCTATTCCTCGGACACTCGGTCTGGAACACATTACCAGCATCAAAGAAAACTACCCCGCGCATAGAGTTACTATCATCAAATGGCAACGGGAAAATCAGCTCAGCACTGCCATCAACCGCAAAAGTACCGCCGAACGGGTCGTTTTTGGAATCACGAGGTCCAAGAGAGTTACTCTTAAATCCACGAACGGTTGTCATACCACCACTGAAATAGTGTTTAAAGAACGGAAAATCATTATTACCCAGAGAACCTGCATAGCCTAACCGACCACGCAGAGACCAGATCCAGCCCTCCTTATCATCCAGCGGCTGATACCAGCGAATACGGTATTGTTCTTTGTGGTAAGTCAAATCGCTTCCCGGTACAGCCACTTCTAGAGACGCACTCTGAGAGTAGCCCTTTGTAGGGAAGATTCGACGATTCAAATGGTTATCGGTCCAGCTGATAGACGCAATAAAGTTATTGTACTGATCGCCTTCTGTGGCAATAAAGTCAAGAATTTCCTGAGATGTATCAGAAATAGTTTTAACTTTTGTACCTTCAAAATTCAGGCCGAAATTCAGGCGCTGATAGTCATCCATCGGATAACCGAAATTTACTCCTGCGCCTATTGTATCAGTTGAGTAGTTACTGACATTAGATTCGTCAAAATTTGTTTCTCTGACAAAAACATTGTAGCCACGACTTACACCATCAACAGTATAGTAGGGCTCGAGATAGCTGAACTTCAGCTCTTTGATGGTATCACTCTTTTTCGCACCAATCCCAACACTGTTACCGGAACCAAGGAAGTTATCCTGTTCAAGTTCAGTACTCAGAAATACACCACTGGTTTGCGAAAATCCTACAGCTGCGGAGAGATTACCGGTATTGTCTTCTACAACCCTATATTCCAGATCTACCTGATCATCAGTTCCTGGCACAGGTGCTGTTTCAACATTCACATCTCTAAAGTAGCCAGTTTGAGCAATCTTTTGCTTAGAGCGTTCAATTGCAGCAGTTGACGCAACCCCCCCCTCAAGCTGGGTCATCGAACGTCGCGCGACCTGATCTGCAGTTTTTGTATTGCCACTAATGGATATCCGACGCACATAGGTACGCTTGCCCGACGCAACGAAATATTGCAAGGAAACCGTGTTATCGTCATTCAGTGTAGGTACAGGGCTGATGTTGGCAAACAGATAGCCATTATCACCTAGTTTACGCGTCAGAGCTTCCTGGGAATCAGTTACTGCTTTCCGTGAGAAAATCTCACCCGCTTCCGCGGTAATAACATCGAGCAACTCCTGCTCATCTACGACAAGATCACCGGCAACACCTATTTCACGAATACTGTATTGCTCACCCTCGGTAACATTAAGCGTAATAAATATATGTTTTTTGTCCGGCGAGATAGAGACTTGTGATGAATCGATACTGAAATTGATATAACCCCGGTCCATATAGTATGAACGTAGTCGTTCCAGATCACCGGCAAGCTTTTCCCGGGCATATTTACCGTCATCACTGAAGAACTTCCAGAAACTTGGCAATTTAAGAGAGAACTTATCTTTCAGCTCTTCATCGGTAAAAACGGTATTACCGACGATATTAATATGCTGAATGGTCGCTTCCTTTCCTTCTTTAATATCAATATTCAGCGCTACACGATTATCGCTCAGAGGCTCTACTTCAGCCTCAATCGCCGCACCATAACGACCAATACCAGTATAAACTCGCAGCAGATCCTGACGCACCTTATCCAGAGTTGCGCGTTTGAATACATCACCTTCACGCAAGCCGCTCTGTTTCAAGCCATCCAACAGCGCTTCATCTTCCAGAACCCTATTACCCTCCAGTCGAATCAGACTGACAGCCGGACGTTCTTTCAATTTCAGCACCAGAATATCGCCATCACGGGCTATACGGATATCATCAAAATAACCGGTACGGAATAAACGCCGTGTTGCATCAGCGATATCAGTCTGATCAACCACTTCACCGGTATCAACATCGAAATTACGTAGCACCAGGCCAGGTTCAACCCGCTGCAGACCTTCCAGTCTGACGTCCTGCACCTGAAAGGTTTCAGCACTCACAGTTGAGCTCATCAGCGCCAGCGAAAAGAGAAGTCCGAATCTGATCTTCATGTACTACTTCTTATATAGTCCGTTCAAGTTAATAGCCGCATCAGGTCATTAAAGATCGCGACGCCCATCAGGGTAAACAATACCGCCATACCCAACCGTAACCCAACCATCTGAGTGCGCTCAGATACAGGTTTGCCTCTCACCAGCTCAACGCAGTAATAGAGCAAATGACCACCATCTAACACAGGTATTGGCAGTAAATTCAGGATTCCAAGACTGATACTCAGATATGCCAGAAAACCGGCAAAAGCCTCCACCCCGGAAGCGGCCGAAGCCCCCGCCACTTTAGCAATGGTTATCGGTCCACTCAAGTTTTTTACCGACAGAATACCTTCGAGCATCTTCCAGATGGAGTCGAGGGTCAGGGTAATCATCTGCCCGGTTTTGAGAAAGGCCTTTGAGACCGATTCCAGGACACCATACTCAATGGTCCGGACCATATTTTCCGGCCACTCAACAGCCTCCACTCCGGCTCCGATATATCCGGTATTTTCACCAGACTCCAGCCTGCGGGTTGCCGGCACAATATTCAGCACCAGCAACTGCTTATTCCGTTCAACAGAAAGCTGCAGTTCTCGCTCCGGACTGGCCCGGACAATCTCAACAAATTCCCGCCAGCCGTTGATAGAGAGACCATCGACAGCAGCAACCCTGTCACCAACCTTCAACCCTGCAGCTGCGGCACGCCCATCATTTACTAAACGACCGATAATCGCAGGATAATCCGGACTATATGGAGTAATACCGACAGCCATCAATGGGCTTTGCGCCTCGAGATCAACCGACCAGCTCTGCAACCTCAGCACAAGAGTCTGATGCAGATTTCCATCCATTGGCTTAACGATAACAGGCACATCGGCGGTCTCACCAACATAATGCGCCAACATCAGATTGACTTCATCCCATGACTGAGTCGACCTGCCCGCAATAGAAACAATCTCATAGCCGGGCTGGATATCGGCCTGTTCAGCTACACTGTTCACGGCAATTTCGCCAGTGACCGGTACAACTTTTTCGATACCGGCAACGAACATCGCCCAGTAAACCAGCACTGCAAACAACAGATTAACCAATGGCCCTGCAGCAACCACCGCAATACGCTGCAACACAGGCTTCCGGTTGAATGCCTGATTCAACTGCGACTCCGGCACATCGCCTTCGCGCTCATCCAGCATAGAGACGTAGCCGCCGAGAGGAATCAGAGCAACTGCATATTCAGTGCCCTGTTTATCTTTCCAGGAAAATAACGGCTTACCAAAACCAACCGAAAAGCGCAGAACCTTAACACCACAGCGGCGAGCAACCCAGAAATGGCCGTATTCATGGATTGTGATAAGAATCCCTAAGGTCACAATCATGGCCAGGATGGTATTGAGAAGCTCCATCAGGAATCAGCCTCAGACAATAGACAGGGCATACACCCCAAGAACAAACACCGGTGCGGCAGATACAATACTATCAATCCGATCCAGCACTCCACCGTGCCCGGGCAGCAGGTGACTACTATCTTTGATACCCCGGTGACGCTTCAGCATACTCTCGAAAAGATCACCCAGCACGGACGCCAGCCCCGCAACAACGGACAGCAGCAACAGATAGACACCGGCCAACAGTTCAAGTTCAAGATAGATAACAAAACCGCTGGCGATAAGGCCACATGCAGTCAGCCCGCCCCACAATCCAGCCATCGTTTTGCCCGGACTGACATTCGGCGCCAGCTTCTTATTGCCCCAGGTTTTACCCGCAAAGTAAGCACCGATATCGGCACCCCAGACCAGTAAAAGCAACATAAACAGGAGCTCATCACCACCTGGATGACGCTGCATGCTTACTAGAGCCATCCAGCTGGAAACCAGGACCAGCAGACCGATCAGCCCCCGATGCCAGACTGCTTGCCAGCCACTGATCGATGGAAACTTAAGAACCCAGTACAGAGCCAGCAACCAGAACAGAACAGAGACAGACAAAAACAACTCAAACTGGCCGGCAGGAGAAACAAAGTTGGCCAGCGCGATCAGCGCACAAACCAGAACGCTATAAGCAAAGCGACTGGAATAGGACTTCAATCCGGAGAGATTACTCCACTCCCAAGCCCCCAACGCCACAATCAGAGCAACAAAAAGTTTGAACACTTCAAAGCTGGATAAAAACAGCCCTGCCAGGACAACGGGAGCAAGAACAAGGGCAGTCCAGACTCTTTGTTTAAGCATTATCTGCCTCTAGTTGCTCACTGGTACGCCCAAAGCGTCGCTCACGGGTCAGATAACTCTGAATCGCCGCACCCAGTGCATACTTATCAAAATCAGGCCATAACAGATCGCTGAAAAAATATTCGCTGTAAGCCATCTGCCAGATAAGAAAATTACTCACACGCTGCTCACCGGCGGTACGGATACAGAGGTCCGGCGGAGGCAGATCATACAAAGAGATGTAAGAGCCCAACAGCTCTTCATTCAGATCATCAGGATGCCGACGCCCTTCAACGCATTCACGAGCAAAATGTTTAGCCGCTTCAACTATATCCCACTTGCCGCCGTAATTTGCGCAGACATTGACCACCAGACCGGTATTGTCTGCGGTCAGCGCTTCAGCTTTAGCGATCTTTTTCTGCAGATTACTGCTGAAACGGGACTTATCCCCGATAACCTGCAAGCGGATATTATGCTTGTGGAGCTTTTTAACCTCGCGATCCAGCGCCAGCGCGAACAGTTCCATCAGACCACGCACTTCAAGCTCAGGTCGCTGCCAGTTCTCGCTACTGAAGGCGAACAGGGTCAATGCCTCAACACCCAGTTCTGCACATCCCTGCACGACACTTCGCACACTACTGACACCAGCCTTATGGCCAGACAAAGCGCCTTTGCCGTGTTTTTTTGCCCACCGGTTATTACCATCCATAATGATGGCAATATGCTTCGGCACTACCTTCCCTGCGGGCAAACTGATCTGTAATTTTTCAGACATCCAGATACCCCGGCAACCTTACGGCTGCCGGTTCATTTCCTATCAGATTTCCATCAGATCCGCTTCTTTCTGCTGCAGCATCTGATCCACTTCAGCAATAAACTTATCTGTCAGCTTCTGAATCTGATCCTCGCCACGACGTGCATCATCTTCAGTGATCTCCTTTTCCTTCAGAAGATCTTTAATGTCACCGTTAGCATCGCGACGGATGTTACGGACCGATACACGACCGTTTTCCGCTTCCTGACGCGCCTGACGGATATAACCTTTTCGGGTTTCTTCGGTCAGCGGCGGCATTGGTACACGGATCACCTGACCAGCAGTCGAAGGGTTAAGACCCAGATCAGACTTCATGATCGCTTTTTCGATATCCGGCACCAGGTTCGCTTCCCACGGAGAGATTGACAGGGTACGACCATCTTCAACACTGATGTTTGCAACCTGGCTCAGCGGTACATCAGAGCCATAGTAGCTAACCTGCACAGTCTCAAGAATACTTGGGTGCGCACGTCCGGTACGGATTTTTTTCAGGTTTGTAGTCAGCGCGTCCAGGCTCTTCTGCATCCGCTCCTGAGCGTCTTGAGCGATCTCATTCAGCATATTTCTCTCCTACCGTCTCATTGTTATCAATGACGGTTCCTTCGTCACCGCCCACAATCAGATTGGCCAGTGCTCCCGGTTTGTTCATATTAAACACCCGGACCGGCATATCGTGGTCCCGGGTCAGGCAAATAGCGGTCAGATCCATAACACCTAACTGCTTTTCAATAGCCTCATCAAACGTCAGATGAGTGTAGCGTTTGGCAGAAGGGTCCTTCATCGGATCCGCGGTATACACACCATCAACTTTGGTGGCTTTGATTACCACATCAGCATCAATCTCGATGCCGCGCAGGCAGGCTGCAGAGTCTGTGGTAAAGAACGGGTTACCGGTACCCGCAGAAAAAATCACAACGTCACCCTGATTCAGGTAACGGACCGCATTACGGCGGTCATAATCATCAACAACCCCGGTCATCGGAATCGCCGACATAACCCGGGTCGCAATATTGCTGCGTTCCAGCGCATCACGCATGGCCAACGCATTCATTACAGTCGCCAGCATACCCATATGGTCGCCGGTGACACGATCCAGACCTGCAGCACTCAGTGCCGCACCACGGAACAGGTTACCACCACCGATAACCATGCCCACCTGGACACCAATACCCACTAACTGACCAATCTCCAGCGCCATCCGGTTCATAACTTTCGGATCAATACCGAAGTTTTCTTCCCCCATCAGGGCTTCGCCACTTAGTTTTAAAAGAATTCGTTTATATTTGGAATGCTGATTTGAGGCCGGCATCGGTTTCGTCTCCACCCAGAGTGAGTTCGTACCAGTGTAACAAGAAAGAAAGAGGTTGCGCACCCAGAACAGATACGCAACCTGCGCAGGATCAGTGCTTAGCCTTTCAGCTGCTCAGCAACTTCAGCAGCGAAGTCTTTCTCTTCAACTTCGATACCTTCACCTACTTCGATGCGTACGAAAGACGCAACAGACGCACCAGCGTCTTTAACCAGCTGACCAACTTTAACGTCAGGGTTTTTAACGAATGGCTGCTCAACCAGGCTGTTCTCAGCCAGGAACTTGTTGATACGGCCAACAACCATCTTCTCTGCAATCTCTGCAGGCTTGCTAGCCATATCAGGCTGAGCCAGGATGATCTCTTTCTCTTTTGCCACAACGTCTTCTGGCATGTCTTCTTTGCTAACCACTTGTGGGTTAACAGCCGTTACGTGCATCGCAACGTCTTTAGCCAGCTCAGCGTCACCACCACTCAGAGAAACCAGAGCAGCCAGAGTGCCAGTACCGTGAACGTATGCAGCAACAACGTCGCCTTCAACGATCATGACACGACGAACACCGATGTTTTCACCGATTTTCTGAACCAGAGCATCACGCGCTTCAGTCAGCTCACCAGCCATCAACGCTTCAACATCAGTCTGTTTTTCAGCAAATGCTTTGGCCAGAACAGTCTGAGCAAACGCCGCAAAGCCTTCATCACGGGCAGCAAAGTCAGTTTCAGAGTTAACTTCTACTGCAACTGCGTAGCTGTTATCTTCTGCAACCTGTACAACAACAGTACCTTCAGCAGCGGTACGACCAGCTTTCTTAGCGGCCTTCATGCCGGATGCTTTACGCAGCTCTTCGATCGCCTTATCGACGTCGCCATCAGCAGCTGCCAGCGCTTTTTTACACTCCATCATACCCAGACCGGTACGATCGCGCAGTTCTTTAACCTGCTTAGCGGAGAAGTTTGCCATTTGGTTTTACCCCATTAACAATCTAGATTATTCAAATTCAAAAAAAGGGGAGCTTTGCTCCCCTCCTGCAAGTCTGAACAGATAGTCTATCCAAACCGCTTGACAGTCTGATTACTCAGCAGCAGCGTCGCCTTCAACTTCAACGAACTCGCCTTTGTCACCAGCGTTCGCTTCAGCACCTTCTGCGCATGCATCAGCTACAGCTTTAACGTAGATCTGAATAGCACGCAGTGCGTCGTCGTTACCTGGGATTACGTAATCAACACCGTCTGGGTTGCTGTTGGTATCAACGATACCGATAACAGGGATACCCAGCTTGTTAGCTTCGTTAATAGCGATACGCTCGTGGTCAACGTCAACTACAAACAGCGCATCCGGCAGACCGCCCATATCCTTGATACCACCGATAGAACGCTCCAGCTTTTCCATCTCGCGCTGACGCATCAGTGCTTCTTTCTTGGTCAGTTGAGCGAAAGTACCATCCTGGCTCTGAGCTTCCAGATCACGGAAACGACGGATAGACTGACGGATAGTCTTGTAGTTAGTCAGCATACCACCCAACCAACGGTGGTTTACGTATGGCATACCTGCGCGAGAAGCTTCTTCTTTGATCGTCTTGCTCGCAGCACGCTTAGTACCAACGAACAGGATCTTGTTCTTGTTGGTAGCCATACCAGACACAACATCCAGTGCACCGTTCAGTGCAGGCAGGGTGTGTTCCAGGTTGATGATATGAATCTTGTTACGGGCACCGAAAATGTATTTACCCATTTTCGGGTTCCAGTAACGGGTCTGGTGACCGAAGTGAACACCTGCTTTCAGCAGGTCACGCATTGTAACTTTTGCCATTTTTTAATTTCCTAAATTCAGGGTTAGACCTCCATGCCCCCCATACCCCAACCGCAAGCGGCACCCAAGGGAATGTGTCGGTAGCATGTGTGGATTTAAAAAAACCTGCGTTTCGTGACGCAAATTTCGAGCGCGGATTTATACCATAAACGGTTCCCGTTTTGAAGTCTGAAGTGGATCACTTTTGTCCTTATGCCTGTATTTAGCTACAATCGCACCATTGAAGATCGCCAGTAAGGCACACATTATTAAGGGTTTATATGAGCATCACCATCAAAACACCGGAAGAGATCGAAAAAATGCGCGTTGCTGGCCGCCTGGCCGCAGAAGTGCTGGAAATGATCGAGCCCTATGTGAAACCCGGCGTAACAACCGATGAGCTGAACCAGATCTGCCACGATTATATCGTCAACGAGCAGGACGCTATTCCGGCCCCACTGAACTACCATGGGTTTCCGAAATCGATCTGCACCTCGGTTAACCACGTAGTGTGCCACGGTATTCCAAACGATAAAAAGCTCAAAAACGGTGATATTATCAATGTTGATATCACCGTCATTAAAGACGGCTATCACGGCGATACCAGCAAAATGTTCTATGTTGGTAAAGTACCACCTCACGCAGAACGCCTGTGTGAAATCACTCTGGAATGCCTCTACAAAGGCATGGAACTGGTCAAACCGGGCGCACGTCTGGGCGACATCGGCCACGTTATTCAGCAGCACGCTGAATCCAATCACTATTCGGTGGTTCGGGAGTACTGCGGCCACGGTATCGGCAAAGACTTTCATGAAGACCCACAGGTCGTTCACTACGGCAAGCCCGGTACTGGCGTGGAACTGCAGGAAGGCATGTGCTTTACCATCGAACCAATGATCAATGCCGGCAAACGCCATGTTAAGCTACTGAAACGTGACGGATGGACTGTAGAAACCGTCGACAAGCGGTTGTCAGCTCAATGGGAACATACCCTGCTGGTGACCGCCGATGGTTACGAAGTGCTGACTAAACGTCAGGAAGAAAACTTCTGATCTGAGCTATCCAATCCGAGCTACAGGAAGCGACTCCATGTCCAACACCGCGTTTGCTGCTGATGAATCGCTGTTTTCAGCGGAGACGTTCAAAACGGAACTTGAACAGTCGACATCACCTATTCCGGTTTTCAAGGCCGCGATAAAAACCGCCCAGGAAACCATGGATGAGCGCTTCCGGAATGGCGAAGATATTCGCAAGCTGATCTATGGCCGGGCCTGGTTTATTGATCAGCTTCTGCTACAAGCCTGGCAATTATTTGACTGGCCGGATGACAGACACCTGTCACTGATCGCTGTCGGCGGTTATGGCCGTGGCGAACTGCATCCATACTCTGACGTCGACATTCTGATTCTACTGGACAACGTTGAAGACAGTGAAGTTCAGGATAGCATCAGCGGTTTTCTGACTCTGCTATGGGATATCAACCTGGATATCGGCTCCAGCGTCAGAACACTTGAAGAATGTTATGCCGAGGCGATGAACGACATCACCATCGCTACCAACCTGATTGAATCCCGCCCTCTGACAGGTAACCCGGATCTGCACATTCAGATGTATCTCCGGGTTACATCGGAAGGCGCCTGGACCGACAAGGAGTTCTTTCTGGCTAAAGTAGCCGAGCAACAGGGCCGTCACGACAAGACTAACGATACCGAATACAACCTTGAGCCTAACCTGAAAAACTCCCCGGAGGCTTGCGCGATCTGCAAACCATCGGTTGGGTCGCAAAGCGTCATTTCGGTGCGACCTACATCCGTGATCTGGTTGACCACGGTTTTGTCACCGAACAGGAACTCGACACACTGAATAAAGGCGAGCTTTACCTGTGGACCGTGCGCTATGCATTGCACATGCTCTGCAAGCGCAGAGAAGACCGGCTTCTGTTTGATCATCAGCGTACTCTGGCTGACTTTTTTGGCTATACCGACAGTAGCGAAGCACTGGCGGTCGAGCAGTTCATGATCAAGTATTACCGGGTCGCGAAAGCGATGTCTGAGTTCAATAACATGCTGCTGCAGTACTTCGATGAAGTCATTCTGCGCCATGAAGAAGAGCAGACGATCGAACCGCTGAACAACCGTTTCAACCTCCACAACGGTTTTATTAAAGCAGCACACCCGAAAATTTTCGAACATCACCCTTTTGCAATGATGGAGATGTTCGTGCTGCTGGCACAGAATCCACAGATCAAAGGAGTACGGGCCTCCACGATCCGCCTGATCCGTAATAACCGTCATCGGATCGATGATGAGTTCCGTAATGATATCCGCAACACGTCACTGTTTATGGAACTTTTGCGCCAGGACAATCAGGTCTCTACTGAGCTGAAGCGCATGAACCGCTACGGCATACTCGGGCTTTATCTGCCGGAGTTCGGGCGCATTATTGGCCAGATGCAGCATGACCTGTTTCATATCTACACCGTTGACGCTCACACCCTGAAGGTTATTCAGAAAATCCGCCAGTTCCGCCATGATGATAACCGTGAGCAGTTCCCTATCGCTCACCGGATCATCAATCAGATTCCGAAGCTGGAACTGATTTACATCGCCGGCCTTTACCACGATATCGCCAAAGGCCGTGGCGGAGATCACTCAGAACTGGGAGCAGAAGATGTCATTCACTTCTGCGAGCGCCATCATCTGGGTAAATGGGACACCCACCTGGTGCAATGGTTGGTACGCAACCACCTGCTGATGTCGATGACTGCACAGCGTAAAGACATCTCAGATCCGGATGTTATTCATCAGTTTGCTCTGCAGGTCCGCGACATCGTCCATCTGGACTACCTGTATCTGCTCACAGTTGCCGATATCAATGCCACCAACCACAACCTCTGGAACAGCTGGCGAGCGACCCTGATGCGCCAACTGTATACAGATACCAAACGAGCCTTACGCCGCGGCCTTGAAAACCCGATCAATAAAGAGGATCGGATCGAACAGATTCAGGCTGAAGCTCTGGCAATTCTCAAACGCAAAGGCTACGGCGAAGCGGAGGTTCTGGAGTTCTGGAATCTGCTCGGGGAAGACTACTTCCTGCGCGAACAGCCGCAGCATATCGCCTGGCAGACTCAGGCAATTCTGGAGCATGGCGACTCTGACCTTCCCCTGGTTATGATTCGGAAAACCTCCTACCGGGCATTCGAAGGAGCTACTGAGATATTCATCTATGTGCGGGACCTGCCCAGCCTGTTCGCAGCTGCGGCTTCAGCACTGGATCAGCTACACCTGAATATTCAGGACGCCCGAATCATGGTTGCCGATAATAACCAGGCACTGAACACCTATACCGTTCTGACAGAAGATAACCTGCCTCTGCCAGACGACGATGAATATCTTGATCAGATTCAGCTGAGTCTGACCGAAGAGCTGGATGATCCCGATGATTACCCGGCAATTATTCAACGCCGCATACCACGGCAGATGAAACTGTTTGCCTATCCGACTCAGGTTAACCTGAGCACTGATCCGGCAACACATCTGACCACTCTGGAAGTCATCACACCTGACCGTCCGGGCCTTCTGGCACGACTGGGTGGTATTTTTGTTGATTTTGGCATCTCCGTCCGCAAAGCGAAGATAGCCAGCGTCGGCGAGCGGGTAGAAGACTACTTTTTCATCACTGATGATCAGGGCCAGCCAATCAGTGACCCTGATCTGTGTAAACGACTGCAACAGAGTATCTGCCAGCAGTTGGACGAACACAGCCAGTAATATTTAAGGACTGACAATGGATAAACAACAACAAACAGAGCTGGAAGCCGCCGCTTTCCGCCGTCTGGTTAAACACCTTGATGACCGAAAAGACGTTCAGAACATCGACCTTATGATCCTGGCGGGCTTCTGTCGCAACTGCCTGTCAAAATGGTACAAAGCTGCTGCCGACGAGCAGGGCGTAGAGATGAGCTACGAGGAAGCCTGCGAGCAGGTCTATGGTATGCCTTACGCAGACTGGAAAGCGCAATACCAGAAGAAAGCGACACCTGAACAACTGGCAGCTTTCGAGGCTACTCAAAAGCCAGAATAAGCGGACCAGCTATAAAAAAACGCGGCCAATGCCGCGTTTTTTTTAAATTAATTCAGCCAGAAAACTAGTTACTGACCTGCCAGGCTCGCTGCACCTGGTTCAGATCAATTTCCAGGATAGTCGCATAAACATCGGTCTGAACCGGATAACTCTTCACCACCCGGGCACCGCGAATAATACCGGCAACAGCACCTTCAAAACGGTTATTCTGAAGCATCATATCTTTCACCGAGGTCGTACCTGAGAGATACTGCCCATGCACCAGTACAGTCAGTTCACGATAGGCATCCAGCTTGGACGCTTTCATCGCCATCAACACCTTGTGCTGTTCAGTCTGACCAGCCTGCAGACTGATCGGTGCATAACCGGTTACCTGAACCCAGTTTGGTTCAACCGGCGTATTATCAACCCTCGGCGGTAGATCCGGCAGCGCCGAGACGATCTCCTTGGTGGACTCAACAACGGTTTCACAACCGCCTAGCACCAATGCCAGCAATACACAGCACAGACTCCGGTATACGGTTTTAAGACTCACTCTTCACTCTCCTGCTGATCGCGCTGACGGGTACCATTCTCAATAATGTATCCACTATCCAGTGATTTCACCGGATCATAACCCGGCAGGGCACCCTCAAGACGCACGACTGGAACACTGGTCTGTGCCGCCGCCAGAATCTGGCGGGTTGTAGCATCCAGAACCCGGGCATTAATGACAATGCCATCCTGATGCTGGGTATAGGTACCGGTAAGAACAAAGTGAATCCGGTATCGACTATGAAGACCAGACAGGCTGGCAGTCGAAAGAGGATCTTTCGCTGAGGTGTTCAGACTCACCGCTCTGTAATCCACCAGATTGTAGCCATGCTGCTGCATCTGGTAGATAAAATTTTCGCTCAAACGCTCTCCGGTTGGCGTACCGGATGCCTTACTGCCAAGCTGCACAAAGGGAAGAATCGCAATCGGCAGCTTCTTCACCCGATTTCCTGTCAGGCCGACATTCAACTGAACCGCCATCTGTGCAACCGCCTCACTCAACGGATCGGCACCCCAAGCATGCTTACTGACCACCGTGACTTCATGCTTTTTCAGCTCTTTACGCGCTTCAAGATTTGCAGCTTCCGCTTCCTGCATAGCCTCCAGAGCCTTTGGATCAATACTAGTGACCGCAACCGGCACCGGCTCTTTGCTCTGTTCCTGAAAAACACAACCTGCCAGCATCACTGCTAACAGCAGAATAGACACTCTCATCTGCATCAATACCTGACTGAAGTTATCCGCCAAAGCTATCATAAATCATTACCTTAAGCAGTCCCCGCCTTATTGCATCAGAGCAATAATTTGCATACTTTAGTGAGATTATCGGTCAGCCAGTGTCTTTATTTAATTTTATGATCCGTATCTTCACGATTCTGCTATGCAGTCTGTTCAGTCTTTCCGTCCACGCCGTCACCATGGAGGCCGAAGGCAGTGCGATCATTTTTAATAAAGATATAGACTCTGCCCGCCAGGCCGCAATCAGAGACGCAACCCAACAGGCATCCCTTCAGGCCAGCGCCATTATCAGTAGCACTCAGAGCATTCAGCAAGGCGTTCTGAGCATTGACAATATGCAGGTCAGTACACTGGGAACTGCCAGCAACGTCGAAATTCTCGATGAGCGTATCTCTGGCCGCACCCTGTTTGTAAGAATTCGCACCGAAATAGAGTTCGATGAACGCTGTGCCGGCAGTGTACAGGGACACGGCTATCAGAAGTCGGTTGCCATTACCGCCTTTCCAATGCTGCATCCAGCCCAGGCCAGCCTGGGAGATCTGGGTAGTATCCAGACTGAACTGAGTAATCTGCTAAGCAACAATATCAATCAGATGACCAATCTCCGTGCGCTGAATGCAGGCATGCTGAATGTTCATGACAGTGCACAGAATGCACCTACCCGGCAACTCAGTGCCGGCGCATTGACGACCGTTCTGGATTTCACCCGACAGCTGGATGTGCAATATATCGTATCCGGTGTAATCCGGGATATGAGCATGCGCGATTCATCGGTAATTGATCCGAATCGCAATATTCTGGTCGATCTGTATAACCGCCTGGACTACAAGAGCAAGCGCCATATGCGTAGCCTGGTGATGGATCTCTACATTCACGATGGTTTCACCGGCGCACTGTTATTCAATAAACAGTACGCCACGGCCGGTCGCTGGCATCTGCCACCGGAAACCCGCACAGGTTTCGGTAGCGCTGAATTCTGGCGTATGGAATACGGCCAGCAAACGTCTCAACTTCTGAAGCAGGTTACTGAAGACCTCAACAAGGAGCTGCGCTGCAAGCCTTTCTCGGCGCGCATCACCCGCAGTGAAGGGCCATTTCTGTGGTTTAATGCCGGCGCGCTCTCAGGAATAAAGCAGGGCGACAAACTCACTGTTTATCGTAAATCCAGCTTTTACACAGAAGATATGCGCAGCCACGTGCAGCTGAGTAACACCCGAAAAACCATGACCGTGACAGAAGTACAACCCACTTTCGCTGTTGGCCGACTCACTGAGGACGGTGAAATCTACAACATCCAGCCGGATGATGTTGTGATCAGCCATTGATTCATAATGACTCGTGGCGAGTGGCGAGTGGCGAGTGGCGAGTGGCGAGTGGCGAGTGGCGAGTGGCGAGTGGCGAGTGGCGAGTGGCGAGTGGCGAGTGGCGAAACAATGTTCGGTTCTACTATTCATCCAGTAAACTCATAGCTAACCAGAATCTCTGATTATTATCGTAGGGTGCAATAGCTTCAGCGTATTGCACCAAAATCAAAAAAGGTGCGTTATAACGCACCCTACGATTATCGAACCACAAACAGGATTCTGTCTTTCAGGTCCAATCTCTCTTGCCCATCGCGGCAAGATGCCGCTCCCACACAATCAGAAATGCCCGCGCTTTTCGAGAGAATTGGACTCCCCTCGCCCTAATATCAGCAGCGAGGTATGCTGAATTCGACCAAAAATTAGCTGGGAGTCCAATACATGAACAATACCATTGTCGGCGTCGATCTGGCCAAAAAAGTGATTCAAGTGTGCGTTGTTAAACGCCATAAAGTCTTACTTAATGAAGCGATGAGCGCTTCAGAATTCAGTCTGTGGCTGGCAACCCAAAGCTCTGTGGTTATCGTTTTTGAAGCCTGTTCTATGTCGAATTACTGGAAGCAGAAGGCTCAGGAACACGGTCACATCGCACGACTGATCTCTACTCGCCTGGTTGCAGCGGTTCGCCAGCAGCAGAAAACTGATAAAAATGATGCACTGGCGATTGCGCAGGCTGCACAGTTACCTGAGGTGCAGTTCATCTCCGGTAAAACCTTTGAACAGCAGGAATTACAAACCATTCTGCGCATGCGAGAGCTGGGCGTTAAACAAAAAGTGGCTCTGGGTAATCAGATCAGAGCACTACTCGCTGAATTTAATATTACTGCATCTCCGGCTCAGGCAGGTCTGAGCAGAGCGGTTCAGGACACACTGGAAACGGCAGACAACGGCTTCAGCATGATCTTCAGGGAGGCCTTGCATCTGACCTGGCAAGCCTATCTGGCAATCATTGAACGTATTCAGCACTATGATCAGCAGCTGACTAAGGTCATCAAGCAGCATCCGGACTGTCAACGTCTGATGGCGC
This sequence comes from uncultured Amphritea sp., assembly GCA_963669425.2. GTDB lineage: Bacteria > Pseudomonadota > Gammaproteobacteria > Pseudomonadales > Balneatricaceae > Amphritea. The sequence continues at coordinate 476,891 of CAXXNC010000001.1, forward strand.
TGGAAGGGGTATCGGTGATCAATGCGATTAATCTTTTCAACCTCCTGAAGCTGGGGGACGACGTGAGTTTCAGGAGTGGTCGGGAAGCGGCGGCCTGTGTTGGTCTAACGCCAATACAGCACTCCAGCGGTGGTAAGGCCGTGCTGGGTAGCATAGGTAAACATATCCGTAACCAATTGGTGCGAAGTCAGCTCATCAGCGGCGCGATGGCCGTGGTGGGGGCACTGAGCCGACGATCCGCTAAATCCCAGAAAGAAGTCTGGCTGAAAAATCTGATCGAGCGTCGGGGTAAACGCTGCGCCGCCGTGGCTTTAGCCAATAAAACAGTACGTACCGCCTTTGCTTTATTGCGGGATGGCAGCGAGTATCAGGCTCAGGCAGTCACCGCCTGAACCTGTAGGCAATGAAAAGCGCTTGATACAGATGCAGTCTTAATCAGTTAGTGGCTAAGAGCTCAGCGCTCGCTTTCGAGAGATGATAAGACTGTTCGCGCAAATCTCAGTGAGCCGGGGATCGCGTCCCCATAGTGAGCTCGGACATAAGCTTGCGTTTTTTCTGTTAAAGGGCGATTCATTGTTGACAGAGGGGAGTCCACATAAGCCACTAGCAAGCTGGTTTACCAGCCGGTCGAGCGAGTCTCGCTTGCGAGACGGTCTTGACGGGCCATGCCCGCCTTGCTCCGCTTCGTTTTTATTGCTGGGTGCCGCGAATGTTGACCTCAACCCGACGATTCAGCGCCCGTCCAGATGCTGTGTCATTGCTGGCCACCGGATAACGCTCTCCGTACCCCCGTGACTGCAGACGCAACGCATTAACACCGCCACTGGCAAGATATTGTGACACGCTCGCAGCACGACGCTCAGACAGCGTCTGGTTGTATTCAAATGAACCAGTGCTATCAGTAAAACCATCCACATTGACGGCTGTCTTATCAAATTCAGCCAACACCTTCGTCACTGAATCCAGCACCGGATAGAAGCCCTGCTGAATATTGTAGGAATTGGTCGGGAAAGTGATATTTCCAGGCATTATCAAACGGATAGAATCGCCAATCCGCTCCACTCTCACACCAGTGCCTTCAAGCTCCTGCCGCAACAGCATCTCCTGCTGATCCATATAGTAGCCGATACCACCACCAACAGCACCACCTACCAGCGCCCCGGCAATGACCCCTTCCGTTTTATTGCCTTTTCCTGCAACCGTGTGACCCAGTACCGCCCCGGCTACAGCACCAATGCCAGCGCCTTTCGTCGCATTACTGGTTTTAGGCTGCTGAGTATATGGGTCCAGTGTCTGACATCCCGCCAGCGTAACGGCTGCCGCCAGAAAAATAACTTTTTTCATCAGTATTCCTCGTATTTCAGGGCCTCTTCAGATACCCGCCCAATGGCAAAGTTCCAATACCCGTTACATTATTAGCCAGTAATCTTACTTTTTTAAGCTGAATACAGGCTTAGTTACCCAAAATAACCCGCTTAGATCTGGTCAGTGCTCACAACAACTTATAGAATCTGTTTCATAGTCTTGTAAACAAATTGTATTACTTCGATATCGATCAGCTCCGAGGGTTGTCACTTGTCTCAGCTTCCTGTCATTGTGGGTTTCGGCGGCGTCAGCCCGGCCGGACGTAGCTCCTTTCACCATGGCTATCGCCGATTGATACTGGATAAGCTGAATCAGAGTGACCGTCAGGAGACCCTGCTCGATCTGGCTACTCTGATGGGACTGGCGCAGTACACCGAAGGCGGATATGTTGATCAGGATGGTAACCGGCACAGTACTGAAGAACTGATCAACGAGATTTCCGATCAGATTCTCAAGCAAACACTGATTCGTCGCATTGAAGCGGATTGCTTTGATATCAACAAAGTCACTTTCAACAAACCCGCGACACTGAATAGCGATGAACCGGTACGCTTTACCCTGCGCAAGCGCCAGCTGCCACAGCAACTCCCAGCAAACTGGGTCGTCACCCCTCTGTCGTCCACACAGGTAGAAGTCACCCTGAAGGGCGACCTCAGTGTTATTTTCCCGGACCATAAAGAAGCACAGGTTCAGGCTGCAGGTCAGCTGCCTTCAGGCTTTGAACCCGGCAAGTTGTATCAGTCCCGTAATCACCCGCGCAACCTTCAGATGACTGTATTCGGCGCATCCGATGCGCTGCAATCGACGGGTATTCCCTGGGACACCATTGCAGCATCTGTAAGCCCGGATCAGATCGGCGTTTATGCCAGCAACTCTATCGGCCAACTGGATGATTTTGGCTTTGGCGGCCTGACCAAGTTCCCATCTATCGGCAAGCGCACCACTTCGAAGCAGATGCCGTTGGGTTATGCTCAGATGCCTGCAGACTTCGTTAATGCTTACGTATTAGGCAGTGTCGGCGTCACTGGTGGTGCTTTAGGCGCATGCGCGACCTATCTCTATAACCTGCGCAGCGCGGTAAACGATATTCGCTCTGGCCGCCGTAAGGTAGTTCTGGTCGGCGGTAGTGATGCTCCTGTCACTCCAGAGATAATCGAAGGCTTCCGCGCTATGGGTGCGCTGGCAGAAGATAAAGATCTGCGAGCACTGGATAATATCGATCAGTTGACAGAACAGCATTATCGCCAGGCCTGCCGCCCATTTGGTTATAACTGCGGTTTTACTATCGCAGAATCCACTCAGTTCACACTGCTGATGAGCGATGATCTGGCACTCGAACTGGGCGCCGAGATCCATGGCGCAGTCCCTGAGGTGTTCGTGAACGCTGATGGCCATAAAAAGTCCATTTCAGCTCCCGGTATCGGTAACTACATCACTCTGGGCAAAGCGGCTTCGCTGGTTGAAGCCATGCTCGGACAGCAGTCTCTTCAGCAACGAAGTTTCGTTCAGGCACACGGTACCAGCACCCCTCAGAATCGGGTCACTGAATCACACGTAATTAACGAAACAGCTAAGGCCTTCGGTATTCAGGACTGGCGCGTTGCAGCACTGAAGAGCTATGTCGGTCACTCACAGGGCACAGCAGGTGGTGATCAGTTCAACCTGTCCCTTGGCGTATGGCAATACGGCTACATCCCGGGCATTCTGACCACACCGGAATTCGCTGACGATATCCACGCCAGCAACCTGACGCTCAGCAACCAGCATATGGAGGTCGGTACAGAAGGTATGGACTCCGTATTGCTGAACTCAAAAGGCTTTGGAGGTAATAACGCTAGCGCGGTCGTCCTGTCACCTCAGGTAACCCGCTCTATGCTGCTGAAGCGCCATGGCCAGACAGCGATTAACCAGTATCAGGACAAGCTCAATACAACCCGTGAACAGGCGCAGTCCTATAACCAGAACAGCATTAAGGGACTGACCCGCCCGATCTATCTCTATGATCACAATGTACTGGGCGGTGAAGACCTGACAATCAGTCATGACAGTATCTCTCTGCCTGGTTACAACAAACCTGTCAGCCTGAAGATTGATAACCCGTTCGACGATATGATCTGAAGCAGCACTCAGGTATAACTTTAAGGATCGCCCCGATGCAAAAAATACTCGCTACTGCCCTGCTCGCCATCAGTCTGACAGCCTGTACCGGCGATCTGATAAAACCGTCTGAATCCCAGGACCGTAGTTATTATGTGGTCGACCTGAAAGATTACAGCCTCTGCCTGGGCGATACCGGGGTATGCCAGAACCTGACAACGATCACCAACAGCCCTTACAAAGCGGAAGCCATCGAAGCCCTGTATCAGCAGAAAGTCAGCGGCCCGAACTATCGTGGCAGTCTGCTGAAAATGATGCTGCGACCGCAGGATAAGAGCTACACGGTGGAAAAGATCAGCAACGATGGCCGTTACTACAAGCTACCGATCAACGAGAAAACCCAGACCGTCTGGGACACCCTGAAGCGCATCAACGATACGATTTATCAGAACAACTCCTGATCACCGCAGCAGCGGTTGCTGAGGTAACCGCTGCTATCTGTTCTACCGGCTCCGCCCTCAGCTCAGCCAGCACCGCGGCCACCCGCGCTACTCTTTCCGGATAGTTAGTCTGTCCCTGATAGCCACTCAATGGCATATCCGGCGAGTCGGTTTCCAGCACGAAACTCTCTAATGGCAGATCAACAACCAACCGACGCAACTTTCTGGCCCGTTGGTAGGTTACAGATCCGCCAATCCCCAGCTTAAATCCCAGCTCAAGATACCCTCGGGCCTGCTGTTCGCTGCCGGAAAAAGCATGCACCAGGCCACCGCAGGGCAACTGCAAACGCCGTAACTGTTTGAGTATCTGATCATGGGCTTTTCTCACGTGCAGTAATACCGGCAGGCCGAACTGTTTAGCCAGCTCCAGCTGCGGAATAAGAACACTTAGCTGACGCTCCAGATCCGAATCGGGTATAAAAAGATCAAGGCCTATTTCACCCACAGCCACAACATCTTCACGCTGTTTTAGTAATGACTCCAGCACCACAAGATCTTCAGAATGATCCTGCTGCAAGAAACAGGGATGCAGACCCAGCGCCGGATACAAACCACTTTCCATATCACAAAGATCCAGAACTGCCTGCCAGTTACCTCGCTGAACACCGGGCACAACAAACTGCTGCACATCCTGCTGCCGGGCGCGGTGCAGAACATCCTGTATATCATCCCTCAAGACAGGGAAATCCAGATGGCAGTGGGTATCGGTTAATTGCATAAAGGCAGTATAAAACGCCCGGGGATGAGTGGCGAGTGGCTTATGTGGACTCCCCTCTGTCAACAATGAATCGCCCTTTAACAGAAAAAACGTAAGCTTATGTCCGAGCTCACTATGGGGACGCGATCCCCGGCTCACTGAGATTTGCGCGAACAGTCTTATCATCTCTCGAAAGCGAGCGCTGAGCTCTTAGCCACTAACTGATTAAGACTGCATCTGTATCAAGCGCTTTTCATTGCCTACAGGTTCAGGCGGTGACTGCCTGAGCCTGATACTCGCTGCCATCCCGCAATAAAGCAAAGGCGGTACGTACTGTTTTATTGGCTAAAGCCACGGCGGCGCAGCGTTTACCCCGACGCTTGATCAGATTTTTCAGCCAGACTTCTTTCTGGGATTTAGCGGATCGTCGGCTCAGTGCCCCCACCACGGCCATCGCGCCGCTGATGAGCTGACTTCGCACCAATTGGTTACGGATATGTTTACCTATGCTACCCAGCACGGCCTTACCACCGCTGGAGTGCTGTATTGGCGTTAGACCAACACAGGCCGCCGCTTCCCGACCACTCCTGAAACTCACGTCGTCCCCCAGCTTCAGCAGGTTGAAAAGATTAATCGCATTGATCACCGATACCCCTTCCAGCGCCATCAGACGTTGACAGTCCGGATGCTGCTTGATGACCTTAGCCAGCTGCTGATCATAGTGCTGAATACGTTCAATGATTGCCAGATAGGCTTGCCAGGTCAGATGCAAGGCCTCCCTGAAGATCATGCTGAAGCCGTTGTCTGCCGTTTCCAGTGTGTCCTGAACCGCTCTGCTCAGACCTCCCTGAGCCGGAGATGCAGTAATATTAAATTCAGCGAGTAGTGCTCTGATCTGATTACCCAGAGCCACTTTTTGTTTAACGCCCAGCTCTCGCATGCGCAGAATGGTTTGTAATTCCTGCTGTTCAAAGGTTTTGCCGGAGATGAACTGCACCTCAGGTAACTGTGCAGCCTGCGCAATCGCCAGTGCATCATTTTTATCAGTTTTCTGCTGCTGGCGAACCGCTGCAACCAGGCGAGTAGAGATCAGTCGTGCGATGTGACCGTGTTCCTGAGCCTTCTGCTTCCAGTAATTCGACATAGAACAGGCTTCAAAAACGATAACCACAGAGCTTTGGGTTGCCAGCCACAGACTGAATTCTGAAGCGCTCATCGCTTCATTAAGTAAGACTTTATGGCGTTTAACAACGCACACTTGAATCACTTTTTTGGCCAGATCGACGCCGACAATGGTATTGTTCATGTATTGGACTCCCAGCTAATTTTTGGTCGAATTCAGCATACCTCGCTGCTGATATTAGGGCGAGGGGAGTCCAATTCTCTCGATAAGATTTTGTGGGAGGCGCATCCTTGCGGCGATTATCCGATTCACTGCCGCATCATCGCGACGAGGGCGTCGCTCCTACAACGTTCCAACCAGCCGCAGGCATTGCCTTGCAATGCCCTCTCTCTGGCCAGCCATAAAAAAGGTTCATCGCGCTTTACCGGGAAAAGTGTCCTTAATCTTCAGGAAGAAGTAAGCCTTGTCCCGGTAGCCATAGGCCATCCGCTTCAGCACTTTGATCTTGTTGTTCATCCCTTCCAGAACACTGGTGTTTAAGCGGTAACGGGCACTGGATACGATTCCTTCAAGATAATTGCCTAAACGTCTGGCGAAGAGCTGCAGGGCGTAAATACCACTCTTTTCAGCCATAGCTAGCCAGCTTTCCCAACGGGCTCTCGCGGTTTTCTCATCAGGTGCATACCAGAGTTCTTTGAGCTGCGCTTTCAGAATGTAAACGGTCGTTAATGGCGCGTTTGCGGCAAGCAACTCATCCAGCTTGTTTACTTGGTCGGGTGCGAGGTTCTCGGGGTTACGCAATAACAACCAGCGGCTGCGTTTAACCATACGCCTTGCTGGCTTATCGTGACGTAGTTGATTGGCTTGATCGACCCGCACCCGGTCGATAACTTCGCGACCGTACTTGGCAACCACGTGAAAGAGATCGTAGACCACGCAAGCCTTTGGGCAATGCTGCTTAACCTCCAGGTCGAATGCTGTGTTCATATCCATCGCGACAGCCTCTATGTTCTGACAGGCCTCGCCCAACCAGTGAAAGAACGGTCGTATCGCTTCACGACTTCACCCCTCGCCGATCCATAGCACCTGCTGTGTATCGGCACAGATCACGACGGTCGCGTAGCGGTGCCCCTTGTGAAGCGCGAATTCATCCATGATTAACCGTCGCAGCTTACTCCGATCCGGTGGAACAATATCGCGGGCCAAACGCTGTTTATCGATATTCTTGACCGTATGCCAGTGCAAGCTCAGCAACTGTGCGACATGACGTATCGGCAGGATCTTGGTTAAAGCTTCAACCCAACAGCGCATGGCGTGGGTGAGACGAAATCGACCTGACAGCCAGTCGATGCGCTCCAGCGTTGGGCCGCAGTGAGTACATCGCAGGCGCCGAACGGGTACATCCAGCCAGACTTTGTAGTCGAAAAGATCTCGCTCACGAATCCGTCTTATCCGTCGGTCATGAATCTGAGTACAGGGTGCGTTACAACCACTGCAGCGAGGTGTGTAGTCAGGGTCAGGTCGCAGTAGGATTAACAGCGATTAGTCAGAGAAGGCTTCATAGCAATCAATCTCGAAGCCTTCCCAGAAAAGGTTAAGCAGGTTAGCATCCATGTTGGCGGTGGTGTTGGTTAGCTGAGGTTTTGGTCGACAACAGCTTAATCGGAAGGCACCACCGTCTCCTTCCTAATTCCCCCTAACCCGCGAAGAACCATAAAAAAGCGCCTTTCGGCCACTGCTGTCCCATAGTTTAAGACGGTAAATGAAAAAGCCTGAGATCCATTGATAAACTGTTGTTACCACACACCAGTAAAATCAAAGGACTCAGGCTTTGTCACATCATAACACTGCTTTTCATCAGTTGCTTCAACCACTCCCGAGACATGAATTTGAAGCGCTGGCAAAACAGCATCATCAGGGCCAGAAATTACGCTCTGCTTCCCGTTGGGATCAATTCATCGGGATGACCATGTCTCAACTAGGGAACCTGCGAATAAGTCCGCAGCATGAGATAATCAATACTCTGATGTGCTGAGGACTATCCATGGATCACCAACTCTCCTTCGCTGACAGCTGACAGCGAGTTCAACAACAAGCGTCGCCAAACCCACAAAGAGAAGTTTCTCGGTCGCATGGAAAAACTGATTCCCTGGCAGCGACTTGAGTCAGTGATTGATCCTCACTATCCAAAGGCCGGTAAGGGTCGCAAGCCTTATCCATTACCAACCATGCTGCGCATCCACTGCATGCAGCAGTGGTATAGCATGAGCGATCCAGCCATGGAGGATGCGCTCTATGAAATCACCTCTATGCGCTTGTTTGCAGGCCTCTCCCTGGATGGCGCGATACCCGATCACACCACCATCATGAACTTCCGCCATCTACTGGAACGGCATGGCTTAGCTCGCCAAATATTCAACGAGGTCAGCACCTGGCTGAGCGAAGCTGGTGTGCTGATAAAAGAAGGAACACTGCTGGATGCGACTATTATCGAAGCCCCCAGTTCCACCAAGAATAAAGCGGGTGAGCGTGATCCTGAGATGCACCAGACCAAGAAGGGTAATCAATGGCACTTCGGTATGAAAGCCCATATCGGTGTTGATGCCAGAACAGGGTTGACGCACAGCTTCACCACTACCGCTGCTAATGAGCATGATCTCAACCAAGCTGAACACCTTCTTCACGGAGAAGAAGGCTTTATCTTCGCTGATAGTGGTTATCGTGGCGCAGATAATCGTGAAGAGCTCGAAGAAGTGGAGGCCGACTGGCACATTGCTGAAATCCCTAGTAAGGTCAAAGAGCTGAAAAAGCATCCACGAATCAATAAGGTCCAATTGAAGACCGAGTACCTGAAAGCCAGTATCCGCGCCAAGGTTGAGCATCCGTTCCGGATTATTAAATGTCAGTTTGGCTTTACCAAGGCTCGTTATCGCGGATTGATGAAGAACGACAGCAAGCTGGCCATGCTGTTCGCGTTAGCGAATGTCGTGCGCGTGGATCAGATGCTGCGAGCGTAGTACAAGTCCGTCTGTATGCTGATGAATCGGCATACAGGCACTAAGAAACGACCAATAATCGCGCGGCTAAGCCGTAAATGCAGCTTGATCGTCGGAATGAGTTAGAAGACGGGACTTATTCGCAGGTTCCCTAGCTGGCCGGCAGAGTCTACGTGATATCGAGTCGAGCTTATGCAGCCAGAAACATAAGCTTTATCACCTGGGTGCCAAGCCAATTGCTCGCACTACACTGGCTCGACTGAACGAAAAGCAGCCTGCTGAGCTCTATGAAGCGGTGTTTTATAAGCTACTCCAGCGTTGCTCATTACGCACAAGCAATCATAAGTTTCGCTTTAAGAATCCCCTCTATTCGTTAGATGCCAGCATCATCGATCTGTCACTTAAGCTCTTCCCCTGGGCGAAATGCCATCAAACGAAAGCCGCGATGAAACTACATGTCGGCTTGAATAATGGCTCTCTGATTCCAGAGTTTGTATCGCTCAGTCATGGTCTGGAAAGTGAATTGATCAAAGGCCGTCAGTTCAACTTTCCGAAAGGCAGTATTGTGGCATTTGATAAAGGTTACAACGACTATAGCTGGTACGGTTTACTGACAAAACAAGGGGTTAGCTTTGTTACTCGGTTGCGACCTAATGCCGTTTACAAGGTTGTCGAACGGCATAATAGTATCGGTGTCGATTATGATCAGACCATTGAGCTGACAAGCCAGCATGCCCAGAAACAAGGTGCGCCGAAGCTACGTTTAGTGGGCTATACCTGCCCTGAAACCAAGCGAGCGTATCGCTTTATAACCAATAACTTCACACTAGCCGCCAGTACTATCGCCGCAATCTATAAAGACCGTTGGCAAGTTGAACTATTCTTCAAAGCGATTAAACAGAACCTTAAAATCAAAACGTTTTTAGGGAGTTCGCAGAATGCCGTAATGACTCAGATCTGGATTGCGATGATCAGCTATCTGTTGTTGGCATATGTACGGCACTGCGCAAAGAAGGGGTGGACAGTGCAGCGAATTATGCGAGTTCTGCAGGTCAGTCTATTTGAGCGTAAGCCGCTGTCGGAACTGCTTAATCCCATACCGCCGGATAAACGAAAAAAGGATCCTCAAATGAGGATCCTTTTATGATTAAAAAATTGTGGGACAGCAGTGGCCAATGGCGCCTTTTTTGTTTGAACGGGTGGTAGTGGCTAGTGGCTAGTGGCTAGTGGCTAGTGGCTAGTGGCTAGTGGCTAGTGGCTAGTGGCTAGTGGCTAGTGGCTAGTGGCTAGTGGCTAAACAGTATTTGGATTCATCCTAAAACCCGTCAAGCTTTTTCTAGCAAGCAGCTCTACTGCGTCTAGCTAGTCGTGCCCGCACGACGATCCAGCCACTATTTACCCAACAATAAATCGGCACGAAGGTGTGCCTCACTACCATCTAATTTGAAACTCCGCAGCTACGCTCGCTTTTCTAGCGAGCATTGCTTGCAATGCAGTCGAGCAAGTCACATTATGCGTGACGTTCCAGCTACTCGCAAGGCGAGCTTTGCTCGCCTCTGCAGCTAGCGCTTTTACAGCGTATCCCGATCCCTGAAACCGATAAGATAAAGAATACCATCCAGCCCCAGCGTCGAGATCGCCTGCTTAGCGCTCTGGCGTACCAGAGGCTTAGCACGGAATGCGATGCCCAGACCAGCGATCGACAGCATCGGCAGGTCATTGGCACCGTCACCTACTGCGATAGTCTGTTCCAGGCGAATACCTTCACGCTCTGCAATCTCACGTAACAACTCGGCTTTACGGTTGCCATCAACCACCGTACCGACAACGTTGCCGGTTACCTTACCGCCTTCGATCTCCAGCTCATTGGCATAGACATAGTCAAAGCCCATTTTCTGCTGCAGGAAACGACCAAAGTAGTTAAAGCCACCCGACAGAATTGCCGTTTTGAAGCCCAGCGCTTTCAGGTTAGCGACCAGCTCTTCCACGCCTTCAGTCAGTGGCAGACGCTGAGCGATACCTTCCAGTACCGACTCATCCAGACCCTTCAGCAACGCCATACGGCGTCTGAAGCTTTCGGTAAAGTCGATCTCACCACGCATTGCAGCTTCGGTGATCTCAGCCACCTGTTCACCGACACCGGCCTCTTTCGCCAGCTCATCGATTACTTCCGCCTCAATCAGAGTGGAGTCCATATCAAACACTACCAGACGGCGGTTACGGCGGTAGATGTCGTCTTTCTGGAATGCGATGTCGACATCCAGCTCACTGGCAATATGCAGAAACTCAGCACGCAGTTGAGCCGTATCCGCAGGTGCACCCCGTACGGAGAACTCAACACAGGCCCGGGTCTTCTCTTTCGGCGCTTCGTTAAGAGAGATCCGGCCAGACAAGCGGCTGATGTTATCGATATTCAGGCCATGGTTAGCGGCAGTCTGCGCCACTCTGCCGATATGCTCTGCCGTAATATTACGCGCCAACAGTGTGATGATATGGCGGGATTTACCCTGTTCGCTAACCCATTCTTCGTAGGCTTCTTGCTCAACAGGTTCAAAACGGATATTCATGTCCAGCTCATGGGCTTTAAACAGAACATCCCGTAATACCGGAGAGGATTCCGATTCAGTCGGCACACCGATAAGAATGCCCAGGGACAACGTGTTATGAATCACCGCCTGACCGATATCGAGAATATCGATATTGTACTGAGCTAGAATGGCGGTGATTGAAGATGAAACACCGGGTTTATCACGACCCGAGAGGTTTAGCAGAATTATTTCTTTCATTATGTATTCGCCGCGAACTGTAAAAGTGCGGCGAATTATAACATCCACTGCAAGACATTGCGGTGAAAGATCTATGGCTGAATGCAGAACAAGGCATCCAGTATTAACCTATTTTTCTTATACTCCAAACTATGGAACTTATTTCAGAGTCACTGTTCAATCTAGCTATCTGGCTCATTCCGCTGACCGCTGTAGTCGCGTTTATCGAATCCCTGGCCTTTGCCGGCATTGTGGTTCCCGGCGTCGCACTCCTGTTTGCGATCGCCAGCGCCGCCGGCCAGCAGAACGTCAATATCTACTGGCTGTTAAGCGCCGCCTATGCTGGTGCCGTTACAGGAGATCTATTAAGTTTCTGGCTGGGGCGATACGCGGCCCCCTTTGTCGAGTCTCGCTGGCCGCTGAAACAGCATCCGGAATGGATTACACGGGGACAAGAATTCTTTCAGCGCTACGGCAGTTACAGTGTGGTACTGGGACGCTTTATCGGCCCGATCAGACCGGTGATTCCCTTTGTTGCCGGTACGCTGGGGATGCCTGCCCGACGCTTCATCCTGTTCAATCTGCTTTCGGCACTGGTGTGGGCACCTGCATATATACTGCCCGGCTATCTTTTGGGCAGCAGCACAACCGCAATCCCTGATGCCTGGTCAGCCCCGGGCTATATTCTGATCGGTCTGATCATTCTGTTGCTGCTGTTTCACAAACTGCATCAATGGCTGCAGCCTGAAAAAGCCTGGGCAGCAAGACTACAGACAAAGGTCTGGCAGTCCGGTCTCTGGCCGGTTAACCGGCCAGTACCGCTGCCAGCCATGACCCTTCTTATTTGCTGTAGCGTTGTATTTCTGCTGCTGCTACTGTTGCGCCAGCACTCTCACATCAGCCAACTGAACACCTCTGTTCACGCTCTTTTGTCAGGCCTGCTGGCAGACTCCCCGGTCATTGCCGGCATCACCATGCTTGGGGATAAACCGCTACTGAGTCTGTTGATCCTGATAACGGCAGCTATTCTGTACCGATCAGGCAGACAACTCTGGCCAGCACTGCTTCTATCAGTGATCGTCATTATCGGCGTACTGACAAACTCGGCGCTGAAACACTGGTTCGCCGTTGAGCGTCCTGAAGCCGGGCAATGGCTGACCAGCTACAGCTTTCCAAGCGGGCACACCAGTGCCGCGGCCATCTGTTTAGGCATCGTTGCCACACTGATCGCACTGCCACTAAGTGCACCGCTTCGACGCACGGTCTACCTGACCACACTGATTCTGGTCTCGGCCGTAGCACTGAGCAGAGTGGGTCTGGGCGTCCACTGGCCTGCGGATGTGTTGGCTGCGATGGTTTTAGGAGGGATATTCGCGGCAACTCTGAGAATCATTGCCGGATATATGAACTGGCGGGAACACCTGAGCAGTAACAGCAGCATCTTACTGCTGTTACTGTCAGCGATTATCGTTGCCGGTTATCTGAGTTATTTCTGGCAGGATAACCTGCGACTATACGGGATAGCCGCACTGAGTCCGAGCTGAAAGCTGAGGCTCAACCTTTAGGCCCGCTCTTCTTGCGAAGCTTCTTAAGCTTGCGTTTCTTAGCCCGGTTGCTAAGACCCTTAGACTGTTTCTTGGACAGTTTAATGACCTCTTTCTCGTGCTCACTCAGGCGCGCACCTGAACCACGCTGCGGCTTAGCAGGTTTGTTCTCAGCAGCGTCAGCAGTATCCGATTGAGCCGGACGCTTGCGCGGGCCTTTAATCGCTGCTTTAGCCGGCGCTTTCGAGTCAGCCCAGGGACTTTTATTAGAAGCGCTGTTTTGAGAAGCACTCCTTTCAGAAGCACTGGCAGAGGCACGATTACGTGGATGCGGCTTGGCAGAACGCTTAGCACCTGCCTTCGGCTTGCGCCCCTGCCGACTTTCCAACTCAGCCATCTGAATATTGCCACTGCGCAGCAACTCACGCTTACTCAGTTTTTTCTTTTCAGCAGGCTTCTTACCTTTCTGCTTATCCGCTGCATCCAGCGCTTTCAGCAGTTCAAAGTCGATCTTACGGTCATCCAGATCCACCCGCGCCACCTGCACCAGCAGACGATCACCCAGACGGAAACTCCTGCCGCTGCGCTCTCCCTGTAAGCGCTGACGCGCCTGATCAAACTGATAGTAATCACCGGGCAGCGCCGAGATATGGATCAGGCCTTCAACATAGACCTCTTCCAGTTCGACAAAGACACCGAAGCCGGTCACCGCCGAGATCACTCCGGCGAACTCCTCACCGACGCAATCCTCCATGTATTCACACTTCAGCCATGCCATCACATCACGGGTGGCATCATCGGCGCGGCGCTCAGTCATCGAGCAGTGCTCACCCAGCTCAACCATTTGCGGCATGGTGTACTGATGCACCAGCGCCCGGTTCGACTCAAAATCATCCGGACGATGCAGATGGTTGCTGGCCATACCGGAATGGATCAGCGAGCGAATAGTACGGTGCACCAACAGATCAGGATAACGTCGGATCGGCGAAGTGAAGTGGGTGTACGCCGGATAGTTCAGGCCGAAGTGGCCTTTATGTTCCGGGCTGTAAACCGCCTGCGACATCGAGCGCAGCATCATTACCTGAATCACATGCTTATCGGCACGGCCTTCAAGGCTCTCAGTGAGGTCCTGATAATCCTGCGGCGTCGGCTCGGTGCCACCACCCAGACTCAGTCCCAGAGGGCCCAGATAAGTGCGCAGCGATTCAAGTTTCGATTCTTTCGGGCCATCGTGGACCCTGAACAGCGCCGGCTGTTTCAGTTTCTGCAGCAAACGGGCAGACGCCACGTTGGCGCACAGCATACACTCTTCAATAATCTTGTGAGCGTCGTTACGGACCACCGGCACGATCTTGTCGATCTTGCGCTCTTCACTGAAGATAATGCGGGTTTCGGTAGTTTCAAAGTCGATCGCACCGCGTGCCTCACGAGCTTCTCGCAGACCGTGATACAGGTCGTACAGATGCTCCAGATGCGGCACTACGGCTTCGTATTGCTGACGCAGCGCGGTACCTTTATCGCTATCCGGCTCCTGCAGCATCGCACCCACCTTGGTATAGGTCAGACGGGCATGGGAACGGATAACTGCTTCATAGAATTTATAGCCACTGAGATTACCACTGGCGCTGACTGTCATCTCACACACCATCGCCAGACGGTCCACATCCGGATTCAGGGAGCAAAGGCCATTCGACAGCATCTCAGGCAGCATCGGTACTACGAATTCCGGGAAATACACCGAGTTACCGCGCTTGTGCGCTTCAATATCCAGCTCGGTGGCAGGCATCACATAAGCAGACACGTCGGCAATGGCGACCCACAGACGCCAGCCACCTGAGCGTTTTGGCTCACAGTAGACAGCATCATCGAAGTCTTTAGCATCTTCACCGTCGATAGTCACCAGTGGCAAATCCCGCAGATCGACACGGTTCTGTTTCGCAGATTCCGGCACTTCAGGGCCAAACTCGCTGACTTCCTGGCGCAGTGAATCACTCCACTCATTGGGAATATCGTAATTATGAATCGCGACCTGAATCTCCATACCCGGTGCCATATGATCACCCAATACTTCGATCACTTTTGCCGTGGCTTTAGTACGCTTGGACGGCGGCGCAACCAGCTCTGCAACGATCAACTGACCATCGCGGTAATCCAGTCCGTTTTCAGGATCAGGGATGATCTGAATATCGTTGGTAATGCGCTGATTTTCAGGACTCATATAACCAAAGCCACCGCTGCCCTGAAAACGCCCTACCAGCTTGCGGGTGTTGCGTTCCAATACTTCGACGATAGCGCCTTCGGTACGGCCTTTATGATCCTGACCGGTAGCCCGCACCAGCGCTTTATCGCCGTCGAATACCTGACGCATCTCGCGGGCCGACAGGAAGATATCGTCACCCTTCTCATCCGGCACCAGGAAGCCAAAGCCATCGCGGTGGCCCTGTACCCGACCGGCAACCAGATCCAGCTTGCTCAGTAACACATACTGAGCCTTGCGGTTACGCATCAACTGACCATCCCGCTCCATCGCCCGCAGACGGCGGCGCAACGCTTCAGACTGATCATAATCATCGATCTCCAGCAGTGCTTCGAGCTGTGGACGGGTCAGGGGTTCACCCTGCTCATCCAGCATCTGCATAATCAGCTCACGGCTGGCGATCGGCTTTTCATACTTTTCCGCCTCACGGGCGGCGTGGGGATCATCAACGATCCCGTTTTTCTTTGTCATTCAGATTCTTCTAATAAACTATTGCTGAGCGCACTATAGCATTTATGAACGCTCAGTTACTGACCAATTAAAAAAACCGGCCACAGGGGCCGGTTTTCTCAAACAAGATTGCATATCACTTAAGGGCGCAGATCTTCTTCGCTCTCTTCTTTTTCTGGTGGCATCAGGTCTTCTTTACAGATACCCAGTGCAATCAGTACGTTAGCGGCAACATAGATGGAGGAGTATGTACCAATACATACACCCACCAGCAGTGCCAGCGCAAAACCGTGAATCATCTCACCACCGAAGATCGCCAGTGCCGCCAGCACCAGCAAGGTGGTCAGAGAGGTTACCAATGTCCGACCCAGGGTCTGGCTCAGCGAGGTATCCATAATCTCAACCGGCGTGCCCTTACGCAGTTTGCGGAAGTTCTCACGGATCCGGTCGGATACCACGATGGTATCGTTAAGGGAGTAACCGATTACCGCCAGCAATGCCGCCAGTACCGTCAGATCGAAATCCAACTGGAATAACGAAAAGAATCCCAGCACGATCAATACGTCGTGGGCCAGCGCAGCTACTGCACCGATTGAGAATTTCAGCTGGAAACGGAAGGCTACGTATACCATGACCATAAACAGCGCCAGCAGCATACCCAGCCCCCCCTGCTCACGCAGCTCTTCACCAACCTGCGCACCGACGTATTCGTTACGGCGCAGGGTCAGATCCTGAGTTTCATTGGCCTGCAGGGTTTTCAGTACCTCATCACCCAGCTTGGGGTCATGGTTCTCACCGAGACGGATCAGAATATCCACCGGTGAACCAAAGGTCTGAACCACCGCATCCTCATAACCCGCTGCTTGCAGCGTATCACGGATCTGGTTCAGCTCAGGCCCCTGCTCATAACCCACTTCAATCAGTGAGCCGCCGGTAAAATCCAGACCGAATTTCAGACCATTGATCGCCAGCGATGCTACGGAGATCAGCAACAGCGCGATGGACAGACCGGCTGCGATCTTACGCAGCCCCATAAAGTTATAAATCTTAGCAGTCGTCATCTTCATCTCCTCCGTCAGATAGACAGCTTCTTCAGCGAACGACCGCCGTAAGTCAGGTTAACCAGTGCACGGGTCACCATGATCGCGGTAAACATTGAAGTCACAATACCCACAGACAGAGTAATCGCGAAGCCTTTCACCGGCCCGGTACCCATCGCAAACAGAATCACCGCTGCCAGCAACGTAGTGATGTTGGCATCAAAAATGGTCGTGAATGCACGATCGAAACCAGCACTGATCGCTGATTGTGGCGGCAGACCATTTTTCAGTTCTTCACGGATACGGGAGAAGATCAGCACGTTGGCGTCCACCGCCATACCGACCGTCAGTACAATACCGGCGATACCCGGCAACGTCAGTGTGGCCGACAGGATCGACATCACCGCCATCAGCAGCACCAGGTTCAGGGTCAGTGCGACGTTAGCCAGCAAACCAAACACGCGGTAGTAAACCAGCATGAACAGCAGCACCAGCGCGAAACCGATCTGTACCGAAATCACACCCAGCTCGATGTTCTGCTCACCCAGGCTTGGACCCACCGTACGCTCTTCAACAAAGTAGATCGGCGCAGCCAGAGCACCGGCACGCAGTAACAGTGCCAGTTCAGAGGACTCAGTTGCACTGTCCAGACCGGTGATCCGGAAGCTGGCACCCAGCACGCTCTGAATCGTCGCCAGAGAGATGATCTTCTTCTCTACGTAAGGAATACGCTTGGCAACCTGCTCACCATCAACGGTTTCATACAGAGTACGGCTCTTGTGCTCAACAAACAGTACCGCCATGCGACGCTTGATCGCATCACGGGAGGCACGGTTCATCAGCTTACCGCCTTTGTCATCCAGCGAGATATTGACCTGCGGCTGACCGTTTTCATCAAACGAAGCCTGGGCGTTAGAGACGCTGGAACCGGAGATAATAATATCTTTCTCCAGTGTTGCCTGACGCAAACCGCGATCCGGATTACGGAACTCGTAGGTCTCTGTTGTGGCACGGGAAGCATCGGTACGCGCTTCCAGACGGAACTCCAGATTCGCTGTTTTACCGATAATCCGCTTCGCCGCCGCAGCATCCTGAATACCCGGCAACTGGACTACGATACGGTTACGGCCCTGACGCTGAACCAGCGGCTCAGCCACACCCAGTTCGTTAACCCGGTTACGCAGAGTGGTCAGGTTCTGTTTGATAGCGTAATCCTCGATCTCCCGGATCTTGGTTTCCGCCAGCGTGATAGTCAGATAAAAAGCACCGTCCAGGTCTTCATCCGCCATCAGGAATTCAGGGTATTCTGTACGCAGAAAACTCAGCGCTTCATCACGCACATCAGCCTTGGAGAATTTAACCTCCAGGCTGCCATCTTCACGATGATCCACCGCCCGGTAGCGCAGCTTTTCAGAGCGCAGTTTGGTTTTAATCTCACTGACGTAGACATCCAGACGTTGCGCTACTGCTGCAGCCATATCCACTTCAAGCAGGAAGTGTACACCGCCACGCAGGTCCAGACCCAGTTTCATCGGTCCGGCCCCTACAGAGGTCAGCCACTCCGGCGTCGTCGGCGCCAGGTTCAGTGCGACAACATAATCATCGCCCAGTGTACGGCTGATGGTCTCTTTGGCTCTCAGCTGTGCCTGACTGTCCGGGAAGCGGAGTAAACCACCCTTATCGGTCAGTTCTTCACTCTTGAAGCTGATCTGCTCTTGGTCCAGCACACCGGTAACCTGATCCAGCAGACGCTGGTCGACAACATTCACTTCCCGGGCACCGGAAAGCTGAACAGCGTAGTCGTCAGGATAAAGGTTAGGTGCTGCGTAGATACCGCCAATCAGCAGTACCAGCACGATCAGCGCGTTTTTCCATAGTGGATATTTGTTGAGCATAGCGCCCTGTCCCTACATCAAAAAAACGCCACTGTAGTGGCGTTTTGTTATGAACCTGTTACTGGATCTCTTTAATGGTGCCTTTTGGCAGCGCAGCGCTGACGTGAGTCTTCTGGAAAGTCAGCTCAGTGTTATCAGAAACCTGCAGTACCACGTAATCTTCGTTCAGACGCACAACCTTACCCAGGATACCGCCCGCAGTGATCACTTCGTCACCTTTGCTCAGGCCAGACAGCAGCGCTTTATGCTCTTTTGCACGCTTAGACTGTGGACGCCACATGAACAGGTAGAAGATAACACCAAAGCCAACCAGGAAGATCAGGTTGAACATGCTTGGATCCATACCACCCGGTGCAGCGGCTGCTTCAGCGTATGCTGGAGAGATAAAAAAGCTCATTGAAGGCTTCTCCTAATACTATTTGAGATTAAAAAATTATTCGCTTTCGGACTCAGGCAGAGGCGGTGTTTCCATGCCTCGCAGCTGATAGAACTCATCGACAAAGTCGTCCAATTTACCCTGTTCAATTGCCTGACGCAAACCCGCCATCAGCTCCTGATAGTAGTGCAGATTGTGGATCGTATTCAGCTGTGAGCCGACGATCTCCTTGCACTTATCCAGATGATGCAGATAGGCACGGCTGAAGTTCTGACAGGTATAGCAGGTGCACGGTTCATCCAGCGGACGGGTGTCGGTCTTATTGGCTGAATTACGCAGCTTGACCACACCGTTGCGGGTAAACAGATGACCGTTGCGGGCATTACGGGTTGGCATTACGCAGTCGAACATATCGACACCGCGACGCACCGCTTCTACAATATCTTCCGGTTTGCCCACGCCCATCAGGTAACGAGGCTTATCGGCCGGCATCTTATGCGCCAGATGATCCAGTACTTTGACCATTTCGTCTTTCGGCTCACCCACGGACAAACCGCCGATGGCATAGCCGTCGAAACCGATCTCTTCCAGACCGGTCATGGATTCATCCCGCAGATGTGGATACATACCGCCCTGCACGATACCGAACAGCGCAGACGGGCTGTCGCCGTGGGCGTCTTTAGAACGCTTAGCCCAGCGCAGGGAAAGACGCATCGAGGTCGCTGCTTCTGTCTCTGTCGCTGGATACGGGGTGCACTCGTCGAAGATCATCACGATGTCAGAGCCCAGATCTTTCTGCACCTGCATCGATTCTTCCGGACCCATAAACACTTTGGAGCCGTTCACCGGGGACTGGAAGGTTACGCCTTCTTCAGTGATCTTACGCATCGCCCCCAGGCTGAATACCTGGAAACCGCCGGAATCGGTCAGAATCGGACCTTTCCAGTTCATAAAATCGTGCAGATCACCGTGCTGCTTAATCACTTCCGTACCCGGACGCAGCATCAGATGGAAGGTGTTACCCAGAATAATGTGGGCACCGATCTCTTCAATATCCTTCGGCAACATCCCTTTAACGGTGCCGTAGGTGCCAACTGGCATAAACGCCGGGGTCTCAACATCGCCCCGGGGAAAGCTCAAGCGACCGCGACGGGCTTTACCGTCGCTGGCCATGTGCTCAAACTTCATAAAACATTCTCTGCTCACAATCTGTCCTGAATCTGTTTTCCCCTGACGGGGTGATTGCATTCATATATAGGGGCATTTTTTACAATTAAAAGCCCATTCGTCCCGGATTTAAGCCCCTTGCTGACGGCTCAGGAACATCGCATCCCCATAACTGAAGAAACGATACTGCTGTCGCACCGCTTCCTTATAGGCCGCCATCATATGCTCAAAGCCTGCAAAAGCTGATACCAGCATCAGCAGGGTCGACTCCGGCAGATGGAAATTGGTGATCAGCAGATCCACCGTGCGGAACTCATAACCCGGAAAGATAAAAATATCGGTATCACCGAAAAACGGCTCAATCTCACCACTCTGGCTGGCAGTTTCCAGACAACGCACCGACGTTGTTCCCACCGCCAGTACCCGGTTCCCCCGTGCTTTGGTTTCACGCACCGCCTGACATACCTCTTCCGAAACTTCGATATATTCAGCATGCATCTTGTGATCCTGAATATTATCGACTTTCACCGGACGGAAGGTACCCGCGCCCACGTGCAGGGTCACAAAGGCTTTATTTACGCCTTTGGATTCCAGCTTCTGCAGCAGCGCATCATCAAAGTGCAGACCCGCCGTCGGCGCAGCCACCGCGCCCGGCTTTTCGTTATACACAGTCTGATAACGCTCACGATCGGACAGTTCATCTTCACGCTTCATATAAGGCGGCAGTGGCATATGCCCGAACTGTTCCAGCGCCTCAACCAGATTGCCCTCAGACAGATCAAACTGCAGTTCAAACAGATCATCATGGCGCGCGACCATGGTCGCTTTGAGCCCACCTTCCAGCATGAGTTCCGTACCCGGTTTCGGCGACCGGCTGGAACGGATATGCGCCAGCGCCGAACGCTCATCCAGCAAGCGTTCGATCAGTACTTCGATCTTGCCGCCGGAGGCTTTCTGACCGAACATCCGCGCCGGAATCACCCGGGTATTGTTGAATACCACCAGATCACCGGGCTCGAGCAGTTCCAGCACTTCATGAAAATGACGGTGCTGCTGCTCGCCGCTGTTACCATCGACACAGAACAGACGGCTATCGCTACGATTTTCCAGCGGATAACGGGCGATCAGCTCGTCGGGAAGCTCAAAATGGAAGTCTTTAACCTGCATAGAAGTTTTTAACCTGCATAACTGCATTGCATGCAACCGGATCACGGCTGCAGAGGTTGAATCGGGGAGCGTATCCTACCTGATTCAGCGGGGAATTTCAGTTATCAAAGCGATATCCGATGCCATGCACGGTTTTTATGATCTGCGGCTCCCGGGGATTATGCTCGATCAGCTTGCGCAGCTTGGAAATATGCTGATCCAGCGTACGACTGCTGGGCAGGTAATGATGCCCCCAGCAATGATTAAACAGACTGTCGCGGTCCACCACCCGGCCTGTATTTTCAAACAACAAGCGCAGAATTTTCAGATCCCGCAGACTGAGTTCAATCTGTTGCTCGCCTCTGACTGCACGCAGCTCATCCGGTCGGATCTGCAGATCAGCCATTGCAAACGGCTCCGCACTGTCTTCCTTATCCATTTTACGCAGACAACGACGGGTTACCGCTCTGATCCGGGCAATGACTTCGCGGCTACCGAAGGGCTTTTTGATATAGTCGTCAGCGCCCAGTTCCAGGCCCAGCACCTGATCAATCTCTTCTGACTTTGCGGTAATAAAGATCACCGGCACCTGCTCACTGACCTGACGTATCCGACGGCAGACGCTGTAGCCATCCTGCTTCGGCATCATAATATCCAGCAGCACCAGATCCGGCTGTTCCGCCTGATAGATCGCCCAGGCATCGTCACCATCCGCCGCTTCCAGACACTCGTAGCCTTCAGTCTCCAATAACGCCCGTAGTCCCTGACGAATATTCAGATCATCTTCGGCGATCAACAGCTTCATCATTGCCTTACTTCTATTCCGAGCACTCTTCAGTGATTGGCGATGGCAGCCAGAGCAGGAAGCTGGCACCGGTAGTAGATTCAGTTTCCAGTGTCAGATCGCCGCCGTGACTGCGCGCCAGATCCCGAGCCAGCCCCAGCCCTATGCCTGTACCGCTGACACCGTCAGTCAGCTTATTGCTGATCCGGTAAAAAGGCTGAAAGATCAACTCCGCCTGATCAACAGACACACCCGGACCGTTGTCCTGCACCCGGATATAACTGTTTAACTGCGCATCCTGCTGTTGCCAGCTGGTTATTTTGATCTGCTTACCCTCGGCGGCATATTTCTCGCAATTACTCAGCAGATTGTTCAGCACCTGCTCCAGGATTCCATGATCAAAACGACAGTTCAGGCCTGCATCCAACTGTCTGTTAACAGTGATTCCCTGATCGGCAAACAGTGGCGCATAAGCCTCTACCACCTGATCAATACAACGATCTACAACACCGGCCTGCAGATCTATCCGGTTTGTCTGGCGTTTAACCCGGGAAAAGCTCAACACGTTCTCAATCAGACGGGACAAACGCTGAGCTTCCGTATTGATTACCCGCAGGTAACGCTGAGCGACTGACAGCGCTTCATCATGATCAATTTCGTCCTGCAGCATTTCTGCATATAAGCGGACATTGGTCAGCGGTGTCTTCAGTTCATGGGATACCTGGTTAACAAAGTTGACCCTCTGCTCCGCTAATCGCAGCTCCCGGGTATGCTCCCTGTATAGCAGATAGCCCAGACCGGAAAGTGCCGCCAGCACCACCGCCAGCAGAGCAATTAACCCAAACCAACCGCCACTCCCGACATCAGAAATCGGGCTGAAATACACCAGCCGCCAACTCCCTAATGGATGGCTGAGTGGCCGGATCTGTAGCGGCTTCTGCCCCACTTCATGCTCATAGCCACCCCAGGAATAGGCAATCTCACCCCGGTCATCCTGCAGCTGAAGATCAAATACTGTTTCGGTACCCGCAGTTTCCGAATCAGGCAACAGGTTGATCAGATCTGAGAGTAAGCGGGCGCTGTTCAACGCAAATCCGACCCGGTTGCCCTGCGGGTCCTGCCACCAGAAGATATGCTTCAGGCCGGTATCTGCATACCAGGCGATCCAGCCCCGGGGAGATGGCGCGATACTCTGTTCAGCCACCACCGAACGGGATTTCAGAGGGGCGCTGTAAAGATTGCTGTCAGCAGCGAATGAGGTGACGCCTGCTTCAGCGGTAATAGCGGATTCATCCGCAGTTGAGGCGATAAAGAAACGCTCCGGATTCACCAGAATCGGCTGAAGCTGACTGACAAACTGCTGCTCAGCCCGATTGACTGGCTGATCGACCGGTGGGAATAACTGCTGACCTCGGTCCGAGATTACAAACAGCTGCCTGACCTGAGGCGAACGCAGGATATACTGTCTGACAGTTACTGCATCATAGGCTCCGCCAGTTTCAGAAAACAGTTGCTCCGCCTGAGGTGTCAGCGCCGATTGCAGTAACAGGAAGTGATTCTGGAATTGCTGATCAATACCCTGCAACTGACTTTCCGCCAACTGCGCCTGCTGATAGTTCAGCACTGTCTGCTGATCCAGCTGCAGCCGCACTCCGAACCAGCCGAGCAGCAACGTCGGCAGGATGATCAGCATAGCCAGCAGGCGCGGAGTGCTTTTATTCAATACGAATCCCTTTTTTATACGCTCTTATCTCAGTGCTTAAAGTAAATGCTTAGAGTAAGTGCTCAGAGTAAGTGCTTAGTAAGTTTGCTGGTTTGAACGTTTATACTGACGGGCTTTCAGCTCTTTACGCTGCTTATTCCAGTCCTGCTCATTCTCCAGCGCCTCTGCATCTTCTAACGCTTCAGCTTGCTGTTCCTGCAGGCGTGGCGAGCTGATCTGCGCCGCCTGCGAGCCAAGATAAGAAGCGCTGTCCTGCAGAATTTTCTTCGCCCGGGACAGATCACCACTATCTCTTGCTTCTACCGCTTCACGGCTGTACTGGTTAGCAACCTGCTCTACCGCATCTTCATACGCGGCTTTATCCACAGCCTCTTCAACCACCTGCTGCGACTGACTGAACCCGGCCACCGTCAGCCCGGACAGCCGCTGCTGTTCACGGGTGTACAGATTATCGTAAGTCACATCAATCTGCGCCAGCTCCAGCTCGGTATCTGTCTGCTGTGCCGGTACCTCAACTTCCAGAATAATAAACTTCTCCTGCTTGCTGTAGAGCTGGTTCATACGGGTACTGATGCGGTCTCCCATAATCTGGCTTTCGCGCCCCAACAGACGAATCGGTTTAACACCATTGAGACAACGGATATGAATGTCAACATCCTGTGCGACCACTGACAGCACATCACCGAACTCGTACTGAAAGATCGATGCCAGATCTTCCGGGTGCTCAACAAAGGCATGGTTACCGTCGCTGAAACCGGCCAGCTGTGTCATCAGGTCTTCGTTATAACCCAGGCCCAGGCCGATAGTCGTGACACTGATGCCCTCTTTTGCCAGCGATGCACCTAACTGCCCCAGCTCCGCCGCGGACTGCGGTCCGACATTGGCCAGACCATCCGATAGCAGAATCACCCGGTTTACCTTGTTACGGCTGAGATAGGTACGCAACTCGTGCGCTCCTTTGCTGACGCCGGCAAACAACGCGGTATTACCATTCGCCTGAATCTGACGTATTGCGTTATAGATTGACTGCTTGCGATTGACCGGCGTGGCCGGTACCACCACCCGGACACGGGAATCATAGGTCACGACCGATACGGTATCCCGCTCATCCAGTCGCTGAATCGCCATAATCGCCGCTTCCCGGGCATGAGCAATCTTATCGCCGGACATTGAACCGGATTTATCCAGCACAATGGCAATATTCGCCGGGATACGGGCCTGCTTATCCTGCTGCTCAAATCCTTCCAGCGAGATTTTGATAAACGCCCGATGGTCTCTTTCTGCCTCCATCACCGGTGTTGCCAGATTGATATTCAGATCCACCTGACTCGCCTGCCCTGCCATTGGTAACAAACCCAATAATAACCCGGCATTCCGGAACAATTTTCTGGTTCGGCTCAATTTCATTAATCTGTTCATAGTGCTGATCCTTCACTGAGAATATAGTGCAACCTGAACTCAGTCTACGTGGCACAGACCAATCAAAAGTCAGACAGATTTATAGGATTTGTAAAAGATTTGTAAATCCGCGTGACTGCAGCAGAACGGCGCGGAAACCACCAGCAGAGAAAAAATCAGATTATTATCGATTGCTGATTGACCGCCAAAGCGCGAGACGTATAATACGCTCCACGTTTGTGCCAGTGTGATGGAATTGGTAGACATAGGGGATTCAAAATCCTTTGTGTTATAGACTTAGCTGACGCAGATATAGCAGTAACAACAAGACCGATGCCAGTGTGATGGAATTGGTAGACATAGGGGATTCAAAATCCCCCGCCCTTAAAAGCGTGCCGGTTCGAGTCCGGCCACTGGTACCATTATCTTGTTG
Organism: uncultured Amphritea sp.; assembly: GCA_963669425.2. GTDB lineage: Bacteria > Pseudomonadota > Gammaproteobacteria > Pseudomonadales > Balneatricaceae > Amphritea. The sequence continues at coordinate 502,647 of CAXXNC010000001.1, forward strand.
ATTTATAAGAATTTTTAAGAAATCGAGCACTCGTAAGAGCCTCGATTTTTTTGTGTCTGCAATCCGCTCATCACCCACCCATTAAGCAGCTTTTTTTTGCACAAGGCTCTTTCATTTCTGCCTCCGTTGCAGCCCCTCCTAATACCTCCCCCGGTCCATCCCCGGTCCTGTCTGTGCAATTTCTGTGCGTAATGACATACATCTATATCCACTATTATCCAACTCATTCCAACACTGCAGTCCATCAGTACAACATCCTTGCCTGCTAACCGCTCTGCCAAATCCCGGTCTTACTCCGGTCCCATGCTGTTCAGTCCCGAACCGTAATAAAGCCCTCCCAAATCCATATATGAAATCACCGGATATCTGACTCTGGAGGTTTCAATGAATAAAAAATTTAAGTTCACCGACGCTCGGGTTCGGGCATTACCAGCGAACCCACCTGATGCGGCCAGTACCGACCTTGAAGTGAGCGATGCGTCAGACGACGGCAGTAGTGTCGCCGGATTGAAATGTCTGGTAGGCAAATCAGGGAATAAACGTTTCCTATTTCGCTATGTGTTCAATTCCAGAAAGCGCAGCATAGCCATCGGTAGGTTTCCAGACATTGGTGTTGCCACGGCTCGCAAAGCCGCTCGTAACTATCGAGCTATGCTGGCTGAAGGTATCGACCCCAAAGCTGAGCAGGCCGAACAGAAGCAACATCCGACGTTGTCGGAGTTCTTCTGGAACACCTACCTGCCCTACCAGAAAAAACACACTCGCTCATGGTCCCATGAAATCAAACGCTTCCGTAATCATGCAGAACCCCGCTTAGGGCATATGCTTTTTCGTGAACTCAAGGCATCACATGTCCTGCAACTACAGTTGGACCTCAACTCAGCCAATTCTCATCGAAAAGCGCTCGCACCTGCGACCTGCAACCGGGTCATTGCGGTGTTGAAGACGATGGGGCAACTTGCCCTACGCATGGACGTGATCGATGTGAATGAGGCGATGAAGGTAAAACAGCTTCGGGAAGACAACATCCGCACGCGGTTTCTTGATGCCAAAGAGCTGAAAGCAGTAATAACCGAAGCTCGTAATCTCAAAAACAAGTGCATCGGCGGATACATCGCCATGCTGGCTATTACCGGATGCCGACGCAGTGAAATCAGACTCGCAAAGCATGAGCACTTGGATCGTGCTAATCGGGTACTCTTTCTCCCGATAACCAAGAATGGACAAAGCCGGGAGGTTTATCTTTCAGATCTGGCACTGGAGATTCTGGACGAAACACCGAAGGTTCCGGGCAATCCGTATATCTTCGCGGGTCGTATTTCAGGACAGCCGATTAAAGACTGCCGCGTCACATTTCAACGTATCCTGCGCAATGCAGGCATACCCAACCCCGAAGAATTGGTGTTGCACTCACTACGCCATAGTGTTGCAAGTTGCCTAGTGTCTGCCGGGATGACACTGTACGACGTTAAATACCAACTGGGACACCTCTGCATCCAGAGTTCAGCCCGGTACAGTAAACAAACGCTGGAGCGGCAGCGTCTAACCAGCAACAAACTCTGCGAACTGATCCGTTAGCCCCCTAGATTCGCGACAGGTTATGTCGCGAATCACTACCTTCTTCCAGGCTTATGACAAACCCCATTCGTCTATATCAATAACAGCGGCCTTTTCAGCCCTATCTGGTGACAATTCAAAAGCATGACACAACCTGTCCAGCCCGTTCTGGACAATGTGCTCAAAACTGTTGATCACTCAGAGTAACCCTTTGGAACCCCACGATAAGTTAGGACAGCGACTCGGTCTTATCCTCACCAAGTTAAATTCTGGTGAGCGTGTAACCATTGATGCTCTGGCAATGGAATTCAACGTATCCACCCGAACCATCCAGCGAGACCTGAATCAGCGTTTGGCGTACCTACCCATTGAACATCAAGGGCAGAGTTATTGGCTGATGACTGCGTCGCTGGGCAAGCGAAGCAACCGGGACATTCGCAATTTCGCCCGTATTCTCGACATTGAAGAGATGTTTCCCTATCTGGATGACAGGCTTTTGGCCACGCTACTCGATAGTGATCAGCGTGCCCCCTATATCGTTAAAGGGATGTCCTTCGAGGACAGCACACACTTCATTCGCGAGTTTCGCCTGTTGGAGAAAGCGATACGCAGCAATAGCGTTATCGTCTTCACTTACCGGGAGAAAACCTATGATGCTGTTCAGCCCTACCGCTTAGTGAATTACAAAGGGGTGTGGTATCTCGCAGCCGTTCACGAGAACCGACTGAAGTCATTCGTAGTCTCACGCATATGCCAGCTCAGCATCACATACGACACGTTCATGCTCGACCCCACCATCAATGATGAGATCAATACCAACCCAACCATCTGGTACGGGTCTGACGTCATTGAGGTCATTCTGAAAACCGCCCCCGATATCGCTGACTACTTCAAACGACGCGCGTTACTGCCCAACCAGCAGATCCTGCATGAGCTGGAAGATGGCGGGCTTCTGCTTTCATCGCGTATCCAACACCCCACGCAGATCGTTCCGTTGATCAAATACTGGATACCCCACATGGAGGTGGTTTCGCCCCCCTCTATCAAAAAACAAGTGCTCTCAGACTTAACCAAAACGCTGGCTCAGATGAACCAGCTTGATGACGTATAAGGAAATTTATATGACCCCGAAAAAACACCGAACCTTTTTTATCTTCGTGCTTTTACTGTTCACGAGTACGTTCGCAAATGCCGAAATAGATAAATTCGAAGGCTTGTTAGATAACAATGAGTACCAGCGCCGAGATATGTATTCAATTGAGTACCAGCATCAGCGACCTCAAAGCATCTGTAGGGATTACGAACAACATCGGTCAGAATGTGACGCATATACAACCTGGATCTTATACCCCTATCACACATGGCAGGACCGCGTTAAAAAGACTTACTTAGATTTTCGACACAACTACAACCCATCGTCAGTTCACGGCGAGTCAACTCTCGTAGCCTACTATATGGGCACCTATAACCTGAGTTATGACGTAGCGCTATATAACTACAATCCACAGTCGGGAAAACCACACGAACTCAGGACTCTAACGTTCCTTGAGTTTAACGGGGCCGATATGCTGGCCTTGCAAATCAGTTATATTACCAATGTCTGGGGTAACTTTCTGAATTACGCTGCATACCTGATAGGCAATGAAAGAATAGGATTCCTGGACAGTATCTACTTCATCGTGCAAGCAGCATTCGGCGTGGGGATTGGGCTGCTTCTATGGATGGTAGGTTGGTTTGCAACAATTGGGCAGTTCATTTTTCAATTCAGCGACAGCATCCAATCTATCTTTGATGCCGACTACTGGAGGCTATTAGGCTCGTCCTTATGGCACGGTTTAAGCGGTTTGGTAACAGGCGTCTTTTACGTCATTTACAATCTGGGGATAGAGATTCTGGACTTCTTATGGACCACCGTAGAAATGGTTATATGGATGACTATTGGCTTGAATCCACTCGACGGACTTCTAAATATGATTATGGCTGGTGCGGAAGAAGTCTGGGATTTAGTAATGGGTGTGCTATTCCAAGCTTATTACACTTGCCGAGTTGTTTTACACATTATCAGCTTTGGATACATTCCTCTGCCCGATACCAGTAAGGCATTTATATTCTAACGATTACATTTTCACACTAATCTACTTAAAAGCCCTGCCTGTAAAACGGTAGGGCTTTTTTCATTCCGCACACTTCAACTCTTCCTCCATGACACTCCCTGTCAGCCGTCCGTCAGAAAATCAGACGTGAAGCCACAATTTAAAAGGACAACACCATGATTGAAGCCATTATTAAAGTCGTCGGATACGACGCAGACACCATTAAACATATGCAGGCTGAGGTACAAGCAGCGATCAACAGCATCGCGAAGCCGGGGCCTGCACGGATAGCAATTGAAATCCTTGATCTGGGCAATCTCCTCCAGTCGATCAAAGCCGCTGACCCGTTCATGGACGAGGATCGTGTAGATCTGGTTAACTCAATCATGCTCGATCTGGATCTGCGCTCCGCTCGGTTCGTATACGATCCAAGCAACGCATGGGGTTATGCCCTTCTGACTGATCAGGGATTCGAGTACATAGGCGACTTCAGTTTCCAATACGACGGAGAGTGGATCTCATCCTTTTGCGGAATGGGACAACCCTCTGCAATCACCGGTCTGTTAGATCACGTACCCAGCGCTTTTCAGCTGTTAGCGTTCTTTGGACAGACCCCTGATGACAAACTGCTCGCTGAATTCAGATCCCATCGATTTAGCTGGGTGGGCCTGAAAGAGGATGTAGACCGGGAAACATTCTTTACCCAAGACAATATTGCCAAGCTTTGGGAAGACCCTGAAAACGCTTCTCAGTATTTCATCGCTGATCGTTCCATTGCTTTGAAGCTGGCTGGCTATAGCAGCTAACCCCGAAACAACACCCAACAAAGGCTCTATCCATTGTGGATAGGGCCTTTTTTATTGTCTGGAGAAAACTATGTACGTAACGATTAACTGGCCTGACAGGCAGGCCCTACCTATCCCTGAAAACCTCTATGACCCATTGGTAAAGCACCTAATTGAGGGCTTTGGGTCTATTGCAGCAGCTCGCCAATACTGGAATGACATTCCCACGGTGCTGATCATCCTAAATGCTGATGACGACCATCAAACCGTTAAATCTGAAACCGATGAATTTCAGACCCAGCTCGACTTTGTTCTGACCTACCCGGAATACGTCGTCCCGGTCGGTGACGACTACCAGCTGGCTCTGGCGATCTTCTCTGATGAAGGTTCAGGCATCTACTTGTTGGTGCATAACGATTGCCCAATTTCAGGAGAACTGACTGATGTCTGATATCTGCATCCATCAACTGATGGCGAAACTGACTCAGATACGCGGGGTTGATGAGCTGTATCAGAAAGCGGTCCTTCTATACGTGTTGCTGACCGATGGTGATATGCCCGCATGGGTGAAAGCCATTGCGGTTGGCGCGTTGCTTTACCTGATTGACCCGCTTGATGCGGTCCCCGATATCTCTCCCGTCATCGGCTTTCTGGACGACCTGGCAGTACTTGTTGCTGCACTGAAAGCGATCACTGATCAGATTCAACCTCACCATAAAACTCAAGCACGATTGCTCACTCACGAGCTTTAAGGATAGGAACATTATGCCCCCGAGAAAACACACCCCTGCCGCAGCGACGGCTGAACGACTTGCTCTGGAAAAGGACCAAAAGTCCGCAAACACGGAAGAGCAAAGTGGCCCTGAGACACAGTTTCAGATCATCATTGAAAATGGTACGGCTGATAAATTGCGCCCGAAGTCCAAGGGTAAAATCTATTTCCAGCTGGCGCGTAATCAAGATGACAAGGCTAACTACCTTCGCATTACAGGCAATGACGGTGGTGGTCTGCACTCCCGTGAATGGGTCGCATTGGATAAGGTCATCACGACGCTGTCCGGGCAAGCAGGTCATCCGTTTAAGTCCAGTGCATTAAAGGATTGCATGGTCGGCAAGTCAGCCAACAATGCGTCATTCCTCGCAGCGATTCTACGGTCTTCTGATATCAACCTGATCAAGCCGTCCGAGAAAAGTACCTTTCACCACGTACTGGCTGATGACTTTGAGCAACAGGCAGCGTCATTACAGAAACGTACAAAGTAAGCCCTCTCTGCACATACAACAGCCTTAAACACCCTACCCAACAGCTCACCCTTACCAAGGACAACACTATGAAACTGCCGATTCTGACGGACGGCTGCGTGCTGCCTGTCGCTCATCAACTGATCCAGATATTGGACGATGAGTTTCAGAAAGCTCAACCTACCTGTACATCATCAGACAAGTTAGAAGCGATCACCTTTAACTTTCGTGACCCGGACTATTCGCCTGAATCAGGTGGCTACCATCCGGTAGAGATCCGCATCAGTCGAACAAAATCAGGCTTTCAGTTGGATTACATTACAGACTTTTCCTATGTTGGATCTGGCTGGGATACAGAACTGGCGAAAGAGATCGACTTCGACGTACTGGCGGGTATTTGCGAGATGCGTTACTGCAAACCTATGACTATTGCTGAAGCCAAAGACTTGTACGAGATGTTTCAGGCGAACTTCCTGTCTTATTACCAGATGGACATTTTCACTGTAGAAGTGACGGTAGAAGGCCCAACTTAAACCGTTTATAGACCGGAGCTGGCGCTAGCCAGCTCCCCCTTTTCTTTTTTCTCCTGCGCCTCGCCAAGCGGCGCGACACTCTATGATTAACGCCTTCACGCTCACTGAAAAACCTACAGAGATTTTTAAATCCTTCGCTTTCGTATGCGCTTCAACAGTCTCAGTCAGTTTGAGTTAGTAGTCATTTTTATAAGTATTTTTAAAGGGAAACTGACTCCCTTTTTTCCATCGCCTACCCATGAATCGTATGGAGTCTTGGACGATACTTCACCATCGCTATAACGTGAAAAATCGCTACGGTCAGCCATGGACACTTCGGGCCACAACCGGCGACAGTCAATCTGATCGATCCCCGCATCGACCCATCATTAGCGCTGGAGTTTACCAGCCCATTTTCTGGGCCATAAAAACGCTATTTTAGCCCCCAAAATCCCGAACTAGTTATTAGCGGGTGGATTCACCCAATCCATAACTAACGAGATTTTGTAATCATGAAAACACTATTCGTATCATTGAAAGGGGGCGTAGGGAAAAGCTGCCTCGCTACTTTCATGGCAACCTATCTTCATCACATCTATGTCACTAACGATCTAATCACCCCTGCTCAGAATGATGAAGATGCTATTCAGATCGATACCAACAAAAAACGCATCCCCAAGCATATTCTGGCACTCGATGATGTGGTCTTCGACTTCGGTGCGATCTCGACCTATCTTGATCCCAAAATCGGGCAACTGCTTAACCACGTCGATTTAATTATAGTTCCAACGCGTACCGATCCCCGTAGCATCGAAGCCACTATCGAAACTGTAAATTTAATCAACGAGTTTGATACGCCGATAGTTATCATCATTAACAACTTCCGTCAGATGAAGAAGTACGAGTCTGCTCGCGACGAGCTGATCAATAAGCTGGGCAAGATGCCGATCTACTACATCAAGGAAACCACTCTCTTCGACCGTATGACGACGGACGGCCTTGAATGGTACAGCAACATCGATCATGCGATGGGTGAACACCAACTCCAGAAAACGAATCAGTTCATTACGGGCGTGTTCAAGCGGGTCATTAAACATACAGGAGCAACGTCATGAACCTAAAACCTTTCTCTGAAATTGAAAAGACAATTGGCGGCAGGCCAAAGCTGGAAGAGCCTAAAGTACGGCTCAGCGTCTACGTCAGTCAGGAGGAAGCTGACTATCTGAAAGTGATATCAGACGAGACGATTAGACCCGTTAGCCAGATTATCAGACTGATCATCCGCCGCCACCTCTCCAACGGTGAACCTATTGAGTAAAACATGAGCCTAACCTGATCTCTCAGGTTAGGCTTCAATGTGGCTCAAGCAGCTTTTTGGATTTTACGAATCTTTCGCACGGCCTTACGGGGTTTCTGCACAATGGCACTCTCACCTTTCATCCGGTACTGATAACCAAAAGGGCCGATGCCATTAAAGATGATCTTATACTTATTGTTTGACCGTACAGGCGGCGTTGCGGTGAAGTCTTTGAAGATGGCACGAACAAAGCGATCAGTCACTGCAAAGTGGTTATTACGTTTTACCGACACACCTTTTACCTTCGCAGCCGCAACCAGATCTTTAAACTGAGGGTATTGCTTAGCCACTTCCCGCAGCGCATCCAGGATGACCTCCCGTGCTTCAGCGAGGTTCATTTGCGTATCCTTAGGTAACTGCTTCAACCGCTTCAAAATAGGCCGGATGTAGAAGTTACTTTCAGCCGCTTCATGGAACTGCCAGATCTTGGCTTCTTGCTGATAGCGGAGAGCATCGTGGGCATGCCACATATTAGCCAGCACATCTCGATGCAAATCACGCCAGCTCGTTATCAACGCCCTCTCCGCTTCATCAAGGTTCGTTGAGCGAAGTACGGCGTCCAGTATGCCCAGCGTATCAACAGGCTTGTCTGCATTACCGCTTCTTTGAGAAACTTCCCGTAGCACCTTCGCTTTACATGCATCGAGGGTCTCTTCACGGTTTGCCGTCTGTTTACTGAAAGCCGCATCCAAATAGACTGAAACCGCACAGACACCTTCCACATCGCCGACGTGCTTAATCTGGAAATCCAGTTGGGTGAATATCTTTTGCAAACGTTCTTCCAAGCTTTTCTCGTTCAGGTAACAGAGCTCCGTGTCCGTTTTGAACAGTCTTGCCATGATCGCAGCATCATTCGCCACAATCGCGGATTGCTTGATACGCAGCGGCTCAAAGCCCAGCAGCTGCTTAAGTGTCTGATTGGATTTTCTGACTGACTGAACCGGATCACAATCCATACTAACAATCTCAGCCAGTTGCTTGGCCGACTGGGCTACTGCTTGGGAATTCTTACGTGCGGTGTCAAGATCCTGCATCCGGCCTGACAAGTATCCTCTCGGTATGCAGAGGCGAGCTTTGGGATTACACAGTCGGAAACGCCCCATAAACTGTTTCAACTCTTCAGGATGAATGCGGCTGTTAAATACAATGAGTTCGTTGATCAGTTCATCATTGATGTTGATCGCCTCATCCAGCAAGCTCGTTGTCAGTACTACATCATAGTTGGATATGCTCTCTGACTGGAGCATCTCAGCCACCGCTGAAGTGGCTTGCAGGTCTCGATTCACTGAAAGGCAGGTTAATCCTTTACCCTCCAGCACTTGCCTGTACGCCGCCATATCCTCCTTGTTGTTAACTCGCATTACGGTGGGACCGTATCCAGTTCTGCTGATGCCGTCGATGATCACATCTTCCATGGAATTCAGATCACCGAATACCTCCAGCTCAATTCGTCGCTCAACCGAAGATATTCTGGATACATCCAGCCATGCATCAATCTGGTATGGCACCAACTCCGGTGTGAAGGTAGCGCTCAACGTTACCACTTGCGAGAAACGCTCATCCCTGATTGCATCAATCAGATTCAAAACAGCTTCTTCACGGTAGCTGGCGGCTTGATAGAGCTTATGCACTTCATCAACCACTAGCAGGTAATGATGCATATACAGCTTTGCTTGCAACATAGGTAACTGATCATAGGTGCAAACAATATGCAGTGGATGGTCGCTGAGCTGCGTATGACCACCGTAGATGAAGTCGATCCCACTAGAGTCGCCATATCGAGCCTGTAACTGCATGATCTGAGCGCGTTGCGGTACGGCAAAGATGATCTGGCTCTGTTGGATGAGATGTTCCATCACCCATGAGGATTTCCCCATGCCGGTATCAGCACACAAATGGGTAACGTATTGAGTTGGGTTGATCTGGATATTCAGATCGCCGATGTACTGACCGTCTGCCAGCTTATAGTGAACGGGTGTCATGGTATTTACCTATCAAATCAGTGAGTAAGATAGCCGTAACGCCAGTCGAAAACGTGGCGTTCGGTCCAGCGGGGGTAATGATTTGTTAGGTGTTTTGACGTGAACTACAGGCAGTCGCTTTGTCCTACATGCTGACGGTGACTGCTACTCTATCCGTTGCGGGGTGTCTGCGATAAACTCCATAACTTATTGTATTAACTCGCAGGCTTCATGCTTTCTTTTTCGCCTGTCATGCCAAAGGTAAGGACACATACGATGGCCGACCAGCCCGTTTTAACTCTTCAGCAACTTGAATCGTTCCTTTGGGAAACCGCCGACATTCTGCGCGGTAATATGGACGCTTCGGAATTTAAGGATTACATCTTCGGCATGATGTTCCTGAAGCGCCTGTCGGACTCGTTCGATGATGAGGTGGAGAAGGTTGTTGTCTACTACATGGATAAAGGCAAAACCGAAGAACAGGCGCTCGAACTGGCAGACGATGAAGACGAATACGACAGCACCTTTTTCATCCCCGAGATCGCCCGCTGGAGCCGCCTGAAGGACCTGAAGCACGACATCGGTGCCGAGCTGAACAAAGCCACCGAAGCGATTGAGGAGTACAACAGCAGTCTGGAAGGGGTGCTGGTCTCCATCGACTTCAACATCAAGAACAAGCTCAGCGACAAGAAACTACGTGACCTGCTCTCGCACTTCAGCAAGTACCGCCTGCGTAACTGTGACTTCGAGCGCCCGGATCTGCTGGGCACCGCCTACGAATACCTGATCAAGATGTTCGCCGACTCCGCCGGTAAGAAAGGCGGCGAGTTCTATACTCCCAGTCAGGTGGTGCAGCTTCTGGTGTCACTGCTGAAGCCTCATGCCGGTATGCGTATCTACGACCCCACCGTCGGCTCCGGCGGTATGCTTGTGCAGACCCGCAACTATCTGGCTACGCATGGCGAAAACCCATCTAACCTCTCCCTGTTCGGTCAGGAGATGAACCTGAACACCTGGGCGATCTGTAAGATGAACATGTTCCTGCATGGCGTGTTCAGTGCCGATATCCGTAAGGGCGATACCCTGCGCGAGCCGCAGCATATTCAGCATGGCGAACTGATGACCTTCGACCGGGTACTGGCTAATCCCCCGTTCTCGCTGAAGAAGTGGGGGAAGGACGAAGCGGATAACGACGGCTACGGGCGTTTCCCTTACGGTACACCGCCGAAAGATGCCGGTGACTTGGCCTTCGTACAGCACATGATCGCCTCTCTGAACGCCGAAGGGATGATGGGTGTGGTGATGCCGCACGGTGTACTGTTCAGGGGCTCGAGCGAGAAGCAGATCCGTCAGGGCATACTGGAGGATGACCTGCTGGAAGCGGTCATCGGCCTGCCTTCCGGCCTGTTCTACGGCACCGGAATCCCGGCCTGCCTGCTGATCATCAACAAGGCCAAGCCGGAGGATCGCAAAGGCAAGGCGCTGTTTATCAACGGCGAGCTGGAGTATCTGGAAGGTAAAAACCAGAACACCCTGCGCCCGCAGGATATCGAGAAAATCGTAGCCACCTTCGACCGCTACGAAGCGATCAAACGCTACTCCCGCATCGTGACGCTGGACGAGATCCGCGATAACGACTTCAACCTGAACATCCGCCGCTATGCCGATACCTCACCGCCACCGGAGATCTACGACGTGCGCGCCATCCTGCACGGCGGTGTACCCGTGCGCGAGGTAGAAGACAGCTATATCCGCGAGGAGATACTGGGCGACTTCGACATAACACTGGTATTCGATCACCGCGATGAGGCATATCTGGACTTTAAACCGGAGATCGAGAGCAAAGAGCAGCTGCGCACATTCGCAGGTGATACAGAGGCAGCCGTGATCAGCCAGCTGGAACGGTGGTGGGATAAGTACAAGGTCTCGCTGCATGAGCTGGACAACGAGGTGGCTGAAGCGGAAGCGGTGATAAAGGGCTATCTGGAGGAGCTGGGGTATGAGTAATACGGTTCCGGAGGGGTGGTCTAGTAAATACATCTCTGACGTGGTGTCACTCCAGTACGGTAAATCACCCAAAGATGTTCTCGATCCACAAGGAGCGTACCCGGTCATAGGCACCGGGGGCATAACGGGGCATGCGTCGGCATTTCTTCATGAAGGACAGACTACTGTAATTGGTCGAAAAGGCACAATTAACTCTCCTTCATTTCTGACGGATAAGTTTTGGGCTATCGACACGACCTATTTTGTATCAGACTATCGCAAAACAGATCCTAAATGGTTTTACTACTGTTTAAGCGCGAATGATTTAGAAAAATACAATGAAGCGAGTGGTGTCCCGAGCTTAAATCGAGACACTTTGTACACCATACCGCTTCTTCACCCACCCCTCCCCGAACAAAAGAAAATCGCCGCTATTCTCACCTCGGTCGATGAGGTGATCGAAAAAACACAGGCTCAGATCGACAAGCTGAGAGCCCTGAAAACCGGCATGATGCAGGAGCTGCTGACCAAGGGCATTGGTCCGGACGGCCGTCCTCATACGGAGTTTAAGGATTCGCCTATCGGGAGGATTCCGGCGGGATGGGAGATTAAAACAATTGAGTCGGTTTTAACAAAAATCATAGATTACCGTGGAAAAAGTCCACCAAAAAGCGAGTCTGGTGTCCCTTTAATCACGGCTAAGAATATTCGTAATGGGTATATTGATCCAAACCCTCGAGAATATATCTTTAACGAGCAGTATGAAAACTGGATGGTAAGAGGTATTCCCGAAACTGGTGACGTCTTTATCACCACCGAAGCGCCACTAGGAAACGTAGCCCGAGTACCAAATTATAAATTTGCGATAGGGCAGCGTGTATTAGCTTTATGCCCGATTAAGGAAACTATTAGCACAGATTTCCTACTTTACGTTATGCAAGGACAAGCTTTCAAAGAGCAGCTCGACTTACAATCAACCGGTTCTACCGTTGCTGGTATCAAGCAATCAACTTTTAGACAAATTTTAGTCCCGGTCCCTTCATTAGCAGAGCAACGGAAAATATCCAAATATCTGGACGGACTAAACGAACTTATTGACAGTAAAAACAACATCCTTAGGCAGAATGAGAAGTTAAAGAAAGCCCTAATGCAAGACCTCTTAACCGGCAAAGTACGCGTAACCGTGGATAGCTAAGATTATGATTCAGGACGAATACAACAAGGTTGAAGGACCGGCCATCAGTCAGCTGCAGACGCTGGGCTGGGAGTATGTTTCCGGTGCTGCATTAGCCCCGGAGTCCGGTGAACGCGCCTACTACAAAGACGTGGTGCTGGTAAACCGGCTGGAAGCGGCGATCAGGCGCATCAACCCGTGGATCAGTGAAGAGAACCTGCGTAAGGTAATGCGCGATGTCACCCACCCGCTGGTAGCCACGCTGATGGAAGCCAACCATTTGATCTATCAGACACTGGTGAACTACCAGTCGGTCGAGCAGGATCTGGGCAAGGGGCGCAAGGGTCAGACCGTTAAGCTGATCGACTTCGATCACCCCGACAATAACGAATTCCTGTGCACCAACCAGTTCAAGGTTGAGGGTGTTAACCAGAACATCATCCCGGACATTATCTGCTTCGTGAACGGCTTGCCGCTGGCAGTGATCGAGTGCAAGTCACCCTACATCACCAGCCCGGTGGCAGAGGGGATCAATCAGCTGCGTCGCTACGCCAATCTGCGCCTGCCCCATGAAGATGAAGGTGCTGAGAAGCTGTTCTGGTACAACCAGCTGATGGTCTCCACCGCACGCGACAGCGCAAAGGTCGGCACGATCAGCTCCTCTGGCTCGCATTACGGCGAGTGGAAAGATGCTTACCCTTACACAGACGGTGATCTGATGGTGATGTGCGGCGAAACCGATGCCACCGCACAGATGCGTCTGCTGGCCGGGATGTTCACCCCCGGCGCATTACTCGACCTGATCCGGAACTTCATCATCTACGAGCCGGTGGATGGCCGTCTGATCAAGAAGGTTGCCCGCTATCAGCAGTACCGCGCCGTGAACAAGGTGATCGAACGCCTGAAAACCGGTAAAGACCGTAGAGAGAAGTCCGGGGTGATCTGGCACACCCAAGGCTCCGGTAAGTCGCTGACCATGGTGATGCTGGCGGTGAAGATGCGCCGCGACCCGGTGCTGCAGCAGTACAAGCTGGTGTTCATTACCGATCGTACCCAGCTGGATGAACAGCTCTCCACCACCTTCCGCGATGCTCAAGGCGAAACGGTGTATAACGCCGCCTCCGTCGCTGACCTGAAAGCTCTGCTGAAGAAAGAAGCTTCCGATATCGTCACCGCGATGGTGCAGAAGTTTCAGGAAGCGGAGAACGAGAAAGAGTTCACCAACCTGAACCCCAGCGACAAGATCATCGTACTAGCCGATGAAGCACACCGTACCCAGTTCGGCGGGCTGGCGCTGACCATCAACAACGCACTGCCCAATGCACCGAAGATCGGTTTTACCGGTACACCACTGCTGAAAACCCAGAAGATGGGGCAGGCGTTCGGCGGCTATATCGATCAGTACAAGATCAACGAGGCGGTGGATGACGGCGCAACGGTGCGTATCCTCTACGAGGGACGACAGGTAAAAACAGAAGTTGCAGCTGACTCGCTGGACGCGCTGTTTGATGAGTATTTCGCGGATAAGACAGCGGAAGAGAAGCTGGCGATCAAGAAAAAGTACGGTGTCGAAAAAGCCGTGCGCGAAGCCCCTGCCCGCATCCGCTGGGTGTGCATCGACCTGCTAAAGCACTACAAGGCGCATATACAGCCCGACGGATTCAAGGCGATGATTGTCGTGGGCAGTCGCCACGCGGCCACCGTGTTCAAGAAGACTCTGGATGAGCTGGGCGCACCGCCGTCTGAGGTGATCATTTCAGGTAATCACAACGACGTACCGGAGATCGCCCAGTACACCGATAAAACGAAGCAGAAGAAGATCATCCAAGACTTCACCAAACCCCTGAGTGAGAACCCGACCACGTTCCTGATCGTGAAGGATATGCTGCTTACCGGGTTTGATGCGCCTAACTGCCAGGTGATGTACATCGACCGCCAGCTGAAGGATCACACCCTGATGCAGGCGATTGCCCGCGTGAACCGTACCTACAAAGGTAAGGATTGCGGCTATGTGGTGGACTACTACGGCCTATCGGATCACCTGACCGAAGCGCTGGAGCTGTTCAGCAGTGACGACGTGGAAGGTGCCTATCACACGCTGAAGGACGAGATTCCGAAGCTGAAAGCCTGCCATACCCGCGCCATCTCATTCTTTAAGGATGTGAAATCGGAGGATGTGGACGATTACGTGCTGGCGCTGAAAGACGACGATACCCGCGCCCAGTTCGAGATTGCATTCAAGCGGTTCGCCAAGCAGATGAACATCGTACTGCCCGATAAGTCAGCCGCCCCCTTTACCGCAGACCTGAAGCTGCTGGGCAAGGTGAACAACGCCGCCCGCCTGCGTTACCGGGATGAGCAGCTGGATATCAGTGATGCCGGTGAAAAGGTACGCCAACTGGTAGACGAGCACATACTCAGCTCGGGTGTCGATCCGAAGATCCCGCCGATCGATCTGCTCGCAGCCAATTTCAAAGAGCACCTGAACGGTATCAAGTCGGATGAGTCCCGTGCATCGGAGATTGAGAGCGCGATTAAGCACCACATCACCATCAATCTGGATGAAGACCCTGAATACTACAAATCGCTGAGCCTACGCCTGCGTGACATCATCGAGAAGACCGCCGGGAAATGGGATCAGCAGCTCACTCTGCTGCTGGAGCTGGTCGATAACATCGAGGGTGAGCATCAACAGGCCGCACAGGATCTGGGGCTGTCAGAGACGGAGTTTTCATTCTACAACATCCTGATGGCAGAGGTGGCACGCATCCGGGGCGAAGACTCGCTGGATGAAGCCACCCACGACGAGATCAAAGCCATTACACAGGCGCTGGTTGAGATGCTGAACGAAGCAACGGGCATCGTCGACTTCTTCCAGAAAGGCGACGAAGTTAAGCGGGTGCAGAAGCAGATCAAACGTACCATCGTGGACAGCTCATTCGATGACAAAGACCTCCGTAAGGCAGTAATGGACCGCTTTATGGATCTGGCTAAGGTGAAGTTCGGCTGATGTCGCCCAGCATATCGCAACCGGAATACATACAGGGCAAAGGGTTCATTGCCGAAGTGGTGCGAACCGGCCGCATTAAGTCTGCCGATCTGCGTGTAGAGGAAGGTGCGGTATCGGTTATCGTGCCGAAAGACCTGCCGCTGGAGCGGATCGAAAAGCTACTGCACGACAAGCAACGCTGGATCAAAGAGAAACTGATACTACAGCGCGAGGCGATGCCCTCCAGTGGCAAGCAGTTTATCTCCGGCGAATCGCTGCCCTACCTCGGACGCAACTACCGCCTGAAAGTAGAACGTGCGCCATTCGCCCCAGTAAAACTCATACAGGGGCGTTTAGTCGCTTCCCTGCCCCACGGCAGCGACGAGCCCCACATGGTACGTAACGCGCTGATACGGTGGTATCGGAAGCATGCCGAAGTGAAGCTCCGGGAGAAGGCCGAGCGCTACGCCAAAGTCGTCGGTGTCGAACCGCGCTCTATCGGCATCCAGACCTTTAAGTCACGCTGGGGCAGCTGTTCAGCCAAAGGCGATCTGCTGTTCAACTGGAAAGTCATCATGGCCCCGAACAGCGTCTGCGATTACGTAGTTGTCCACGAGCTCTGCCACCTGATCCACCACGACCATTCGGCTAACTTCTGGAAGGAAGTTGCACGGGTAATGCCGGACTATGCAGACCGGAAAGAGTGGCTGAAGGTGAATGGAGCAGCATTGGAGCTGTGACACAGGCAAAACAAAAACGCCCCTGAAAGCCAAAGCCTTCAGGGGCGTTAAAATTTATTTAGAGCGCTATTCACCAACCAGCAAGGTAGGATCAACAGACCCAGCAAACGCTGCCTGATACTCGAAATCAGGGTAACGCTCCAGAATGACTTTCAGTAGCTGTAATGTCACAGCCCTAACAGGCACAACATTAGCAACCAAACGGGTACCTTTTCGCCCCGCGTCCTTAAGATCGGCCTCTGTTGTTGGATACCCATTCTCAGTCAACCATTCTGCTATCACAGACTTGGTTGAACCCTCTATTGATACCCCCCACCGCCCCTTATCAAGAGCTCTTAAAAAGGATCGCCTGAGTAACCCTACCGAACCCTCACGAGTGACATTGATACCCGGCTTCGCGTCGGTTGCTTCATGGCTTTCGTACCAATCCATCCAGGATTCAAAGTCCTGAACAGTTTTGAGCACGTTACCATCCTTCACATCCTCATCCTTAGTGCCTTTGCGCCAACCATCGAACAGTGAACGCGCGTACTGCATATCGGCTTCACAGCCCCATGGGGCCGTATCAAAGGCAACATGGGGAACGCCATTCACCATCCTGGTAGTCACCGTTCCCTCCACCGGCCTGCGTTTGAAATCGAACTCAAGGTTTAATCTGATAGACTTCGTAATCTCTACCAGATCACTTTCCTTCAGCCACTGTTCCCGCATAGAGATTAAGTGCTTCATCGGATGCTTTTGCTTCGGATAACGCTCCATAAAGAGCTTAACCATGTATTCGTTCTGCTCAGCCTTTGTCAGGGCCTTACCTGCTCTTTTTCGCTCAGGTCGAATTCCTGTCTTGGCCAAAACAAAACGTTTATTCAAGTCAGGCTCATCTTCAATCGCTGCAGGTAACCCGGTTAACTGACCTCGCGTTTTCATCGCAATGATTTGCCTACACTGATGTTTACGTACCAGCATTGGCTCCTTATCGGTTACAAGGTTACACAGCGCCTGATAACGGGAAGCAAGTGGGCCAGACAGATTCAACTCGTCCATCGTAGCGTTAGTAAGAAAGCCATCCGTCGTCGCACTGATCACTATTCGATCCTCAGGCACTGACGCCATAACCTCAGCCAAGACAGCACGCACGAACCCTGTCGTATGTGCTGCTATGTACGGATTGGTCACCATCGACTCCCGCACTTTCTTACTGCCTAATGAGTGAGAATCAAACACAGTCTTCTCTTTTAAACTCTGTGCGGTCTTACCGTAGAGAGAGTTTCCGATCTCTTTAGCCAACGCATCAGCTAAAGAACCCGCCTCATGCTTTGCACGCTCGTGCCGTACCCACTCAACAAAGGATTGAAAAACTCGCGCCTTTCCAGTCTTCCAGGGAACTATCACCCCATGGGTAATTTTGATTTCAGCGCCCATGTTCAAAGCTGCCTCAATCTCCGGCGCAGTACAGTACGACTCCCCCCTTAAAGGGAACTGCAGACCATACTGCTCCGTGCGAACAGGCAAGCAAGGAAAGCGTGTTCCATCTGGAAAATCAAAACTGACATGCGCCAGCCCCATCACGTGACCACAAAAGTCTTTGACGTTTTTGGTGCAGTAGCAGTTTTTGTAATCCAGTGGATAAAGGTCAACAAGCCCCGTCGTATACGCACCTGCCAGATCGTAGTCGAAATATCGCCCGACCGGAGTCGGTCCGAAGACGTAACATTCATTACGCCCACCGTGAAAAGCATCAGTTGCAAACTGCGAGTGGAACCGCCTGGAAACCGTTTCAACTCTATGTTTACGCTTTTTCACTTTCTGCTTTTTGTCATCCCAGATTTGGGACTCGACATACTTGATACCGAAGACTTCATCAAAGCAATCAGGTTTGTCGAAGAGACTCCGAAATAACGAAACAGCGCAAGAACCGATGGTCAGTGGCAGCTTTTTCAGGTTCAGTACATCTCGTGCAAACTCATGCATCCTCAAGCCATACTTAACCGCTATTTCAGCGTCACGAATAGCATAACGCTGGAAGAATTCCTTATCCCCTTCCAGAAGCTCATCCATACGCGTAATACAGTAGGGGGCTGGGATAGACAGTTTATCCACCCCTATCATCTCACCCACGGCATCCAGCCCCTTTCGGCCTGGGGTAAGAAGCAAGGTATCCACAAAAGAGACGTAGGTCTGAATTTTATGGCCACTTTGCTTACGGAGAACAATGGGTTTTGTCGAAACCTTACCCTTACTTCGGGGTTCATGTTGAATCCCGACCCCTCTCCCCATATTTGTCAGCGTCCCACGCAAGCTGTCCACATCATGTTTGTACTTCCAAAAGCTCTGGAATGACGCAACATCTGCCCGAAGAAAGTGCCCGTAGACAAAAGTGACTCGCGGCCAAGAGTCAATCACCCCTTGTTTAAGGGCTTCATGCAAGACATAACCAATGAACTTTTCAAAACTCCAACGGTGCTTGTAGGCCGACGACTCCGGGTAGATAACACCTTTAAGAACAAAGGCTTTCCCCACCAGATAGAACGAATAACAGAGCACGATATTGCCATCCTCTGCCCCATTCTGAACATATTCACTATCGATACCGATATGGACAGGCTCTCCCGTAGCCGTGACCACTTTATCGGGCTTTGCATACGCTTCAGCCAACTCAGCCCTGATCAGCTCCCGAATATCGAAAACCTCTTCACGGGTGGCTGCAAACATTGGCAACGACGGGTCTTTTTCCGGCTCGATTCTCTCTTTGAAGATACGTTCATCGTGCTTTTTGATAACCATTTTCAAACTCCAGATAAAAAAAAAAGCTCAGCGAGGCAACCGAGCTTTTTTTGATTTATTTAGTTGATATTACTTACTTATTACTTTTTTCAGGGCCCTTCTCAGCAGTAGCTTTAGGCAAATCAAAGTCATACGAATATTTACGTTTTGCATGGATTCCCTTCATGATTTTCACCAACTCTCTACGCCAGTGAAGCCCTTCGGCCTCATCGACAGTTTTTAAAAATCCTAGGCTCGTCCCCTCATGCCCTTTAAGGGCTATTCCGCTTCCTGGGAAATAATTAACCCCCATCAATAGCTCACCTGCTAAGAGATCACCATTCGGTAAATCGATTGGATGCTTCATTATCATTGCTCCTTAAGTAATCGGTATTCAGCGAGGGTTACCGCGCCTCTACGGCCCCTCATTAATTCAGTTAAACGAAACCCGGCTTACATAGCAGGGCTAATTTTTCTTTCCTCTTCGAACCTCACAACGTCCGTAATCAAGAACTTCTCGATACGAGACGTGAGTTTCACACTGGGCGGTAAACTCGCCCGGTCTTTCTTCATCTTTTTATCGATGCATGATTTCGACAAACCCCAGCGCTCAGCAAGCTGAGCACGGGTCAACATAACTGCATTCATTTCATCCTCCTTAGGCAGCAATCAGATACTGCTCTGTTAATTCTGATGCACGCATTAGCTCCGGCGGTGCGTAGTTCACATAGCCTTGAGTGACCGCTATATCTGAGTGATTTAGCGCTCTCGAAGTAAGGTCAATGTTCCCCGTACACTGCGTCATAGCCGTCCCCCATAACCTGCGACAATCATGTGGTCTTACTTTCGCTCCTAACCGCTCACTAACCCGCGCAAAAAATTCTCGCGGATAAGCCACTGGAGCACTGGCTTTCACAGGCGACTGAAAAAGATACTCGTTACCCCTTCGCATCCTGCTCTCTGAGCCTGAGATCCCAAGCGCCACTAACCTTCGTTTTATTGCTTCTCTCACCGTTGAGTTAACAGGGGCGTAAAAAGGCCTGTTGGCTTTATTCGTGGGTATCGAAATAGATGTAATATCCTTATCAAGCTGCCGCACTTTGATCGTGCGACATTCCGTAACCCTTAACCCCGTTCCAATCATCACAACGCCTAGATCAGCAAATACAGGCGATTCATCCTGCATACATGCAGTGACGAATTCAGCCAAACGATCAACTGTTAACTCGGGAATCACAGGCTCCTTAATGACCTTTAGATTCTCTAGAAAACGTGCTGGCGATTGATTGAGTCGCCGTTTTTTAACCACTTTGTTAAAGAGCGTCCGGACGTCACTAAGAAAGTGATTTACTGTCCGGTTGGAGTAACCTTTGGCCAATAGCGCCTTTGGCAACCCATCCAAAAAGGAAGTGGTCACCTGGTCTAATCGCCGGTCCCCCATATAGCCATCTAGAAACCGCTTGAATCGCAGCTCTTTATCTCTTGCAGTCTTAATCTCTGCCCGCACATCGGGTAGATACACCTGCCAGAAAAAGTCCCTGACTTTCATCGAGCCACCCTGCGCCGTATCGCCTCCTCGCACTTCCAGTGCAAAACGCCTGGCGGCGTCACGCTGCGCTTCAATGTCACAGGGGTACTCATCCAGGTTCTTGGCGAAGCGTTTGCTGAAAGCACACACTTCAGCCCTGAACCTGATCTTGTCTCGGTACTGATAGGAGCGGAGCCGAGGCTCAACCACATCAATTCGGACAACCTGTTTCTTCCCTTCCGGTAAAGGCCCAAACTCACGAATGGCCTTTACCGAATGACGAACCCTACCCATCTTTTAATTCCTCTAAAGTGAGCTAGTAGAACCTCTCCAAAAAAGGCACCACACGCTCACTCTTTCGGTATAAACCCTGAGCACTTCGTCCTGAAACTTCGTGCATTCTGGCGCATAGAAATGAACAAATAAAGCCAAAACACCCAAAATAAACCTTATTTATCAGCAGCTTACTAGCAAAACAGCCACCGAAATCAATCCACTTTAACGCTAAAAAAACTGTAGGTAATGGAGGCTCATGCCAATGCGTTTTCAATAAGATCATTCAGCATGTAATATGATCTCTTTACATCCATGCAAAAAAAGTTGACGATTTTGAGACCAGAAGATCTATCCCGCCTAAAGAAAATCGCTGCACTGCGCCTTCTCGGAGTAAGTAACAAACAGGTGGAGGTCCTGACAGGGGATTCAGAAGCGACAGTAAGGCGATATAACGACCAACTATGCAGGAAGCTGATTCCAGACAATCCCACGAAACAGGAACAGCTAAAGAGGGTGCTATGGGGCGCGAAACAGCAAGTGAAAGGCTCTAGCTTCTACCAAAAGAAAGAGGTCGATAGCATCTACAACTTACTGGACAAGAGGGTACTCAGCACAAACGTCGAAAAGTACATTTCACTGATCTGGTTCGGCAACGTTCACAAGGTGAAGAACCCGGAAGGCCCCAGTATCGGACTGTCGCAGAGGTTCATCTGCCCGAGGCTCCCAAGCCCGAAAGCCTTCGGATTCACCCGCACAGAAAAGATGGAGCAACGATTCAATAATCTCGGATTAGCGATGTCACTAATGGGCATTCAGCATGACGTTGTAGACGCCAACCTAGACCAGATAACAGGGTACAAAGGCGGCGCACCTGATGTTTTTCACGATTACCATTTGCTACCCGATACGCCAGACGACAGTCACAGTATTCTGACGATAGCGCCACGCACCTCATCGCGATCGAACAACAAACAAAAAGAGAAAAAGCTTCTGATACAGTACGCTCTGAAGCATCTCGAGAGGTCTGAAAGCAATTTCATATACGCCGAACGCTTCGACAGGCGTCTGTTGGGGCCACAACCTGCAGCACCTGATGAACATCATAAGAGCACATTCTGGATGTACGCCCCGAATGACATTCTGGACTGGTTTGAATGTCATGAGTTTTGATAAGGGATGAAAAGTAGGTGTGGTTGGTATTATTCCCCAATGGGAAAGTTCCACCCACCAATAACTAGCTGATTCTTATGAAAAATAGACTTTAACATGCCGCAATGATTTATTTTTTACGCAAGAAATGGAACACTTAAGTCACTCGGCATAGCACATACGATTAGTACGCAACCGCCGAGACTACCGGAGCATGGATAGAGCAATGAATACTGTGAATGACATTGGGGTCGATAAAGAAGAAATTGAAGGCCTTGATGAATCGCCTTCAGATGGCTGGGGGGAATACCCGCTCGACACGGTCTTTGTAAGAACCGAACAGCGAACAGTTGCTGACGTCGTGTCGAGGATCAAAAAAGGTCGCTACCAATTGGACCCAGATTTCCAACGTGATTTTGTTTGGCCCCCAGTTAAGCAATCTCGCCTCATTGAATCAAGTTTAATGCGCATCCCCCTTCCGGTGTTCTATGTTGCAGAAGATATCGATGGAAAAATCATTGTAGTAGACGGTCTTCAGAGACTGACTACGTTCTACCGTTTTATAAACAACGAGTTCGCTCTTAAAGGACTTGAAAGTGCTGACTCAGACAACATTATTTCAGGAAAAAAATTCGATCAACTGCCAATTCATCTACAAGAACGTATCGAAGACACTCAGCTCACCCTCTATATCCTAGACCCAAAAGCTCCTGAGCGTGCCCGCCTTGATATTTTTGAACGGGTTAATAGCGGTATGTCGCTTACTAAGCAGCAAATGCGCAACTGTCTATACACAGGGCAGGCAACCGCATGGTTAAAAAAAGCAGCGCAAAGCAAAGAATTCCTGAAAGCCACTGGAAAATCTCTGCAATCTAAAACCATGCGCGATAGAGAAGTCATCAACCGATTTTGCGCATTTTATTTATTCGGATACGAGGAATATAAAGGGGATATGGAGGAGTTCCTTGCTTTAGCATTACGCAAAATGAACACCATGCCTTCCGACGAATTGGATCATATGATGTTGAAGTTCAGGGAATCTATGATCGTCAACCACCACCTATTTGGTGAGCACGCATTTAGGAAATCAGCTGGTTACAGGAACCCTAAAACAGCAAGAACGGTCATCAACATTTCTCTATTTGATGTTTTCTCAGTCTTTTTTGCTAATAGACCAGAGTCCATCAATAGCATTGACGTAGATTATATGAAGACATTTATTCGAGACATGTTAAATGACACGCAGTTTAACCATGCCATCAGTTCTTCAACAAATAACACTCGTCAGGTTAGGAAGCGGTTTGAATTTACTAAAGCAAAAATGCGGGAGGCAGGCATATGCTAAATCGCATACAGATAGAAAACCTTAAATGCTTTAAAAAGCAGTCGATTCCAATATCCAACTTAACCCTGCTTACGGGATTTAACGCTGCTGGCAAGTCAACAGTGATACAAGCTCTGTTGCTCGCAAGCCAAATGGTTCGACACAGCACTGAATCGCCCTACATACCGCTTAACGGCCCAATGGTGAAACTTGGTACAGTCGGTGACGTACTCAACGAGGTCGCCACAACCAGACAAATAAGTATTACATTTGAAAACGACAATGGATCCACTCAGTTCGTTCTTGATGCATCTGACCGCCAAGGAACAGCAGTAAAGCTTACTAATCACCAAGAAGTAAAAAGCGATCAAACACTATTACAATCGAAGTTACGCGAGTTAATTTACATCAGTGCAATGCGTCAAGGCACTGAGGATGTTTTTCCATCCCCAGATACCCCTGAACCAATTAACGCAGATGTAGGCAATCAGGGTCAATTTGCTCCCTGGTGGTTCGAAAAGCACTTAGATGATGAGATAGAACCGTCAAGATGCCATGCCGAAGAACAAGCACCAACTCTTCGCAGACAGTTTAACGCATGGGCCGCTGAGCTCTTCCCCGGCAGCCAAGCCAATGCCCGGAAGATTCCACAAACACCACTCGTACAATTAGAGTTAAGAACAAAAGAGACTGAAGGATGGCGACGCCCTGCAAATATCGGTTACGGGCTCACATACGCATTTCCAATACTTGTTGCGGGTCTACTAGCCAAACCCAATCAAATACTTATCGTTGATAGCCCTGAGGCACATTTGCATCCACTCGGGCAGTCCAGAATCGGGGAGTTTCTCTCTACAGTTGCGGCATCAGGCGTTCAAGTCATTCTTGAGACTCACAGCGACCATGTACTAAACGGGGTTAGACTAGCAGTAGCACGGAACAAGATTAGCAATACAAATACAGCAATACATTTTTTCAGTCCAGATTTCACATCAGCGCAACAAGCCCCTGTCGTTGTCTCCCCTCAAATAGACAGAGAAGGTAATTTAAGTGAGTGGCCAGAAGGTTTCTTCGACCAGTCTGAAAAAGATATGGCCATTCTCGCTGGCTGGGAGTAAATGAAAAATGCAATGGATTGTGAACGAACTTTCTATAGACGGTAACTTTAGATCTGTAGATGAGTTTCTCGAAGAACTCATGCAATTACTACATCTTAGAAAAACCAATACTGTTATCAATGATGGATTACTCTGTTCACGACAAATAGGTGACCAACCAGTAGTCGCGGATATATCTTTCAGAACAGCTGTAATGCGTTATGCCAGCCGAGATACAAAGTCCTTAATACTTAGCTGGATAAATAAAAAGGGCCCATACTGGGATGATGACAGAGCCCCCAACGAAGATGATTACTTTGAACATAGTGGCATCGATGTAACAGATCTCGGACTAGGTGAGTGCTCGCGCCGTGTGCTACTCAACAAAGACAACGCAGCCGTAAGCTTATTAAGCCCGAACAGCAGCTTTAATTGTGATGCTCTAGAAATAGTACAAGGGCTCCCTCAGGAACCGCTAGCGTTGATACAGGTCAGTAACATTTCGGACACTATTTCCCTACAAGAATGCGCAGAAAGAGCAAGAGAACGCCCAAAGAACTGGGCAACCGCTATAGAGTATTTAAGAGAAAGGTTTGACTGCTTAGCAATCTCATCCGAAGTTCAGGAGATTCTCCAACCTCACCCCTTTAGTTCATACGTGGTTGAACGGTTGGAAGAATTGCTTGGCGTTTTGCATCACCTCATGGAAAGCAGGGATGAGCAAGGTAGATACACTGATGAAACGAAAGAAATAATCGCCAAACATTTCTCAGGCGAGAAGGCGTGGTTCACAGATGAATCTGACAGCAACAAGCAAAAGTTCGAAGATCAGCTCACATTTAAAGACCCATTAGACCCAGATAAAACCATTTTTTGTCCCTTTCATGGTAAAATAAAGACTCCTCAGTTCAGAATTCACTTCCTATTCCCCGAAGCCG
Source organism: uncultured Amphritea sp. (assembly GCA_963669425.2). Taxonomy (GTDB): domain Bacteria; phylum Pseudomonadota; class Gammaproteobacteria; order Pseudomonadales; family Balneatricaceae; genus Amphritea. The sequence continues at coordinate 528,115 of CAXXNC010000001.1, forward strand.
AAGACAAGCTTCTCAGAGTCGCATACATAGGGCCTAAAATAACGAAGGGCTGATCGCCCTTCCTGCAATCTAGTAACAAGCCAAATAAACTTCAAATTCACATTATCCAACGCACTACGTACCCTTCTAATAGCAACCAGGCTCCCAGAACCAAAAGCACCACCAACAAAGCTCCACGTCCACCGGACGCCCACGCTGATACCCGAATAGTAATTTCCCATAACCCGAAATTTACGGTCTCATCACGCTGATTCATTAGTGCTAAGTGGTGCAAAAAGCTCATTACAGACACCAGTGCCAATAAAAAAAGACAGACCATACCCGTTACATGAGTAATCATGTAGTAACGACCATAGTCGTTCAGACCACTAAGATAGAACTGTATGAACTCGTACTGATTAGCAAGCTCAGTTACTTCAATAGGAAATGAATTTTTAGCCCGAAAAGCTAACAGTAAACCAGTCGCCAAAATACATCCTGGTATCGCAAGAGACACTACCCACCCGCTGCTCGTAAAATGTCCTTTCCAAAGCGCAATAAACATAGAGATCACAGAAAAATAAACGCTGGTCGTTAGCATCGCGATCAACGTCTGTTGAATTAACAGTGCATGCAATGCGTACTGCCAAACGACGAACAATAACGCTATTCCCAAAAGAAATACGATCCCTCTACCATCGTCATCATTGCTGGCTCTTCGAGAAGAACGATAATAGTGCTTTTCAACGTAAATTCGGCGTGTTTCTGTAACGGTGCGAACAGTTGGAGAAGCAGGCTTTGACAACCCAGAAAATAGAACAGCAAAAACAATTCCCATTAACGGGGAAAATATAAACGCCTGCAAAGTTGCGTTTCCAAAAACACTTAATAGATCAGACACAAATAATCCTCCGAAAATCAAGCGGGCACTAAGCCCGCTCGCGCTTCACGGCTCAGGTCAAATCGACAATGGGCGCACCAGGTGCATTGACCTTGACTGACGAGATGCCATTTTCACGTGCTGCCGCAGTGGTATAGGTCTCACTGACACCAATCACCTGACCATTGGTCGATTTCAGATTGAAGTAATACAGGCCGTTACGCGCGTTCAATCGCTCATAGTTAGAATCGTGGGGAGAACAAGCCTTCACAGCAGTGATGCCGTTCTTGCAGTTCTGTTTAGTCGTATAGCCCTCACTAGCAAGAATTTTCTCGCCGTTTGCCGCTTTTAAGCGGAAGTAATACTGAGAGTTCGAGCCATAAAAAATTTCAAATTTGGAAGCCATGCTTATATTTCCTCTTATTTCTCTTTACGTACGCCTTTAAACGGTCGTCCATCAGATTTCACATCCATGAAGCGGCCAGTCTTTGCATCACGCTTAACCCAGTGACCCGAAGACGTTTTAGTTTGAGAACGCTGTCTAACAGCTCCGATGCGGCGACCATCGCCAATTGGGGCATTCTTAGCCATGATAATTTTCCGATTAAATAAAGCTGTTTAACCAGAGATCAAGTAAAACCTCTGAACTCAGAGGTCATACTAACCCATCAATTCTGGTTAAATCAAGCAGTTTAATCAGATTATTTTATGGCCTGATAGATATACTCAACACCGCCAGACTCAGCTACTTCTTCAACACGAAGAACATAACCTTGTCCGACCAGCTTCTTAAGCTTGGTACTAGCGTTAGGCACAGTGATGTTTAAACCTTCAGCAACGGCAGAAGCAGTTACAGACTTATGCTTGAGCACATAGTCAATCAAGGTCTTTACAGAGGGGGTAATTTTAGGGCCGATTATCTCAGGAGCATCTCCGTCCCATATAGCCATTGGCTGCTCTTTTGCTTGAGCAGCATAGTTCCAGTTATCCACCAAGTCTCGAGATGAAAAACCTTCTAAGTAAAAGCCCTTCTCTCCACGGTACTGCTTAGCCAAAGACATAACACTTTCACGAGGAAATGATGCATCAGTTGCAGCAATACCCTCTAGAGATATCCCAAAGACCTGATCGGAAGGGTGTGCATTTACATAGTCGACAAGCAGCCCAAAGACCCTTCTCCCTTCCATATTGCCAAAAGGATGGTCATCAGAGGTGAAATCTACTAATTTAATTTTTGGTGAATTCTGGTTCATACTATTAACTTAATGAGAATCAATCATCCTTGTCAAGGATAAAGTCAAAACAGACATGGGTTCCATGCAACCTTGGTAGTTTCGAATTCACGTAATCCCCAAGTAGCTCCCCGTCACGATAGGACAACCTAACTTCATAGGTTTCCTGCCTGACAGAGATATCAGCGTTATATATTGCTGCATACTCCTGACTACGCTTTAAACCCAAACCTCGATCACTTGCACCTGTTTGGCTGATGCTACCTTTATCAAGAACCTCCCGAATAAGCGCAGCTCTCGCCAAGTCTGAAGATAGGTCATACTTTTCAGCCAGTCGGGGATAAAACTCTGCCAGAACCGGCATAAGAGTCCCTACAATGCCCTTGCCACTATCAGACACAACTATCTGAATATGCGGCCCACGCCCTCCGTATTTCTGTAGAGCGGCAAATCCAGGTATTGGAGTATCTGAATGCTCCCACACATTCCCAAACAACTCAGAAAACACAGTGAATGCGGCTTGCCGATACCTCTCACCGGCATGATGCAAAAAGCGTTCTGTCAGTCGTCGAGGTATTGTTGTATCAGGGTCAGAGGGGCATATTTCATCCAACTCAACAACAGTCTGACTGTTATCCCTGTAAACATCACAGGCAGATACTTCTGGCCTTTCAGGTAACACCCGAACCCCAGAAGCCAAGAGCGAAATGAAACCAATTCGATCTAAATAGCTAAAAGCATCAGGTGTTAGTCGAAAATCCACCGTCACCTTTTTACCAGCAGCATCTAACTGGTTCGCAAAAGCGAGTAGTCGGGCAGCAGCTTCAAGCAGGACTTTGCCACCACGAGGAAAAACAAACTCGATCTCCGATGATGTGGATTCAAAGGCGTCTTCAACATGGGAAAGCGCATCATCAAACCCTTCACCATCAACCCACCCCACATCAGGCAAATGGATCTTTAGCACATGCGGACGGGTTAGATACCAACCTCCATCGTTCTGTTTAAAATCATCAGTGGAGTGGTATAGAAGGCTATTAACATCAGTCTTATTGAAGCCAAGTTCCCTGGCTATCACACGCCCTTTCTGGCCGGGGTTGTCCTTGATAAATTTGATAATTTCTTCTTTCATAACGTATCCGTACGCCAGCAGTGCACTCCCTACGCACTACACCGATAGGCACTCTATCTAAGCAATATCTCTGCATTTAGTGATGCTGTTATATACCACTGCATACCAGTCCATGCAATTTCAACTCAAGATTTGTGTGACCCAGTACAACCAAAAGATATTAAAAATCAGTCGATTAACAGAATTCAAAATCCCCCGCCTTTAAAAGCGTGCCGGTTCGAGTCCGGCCACTGGTACCATGAATTAAATAGAAAAGGCCCGCTCATTGAGTGGGCCTTTTCTATTTAACACGGCGCAAATGCCGCCGGACAAGAACCGCAGGTTCGACAAACAGTTTTTACAAAACTGTTTGAGACGAGCAGCTCTGCTGCGAAGCCCGCTTTGCGGGTCGTAATCGCCCACAGGCTATTACGATCAATCCGGCCACCTCTGCAGCAACTGCCTATCCAAAAGGGATTCACTTTCCAGAAGATCTCAGCCCGCCCTTAAAAGCGTGCCGGTTCTAGCAACCAAACCACCACTGATCAAAAAGAAAGCTGCTCATTGAGTGGGCCTTTTATTTTTAACACGGCAACAAATGCCACCCGACGAGAACCGCAGGTTCGACTAATTGCACTCAAAAGTGCAATTAGAGACGAGCAGCTCTGCTGCGAAGCCCGCCCGGCGGGTCGTAATCGCCCACAGGCTATTACGATCAATCCGGCCATCTCTGCAGCAACTGCCTATCCATAGCGGATTCACTTTCCAGAAGATCTTAGCCCGCCCTTAAAAGCGTGCCGGTTCTAGCAACCAAACCACCACTGATCAAAAAGAAAGCTGCTCATTGAGTGGGCCTTTTCTTTTTAACTGATGCGAAGCATCTGCTGGACGAGAACCGCAGGTTCGACAAACAGTTTTTACAAAACTGTTTGAGACGAGCAGCTCCGCTGCGAAGCCAGCTTTGCGGGTCATAATCGCCCACAGGCTATTACGATCAATCCGGCCACCTCTGCAGCAACGGCCTATCCAGAGCGGATTCACTTTCCAGAAGATCTTAGCCCGCCCTTAAAAGCGTGCCGGTTCTAGCAACCAAACCACCACTGATCAAAAAGAAAGCTGCTCATTGAGTGGGCCTTTTATTTTTAACACGGCAACAAATGCCACCCGACGAGAACCGCAGGTTCGACTAATTGCACTCAAAAGTGCAGTTAGAGACGAGCAGCTCCGCTGCGAAGCCAGCCTTGCGCTCCTACTAACTGGCCAGCATCTCCTTCATCCATCGGGTCAGCTCTACAACCCTGACATTGCTCCGCTTATGAACGGGGACGGAGAAGTAGTAACCATAGCCGCTCATAAACTTAATCTGCATGGGATTGACCAGTTCACCCTTCTCGATCAAATCGCCAGCAAGAAAAGAGGGTAGCAAACCGATCCCCTGTCCACGTTTCACGGCTTCCATGGACATAAAGAAGTGTTCAAAGCCATCACTGAATTGCGGAGCACGATAGTCTTCAGCCAGGTAATGACTGAGAAAGCTGGTCCAGAGTTGGGGACGGGTCGTGTGCAGAATCAGCGGGTGATTCAATATATCTTTTGCTTCTCTTATCGGCGAAGCCTGTAAGCGCTCCTGGCTGATTACAGCGACCAGCTCTTCTGCCACCAGTAACGATTCCGGATCCAGATTGGGGGAGATCGGCAGGCAGCGAATAATCACATCACTTTCTGTACTGAGAATATTTTCTGAGTGCGTAGAAGTAACCTGTAGCGTTAAATCCGGAAACTGCTCTTTTATTCGTTTTAGTTTAGGTATTAACCATAGTGTGCTGAACGATGGTGTGGTGTTTATTAATAAAGAGTTCGAGTCAGCCACGCTTTGCTTTATCAGCGCAGTGGCACTCTGAATACTTTCCATCGCCTCAGCAACGGTTGGCAGATAAAGCTTGCCTGCATCAGTCAGAGTTAATCCGCCTTTTTCCCGATGAAACAGGGGCTGTTCTAAATACTGCTCGAGCGACTGAATCTGCTTACTGACAGCTCCCTGTGTAACAAACAGCTCTTCTGCTGCTTTAGAAAAACTCAGATGCCTAGCAGCGACTTCGAATACTTTTAAAGCATTCATTGGGGGGAAATTATGGCGCATACGTTACTCACTACCTCCTGCGAAAAAGAGGGATCAGATATAGCCGGCGTTAAAAGGGTATGAGTTTTTGTCATACCCACTGAGAATATATCGATTGAGGCAAATTGCAAAGCCACCTTTAATGCCATGGCATCACTCGTAGTTCAGCTTTAAAAGCAGGAGATAAAGTGGACAGTCGCGTCTTTCATCGCCATTGCCATAGCCAACTTCCCACTGCCATCGCAGGCGACGGAGTTTATCTGATTGATCAGTCCGGTAAGCATTATATGGATGCTTCCGGCGGGGCCGCCGTGTCCTGTCTTGGCCATAGTCACCCGGATGTCCGGGCGGCTCTGAAAAAGCAGGTGGATCAGCTTAGTTACGCGCACAGTGGCTTCTTTACGACCGAGCCGGCTGAGCAGTTAGCTGAAAAACTGACCAGACTGGCACCGGGTGATCTTAACCATGTTTACTTTGTTTCGGGCGGTTCAGAGGCGGTGGAGTCTGCCCTTAAGCTCGCCAGACAATACTTTGTGGAAAAAGGTGAGCTGACACGAACCCGATTTGTTGCGCGTCGACAGAGCTATCACGGTAACACCCTGGGAGCACTGGCTGTAGGTGGAAATGAATGGCGCAAAGAGCCCTTCTCTCCTTTATTGATGGAGCATCTCTACATTTCACCTTGCTACCCATATCGCGATCAGCGTGACGGGGAATCTCTCTATGATTACGGGCAACGTGTAGCTGATGAACTGGAAGATGTCATTCTGCGTGAAGGGGCTGAAACCATCATTGGTTTTATTGCTGAGCCGGTGGTAGGTGCAACGGCTGGCGTTCTTACGCCGGTTGAGGGTTACTTTAAACGTATCCGCGAAATCTGTGATAAGTACGGCATCCTGCTGATTCTGGATGAAGTGATGTGCGGCATTGGCCGGACAGGCACCTTGTTCGCCCATGAACAGGAAGGCATTACAGCAGATATTGTAACGGTCGCTAAAGGTCTGGGAGGCGGGTATCAGCCGATCGGGGCGATGCTGGCTTCAGATGAGATCTATAACACCGTTTCAGCGGGCAGCGGCTTTTTCCAGCATGGCCATACCTATATGGCTCACGCAGCTGCTACGGCAACCGCACTGGAAGTACTGAATGTCTTTGAACGGGACAGACTGATTCCCGATGTCTGGGCAAAAGGTAACTATCTGGGGCGTAAGCTGAAACAGACGTTCACTGATTCGCCTTTCATTGGTGATATTCGTGGACGCGGTCTGTTCTGGGGGCTTGAATTAGTTCAGGACAGAAACACCAAAACACCGTTCCCGGCAGACTCAGCAATTGATAAGAAAATCAAACAGGCCGCCATGGCCAAAGGCCTGATGTGCTACCCAATGGGTGGCACGATTGATGGGCAGAACGGCCATCATATATTACTGGCACCGCCCTATATTATCAGTGAAGCGCAAATTGACGAGCTGGTTGAAACACTTAAAAGCGCTGTTAACTCAGTACTGTCTGCTGACGCCGAACTCCTTACAGAACATCAGAGGAGTTCATAATGCAGGACGCGCTCATCATCGTCGCACCGAACGGTGCACGAAAACAGAAAACGGATCATTTCAATCTGCCCATCACCCCTGAAGAGATCGCTTCAGAAGTAGAAAACTGCGTGAAAGCCGGTGCAGGTATGGTCCATCTCCATGCCCGCACAGCTGATGGTCAGCACTCGCTGGAAGTTGATGACAACCTGGCCGTTTTAAAGGCGGTCCGTGAACGGGTTGGTGATCAGGTCATCGTGCAGGTCACAACCGAAGCGGTAGGAATTTATAAGCCAGAGCAACAAATGGCACTGATCCGTGGCATCGAACCCGAGGCTGCATCCTTTGCGATTAAAGAGCTTATTCCCACTCAGGAATCCGAACAGGCAGCCTGTGAGTTTTTCTCCTGGGTAGCGGCAAAAAAAATCATTGCTCAATACATAGTCTATTCTATGAATGAGTTAGCCCGGTATTTTGACTATATAAACCGAGGGATTATTCAGGAAGACAGCCCTCATCACTTACTCATCGTACTGGGTCGTTATACCGATGGACAACAGTCTGATCCGGGTGATCTGGCTCCATTTCTGCCCTTACTGAGCAAATTGAGTGAGCAGAACATTCGCTGGGCCGTATGTGCATTCGGACATAGAGAGCAGGACTGTTTGCTTTACGCCGCTCAACTGGGAGGCGATGTCCGCATTGGATTTGAGAATAACTGCTACACACCCGAAGGTGAGTTAGCACAGACCAATGCCGCTCAGGTGAGCGCATTAGTTAAACAGATCCAGGCGAGAGGCCGCGACGTAATTAATGCTGAAAAGTGTCGGGAACTGAATATCTTTGCAGACTTTAAAACAGTTTAACCCGTAGCGAATTTTGGAACCTATTAGCCTTATAAGTACTTAATTTTTACAGCCAGTATCCGGTTGTGAATAAAAATAAAAATGCACGATCTAAGGAGAATAAAATGATGAAGCTAAAAACAGCAATGATGGGTGCCGGTCTGACTGCGCTTTTTGCAATGGCCCCGGGTGTTCAGGCTCAGGAGTTTATTACCATTGGTACCGGCGGTGTAACCGGTGTTTATTACCCTACCGGTGGTGCCATCTGTCGTCTGGTCAATAAAGGCCGTAAAGAACATGGCATTCGCTGCTCGGTAGAAAGTACCGGTGGCTCTGTTTATAACATCAATACCATCAAAGCGGGCGAGCTGGACATGGGTGTGGCCCAGTCTGACTGGCAGTTCCACGCTTATAACGGTACCAGCAAATTTGCCGAGGCTGGCGCATTTAAAGACCTGCGGGCTGTATTCTCTGTTCACCCTGAGCCATTCACAGTCGTGGCGCGCGCGGATGCAGGCATCAAAGATTTCATGGACCTGAAAGGTAAGCGCGTCAATATCGGTAACCCGGGCTCCGGTCAGCGCGGCACCATGGAAGTACTGATGAATGCGTTAGGCTGGACCAACGATACTTTCAAACTAGCGTCCGAGCTCAAGGCTGCTGAGCAGTCTAAAGCCCTGTGTGATAACAAGATTGACGCCATGGTCTACACCGTCGGTCACCCGAGCGGCTCGATCAAAGAAGCCACCACATCCTGTGACAGTGTACTGGTAGAAGTATCCGGCGCGGCGGTTGATAAGCTGGTCAGCGATAACGACTTCTACCGTACTGCGACTATCCCTGGCGGTATGTACAACGGTACCGATACCGACACTAAAACATTCGGTGTGGGCGCAACGTTCGTCACCTCTGCACAGGTTGATGAGAAGCTGGTGTACAACGTCGTTAAAGCCGTATTTGAAAACTTCGATACCTTCAAGAAACTGCACCCGGCATTTGCCAACCTGAAGAAGGAAGAGATGATCAAAGATGGTCTGTCGGCGCCGCTGCACCCGGGTGCTGAAAAGTACTACAAAGAAGCAGGTCTGATGTAAGACCGCTGCTCAGATATTCTATGCTGTTGAACTTAATAAGGCCTGTTCCCACAGGCCTTATTTACTTAAGCACTTGTAATGAGCTCTTAATAAGAACCTTTGATAAGAGCTTATAACAAGTACTTGCGATCCGGAGTCGTTCTATGAATACGGAAGCTCAGTCAGGCCCACAACCTGATGAAAATAATAAAGAGATAGAAGACCTTCTCAACTCGGAAACGGGTAGCCGTACCCTCGACGGTCCCATGGGTAAGCTGGTTATTGGACTGCTGATTGCATGGTCTGCGTTTCAACTCTGGTACGCATCTCCCGTCCCCTTCATACTGAATTTTGGTACGTTTAACGAAGACCAGGCTAAGTTCATCCATCTATCGTTTGCTACTTTTCTGGCGTTCTGCCTGTTTCCCGCCACTAAGCACTCCAACCGTTTCGGACTGAGCCCCTTCGATCTTCTGTTTGGTCTGGGTGCAGCGGTTTCGTGCCTTTATCTGCTGATTTTCAGAGAGCAACTTGCCGATCGCATCGGTGCTCCGACAACAGGCGATGTCGTTATTGCTGTTGTCGGTATGGTGACCCTGCTTGAAGCGACCCGCCGAGCTCTTGGACCACCACTGCTTGTTGTTGCGGTCGTATTCCTGACGTTTACCTTTGCTGGCCAATACATGCCCGATGTGATCGCCCACAAAGGTGCCAGCCTGAACAAAGTTGCCTCGCATCAATGGCTGACCACCGAAGGCGTGTTCGGTGTTGCCTTAGGTGTATCGACGGCCTTTGTCTTCCTGTTTGTATTACTGGGCTCACTGCTTGATAAAGCCGGCGCGGGTAATTACCTGATTAAGGTGTCTTTTTCTCTGCTGGGACACATGCGTGGTGGACCCGCCAAAGCAGCGGTTGTTGCCTCAGGTCTTAGCGGTATTATCTCAGGCTCCTCAATTGCCAACGTGGTTACCACCGGTACCTTTACCATTCCGTTGATGAAACGGGTTGGCTTTCCGGCAACCAAAGCCGGCGCAGTTGAAGTGGCGGCATCGACGAACGGTCAGTTAACACCGCCAATCATGGGTGCAGCTGCATTTCTGATGGTGGAGTATGTCGGCATTCCCTACATTGAAGTGATCAAGCACGCCATTCTACCCTCCCTGATCTCCTACATTGCGCTGATCTATATCGTGCATCTGGAAGCATTAAAGCTGAACATGCATGGTATTCAGCGCCTGGCCGTACCGACCATGGCACAGCGCATGCTGTCATGGGTAACAACAACGCTGATTATGCTGGGATTATCAGCCGTGGTTTACTACGGTTCGACGTTCCTTGAATCAACGCTGGGTAACCTGGGTTATGTAGTGATGTTGCTGGCAATCATCGCAGGCTACTTCGCGCTGGTACGGCTGTCGGCTCAGTATCCGGATCTGGCTGATGATGACAGCAGTATCGAGCTGGATCATCTGCCTGAAGCCAGACCCACGATTAACTCTGGCTTGTATTTCGGTCTTCCCATCGTTGTTCTGCTGTGGGCGCTGGCGGTTAAGCAGTACTCACCGCAGCAGTCGGCTTTCTATTCTGTTGCCTTCCTGATCGCGGTCGTACTGACTCATAAACCTATTAAAGCCTGGTTCCGCGGTGAAGCAGACTGGGCCAGTAAGTTTAAAGATTGCTGGGATGACTTTGTCGACGGCCTGATTACCGGCGCAAGGAATATGGTGGGCATCGGTATAGCAACAGCGGCAGCCGGGATTATCGTCGGTACCGTCACCCTGACAGGCCTTGGCCAGATGATGACCGAGTTCGTTGAGTTTATATCAGGCGGTAATCTCATTCTAATTCTGATCTTCACAGCGCTGATCTGTATCATTCTGGGAATGGGGCTGCCAACCACCGCTAACTATATCGTCGTATCTACCCTGATGGCGCCGGTAATCGTTTCTCTGGGGGCTGAAAATGGCCTGATTGTGCCACTGATTGCGGTACACCTGTTCGTCTTCTATTTCGGGATTTTAGCGGACGATACTCCCCCTGTCGGACTTGCGGCCTTTGCTGCTGCCGCGATTGGCAGAGCCGATCCGATTAAAACCGGTATTCAGGGTTTCACCTATGATATCCGGACCGCCATCCTGCCCTTCATGTTTATCTTCAATACGCAGTTATTGCTGATAGGTATCGACTCGGTCTGGGATCTTGCACTCACAGTATTCAGCGCCGTGGTAGCCATACTGGTCTTCTCTGCGGCAACTCAGGGTTACTGGCTGGTTAAAAGCCGGTTGTGGGAATCGTTAATTCTGATCTTAATCGCATTCAGCCTGTTCCGTCCCGGTTTCTGGTGGGACATGGTCTATCCACCTTCGACATCACTGCCCACAACACAGCTGGTGTCTGAGGTTGAACAGCTCAGACAAGGTGAATTTATTCAGCTGAAGTTTGAGGGTGAAACTATCGAAGGTGATTCGGTGCGCAAAACAGTATCACTGCAGCTGGAGAGTGAATCCGGCGATGCTGCCCAACGTCTGGAGGCAATGGGCTTAATGCTGGTTCAGGAAGCCGATAACTGGGTAGTTGATCTGGTGGTATTCGGCAGTGCTGCTGAAAAATCCGGAGTCGATTTCGGCTGGCAAATCACCGGCATTGAAAAAGCCAGTGACAGACCACCGAAAGAGCTGGTCTTTATTCCTGCATTGTCAGTGCTCGCCTTTATCGCCTGGCTGCAACGCAGAAGAAGGAAATCGCTTGGGAGTGAAAGCTATGTATGAGTCAATTCTGGTACCCATCGATATGGGTGAAAAAGGCTTTGCCGATAAAGTGGTGGAGCATGCCCTCAGCATTCTCAAACCCCATGGAAAACTGATTCTTCTTTCCGCTGTTCCGGGTTATCAGATGCCTATTGTCGGCTCTTATTTCCCACAGGGCACTTTTGATGATCTGGTTAAGGGCATCAAAGCTCAGCTGAAAGAGTTTATTCAAGAGAGTTTGCCCATAGACCCTTCTGAATGCTCAATGATTGTTCAGGAAGGCAAACCCGCTGATGTAATTCTCTCTGTCGCAAAGAAGGAAAAGGTCGACATTATTGTTATGGCAAGCCACAAGCAAAGCCGGATAGAAAGAACGGTGATCGGCTCCATTGCTAACAAAGTGGTTGGTAGAGCAGACATGCCAGTTCTGGTTGTAAAAGGCTGACGCGAATAGCGATTTTATCTTACACAAAGCCGGATCGTCAGATTCGGCTTTTTATTTCGACGCTTCTGTTTCCAGAAACACAACCAAGACCGGCAACCATTGCCAGAGCATTTTAATGTGCCAAACAGCCGGCCGTTTTTTGTTGAAAAAAACACAGCTCTTTTTTCCGCCAGAAATATCCCCTGAATGTTTGAATCAGAACAACGTCCTCCAGCCTGGCCCTTCTGTATCATGAGGGCAAGCGACTATCTGACAATTCCCTTATGGATATAAACTGTTTAAACTCAACGGCCAGATCATTACTTTTTCTCAACGTATTACTCTATGAGTCGCGATCCCCAATATCCACCTGCCCCTGATACGGATATCGATGAGCAGCTTTTAAGAGTATTTGATGCCACCCCGGTACCAATGGTGTTGTCGCGGCCGGATGGCAGCTTCGAATACGTCAATACCGCTCTGTTGGAACTGTTTGGTTACAGCGAAGGCGAGATCTATCAACCGAATGTCATTATCTCTCACCCCGGCGAGATCGACCGTAATCGCTATATCCGTGCACGCCTGACCGAAGATCCGTTTACACCGGTAAAGATCGAGAAGCGTTACTTGCACAAGAGTGGACATATCATTCCTTGCCTGCTGACAATTGTGGCTCAACCTGATTCTCAGGGTCGCGTACTCCGGTTTATCAGTCAGATTGTGGATCAGACAGAGATTCTTCGCAGCCAGGAAAATATGCGTCTGGCCGCAATGGTATATGAGAATAGCAGTGAAGCGATGATGGTCACGGATGCAGATAATCGCATACTCGATATCAATCCGGCGCTGACGGCGATTACCGGATACACACTGGACGAAATGCTGGGGCACAATCCCAGCATTCTCAGTTCAGGGCGTCATGATTCAGCATTCTACGAGGAGATGTGGCATAGCCTGAAAGTGACCGGCAGCTGGAACGGGGAGATCTGGAATAAGCGAAAAAATGGTGAAGCGTTTGCCGAATGGTTGACGATTAATACGATTTACAATGAAAACCAGGAAGTTTACCGCCGGATAGCGCTGTTCTCTGATATCACCAATAAGAAAGAAGCCGAAGCACTGATTCTGCAACAGGCAAACTATGATTCTCTCACCGGGCTGCCGAACAGTCGTCTGTTAATGGAAAACCTCAAGCTGGAGATGACTAAAGCAGCAGATAAGCAGGAAACCGGTGCTCTGCTGTATCTCGATATCGACCGGTTCAAAGAGATCAATGAATCTCTGGGGCATGAATACGGTGACCTGCTACTCAAAGAAACCGCACTGCGCTTAAAGCAACTGTTGAGAGACTCAGACTTTATTGCCCGCTACAGCGCCGATGAGTTCGCGGTGATTCTGAATCCGATCGACAGCCTGCAGCGCCTGGAACATACAGCCCAGTCTCTGTTGAAGGCGCTGAGCCAGCCTTTCAGTATCGATAACGATAGTGTCTACATTTCCGCCAGCATCGGTATCTCCCTGTTCCCCATCGACAGCGAGAACGCGCCACAACTGCTTCGCAATGCTGATCAGGCAATGTCCGCGGCTAAAGCCCAGGGTCGGAATGGCTATCACTACTTTAAACCGGCAATGCAGGAAGCGGCCCGTCAGCGTATGCAGCTTATCAGTGAATTGCGTCATGCCATCACGCTGAATCAGTTCGAACTGCACTACCAGCCGATCATCGATCTGTCCGACGGACAGATTGTTAAAGCAGAAGCACTGATCCGCTGGCATCACCCTGAACGCGGCCTGCTGACACCGGATCACTTTATACCGCTGGCGGAAGAGACCGGCTTCATTCACTCTCTGGGTGAGTGGGTATTCACAACGGCGGTAAACCAGCTGAAACAATGGCAGGAACTGGGACTACCGACGATCAGTGTTAGTATTAATGCGTCTCCGTTACAACTACAGAATGGTGGCCTGAAACCCGGCGATTGGGCTGAACACCTGAGCGGACTGGGACTTCCTGATGCCGCCATCGTCGTCGAAATAACCGAGGGTCTGATGATAGAGACTTCAGAGTCGGTTAAAACAACCCTGCAACAGCTGCACAGCCATCAGTTTGGTATTGCCATTGATGATTTTGGAACCGGTTATTCATCGCTGGCCTATCTGAAAGAGTTTGATGCCGATTTCCTGAAAATTGACCGCCGCTTTATTCAGAATCTTTCCAGTAATTCTGATGATGCCGCACTGTGCGAAGCGATGATTGTTATGGCTCATAAACTGGGAATTCAGGTCATTGCCGAAGGCATCGAAACCCGTGAACAGCTGGAGTTCATTCGCCATGCCAGTTGTGACTATGCTCAGGGCTGGCTGTTTGCCCGCGCATTACCTGCCGATGCGTTTGCAACATACCTTCAGCAATGCCCTGCTAACGGGCTTGTCTGAGTCGAGCCGACAGTCTAAAGTCATTTTCTTTTACCGGAGTTTCCCATGACAGAAATAATCCTGATCGCTGCCGTTATCTGCGTGGGCTGGCTGCTGATCCGATCGCAGAAACAGAATAAACAACAGGCTCAACAGAACCGTGCAGCCGGCAGGGAATTTCTGCAACAGAACGGCCAGAATCCTGATGTCACAACCACCAGCAGCGGTTTGCAGTACCAGATCATCCAACCCGGCAGCGGTACCGAGCATCCCTCTGCCAGCGATAAAGTACAGGTGCATTATCATGGCACACTGATTGATGGCCGGGTGTTCGACAGTTCGGTGGATCGCGGTGAGCCAATCAGTTTCGGCCTCAATCAGGTAATTAAAGGCTGGACTGAAGGCGTACAGCTGATGGTCGTTGGCGAAAAGCGGCGTTTGTTTATCCCTGCGGATCTGGCCTATGGCGACGGTTCCGCTGGCATTATCACGCCTGGCTCAACGCTGATTTTTGAAGTTGAATTACTGGCGATCAATCCCTGATCGTCAGTTGCAACTGCCGTGGCCAGTCGCGGTAATTAAACACCTGACCGGTCTGACGGATCTCTTTGATCGCGCCGGGATCAAGATCGGCATACACCCAGCCGGACTGGTCAGACTCTCCCTCCACCAGCACCCCATTATCGGGAAAACCGTAATCTACCGGCGTGTAAACACTAGCTCGTCCGGTATTGATATCCACTGCTTCTGACCACTCAGCGCAACCGAAGGTAGGTGATTGCACAACATAGCACTGATTTTCCAGTGCCCGGGCCTGACAGCCAATTCTGACCCGATGAAACCCGGCTTCGGTATCCGTACAGCTGGGAACCAGAATCAGGTCGGCACCGGCTTCCACCTGCTGTCGGGCAATCAGAGGAAATTCAGAGTCATAACAGATGTTGATTCCCACTTTTCCAATCGGAGTATCGATCAGTTCAATCTGCTCGCCTGCGCTGATCTGCCACTGCTCATTTTCAAACCGGGTCATCACCAGTTTGTCCTGATACCCCAGAATGCCATCAGGTCCGAACAGCGTCGCCCGATTTCGGAAACTGCCATCCGATTGTTGTACCGGATAACTTGCTCCGAGAATGATCAGGTTGTACTGGCCGGCTAATCGCAGATGCAATTGCTGCCAGCGTTCATAGACCGACTGCATTGCGATCAGTTGCTGGTGCAGATCTCTGTACACTGTTTCACCGAACAGTGAAGCCAGCTCCATACTGCCGTATTCAGGAAACACCAGTAACCGGGCCTGATTATCTACTGCTTCACAAACCCAGCGTTCAAGCTTCTGCTGAAACTGCTCCCACTCGGTAAAAAAACCAATATCGTACTGAGCCACAGCGATACGAAAAGTACTCATACCAACTCCCTGATCCAGAATCCCATCGGCTTGACCGACTCTTCTGCTTCATCAAGATCTTTCCAGCTATAGCCAGTATTCAGATCCTCACGGCGCTGATAACCGCGCTTTTGCCAGAACTGATCCAGTGGCTGATACCCTACAGGCCTGCGAGGGTGATCAGCAGGACGCTGAACCGCGCAGAAGCAACTGTACCGAAAGCCACCCAACGCCCTGGCATGGGTTTCCCGTTCATCAAAGAAAGCCACACCGATGCCCTGCCCTCGGTACTCGGGTAACAGCACGGACTCACCGCAGTAAAAAACCTCATCGGTATTGAAGCCAGCATCGATAAAGGGCTGACGGAACTCATCGGTTTCACAGGCCATCGGTAGCGCCGTAGAAGCGCCGACCACCCGCTCCTGATCCAGCGCCAGCACGATAACGCTGTCAGCCGTATCGGTATAGGTTTTCAGATACTGCTGTTCATATTCGGGATTGCCATCATAAAGATAGGGAAACTCACGGAATACCCGGATACGCAGATCAGCCAGTTCGACAATATACTGCCCTAACTGATCGCCGCTGAAGCGCTTAATCTCTACCACATGTAACCCCGCGTTACTCAACCTGTCAGCTTAATTCACCGATTAACCCGCAACCTGGGCAATCCAGTCCTGCAGGTTATAGTAGTTAGTGATTCGCGCAACTTTCCCTTCACGGATTTCAAAAAAAGCACCGGCAGGCAGATCGTAGGTCTGGCCGTTTGCTTCCGGTAAACCTTCATCCGTACTCAGATATTCACCCAGCACCCGGAACTCGACCGCAGCACGGCTGCCACTATCGTTGGTAGTGATATCAATATCGACAATCTGTTCCCGGTAATGGCGGTTCATACGCTCCATAAACAGACTGAATACGTCACGACCGGTTTCCCGACCGCCCTGATTAATATCGTGCACGACATCATCGGTCAGCAAAGCAAGAAATTCACCCATATCCTGACGGTTAAAGGCATCATAATATTGTTGTAGCAGACTGACTGTATTCTGGTTCATAAGATTTTCCCGATTGATCCTACTGGCGCATATAAAGGCCGTTATAACAGCCATCATAGCAATTGCAGCAGCGGATATTTGCGCATAAGCGACCACCGTTTTTAACCCTGAAAGCGACAGAATCGGGCAGAAAATTTCAAACAAACCTACCCGACCGACAAAAAACACACTTTAAGTAGGTGTATTTAGACAATCAAACCCTTTTCGTATAGAGTTCTCGTGATTTCAGAGATGTTCTTTAATGGATTCGTAACTGAGTTGTACTGAATTAAAACGGAATGAATCACCAATAACATGGTTAGACTGAGTAATAAGAATAAGTTACAGCTCAGCATTTTAGGCCTGCTATTAACCGGCCTGCTGGCATCTGCTGCTGTTGCGTACTATCAGGTACGCAGCTCAATGCTGGATGCCGTGCGCAATGAACAGTTTACCAAAGCTAATGCCGCAACAGCACGGATGAATCTCTGGCTGGATCAGAGCCTTAATCTGGTCAGCAGTGTGGCTCAGGCCCTGTCCGAGTCGGATGAGCCGTTGGAAGGCAACCCTAATTATCAGTTCTTTGCCCGCCAGGTGGTCAACTCCGGTCAGTTTATTTATCTCTCATACGGGCTCGAAAACGGCTATTACTGGAGCCATAACTGGCAACCTTTTCCAGGTTACGATCCGCGCATCAGGCCCTGGTATCTCGAGGCGAAAAACGCTGAAGCTCCGGTTGTAACCGACCCCTTCGTCGGCGCCGGTGAGACCCGGCACTACATCTCTGTGGCAGCGCCGATTGTAAGAGCAGGTCAGTTTAAAGGGGTGATTTCAGGCGAACTGACACTGGAGTTCGTACAGCAAACCATTCTCGGGCTCGATCTGAGCATGAATGCCACGGCGTTGCTACTGAATCGCGAAGGCAACGTACTGATTCACCCGAAGCGATCGCTACAGAACCGGTCCCTGCCCGGCCTCGATAAGGATCAACTGCGTCAGACATTAGCGACTCTGGATCAGAGTACGCTGCTGGAGACCAGTAAGGACTACCTGATGATCACCCCGGTGCATAACTCCGGCTGGCTATTGGCATTTGCCTTGCCCAAGTCGGTACTGATGTACGAGATCTATCAGCGGACAATCGTTATGCTGGCCCACTTCCTGGGCATTTTTATCGCTGTCAGCGGTCTGTTCCTGCTCTATAACCGTCAGATTATCACCCCTATCCTCACCTATCTGGAACAAGACTCGGTCACCGGTTTACCTAACAAGAAGCACTTCAAACAGTATGTCACCGATCAGTTTCTGGAACAGAAGCGGGACGGCATTCTGCTTCTGATCAGCACCAATAACTTCAGCCGCATTACCGCGGCCTATCCACCGGATACCGTGAAAGAACTGCAACGGGCGATCAGTCAGCGTATTCAGTCCCATCTGGACCGCCACAGCGTTCTGGGTGTGTTTTCCGAAAGCCGGTTTATTGCTTACCTGCCTCTGAGCCGTGAATACAATGAACAGATTCGCCTGCAGGAGCTGGATGCCCTGATTCACGAGCTGTCTGAGTATTATCCGATCCATGATCAGCAGATAAACTGCAGTTTCCGTATCGGCGTCAGCGTATTCCCGCAGCACGGCCACCATCTGGAGCTGCTGATCGACAAAGCCTTTGCCGTAATGGCCTCCAGAAGTAAAACCGCGGCTGCCGATGTAGGCGTTTACAAAACTGATATTGATGCCCAGCTGGGTAACGAACTACTGCTGACCAGTGCCATGCATAATGCCCTGCGCCATCAGGAATTCTATATGGAGTATCAGCCACTGTTTGACCTCGAACAGCATCGCTTTACCAGTGCAGAAGCATTGGTACGCTGGTACTCAAAGGAGCTTGATCGTCAGGTTTCTCCGGCGGAATTTATTCCGATTGCCGAATCCTCCAATCTGATTATTTCAATCGGCAATTACGTCATCGACTGCGTTGCACGGCAGATTCAGGAGTGGCAGAAAAACAACATTAACTTCCGTAAGGTAGGCATCAACCTGTCTCCCAAGCAGCTTCAGCATGAACAGTTCCTGCCCAACCTGCTGAAAACCCTGGAACACTATCAGGTTTCACCCAGCTGTATTGAGCTGGAGATTACCGAGACCAGCCTGCTGGAACAGCCAGAAAAAATCATTGAGCTGCTTTATCGTCTCAAAGCAGAGGGATTTGGTATCGCTATTGATGACTTCGGCACCGGTTATTCATCACTGCAATACCTGAAAGAGATTCCTTTTGAGACACTCAAAATTGATCAATCCTTCATTCGTAATCTGGAAAATAATCCCAAGGATCAGGTGATAGTAGCCATGCTCACCAATATGGCCCGGGCGCTGGACTTTAAAGTGCTGGCGGAAGGGGTAGAAAGTGAACAGCAGTTGCGCTATCTGCAACAAACCGGCTGCCATATGGTACAGGGCTACTATTATGCCCGACCGCTACCGGCAGATGCCGTCGGAGTGATGCTTGATCCTGAAACGGCATAGATCCTGACCAGCTATTTCATCCGGACTTTACCGCCAATCATTTTATAAGCCGGCACGCCCCGGATCAGAGTTTCTCTGGCAAACACTGCTCCGCAGCCAGGGCAGGTACAGGGTGTTTCAGTGTAATCCATCACGATGCGCTCAATGAAGCATTTCACCAGCGCCCCCTTGCCGCCTTTACGATAACGGTAGAGCTGACTTCCACACTGGTTGCAGAAGATATCAACCCGGGTCTGTGGCCCTTTTGCTGAAGGCTTAGCCATCGCTGCGGATCAGTTACTTTTCCCTGGTAAAGCCATGACCCCTTTGCACTGACGAAGCAGCTGCGCAAGATCATCCGCCACCAGCGGTCGACTGAAATAATACCCCTGCACCTCTTCGCAGTTGTACTCTTTCAGGAAAGCCAACTGCTCCAGCTCTTCCACACCTTCGGCCGTCACGCTGAGCCCCAGGTTATGAGCCACCGCGATAATCGCCTGGGTTACCGAGGCATCCCCCTGATCCGAGGTTACATGGGTAATAAATGAGCGGTCGATTTTCAAACGGTCAATCGGGAAGCGCTTCAGATAACTGAGACTGGAATAACCGGTACCAAAGTCATCAATCGCCAGACAGACACCCAGTGCCTTCAGGCGGTGCAGGGTTTCAACCGATCCCTCGACATCATCCATCAGCATATTTTCGGTAATTTCCAGCTCCAGACAGTGCACTGGCAAGCCGGAATCCAGCAACACTTCATTCACCAGTTTATCCAGATTCTGTCGCGCAAACTGTCGCACTGACAGATTCACGGCGATACGAAATTCAGGTAATCCCTGCTCCTGCCAGGTGCGAGCCTGAGAACAGGCTTCCCGCAGAACCCATTCACCAATACTGGAGATCAGGCCGGTTTCCTCTGCGATGGGAATAAACTCCACCGGCGACACAAATCCCAGTGAAGGACTATTCCAGCGCAACAGGGCTTCTACGCCGACAATACGCCCGCTACCCAGCTCAACCTGTGGTTGATAATTCAGTGACAACTCGTTGCGTTCGATAGCCCGACGCAGGTTACTTTCCAGCTCCAGCCGCCGTTTGGCCACCACGTTCATCGACTTCACAAACAGCTCGTAGCTGTTCTTACCGGCCTCTTTAACATAATACATGGCAGCATCAACGTTCTTCATCAGGCTGTCGACGTCATCCCCATGATGCGGGAAGATCGCAATTCCGATACTCGGGGTAATGACGACCGACTGACCTGCCAGATCAATACTGTGGCCAATCGTCTCCAGAATAATTCGGGCGATCTTTTCTGCATCTTTTACCTGATTAATCTGCGGCAGCAGAACGGTAAACTCATCCCCACCGAAACGCGATACCAGTGGCATTTCAGATTCATCAGCACTGTTCTGCTGAGCCGGGAGAACACAGTTGCTGAGCCTTACAGCCACTTCCCGGAGCAGCATATCGCCAATACCATGACCGAAGGTATCGTTGATGCGTTTGAAGTTATCCAGATCCAGGAACAGGACCGCGCCCAGCCGCCCCTGACGTTCCGCCTGATCCATCGCCATAGTCACCCGCTGGCGGAAGACACTTCGGTTAGCAAGCCCCGTCAGGCTGTCAAAACGTGCCAGACGCAGAATCTGATCCTGAGCCTGCTTCAGCTCCGACACATCCAGCACGGTGCCATACATCATTGACGGATTACCGTCATCATCAAAGAAAATCTCGGCCTGGTGCTGGACGTTCAGTCGCTTGCCATCTTTGTGGGATAAAGAGTGATTAATGCCACTGGAAAAGCCCGTTGAACCGGAACGAACCATCTCCCTCAGCCAGTAACGCAGTTCACAGCGTTCCTCTGCAGGTACCGCCTGCAGGAAGCTCCGATAATTGAGCCGCAACAATCCGCGCCGTATACCCAGCATACTGAACAGCTGATCCGACCAGTACACTTCACCGGTTTTAAAGTTCCACTCCCAGTTACCCAGGCGGGCGATCCGCTGTGCATTGCCCAACCGGGCTTCACTTTTCTGCAGCTCATGCAGTTGCTCTGTGGCGTTGCTCGCCCGGATCATATACTGCAGACGATGACCCAGAATCTGCCAGTTGAACGGTTTGGTGACAAAGTCGGTTGCGCCGGCATCGTAGGCCTGTTGCACCGAACGGATATCGTCCTGTCCGGTGGCCATCAGTATCGGTACCAGTTTCCCACAGGGCAGATTCCTCAGTTGACGACAAACCTCAAACCCGTTCAGTCCCGGCATCTCGACATCCATCATCACAATATCCGGATCAGCATGCTGGAACAGATCAATCGCGGTCAGACCGTCGCTGGCCTCAATCACCTCAAATCCGGCATTGCCTAATGCCTGACTGGCCAGTAACAGGGCTGTAGGGTCATCATCAACCACTAATACCCGATAGAGATCTGAACTGGGATTACTTACCGGAGATAGCGGCATACTCTGACTCTCGTATTTCAATCAGCGCCTCACTGGCGCGTTCATATTCCCTGCGGATCTCAACGATCAGATCCCCTGCACCGGCAAGATCCTGCTCTCGCCCGGCCTGTTCCATCTGTTTGCACAGTTCTGCCAGCAAATGCGCTCCTAAGTTATAGCTGCTGGATTTAAAGCTGTGCGCAGAGATCCGGATCTGCTCCGGATCATTCAGTTCCAGCCCCATCTCGAGCTGCGCTATATCGGATGGCGATTTCTCAAGAAAGGCATTAATAATTTTCTGCAGGAAGGTACCGTCGGCATCCATACTTCGGAGTTGCTCAATCACGTCATCCTGCAACGGCAGGTCATCCGGCAACGGCAATCCGGCCACTGGCTCTTCCGTATCCGCAGCAACCAACTGCCCTTTTCCACGATCTTCTGACAGCCAGTAGCTCAGCGTTTTACCGACCTGCGATTTATTAAACGGTTTGGACAGATAATCATCCATTCCTGCCGCCAGACAGCGTTCACGGTCATCACTCATCGCATTCGCAGTGACGGCAATGACAGGCATACGGGGCAATTGCAGCGCCGCTTCGCGCTGTCGAATCGCCTCGGTTGCCTGATAGCCGTCCATCACCGGCATCTGACAGTCCATCAGTACCAGATCAAAAGCCTGTTGTTCTATCAGCTCGACGGCCTGCTGACCATTCTCTGCCAGCGTCACGGTGACTCCCAGCCCTTTGAGGGCCTGCAGTGCATATTCCTGATTCACCGGGTGATCTTCCACCACCAGAATCCGTCCCTGCACGGCAATCGGCATATCACCAACAATACGACTGAAATTCAGTTTGCAGGGGGCATCATCGGTACGTTTCAACTGCACACCAAACCAGAAGGTTGTCCCTGCCCCCAGCTCACTGCTGAAATCGATAGTGCCTCCCATCATCTCAATCAGTTGCCGGGAGATCGCCAGTCCAAGCCCGGTACCACCAAAGTTACGGGTGGTTGAGCTGTCAGCCTGGGCAAAAGATTCAAAAATCAGATGCTGGTGTTCAGGCGAGATACCCACACCGGTATCCTGCACCCGTACCTGGAATGACAGGGCATCATCACTCTGTTCAAACAGCAGAACGGTAACGGTTACCGAACCACTGTGGGTGAATTTAATGGCATTGCCGATCAGATTCGTCAGTACCTGCCGCATTCTGAATGGATCACCCAGTAAGGAGGTATTGAGTTCATCCGGCAGTTCGCACTTCAGCTTAAGCCCTTTTTTGGCCGCCTGTGGCTGCAGAATTTCTACCTGAGTGGAAATGACATCGTGCAGGTTGAAAGGCTGCAGTTCCAACTGCAACTTACCCGCTTCGATCTTCGAGAAATCCAGGATATCGTTGATAATATCCAGCAACCCTTCACCGGAATAGCGGATCATCTGCATAAAGCGCCGCTGTTCCGATGTCAGTTCGGTTTCCAGTACCAGGTCGGTCATACCCAGTACACCGTTCATCGGGGTACGGATCTCATGACTCATGGTTGCCAGAAACTCACTTTTCGCCTGACTGGCCTCAATCGCGGTTTCTTTCTCTTTCCGAACCTGCTGAATCGTGGCTCTGATCGCTGCTTCCATAAAGATAAAGGAGTCCGCCAGTCGGCCGACTTCATCGCCATTTCTCTGAGCCAGTTTCTGGATCTCATTATTCGTTGAGCCAGCCTGACTGAAGTCCTGCTTTGGCAGAGATTTAGCATAAGACGCAAGTTGGTTCAGTGGGCGGGCAATACGGAATACCACCACCAGCGCGGCACCGAGGCTGATCAGCATAATCAGACCGATAACGATACTGTGACGCTGAATCAGTTGATTACCCGGTGCAGCAATCTCTGCGCTGGGCACCACGACTCCCAGATACCAGTCAAACGCTTTAAAATAACTGATAAAGGTCTGCACTTTCTGATTGCCGCTGAAAGGATCGATATAGTCTATCGCCAGCTCATCAGCAGCCTTAGCTTCAATAATCCTGTTGAGTACCGCCTGCCCGGAGTCAGACAAACCACCTTCCGCAGCCACCCGGGTCAGATTCATACCCGGTGGCGGAATCAGAATCGACTTGTCGCCGTTAAAGATGAAAGCATAACCGGTTTCAGCAATCTGGATACGGGCAAAACTGTCACTCAGCGAGGCAATGATCGCCTCCATCTTACGCTGACTTTCCTGCTCAACATTATCAAAGTTGACTACGACGGCCAGAGTCCACGGCCAGCCCACGACAGGACGGAAGTGCCCCATATATTTGCTGTGAGTTGTCTGCCCCGCTTTCTGCCAGAGAAATATACCTGTGTCACCCTGCAGGGAGAGATGATCATCGCGCATCGCCAGATACAGTTTCCGGCCTTTTACATCTTCGATATTAGCGATTGAAGAGCCTTCCAGCTCGCCTCGGGAATGGGCCAGCACGACTCCGTCACGATCAAACAGCAACAGCTCACCATCATCGAAGCGTACTTTCCGCAGCCAGCTTTTCGCCCGTTCCTGAGCTTCCTGCTGCTCAAGGCGTCCGTAACTGTTAAGCAGAATAAATTCATGGATGATCGAATTGGCCATCCCGGAGGTGTGAACCATCTCCCGTTTGAGTTGCGACAGCAGCTCTACTTTTTCATTGATGAGCTGATCATAACTACGACGAATGTTCAGATCGGCAAGGTGAAGAACGTTTTCCGCTGAAGACTGCTCTGCTCTGAGCATAGCGCTGCCCACATCACGCTGGGTGAAGTAGAAGGTGCCTGCTGATGCCATTAACAGCACCAGTACCACCAACGCCAGAATTTTAAACTTCAGCGATACATTCATTATTCCGGGGACTCAATCTGCCAATACATCTTGTCCGCAGCGGCGAGCAGATCGGCATCCAGATAGAGTCCGATCTCTTCCGCTGTTTTCATATTCAGCACCACACTGGAGGCACCGGTGAAAACCTGCTCCAGCGTCCGGGGCGAGACCCCGTTGATAATTTTACCGATATTGCCAGCAATAAACCGGCCCTCCGGCAGTAAACCGTGGGTCCGCACCAGGCTCAGAAGATATCCCAACCGTACTTCGGGCTCTCCGTTCTGAGAGAAGGTCGGCACGCCATGTTGATTCGCAATTTCAACCAGTCGTGGAGTGGTACGGTGATTCACACCTCCCTGAGTAGAGACATAGATTGCATCCACCTTCGGTGCCAGCTCTTCAAAGCAGCTGATCACACTCTGTTCGGCAATTCTCTGCTCCGCAACATCACTCTGGGTGTAGCAGGGTACAATTTCAAACCCTTGCTCACGGGCGGTTTTTTCGATCACATCCATACCGGCGTAACTCCGCCCACTGACCGTATCTTCATAAGGCACGCCCAGTGTCCTGAAGCCAATCAGAGTATGAAACAGTTGCACCTGCTGAGGATAAAGACCCGGATCATAGCTGGCAAAGACATGTTCATAGCCTGAGTCCTGCAGGCTTTCTATAACACCGGCACTGAGCGGGTCACTGGAAGACAACACCACCGTCGGCACACGGTGCAGATTATTGGCCAGATCCTGGCCCGCCCAGGTACCCATGGCCAGTATCAGATCCAGATCCTGAGCGTGATTGAGTCGTGACAACAGGGCACCCCGGACTTCAAGACGACGGGCCTGATCCCACTGTGCGTCATAGAAACCATCTTTACGAAAGCTCAAATGACGGCTCTGGACATTCTCTGAAAGCCATTGCCAGGCGGCCGCTGTATCACCATCAACAAAATCAGGCAGCGAAAGAGGCTCTATCCAGCCCAGTTCTGCCAGTCCTTCGACGGTGACCAGCAGATAGTCATAATAGTCCTGGTAATCCCCACCCTGATAAAAGCCAACCTGCCAGGGCTGCTCAGGAACAGCCCCTGGTTTTAGATTTATATCTACAGGTTGTTTTGCCTGAACCACTGCACAGGTACAGCAGAGCAGCAGGAAAATAATTGTTCTGTATAGTTTCATCTCATCCCTGATCGGACTTTAGTTACAATCCATTTACTGTTGAGGGTTCTGAATATCTTTGTATATTTCATCCGCTGCTCCGAGTAGCAGTAACGGCGGATTAAAGCCGACTATCTCAGCAGTTTTAAGATTCACCGCCATACGGGGTGGTTCCTCAAAGAACTGTGTCAGCTGATTCGGTAACGCACCGTTAAAAACCTTGGCAAAGGTTGAAGCGTGGAAATCACCAACATAACGAAAGCCTGCCTGAGACAAGCTCAGCAGCACACCGTAACGAACCTCTTCAGAGCCTGATTGCGAGAACGTGGGAATGCCGCGTTGATTTGCAATATCGACCAGCCGGGCAATACTTCTTGAATTAACACCGCCCTGATTGGTGATATAGATCGCGTCCACTTCAGCCACCAGATTGTTAAAACAATCGACAACGCTCTGCTCAGCCTTCGCAATATCACTGATATCACTCAGAGTGTGGCAACCGATAATGTCGAATCCCCGGTTTTTACTCTGTTGGGTAATGACATCCAGTGCAGCGTAACTGCGACCATTTTCGGAATCTTCATAGGCCACCCCCAGTCGCTTGAAGTTGATGATGTCATGAAAAACCCTGACCTGGCGGTCATACCTGCCCGGATCAACTGTTGCATGCAGATGATCGTAACCTGAATCATCCACACTCTTGATAATACCGGCCGCCAGAGGGTCACTGGCTGAGAGCACCATTGTCGGAACACGATACCGGTCGTTGGAAAGCGCTTTACCAGCCCAGGTCCCCATGGCGATCATCAGGTCAATATCCTGCTGTTTATTAAGACGCTGAATAACCTCTTCTGCGGTGCTATCGCGCAGCGTTTCATTCCAGGCAGATGAGTAATGACCATCTGCCACAAACTCGATGTAATCACTTTTGACGTTATTGTGGAGCCACTGCCAGAGCTCTGCGGTCTGCTCACCTTGCTGTGCAGGAATCTCCACCGTTTCAATCCAGCCCAGACGCATCAGGCCTTTGACGGTTTCGGTCAGAATCTTCTGATAGTCGGTATATTCGCCACCCTCGAAGTAGGCAATGCGCCATCGCTTACCCTCATTATCAACAGGCGATGTGCTGAAAACCGCATCATCAGTCGGCCCAGCCCATGCTGCTGCCATACTGAACCACAGTACTAAAAACGCGATCAGGCGATTAAATGTACGCATGCTTACTCCCCTCACTTAAGACCACAGATGGAGCAGTCTCATCTGTCAATGTCTGATCAAAACCGATCCACTCAAACGACTATATTGTTCTCTGAGCAACATTCTTACTCCCTCGGCCGTTAAATCACTTGCAGGCACCACATCAGAGATGGTTTCAAGCAGTGATGCCAGGTGAGCATTCCCGACGCTAACGTTACCCATTTTATTCAGATCACTTTCCGACAGGGCTCCGCCAGAGATGATTTCCAAAGGCCCGGCAGGATATACCGACTGCTCGCGGCCGGTCATAATCAACTGCATACCCGAGAGATAGCCTTCGGTATAGCTTGCACCAATAACGCTCTTCATACCAGCCTGCACAGATTCAGGCTTCAGCGCCTCAATAACGCCTTCCTGAATAGCCGGCAGGTATTCAGCCTGATAGTAGCCTCCCAGACACGAAACCCCTCTGGCCAGAGCAATAACCGTAAAACAGCTGAACAAAGACGGCATTAACCTTCTGCTTTTTAAGGACTTTATAAGTTCATCTGGCACAAAAGGAAATACTTGCGGCTGACCACTGTCACTTACCCCCTTTAAAATCAGGTCCTGAGACCGCTGTTCCGGAAACAGAGGAACACGTCGGTTCGTTCCATCAATCCCCCAGAAAGCAAAGGTTCCGGTACCTTCGGTTTTCAACACTTCACCCGAACAGTCATGCGCCATCCGATTTCGCATCTTACTGGCATTCCAACACCCGGTTACACCATCCAGTAAAGTGATTAGTCTCTCCCTTACAGAAGAATTGAACAGCAACTGATAAATCAGACTATCGCTGTCTGCCAGATCTTTCAGTAACAAGCGTCGGGCAACCTCTTCCAGCTCCAGCGTAATCAGATCAGGCATCAGGTTCGGGTCAGCGAACAGGCGCTGCCAGATTCTGAAATTGATGATCACCGACTGATCGGAATACCGGACGTGTTTGCAGGATGTATCCGCAGCGTAATCATCAGCCAGAATCTCAAGCAACGCCGCTAACGAGCCATCATGGTGACACTCTGCGTTCTCAGTTTTACTGATTCTCCGGATGACCTCACTCACCTTCTTCTGATCAACACCTGATACCAGTGAAACCGGTTGCCGCCTCACCTTATTCGGGAAGACCGCTAACTTCTTCGGTCCCGAGCTGGCTGTATCGGTCTGGTAAATGAGCGCCCCTCGGGGAAAGGTTAAGTTATCCAGTGGTATGTTACCGCAAGCAAAAACCGGCGCGGTCCGTACTCCGGCATGTTGTTTTTTCCCTAAGCTGAACAGCAGCGAGCCCTGTACAGACTGGGCAAAATAATCCACACCATGATGATTAGCTGTCAGTGCCACCGGGTGCTTCGTGATATCGACGGCGGTCTGTTCAGCGAGCTCCGGCCCCAGCAGCGGCTCAATGTAGTCATGTAATACCTCACCGAGATCCGAACGAGGCTGATATGACTGCTCGGAAAAACGGAAAACCCTGCTCAGGTAATCGGTAACCGACGTATCAGCATAATCTTCCAGTGTCTTGTCCATCACTGGCGAGCGCTCCCGAACGCTTCTCAGCCAGTAATCACAGAGACTTTCCGCTGATTTAGTCATGTGCTTCAGCCTCCAGAACGGGCTGATCCTGCTCTTTGAGCTGCACAGTTAACATCCAGAACAGAGCAGCGGTCACCAGATAAGCAACCCCGAACCAGACAACCGCCCCATCTATATCTGCAGTTGCCACGATCACTGCAAAAATAACCGGTCCCAGCATCTGCCCGATTCGGCTGCTGGAGCGGAAGATGCCCATCGCTTTACCTTCTCCGAATCCCTGCGTTACCGGCTGTTTCAGAACAAAAGCACTCTGCGCGGAAAGCACCAGGCTGTTGGACAATCCCAACAGCAGTACCGCCAGCGTGACCGCGGTAATACCGCTGCTGAACTGAAACACCAGAAATGCCAGACCACCGAGAATACAACCGAGAACGATCGGCAAACGCTTGGTTTCACTGGCATCAGCAAAGCGCCCTATCGCTGGTCCGAATAGTGCCAGAATGACGCCGAACAGCATCAGTACCTGACCGATCATTGCATCATTTACCCCTGCACGATCCAGATAGACCGGACTGAAGTAATTGATAAAACCAACAACGGCGATCGAGGCAGGCATGCTGCTGAACAAAGTCGCAGCCAGTACGTGACGGTTAAAGAGGAAAGCTCCAAGGCCGGCTTTAACCGGTTTCGACGCGGGTGCAGTCGCTTTTACCAGATCAGGTTTACGATCCGGCCGAACCCGGTTATTCAGGCTCCAGACACTGTAAAAAATGACACTAAACACAATCATGGCGCCGGTCAGGAAAACTGCGCCGTAGCCAAACTGCTCAGCCATTACCGCGCCAGTGGCCGCACCACAAATACTGCCCGAATACAGTCCGGCAAACAGATGGGCCAGGCCACGGGCTTTGTTACTGCTGTCGGTCTGACTGATCACATAGCCCTGGGATGCCAGTAACGTCAGACCGTAGCCGAAGCCGAGAATGCCGCGGGAGATAATAAACTGCACCGCATCCGGTGCCAGCCAGGAATACAGACAACCAATGCCAGTCAGTACCAGACCGGTATAGAAAGGTTTCTGCCAGCCACTGCGATCGAGCCAGACACCACACCCCAGAATCGCAATACCGACACAGAGGAATTCAGCCGAGATCGGTAGTCCGATCAGCAGATCCGGCGCAATACCGGACAGGGACTGCGGCAATGTCTCCATATGCAATGGAATGAACGACATCGACAGATCGATACCGAACAGAAACAGGAAGATGGCTGGCCGCATCTGTTTATAACTGAAGGCTTCCTGTTGCTGTCGGATTCTGCCCTGCTGGAACACTGTCAATTCCACCAGAATCAGAAAGGCGATCAGTAATGCCGCGCCGATATCGATTATTGAAACCTGGCGATCGCCATACATCAGATGCTGTCCCAGCAGGGCGACCAGGCCGATCAGAGTAACGCCCATCAGTAACTGACTGCGGCGCTGATCCTGGATATCCGGCGATTGTCGCAAAAGCCAGAAAGCACCCGCGATCAATGCAGCAAGCGCAACACAGCCGGCATTCACTATCCAGTTTTCCGGCACCATCAGCTCAGCACCCTCGGTACGCAGATAGGCGGCATACAGCAGTGCGCTGCCCAGCGACAGAATAATCAGCAGCTGTATCAGGCCTGTTGCTAATAATCTGAATCCGGCCATTACTCGTTCACCTCTGCGATTGATTCAGAAATATGCTGCTCCTGCTTCAGAGCAGCCACCAATTGGTTATTTTCAGGCAGTAATCTGTATATACCATCGAACAGCAGTACCGGAGAGCTGGACAGACGCCAACCACTGTCAGTGCGCTGAATCCGTATCCTGGCACCCTCGTCATGCCAGCGGCAGCGATGGGGCAGAATATCAATTTCATCCTGCCAGGTCTGATGCAGATGACTGAAGACATAGGCAACAGCCAGAGAGCCCGTCCCGCAGGCCAGAGTCTCACGATTGATTCCCCGCTCAAAACAGCGGTTCTCAATCTCATCATCTTTCAGTCTGCGGGCCAGATTGACGCTGATACCGGCGGGAAAGATATCCCTGAACCGGCTGTTAATCTGATTGCCTATATGGTCCACCAGCCAGGTACCGAAGCTCTCCCGACGATCCTGTACCGACCACTTTGACTGCCCTCCGAAAACATAATCGGCCAGCTCGGGGATGGAAAAGTCCTGATCCGGGAAAATGACCAGATGCGGCTCACCGGTAAATACAAGATGAGCACGGATCTTCAGTTCGGTCGCCGGGGTAAAGGTTCTCAGATCGCCTTCCCGGAAAGTAATGGTCAGTTCAGGGAAAAAGTCGATAACAGGATCAATCGATTCAGCCGTACCTTCAGTCAACAGCGAAGCGGGGGTTTTGCGTGGATTACCCAGATTCACCCAACCACCGAGACAATCGCTCCCTGCACCTATATCGATAACTCTGGGTTCATGCAGGGGAATCTCGGTCATAATCCTGGCATTGCTGATACCATGCTGATTGAGCAGATGACTGGCAACACACATCAGTCCGTTACCGCAGCAGAGGGCCTCATCACCATCAGGCTCAAACATCCGGAATAAAAAATCAGCCTGCGCAGCATCCGGCGCCCAGCGCCAGTAGTCTCGTTGCTCAACTATCTGCTGCAGCGGCTCGGGACTACAACGCTGCAAAACCAGCAGGTTATCGCACCCCACACCAAAGCTGGTATTCGTCGCCTGGAAAGCAAAACGGGACATCTCCGCTTCAGAAAGATGGGGCTGATCCAGTGCGTCAACAATGACAAAATTATTGCCGCAGGAAGTGTACTTGACGAAGGGAATCCTTTTCATAGCAAGCTCCGATATCTATCCACGAAATCGCTGGTTAATATCCACCGGCTCACTGAAAACTCACGTTTTCAACACAGAACCGGAATCAGATCTCTCTGACCTCGAGCAATATCTGACACAACCAGAAGGCCTGCCACAGGACCGTTTTAAAGCAGTTCAGTACTTCTTAATTATCCAATACTGCCGGGTTCAAACCGCTGTCGCTTCCTCACAGCCGACTCAATAGTAAGTCTTTTTAACTGCTTTGCGAACAAACGTTTGAATTATTTTTGCGCCCGATATCTAACAATGGATCAGCGCCGCAATGCAAACAACAGATACTCAAAATGAGTTTAATAAGGAAACAACGGAGGAAAAACAGACTGCCTGTCCAGGCTAACTCATTACCCGATTGCGTCCCTGCTGCTTAGCCTGATAAAGCTTTTTATCCGCCTGATGGAGGATCTCTTCAAAGCCGAATTCAGAGGACCACAGCACCACTCCGGCACTGAACCTGATCTCCAGCATAGCACCATTTTCAAGCTCTACCGGCTGCGCATTCATATACTCCAGTAACTTTTCCAGCAGTTGGTGCGCTGTCTGTCGGTCGGTACCCGGTAGCAATACCACAAACTCTTCTCCGCCGATTCGGCTGATATAATCCGTACGTCTGAGCTGGCGATTCAAGCGCTTAGCAAACTGTTTTAATACAGCGTCCCCGGCACTATGGCCATGCATATCATTGATATCTTTAAAATGATCAAGATCGAGCATCGCTATCGATATCGGCTCGCCTGTACGGCTGGCACGGTGACGTTCTCGGATAGCGTCTTCAGTCAGTGCTCGCCGGTTCAGCAGTCCGGTAAGATCATCCTGAGTTGCCAGACGTTTAAGTAACTCCTCACTCTGCTGCAGAGTCTGCGTCATGCGATTGAATGCACGGGCCAACTGACCAACTTCATCGGCACTGCGAACATCAGCCTGAGCGTTCAGATCACCAGCCTCTACCAGAGCGATCGTGCGCTTCAACCGGACAATGGGTGCCACCAGACTCCGGGCCAGGAAGAAAACCAGCACAAACAGCAACAGCATACTCAACGATAACCAGAAAAAGACCTGCTTCAGCAACGCCCTACCAACGGAGTGCCACTCCTCAGCATCAATAAAAATCATCAGATGAAAATGCGATCGCTCTTCTATTTTCCTGAGATAATCCCGGTCACTGCCCTGATCACGGCCATCACCACTTTGATTCAACAAAGTACTCAGGGTATCGGCATCTGCCACCGCAGTCTGTGCAAAAAAGCCCTGTTTGACCTGAATCGCCCCCTCGGGTGACTGCATTAACTTATCCAGAACATGGCCTGCCATCCAGGCAAGGTAACGGGTCTGAGTCTCAAAGCGGATCGGCTCACTGCGCAGCAATGCCACATCCACCCGACTGAGGTTGCGCTCCATCAGGCTCTTGCGCACACCGAACAGGATATCTTCAAGCTGCGTCCGGTCTAACAGAGCACTGGCAAATCCCGCCAGCTCTCCCTCACAGCTCTGTAAAGGCACACTGAAAACAAATGTATCCTGCTGGAACGGCAGTCCCATCGCCTGAGCTTCAGCCCCTCCGGTAAAATGTATCTGTACCGGTGGACTGTCAGCCATCGATGTCAGGTTGAAGATCTGATTCTGCAGGTTCTGATAACGGACGGAATTGACCTCACCCCGCTGCTCCAGCGAGATTGCCTCCATGAATAAATTGCTCTTAGTCTTACGCAGCTTAGGCAAGCGTTCCTGCCATTGATTGTAACCATCCACCAGCGAGCGGAATTTATCAGCGGGGTAAAACTGAGTGTTTTTCAGCGAATAGGGTAAAACAAATCGATTGCTGTCTTTTGCCGCAATCCGGTTAAAGCGGACAACTCCAAGTTTATCGGTGACCACTAATGCGGAGAAGCCCTGACTCTTTGCTAACGCATCACGCGCCACCAGTTCATAGCGCTTATCGTTCAGTTTCTCACACTGATCCAACGCCGAACGCAGCAAGTTGAATTCATTAACCCGCAGATGCAGATAGTCATTAATCTGCCGTGCACCGGCATCAGCAGCCAGGGATCCCATATTGCTTACCTGTTCAACGGTCGCCTCCATCTGCAGATGATAATAACTCCAGGTGAAACCGATCACCGGCAAGCCTACGGGAAACATCCATAACAGAATCTTGGCAAGCAGGTTCATGGGTTAGCCGTCCGCTGTCGCTGATCAGGGGGCTGAATCACACCGAAGTGATGTCGGGTATTCAGCTCTCCGTTCTGAAACTCTCCTAGATAGATCGGGATATCCAGATGATGGTCCTCCCGCACAGTGATTTTCTCTTCCGCCTGATACAGGCTGATTCCCGGCAGGCGATCGATCACCTGCTCACGGTCCGTGTTACCGGCAGCCTCTATCGCGGCAACCAGCAGATAGACCAGATCGTAATGAGCTTTAGCGGTATAGCCCGGCTTCTGTCCGGAAGGATGGTTCTGGATATAGTTCCGGACAAACTGATTACCTCCTGCAGCGGACTGATTGCTGAAGAAATGCTGGATCGTCAGCACACCGTTGAGTGCATCGCCCGGGACCGCCGCTATATAGCTTTCATCGGCCGCAATAGCGGTCACTTTCACCGGTTTCTGAAACGGATATACCGCAAACTGACTCAGGAACCGGAAGCCATCCTGACCAGGCAGGATCAGAATCAGATTATCGGCTTCTGAACGCTCTATACGCTGGAAGACTGCGGCATAATTCTGCACACCAAACGGTGTGAACTCGATCCCCTTCACCCGGCCACCCTGTTCTGCAACACTGCTACGAATGGCTTCGGTTACCCGATGGGGCCAGACATAGTCGTATCCATAGATATAAAACTGGTCGCCAAAATGGTCGGCCAGATAGGGCACCAGCGGTGCAATAGACTGTTCCGGAATAGCGCTGTAGGTAAACATATAGCGTGAGTAACGCCCTCCTTCATACTCAAGACCATAGAACATCGGCACCCGGTAGCTTTCAGAAATGTCCTGCATCGCATTTCTGGCATTGCTACTGACCGGCCCCAACAGTGCAAATACATCGTCAATCTGAATCAACTCCCGGGCCAGCCTGACCGATTCTGCCGGGCTGGTTCTGTTATCGCGAATCAGCAATTCCAGTGGCCGGCCTAACACGCCGCCCGCAGCATTGATCTCTGCCACCGCAAGCTGAGCACCCAGCACTCCCTGTTCGCCATAGATGCGAAAGTCTGCGGTCAGAGGCAACACCACCCCTAACCGGACAGGTTCTTTTGTTCCTTCGCAGCTCACTAGCGAGCAGATAGCCAGAATCAGCAATACGCGCTTCATAAACACCGGTGTCCAGTCAGCCCCAGGTCTTTGCCAGATTGCTTTAACAGAGGCTTTTAAAACATTATTCAGTTAATTCAGCTTAGCTCCATCCGGCGATTATTCTTATAAAACATCATCATAATGGGAGGTCATTTAAAATTTATCCGATGACTTTCAAAGCCTTATATAGCGTGGCTAAGAGACATTTAAGCACCAGAATTCAAAACGAACGTTTTAAAAAATAACCAATTCCCGCACACATTAAGAGTGATTACCGGCTATGATTCTGTTGCGTGGTGGTTCTGGAGAATCCTCCCCCCGATTCAGTCAGCCATATGCAGTATTACCAGCGAAGGTATCTCTGGCGTCAGGGAAGTAATCGTCTGCTCGTAGCAATTCTCCACCTGTTTGATGATGCTGGTAATTGACGATGCCCTACGGATACCTGTGCAGATTTTTTCTGTTCCTGCTACTGACACCTCTGATTGCCCGGGGTGAGCAACTGACTCCTGTCAGCCTGCAATTGATCTGGAAACATCAGTTTCAGTTTGCCGGCTACTATATGGCCAGGGAGAAAGGTTTCTACCGCGACGCCGGTATCGATCTGACAATCCATGAATACGAAAATGCTATCGATCCGGTAGAAGAGGTCATCAGCGGCCGCAGCAATTTCGCCATCGGCCGCTCAACCGTACTTGCCCAGAAAATCAAAGGCGCAGGCATCATTGCCCTGTTAAGTGCCTACCAGAGCTCCCCGCTGATGCTTCTGACCACTGCAGAATCCGGCATCAGTACACCCGAGCAACTGTATGGAAAGCGCATCATGATGACCCCTGATGCTGAGAATCAGGTGGAACTGCTGGCGATGATGCACCGGGCCGGCGTCCAGAAAGCCGACTTTATCCGACAAGGCCATAGCTTTGATGTGAACTCTCTGATCAGTGGTGAAACGGACGCGATGGCTTCCTACCTGTCCAACGAACCTTTTCAACTGGATCAGAAAGGGGTTCAACACCACATCATCCACCCTAAGGATTTTGGTTTCAGTATGTACTCCGATCTGCTGATCACTTCGGAGCAATTTATCCAGCAGAATCCGGAACTGGTTGAAGCTTTCCGCCAGGCCACCATTGAAGGCTGGCTGTATGCCTTCAGCAATATCGAAGAAACTGTAGAAGTGATTCTCCAGCACTATAACAGCCAGCAACGCAGCCGTGATGCACTATTGTTCGAAGGCCGGAAACTGGCGACACTGGCATTTGATGAAAACGGTAACTTCGGCACACTGGATACAGAAAAACTGCAGGTGATGTCGCAGATCTATCTGCTGTTTAATCTGGTCGATGCCGATCATAAACTGGAAAACTTCGTTTACCGTCCTCCCAACCTATCGATGCTGCCCCTGACCCGGGAAGAACAGCTATTCCTGCGCAAACAGAGATCACTGAAGATGTGTGGCGATCCGCTCTGGGAACCCTTCAGCCGCCTCAATTTCAATCAGTATGAAGGCATCATTCCGGATTACATGAGTCTGATTGCCAAACGAACCGGGCTTAACTTTGAAACCCTGACCACACCGGTCTGGTTACAACCGGAAGCGGCGATGAAAATCGCCGAGTGCGATCTGATCGCCGGAGCGATGCAAACACCTCAGCGGGCTGAATATCTGCGTTTCAGCCGCCCCTATCTGTCTATGCCGGCGGTACTGGCGGTCAGACAGGATCTTAGCGATCACCCAACGCTCAGGGAGATCCTCAGACAACCCGTCGCGGTGCTGCAAAACTCAGCGTTCGTAGAGATCATAAAGTCACGCTACCCCGACAGTCAGCTGGTAGAGGTTGTATCTGTCGAGATAGGCCTGAACATGCTGCAAAAAGGCGAAGTTGTCGCCATGCTGGATGCTGCCGACAGTATCAGTAATGTTGTCCAGCGCTATAAGTTGTCCGGTATCAAAGTTATCGATCAGGTTCACGACAACTGGGATATCAGCATCGCCGTTAATCCGAAACTCGCGGATACGCCGCTACTGAGCATACTCAATAAAGCGATCAGCAGTCTGTCAGAAGAAGATCATCGACAGATCCGCAGCAAATGGGTCAAAGTCACCTTTGAGCATCAGACCGATTACAGCATCCTCTGGCAGGTACTGCTGGGAAGCAGCCTGCTGGTACTGTTTCTCACCTATCGCTACCGGGTTATCCAGCTTCATAACCGTCAACTGCGAGAAATGGCACGCCACGATCAGCTAACCGGCCTCTATAATCGCCGTCTGCTGCACCAGATACTGGAAGAAAGTGTCGCCATTGCATCGCGCTATCAGCGGCCCTTATCACTGATCTTCTTCGACATTGATGACTTTAAGCAGATAAACGATCAGTACGGCCACAGTACCGGTGATCTGGTGCTGAAAGCGATCGCCGGAGTGCTGCAGGATAATTGTCGATCGACGGATACCTATGGTCGTTGGGGTGGCGAAGAGTTCATCATCATTCTGCCGGAATCTCAGCTTAAGAGCGCGCTGATCAGTACAGAAAAGATACGCAAAGCGGTCGCAGAGAGCCACTCACAGGAGAACAGCCTGCCGGGCACTACCTGTAGTTTCGGAGTGGCTGAATTCGGTGAAGCCGAAACCGCCGACAGTCTGTTGAACCGCGCAGACCAGGCGCTATACAGAGCCAAAGCTGCGGGCAAGAACTGTGTCTGTTACGATGAGATAGCTCTACTCTGAAGCCGTGCTAGAATGCCCGTTTCAGACCACCTGAAACTCATGGGCCTGTACGATGTCTCTGGAAAGCGCGATCAGCTTCTTTATTGCTATTTTTATCTTCGGTATCACACCCGGTCCGGGAGTCTTCGCGATTCTTGCCAAAGCGATGGTTGAAGGCGCACGACGCTGTTTTTTGCTGGCGCTGGGGATGGTGGTCAGTGATATTGTTTATCTGATCCTGGCCTGCCTGGGTCTGGCGGCCATTGCCGAACACTGGGGTGGATTGTTCACAGCCATTCGCTGGGCCGGTGCTGCTTACCTGATCTATCTGGGAGTGAAGCTCTTTACCACCAAGCCGGATCTGAACATGGCGGCTACTCAGGCAGGCAAAGGTTCACGGGCGTCACTGGAATTTGCTCAGGGATTCCTGATTTCAGCGTCTAACCCCAAGGTGATTCTGTTTTATATCGCCTTCCTCCCCACCTTTATGGATCTGACAGTACTGAGTTCTGGCGATATAGCGCTGGCATCGGCGCTGACCCTGATTGCACTGATGGCCGGCCTGATGCTGATTGCCTATGCTGCGCACTGGGCCAGTGCCCGGTTGCAGTCAGAAAAGTCGGTTAAACGACTGAATCAAACCGCCGGCGGCATTATGATCGGCGCCGGCGCTTATCTCGCAGCCCGGAGCTGAATCAGCTCCGGGGTTCACAGGTTCAGGCAGATACCAGACGGAACCGGCCAGCCAGTTCATTCAGTTTCTGCACCTCGCTGCGTACTTCGTTAATAGCATGCACCACTTGCTGGGCATCCTGCTGAGTCGTACCAGCTACATCAGAGATATTCACAATCCGCTTATCGATGTCCACCGCCACGGTACTCTGCTGATTAGTCGCAGCCGCAATCATCACATTCATTGAGGAGATCGTTTCAACAGAATGAATGATGTCATCCAGCGCCGAAGCAGCGGACTCCGCCAGCTCGATGCTGTCCTGCGCCAATTTGTTATTCACTTCCATCGATTCCACGGCCTGTCCGGCACGATCCTGAAGCTGCTGAACAATCTCCTGAATCTGCTGAGTAGACTGCTGGGTTCTCTGCGCCAGATTCCGCACCTCATCAGCAACCACGGCAAAACCACGGCCCTGATCACCCGCACGAGCCGCCTCAATCGCAGCGTTCAGCGCCAGCAGGTTAGTCTGCTCAGCAATGTCGTTAATCACCGAAGTCACCTGACCGACTTCAAAAGATTGCTGCTTCAATGATTCGATCTGTTGCGCAGTCTGATCCAGAGTCTCGTGCATCTGAATCGCCTGTTTGCGTGAGCGACCAACAATCTTGCCCCCTTCACGGGCCTGATCACCGGTACTGACTGCCGCCTGTTCCGCTTCAGAAGTGTTACCGGATACCTCATGAACCGTGGTGGTCATCTGATTCATCGCCGTTGCCACCAGCTCGATATCGTTATACTGACGCGACACTCCGGCTTCTGCGGAGGTAGTGGCTTTCACCACATTCACAATATGCTGATCCGCAGTGCTGGCTACCGCCTGTACGTGACGCAGCAGCTCACTGACGTGCTCCAGCATCTGATTATAAGAACCGAACAGCTGACCAATCTCATTATCGTCATGACTAACAGTAAAGCGGTGCGAAAAATCACCTTTGCCCACTTCCCGCATCCGGGTACGCAGGCGTTCAACGTTATCCATCAGCATTCGCAGACCGAAAATACGCCCCAGGACTACCAGGAACAGGATCAGTACAATACAACCGAATGCCAGCATCAGCTGAGTCCGGGTCGTGCTGCTCGCTTCTGCGGTCATCATCACGACCGCTTTGTTCATCTGCTTCAGAATCACCGGAGATTGCTGCTGAATCTGTTTCAGAGTGGCATCCGAGCCATTATCAACATGTTGCAGGATCAGAGTCTTGTACTCTTTCCAGAGCCCCTCAACATGGCTCATCTGCTTAAGGATCGCCTGATTGGTCAGGGCGTTCATCCCGGACTGGCTATCACCATTTACAATTCTCGCATGGGATTTTTCAAACAGAGCGATAGTCTTTTCCAGCGCAGCCTTCTGCTCGATACCTGCGGCCACCAGCATCGCCTCTTTCGCCATCCGCTGACTGAGCATACGCTGACGTCCGGCTTCATTGATGGTCTGCGGATTGATCGCCATGCTCATATACAAAGCAATGGCT
The DNA here is from genome assembly GCA_963669425.2 of uncultured Amphritea sp. Lineage (GTDB taxonomy): Bacteria > Pseudomonadota > Gammaproteobacteria > Pseudomonadales > Balneatricaceae > Amphritea. The sequence continues at coordinate 567,686 of CAXXNC010000001.1, forward strand.
GATACCGCCGCAAGAATAAATATCAGCGCATAGGACAACATAAACTGGCGATTGATCGTCTTGCAGCCAATCAGCCGCAGAATATTATCGATCATCGTTGCTAACGAACTATACATCCCAATCTCCTTAATCAAAGCAACCACTACCCGCCGGGCACAGACACAGTGAGGCAGGAAAGTCAGAGTGTAGTTGAAAGACGGAGACGGGAAACCTGTCGACGGTCAAGTTCCTCACCACCCTGTGTATATTTATTACCCATTTTGAACATCACCATTGTTTTAATCAGCCCGACCGATTCCACTAACTTTAAGCTATAATCCCGCCCCTACCGATCAAACAGCCAGTAATGCATTATGGAAACACTGTCTTCTCCCCAGGGGTCATTCAATCTTCAACGCTATCCGGTCAGGCAGAAAGAGACTCTGCGAGCCTGGGACGCCGCCGATGAGTACCTGTTACAAACGGTTGCAGAACAGCAACCTGCGGTTACGGGGCAGGTATTGATTATGAATGACAGCTTCGGCGCGCTCAGCTGTGCTCTGGCTGATCTGTCCCCTCTGTCAGTAAGTGACTCCTTTATTGCCCGGCAGGGAACCTCTGCCAATCTGGCTCTGAACCAGATCTCTGCGGATCAGGTAACACTGCTGAATTCACTGCAGCCGCTGGCGACACCAGGCACTAAGTTTGATCTGGTGATCATTAAAATCACCAAGAGTCTGGCACAGCTGGAAGATCAGCTACACCGGCTGCGCCCCTATCTGAATGAACAGAGTCGGGTCATTGCCGGGGGGATGGTGAAAGGCATCCATACTTCCACTCTGAAGCTGTTTGAAACGCTGATCGGACCAACTCATACGTCTCTGGCGCGTAAAAAGGCCCGCCTGATCTTTTCAGAACCCGATCTGCAACTGCAACCACCAGCCAACAGCTACCCAAAGACCTATCAGTTAGAGGGCACGCAATATCAGATTACCAATCACGCCAATGTGTTCTCCCGGGAAAAGCTGGATATCGGTACCCGGTTTTTTATCCAGAATCTGCCGGATGATAATCGCTATCAGGACATCGTCGATCTCGGCTGCGGTAATGGCATTGTCGGACTGCTGGCCGCTGAAAAGAATCCTGATGCAACGATTCACTTTGTTGATGAATCCTTTATGGCTGTTGCCTCTGCCAGAGAAAATTTTGAAAGGGCACAACAGAATAGAACCGCTGATTTCAGAGTCACTGACTGCCTGCAGGGATTCGGTCCGGCCAGTTGTGATCTGATTCTCAACAATCCGCCCTTCCACCAACAGAGTACAGTAGGCGATTTCATCGCCTGGCAGATGTTTAAAGAATCACACACGGTTTTAAAGCAGAGCGGCGAACTCTGGGTCATTGGTAATCGCCATCTGGGATACCATGTAAAACTGAAGCGACTGTTCGGCAACTGCCAGACCGTAGCCAGTAACAAGAAGTTCGTTATTCTGAAAGCAGTTAAACGCTGAATGCGACCATCTGCTATTCGACCACCCGCTATGAATCCGCTATATTTAGCACCGCCTGACCAGGGAACCTATGGATCAGGTACTCATTTCGTTCGGGTAGGCTAATGGATCTGCAAACCTGGTTTAGTGGATCTCTGTCTTATGGTTCGCCAACGTATCCCGTGGTTCGGAACACTGTGTTTTACACTGGCACTGTTCAGTACAGCCAGCACCCTTGCCAGTGAACTGACAGAAGCGGATTTTCTCAGTGAGATTCCACTGACCTCTACCGCCACCCGGCTACCGCAACAGATCCAGCAGGCCCCCGCGTCAATCACGGTGATTGATCGCCGTATGATTGAGGCCTCCAGTGCTGTCAGTCTGTCTGAAGTTCTGCGTCTGGTGCCGGGCATGCAAGCCTATTTCACCGCGACGAATACCGCTGCCGCGGCCTACCATGGCACCAGTGACAAGTTCCCTCCCCGCATGGAGGTGATGATCGATGGACGCTCAGTCTATATCCCACTCTTTTCAACGGTGCTCTGGGATGCTCTGCCAATAACCCTGCAGGATGTTGAGAGAATCGAAGTGGTCAGGGGGACCAATACCGTTACCCAGGGTTCAAATGCCTTTCTGGGGGCCATAAACATCATCACCCGCATCCCTCTGACAGATGATTTCAACAACGCTCTGCAAGTGACTGCAGGGCAGTTCGATACCCGGAATATACAGGCCCGACATGGCGGCTTGCATCAGCAGGGACACTATACACTGACAGCAGGCCTGCTCAGTAATGATGGCAATACCCTGTACAACGGAGACCAGGACCCCTACTCGAATCGCTATATCAATTTCAGCACCAGTTTGTCCCCGGATCTGCGTAACACCTACACCCTGGATCTGGGCTACACGCGGGGTTTTACAACGGTCGGCGACATTGATAATGAAATAGAACTGGGAAAACGGGAGCAGGAATCTCACTATCAGTATCTGCGCTGGCACCGGATACTGTCTGACCAGACAGAGATGGACCTCAGCTACAGCCACAGCTATCTGCGACTGGATGCGGATAATCTGGATACCGATTATGTTCGTCAGAACCTGAATACAGATCCACTCGCCGCAGCCCTGTCACTCGACCCTGTAATCTTTGCGCAGCAATTTCTGGACGCTAATGATCCATACCGGTTTACCGGAGAAGTCGGTGACACGCAGGTTCATGATATAGAACTGTCCTTTACCCATCACTTTTCAGAGACCAGTAACCTGGTTGCCGGAGCGGGCTACAAGTCAGATCGGGCCCACAGTCGGGAGCTACTGGACAGTCATGACTGGATCAACGAAGAACGATACCGACTGTTTGGCCACTGGGAATATAAGGGCCTGCCACAATGGCAATTCAATAATGGCGTAATGATCGAGAATGCTGGTCACGGTGCTACGCGGGTTTCTCCCCGTCTGGCGGCTAATTATCAGTGGTCGGAAAACACCACCCTGCGTGCATCGATAGCCCGTGCTTATCGTATGCCGTCATTGCTGGAGCGCCACCTGCAGAATATTGTCTATAATCCGGCCGCTCTGGTCCCCCTGTATCAGGAGATCTACGAGATCAATACTCTGGGCAATGAGGATCTGAGACCAGAGCAGATCGACTCCTTCGATATCGGCTTTCTGCAACGCTGGCCTGCTTTCCACAGCGATCTGGATATCCGGCTGTTTCATGAGCGTATCCGCGACGGCATCAGCACTACCTTCCTGCCCCTTGATACACCGATTACCCAGCCTGGAGGGACTGACACCCGTTACCGCACCGAAGCCAACCGGGCCAGTTGGTATAACTATGGCGTGGATATGCAGTATCGATATCAGTCAGATCACGCCCTTAACCCGCTGTTCGTTCTCAGCTATGGCTATATAGAAACCCGGGGGGAGCGAAATTATGGCAAACAGGCAGGTATCAGTAATCCGGACGTCATTGATGATCTGGCAGATCGCAATCCGGCCCACACGGTGACGGCACTGGCAGGTATCACATTGCCACAACAGTGGCGGCTCAGTGCAACCTATTATTACCTCACCCAGGTACGCTGGCTCGAAGGCAGTGGTAACGAACCGAATGATGCCTACCACCGGACCGATCTGAAGCTGTCCCGGCTCTTTAATCTGCCTCAGGATCAGACTCTGAATCTGGCATTCACAGCCCAGAATCTGGACAATTCCGTACCGTCGGAGTTCTATACCCGAAACCACTTCGGACGTCGCTACTATATGCAGATGGAATGGCAGTTCTGATACCTTCTAAGACTCTTTCTAAAACCCGCTCTGTGACCATGAAAACCGCTGTTATAAGCTCCTGAACCAATTGTCATCACTGTTCATCGACCCTTATTACATTCTGCGGTATATTGGCCTCAGGTACAGGAGATTCCACGCACCGGATGCTTGCTCCTGTAGGTCTTCAGCAGTATCAAGACGCCTGTAGTTCACACGGTTCTGTTAGCTTCGGGATTCCGGGTTATCAGAGCAGTCAGCACCCACCCGAGGAAACGGAGCACTCGGGTATTGCTTCTTCAAAATTTTCGATTTGATTGGATGAAGGTCGTTTCCGTGTTTCTGTACCGTATACTGCCCCTGATAGCTGCTACCATCTCTCTGTTTTTCACGAGTGCTCTCTATGCAGAGTTCACTGAAGACGATTTTCTCAGTGATATTCCGGTTACATTCTCCGCAACCCGACTGCCTCAGACACTGCAGGAGGCTCCTGCGTCGGTGACTATTCTGGACAAAAACATTATCCGGGCATCCAGTGCTACGAACCTGACAGAACTGCTGCGCTTAGTCCCCGGTATGCAGTCTTACCATACCGCGACCAATACCTCGGCGGTGGCCTACCATGGTATGAGTGATAAGTTTCCTCCACGCATGGAAGTAATGCTCAACGGCCAGTCGATATATGTCCCCCTGTTTTCCACTGTAGTCTGGGAAACGCTGCCCATTGAGATTGAAGATATCGAGCGTATTGAAGTGGTCAGAGGGACCAATACCGTGACCCAGGGATCAAACGCACTGCTGGGCTCAATCAATATCATTACCCAGTCCGCCCTAAGCACACCTGAAACCAGTCTCAGTTATCGTAGTGGCAGCTTTGGCAGCGAAACCACCAGAGTCCACCACAGCAGTAACAATGGCGGACTTCAGTATCAGATTTCGAGCGGCGTCACAGGTAACGATGGTGCGACATTCGACAATGATGAACGTGACCCGTATCTGAAGAGATATCTGAGTTTCAATGGCACATATTCACCAACCCTTTCAGATACTCTGACCTTCGGCTTCGGCCTGAGCAATGGCTATTCCTCTGTGGGTGATATCGATAAAGATCCTGAGCCGATTCGCCGGGAATTCGAAACTCAGTATCAGCATATCAACTGGCAACACCTACTGAACGACAGCAGTGAACTGAACCTCAGTTATGCCCATAGCGCTCATGATCTTGATGCAGAAAACCTGACTGTTGCAGTCGTACGCAGTGGCATTACCGACAGCATATTCGCGTCTTCAGCACTGATTCGGGCGGCCTACGGCAACGACCCTGTTGCCCTGGCACAGGACTTTCTGGACTCAAATGATCCCTACCGCACAACGGCTGAAATCGGTCGTATCGAACAGCACGATCTGGGCGCTTCACTGACATTTACCCCATCTCCGGATCATCAACTGATCACAGGCCTTGAGTACCGGTTGGGACAGGCTATTAACCGACAACTTCTTGATACTTCTGAATGGGTCAAAGAGGAAAACACTCGCCTGTACACTAACTGGGAATATTCCGGTGTTGAAAACTGGCTGTTCAATAACGGCGCAACTGTGGAGCACTCCAGTACAGGCAGCACGCGGATTTCACCCCGACTGGCAGCAAACTATCAGATCAGCCCTCTGACCAGTCTGCGCAGTTCTGTCAGCAGAGCCTACAGAATGCCATCACTGCTGGAAGCCAACTATGAAAGCGTTGTGTATATTCCCACTACACTTCAAGGCGCTCTTGGTCAGATCTACTCTTATGAGTTTCTGGCCAATGATGACCTGAAACCGGAACAACTCGACTCGTTTGACATTGGCTATCTGGCCCAGTGGCCGGAATATCACAGCAGCATCGATGTACGGGTTTTCTATGAAAAAATCACAGACGGCATCACCACCACCTATCGTCAGTTAACAATACCGACCACCACCGGCGATACCCTCTACCGTACCTATATGAACCGGGCTGAATGGGATAATCGCGGCTTTGAACTGCAGTATCGCTACCAGTCAGGCGAAGTCTTTCAGCCTCTGCTGCTGTTAAATTATGCCTATATAGATAGCAACGGTTTCCGTAATAACGGCAACCACAAAAATAGTGCGACCGATGTGATTGAAAGGCTGGAAAGCCGTAACCCAATGCATACCTTTTCAGCGCTGGCCAGTGTGACTCTTCCTGAACAGATTCAGATCAGTGCCAGTCACTTTTATCTGAGCTCTGTACGCTGGCAGGAAGCGGTGAGCAGCAGTAACCCACCTAACGATCCCTACCACCGCACGGATATTAAAATTGCCAGGCAATGGCGTATTACCCATGACAGTGACTTCCGGCTCTCTTTCACTGTCCAGAACCTTTTCAATACACCATACTCTGAATTCTATGCTGCCAATATTTTCGAACGCAGAACCTATCTGCAGGCTCAGATAACCTTCTGATCCGCTAATGACTCTGTACTGATATGCAACAGTTACTGCAGGATGCAAAACGGTTGATCAACTCAGGAGTACTGATTCTTTTCAGTCTCCTGTGGCCTGCTGTCGCGTCGGCGCAGGAACAGATACTGCTCATCCTCAGTAACAATAACGCCAACTACAGTCAGATTGCAGATACCATTGAGCGTCAGCATCAGAGTGTTGAGTTTACCCGTAAACAGATCACTGAACTGAAATCCCTGCCCCAGACACGGCTGGCAGGTTTCGAACGCATCATCGCCATCGGCAGCGGTGCAACGGAGCTGGCGATAAAAGCCGCAAAGCCAGGTACGCAGATTCTCAGTACCTTCATACCCAGCCAGAACTTTAAGCGACTGAGTAAAGATTACAAACTGCTGATCGATACCAATCAACTGACTGTCAGTGCAACCTATCTGGATCAGACCCTGCAACGACAGTTACTACTGGCAAAACTGATTCAACCGGAACTGAAAACACTGGGCTTTATCATCGGTGAAGACTCCCAGCCCTATCTGGATCAACTGATGGAGCTGGCTCCCAGACAGAATCTGGCCATCAAGTATGCCCGCCTGAAAGACGATGACAGTCCGATCCAGCGTATTCAACCGATCATTAACAGTACCGAGCTGTTTCTGGTGCTGCCGGACCGGACCACTTTCAACCCGATCACCGCAAAATGGCTGCTGTATCTCTCTTATCAGAATCAGGTACCGCTGATCGCCTTCTCGCAGAATTATGTAAAAGCCGGGGCTGTAGCTGCCTGTATCACCAGTCCGACCGACGCTGGTCGCCAAACCGCTGACCAGCTACGGAATTTACTCAACGATCAGCCAGTCACAACCGGCTACAGCTCATACTTCTCAGTGATTACCAATCCGAGAACGGCTCGCAAGCTGAATTTATCTATACCGACACCGGAACGCCTCCAGCAACAGATTCAGGAGGCGGAGAAATGATGAAACGACATAACGACACACTGTACGGTATCCGCCAGCAGGTTTTACTGATAACCCTGGTACCCCTGGTATTAATGACACTGATACTGGCAGGCTACTTTGTTTCTACCCGCATATCCGATAATCAGGCCGCACTGATTGAGCGCGGCGAAACCGTATCCCGGCTATTAGCAGAAGCGTCTGAATTCGGCCTGATTTCAGGTCTGACACACCAGCTCAATGCCTTGAGCCAGGGACCGATTCAGGAAGCAGATGTCGCCGATGTACTGTTCTATGATGCCCGCAAGCAACTGTTGTTCCGCTCGGACAGCTTTGATGCACAGATCGAGCTAAGCCAGTATCCACGCCACCAGAAAACGGGGGAGTTCTGGCTGTTCTCAACACCGGTAGTGTCACGCGGTGTGGTTATTCTGGACTCCCCGGAACAAGCCGGTGAGGCTGATAACAGTGATCTTCTTGGCTGGGTTGTTGTTGCCCTGTCAACTCAGCCTATGCACAGCCGGGAAAACCAGATTATCAGTAACAGTCTACTGCTCTTATTAGGCGGTCTACTGATCACCTTTATAGTTGCAGCCCGATTCGCTGAAACACTGACTCGCCCCATCATAGCCCTGACTGGCGTCGTTAAGGAGCTGGAAGAAGGCAACCTGGCAGCACGGGTAGAAGTCGACTCGAAAGCAGAGATTGGTTCCCTGGAGCGCGGCGTCAATCTGTTGGGTGAAAGGGTCCAGCAATCCAATCAGATACTGGAAAATCAGGTCGAAAAAGCCACCCAGAGACTACGCCAGACGCTGGGGCATCTGGAAACTCAGAACAGTGCCCTACAAAAAGCCCGCCAACGGGCGGATCAGGCCAATATGGCCAAAGATGAGTTTCTTGCCCGCATGAGCCACGAGCTGCGCACCCCACTGACATCGGTGCTCGGTTTTACCAATATGCTGAAACAGACAGATCTGACATTCGAGCAGCAGGAACACTGCCGGATTATCAATCAGACCTCGACCATGCTGCTGTCCATCATTGATGACATTCTCGACTTTGCCAAGCTTCAGTCTGATGCAATTAAACTGGAAAGAATCCAGTTTAATCCCGAGGAAATACTCCATGAAGCCATCGAGATGCAATCACAGAGCGCCGCAGCTAAAGGTCTTGAGATCGCCTGCATCTGCACAGAAGAAGCTGGCAGCGACGTCCTGGGAGACCCGACACGCCTGCGTCAGGTAATCACCAATCTGATCAGCAATGCGATTAAGTTTACCGATCAGGGCGATATCATTATCCACCTGGCAGTGCGTCGCCAGGATAAACATAACGTCCAGTTCAATCTGTCAGTAAAAGACAGTGGTATAGGCATCAGCGAAGCGCAACAGCATCATCTGTTCAACGCATTTTCTCAGGCGGACTCATCCATTACCCGTCGATTCGGCGGTAGCGGCCTTGGCCTGGTGATCGTTCAGAAGCTGATTCAGTTAATGCGTGGCGATGTCAGCCTGCAGAGTGAACCCGGAGTCGGAACAGAGATCCAGTGTAGCTTTATCTGCAAACCCTCAGAGCAGGAAATCACGCAGGATACGGTTAACGATTCTGCTGAGCTGATCATTTTTGAGCGTCATCCGGAAAGCCTGGATGCACTGATTCAGATGACGGTTCCAATGGTAAACAGACTGCATAGCTGTGCGACACTGCAAAGTCTTGCCAGCACACTGTCTTCGGTACAGAGCCATAATACTTATCTGATCTTCGCGCTCAGTGCCAACGCGCACATCGCTTCACAGCAAAAGCTCCGGATGCAATCACTGTTTGATTCATTCCAGGGGCATATATTGCTGCTGACACCCGCCGCCGGACACCATACTGCAGAGATTAATCAGCTTAAACAGCATCCTCACCTGTCGCTGGGTACCAAACCGGTACGCAGAACTCTGCTGCAAAGTTGGCTGAGCAATCGTTCGGTAGAAAACCTGCCACAGCCGCAGAAACAGAATACCACTCCATTACCCGCTGATACCCGGGTCGTCATTGCTGAAGATAACGACTTTAACCGCCTGTTACTGCGCAAGATTCTCGAGTCAGCAGGAGCGACCGTTTATGAAGCCCGCAACGGTAGACAGGCAATCGAGCAAGTGAAAAGCCAGCAACCTGATGCTGTCATTATGGACGTGCATATGCCCGTTCTTGACGGTATCTCAGCGTCAGCCGAGATACGCAAGATGCATAGAAATCTGCCTGTCATTGCACTCACAGCCAATGTCATTTCCAGCGAAGAGATGGCACTGCGTCAGGCTGGCGTAACCCGGATTGAATACAAACCAATCAATGACAAGCGCTTGCTCAATCTGCTGCAACTGCTTTGTCGTCAGGCACGGGAACCGATAGCTGATTTCAGCACCGACATACCCGACGAGCCATCACAGGTTACCAATCTCAGCCGTTATCAGATGAGCAAGGAGAATCTGCATCAGGAGTTGACGGAACAGCTGGCGGCCTTGGAAAAAGGCTTTAAAGAAGATAACACTGCAGCACTGAGGGATCACAGTCACCAACTGACAGGACTGGCGGGACTGCTGGAACTTCCTGAGCTGGAATTAAGCAGTATCGAACTCAATGAAGCCGTTAAAAATGGCGCGAAACGGGTTGTATGGCAGTTACTGTGGCGGTTAAAGCGGTTGATAGAAAAGCAGCAGTATCTTGACTGACAGTGCCACTAAAAATCCTTAGTGACCGGACGCTCGCGAATGGTCTGCTCCAGTTCATCGGCTATCCCGGCAATGTATTCTCTGCCGGCCAGGTCGTATATATAGCCATTGATTCCCGGACGCCGTGGACACTCAGCAAAACCGCCTTCATCAAACTGATAACAGCGCCATCGAAATGCCTCCAGGTCCGCATCATGAGTGATCGGCGTGTTGATAAAAAGTGCCCATGCCTGCTCATTCGTAGAGCGGTCCGCAATACCCCTCAGTAACTGCAGAACATAAGCACTTTCGGGACGGTAGGTGGGAGCACGGCCAAATGCCAGTCCGGCAACAAGAATGATCAGGACCAGCAGGCAAACCAGAAATACAGCGATAAATTCCATGGGCGTCAGTGGTAACGGTTAAAGTTTTCCTCGGTCAGAGCTTTGGCAGCGACTTTTATATCATCAGTATAGCGCGCCTCAAGAGCTTCCATTTCATCCATATATTTCAACTTCTCAGGGCCCTTAAGCGCCTTCCATGCTTCCAGACGGGGAATATGCTTACTGCCCTCGTACATCGCATTGAATACGCTGTAGGTCTCATTGTTAGCCAGTTGTGGATCAAGATTATCCAGCAATACTTTGCAACGGATCGAAGCCTCAGTCAGAGGAATCTCTCCGTTCAATACCGCCTTGCCAATAACCTGCAGACTCTCAATTATATGCAGACGTCGATTAGCCAGCTCCTGAGCAAATCGATCAGCTTTTTCCTGCGCTTCCTCCCGCTTGAGCTTCTCTGCCTTAAGCAAGCGATAAACATACATCCCCAGCCCGGCAATAATAACCAGATTCAGAACAATCAGACTGTAGATAAGGGTTTCAGACATTTGCAGTACCGCTCCCGGGCTTTAGAATCAGAAAAAAGAACTTACAGGGTCAGACTATGCTGATCATGAATCAACCCCCCAGTGTGGGTGACATTATCCACGAAATGTACCTTAAGCCCAGTGGCCTATCGATAAAAGATGCGGCACAGCTATGCAATCTTTCAGAAGAAGTACTCAGACAGATCATATCCGGTGAACAGAAACTTGGTTATGAACTGGCTCTGAAACTGAGCAAAGGGTTCAACACCAGCCATACCTTCTGGCTGAATATTCAGGAGTATGCGGAAAAAGGAGGCTAGCTCGTGGCTCGTAGCGAACATCATTCAATAATGTAGGGTGCAATAGCGCCAGCGTATTGCACCAATAACTGGTTCTTCGCGGGTTAGGGGGAATTAGGAAGGAGACGGTGGTGCCTTCCGGTTAAGCTGTTGTCGACCAAAACCTCAGCTAACCAACACCATCGCCAACATGGATGCTAACCTGCTTAACCTTTTCTGGGAAGGCTTCGAGATTGATTGCTATGAAGCCTTCTCTGACCAATCGCTGTTAATCCTACTGCGACCTGACCCTGACTACACACCTCGCTGCAGTGGTTGTAACGCACCCTGTACTCAGATTCATGACCGACGGATAAGACGGGTTCGTGAGCGAGATCTTTTCGACTACAAAGTCTGGCTGGATGTACCCGTTCGGCGCCTGCGATGTACTCACTGCGGCCCAACGCTGGAGCGCATCGACTGGCTGTCAGGTCGATTTCGTCTCACCCACGCCATGCGCTGTTGGGTTGAAGCTTTAACCAAGATCCTGCCGATACGTCATGTCGCACAGTTGCTGAGCTTGCACTGGCATACGGTCAAGAATATCGATAAACAGCGTTTGGCCCGCGATATTGTTCCACCGGATCGGAGTAAGCTGCGACGGTTAATCATGGATGAATTCGCGCTTCACAAGGGGCACCGCCACGCGACCGTCGTGATCTGTGCCGATACACAGCAGGTGCTATGGATCGGCGAGGGGTGAAGTCGTGAAGCGATACGACCGTTCTTTCACTGGTTGGGCGAGGCCTGTCAGAACATAGAGGCTGTCGCGATGGATATGAACACAGCATTCGACCTGGAGGTTAAGCAGCATTGCCCAAAGGCTTGCGTGGTCTACGATCTCTTTCACGTGGTTGCCAAGTACGGTCGCGAAGTTATCGACCGGGTGCGGGTCGATCAAGCCAATCAACTACGTCACGATAAGCCAGCAAGGCGTATGGTTAAACGCAGCCGCTGGTTGTTATTGCGTAACCCCGAGAACCTCGCACCCGACCAAGTAAACAAGCTGGATGAGTTGCTTGCCGCAAACGCGCCATTAACGACCGTTTACATTCTGAAAGCGCAGCTCAAAGAACTCTGGTATGCACCTGATGAGAAAACCGCGAGAGCCCGTTGGGAAAGCTGGCTAGCTATGGCTGAAAAGAGTGGTATTTACGCCCTGCAGCTCTTCGCCAGACGTTTAGGCAATTATCTTGAAGGAATCGTATCCAGTGCCCGTTACCGCTTAAACACCAGTGTTCTGGAAGGGATGAACAACAAGATCAAAGTGCTGAAGCGGATGGCCTATGGCTACCGGGACAAGGCTTACTTCTTCCTGAAGATTAAGGACACTTTTCCCGGTAAAGCGCGATGAACCCAATAACTTCTAATAAATGGTGCGTTATAACGCACCCTACAAGTCTCGATAAGATTTTGTGGGAGGCGCGCCCCCGGGCTAAGAGAGCTTCATCGCGGCCGGAAGCCCCTCCTACATCATAATCAAAACGGTTCTCGTTCTTCGCTTTTTCGAGCCACTCGCAAGCATTGCTTGCAATGCGATCTAGCAAGGAAGGTCTGCCTTCCGGTCGAGCTACTGTCATCGCCCAGAAACGAAAAAACCCCAGCACAGCGTGCTGGGGTTTTCTCTAATTAGGTGCTTGGCGATGACCTACTCTCACATGGGGATACCCCACACTACCATCGGCGCTAAGACGTTTCACTTCCGAGTTCGGTAAGGGATCGGGTGGTTCCATCTCGCTATGGTCGCCAAGCAAAACTGGTTGCTCTTGACGCGTTGCGTCTAATTGAATCCTGTGTCTTACGAGAGTCTGTACAAACTCTAATCCTTCGTCTGGCTGATTGTTTTCTTCAATCAACTCAGTCATGTATCTATCAGCTTTCTTCAAACGCTTTTGGCGTTATATGGTCAAGCCTCACGAGCAATTAGTACTGGTTAGCTCAACGCCTCACAACGCTTACACACCCAGCCTATCAACGTCCTGGTCTTGAACGGCTCTTCAGGGGACTCAAGGTCCCAGTGAGATCTCATCTTGAAGGGGGCTTCCCGCTTAGATGCTTTCAGCGGTTATCCTGTCCGAACATAGCTACCCGGCAATGCCACTGGCGTGACAACCGGAACACCAGAGGTTCGTTCACTCCGGTCCTCTCGTACTAGGAGCAACTCTTCTCAAATCTCAAACGTCCACGGCAGATAGGGACCGAACTGTCTCACGACGTTCTAAACCCAGCTCGCGTACCACTTTAAATGGCGAACAGCCATACCCTTGGGACCGGCTTCAGCCCCAGGATGTGATGAGCCGACATCGAGGTGCCAAACACCGCCGTCGATGTGAACTCTTGGGCGGTATCAGCCTGTTATCCCCGGAGTACCTTTTATCCGTTGAGCGATGGCCCTTCCATTCAGAACCACCGGATCACTAAGACCTACTTTCGTACCTGCTCGACGTGTCTGTCTCGCAGTCAAGCGCGCTTATGCCTTTATACTCGTTGCATGATTTCCGACCATGCTGAGCGCACCTTCGTACTCCTCCGTTACTCTTTGGGAGGAGACCGCCCCAGTCAAACTACCCACCACACAATGTCCTCGATCCCGATAAGGGACCTGAGTTAGAACCTCAATATTACCAGGCTGGTATTTCAAGATTGGCTCCACTCTAACTGGCGTCAGAGTTTCAAAGCCTCCCAGCTATCCTACACAAGTAATATCAAAGTCCACTGCGAAGCTATAGTAAAGGTTCACGGGGTCTTTCCGTCTAGCCGCGGATATACGGCATCTTAACCGCAAATTCAATTTCACTGAGTCTCGGGTGGAGACAGTGTGGCCATCGTTACGCCATTCGTGCAGGTCGGAACTTACCCGACAAGGAATTTCGCTACCTTAGGACCGTTATAGTTACGGCCGCCGTTTACTTGGGCTTCGATCAAGAGCTTCGCCGAAGCTAACCCCATCAATTAACCTTCAAGCACCGGGCAGGCGTCACACCCTATACGTCCACTTTCGTGTTTGCAGAGTGCTGTGTTTTTAATAAACAGTCGCAGCCACCTAGTATCTTCGACCACCAACAGCTTACGGAGCAAGTCCGATCACCGTCAGCGGCGTACCTTCTCCCGAAGTTACGGTACCATTTTGCCTAGTTCCTTCACCCGAGTTCTCTCAAGCGCCTTGGTATTCTCTACCTGACCACCTGTGTCGGTTTGGGGTACGATTTCTTGTTATCTGAAGCTTAGAGGTTTTTCCTGGAAGCATGGCATCAACCACTTCGTCCAAAAGAGGACTCGTCATCAGCTCTCAGCCTAATGAGATCCCGGATTTTCCTAAGATCTCAGCCTACAGCCTTAAACACGGACAACCAACGCCGTGATGGCCTAGCCTACTCCGTCACCCCATCGCAATAACAAGAAGTACAGGAATATTAACCTGTTTCCCATCGACTACGCTCTTCAGCCTCGCCTTAGGGGTCGACTCACCCTACCCTGATTAGCATTGGATAGGAACCCTTGGTCTTCCGGCGGGGAGGTTTTTCACCCCCCTTATCGTTACTCATGTCAGCATTCGCACTTCTGATACCTCCAGGATGCCTTACAGCTTTCCCTTCAACGGCTTACAGAACGCTCCTCTACCACGCCATAAATGGCGTCCGCAGCTTCGGTGTATGGTTTGAGCCCCGTTATATCTTCCGCGCAGGCCGACTCGACTAGTGAGCTATTACGCTTTCTTTAAAGGGTGGCTGCTTCTAAGCCAACCTCCTAGCTG
>CAXXNC010000001.1:587500-1150000 GCA_963669425.2 uncultured Amphritea sp.
CAGGGTGAGTATCATCATTCCAGCCATAGATACCAGACCGGCGAAAATCAGCGCCTGAGTCGCACTGACTTTGCCCTGAGGCAGTGGTCGCCGATGGGTTCTGGCCATTCGGGCATCAATCTGGCGATCCATGACATGGTTGACCGCTGCTGCCCCACCAGCCATTAAGCCAATGCCAAGCGTTGCCCAGATAACAGTATAAATATCCGGCAGCCCCGGTGCCGCCAGAAACATCCCGACCACAGCCGTTAGTAACATCACTGCAACAACCCGGGGCTTACACAATTCAAGATATGCCCCACATGTTTCCTGTACCGATGTCAATCCACTCTCAATACTATGCATAAGCCCCCCCCGATTCAGCGTGAAAATGTCCGACACTGTATTTGAGCCATAACAGGCTCAACAGCAGAGCAACCGCTATACCATGATGCGCAATTGCCAGAACTACCGGTACACCCACAACAGCATTGGCAACTCCCAGTAATATCTGAGCCACCAACAATGAAAGAGAAATAAGTAGTGCCGCTCTTAACTCAGATCTGGGCCACAAAGCGACTGCCATAAACAGCAAAACACCTGTCACAACCAAAGCACCAACCCGATGAGTCATCTGTATCGCTGCCCTGGCTGGATGCGGCAGTACACCTCCCAGATAGTTCTGTTCAGTATTCAGTGACGGCGAGAAGCCTCCTGCAAAGTCCAGCTCGACCGATTGATCAGCACACTTAAGCCAGTGATTGCAAGCCCATCCTGCATAATTAGCACTGGTCCAGCCTCCCAGAATCATCTGCACAAAAAGCACCACCAGCGCGAGATTGATCAACTTCTTCTGACGATTCTGAATCTTCTCCAGCCCAAGATTCACTCCTTGCTTCTGAGCCGAGCCGGACAACCTTATTGCCAGATGGGTCAGCAGTGTCAGCGTCAATAAACCACCCAGCAGATGCCCGGTAACCACTAACGGATGCAGCTTCAGTGTCACGGTCCACATACCAAACATACCCTGGGCGATCACCAACACCAGCAAGCCAATCGACACTCGCCATGGATAGTCATGCTGGTGACGTCTTCGCCATCCGAACAGCGCCAGAATCAGAATCAGGAACCCCAGTGCGCTGGCCATGTAGCGATGCAACATCTCAATACTGCCTTTCTGCACATCCACCTGCACACCGGCAAAGCGTTGTTCAGCCCTGCTGATCTGCTCTTCAGTATCCGGCACGGTAAACTGGCCAAAACAACCTGGCCAGTCCGGGCATCCTAGTCCCGCATCCATAATCCGGGTCCAGCCCCCGACCAGAATCACCAGCAGTGCCAACACGACTGCAACTCTACAGATTACTGATGGCCAGTATCGGGTCATATCAACCTACCTTCGACAGTTTCATCAGTCGTTTCAGGTCTTTAAGAATGGCCTGCGGAGATTGTTTTAACTCGTAATACAGCACCAGATTGCCCAATGGATCAGCTACTGCAATACGTTGATCACCGGCCGTCAGGCTACGTACTACCAGTCGCTCCCGCTCTTTGCCCAGTGCCGCATGCAGATTGGGCAGGCGTTTCTGCCATTGATCACATAGTCCGTCACATTCTGCGGCACGAAACAGGACCAACTGCCAACGCCCATCGGTCGGCAACTGCTGTTCAAGCTGCATGGATTCCAGCGTCGTACCGGCAGGATATAACTGACCATAATTCACCTGCTCCGGAGGCCGCCACCCGGAAAAAAACGCCGTCATCGCTATAAGCAAAGGAATCAACGCTATTCCCCATATCAGCCAGAACACGCCTCTTGAACCCGTATCTGTCACCATTATTTCCTCCCCGGCCTGCCTCGCCTCAGAAACCACACAGTGCCTGTAATCAGAACCAGAGCCAGACCGAACCATTGCACGGCATACCCCAGATGCTTTTCAGGAGTCATCGTAACCACCGGCCACCCTGGGATCACATCCTCAATGATCGGCTCAGACACCCTCATCACTCCGTCGAAAAGTGGCGCCTGATAGTCTGTCATTCTGGCCAGATCAATCTGTTGAATGCGTTTTGGCCAGCCTGACTCCCATATATCTTTTCTCAGCACAATTACTGCCTGCGGATTAATCAGACGCCCTCTTACCTCAACAATACCTTCAGGCATTGCCAGCACCGGTAGACGGCGCCTGTCAGGATCGGCTGCAACCCAACCCAGATTGACCAGCACCGAGCTCAACTCTCCTTCAGGGCGGAACACCCCCAATAGCTCATACCCCACGCGACCCTCTCGGGTCCTGTTATCCAGCAGAAAAATCATCTGTGGATCAAACTGCCCTGCTAACCGGACTTTCACTCCATCTTCAAAATCTGAAGCAGGTAGAAACGGCTGCTCTTTCGCGATCTCCCAGGCCTGGAGTCGCTGTTCTTTCAGATCAGCACGGTGCAACTGCCAGAATCCCAACATGATCAATACCGGAACAAACAATGAAGCAAACAACAGCACCTTCCACTTGCCTCTTGCTCCTGACTGTCCTTTACTCATAAGCATGTTTCCCTGCGGCGAATTGTCATGCTCAGATTTCTGATAGCCCTGCTTTTTATCGCAATCATCATCAGCCTGTTCAGCGGCCTCTATTTTCTGCTTAAGGATCAGAGCCGCTCTAGCCGTACGGTCTGGTCACTGACAATCCGAATCGGGTTAGCACTGGTGCTTATCCTGCTGTTATTACTGGGCTTCTATTCCGGTGAATTGCAATTACGCACACCCTTTCCTGTCTCTGACAGATAACGTTCACAGGATATAAACGAACAGAAACAAACCAATCCAGACCACATCAACAAAATGCCAGTACCAGCACACCGCTTCAAAACCAAAATGACTCTCCGGTGAAAAGTGTCCCCGTATCACCCTGAGCAGAATAATCAGCAACATAAATGCCCCCAGAGTCACATGCATGCCGTGAAAACCCGTGAGAATAAAGAAGGTGGCGCCATAAATACCGGCCTGCAGCGTTAGCCCTAGCTCGTTATAGGCTTCGACATATTCCATCACCTGAAATACCAGGAACGCAGCCCCCAACAATACTGTTATGGCTAGCCAGAGCGTGACTGCCGGACGACGATTCTGCTTCAGGGCTTTGTGAGCGATGGTGACAGTGATACTCGAACTGACCAGCAACAGCGTATTCAGCAACGGCAGATGCCAGGGATCAATCAGCCCTTCCGGCCCCGGGAAGGCCTCCATATCCGGCGTTTGCATCAACGGCCAGGTGGCTTCAAAATTCTGCCACAGCATATTAGAGACACCTTTTTCCCCTTCACCGCCCAACCAGGGCACTGCAAGAGTACGCACGTAAAACAGGGTGCCGAAGAAAGCAGCAAAGAACATCACTTCAGAGAAAATGAACCAGCTCATTCCCCAACGAAAAGAACGATCCATCTGATCAGAGTACAGTCCTGCCTGACTTTCATCGATGACATGCCCGAACCAACCGGTCAGCACCAGCCCCATCACGAGGGCTCCCAGTAATAGCAGGGTCAGCCCCATACCTCCGCCGCTGTTGGCAGACATTGCATTCATCAGACTACCGGCACCATAAGCGATCAGAAACAAGGCGATTGACGCCAGTAGCGGCCAGCGACTCTGGCTGGGAACGTAATAACTCTGAGATTCAGAGCTACTGTGAGATTGGGTACTCATAACATCCTCCTGCTATCTTTCGGCAACCGGGTCGCTGCAGGTTGGGCTTGCGGGGTGATATCAAACAGTGTGTAGGAAAGCGTGATCGTGGAAATATGCTCTGGCAGCGCAGCATCAACAGTGAAAAGCAGCGGCATATCTTTAGTTTCGCCAGCCTGCAGGGGCTGATTTTCAAAACAGAAGCAGTTCACTTTATGGAGGTATTCCGCCGCTTCGGAAGGCGCCACGCTCGGAACAGCCTGGCCGACCATAAATCGAACCGAAGGATTAGTAACTTTGTAAGCGGTATGCTTCATCTCACCGGGATAAACCGTCAGCTCCCGTTCGACAGGCGCAAACTGCCAGGGCATCGCCTCATTATTAACCGCGATAAACTGCACCCTGATACGACGCTCAGTATCCACTCCCACTTCGGTAACCGGCCCGGTATTCAGTACCTTACCGTTCAGACCGGTGATCTGGCAGAAAACATCATATAAAGGCACCAACAAGAAGCCAAAACCAAACATCAACACCGTCAGCAGAGTCAGACGGAGCAGAAGTGGACGATGATTTGACGGTGACTGCTGCATAACCCACCTCAGTGGCTCGCTTTGCTCAGCTGTTCAGCCGTCGGCGGCGTGCTGTAAGAGTGATAAGGAGGTGGCGAACTGAGTTGCCACTCAAGCCCCCGGCTACCTTCCCATACTTCATCAGTCGCTTGTTTACCTGAACGGATACAGCAGACAACGTTATAGACAAACAACAGCTGCGAAATACCGAAGATAAAAGCGCCAACTGTAGCGACCATATTGAAATCAGCAAACTGCAAGGCGTAATCCGGTATCCGCCGCGGCATACCTGCCAACCCCAGGAAGTGCATCGGGAAGAAAGTGATATTCACACCGATGAACGACAGCCAGAAGTGCAGCTTACCCATGCTTTCGTTGTACATATGACCGGTCCACTTCGGTAGCCAGTAGTATGCAGCGGCCATAATGGAGAACACTGAACCCGGCACCAACACATAGTGGAAGTGCGCCACGACAAAATAGGTATCGTGGTACTGGAAGTCCGCCGGTGCGATCGACAACATCAGCCCGGAAAAACCACCGATGGTAAATAGCACAACAAAAGCCAGCGCAAACAACATGGGCGTTTCAAAGGTCATGGAGCCACGGAACATGGTGGCGATCCAGTTAAACACCTTCACTCCGGTCGGTACCGCGATCAGCATTGTCGTGAACATAAAGAACAGCTCACCGGCCAGCGGCATACCCACCGTAAACATATGGTGGGCCCAGACAATAAAAGAGAGAAAAGCGATAGACGCGGTGGCGTAAACCATTGAGGCGTAACCGAACAGCCGCTTGCGGGCAAAGGTAGGAATAATCTCAGATACCACCCCGAAGGCCGGCAGAATCATGATATACACTTCCGGATGACCAAAGAACCAGAACACATGCTGGAACAGCACCGGATCACCGCCACCGGCGGCATCAAAGAAGCTGGTGCCAAAATGGATATCCATCAGCATCATAGTGACAACACCGGCCAGAACCGGCATCACGGCAATCAATAGAAACGCAGTGATCAACCAGGTCCAGACGAACAACGGCATCTGCATCAGTTTCATGCCCGGGGCACGCATATTAAGAATGGTCGCGATCACATTAATCGCCCCCATAATCGAACTGATCCCCATCATGTGTACTGCGAAAATAAAGAAGGTAACGCTGGGTGGCGCATAGGTTGTAGATAGAGGTGCGTAGAAGGTCCAGCCAAAGTTCGGCCCACCGCCTTCCATCAACAGCGTGGACAGCATCATCGTGAAGGCAAACGGCAGAATCCAGAAACTCCAGTTATTCATCCTGGGCAGCGCCATATCCGGAGCTCCCACCATAATAGGAATCATCCAGTTGGCCAGTCCTACAAAGGCAGGCATTACTGCACCAAACACCATAATCAGACCATGCATCGTGGTCATCTGGTTAAAGAATTCCGGCATCACCATCTGCAAGCCCGGCTGGAACAGCTCGGCACGAATGGTCAGCGCCATACAGCCACCAATGAAGAACATCAGCAGACTGAAAAACAGATAAAGTGTCCCGATATCTTTATGGTTGGTGGTATACAGCCAGCGGGTAATACCCCGGGCTGGTCCATGGTGTCCGTCGGACATAGTCTGATCTACACTCGCCATGGCTTACTCCCCACCCAGCAATTGCTGGATTTGCTGTACTGTCACCATGCCGCCCTGATTACCCCAGGCGGTACGTTCATAAGTGATTACTGCGGCCAGATCGACAGCATTCAGTTGCTCGCCAAAGGCCTGCATTGCGGTACCCGAACGGCCATTGATTACCGCATCAATATGCCCGGCCGGATCACCCTGCATCAGCTCAGTGCCAACCAGTCCGGGAAACACACCGGGAATCCCCTGGCCATTAGCCTGGTGACATGCCAGACAACTGGTCTGGTAGACCTCTTCACCCCGGGCAAACAGCTCTTCCTGCGTCCAGACTTTTTCGGCTGACTGCTGGGCTGCGACTTTCAGGCTCGCCTGTTCGGCCAGCCACAGATCAAAATCAGCCTGAGAACGGACGTCCACCACTATCGGCATAAAGCCGTGATCCCGACCACACAGTTCGGCGCACTGGCCGCGATAGATACCGGGCTCATCTACCAGCGTCCAGGCCTCATTGATGAATCCCGGCACAGTATCCTTCTTCACTGCCAGCGCCGGCACCCACCAGGAGTGAATCACATCGTTAGAGGTCAGCAGGAAGCGTACTTTTTTACCGGCGGGAATCACCAGCGGCTGATCCACCTCGAGCAGATAGTTTTCCCCTTTAGTCTCAGCGTTGTTGATCTGCTCTCTTGGCGTGGAAAGATTACTGAAGAAGTCGATATCGTGGTTGAGATACTGATAGCGCCATTTCCACTGATAGCCGGTAATCTGAATATCCAACTCAGAATTATTCTTATCGTACATATCAATCAGAGTGGAACTGGCGGGTACGGCCATGGAAACCAGGATGATTACCGGAATCACCGTCCAAAGCACTTCGATGAAGGTGCTCTCATGAAAATGAGCGGCCTTCGCACCACGGGATTTTCTGTGCCAGAAAATCGACCAGAACATCACACCGAATACCACTACAGCGATGGCTACACAGATGTAAAAAATTACCATGTGCAGGCTGTAGACAGAGCGGCTGATCTCAGTCGCCCCTTCAATCAGGTTGAGCTGCCAGTCCGCATTTGCCTGTTGCACACAGAAAAGCGGCGCAAAAAAAAGCCCTGCATACAGCAGGGCCCTTCTGTAACTACTCATCTCCAGGCCTCCTTGCTGTTGATAACGTAACAGCGGTGCCCCAAGTGGATCGAATTATTCTCTAGCCGACATTGAATCCGTGTCAGAAATAAAGCTCAGTCGTCATTTCGCGGCGAAAAACACTTTAAAAAATTCCCAGTAATTCACTTGGTTATAAGCCAGTATAGCAGCTGATCTGAAAGCGCAAGTTTTGTTTCAAATTCAGAATCCATGTCTCAGGCACATACGATCCAGGCCTGAGTACGCAGCTTTCTCACTACCCCGCCAGTGTTATCAATAGCCAGTAAAGCATCGCGATCAGAGCGACCAGAAAAGCAGCTGAAGCCAGCAGACTCAACCAGAGAGAGGGCATTGGCATATTAAATCGCCGCCTCGGTTCTTCCGGTGGATCAGCAAACAGCATATTCGACAATCTGAGCAGACGGCCGAACAAAAACCTAAGCAAAACAAAAAGTTGTTCAGGTAGTCGTTCAGGTAACATAGGTCACCTCCTACCGATTTCAGAACCCGTCACCATGACCGGATTCCTATTAACCTCGCTTCTTTAGGTATAGTCGATAGCCGAGCATTATGGCTAGCAGTAATGCAAAAAACAGGTGCTGACCGAAATCAGAGCGGATCTGCCAGACAAAATGCAACAGCACCAGCAAGCTGGCGGGATAGATCAGACGGTGCAGCTGCAGCCAGCGTTTACCCAGCTTACGCTGCATTGCGCGGGTGGAAGTGGCAGCCAGAGGGAGGAGTAGCAATAAAGCCAGGGTACCGACAATGATGTACGGTCGCTTGGTCAGTTCACGTACCAGCAGATCCAGTCGCCACTCAATGAGAAAGGCAGTAAAGGCTAGCAGGTGCAACACAGCATAAAAAAATGCGTAGAGTCCAAACATACGCCGGAAACGCATCAGCCATGACAAGTTAAACTGTTTTCTGAGTGGGGTTACTGCCAGTGTAAGCCAGAGCCAGGTCATCGCCCAGAACCCCAGTTCAGTCACCACCGTGCGGGCAGGATCTGCGCCCAGGTTATTATCAATAATATCCCGGATCAGCAGCAAAAGAGGCACCAGTAACAG
The DNA here is from genome assembly GCA_963669425.2 of uncultured Amphritea sp. GTDB lineage: Bacteria > Pseudomonadota > Gammaproteobacteria > Pseudomonadales > Balneatricaceae > Amphritea. The sequence goes on from CAXXNC010000001.1 coordinate 595,566, forward strand.
CAGAAACAGCGTCCACCAGCGCATCACGCTGAACGACTTTACTCCGCTCAGAACCACCGTTTCAGATCCATTCCCTGATACAGATGAGCCACTTCTTCGGCATAACCGTTAAACGGCTTCGTCACCACGATATTCTGATTAAACAGCGTTGAGGGTAAGCGCCGCTCGGTCGCCTGTGACCAACGAGGATGATCCACCTCAGGATTCACATTGGCATAGAAACCGTATTCATCGGGGGCGGTCTTATTCCAACTGGTCAGTGGCATCGTCTCAGAGAAGTGAATCTTCACAATGGATTTAATCGACTTAAAACCGTATTTCCAGGGTACGACCAGACGCAGTGGTGCACCGTTCTGAGGTGGCAGCGCATTACCATAGACACCCACCGCCAACAGCGTCAGCGGGTTCATCGCCTCATCCATGCGCAACCCTTCAACATAGGGCCACTGAATCGTCGTGAATGCACTGCCCTGTTCCGGCATCTGGTTGGTATCGAACAGGGTGGTAAACTGCACGTACTTCGCTTTTGAGGTAGGCTCAAAGCGCTTAATCAGATCAGCCAGCGGAAAACCCAGCCAGGGAATCACCATCGACCAGGCTTCAACACAGCGCAGACGGTATACCCGGTCTTCCAGTGCGTGAGGCTTAAGAATATCTTCCAGATTGTAGTTACCCGGGCGGGCAACCTCTCCACTGATCTCAACCGACCAGGGATCAGTACGGAACTGTTGTGCATTGCGCACCGGATCGCGTTTATCGGTACCAAACTCGTAAAAGTTATTGTGGGTAATAACGTTGTAGTAAGGCGCCAGATCTTCTTCGGTAGAAAGTGCAACATTGCGTGTCGCCGCCGCAATTTTCGACTGCAGCCAGTCCGGCCCGGCATAACGGGGCAGATCTTCGGGGATAGTGTAATCCATCGCCGCGCGGGCATGGCCACTGAATCCAACCAGCGGCACAGAAGCCAGCGCCAGTCCCTGTTTCAGAAACTGACGCCGTTGTCGGTAGACCGATTCAGAAGTGATCTCAGATCCGGGAATAGCACTGGGCCGTTTAATCAGCATGGTCACCTCCTGGTCGGTCTGTCTGTGTTAGCGGTTTTTATACACCGATATTCTTACGTTTACGTAATAGCCAGAGCACCGGACCAGACAGGGTATAGCCCAGAATCAGCAGCCACAGGAAGATGGGTGGGCTGATGGAGATCACACCGATCGTCAGCACAATTGCCAACAGAATCATAAAAGGAATTTTGCCTTTCGGATCAACATCCTTAAAGCTGTAGTACAGCACATTGCTGACCATCAGGATGCCGACCAGCGCGACATATACGGCAATGACATAGATAAAGCTGCTGACATCCACATCAAACTCAACGCAGGCCCAGACCAGACCAGCCACCGAAGCCGCTGCAGCAGGGCTTGGCAAACCGATAAAATAACGCTTATCCACAGAGCCGATCTGAGTATTGAAGCGCGCCAGTCGCAACGCCGCACCGGCAACATAGATAAAGGCACAGAACCAGCCGAATTTGCCGGCATCACTGAGCGCCCAACTGAAGGTAACCAGCGCCGGAGCCACACCAAAAGAGACCATATCAGAGAGGGAATCATATTCCGCGCCAAAGGCACTCTGGGTATTGGTCAGACGCGCAACCCGGCCGTCCAGACCATCCAGTACCATCGCTACAAAAATAGCGATCGCTGCACTGTCGAAGACACCATTCATGCCCGCAACAACAGCATAGAAGCCGTAAAACAGAGCACCGGTCGTGAACAGGTTCGGCAACAGATAAATACCACGGCTACGTGGCTTTACACTTTCCTGCTGGCCGTTATTATCGCCCGGCTTTCCTTGTTCCTGTGGTTCATTCATAAATATGTTTGCACCGCTCAATTAATAAAATTGCCGACATTCTACTGACACAATCGTCGGAATGCTACGCAGGGAGCGACACACCCAGCAAAACCCTGTCGACAAACTTACGCACCAGAATGTTCGACTCCGGTGTTTCCACCGCTGAGCTGAGCACTCGGTCCAGTTGACCATCACCATCTGTGTAATGGGATTTATAGAAAGTCAGCCGCTCCACCAGCGTTGCCCGGTCCACTTCAGGGTGAAACTGAAATGCCCAGAACGGCTTATCTTTTAAACGAAAACTGTGGGCACACTGCTCGGTAAACGCTAACAGTTCACAGTTCTCTGGTAACTCACGGGCATACTGTCGATGTACTGAGATCGCCTGAAAACCATCCGGAGTATCGCAATAGATAGGATCCTGCCGCGCACTGTCAGTCAGGCTGATCGGCATGGTTCCCATCTCAAAGTCCTGATCCTTATGCAGAATCTCACCACCGAGGGCCAGCACCGCCAGCTGAAACCCGAAACAGGACGCAAACACCGGCATGCCGGTTTCAGCGCAGTGACGAATCAGCTTTTGCGCTTCCAGCACAAAGGGATATTCATCAGGCTTGAGGACATTTGCCTCACTGGCACCGCCGACCAGTAGTGCGTCATAGCCATCGGCCGCAGTCTCGGGAAACTCCGGAGTATCGAAGACGTTAAGAATCTCAATCTGAGCATCCGTGACACCGCAGTACTCAGCAAAGCTCTGGTGTTCTTCGCGACGCACCTGAGCACCATCACGAATTTGCAACAGCAGTAATCTGAGCTGATCACGCTGTCGGATAACAGGGTTCTGTGGATTGTTCAAAGCAGACTTCCTTCCGTTTAACAGTTCCAGCATACCCTGCTCAGCGCCAGACTCAAGCAGGGTAAGCGCTCACTACTTCAATCCGGGCAGGAAGAATGGAATATCGATCCGCTTTTCTGTCAGTTTACGGGTAATGGCCTGCTTCAGTGGTGCAAAATTATTGGCGATCCGCAGCGTCGCTTTACGGGCCACTTTGGCGGCAAAATTGTCATTGGTGAACAGCCCTACTACCAGATTCGTTCCCATATACATCGGTTTGGTTACCCGCATGTGGGTGGTCTGATATCGCTCCAGCACACTGACGGAGCCGATATCCCCCCCCTGATCCAGCGCACTCTTAATCTCTTTCGCCAGCGTTTCCTGACTGCGCAGCCCCAGATTAAAGCCATGAGCAGTAACCGGATGCATCCCCACCGCAGCATCACCAATCACAGCAAAGCGACGGCCAACAAACTTATTGGCATGTACCGCCACCAGCGGGTAAAGATGGCGACGACCATACAGTTTCATCGAGCCAAGCTGCCCCTGCAGGCGCTGTTCGATATCCACCGCAAAAGCCTCCTCACTCATGTTATAGATGCTGTCAGCTTCAGCACTGGATACAGTTACAACGATGGATGACAGATTGCCGGTCATCGGTAGAATTGCCAGCGTGCGACCGTAGTGGAAACACTCGAACGCCGTCTGGTTATGAGGAACACTGTGCTCCATCCGACACACAATGGCTGTTCGGGAAAAGTCTTTCATCGACGCCGGAACGCCCATCTTGCGACGGGTTTCGGAGAAACGGCTGTCGGCCGATACCAGCAGATCGCAGGTCACCCGCTCACCGTTGGACAGCTGCACCCAGGCCTGTTCCGTGGTACTGCCAACATCTTCTACTGAGACCTCAGTCAGCAACTCGACATTGTCCAGCCCCTCAACCACTTCGAAGTAGGCTTTACGGATTTTGTCATTCGGCACCAGATAGCCCAACGCATCAAGGTCTGCAGACTGATTATCAAAGTCCAGGGTATAGCTGGAATCACCATCAAGCACCTTTGCCGCACAGATCGGTGAAATATCCTGCTCGGCCAGTTGCTGCCAGGCACCGGATGCTTTCATCATCTCCAACGACAGGTGGGTCAACGCGATCTCCCGACCATCCTCCGGCGGCTCACGCAGGGTCTCCAGTGAGGAACGTTCCACCAGCAGCACTTTCAACGGCGTATCCGCCAGAGAACGTGCAAAACTCAGCCCCGCCGGGCCCGCGCCAATGATCACTACATCGTATTTCATAACCAGCCTGTTCCGGATTTAACCTAAAGTAGTCTGACACCATAGCGATTCAACATCCGGATTGCCCCGACTCAGATCAAATGAGTAGCGAGTGTTGACTGCTCAGACGCTTCAATCCGTTTTTTCTGCTGAATACACACATCAGAAAAAACGCTACCGCGCTATCCTGAAGGTAAAGGGCAATGCCCCTGTGAGTTTTACACCATGATCGAGTTCGAAGCGCCAGGCGCGCTGCGCACCGGCAAAGAGCTGCACGGCAGGATCATCGTCCCAGAGTATTCCGACTCGCCCGGTGAGCATCAACAGATCTCCTGTTTCAAAATCAATGAAAAGCAGGCCTGCTTTAGGCACCATCAGAAAATTACCCAGAGTCATAAATACATTATTCCCGGAATAATCGGGAATGGTGAGGACATTACCTTCAATGCTTATAAAGCCGGGCTGACCTCCGCGATGTGAAACATCAACACCTTCTACTGCGAGGTTATTCTGTTGCTGTACATAACTGGCGACAAACATCGTATCCGCCTGGCCGATAAGCTTCTCTGCGGCACTATCCAGCGTGGTAAAAGTTTCTGCCCGCTGTGGTTGCGGGACTGATGCATTATCGGTCTGTTGTACATTCCGGGGCTGTATATATCTCGGACAGTTTCCCATCGACTGATCCACCGCCAACGTAAAACTGTCCGCTTTGATGTTACTGACTCTGGCATTCATCCGGTTTCGACGACGAGTGGCCAGCTCAATACCTAATAACCCAACCGGAGCATCCGGAATGATTCCCCGTGAGATAGGATTTCCGGCCTGCACCTGAGCATTAATGGTCAGCTCAGTGGGTGTTGAGGATGTTATAAAACCTGATTCACCCGCTAAAACAGACGCCCACGGCCAGCCCTGCTCATCCACGCTACCCACCAGCACGTATGACAGTCCTGAAAAAAACGCCCGGTGCTGATCCGGCATGAAGGACCGGATCACTTTTCGTCCCATCGCCTCAATTTCAGCTGACATACCGATATGTTGATGCAACATACGCTCACCTTCATGAAACGGACTCTGATCAGCAAACCGATTGTTCAGCACCTTTAATTCAGTGTTCATTACTGGCCTCCTCGGATTCAGTCATTTATTGATCAATAGTGAGACGAGATCATTGGCAGGCGCAGACTAACCAGATGTCATCGCCTGCACTCAAAGCGCGACAAGATTCAGGCTAACAGTCCCGCTTTGGTGGCAGGCATCGCAACAAAGCCGGACTGACCTTCGATATTCAGCAGCAAGCGCCGGACATTCGGATAAGGTTCCAGTGAAACACCACCTTCCGGAGCATGAGCGACATAGCTATAGATCGCCACGTCAGCAATGGTGAGACGATCACCTACCAGATAGTCGCGTCCCTCCAGATGGTTTTCCAATTTCCCCAGTACCCGGGCGGCAATCGTTTTAGCAAAATCAGCATCCAGCGGCGCATTAAAAACGGTGATCAGCCTGGCGGCAGCCGGACCAAAAGCAATTTCACCAGCAGCCAGGGTCAGAAACTTCTGAACTTCAGCTTCCTGCACCAGGTCCTGTGGCAGGTACTCAGGTGCGTATTTACGTGCCAGATACACCAGAATGGCATTGGAATCAGAAACAACAGTTTCACCATCCTTAATTACCGGTACCTGACCTGCAGGATTAAGGGCCAGAAAATCCGGTGTTTTATGCTCACCACCGGCCAGATCCACATTGATCACCTGGTGATCAATAGCGGCAATATTCGCGAACAGCTCAACACGATGAGCATGACCGGACAGAGGGAAAGAATAGATTTCAATAGCGTTTGGCATGGTGATGGCCTCAGATTTCTGGAGCATTGATTGATGATGAGATCAGTCTATGCAGAGACCAATATAGAGACAATACTCTAAAATATTGAATAATTATGTACATATAAGAGACAATATTAAATCTGCTCCCTTAATCAGATTCCGGTAAAGATAATGGATACCATCGAGACTATGCGCGCCTTCATCGCGGTAGCACGCCAGCGTTCATTCACCGAAGGCGCCCGGCAGCTGGAAATGAGCACCAAGCTCATCAGCAAATATGTCCGCCAGCTGGAAGAACGATTAGGCGCACAACTGCTACACCGCACCACCCGCAGCGTCACCCTGACGGAAACCGGAGAAGCCTACTTCACACGCTGTATTGCACTGCTTGAACAGTTTGATGAGCTGGAAGGCCTGGTTCAGCTTAAAACATCAGAGCTAGCGGGCACGATCCGTATCACCGCACCCACCGGATTTGGCAGTACCCACCTGGTCGATGCTTTAAGCAGCTTCCAGCAACAGCACCCTAATGTAGTCCTGCAGCTGCAACTATCCGATCACAATATTGCCATTGTCGAAGAAGGCGTCGACCTGGCGATTCGCTTCGGCCCCTTGCATGACTCCAGTCTGATAGCCCGAAAGCTGATGGATATGCGCCTGGTGGTCGCTGTTTCAGGTGATTACCTGAAACAACATGGCACACCTGCTGATCCGCAGGCGCTGGCCAGTCACAACTGCCTGATACGCACCAGCAGTAGTGAAAGCCAGACAACCTGGCAGTTCAACACCGATGGTCAGACTAATCCGGTCAAAGTGAATGGCGCGTTTCATTCCAATAATCCGAAAGCCATTGCTCAGATGGCTGCCAACGGCCTCGGCATCTGTCGCTCACCACTCTATGCCGTACAGCCTTATCTCGATGACGGCCGCCTGCAGCTGCTGTTTGAAGATCAGGAAACCCACTCGATGGCACTGTATGCCGTATACCCACCCAGCCGTCATCTGACCGCCCGGGTCCGGACACTGATTGATCATCTGCAGGATAGTCTTGAATAAGTGCGAGGCTCGTGGCTTATGTGGACTCCCCTCTGTCAACAATGAATCGCCCTTTAACAGAAAAAACGCAAGCTTATGTCCGAGCTCACGATGGGGACGCGATCCCCGGCTCACTGAGATTTGCGCGAACAGTCTTATCATCTCTCGAAAGCGAGCGCTGAGCTCTTAGCCACTAACTGATTAAGACTGCATCTGTATCAAGCGCTTTTCATTGCCTACAGGTTCAGGCGGTGACTGCCTGAGCCTGATACTCGCTGCCATCCCGCAATAAAGCAAAGGCGGTACGTACTGTTTTATTGGCTAAAGCCACGGCGGCGCAGCGTTTACCCCGCCGCTCGATCAGATTTTTCAGCCAGACTTCTTTCTGGGATTTAGCGGATCGTCGGCTCAGTGCCCCCACCACGGCCATCGCGCCGCTGATGAGCTGACTTCGCACCAATTGGTTACGGATATGTTTACCTATGCTACCCAGCACGGCCTTACCACCGCTGGAGTGCTGTATTGGCGTTAGACCAACACAGGCCGCCGCTTCCCGACCACTCCTGAAACTCACGTCGTCCCCCAGCTTCAGGAGGTTGAAAAGATTAATCGCATTGATCACCGATACCCCTTCCAGCGCCATCAGACGTTGACAGTCCGGATGCTGCTTGATGACCTTAGCCAGCTGCTGATCATAGTGCTGAATACGTTCAATGATTGCCAGATAGGCTTGCCAGGTCAGATGCAAGGCCTCCCTGAAGATCATGCTGAAGCCGTTGTCTGCCGTTTCCAGTGTGTCCTGAACCGCTCTGCTCAGACCACCCTGAGCCGGAGATGCAGTAATATTAAATTCAGCGAGTAGTGCTCTGATCTGATTACCCAGAGCCACTTTTTGTTTAACGCCCAGCTCTTGCATGCGCAGAATGGTTTGTAATTCCTGCTGTTCAAAGGTTTTACCGGAGATGAACTGCACCTCAGGTAACTGTGCAGCCTGCGCAATCGCCAGTGCATCATTTTTATCAGTTTTCTGCTGCTGGCGAACCGCTGCAACCAGGCGAGTAGAGATCCGTCGTGCGATGTGACCGTGTTCCTGAGCCTTCTGCTTCCAGTAATTCGACATAGAACAGGCTTCAAAAACGATAACCACAGAGCTTTGGGTTGCCAGCCACAGACTGAATTCTGAAGCACTCATCGCTTGATTAAGTAAGACTTTATGGCGTTTAACAACGCACACTTGAATCACTTTTTTGGCCAGATCGACGCCGACAATGGTATTGTTCATGTATTGGACTCCTAGCTAATTTTTGGTCGAATTCAGCATACCTCGCTGCTGATATTAGGGCGAGGGGAGTCCAATTCTCTAGAAGAGCCCAGTTTATTCAGACTGTAATTTAATCTGGGAAAGTACCGCCTTTGCGGTCCCTAGTGATTCTCCGGTCTCAGCACTGTAGCGTTTCCAGGCCTGGATTTTCTGACCCTGCTGCAATAGCTGCTTCAATTCATCCAGTAACGGGCTCTGCAATTGAGCAAACAACTGCTCAGCGCGCTTTTGCTCCTGCGCTTTCTTCAGCTGAAACTCACGGTAGCGCACCAACAGCTCAGGTGTCGGGCAACCGGAGACTTCATAATAACGCCCCTGTTCGAGTACTAGTTTGCGCACGATGGTAGTGAACGCATACTCACCAGTACTGTAATCGATCTGCAACTGATGAGTCGGCGCCACTGGGTAAGGAAAACCCCGCTGTTCCGCGCCTGCCATCTCCTTCTCGATATCCACAGCCACCGACTTTTCAAACACAACCTTAAAGTCCTCAGGAATAGTGCGCTTCAGAGACCTTTGTAACAGATCATCATAAAAGTCCTGACTCTCCGGCGTCATACACTGCCGGTACGCCGGATGCATCAACGCCGTCAGATCCTCTGCACTGTCTGAATTGATCGCCGCGATATACTGGTTGATGTAGTGCTGCTGATCCGATGACAGCACCGGATCGCTGTCCTCGGCCTGAGCAACTGATAGCATGGAAACTAACAACAGTGAAGATAGCCAAGGAAGTGTTCTCATAACGCTTTGCAGTCCATTAAAAGTCTGATTGATGGATGCTAGCACGCAAAGCCTGAGTTGATGCGATCCAGACTACTCAGATCGTGGCTCGAAAATCATGATGCGTAGGGTGCAATAGCGTTAGCGTATTGCACCAAAACTTGTCCAATACTGGTGCGTTATAACGCACCCTACAATTCTGCCCTGCTTATCCAAAAAAAAGCGCCCAGGGCGCTTTTTATGCTTTTCCAGCGAGGAATGCCTGCATTCCGGTCGAGCTACGAGCAAGGCGAGCTTCGCTCGCCGTTCCAGCTACTGAAGAAGAATCTACGATTCTTCTTCCTCATCCCTCGCCTTCGCAATCACCTCCAGCGAATCCACCCGCTGATAGCCTCGCGGCAGTTTGTTACCCCGACGGCCACGTTCACCGCGGTAGTGTTCGAGGTCAGCCGGTTTCATCTTCAGGTGCTGACGACCGGAATTAACTTGCAGGGTATCTTCCGGCGACAAAGTAATCATTGCGACTAACAATTCCTCACGGCTGGCCGCGCGGGCGGATGGGATATTGATAATCTTGTTACCTTTACCCCGACCCAGTTCTGGCAGTTCTGCCACCGGGAACACCAGCATACGGCCTTCATTGGTGACCGCCACCAGCAGATCATTGTCTTTATCGTTCACTGCCAGCGGTGCCATTCCCTGTGCTGCTTTCGGCAGGGTCAGAGTGGCTTTACCGGTGCGGGTTTTACTGGTCATGTCACCGATACAGGTAACAAATCCATAACCGGCATCGGACGCCAGCAGGATAGGATCTTTATCTTTACCGGCAATCGCACCATCAATGGTTGCGCCCTTTGGCAGCGTCAGTTTACCGGTGATCGGTTCACCCTGCCCCCGTGCCGATGGCAGGGTATGGGCTTCGATAGAGTAAGCCCGGCCAGTGCTATCCATGAGGATAATCGGCTGATTCATCCGGCCCCGGCAAGCCAGCTTGAAGCCGTCACCGGATTTGTAGTTGAGCCCTGCAGGATCAATGTCGTGACCTTTGGCCGAACGAATCCAGCCCTGTTTGGAGATCACCGCGGTGATCGGGTCGGCGCTCAGCAGCGCTTTCTCATCAAGCACTTTGGCTTCTTCACGGGTCACTATCGGTGAGCGGCGATCATCGCCAAACTCTTTGGCATCGGCCTTCAGTTCATCTTTGATCAGCTTACGCATCAGCTTGTCAGAGCCCAGTGTCTCTTCCAGGTATTTGCGCTCTTCGTTCAGCTCATCCATCTCGCCGCGGATCTTGATCTCTTCCAGCTTGGCTAACTGGCGCAGGCGGATTTCCAAGATCGCTTCAGCCTGAATCTCGGTGATTCCGAACCGTTCCATCATCACCTGCTTAGGCTGATCTTCGGTGCGGATGATCTCGATCACCTCGTCGATATTGAGGTAGGCCACCATCAGACCTTCAAGGATGTGCAGGCGAGCCAGCACTTTATCCAGACGGTACTGCAGACGGCGGCGCACAGTCTCGGTACGGTAGGTCAGCCACTCGGTCAGAATCTGCTTCAGATCCTTCACCTGCGGGCGACCATCGATACCGATCATGTTCATGTTGACCCGGTAGGTACGTTCCAGATCAGTACTGGCAAACAGATGCGCCATCAGCTGTTCGACATCGACCCGGTTAGAACGGGGCACGATTACCAGACGGGTTGGGTTCTCATGATCCGACTCATCACGCAGATCCGACACCATCGGCAGCTTCTTCTGCTGCATCTGCTGGGCGATCTGTTCCAGAATTTTGGCACCGGAGACCTGATGCGGCAGCGCGGTGATGACAATATCGCCCTGCTCACGGTTATAAACAGCGCGCATCCGCAGGCTGCCTTTACCGGTCTCGTACATCTTGCGCAGTTCATGGCGTGGCGTGATCAACTCGGCATCGGTTGGCATATCCGGACCCGGCATGATCTCGCACAACTCTTCGATACCGGTGCTCGGCTTATTCAGCAGCTGGATACAGGCCTGAGTCACTTCGCGCAGGTTGTGAGGTGGAATATCGGTAGCCATACCCACCGCGATACCGGTGGTGCCGTTAAGCAGAATATTCGGCAGTCGCGCCGGCAGTGTCAGCGGCTCTTTGAGAGTACCATCAAAGTTTGGACCCCACTCAACGGTACCCTGCCCCACCTCTTTCAGCAGCACTTCGGCATATTTAGCCAGCTTGGCTTCGGTGTAACGCATCGCCGCGAAGGATTTCGGATCGTCCGGCGAGCCCCAGTTACCCTGACCATCGATCAGCGGATAACGGTAGGAGAACGGCTGCGCCATCAGCACCATCGCTTCGTAACAGGCGCTGTCCCCGTGGGGGTGGAATTTACCCAGCACGTCACCCACGGTACGGGCAGACTTCTTATGCTTGGCGGTGGATTTCAGCCCCAGTTCGGACATCGCGTAAACGATACGACGCTGTACCGGCTTCAGGCCATCACCAATATTCGGCAGGGCCCGGTCGAGGATGACGTACATAGAGTAATCCAGGTATGCCTTCTCGGTATATTCTTTTAATGACAGGCGCTCTACGCCCTCGTCGATATGTACGGTTCCGCTCATGCTTTGTTCCTGAACCTAAATATTCTGAGGCAGCCTTAAACCTCTGCCAGATTGCCCTTGGTTTCCAGCCACTCTTTACGGTCAGAAGAGCGCTTCTTCGCCAGCAGCATATCCATCACTTCGTTGGTGCCATCACCCGGTTCGACGGTCAGTTGTACCAGTCGACGGGTATCGCGGGACATGGTGGTCTCACGCAGTTGCAGCGGGTTCATCTCACCCAGACCCTTGAAGCGCTGCACGCCGATCTTAGCGTTCTTACGCTCCGCTTTAATCCGTTCAATAATGCCGTCTTTCTCATCATCATCCAGCGCGTAGTGCACGTCTTTGGCTACGTCGATACGGTACAGCGGCGGCATCGCCACATAGACATGCCCGGCACTCACCAGCGGCTTGAAGTGACGCACAAACAGCGCGCACAGCAGGGTAGCGATATGCAGACCATCGGAATCCGCATCCGCGAGGATACAAACCTTGCCGTAGCGCAGGCCGTCAAAGTTATCGGAACCCGGCTCAACACCGATCGCCACGGATATATCGTGAACTTCCTGAGACGCCAGCACTTCGCCCGGCTCCACTTCCCAAGTATTAAGGATCTTACCGCGCAGAGGCATCACCGCCTGATACTCACGATCACGGGCCTGCTTAGCAGAACCACCTGCAGAATCACCCTCCACCAGGAACAGTTCACCGTCCATCGCCTCAGCACCAGAACAGTCCGCCAGCTTACCCGGAAGCGCTGGCCCCTGAGTGACCTTCTTACGCACCACTTTCTTATTGGAACGCAGGCGCTTCTGGGCATGACTGATTACCAGCTCGGCCAGCTTCTCACCGTCTTCAACATGGCGGTTGAGCCACAGACTGAAAGCGTCTTTCGCTGCACCGGATACAAATGCTGCGATATGACGGGAAGACAGACGCTCTTTGGTCTGACCGGAGAATTGCGGATCCTGCATTTTCACCGACAGGATATAGCAGCAGCGCTCCCAGATATCTTCAGCGCTGATTTTTACCCCGCGGGGCAGCAGGTTGCGGAATTCACAGAATTCCCGCATCGCTTCCAGCAAGCCGGTGCGCAGACCGTTGACATGGGTACCACCCTGAGCGGTAGGAATCAGGTTAACGTAGCTTTCACAGGTCAGATCACCACCTTCCGGCAGCCACTGCAGCGCTACATCCATCGCATCAATTTCGCCCTGCAAAGACGCGGTAAATGGCTCTTCCGGCAGAGTCTCAAACACCTGAGTGGTGCCCTTGAGGTAGTCCACCAGCCCGTCTTCGTAGTACCACTCCTCTTTCTCTTTGGTGGCACCGGAGGCATCGGTAAAGGTGACTTTCAGACCAGAGCAGAGCACCGCTTTAGCCCGCAGCATATGCTTGAGTTTGGTCAGGTTGAACTTGGCGTTGTCGAAATACTGCGGATCGACAAGGAAGCGCACTTCGGTACCGGTATTACGCTGACCGCAGCTGTCGATAATTTCCAGTTCGGAGACTTTCTCGCCGTCCGCATAGGTCATGCGGTAGACGTTACCGCCACGGCGGATGGTGACTTCCAGCAGTTTCGACAGGGCGTTTACCACCGACACACCCACACCGTGCAGACCACCGGAGTAGTTGTAGTTATCGTTGGAGAACTTACCACCGGCGTGCAGACGGGTCAGGATCAGCTCGACGCCACTGACGCCCTCTTCCGGGTGGATATCCACCGGCATACCACGACCATTATCGCGGACGCTGATCGCGCCATCTTTATGCAGGGTGACGTCCATCTGCGTGGCGTGTCCGGCCAGCGCCTCATCGACACTGTTATCGATTACTTCCTGAGCCAGATGGTTAGGCCGGTCCGTCTCGGTATACATACCGGGACGACGGCGTACCGGGTCTAAGCCGCTCAGTACCTCTATCGCATCAGCGTTATAATTGGTCATCAGATTTTCTCGCTCATCTGCAGTTCTGGAATACCCTGCAGCTCTACCCGGCCTTCGGCAAACGCCAGAATCGCGGGGATAACATGTTCAAATTGATCAAAACCGTGAGAGCCACCCGCCTGAACCAACTGGGGGGACTCTGAAAACTTCTCGACTGCTTCCCGATAATCCAGGGTCTCATCCCCGGTCTGAGTCAGCAGCATATATCTGTCGGGATAATGCAGTACTTCGCAATTGATCGCCAGTAGCTGATCAAGATGATCCCGGGTCAGCTCGTAGCGCTCATCGGAGTAATAATTACCCTGCTCACCCAGCATATCGGCCAGTAATTCATAGGGCCTTACAGCGGGATTCACCAATACCGCACGAACACCATACTTTTCCACCAGCCAGGTGCTGTAATAACCGCCCAGCGAGCTACCAATCAGAGTGATATTGCGGTCAGAATGTTCTTCTATCAGTTTTTCCAGTAGTGCTGCCGCCTTCGCCGGCCAGTGAGGTAAATGGGGCACCAGCACCTCATCACTGCGTCCCTGAGCGATCATCCAGTCTTTAAAGAAGCGGGCTTTAAACGATTCAGGGGAACTGTTGAAACCATGAATATAGATAAACAGTGGTGCGCTCATAAAACTCCAGGCTATAACACTCGAATTCAGCTCATATCAGACGGCTGATTGCTACAGGAAAATCCGGCAATATCCTCAGAATTAATATCTGTATATTTATACAGATCTGATACAGTAAAGTACAGAACTGCTGCATCGCTTGCAAGCAAGAGTGTGCCCATCAGAAGCAGGGGCTCAGAGATAGATAACCCGGGTTTCAATTTCTCCCTGATCGGACAGCTCAAGCACCCGGAAAGCAGGCTCAGTAAAACCGCTCCGGTCCTCCAGGGTAAAGTCATCACAGCCGGGTTTGAACTGGACCGAGCTGGCTGGCGTGGTATAGAGATCAACGCCTTTGCGCTGCAGGCTCCATTGCTGATGTACATGACCACAGAGTACCGCCCGAACGTTAGGGTGCGTATCAATGATCTGCCAGAAAGCATCCGCATTAGCCAGCATGATAGGATCCTGCCAGCCACTGTTAACCGGCAGAGGGTTATGGTGCAGTACCACCAGCATCAGCTTATCAGCACACTTCTGAAGCTGAGATGACAGAAAATCCAGTTCTTGCTGCGCCAGGGAACCACTACCTCGACCATCAGGTTCAGAGCTACTGTCCAGTAGCACGATCCCCCACTGCCCGCACGACACACTGCGAAGATTCATATCCCCGCCGATCTGTTGCATCAACTCAGCATCGTCATGATTGCCCGGTATCCAGTAACAGGGGACTGACAGTGAAGACAGTTTGCGGTGCAAACGCTGATATCCCTGAGGACCACCATGATGCACCAGATCACCGGTGAGCAATAACATGTCCGGCGCATGACTGACGGCTTGCTCCAGCACCTGATCAAAATGGCTTTCAACATCAAGCTCACGATACAACTGCGCCGGATCATTCTGCAGGTGGCAATCGGTGATCTGCACCAGCTTCAGAGGTTTTACAGATGATGGACTCATGAATAACTGTATACCGTTTCCGCTTCATGGCCGTGGGTCAGACAGTGACTGAGCCATTCGCCGAGATACTGGTTTAACTGGGCCTTTTCGTCCCGGTGATGCATCTGGGTATTAGGATAGTTGTACACCCCCTTAAGCTGCTTGCGGCTCTTCATGCAGATCACCTCTGCTGCACGGGCATCATGATAGAGACGAACCACCAGGCTCGGCGCTTCAAACCAGCTGTGATTGAAGCTCTGGGATACCACCACTGTAGAGGTGTAGGTAAAACGCTCCTCAACCTGCAGGCGCACAGTACTGTGCTGCTGGTGCCAGTGAACCTCAAACTCCCGCTCATCGCAGGTATCCAGATCCGGCATCAGCCTCATCAGTCGCAGATAGTTGGCTTCACAGTCCGCCATCTGCTTCACAATGTCAGGGATATAGCGTTTTTTCATCTATTCAGTTCGTACTTCAATGCACTCGCAGCCCCATTGCTGCAGCAGTGCCTGTTTATTCAGTTGCAGCCATTGTACCGCAATTATGGTCGCAGCATTATCAATCACACCGCTGCGAACCAGCTCACACACCTCGGCATAAGGCAGGGTATGTACCAGAATATCCTCGCCCTCTTCTGCCAGACCATGAACACCACTCACCGTGCTGCTATCCACTCTGGCACAGAGCAGGTCAACATATTCATCGCAACCACCAGCACTGGGGAGATAACGGGTAATAGGCACAATATCACTGATTTCAGCCCCCGCTTCTTCCTGTGACTCCCGTTCGGCAACATCGTTTGCTGTTTCTCCCGGCTCGACGATTCCGGCGATCAGTTCCAGCAGCCAGGGACTGCCTGGCTCAGTATCCCCTTTCGCCATCGCACCGGCCCGGAACTGTTCTATTAATACGATGGCATCTCTGTGTGGATCAAACAGTAGAACACAGACCGCATTGCCGCGCTGAAACAGCTCTCGGGTAATCTCAATTTCACCACCTTCAAAACAACGGTGACGGAAGGTCAGTTGATGGATTTTGAAGAAACCATCAAAAAGACGCTTATTTTCAACAACGTCCATATCCTGCCCGCTGAAGCGGGGCTGCCATCGGGCCATCTCTGCATTCCTGTTAACCGTTTTGAGTAAGCAAATATAGCATGACTGGCGATTTCCATCGAAAGCCAGTTATAATCACCAAGAATAGACATATACCTAATTGTTATATATAAGTTACACCTAAATTTGGATTCGCTAATACAGTGATGCTGCAACAAATTCGTGATTATCTGCCTGTCAGCCACTGGCTGAAGAGCTACCAGCGCGACACCTTTGTCAGTGATCTGGTGGCCGGTATAGTGGTTGGCATTATGCTGATTCCGCAAGGGATGGCTTATGCATTTCTGGCTGGCCTGCCACCGGAGTTCGGGCTTTATGCAGCGATTCTGCCACTGTTTCTCTACGCTCTGCTGGGTTCCAGTCGCAGCCTTGCTGTCGGACCTGTCGCCATTGCATCACTGATGGTGGGTTCAACCATTGCCGATGCCACCGCTTCCGGATTAGGTGATCCGGTAACTATCGCGATTAATCTGTCGCTTCTTACGGGCCTGATACTGCTTCTCCTCAGAGCATTGCGACTGGGGGCGATCGTCAATTTCATGAGTCACTCAGTGATCTCCGGTTTTACCAGCGCCGCGGCACTCCTGATCGCCGTCAGCCAGATACGTCATCTGACCGGCCTGGAAATTCCCCGGGACAGCTTTATCACTGATCAGTTGATGCAGCCATTGCTCCAGTTCAACAGCATCAATCTATCAACCCTTTCACTGGCCTGTGCCGCGCTGTTCACACTCTGGTTCGTCAAGGAGAAACTCTGCTGCCTGCTGGAACGCTCTGCAGTTCCCGCCTGGCTATCTCAGCCGATCTGTCGGGCCGGCCCTATGTTTGCCATGTTACTGGGTATTATTCTGGTTGCTGCACTGGAGTTAGATCTGCAGGCCGGTGTCGCCATTGTCGGCCTGATCCCGGAAGGATTACCTCAGTTGCAGATGATCCCGATCGATCTGCAACTCTGGCAGCAATTACTGACGCCCGCAGCCCTTATCGCGCTGATCGGCTTTCTTGAGAGCGTATCTGTGGGTACCACGCTGGCCAGCAAGCGCAGAGAGAGGATCGATCCCAATAAAGAACTGGTGGCACTGGGTGCTGCAAATCTGGGCGCAGCAATCAGCGGCACCTACCCGGTAGCCGGAGGCTTTGGTCGTTCGATGGTGAATCATGCTGCCGGCGCGCAGACGACTATTGCTTCAATCATCGCCGCTCTGCTGGTCGCCATCACTGTCGCCTTCTTTACGCCTCTGTTTTACTACCTGCCCAATGCAGTACTTGGAGCTGTCATCGTGATGGCCGTCCTGCCTCTGATCGATATTAAGGCCTTTACTGACAGCTGGCGCTTCAACAAAGCCGATGCCCTGACCCTGCTTGGCACCTTCCTGTTTGTGCTGGTACTGGGCGTCGAACTGGGGATTCTGTGCGGCATTGCGATCTCCTTCCTGCTACTGCTGTATCGCAGCAGCCAGCCCCATATCGCGGTGGTTGGCCGGGTAGGCGACAGCCAGCACTTCCGCAATATCGAGCGCTACGATGTCACCACTGACAAACATATTCTGGCGATCCGGATCGACGAAAGCCTGTATTTTGCCAACACGCGCTTTGTGGAAGATTTTATCCGTGCCCAGTGCGCGACTCACCGGGAAGTAGAGCATGTGGTGATGATCTGCAACGCAGTCAACTTTATTGATGCCAGCGCCCTGGAGTCGCTGGAGAATCTCTCTGTACATCTGGCATCAGAAGGGATAACCCTGCACCTGTCCGAGGTCAAAGGCCCGGTCATGGATCAGTTACAGAACACGCACTTCATTGAGTTGATTCAGCCTGGCAAAGTTTTCTTCACCACCGACGAAGCAATTCGCGAACTGACTGTAGACAACACTAACCCGCTCGCATCTTACGACGCCGGGATATAAACAGAGAGCTGCCTTCCCGCTTCTTAGCCTCTTTTTTAGCCTGCGCGGCAAGCTCTGCCACTTCATGATAGCTGAGACAGCTGTACGGGTCGGGATGCACCACTCCGCAGGACAGACTGAGGATCGGGAAGAAGGTGGACTCACCACTACGGCTAACCGACCAGATCCCCCCCTGATCAAGATCTTTCGGGTTATAGAACTCCCGGATCGCTTCGTCGAACTGCTGCAGTATACGCTCACAGCGCTCCTGCCAGTCTTCGGTCCTGAACACCACGACGAAATCATCCCCGCCCACATGCCCGGTGAAGTTCTCACCATTGGCATTACGGGTCAGAAGCTCACCCAGTAACTGAATCAGGCGATCCCCTTTGACGTAACCATAGCTATCATTAAATGGCTTGAAGAAGTTGATATCGAAGTACGCCACGCGGAAGTTTTCAGTCTGTTTCAGCAGCGCATCAATCTCCCGGTTAATCGGTACATTCCCCGGCAGCAGGGTCAGAGGGTTTGCATAACGCGCATTGCGAATCTTCAGCTCGGTAATTTTCTTCAGCAGATCACGGACATTGCCGATACCCTGGTACTGACCCTCTTTGGTGATGACCAGCCCCTGGTGCAGGTACACAGCATCCTGCTCAGTAATGATCCGGGACACATGCTCCAGACTGGTGTCAGCCTCGATAATAATCGCATGGGTATCCAATACCCGGGTCACCGGCCGGTTCTCATACAGCGCACGACCATACTGGGTTGAAAACAGCTCCAACAGGTCTGAACGGTGCACCGTACCGATCGGCCGGCCATCTTCCAGCACCGGCAACACATCGTACAATGGGTTCTCTTTGAACAGCTGCACGGTATATCCCATGCTGTCATCAAAACTCAGCGATGGTGCCGGATGGATCAGCACCGCGGCCGTTTCAGCCATATCCTTATCGCTGCCAGCCCGGCGCTTACGGGGCAACCAGTCTTCACTGTCGCACTTCATCGCCGGCATCTGAGTCGGGTAGCCCAGGTAAAAGCCCTGACCAATAGTTGCCCCCAGCTCTTTCAGCGTAATCAGCTCAGAGCGGGTTTCAATTCCTTCTACGATAACCTTACAGCCAACACCATTGGCGATACTGCAGATTGACTTAACAAACTGCCGCTTAACCGGTTCCCGGTCGATGTTGTGGATAAAATGACGATCGATCTTAACGTAGTTAGGTTGCAGCTCAGACCAGAGTTTCAAGCCAGAGTAACCGGTCCCCAGATCATCAATGGCTACTTTGAAGCCCATACTCTTATAATAGTTCACAGCCTCCAGCGTCAGACCATGATTATCAAACGGGTGCTGTTCAGAAATCTCGATGACGATGGCATCCAGCGGGATATTCAGTGATGCCAGCCATTCAGCCATCATCCCCTGCTGATGCTCGGAAGTTCCCAGAAGTGAAGCGCTGACATTCAGAAACAGCTTACCTTCGAGTTCAAGCCGGGCAAATGCCTCGATTGACAGGCGCCGACAGGTCAGCTCCAGCTGATGGGTCAGATCACACTCAATGGCGGTGCCGAACAAAGCCCCCGGCATATGCAGCGGTCCGTTCTCCGGCCCCCGGATCAGAGCCTCGTGGCCCAGTACTTCGCCACTGCGAAGGTCAACAATGGGTTGGAAATGCGGAAACAGTTTTTCTTCCGCAACAAGCACTTTCAACTGTTCACATATTTCACTGCAGATCTGTGTTTCAAATGCCGTCATGATCGGGGACTTCTGGTTACTAATCTCCCTAGCTTATTAAGGGGGGATTACAGAAAGATGACAGCAGAGAGGGTTTTAACCACAGCAAAGAAGATACCTCCAGCGGTCGCCGGAGGCTTTAAGATGATCAGCTTTCGATCTGGCAGGCCAGCATAGCCCGTTCAATTTCATCCCAGTCCAGCGCCCGGGGGCTGATAATCTCGATACGGGAATCCCGACGATAGGCAACCTTGTCGAAATCGTGTTCATCCTGCACCCGGTTAAACAACACCCAGTCGCCACCAATACGGATCACGCCTTTAACCCGACTGATCCCTTCAAGGCCATTGAGAACCTCTTCCAGCGCCCAGTAATCGAAACGATCATCCCGGTGAAAGATCCAGCCACAGCTGAAAAAACCGCTACCATTACCTGTTTTACGAATAGGCTTGCCCGGTTCAGACAGCGCTTCGGTTTTCCCTTTGTGATGCCCATGGTGATGGCGATGATCATGCTCATGCGTATGGTCATGATGATGCGCATGTGCACTGTGCGCATCCGGGAATTGCGCACTCAACTGACCGTTTCGCACCCGATCCAGCAGATCGAAATCGATCACACCCTGCGTGGTACGGCCGACATACTGCTTGGGCGGAAACATGCCAGCCAGACTGGTTTCAGCAACCTCAATAAGCACTTCATCGGCAAGATCACACTTATTAAGAATGACCACGTCGGACAGGCTAAGCTGATCCTGAAAGGTTTCATTACTGACAACTTCCTGCTGCTCCAGCAGCCGCGGGTCGAGCAGACAGACCGTTGCCCGCAGATCCAGCAGATCCCTGAAAGCTGGTCCCATAAGAGTATCTATAATGCCTTCCGGATGACCCAGACCGGTAGGCTCAATAATCAGACGGTCCGGGTTAACACGTTCAATCAGCAGTGAAAGGGTTTTATTCAGGGAAGCCCCTACCGCACAACACATGCATCCGCCAACCAGTTCCTTAACATGCAGACCGTCCTGATCCGGTAGCATCTCCTGATCAATTCCGACCTGGCCAAACTCATTCACCAGAATCGCCCATGACTCCCCTTCAGGCTTATTCGCCAACAGTCCGTTAATAGCGGTGGTTTTTCCAACCCCCAGAAAGCCGGTAATAATATTGGTCGGAATCAGTTTGCGATGCTCGTTCATAATGTCTCTTTGTTATTTTCAGCCAGCCTGACAAAAACAGATTCAGTGGGAATCCGCCCAGGGTCTATTCTAGGCATGAACAATCGGAAGGCTTTTGCAGAAACGGCCAGTTTTAAGGTACAACCGACAGTAACCGCTCACTTTTCATCATCCGCGAAGACGCGCTCAATCCTGGATCGAGAAAGAACGCAGTAACTGGATCTCTTCCGTCCAGATCGTCTCGTCAATGGTTTCCAGTACCATCGGAATACCGCGAAAACGGTCATCCGCCATGATATAGCGGAACACCTCAAGACCGATCTCCCCCATACCGAGACTGTGATGACGGTCCTTACGACTGGCAAATTCTGCCTTGGAATCGTTCAGGTGCATCCCTTTGAGGAATTCAAAACCGACATGCTGCTCAAATTCTGCGAAAGTGGCCTCGCAATCACTGCGATCGCGCAGATCATAACCTGACGCAAAGGTATGGCAGGTATCGAGACAAACGCCGACCCGGCTTTTATCCTCAACGTGGTCGATGATATAGCCGAGCTGCTCGAACCGATTTCCCAGATTACTCCCCTGCCCCGCTGTATTTTCGATCACAGCGGTAACACCGCGGGTCTGATCCAGGGCGATATTGATCGATTCCGCGATCGTGCGCAGGCAGGTTTCTTCATCGGTTTTACGCAGATGACTGCCGGGATGGAAATTCAGATAGCACAGGCCCAGCTGTTCGCAGCGCTGCAGCTCATCAATGAATGCGGCACGGGACTTTTCCAGAGGCTCAGTTTCAGGGTGACCCAGATTAATCAAGTAGCTATCGTGAGGCAGCACCTGCTCCGGGGCAAAGCCCAGTCGCTCACAATTATCCCGAAACTTTTTAATGCTACCTCTGGTCAGCGGTTTCGCCTCCCAGCGGCGCTGATTCTTGGTGAACAGCGCAAAGGCGTTGGCACCCAGTTTAGCGGCATTCAGCGGGGCGTTTTCTACCCCGCCTGCAGCACTGACATGGGCGCCAACATAATAGAGGGGCTGATCACTCACAGCTTGCAGGCACCGCCCAGACAATCATCAAAATCCATGCTCTCAAGCTCAGCACGCTCCGCCTGTGCCGCTTTAATACGCCCGAACAGTTCAGCTTCCAGACCTTCGCCTTCACCAGCGCCAGCCTTCTCAAACACCGCAACCAGTACGTTCAGTTCATCCAGAGTAAAATCGTTCATCGTATATCTCACTTTTTGCTTTATAGGGGCAGCAGATGATCAATCATCAACTGCAGACTGCGCTGCCCGCGAAATTCATTTACATCCAGCCGGTATACCGCCCGGACCCGTTGTACAGCATCATCGGGCCAGATCGACGTATCGGCGTTAAAATGGATCGCATCAATGGCGATACCACTATCTGGTTCCATTAATACCAATTTCAAGTGCCGCTGCCCGACAATTCTCTGTTGCAGCAGAGTAAACTCCCCGTCAAACAGCGGTTCCGGGAAGTTATGTCCCCAGGGGCCAGCCTCCCGCAGCATCTCAGCAACTTCCAGCGCCAGTTCCGAACCACTGAGCGTACCATCAGTCAGCACCGAATGCTGCAGGTCCTCTGCGGATAACTGACGCCTCACTTCAACATCAAATGCTTGCTGAAACTGGGCCAGGTGTTCTGCGGCGATAGTCATTCCTGCCGCCATCGCATGACCACCAAACTTCTTCAGCAGTTCAGGATGCTTAGCAGCCACAGCATCGAGTCCATCACGGATATGGAAGCCCGGCACGGAACGGGCAGAGCCTTTCAGTTCACCATTATCGCCCGCGGCAAAGGCCACCACCGGACGATTCACTTTCTCTTTAATCCGGGAAGCCAGAATGCCGATCACCCCCTGATGCCACTCGGGATCATACAGACACAATCCGAAGGGCAGCTCACCTTCCGCATCCAGTTGCAACTCATCCAGCAGCGCAATCGCCTGCTGCTGCATCTCCTGCTCGATACCCCGGCGTTCCTGATTCAATCCATCCAGCTGCACAGCCAGCGCATGGGCCCGTTCAGGGTCCTGCGTCAACAGACACTCAATACCGATAGACATATCATCCAGACGGCCCGCAGCATTGAGCCGTGGCGCCAGCGCGAAACCAAGATCTGTCGCGGTAAGATGCGAGCGCTGACGGCCACTGATATCGATCAGCGCCAGAAGTCCCGGCCTGGCCTTACCAGCCCGGATTCGCTGCAAACCCTGATAGACTAAGGTGCGATTATTCTGCTCCAGTGGCACGACATCTGCGACCGTACCCAGCGCCACCAGATCCAGCAAAGAACCCAGATTCGGCTTCGGCAGATTACGCTCTGTAAACCAGTTGCGCTGCTCCAATACCCTGCGCAGTGCCGTGATCACGTAAAAGATCACCCCCACACCACAGGTAGACTTTTCACTGAAACTGCATCCCGGCTGGTTAGGATTCACAATGGCGCAGGCATCCGGCAGCTCATCACCGGGCAGGTGATGATCTGTAATAATGACATCAATTCCAGCCTGATTAGCCGCTGCGACACCCGCCACACTGGAGATGCCGTTATCCACAGTAATAATCAGATCAGGCTGTTGCTGCGCGGCCACCGCAACAATTTCCGGACTCAGCCCGTAACCATACTCGAAACGGTTCGGCACCAGATAACTGACCCGCTGTGCGCCCAGCATTCCCAGTCCGAGAATCCCCACTGAGGTACTGGTTGCACCGTCACAATCAAAGTCGCCGACAATCAGAATATGCTGATTCTGTTCCAGCGCAGTCACCAGCCTTGTAACCGCCTGATCCAGCCCCTGCATGTCCTGTCCGGTCTGCAACTGCTGCAGACTGCGGCCCAGTTTCTGGTGGTCTAACAGACCACGACTGGAGTAGATCCGGGCCAGCAGAGGCGCCACCTGCTGCTCAACAGGCGCACCCGCAACAGGCGTTCTGCGACGAATAATCAGTTCACTGTTCATGGTGCCTGCTCAGAAGGAAACCAACTATCGGTTTTATCGGTGAAATAGTAAGCCGTCAGGCCCAGCCACTCGCGCACGCCAAGCGACAGAATTTGCATGTTTTCAGACAGATCGGAATTCGGTTCAGAAAGAGATAACGGTTTCGAATAATAGTCCACTGGATAAGGGAGAACCACCCATCCCTGCTTTCTGAAAATACTCACAGAGCGAGGCATATGAAACGCAGATGTCACCAGCAACCACCCTTTTTCATCAGCAATATCAGCGCGCTCAGGAAGAACATCGGCACTATAAATAGCGTTTTCAAAAGTATTGCGGGAATCTCTTTCATAGATCAACCGATCTCCCAAACCCTGTGCTGCCATCCATTCCTGCACAACATCGGCACCACGGTATTCTGGCTTTAAAACAGAACCAGAACCTCCGGTCATGATTACCGGCACATCCGGATACTGCTTAAGCAGTGGCAAAATAGACATGTAACGGTCACCTGCGAGCCCGAATTGTGGTGCTCCCCAATACGCACTCAGCTCAGCGCTTTCTCCGCCCCCAAGAACAATCACGCCAGCTATTTTTTCAGGCATCTCCTGAGGAACAGTAAATCGAGTCTCTAATGGCTGCAGTAGCAGATTCCCCAGAGGATAGAATACCAGCACCAAAAGCATAGAAACGGTCAGAGCGGTGAGCATTCGCCAGCCCATCAGCAACGCAAAAATTAAAATAAAAATCAGCAGGTTACCGGGATCAGCCACCACCCAGAATGCTTTAGACAACCAGAAAAACAGATCCATCCGGCCTTATTCCTCCCCAAAAATAAAAAGCCCGCTGTTGCCAGACGGCAAAAGCGGGCTCTATTCTAGCGATGTGACTGTTTAATCGCTATGCACATTCTCAGCAACAAACTGCTGCACCTGACTCAGTTCATTCGGCAGGACCGTGAAACGCTCTTCGCGTTCAAACAGATCAGCCATATGAGCTGGCAGCTGTGGCGCTTCCAGGCCTGCTTTCAGCACGGCATCCGGGAACTTCACCGGATGCGCGGTAGACAGCACAATCATTGGCACTGCGGCATCACGATTGCACTCACGGCCTGCTGCCACACCGATCGCAGTATGCGGATCCAGCAGATAGCCGGTTTCCTCAAATACTTTAGCGATGGTCTCGCAGGTCGCATCATCGTCACAAGCATGGCTGTCGAACAGTTCACGAACTTTTTCCCAGCGAGCCTGATCCAGCTGCACCGACTCAGATTTGAAGCGGTTCATCAGCTCAGCCACTTCAGCGCCGTCACGGCCGTAAACATCAAAGAGCAGACGTTCAAAGTTAGACGACACCATGATATCCATCGATGGCGACAGCGTGTGCACCAGCTTACCCTTGCTCATATCGTTACCGGAGATGACCCGGTGCAGGATATCGTTGTTATTGGTCGCAACCACCAGCTGACTGACCGGCAGACCCATCTGTTTAGCCAGATAACCGGCGAAGATGTCACCGAAGTTACCGGTAGGTACAGAGAACGCCACTTCACGGTGTGGTCCACCAACCGCCAGCGCGGCGGAGAAGTAGTAAACGATCTGGGACATGATGCGCGCCCAGTTGATCGAGTTCACTGCTCCCAGCTTACGACCACCCAGGAAACCCTGATCAGCAAAGCTGTCTTTAACCATCTGTTGGCAATCATCGAAGTTACCTTCCAGCGCAATGTTAAAGACATTGTCTTCCAGAATGGTGGTCATCTGCTTACGCTGCACTTCCGATACACGGTTGTATGGGTGCAGGATAAAGATATCCAGATGCTCGCTGTGACGACAGCCTTCAATCGCCGCAGAACCGGTGTCACCGGAGGTCGCTCCCATAATCACCAGACGCTCGTTGCGCTTGGTCAGGGCGTAATCCATCAGACGACCCAGCAGTTGCAGCGCAAAATCTTTAAATGCCAGCGTCGGACCGTGGAACAGCTCCAGCACCCACTCATTGGTGCCCAGCTCTTTCAGCGGCGCAACAGCAGTATGGTTAAAGCCTGCGTAGGTCTCATCAATCATCTGCTTCAGATCAGCATCGTTGACGCTGTCTTCAACAAACGGTTTTAAGATATTAAATGCCAGCTCGTTATAAGGCAGACCGGCCCAGGAGGCGATCTCCTCTTTGCTGAACGTTGGCAGTACTTCAGGCACATACAGGCCACCGTCGCTGGCCAGACCGGCCAGCAGTACTTCTTCAAAATTCAGCGCTGGGGCTTCGCCCCGGGTTGAAATATATTTCACTGCTCTGTCTTCCTGTCTGTTACAGGTGCTCAACGCGAATACGGGTAACAGCGTCGTTCACATCATCCAGTGCTTCGATCTTAGCGATCGCTTCGTTCATCTGCTTCTCCTGCACTTCCTGAGTCAGGATGATGACAGGCACCTGAGCCTCATGAGTCTCTTTCTGTACAATCGCATCAATGCTGATTGCAGACTCGCTCAGAATAGAAGTAACCATCGCCAGCACACCCGGACGCTCATTAACGTTCAGGCGCAGGTAGTAAGCACTGGTCACATCCTCAACTGGCAGTACCGGATGACCGGACAGGCTGCCTGGCTGGAATGCCAGATGCGGTACACGGTTATCACGGTCAGCCGTCAGGGTACGGACCACATCAACAATATCTGCCACAACCGCTGACGCAGTAGGCTCTGCACCGGCACCAGCACCGTAGTACATGGTCTGACCCACAGCATCGCCATCCACCAGTACCGCGTTCATCACACCGTGCACGTTCGCCAGCAGTGCTTTTTCCGGAATCATGGTTGGGTGTACGCGCAGCTCGATACCGTCATCGGTACGACGGGAGATACCCAGATGCTTGATGCGGTAGCCCAGTTCTTCTGCGTACTGAACATCTTCAGAAGTAATCTGGCTGATCCCTTCGGTGTAAGCTTTTTCGAACTGCAGTGGAATACCAAACGCCAGTGACGCCAGGATAGTCAGCTTGTGAGCAGCATCGATACCTTCCACGTCGAAAGTCGGATCTGCTTCGGCATAACCCAGCGCCTGTGCTTCTGCCAGCACATCAGCAAAGTCACGGCCTTTATCACGCATCTCAGTCAGGATGAAGTTACCGGTACCGTTAATGATACCCGCCAGCCAGTTAATCTGGTTCGCAGACAGACCTTCACGGATCGCTTTGATAATCGGGATACCGCCAGCAACAGACGCTTCAAACGCAACCATCACGTTCTTCTTCTGCGCTGCTTCAAAGATCTCATTACCGTGCACAGCAATCAGAGCCTTGTTCGCAGTTACAACGTGCTTGCCATTTTCAATGGCCGTCATAACCAGTTCCAGCGCGGTTTCGTAACCACCGATCAGTTCTACGACAATATCGATCTCCGGGTTGCGGGCAACCTCGAAAATATCGCTCGTAATATGGGTACCCTTGGTTTCGCAATCAGGATTTTCACGACGCGCACCAATCGCTTCTACAACGATATTACGGCCCGCACGACGGGAAATCTCAGCTGCATTGCGTTTCAGTACATTGAATGTACCGCCACCAACGGTGCCGAGACCACAGATACCAACTTTTACCGGTTTCAAACCATTACCTCGCGCTGTTACTTGTCAATCAGATCACGGCGTTTGCCGCGCTGAAAAAAATAGTTTCGCATTATAGCTTAAATCCACCACAGAGCACTATGCGGCTGAGCCTGGAGAGGTAAAAATAACCTTTCTGAAACATTGTTGGCAGCAAACAGTGAATAAAATACAGAATAAAAAAGGGAGCCGAAGCTCCCTGATATCAGATCATTGTGTATTACTGAGTCACATTCAGCATTTTTGCCAGCTGCGGTGCAGGCACATAACCCGGTACCAGCGTGCCATCCTCCAGCACCAGTGCGGGTGTACCGTTGACTCCCATCTGTTGCCCCAGCTGATACTGAGCCATCACCGGGCTGTTGCCGCAGACGTTCACCGGAATCTCAATACCCTGTTTAGCCTGAGTCATCAGTTCACTGCGCTGATCTTCAGCGGCACACCAGATAGATTCCATGGTCTGATGCGCTTTTGAGCCGGCGCCAGCCCGTGGGAAAGCCAGATAGCGCACCTCGATGCCCTGCTCTGTAATCGCTTCCATCTCTTTATGCAGCTTACGGCAGTAGAAACAATCGACATCAGTGTAGACCGTTACATGGGCTTTCTTCTCACCACTGGCAGGGAAAATGATCATATCTTCACGATTAATCGTCTCGAGCTGCTCAATCCGGCCAATTTTCTTGTCTTCTTCGGTCAGATTAACCAGACCACCATTACTCTCTACACGGTAAACCTCACCCACAACAAAGTGGCTACCGGTTGCATTGGTATAGAGCAGCTCTCCACTGGCCAACTTCACTTCATACAGATCGGGAAAAGCAGACGCTTTAACTGACAGAATCGGCACCCGCGCATTCAGGGCACTCAGCGATGCACGAATGGTCGCTTCATTATCATCGGCAGCAGAGGCATTCAGACTCAGCATCATCAGCGCTGCCATCATTGTGAAAAATTTACGCATAATTCCCTCAATTACAAATCAGTGGGCGTCTCGTTAGGGTGAGTCAGACCACGATCTGCTCACATAAGTTCCAGCATTTAACCACAGCCTAATGGGGTAAACTGAAAATAAGCTGAAAAATTTATCCTCGCGGATGATGTTCCCGATGCAATGACTGCAAACGGTGTTGAGCGATATGAGTATAGATCTGTGTAGTCGAGAGATCACTATGACCCAATAGCAGCTGCACAACGCGCAGATCCGCCCCATGATTCAACAGGTGGGTCGCAAAAGCATGCCTTAACACATGCGGCGAAGGCAGCTTATCGATACCTGCGGTCAGGCCATGACGCTTAATCCGGTGCCAGAACGTCTGCCGGGTCATCTGCTGACCCCGGCGACTGGGGAATACCACCTCATTGGTCGTGTCCTCAATCAGTAGCGGACGTATATCCTTTACATAACGGACCAGCCAGTCGGCCGCCTCATCACCCAGAGGCACTAACCGCTCTTTGCTTCCCTTCCCCATCACCCGGATCACTCCCTGCCGCAGATTAATCTGCGATAGCTGCAAGCTGACCAGCTCCGTTACCCTCAGGCCCGAGGCATAGAGCATTTCCAGCATGGCCCGGTCACGAAACTGAATAGGGTCATCCAGATCCGGGGCATTCATCAGCGCTTCAACTTCTTCCTCAGTGAGGCTTTTAGGTAATGCGCGTCCTTTTTTCGGGCTTTCAACCTGAAGCGTCGGATCTTCCGAAACAATGCTTTCACGCACCAGATAGCGGTAAAAACCCCGCAGACAGGACAGCATCCGCGATGTAGAACTCGCTTTCATACGCTGACGCAGCCGCCAGTTGAGGTAACCGAGCAACCCGGTACGATCAAGATGTAACAGACTGCTCTGCCGCTCATTCAGCCAGCAGGCAAAAATAGAAAGATCACGGCGGTACGACGCCAGGGTATTATCACTAAGCCCTTTTTCCAGCCACAAAGCATCAAGGTATTGCTCAATGAATTGCTGATCCCGCTGCGCAGGCTTATTGGCAGTCACCCGGGCATCGGTGACAGTCTGATCACTACTCAAGAATACATTTCCGGAAACCCGGCTGGCTAATGCAACACCTCTAACCGGGCCAGTTTAGTTTTATCGATTGGATATATGGCGCTCCCCTGCTGCATGTGCTGGTCAACGTAGAGCATATCTCCTTCTATACGCTCCAGTGTACCGTGAACCTGCCTGCCTGCCAAAATAGGTTTCCAGCCGGACCCAATGCCCGACAAACTCAGTTATCCTGACAACCTCAACCGGCTGATAAGCTTTTTCCCGCTCAGCCTGATGACCTCCCTGCACAGCCCGCTTTATAGCCTCCCGGGTCCTGCGTCGCTGCTCGTCCTCACCTTTTCCGGCTGCCGGAGCCTCAGTCTGTAACTGATGCTGAATGGTAGCGATCAGGGCTTCCTGTTCCGGCACCTGATACAGTTCATTCAGCGCCAGCCATTCGCTCCCCAGCCTGATGCGCGGCGACAATCTCTGCCAGTCAGCATCCAGCGAAAGCTGCTTTAACTCGGTCATCATCAGCGCTCGCTGGGGCTTGATCTGCAGTTCGAAGTCCCCCCGGGGCGACATCACCCGCTGATAGGCATATGCCGTTTCCGGTGAAATCTGCCAACCGAGATCACGCAAATTTGCGATCACACGTTCGCGATGAAACTTAAGATACTGATCGAGAATATCGTCATCCAGTGACGCACAGTAACGATTACGTTGCTGATGATAACCCTGATCCTGAAAACTGAAATCTGCCTGCTGCAGCCACCCGGCATAATGCTCAAACATCCGCGGAGACGGTGCCGGCGCATCACTCATAATCTGAACACTGCCCCTGACTGAGAACAACTTATCCGCGGCATATTCCAGCTCAGCACGGAGCATTCTCTCTTGCATTGCATGCTGATAGTGAATATTCAGATCGGAGCGTAGTTCAGCGACACCCATCTCATAAAGCTGTTGCAGGCTGAGAGGATCATGCCCGCCACAGGCCATGAGGATGATTGGCAGAGCTTCGCTGTCGGCCAGCGAGGCTGATACAAGGCTATCAATAAGTGGAATATTGACCGGAGAAAGGGGCAGATTCAAACCCTTAAGCTCAATCCGACCTGACATCGGCAGCAAACCTGATTGGAGCTGCTTTTCCCCTGTCAGCAGATAAGAAAAACCCGGCGTATGTAAAACAATACGTTCAACTCTGGCACCACCCACACCCGCAGCGGGCAATAAAGAGGCATTCTGAATTTCTATCCGCCCGCTGGTATCAGCACTGACGGACTCATACACCAGTTGCAGGCCATCCGGCAGCTGTCGGCTAAACTGAGCCACCGCAGCGGATGCCAACTGTTGATAATATAGATAACTGCCCACCAGCGATAACAGCACCACCAGCAACGCAGCACCGATCCAGACGAACGCTCTAGCCATCGGGTCAACCCTGCTACTGTATTCCGGCCGGGACGCCGGAATACCCAAAATCCCTTTAATACTAGCCAGCCTTCGTTCAGAGCGAAGGTCAAATCACGCCAAAACCGGTCAAAAAGTACCCAATCTGACAGGTATAGCGTTCTCCAACAGTGAAATAAGCGACCTTAGTAGAACACTTCGATCTCAGAGATCTTGGAACGCGCAACCGGATAAATTGCGCTACCCTGCTCCAGATGCTCCTTGACGAAAAGCACATCATCCTCAATCCGCGACAACCGCCCTTCGATCTTACGCCCGAAATAGGTTTCCAGTCTGATGCGTTTACCAATAAATTCAGCAGCATCAACAGCAGAGATGGCTTTGAAGGCCGGACGATAGGTCTCCGGCGAGCGCCCCACCGCTTTCAGAATCGCGGCACGCACCGCTGCCTTTCTGCTCTCTTCCTCGGTCAGATCAAGAGAGCGATCCTGGGGAGAAAGCTTCAGATCCAGCCACATTTCCCGCAGATTTTCATACTTGTTATTCAGCACCAGCTGAATATCCAGAAAATCGGTAAGCTCGGAACTGGGCTTCAGGTTATTGGCTTTCTTGCCGGAAACAACATAGGGCTTCAATGCCGTCACATCCAGCTCAAACTGCGCCTGAGGTTGCAGAAATGCTGAGAAGTTACGCGCACTTTCCGGTGCAATTCGCCACCCCTTAGCCGTCAGATGTTCAGAAAACTGCTTAGCCGTTAATCCAAGGTAGCGCTCCTGAGGCTCCTCCAGTGTCAACGCACAGTGTCCATTACGGTTACCATGAAACCCCTGATCAGCATAACTCATGCGAAATGCGGTTAACTCCAGCGGATGCCGGGCCAGTTTGTCCGCATTGAGATATTTCAACGATTTTCTTGCTGTTTTCTTCTGCCGCACTGAGGAATAACGGGAGTCCTGTTTCACAGGCTCAACGGCATCACTGACCTCGGGCGTTGGTTCCGTAGCAAAACTGACCTGCGCTTCAGCTTTCAGCAATTGATCAAGATCCAGCTCTAACTGTGCCTGGAGCTCCTTACTGACAGTATTCAGGGAATAGTGCAGGTCAAAGGTTCCTCGCAACTCATTAATCCCCATCGCCTTCAACGTCTGGAAGCTGAAACGATCATAATCACGGCAGGCAAACATGGAGATGACCGCCTTATCCACACCTTTCAGCTTACGGAACAACAAACGGTCTAATTGCAGAACATTCTGCTCGGATAGCTCGATCCTGGCGCCTTCAAGACGAATACTGGCGCGCTTTGGCCAACGCTCGCTCAGGGGAGACATCGATAGCTCCTGCCAGAGCTCACGCAGGTAGTTCACATCCGCATGGCGGATAATTAAACGCTCAGCAGTGATCAGGTCCGGGCCTATTGCAGGTCGGATCTGGGCATGCTTCAGATTGATTTCGCCATTCGGGCCCAGCGAAAAACCGGCATAGGAAAGTTGAATTTCGGGAGGTAGCTTTTCAGCAACCACTCGCATGTGGGTGCCAATCCCATGCTGATTACGAGCATTAGGAGTAGGCACAGAGGAGCTGGTCGCACTGAAGTTAAGGTACAGTAACAACCCGACTATAAATAACGCACCACCGATCTTCCCGATTAACCCCATCATCCCTCAAGCCTTTTTTCAGACATCCATTTCAGGCCCCGGAAGTAATTCCCACAACCCGAAACAACGCTAAAAGACGATATTACATAAGATACGTGCAACATAAAAGGCAGCCGAAGCTGCCTTTTTACTCAAACTGGAGAGTAACGAATTACTTAGCCAGCTTCTCTTTAATACGTGCAGACTTACCGCTACGCTCACGCAGGTAGTACAGTTTAGCCTGACGAACGTCACCACGACGCTTAACTTCGATGCTGTCTACAGTAGACGCGTAAGTCTGGAAAGTACGCTCAACGCCAACACCGTGAGAGATCTTACGTACGGTGAATGCAGAGTTTACGCCACGGTTACGCTTACCGATAACAACGCCTTCGAACGCCTGTAGACGCTGACGGGTGCCTTCAACAACTTTTACCTGAACAACAACGGTATCGCCCGGTGCAAATTCTGGCACTTCTTTAGTCATCTGTTCAGCTTCGATCTGCTGAATGATAGGGTTTTTGCTGCTCATAGCTCGCTCCTAATACTAATCCTGAGACGTCTCAGTCTCGCGGATGAATTCGTTTAACAATGTTTGCTGCTCTTTGTCTAACTCGAGGTCTTCCAGCAGATCCGGGCGCCTTTGCCAGGTTCGTCCCAGTTGCTGTTTCAGACGCCAGCGTCTGATCGCCTCGTGGTTACCGCTAAGCAACACATCAGGTACGGACATCTCGTCGAGTTGTTCCGGTCGGGTATAGTGCGGGCAGTCAAGCAACCCATCACTGAAAGAGTCCTCTGCCGCTGAATCCTGATGGCCAAGCACATCGGGAACCAGTCGGGATACTGCATCGATCATTACCATCGCTGGTAACTCGCCGCCGCTCAGCACAAAATCGCCCAGCGACCACTCTTCATCGATCTCAGTCTCCACCAGACGCTCATCAATACCTTCATAGCGTCCTGCGACCAGGATCAACCGCTCCTCAGCGGCTAACTCTTTCACCCCGGCATGATCCAGTCGGCGCCCCTGCGGTGACAGGTAAATAACTTTACTCTTACCACCAGCAGCGTTTTTAGCTGCATGGATCGCGTCCCGCAGCGGCTGCACCTTCATTAACATACCCGGACCACCGCCATAAGGCCGGTCGTCCACGGTTCGGTGTTTATCCCTGGTGAACTCACGTGGGTTCCAGCACTGCACATCGAGCAAGCCGTTGCGCACTGCCCTTCCTGTTACGCCGTGGCGGGTAATCGCCTCGAACATCTCAGGAAACAGGGTTACTACACCGATCCACACCGGTTAAAACTCCGGGTCCCAATCGACCCGAATCGTACCTTCTTCAAGGTTTATCTCTTTGATCACCTGATCAGGCAGGTAGGGAATTAACCGCTCTTTACGGTCAACACTGTCTGCCTTACCTTTCACCACCAGCACATCATTTGAGCCGGTTGCGATCAGATGACTTACCTTACCCAGCTTGACGCCGGACTCGGTGATCACATTCAGTTTTTCCAGCTGGCTCCAGTAGAACTCGCCTTCTTCCAGTTCAGGCAGAAGACTTTTCTCAATCGCAATATCCGCACCGCAATATTGGCGCGCTACATCACGATCATCGACACCAGCCAGTTTCGCAATCAGTCCTTTTCCATGTCGTTTGCCGTCAGCAATTTTGACAGGCTGCCACTTTCCGTTGATCTTCAGTAGCCATGGAGAGTACTTGAGGATGCTTTCCATCGGTTCGGTATGGGAATAAATTTTTACCCAGCCCTTCACACCATAGATAGTGGTGATGCGCCCGACGGTTGTGATCTCTTCAGACGTATAGCCACTCATCTCTCAAATCCGAACTGATAGCTTTAATTACGCTTTGCCAGCTTCTTTAACCAGTTTAGCAACGCGGTCAGACATCTGTGCACCTTTAGATACCCAGTGTTCGATACGCTCCTGGTTAACACGCAGACGCTCTTCCTGGCCTTTAGCCAGTGGGTTGAAGAAGCCTACACGCTCAATAAAACGACCATCGCGTGGATTGCGAGAATCCGCTACAGTCAGGTGATAGAAAGGACGCTTTTTGGCGCCGCTGCGAGATAGACGAATAGTTACCATGCTTTGGTCCCTTTACTTGAGTGGGTTTTGATATCGCCCACGATTTACAGATAACAGTCCCGTTCCGGCCTTCAGCACGCTGAAAATCGACGCAGACTGCACCTAACATAAAAATCAGGGCGGCAATTCTACGTGAATCTGCCGCCCTTGGGAAGTTTTTTGGCTATTTATTAGGCGCTCGAAGAGCGCCTGTGGCTAGAACGGCAGGCTAAAGCCTGCCTCGCTAGACCGCATTGCTAAGCAATGCTTGCGTGTGGCTGGAAAAAGCAAGATTTTGCCAAGCCCAGAATCAGAGGCGTGGGAAGCCTCCCGGGCCACCCATACCACCCATGCCACCGCCGCCCATACCGCCGGGGAGCATGCCTTTCATACCGCGCATCATTTTTGCCATGCCCGCTTTGGATGAGAACTTCTTCATCATCTTGGCCATCTGCTTGTGCTGTTTCAGCAGACGGTTGATATCCTGAATCTGAGTACCGGAACCTGCTGCGATACGCTTCTTACGGGAGCCTGAGATCACATCCGGGCGCTTACGCTCGTGCGGCGTCATGGAGTTGATGATCGCTTCCATCTGTTTGAAGCTTTTTTCAGCATTGGCCATATTGGCGCCCTGCATCATCTGACCCATCTGCCCCATACCCGGCAGCTTATCCATCAGTGAAGCCATGCCGCCCATGTTGTTCATCTGTTGCAGCTGATCACGGAAATCTTCCAGATCAAAGCCCTTACCCTTCTGAACTTTCTGAGCCAGCTTTTCAGCTTTTTTCTTGTCGACTTTCTGCTCTACTTCTTCGATCAGAGACAGAACGTCGCCCATGCCCAGAATACGGGAAGCAACACGGTCCGGGTGGAATGGTTCCAGCGCGTCGACTTTCTCGCCCACACCCAGGAATTTGATTGGCTTACCGGTAATGTGGCGCACCGACAGCGCCGCACCGCCGCGGGCGTCACCGTCGGTCTTGGTCAGAACCACACCGGTCAGCGGCAGCACATCGTTAAAGGCTTTCGCGGTATTGGCAGCATCCTGACCAGTCATGGCATCAACCACAAACAGGGTTTCAACCGGTTTCACTGCCGCGTGGAGATCTTTGATCTCATCCATCATATCGCTGTCGACATGGAGACGACCTGCGGTATCGACGATCAGCACATCAAAGTGCTTAACCTTCGCATGATTGATCGCAGCATTAACAATATCGATCGGTTTCTGATCCACGCTGGAAGGGAAGAAATCCACTTCCACTTCCGCCGCCAGAGTTTCCAGCTGTTTAATCGCCGCCGGACGGTATACGTCAGCAGAAACAACCAGAACTTTTTTCTTCTCACGTTCCCGCAGGAAACGGGACAGTTTCGCGACCGAGGTGGTTTTACCCGCACCCTGCAGACCCGCCATCATCACTACGGCAGGTGGCTGTGCCGCCAGGTTCAGAGCTTCGTTCGCTTCGCCCATCACCTTTTCCAGCTCCTGCTGGACGATCTTAACGAAGACCTGGCCCGGGCTCAGACTCTTGCTGACCTCAGTGCCAACAGCGCGCTCTTTAACGCTGTTGATAAACTCTTTTACAACCGGCAGCGCAACATCCGCTTCCAGCAGGGCCATACGCACTTCACGCAACGTACCCTTAATATTGTCTTCAGTCAGTTTTGCCTGACCGGTTACCGATTTAAGCGTTTTCGATAAACGGTCCGTCAGATTCTCAAACATAAATTCTGCCCTGAGGGATTTCCCGGTTGGCGCCCCGTCTGTCTGGTTTTAATCCGGGGCATCATTTTACCGCCAGAATACCGCTGTACCGGGAACAATCATCTTAAAACGCAGCATTATACAGCAGCAGACGGCGAAGCCCTAGCCTGACAGGGATCAATTGTCTCCGTCACAATATTTCATCAGCCCTTTATTTATGACACACTTAGGCGCTTACTGTTGATACCTACTGGCACCAAGCCCGTTTCAAGGAACTGAAGAGTTTATTGCTGATGCAAACACCGACTATCCTACTTGCCATCATCGGATACTTTGTCGCCACCGGCCTGCAGTGGCAGGTAGTCAATGGCCGCAGCTCGGTCAGCAGTAAAGTCGTTAAACTGATCGGTCTGGTTGCCGTCCTGTGTCACAGTATGTCGGCTTATCAGGATCTGCACCGCCCCGAAGGCATCCATCTGGACTTTTTCAGCGCTGGCTCACTGATAGGCTGGCTGGTCGCCACACTGGTACTGATCAGTTCGCTTCGCCAGAAGATAGACAACCTGTTTATTGCCGCATTTCCGCTGGCAGCCATCGCTCTGGGCGCTACTCTGACCGGCATCGACACCAGCCCGGCCAAGCATTATGACACCGGCCAGGTCGCGCACATCCTGATCTCTATTCTGGCCTACAGCATCTTTACCCTGGCGGCATTCCAGGCGGTCCTGCTGGCAAAACAGGATTACCAGCTAAAACACCATAAAACCCGTGGTTTACTGCGTTCGTTACCACCGCTGCAAACCATGGAAACGCTGCTGTTCGAAATGATCTGGACCGGCCTGATTCTGCTGACTCTGTCTCTGGTCAGTGGCGCACTGGTATTTGAAGATCTGTTTGCTCAGCAACTGCTGCACAAAACGGTTCTCTCTATTCTGGCCTGGCTGCTGTACGCTATTCTATTGATAGGCCGTCACTTCCTTGGCTGGCGCAGCCACAAAGCAATCCGCTGGACGGTCGGCGGTTTTATCGTTCTGATGCTTTCCTTCTTTGGCAGTAAGTTTGTGCTGGAACTGCTGGGCTGATCGACTATCGGCTTATATCCGGAAACGACCCACTGCTTGACAGGTTTTCGGGGAGACCCGACAATGGCGTTCCAACTATTTTTATAGGTTTACCGTCTTGGAAGACGCATCGATAGGGTCCCTGTTGGGACTGCTCCTATTTCTGATTTTCTGTTCCGCATTCTTTTCCAGCTCTGAGACCGGCATGATGTCGCTTAACCGGTATCGTCTCCGGCATATGGTAAAGAACAATCATAAAGCCGCTATCAAAGCCAGCAAACTGCTGCAACGGCCGGACCGCCTGATTGGCGTTATCCTGATCGGCAACAACTTCGTCAACATCCTTGCTTCAGCGATCGCCACCATCATCGCTGTTGAGCTATGGGGCGAAGCCGGTATCGCCATTGCGACCGCACTGCTGACGCTGGTCATCCTGATTTTTGCTGAGGTGACGCCAAAAACCGTCGCTGCACTGCATCCTGACAAGATCGCCTTTCCGGCCGCATACCTGTTACAGCCCTTGCTGAAGCTGCTTTATCCTCTGGTCTGGATTGTTAATTTTATTACCAACGGCCTGTTAAAACTGCTGGGTATTAAAGTGACCGAAGGGAATCACCACCACCTGAGCACCGAAGAGCTACGCACCCTGGTAAACGAATCAGGTGCCGTCCTCAAGCAGCGTAACCAGTCAATGCTACTGGGCGTACTGGAACTGGATGATGTCACCGTCAACGATGTCATGATTCCGCGTAATGAGGTTCAGGGCATAGATCTGGATGATGAACTGGATGTCATCATTGAACAGCTGAGTACGACTCAGCACACGCGCCTGCCGGTTTACCGGGGCGAACTGAACAAGGTTGTCGGCATCCTGCATATGCGTAATCTGGCGCAGCTGTTTCAACAGGATGCGGTAACCAAGCCAGCGATCCTGCAGGTTATCCATGAACCCTATTTTGTACCGGAAAGCACCCCGCTGCAGACTCAGTTGCTGAACTTCCAGAAAGAGAGCCGCCGCATTGCGCTGGTCGTCGATGAGTATGGCGACATTCAGGGTATTATCACTCTGGAAGATATTCTCGAAGAGATCGTGGGCGAGCTGTCGACAGGAAACAAAGAAGAGAATCAGGATGTGCATCCGCAGGATGACGGCAGCTATTTCATTGATGGCACCGCCAACATCCGGGATGTGAACAAGTCGCTGGACTGGGATCTGCCCACCGACGGCCCGAAAACCATCAACGGTATGGTGACTGAGCTACTGGAATCGATTCCGGATGCTAACGTCTGTATTGAGGTGGGCTACTACCGTCTGGAAACACTGCTGATCAGCGATAACCTGATCAAGACTGTGCGGATTCGCGAGCTGGACCGCCCGACTGAAGAGGACGAAGAGGAGTAATCACTCCTCTTCCAGTTTCTGCTCGACGCTGGCGATCTTATCTTCCATGGTCTGATCGCGATCAGTGCGGGTACCGATACGCATACTGCTGCTGATTCTGGCAGCTCCCATACCATGCACAACCTCATGACAGCGTTTGACCGCTGCAAACACGTCATCCCAGTCACCTTCAATATTGGTGCCGTAACTGTGCATCTGATGCTTCAGACCCGCTTCCTGAAACACCCGCTGACAGGCAGCAACATGTTCTGAAACCGAGGTCCCGACGCCGATCGGAACCACACACAGATCAATCATCACTTTCATAGATCACCTCTGCTCTACTGACAGGCTACTCTGCGTCCGATTGGGCCTGCTCGCGGGCCTGTTTTTCAGCCCGCAGACGCTCGGCAATCCGGTCATACACCGCCAGACGCTGCTCGTTATCCAGCACACCCCACTCACCAATCTCGGTAGCAGTACGGCGACAGGCGATACAGACATCCTGTTCATCCAGGGCACAGACACCGGTACAGGGGGAGCGCACTGGCGCCATAGTATTTACATTCATCTATCTTCAGCTCGTTATAGTTGTGGTTTCAGGCCACCGCGGTAGCGGCGCATATTTTCAACATAATGGCGGGCATTTTCCAGCAGCCCCCGTTGCTGCTCTTCACTGAGCTGACGTTTAATCTTAGCAGGCGAACCGACCACCAGAGATCCATCCGGAATTTCCATCCCTTCCGGTACCAGCGCATTAGCGCCGATCAGACAGCCCCGACCAATTCTGGCACCGTTCAGCACCACCGCGCCAATACCGATCAGAGAGCCATCACCCACTTCACAGCCATGCAACATCGCCTGGTGACCGACAGTGACATCCTCACCAATACGTAACTCGAATCCCGGATCAGTATGCAGCACCGCGCCGTCCTGAACATTGGAGCCTTCACCAATGGAGATCAGATCACAGTCACCGCGTACCACTACATTAAACCAGACACTGGCACGGTCATGAATCTCAACAGAGCCGATCACAGTGGCATTCTCAGCAATAAAGTATTCATCACCCAGCAGCTGTACCGCCCGGTCCTCAAGTGTATATATCATCCCTCACCTCTGTAGAGTCAGCTACGAATCAGCGGTGCTCAG
The DNA here is from genome assembly GCA_963669425.2 of uncultured Amphritea sp. Lineage (GTDB taxonomy): Bacteria > Pseudomonadota > Gammaproteobacteria > Pseudomonadales > Balneatricaceae > Amphritea. The sequence goes on from CAXXNC010000001.1 coordinate 635,418, forward strand.
GCCGCACCTTCATCGGAATACGGGCACCAAAGCCCACATTCAGCAGTTCCACCAGCATATAGGCGGTCAGCCCCCAGATAATATCACCTTCATACTCGTAGGCGGGGACATAATGGGTCATACCCTTAAAACGGATCGCGTCGGTGTGGTGGCGTTTATCCTGCAGAAAGAAACTCACCGGCACCCGATGGATGCGGTCCAGTTCATCCGGATTCGGTGTCAGCTCGACCCCTTTATCGATAATGCCGACATAGGGTGTTACCTGCAGCATGTGCTTGGACATCAGTTGCCCCAGCGGGCCCAGCACCTCCACCTCAGAAGGCTTCAGGCCCACCTCCTCTTCCGCCTCCCGCAGCGCCGTGAACAGCAGATCGGGATCAGTAGCATCACGTTTACCACCGGGAAAGGCGATCTCACCGCTGTGAGTGTTCAGGTGGCTGGCCCGACGGGTCAGAATCACCTCGGGATCACGGGCATCATTAGTCAGGGCGATCAACACCCCCGCCTCGGGCCTGTCGGTTATCAGCGTTCTGGGCGCGTAGCCACTTAATCGTTGTTTGAGCTTATCAATCATTTTGCATTACAGTAGGTAGTACCGATCTATCATAACTTTTGTATCAGGCTGCCTGCTAACACTTAAATTGTTCCCTTTGCGACCTTTGCACTGCAAGCCAGTGAGCAGAACAATTAAAGATAGTACTATCAGGTCTCCGATACAGTTTAGCGTTGAACGACAGCTTATGAACTACTGCAGCCAGTGTGGCGCCAGCGTCAGATTTGAGATTCCGGCCGGAGACAACCGTCCGCGCCATATCTGTACCGCCTGTGACTTCATTCATTATCAGAACCCGAAAATCGTCGCCGGCTGTCTGCCCGTCTATGAAGATAAGGTACTGTTGTGTAAACGCGCTATCGAACCCCGCAACGGTTACTGGACCCTGCCCGCTGGCTTTATGGAAAATGGCGAATCCACCCGCGATGCCGCGATGCGTGAAACCCGCGAAGAAGCCAACGCCAGAGTCAGTAATCTTGAACTGTACACCGTGACCTCGCTGGTACCGGTGAGCCAGGTTCAGATGATCTACAAAGCAGACCTCGACGACCTGAACTTCAGCGCGGGCGACGAAACCACCGACGTTGGCCTGTTCAGTGAAGATGAGATCCCCTGGGATGATCTGGCCTTTCAGACCATCCGTAACGCCTTAAAGTTCTATTTTGCTGACAGAAAAACCGGCGAGTATCCAACCCGGCATGTGGATCTGAACGCGCCACCGGGCACCTATATCGAAGCACCACCCAAAGAATAACCCCGTCCGGGGATTCTGCCACCGGTTCGACAGTGGTAAAATATTGATCAGTAAAAGCGGCCCACAAGGCCGTTTTTTTATTCCCGTGCCTATCCGGCACTGAACTGTAATGAGATAAATCAGATGACCCTGCTGATCTCCACCTGGATCAAATTCTTCTTCCTGTTTGCGCCTTTCTTTGTGGTGTCGATGTTTCTGGCACTGACCCGGAACGAAACACCGGCAGAGCGCCGCACCACAGCTAACAAAGCGGTACTGGCCGCTGGCTGCACAGCCCTTGTGCTGTTCTTCTTTGGTAATACTCTGTTCGAAGTGCTCGGGATCACTATCGATTCCTTCAGAGTGGGTGCCGGCATCCTGCTATTCCTGTCGGCCATCAGCCTGGTTAAAGAGGGGATCCGTACCAATGCTCAGCTTCCTGATGCGCCGCGTGAAGACAGCTCCGTGGTACCACTGGCCATCCCCACCATCATCGGTCCGGCCACTATCGGTGCCATTCTGGTATACGGTTCGGAACTGCAGGGTGTTGATCTGATCTTTGGTCTGGCGGGGATGTTTCTCGCCCTGCTGGCATTGCTGATCCTGCTCCATGCAGCAAACTGGCTGGAACGTCTGCTGGGCAATACCGGCCTGAACATTCTCAGTAAGGTCACTGGACTTATCCTTGCCGCAATGGCCTCCCAGATTGTACTCACAGGCCTGACCGGTTTTCTTACCAGTGTCGGGGCTATTAACTGAACGGAAAAGCAACAAAACACGCCAGCCCAGTAACCACGGGGCTGGCATCGCTTACCCCAGTTATACCCAGACACATTCCACAGAGTTATACACAGATTTTGTGGTTATCTCGCGAGTATAAAAACAACTTTCCACCCGCACTGCTCGAAAACAGAACAACAATATAAAAAACATATAAATCAATTAGTTAATAAACATTCAAGCAGGTTACACAAAACTAATTCACAACCTTACTCACAGATACTGTGCACAACCGCAAAATTTTTATATACAAGATAATTTAACCACAGCTGTGACTCAGATATCCTCCAGTCGCCAGACATCGTAGGCGACCTCCTCATAAGGATGCGCATGTTTCAGTGCCGCCACGGCATCCCTGATCAGTTCATCGCTGCATACCAGCTCAACCCGCCACTCAGGGAGCACTTCGACAACGCCCTGTGAACCAATGTGCGGATCACTGCCCGCCAGTGGCCGGAACTGACCCTGCCCCAATACCTGCCAGCAGCAGCTGTCATAGTCACCGATACGTCCGGCTCCGGTCGCAAACAACGCCTGCTTAACCGCCTCCAGATTCTCCTCAGGAACAAAAAAGGCCAGCTTATACATACACATCCTCCAGCAATAAAAACGGCTGACAGGTTACCCGGTCAGCCGTTGCACAATATTAATGATCAGATCGAATTTACAGATCTTCAATCTGACGACGCAGGTCTTCCACTTTACGCGCGACCACTTTCTCCAGATGATCGATCTCTTCCAGCAGTAGCTGCTTCTTATCCTTGGTGGACTGATCTTCCGCCACCAACTGCTCCAGCTCAGAGATCGCCCGCAGATAGTAAGGGGATGGCTCTGTACTTGCCCGATAAGGCATCAGCCCGCTGTCGACCGAGACATTGGTGTGCTTACGCTTGAACTTAAACTTCTTGCTCTTGGCCATCCACTCGCCCTGATGACGATGCAGATAGACCTTCAGAACGTCGATATCATTCTCGGTACGGGTAGTGAAACGCTGAATATCATGCGGGTTTTCGAAGCCCATTTCCTTGAGAGTCTGAAATTTTTCGGCAGACATATCTTTACTCCAGATAACTATATCGTCACGACTGATCTATGCATCCAGTTAACTATAGATCAGTTAACCGGTTCAGGCGCTCAGATCGCATCCCAAACTGGGTGCCATGCTTGTTCAATGCCTATTTAATGACAAAAACCAAAGCCTCGCCAGTCACCGGTGATAAATGTCGAATCCACAAAAAAAGCAGGTCTCAGAATCAAAAATCGGGGGCTTCGATAGTATTTTCAGGAAGCATAACAATGCCGATTCAGTGCAATAGACAGATTAACAAGACTGACAGACATCGGGCCTGAAAGGCCCTCGCTACAAGGGAAGAACTGTAGGAGGCGCATCCTGCGGCGATATCTTACAAGCACCTGACACTGAGGGTAGTTCCTCGTGCCGATTAAGATTACTTTCGCTACAAGGCCGTACGTCGTTACAAACCGGCCACACCATTCTGATCAGGAAAATCCAGGCATAAAGAATCCGATGCTGTTACCAACATCGGATTTTTATAAATCACCACCTCAGCTGTTATTCAGCCAGGTGTTAGGAAAAGCTCAGGATCAGTCGCGCAGGCTCAGCACATCCTGCATGTCATAGACACCGTTGTCCTTACCGGCCAGCCACTTAGACGCTCGCACAGCACCTTTGGCAAAGGTCATACGGGAGCTGGCCTTGTGGGTAATCTCGATACGCTCACCTTCGGTAGCAAACAGCACAGTGTGATCACCGACCACATCACCGGCACGCACAGTGGCGAAACCGATCTCTGTTTTAGTACGCGCACCTACCTGACCTTCACGACCATACACTGCACATTCCTGCAGATCACGACCCAGTGCACCGGCAACCGCTTCACCCATGCTCAGAGCGGTACCGGAAGGCGAATCCACTTTATGGTGGTGATGGGCTTCAATGATCTCGACATCGTAGTCATCGCCCAGCGCCTTCGCTGCTTCCGCCAGCAGTTTGAAGCACAGGTTCACACCCACGCTCATATTGGATGCGAACACCAACGGCATCTTCGCACCGAAGCTGTTCAGTTGCTCACGCTCTTCAGGCGTCAGACCGGTGGTACCAATCACCATACCTTTGCCTGCTTCAGCACACACCGCCAGGTTCGCCAGCGTCGCCTGCGGCGCAGTGAAATCGATCAGTACATCAAAGTCGTTCAGTACTTCCTGCAAAGAACCGACAATGCTGACACCCAGTTTGCCAACACCAGCGACTTCGCCAGCGTCCGCACCGATCAGACTGCTATCCGGCTCCACAATAGCCGCACCCAGCTCTACACCGTCAGCGGCATGAAGCGCTTCAATATTGGTTTTACCCATCCTTCCGGCAGCGCCGGTTACTGCAACTCTGATCATATGTTCTTCTATCCTGTATCCGGACCGCCGCTTGCGGCAGCGCCCCAATCAATTATTTCTGGCCGACTGTTCCGGACTGTTATTCCTGGCTAACAGTCTGATCCATATCCAGCGCAGGCTTATCGCATTCCGGACGACCGACAATCTTAGCGGGCACACCTACAACAGTGGTATGTGCCGGCACATCTTCCAGTACCACAGAACCACCGCCGACCTTAGCGCCTTTACCGATCTCGATATTGCCGAAAATCTTAGCACCGGCAGCAATCATAACACCGCTGCGGATTTTAGGATGGCGATCGCCGGATTCTTTACCAGTACCACCCAGGGTTACTGACTGCAGAATCGATACATCATCTTCAATCACGCAGGTCTCACCCACCACAATACCGGTGGCATGGTCGAACATCACACCGCAGCCGATTCGTGCTGCCGGGTGGATATCTACCTGGAAGACGGCACTGATGCGGCTTTGCAGATACAGCGCCATGGACTGGCGGCCCTGCTTCCACATCCAGTGGGCGATACGATAGCCCTGCAGGGCATGGAAACCTTTCAGATATAGCAGTACGGTCGTAAAACGCTCTATCGCCGGGTCACGCAGGCGAACAGCGGTAATATCATGACAGATGCACTGCAGAATTGCCGGATCACCGCTCAGCGCTTCTTCGATCAGTTCACGCAGGGTAATCGCAGCCATTACTTCATCAGACAGCTTGTTAGCCAGCAGATAGCTGACCGCTTCGCACAGGCTCTGATGCTGAATTATGGTGCTATGGAAGAAGCTGGCCAGAAACGGCTCACGCTCCATTTCAGTCGCAGCTTCTTCCTGAATCAGCTGCCACAAGGCGTCGGGTTGAGTGGGAAAATCACTCATAATAGACTCCTGAAAATCATAGGGGCTGCAATGCAGCCCCTTCAGACATCACCCTCAGGTCATATCCTCAAAGAATTTTTTCACGCTATCAAAGAAGCCATGCTTCTTCGGTGCATGATGCTTCTGGCTCTCATCCATGGCCGACTGGAACTCCTTCAACAGCTCTTTCTGACGGCTGTTCAGGTTCACCGGGGTTTCAACAATCACCCGTACCAGCAGGTCACCGATAGCACCACCGCGCACAGGTTTAATACCCTTACCGCGCAGACGGAACAGTTTACCGGTCTGGGTTTCTGCCGGTATTTTCAGTTTAACACGGGATTCCAGAGTCGGAACTTCCAGCTCACCACCCAGTGCGGCATCGATAAAGCTGATTGGCACTTCGCAATACAGGTGCTTACCGTCACGTTCAAAGATCGCGTGATCACGCACACTGACCTGAACGAACAGATCTCCGGATGGACCACCGTGAGTACCCGCTTCACCTTCGCCAGACAGACGGATACGGTCACCGGTATCAACACCCGCCGGAATCTTAACCGACAGTTTCTTGGTTTCCTGCTTACGGCCCTGACCGTGACAGCTGGTACAAGGATCAGATACAACCTGACCTTCGCCATGACAGGTCGGACAGGTCTGCTGCACAGAGAAGAAGCCCTGCTGCATACGTACCTGGCCCATACCGCCACAGGTACCGCAGGTTTTAGCACTTGTACCTGGCTTGGCACCGCTACCGTCACAGGTATCGCAAGGCACCAGCGTCGGTACAGTGATGGTTTTCTCGCAACCATGAACCGCCTCTTCCAGGCTCAGCTCCATGGTGTAACGCAGATCAGCGCCGCGCTGCACGTGGCTGCGACGACCGCCGCCCTGCTGGCCAAAAATATCGCCGAACACATCGCCGAAGATATCACCAAAGCCACCGGCACCACCGCCGAAGCCGCCACCGCCCATACCGTTCGGATCAACACCGGCGTGACCGTACTGGTCATAGGCTGCTTTCTTCTGGGCGTCGGAGAGGATCTCGTAGGCTTCGTTAACCTCTTTGAACTTCTCTTCAGCTTCTTTATCGTCGGGATTACGGTCCGGGTGGTACTTCATCGCCATACGACGAAACGCCTTTTTAATATCCCGATCAGAGGAGTCCTTAGACACTCCTAACACATCGTAAAAATCTCTCTTCGACATAGTCTGCTTCGCAATTCGGTTAACGGTTTAGCGCTGAAATCAGCTGGTTTTTAAAACGCGACAACGCGGGACCGGCCCGCGCTGTCTTTTACAACATTGAATCAGTCAGATCCGACTTATTTTTTGTCGTCTTTAACTTCTTCAAACTCGGCATCAACAGCGTCGTCTGCTGGTTCAGCCTGTGCCTGTTCAGCACCTTCTGCACCTTCAGCCTGCTGTGCAGCTTCAGCGTACATCTTCTGAGCCAGACCGGAGATCGCTTCAGTCAGCGCTGCAGTTTTAGCTTCGATAGCGTCTTTGTCGTCGCCCTTCAGCACTTCTTCCAGCTCTTCTACTGCAGCGTTGATCGCAGTCTTCTCTTCTTCAGTCGCTTTGTCGCCAGCTTCTTCCAGAGTTTTCTTCGCAGAGTGAACCATTGCATCACCCTGGTTACGCGCCTGGCTCAGCTCTTCGAACTTCTTATCCGCTTCAGCGTTAGCTTCAGCATCGCGAATCATCTGTTCTACTTCGTCATCGCTCAGACCGGAAGAGGCCTTGATGATGATGGACTGTTCTTTGCCAGTTGCTTTGTCTTTTGCAGACACGTTCAGGATACCGTTGGCATCGATATCGAAAGTTACTTCGATCTGCGGGATACCGCGTGGTGCCGGTGGAATGTCCGCCAGGTCAAAACGACCCAGAGACTTGTTACCGGACGCCTGCTTACGCTCACCCTGTACAACGTGAATGGTTACTGCAGTCTGGTTGTCATCAGCAGTAGAGAACACCTGAGACTTCTTAGTCGGGATAGTCGTGTTCTTTTCGATAACCGGAGTCGCTACGCCACCCATAGTCTCGATACCCAGGCTCAGCGGAGTTACGTCCAGCAGCAGTACGTCTTTCACGTCACCGGCCAGTACCGCACCCTGGATAGATGCACCCATCGCAACCGCTTCATCAGGGTTAACGTCTTTACGTGGTTCTTTGCCGAAGAATTCAGAAACCTTCTGCTGAACCATTGGCATACGGGTCTGACCGCCTACCAGAATAACTTCGTCGATTTCAGATGCAGACAGATCAGCATCTTTCAGCGCGATGCGGCAAGGCTCCAGAGAACGCTCAACCAGCTCTTCTACCAGAGACTCCAGCTTGGCACGGCTGATCTTAACGTTCAGGTGCTTAGGACCGGTCGCATCAGCAGTGATGTATGGCAGGTTAACGTCGGTAGACTGTGCAGAAGACAGCTCAACCTTCGCTTTCTCAGCACCCTCTTTCAGACGCTGCAGCGCCAGAGGATCGTTGTGCAGATCGATGCCCGACTCTTTCTTGAACTCGTCCGCCAGATATTCGATCAGACGCAGGTCGAAGTCTTCACCACCCAGGAAGGTGTCACCGTTAGTCGCCAGTACTTCAAACTGGTGCTCGCCGTCTACTTCAGCGATCTCAATGATAGAGATATCGAAGGTACCACCACCCAGGTCGAATACCGCAATGGTCTTATCGCCCTTGGACTTGTCCATACCGTACGCCAGCGCAGCTGCAGTAGGCTCGTTGATGATACGCTTAACTTCCAGACCTGCGATCTTACCGGCATCTTTAGTTGCCTGACGCTGAGAGTCATTGAAGTATGCAGGTACCGTGATAACCGCTTCAGTCACGGACTCACCCAGGTAATCTTCTGCAGTCTTCTTCATCTTCTTCAGAACTTCTGCAGACACCTGCGGAGCAGCCATCTTGTTATCGTTTACCTGAACCCAGGCGTCGCCATTGTCCGCTTCGATAATTTTGTACGGCACCATGGTGATATCTTTCTGTACCACATCGTCTTTAAAGCGGCGACCGATCAGACGCTTGATCGCGAACAGGGTGTTGTCCGGGTTAGTCACTGCCTGGCGCTTAGCCGGCTGACCTACCAGAATCTCGCCATCATCGGCATAAGCGATGATGGAAGGGGTGGTGCGATCACCCTCGGCGTTTTCGATAACTTTAGACTGATCACCATCCAGCACTGCCACACAAGAGTTGGTGGTGCCCAGGTCGATACCAATGATTTTACCCATTTCAATAACTCCAGTTATTTGCGTCCGTTTGGACGGACATAAATTCTTTACGCTTGCTTTGCTAGCTATATAAGTCCGGTTTTCTCAGTTTCAAGGGCCGGACTGTTGAGAAAAGCTCTATTAAGCGCCTTTAGAAACCACAACCATCGCCGGACGGATCAGACGACCGTTCAGGCTGTAACCTTTCTGCATAACATCCATCACGGTGTTCGCTGGCAGGTCAGGATTCGGCACCATGGTCATCGCCTGATGCAGCGCCGGATCAAATGGCTCACCGGCCGGGTTATGCTGTTCAACATTGAACTTACCCAGACCTGTGACAAACATATTCAGGGTCATTTCGACACCTTCACGCAGTGCCTTAACCGCCTCATCGTCGCCGGAGGCTGCATCAACAGCGCGTTCCAGGCTATCGATAACTGGCAGCAGTTCATTGGCGAATTTCTCCACTGCGAACTTGTGCGCCTTCTCGACATCCTGCTCAGCACGACGGCGTACATTCTGCATATCTGCCTGCGTACGCAGCTCCTGATCTTTCAGCGCAGTAATCTGATCCTGAGCCTGTGCCAGTTCCAGTTGCAGCGCATCCACGTCAACGCTTTCATCTGCAGCAGCGTCTGCGGTCTGCTCCTGAGCAACACCGTCCTCGACTGCAGTGTCCGGCTGTTCGTTTTCAACCTGGGCTTTTTCTTCGCCTGCCATCACTTTCTCCAAACATGTCAAACGTGTGATTTTCTGTTGTGCATCTATATGGGGCTAAGCCAGCAGGATTCAAGTGGACTTTCTGAAGTTTTTTTAAGCAGCTGAGTCTGATGTATAAGTTCCCAGATTGAGGAAAAAAAGATTGCGCCCGCGGCAGTATTGGCTTATACAGATACTACTGTATAAAAACACAGATGTTTTGTTATGCTGACTCAACTCAATATTCGTAACTATGCAATCGTAGAACAGCTGGATCTTGAGCTGGACGATGGAATGACTGTCGTCAGCGGCGAAACCGGCGCCGGTAAATCGATCATGCTCGATGCCCTGGGACTAACCCTCGGTGATCGGGCAGATATGGGCTCCGTCCGCCAGGGCGCCGAACGGGCCGAGATTATCGCCAGTTTCGATATCAGTAATATCCCGGCAGCCCGCAAATGGCTGAAGCTACAGGATCTGGATGATCAGGAGTGTATTCTGCGGCGGGTCATTACCTGCGAAGGACGCTCCCGCAGCTATATCAACGGCAGTCCCTGCCCGATCACTAAAGTCCGCGAGCTGGGTGAATATCTGATTGAGATTCACGGTCAGCATGAGCACCAACGGCTGTTGAAAAAAGACCATCACCGCTATCTGTTGGATGCCTACTCAGGCAAAGGCGATCTGGCTAAACAGACCCGTCAGCTATACCGCAACTGGCATAACCTGGACAGCCGTTACAGCAAACTGTCAGAACAGAGCGCCGAACAGAACGCCCGGGTACAACTGCTGCGTTATCAGATTGAAGAGCTGGAGCAGCTTGCCCTCAACGAAGGGGAGTTCGAAGCACTGGTTGAAGAACAACAGACACTGGCCAATGCCGGTGAAATTCTTCAGTCCGGTCAGCAACTGCTGCAACTGACCAGCGACAGCGAAGAGGGCAACTGCCTGGCGCTACTGAACCAGTGTCAGCAGCTGCTGGCGAATATGAAAGGTCAGTCGCCTTCAATTCGTCAGACCTCCGAGATGCTCAACAGCGCGCATATTCAGATAGAGGAAGCCGCTCAGGAGATGAGCCACTATCTGGATCGGGTAGAACTCAACCCGGGCCGTCAGTCGGTTGTAGAGGAACGACTCAGCTCTATCTTCGATCTTGCCCGTAAACACCGAATCACGCCGGAAGAGCTGCCCGGGTTTATGGCCGAAACCCAGGCCGAACTGGACAGTCTGTCCCTGTCCGATCAGGCACTGGATGAACTGCAGGCAGAAACCGAAACGGCTTTACAGGCATTCCTTGAAAGCGCGCGTAAGCTAAGCGATGAGCGTAACCGTTCTGCCGTCAAGCTCAGCAAAGAGGTCAACAAACAACTGCACAGCCTGGGCATGACCGCTGCCACATTAGCGGTTGAAACCCGAACCTACGAAAACAATCAGTTCAGTGCCCACGGCCTCGAAGAGGTCGAGTTTATGATCAGCACTAACGAGGGTCAGCCACACCGGCCGCTGAATAAGATCGCGTCGGGTGGTGAACTGTCACGGATCAGTCTGGCGATACAGGTAATTACCGCACAATCATCGTCCACACCCACACTGATCTTCGACGAAGTGGATGTTGGTATTGGTGGTGCCATTGCTGAAGTGGTCGGACGCATGCTGCGCCAGTTAGGCGAGCACAGCCAGATTCTCTGTGTCACCCACCAGCCGCAGGTTGCTTCTCAGGGTCACCAGCATCTGTTTGTCAGCAAGCAGGCTAATAAAGGCCGGACACAGACCCGCATTGACCGTCTCAATATCGATCAGCGTGTCGGAGAGGTTGCCCGGATGCTGGGCGGCATCGATGTTACTGATACATCGCTGGATCACGCCCGGGAGATGCTGGGCGTGGCATGATCACCCAAGCATCATCACAAAACGCATGGGTATTGCAGAGACTAAAAGACCAGCAAATGCTGGTCTTTTAGTCATCATCTGAGCAGTAGGCGAAGTTGCTTACTTTTCGTCAGCATCCTTATGAACACCGTACAGGTAGATCGTACGGTCAGTCACAGTGAAGCCCATGCTTTCTGCGATCTCATTCAGCAGCTCATTCAGACGCGGGTCGTTAAACTCTTTAACGATACCGCTCTTCACACATACGATGTGATCGTGATGCTCATCTTTGGTCAGTTCGAAAACGGAGTGACCGCCTTCAAAGTGGTGACGAGATACCAGACCTGCTGCTTCAAACTGAGTCAGCACGCGGTATACAGTGGCCAGACCCACATCTTCATTCTGATCCAGCAGGATCTTGTAGATATCTTCAGCACTGAAGTGATCAGCTTCGCCGGCTTTTTCCAGAATCTGATAAATCTTTACCCGCGGCAAAGTTACCTTAAGACCCGCTTTTCTTAGTTCCTGATTTTCAAGTGCCATAATCTTTCTCTATGATGTTTGCCGTAACGAATGTAGACTTGTGACCTCAATTATCTGATTTTATACGCGAAAGTGGAAGTCATTTACCAATGCAAAAAGTTCTAATTAGCGTTATTGCCGCAATATTGCTGTCCGGATGCGCCGAATTCCCTGGGGTTTATAAGATTGATATCCCACAGGGTAACCTGGTAACTCAGGAAATGGTTGACCAATTACGTCCGGGGATGACCCAGAGCCAGGTCCGCTATGTAATGGGTACGCCGCTGGTAACTGACAGCTTCAACAAGAACCGCTGGGACTATCTGTACCGCTTCGAGTCCGGCGAAACCGGTGAAATCACTCAGGAACGCATCACCCTGCAATTTGACGATGCAGGCAAGCTGATCGGTCTGGCTGGCGACTTCCGCCCCGGCACGCAGCAATAAGCACTGAACACACACAAAAACCGGGCATTGCCCGGTTTTTTTTATCTCTGAAGACGTATTACTTCTCTGCAGCCTCTTTCGCGGCTTTCGCCTTCGCAGCCCGCTTAGCGCGTGCCTCTTTAGGGTCCGCAATCAGTGGGCGATAGATCTCTACCCGCTCACCGGCACGAATGATCGTATTCTTAGGATCACGCACCGCTTTGCCGAAAATACCCATCGGATCATTATCGACATCGATCTGCGGATACAGCTCAGCAATACGGGACTGAATCACCGCTTCATAGATAGAGCAGTCTTCCGCGACCTGCAGGGAGACAATCTTCTGCTCATGAGGCAGTGCAAACGCCACTTCAACCTGAATCATTGTTGATCTCCTTAACCGTAAACCTGATCTGCACGGCTCACGAAAGCATCCACCATCGTTGCCGCCATCTGATTAAACACCTTGCTCATCGCCATACTGGCCAGTTTGCCGGAAAAGTCGAACTCCAGGCTAAGACTGACCTTACAGGCTTCCTCGCTCAGCGGCTTAAATGTCCAGACACCGGACAGAGATGAAAACGGCCCTTCCACCAGCGCCATCCGGATCGTCTGTGGACGCTCCAGATCATTGCGGGTGGTAAAGCTGTACTTCAGACCGGCCTTGGCGACATACAGGCTCGCCTGCATTACCTCATCGGTTGACTCAATCACGGTAGAACCGGAACACCACGGTAAGAATTGTGGGTAACTCGCTACATCATTGACCAGATCAAACATCTGCTCAGCGGTATGGAGCACCAGTGCACTCCGGTCTACCTGTGTCATCTATCAGCCTAACTTCTCGATCAGATTCAGAACAAAGATTGCTGCTACAGCAATCGGTGCAATATAACGGATCGCAACGGACCAGGCCAGATAAAGCGTCGGATTGGTGATCGCCAGCTCATCTTTAGTGATACGTTTGTTCAGAATCCAGCCAGCGAAGCAAGCGACGAACAGACCGCCCAGCGGCAACATCACGTTAGCCGTAATGAAGTCCAGGAAGTCGAAGATGTTCATACCGAACAGAGCAACTTCGCTACCGAAGTTAAACGAGCTCAGTGCTGCAATACCCAGCAACCAGACCACGATACCCAGACCGATACAGACCGGCATACGGCCCAGACCGAAACGCTCAACCATCCAGGCAACCGCAGGCTCCATCAGGGAGATTGCAGAACTCCACGCCGCCAGACCGACCAGTACGAAGAACAGGAAGCCAAAGATATGGCCGCCCGGCATCTGACCAAAGGCCACCGGCAGGGAGATGAACATCAGACCAGGACCGGCCCCCGGATCCATACCATTCGCAAATACGATCGGGAAGATCGCCAGACCCGCAATCAGCGCCACCACAGTATCCAGTGCTGCGATAGTTAGCACCGTGCTACCGATAGAGGCTTTCTTAGGCATGTAGGAACCGTATGCCATGATCGCACCCATACCCAGCGACAGGGTAAAGAAGGAGTGACCCAGCGCCACCAGTACCGCGTCCCAGGACAGTTCAGACGGATCAAAGTGGAACAGGAAATCAAAGCCCTGACCAAACGCACCGGTGGTCATGGAGTAACCCAGCAGCACCAGCAGTAGCACGAACAGTGCCGGCATCATAATACGGGTAGCACGCTCCAGACCTTTGTTAACACCACCCATCACAACGGTCATCACCAGCACCACGAATACCGAGTGCCAGATCAGCAGCGTCTGAGGGTCAGCCAGCAGATCATTGAACGCTTTACCGGCGGTATCGCCGTCCATACCGATGAAATCACCGTTCCCCATACCTGCGATATAGGCCAGCACCCAGCCGGCAACCACAGAGTAGAAGGAGAAGATCAGGAAGCCTGCCAGAGCACCCATCCAGCCCACCAGGGCCCACTTCGGAGAATGGTTGGCCTCGATAGCCACTTCGCGCATGGAATTGATCGGGCTCTGACGACCACGACGGCCCACCAGTACCTCAGCCATCATAATCGGCACACCGACAGCCAGAATAAACAGCAGGTAAACCAGAACAAAGGCACCGCCGCCGTTTTCACCTGCGATATAAGGGAACTTCCAGATGTTACCCAGGCCAACAGCAGAGCCCGTCGCAGCCAGAATGAAGATCCAGCGATTCGCCCATGAACCGTGGATATTTTGACGATCTTTCATTTAACTCTCTTTATAGATTTTTTTGCAGTCAGATTAGACTTTAGTTGATCGGACAAAAAACAGCGGGGATTGTCCAGATTTTAGACAACAATTCAATGTTGCAGCGCAATTACCTTATGAACCCGGCACCTGAATACCGATTATTCGGAACTGGTCTTACCAGACAAAGTTCTATCGCTGTGCTTTCCATGACCGGTCCCGCTCTATATAATCGCGCCCCATGGCAAAGAAGAAAGCAAAACCCAGTGGCAACACCATCTGCCAGAACAAGAAGGCCCGGCACGATTACCATATCGATAGCAAATTAGAGGCCGGTATTGAGCTGAAAGGATGGGAAGTAAAATGTCTGCGCGAAGGCCGCGCCCAGCTTGTGGATTCCTACGTGATTCTGCACAACGGTGAAGCCTGGCTGATCGGTGCACACTTTACCCCACTGAAAACCGCATCCACCCACGTGATCCCTGAACCTACGCGTCAGCGCCGTCTGCTGTTGCATAAGAAAGAGATCGCGCGCATTCTGCTGGCCACTCAGGCCAAAGGTTTCACCTGCGTTGCCCTGTCCCTGTACTGGAAAGACAACAACAAAGTGAAATGTGAAATCGCCCTCGCCAAGGGTAAGAAACAGCACGATAAACGGGATACGGAAAAAGAACGCGACTGGAACCGCCAGAAGCAACGGGTCATGTCTAAAGGCTAACCCGCTTTTCAAGCGTTACTGTCTGATCTTAAAGGTTTATACTATCTTCTTGCTGTAAACCGGCTATAATGCCGGGCCGCATCAGAGCCACTGGCTTTTATGCAAACATCTGGGGGTGCTTTGGTTTCGACGCCGATTACGAACCCTTCGGTGCATGTCGTGAGTGTAGTAAATCACGTAAATCCATTACTACATTGTTATAGTTGCAAACGACGATAACTACGCTCTAGCGGCATAAGCCCGCTAGCGCTGCGCTTAAGGTGTCTATAACTTAAGATTTTGCAGTGTCATTTGAGATAGAATCGCCCGGATGCTTTGTCTCAAGCTGAACGGTTAAAACTAAAGAGGCTCGCCCTAAACGCCCTGACCTTCGGGCCGTGCTGGGTTAACCTAATAGAAGTGTCTAAACATGTAGAGCTGATGGCAGAGGATTGACGGACGGGGGTTCGACTCCCCCCACCTCCACCAAATTCAGATCTTATCGATACCGATAAGTACCTTGAACCCCGCGCAATGCGGGGTTTTTTGTGTATACTACATTCTCAGCACTTCCTAGCAGTTCTTACAAGATACCCCTACTTCAGGGGGGTGTAAGAGGGGGTATGTGGTGGGGCGCAAAAAACTGGCACCCCCAAAACATGTTACTGCGGGGAACTCCTTATGCCTCTTACCGATCGCCAAGCAAAAGCCGCTTTAGCCAAAGATAAAGACTATAAGCTCTCAGATGAGAAAGGCTTGTTTCTCCTGGTCAAGAAAACTGGAGCCAAGTACTGGCGGATGAAGTACCGCTTTAACAGGAAAGAAAAGCTGCTCTCAATTGGCGTATATCCTGAAACAACTCTTAAACGAGCCAGAAAAGTACGGGATAATGCCAGGCAATTGCTGCTAGAAGGCATTGATCCCTCCGCACATAAAAAAGCCCATAAAGCGAAGCAGTTACTCAACAGCCAAAACAGCTTATTGGCTATTTCTGGAGAATGGTTTGAGACAAAGCTATCCGACAAGACTCCCGGTTATCAGCAGAGGGTTAAACGCTCACTAGAGATACACATATTTCCATCATTAGGCCACCAGCCAATAATCGAAATCACTGCTCCAGAGCTTCTTGATACACTCAGAAAGATCGAATCAAAGGGATCTCTCGAAACAGCCCATAGAACCAAACAGGTTATTGGCCAAATCTTCAGATACGCCATTGCTACAGGCAGAGCCGAAAGAGATCCGACTCCAGACCTAAAAGGCGCTTTAAGGGCACCTAAGCCGAAGCACTTTGCCGCGATAACAGAGCCTAAAGAAGTAGGCAGATTGATGGTCGCTATTGATGAGTTTCAGGGAACCAGAACAGTTAAAGCAGCCCTCAAACTATCAGCCCTATTCTTCTGCCGGCCTGGTGAATTAAGGCACCTGAAATGGTCGGATATTAACTTTGAATCAAATCAGGTTGAGCTGGTGGCAGAGAAAACCCACCAAGAACACATCATCCCGTTATCCCAACAGGCCATAGAGATCCTTCAGGACATTTATCCAATTACCGGCAATGGCAGCTTTGTATTCCCATCAGCCAGAGGAAGAAGCCGCAGCATGTCCGAGAACACAGTAAGGGTCGCATTGAGGACCATGGGATACGATAACGAAACAATGACGCCTCACGGCTTCAGAGCCATGGCCAGGACGCTTCTTGATGAGGTGCTAGGGTATCGTATTGAATGGATCGAACAGCAGCTTGCTCATGCTGTAAAGGATGCTAATGGTCGAGCATACAACCGGACTAAGCATTTAGCTCAGCGCCGAGAGATGATGCAAAAATGGGCAGACTATTTGGATCAGCTCAAAGCTCAAGCTTTGGCTGGCAATGTGATAACCGCAAACTTTGGACAAACAGGAAGTGATTGATTATGAATATGTTGAAGAAAGTCGATGAGTTGAGCATGGCCGCAAGTACTGGTAAAGCGGTTACTTTAGCTCTAAGTGCTAATGATCAATTTGAGTGTCTTCGCAAAGAAGATATAGCAGCAACACTCCATGTCTTATACGAAAAGTTTACACTCATTGAAAAGCTTACTCATGATCTAGAAACCACCAAATAACTTAAAGCAGTTTTACAGCACCTAGGGTAGCTCCCGAATTCCTGTCCCCTGGCAGGCCGGTGCTGTATTTCACAGGGTATCTATCAGGGATAGATTACATGGACAAAACTAATAGCGATGCGTTTATTCACGCATATAACTTATTTCGCCTAGCTTCTTTAACAATTAAAGATACGGATAATCTTCAGTTTTATGTATATATCAAGGGCTGGATTACTGCCCTAAGGTACGACCTACCTTGGACAGATATATACTGCGAAGGCCATTTTCCTGCCAATCTGACGCAGACAAGAACACTACAATATCAATCAATTCAGTTTGGCGGAAATTATGAAAGAACAGAGTGTGTCTTCGAATGTTCACTTGATACTGAGCACGGAACAATAGGTCTAACTGACTTCAAAAGAAAAGAGATCGGCCTAGATCCCGAAGAGCCTATCAGTGATGTTGTTTTTACACATTCAGTAATGGATCCAGATATTGGAACCAACGGCATATTCGGTGATGACGATTGCCTCTTTATACTTAAAAGTGACCTATTTTCGTACTGTGAAAAGCACGGAGTATTTGATATTCAGGATAGATACCACTCACTACTTTCTGAACTCAAAAATAAATCTAAGTTGAAGCAACCAGACCAGCATAGCGCCCAGGAAAAGCAAACGGTATTTCACCCTCATACTTCTCAAGCACTACTAGACCTTGTACAAGCAAATGATAAGTTTTGGAAAAATTTTGACCCTGAAGAACTTCAGGATTCAGCACCAACGAAAGAAATCGTTGTCGACTGGTTATCGGCCAAAGGTTACTCTCGCAGCTTATCGGAAAAGATGGACACAATCCTCAGGGATGGTAGAAATAAACCTGGAGGAAGACCAGAAAAGTCTTAAACCCCCTTCCCCTCTTTTGCAAAAGGGGTTTTATCTATTTCAAAGATAAAGACTCAATCAATATTGCCTCATAACATCCGCATAGGAACCCGGAGGCAATATATGAACACCACAAGACTATTACGCAGGCCTGAAGTTGAGCAAACAACAGGACTTAGCAGAAGCTGCATCTACAAAAGAATGTCAGAGGGCACATTCCCTCAAGCCATCCCATTAGGTGGACGGCTCGTAGCCTGGAAATCTGATGACATTGAAAAATGGATTTCAGATCGTATCAAAGCAGCACAAGCGGCATAAGAGGCAGGGATATGAAGAAGCCAGTAGCCGCTACCACAACGACCACCAGCCCAAAGAAGTTACCAAAGAAGATTGTAGCTTTGAAGTACTTGATGCTCAGATCAATGATTCAACCAGAAGCTCATAAGCTCTATGGAGAAAGCTGCCTTCACTCAACTATTAGTACTCTGTGGAATGAACATGGAATAGCTTTTAAACGTATCCCTGAGACATACGGTCAGTTTGATGCGCGCTTCACCCGCTACACTCTGATTGAAGAAAGCAGAGAACGAGCAGCAAAGCTGATCTCTTCTTACTCGCTTAAACATCAAGCGGCTTAATTGCCGCTCGATTATCATGAATAGCAATCTCCTGCTTTCCCTGTTAATAAGGGGTGATAGAGTTTCGATTGTTGATGGCAGGCTACAATTACAGTCAGCTAGCGGCCGACCAGTACCTGATGCGTGGCTCAAATCACATCGAGACCAAATAGTTTTTGAAGCCATTACAGCATTGAATGTTCAAGCCTTCAGATTCCATAAGCACACGACCGGTAAATATCAAAACATGGCTGGTGGGCTAACTACACACTTCATCGATTTATCTACCGATGAAGAAGCATTCTGTATTTTTAATGCCAGTATTAGCAGAGCTAGAACGACCTCGCATGGAGAAAAAGGATCCCCATTACCAACGGGACATTTCAGACCTGGTAAGCGGAGCGAATTTATTAAGTTCTGGGATCGCTCCGGCTTACCCTACCCAAGAGACTTTTCATCCTTCCATGAGCGAATGAATAAACTAAAGCAGATCATTTTTACTGGAACATACCGTGATCAGAAGAAGCTTGAAAAGTATTCCGTTACACCTCTGACCCTCAGGTATGATGAGCTTTTGAAAGTCTCAGGCATACAATTAGATTCCGTAAAAACCTCGGAATTTTTCGGGAAAACTTCGGGAACTCCTCGGGAAGAAACTTCAACGCCTGCTCGGGAAGGACTCCTCTCAACCCCTGTTACAACAAGGCTTGCAGGCAAATAAAAGTACGGGCTATGAAAAGTACGGTAATAAGGTAATAAGGAAGAAAGGTATAAAGAGTACTTCCCTACAGAATACAGACAGTAAACCGATAGAACAGCAAACAGTTGATGAATGGCTCCAGAACTACATAGAAAGCGCCTAAGTTCCATTGAGAGATATCGGATCAAAAACGGCAAGATCACGGCATGTATCAGCCATTAGAACTGGCTAGAATGAAACGGCAAGACAAGCCATTACAGGAATGAAATCAGGAGACAGAGAAATGGAATATTGGCTAACCGGCTTATTAGGGATTGCGGCTTTCTTTTGTTGGACCTACTGGCCACGAAAGCCAAGACAGATTGAAGAGTCAGCCATCCGCAAAACGGTATGTATTCACACCAAGGATCAAGACGGGAATGACATGATCATCACCAAGGTACTGGATGATTAGATGTAACAGCCTGAACCTGATCTGACAGATGATATCAACAAAACCACTCTAGGGCCTCTAGATAGGGCAGCAATCGACACGCATAGGCATAATGTGTATTAATTCAGGCGTACCTCAAAGACTGCCAGCCTAATTATAGAACTGTAGCCTGATAAATACCGCTATCGATCAGTTAATTAGTCTTATCTACACTCATTTGGGGTTTCAGCGATTTATGTTCAGCCATACTGAATCAAGCGCGTTAAAAAGTGTATCCATGGCATATCGGAAATGCGTCCAATCAAGCCATTGACCGTCCATCGTGCCTTCAGTATTGGGTTCATATCGAAAGTACCACCCTGTTTCATCCATTCGATGTAATGTCAGGATCCATTTCCTAAACAGAGGTGGAATTTCTTTCACTTGATGTTTTTCCATCTTCTTCATGAGTTTTTCGAGGTTGTGTCCCCTCTCCAGCGTTACCCAGCATCTTCAGGTACAACTCCAAGGCATGTCGATACGCGAAAAACACAGGATAGCAATCCTCAAACGGATTCCCGCTGTCGTTAGCCTTATCCCAAAGCACATTGGCTGCTCTATGATAACTCCGAGCGATCTCTATCCGCTTTAGATGGATTTGAGGGGAAATCAGTAGGGCCGTAACGCGATGGCTCATCCATATCCTCAGGGGCCTCGTCACGTATCAAAGGGGTATAATTCCATAAAGTATGAACATAAAGATCATCAAGGTGGCCCCCAGAAGCAAGCCCAGAAACAATAGCTTTGATATCCGCCTCTCTCTCCCAATAATAACTTACATAGAGCAGCACCAATACATCAACTGGCGTATAAAAGCGTTCAGTTCCCGGTTTCGGATTTGCTGAAGCCGAAAGATTGTCACGAAAAATGCTTGCCCATCTCGTCAGCTGATTTTTATTAACATCTAATATTTGGCATGTTATGGAGGACGCTATATTTCATAATGTAGCAATCCTCTTGCTAGACCTGGAATCAGAAAGTTCTCAATATGCTTAAGAGTTAATTTCAACTATGAGGGGCATGTGATCACTGATGGAAATCCAACTTTCTAGCTGGCCTACAGTAAGAGCACTCTCAGCAACCAGATCATTGGATAAAAACACATAGTCAATGTGGTAAGGTTTATGCTCTTTACGTTGTAGGTAGAATGTGGGAGTGCTTTCTTGCCCTTGGTCCTCCTTGAATTGCTCGTGATACAGGCTTTTAATACCAATCGCTCGCAATTCATCTACAACGTCACTATGGCTCCACCATCGATCAGATTGAATCCCAAACTGAGTTGCTATTGAAGTCTCCGATAACTAACGTACGCGGCTGTGACAGTTCTGAACGATGTATTTGAAGGTATTTCCAAAACTGCCCCATATAACCAAAACTTTTTGAGTTTGCAGCTTTCGTCCAAACAGCCAAGAGGTTGAACTCACCATTTATTCGGCATGGCAGAAAAAGCTCCAATTCCTCTGTTGTCCACTCCAAAGAGGAATGAGTACTAGCAAGCCCTTCAATACGAAATTCACCGTTCCATTCGCTTTTGGAAAGTGAGTTATCGTTTCTTGCGAATATACCGATTCCTTTGTTTTTGGACTTCCCAACCCACAGATACTCTCCTGCCCAATCTCTGAAGGCGGCAGTTGATTCTGCAGGGTTTTCACATTCTTGAACAATAACAATATCGGCTCTAAGTGAGTCGACCTCATCAGTTTTGTTTCGCAACGCACCATTGCAATTCCATGTGACGATTTTCATTGCTTTAGTAGAGTCCTTTCAAATTATCACTTGAAGACAGGAAAGTGCCTTTTAGATTATTGAATGTCCGCTTTGGATTGTGAATTACGTGGAAAGCAGACAACAATAGGTTCAATAAGATCGTACAAACGCTGTCAGATCAAGCCTGGATTACTACAGATCAGAACTATAAGCTTTCAAACCTTCTTACATAGCTATCTAATCTTAGGCATAAGCGAAAACCTCTCTTCGCTCATCCAGTTCATTATCCCAGCTGTATACAACAAACCGATCATCAAGCACCCGCCTGAGATCCATAGCCAAGGACAGCTTGTATGCTTCTAATAGCTGCCACTCCTCTTCCTCGAACTCACAACCCTTGGAGATATGAGAATCATACCTATCGGACCAATACTCAAAGCGTTTAATTAGCCAGTCAGGTATTGGGAAGTCTTGATACTTAGCATTCCCCCAGGTCCTGCAACCTTTAACCCAAATACCAGTACTCCCCCAATCTTTATCAACCGTGATATGTATTTTATCTTCCATGTATAACCTCATCGGGTAGATTCATAGCCCAGGCCTAAGCGATACACCTGTATCCAGATAAATCACTTCTTTAACCTGATCCTTAGCTTTAACAAAAGCTGCTACAAACTTATCCTGGCTAGGACTAAAAGAGCAAGGCAACAGCAATTATCTGGGGGTTTATATGGGGGCTTATTAAATCGACCATAAATGAACACTTTTACAAAACATATACTTAAAGTCGCTATTTGGTAGACCCCACCCCACCAGATTCTGAATAAAAAAAGGGCTACCCAGAGGGTGGCCCTTTTTTTATTCTCGGAATCAGGTTTCGGGGAGAGGAGAACCCCATAAGGGGTTCGAACCGAGCGCGTTCTTTGCGCGACACATCATCGCGCTCTTCGCGGTGACCCGAAGGGCAAGGCCGATAGGCCGCAGTACTCCCCTCACCTTTCTGCAGCAATCCACCTGACCACGAAAAGAATCCGGGTTCGAACCGAGCGCGCTTTCTGCGCGACACATCATCGCTGCTCTTCGCGATGACCCGCTGGGCAAGGCCGAAGGCCGCAGTACTCCCCCCACCTCCACCAGATCTCGGAATGGCTCTGACCGTTCCAGACCGCCGCAGACCAGTAATTACGATGCCTGCGGACGGTTCCCTTCTTCCACCACTTGTTCAACAATGATCCTAATAGGTCTACAGGTTGGCACGACTTTGTCACAAACTCGTCACCGGCTTATCGCCTCAAAGACTACGGCACAGTGGATTGTTCACGATTTCACAAGAAAATCTGGCACGGCATGAGCCAAATGAGCTTTTTTTGGGGACTGCACCCTCAAGCCGCGAATCAGTTCACAAGGTGGGGCTTGATCACAGATTCCCTAGATAAAAACTACAAACAGAGCCTTCAGAATGCATTGTATTAGTCAGTTGAGGGATTTAAGAATGTACACAGAAAATCCATACTAAAAAAAAACTGCCTCTATTCTCAATTTATGATTCAATCCAGTTATGATGTAACACTGCCGATGCCTCAAGGTTGCATCAGCTAACTCATAAGCAGATTTTCATAAAAAACTTTAAGAAGTATTTTAATAAATGCCAACAAAATATCCTTCATCTGCATTCACTGTTATCGATTTATACTGCGGCTCTGGAGCTGTAACCCACGGCCTTAAAGACGCTGGTTTCAATGTCGTCGGCGCTGTGGATTTTGATATGATGGCCTGTAATACCTATCGCTCTAATCATCCTGAATCACACTTAATCCAAAGTGACATTCGTGAAGTTTGTCCTTCCGTTTTTGAGTCCAAGCTACCTCAAGGACTGGATCTATTGGTTGTATGCGCTCCTTGCCAACCATTCAGTAGTCAAAACAAAAAGCGCTCTTCTAAGGATGATCGTGCCAATCTGGTTTTAGAATCAATCAGATTCTCGGAGTACCTGAAACCAAAACTTATTCTCTTTGAAAATGTTCCTGGACTTGAGCGGGAAGGTGTATTCGATACACTTCGTAAAAATTGAACGATATAGGTTACCGGTTAGAAAACCCGGAACAAGTTGATGCTGCTCAGTTCGGAGTACCTCAACGACGTCAACGGATAATTTTAGTTGCGGCACTCAATACTTTATTCAAAGAACCTGTATCGGGATCTGATGGTCCTAGAGCTACTAAAACGGTACGCGAAGCCATCTCTGATCTACCCATTCCTGCTATTGGAAGAACCGGCAAAGAATCTGATTTGCTTCACTTTGCACGTAGACATAGCCCTATTACATTACAACGTTTAAAGCATATACCGAAAAACGGGGGTAGCCGATCATCAATCCCACTAGCACTTCAGCTAGAATGCCATCGAGGTAAAAACAAAAACTCTTTTCCTGATACCTATGGCCGGATGAGTTGGGACGATGTTGCTCCCACATTGACTACAGGATGTACGGATCTCACTAAAGGCAGATATGTACACCCTGAACAAGATCGAGCAATTACACTGAGGGAAGCTGCCCGATTACAAACCTTTCCGGATGATTACATTTTTAAAGGAAATTCTGGTCAGATAGCCACTCAAATTGGAAACGCGGTCCCTCCTGAAATGATGGCTGCAATTGGAAGAAACTTATATCGAATACTTAATTCTGCAGTTAGATAGTAGGCAAATTAATGGGCAAGGAACGACCCAAATCGCTATCTAACAACGTTTCAAAAGATAATGAAACGGGTAAAAATAAAGGTACAGCTCCTGAAATATCCTTACGTAGGGAGCTTTACGCAAGGGGAATCGGATATCGAGTTCAACTTCAACCAAAAGATGCTGGTATTGGTCAATGTAGCATCGATATCGCTTTTCCTGGTAAAAAATTGCTGTTTTTATAGATGGATGTTTTTGGCATCAATGTCCTGATCATGGGGCAATACCTAAATCAAATAGACTCTGGTGGAGAAAAAAATTAGCAGAAATCACCAAGCGTGATAAACCTGTTACTCAGCCGTTCAAGGAAAAAGGCTGGTTGGTTCAGAGATACTGGTCTCATCAAGCGGTGGGAGAAATATGTGACCTGATTGAGGCCCTTCGTGCGAACCGATATAAAGAGTTCTTAAGGTTTATTCTTTTTAGTTAGCAAAAAATTATATACAGGACGTTATGGTTAAATTAACAGTCAGAGCCCGTGCAGTTGATATGCTCGGCAGGCAGCAGATTGCAGGAATACCTACTGCTATTCACGAGTTATTCAAAAATGCCCATGATGCCTATGCCGAACGCGCGGAAATTGATTATTTTCGATCTAACAGGCTACTTATTTTAACGCGATGATGGCTATGGGATGACCCGGGAAGAGGTGGAAACTCGTTGGCTCACCTTAGGAACCGAAAGTCGTATAAATGCTAATCTAGTAGACGATAATAGTATTTATTCTGGCCCAAAAAATCTTCCCCGTCGCCCCACCATGGGCGAAAAAGGTATAGGGCGCCTAGCTATTGCGGCAATTGCGCCCATTACTTTGCTTCTGACTCGAGCCATCCGTCCAGAAGGACACTATGACCTAGTCGTAGCGCTCGTTCACTGGGGCTTGTTTGAGCAGCCAGGGCTCGATATTTCACAGATTGATGTCCCCATACAAGAATTTAAAGACGGCACCCTTCCCAATAGAAATGATGTTAATGAACTTGTCGAAAAGCTGCTCAGCAATATTGAAGAACTGCATGATGATCTTGATCCATCCGCCTTTGAAAAATTAAAAAAACAGACCAATTCAATTTCAACAATAGATCCATCCAAAATTGATACCAAACTCGAAGAGTTCCGAAAGGAAGGTGAAGAACCACTTTCTCTGAAAGATAATGGATATGGAACTCACTTTATTTTGCTTCCCACTGCACCAGAGCTAAACGACGATATTGATGGTGGTATAGACAAAGACTCGGCGATACAGAGACTCCTGCTAGGCTTTTCCAACTCTATGACAGGGAACACCCCTCGACTTATAACAGAGTTCCGAGACCATAATTTAGATCAAGAACCAAACGAACTAATAGGTCCAGCTAATTTCTTTTTGCCCGAAGAGTTTGAAACAGCTGATCACCACTTCATAGGAACTTTCGATGAGTATGGTCAATTCGCCGGAACAGTTAATATTTATGGAGAAGAAAAACCCTTCGTCTGCAACTGGTCAGAAGGCAAGGGCCGTGTGACTAGATGCGGCCCTTTTTCTATTAGCTATGCCTACGTGATGGGTTTGCCAAAAGAAAGTCACCTCAATAGGGATAATCACGCGCAAATCACGGAAAAACTTAATCATTTCGGAGGGATTTACATCTATAAGGATGGCATCAGAGTCTTACCTTATGGAAATCCTGATTTCGATTTCCTTGAAATCGAAACTCGTCGAGGGAAGAGCGCACAAGACTGGTTCTTTGCATATCGCCGAGGTTTTGGTCACATCACAGTTGGACATAAACATAACCCGAGCCTTGAAGAAAAGGCGGGTCGTGAAGGATTTAGACAAAACTTAGCATATCGTGATTTTCGAGGGGTTCTGATCAACTTTTTTCAGAGGCTAGCACTTGAATTTTTCCGACCAACGTCTCCGCAAGGCGATACTTATTGGGATATAAAGAAAGGATTTGAGGACGAAGCGAAACTCCTCACTAAACAAAAGAAAAAAGCTGATGAACGGCGAAAAGAATTTAAAAACATCCTAGATATTTTCTTTGAGGCATACGAAAGCAACAAATTTGAGAAACGAAGCGCTGAAATCACCAATAATGTCAGAGACCGTTTAAGGAGAATTAATCTTTTTGATAGAGATGAAGATTTAGCAGTTGCCGTTCGTGATCTGGAATTGGAAACCTATTCAGATATTCGTAATCTAGAAGCACTGGCACGTATTTCAAAACCAAGAGGTCTATCTCTCAAGGGTCAACTTGAAAAAGATTGGAATGCGTATCGTTCTCCTTATGAAACACTTAAAAAAGAAATTTTCACTCCCCTTAGGGAAGAAGTTGATCAGCTTATTTCTGAAAGTGTTGAAAACAGAATCGGCCATACACAGCGTCGAGAGATGGCGCTCGAGAATGTAGAGAAGAGTAGAGATGCAATATTAAAGGAAATATCTACTCTTAGAAGTAATGCATACAGTGCGACCGCTAGTATGCAAAAAACGCTCAAAACAGTTATTAAAGATGAATTTACTGAGTTTCGTGAAGACTTGGAAACCCATCTAACCGAGTTCGTTCGGGAATCAGCAGTGAACCCCAAAGCCTTAGAAAGTGCTCGTCGTGAATTTGATATTAAGTTATCACAACTACGTGAACGAGAAACTTCTCTGCTGGAATCGCTTCGGCGTCAGATGGATGATTTGACTGAGAGCATACAGGAGCGTGAAACACTAGATGATAGAACTGGTGCGCTAGAACAATATAACCTCCGCCTCGAAGAGCAACTAGATTTTTACTCCAGTTATGCACAAATGGGAATGGCTGTCGGCATTCTTCAACATGAATTTGAAAGAACAGCTGTCAATATGCGTACAGCCATGCGCGATCTGATTCCGTACGCAAAAGGTACCCCTAAACTCAACAAAATATATCGTCAACTACGTGAATCCTTTGATCACCTCGATGGATATTTAAAGGCAATAGATCCACTAGGTCGTAGAATGTATCGGCACAACATTGAACTAACCGGTAGTGAGATCAAAAACCATTTGATGCGGATCTTTAGGCCAAAGCTTAAAGAGTACAGTATCTTTCTGAGAACCAGCGATGCATTCCTTTCAAAAACTGTGTCATGTAAGCCTTCTACCCTGCTCGGGGCATTCGTAAATATCATCGATAACGCGATTTACTGGGTGGCTAATGGTGCCAAAGAACGAAAAGAGATAAACCTAGATGTTGATGATGAAGGTTTCCTAATATGCAACTCCGGTCCAGGAATAGAAGAGCGCTTCAAAGATCGAATTTTTGAGTTTGGAGAAACAATGAAACCCGGAGGACGGGGCATTGGACTGGCTGTTTCAAAGGATACGCTTCAAAGGGAAGGCTTTGCAATCGAACTCATTCAGTCAGGCCGCGACACCGATCCCGTATTCAAAATTACTCAATTAGAAACCAAAGAGGAAAAAGAGGTTGTTCATGGACAATAATACGGAAGCAAATGGAATCGCCCCTTCCTCAAAATGGAAAGAATTGACACTTGAAGCAGTTAAAGAATTTGTAACAAGCGCAGTTGTTATCGATGATAGCCCTGAGCTTCGACGCAAATATAGTAATGACGTTGATAGTGAAGCAGTAGCGATTGAAGCTGCTGACGATGGATTAGGTGAAGCAATAGGGGTTGAAGCTACTGACGATGAATTATATGAAACAATAGCAACTGAGGCAGCTGATTATCGATTTGATGAAGCAGATAACAACAATGATCACAATATTTATATTCAGGATATGACCAGTGCTTTTCGTAAAAGTAATATTCCATGTTCTTTTATCCTTCCGAAACACACAGAAAGCGAAGATGACATTTCTGACGACATAGCCAACGCTGCAAGTCATGCAGATATTCTAGTCCTTGATTGGCACTTGAAAGATAAGTCCCCAGTTGTTGCATTAAAAGCACTACGTAAAATTGCTCAGAAGGATGCCCAACAGAATGGACGAGTGCGCTTAATCTGCATTTACACTGGCGAAGCTACCGAAACACTTAAAGATATTTATGAAGAAGCAGAAGAAGCACTTAGCTCTAATGGCCTCATCTTTAACGAAAGCAACTCTGATATCCAAAAAGGTCGGGGAGAACATCACTATTTAATGGTTCTCCAGAAACAAAGCGTCATTGACATTGAGTTGCCCGATAAATTATTAGAAGCAATGGCGGAACTGGCAAATGGGATACTTCCATCATTTGCATTAGCCGCCATAGCTGCGCTGAGAACAAATGCTCATCATATTGCATCACGCTTTTCCAAAACATTAGATGAAGCTTATGTCGCCAACCGTTTAATTACAGATCCACCAGAGGATGTTGATGAACTCATGCGAAGTCTTGCTACGTCAGAGTTTGATTCAGCCCTAGGATTAGAGCGAGTTGCTGATCGCTTTTTGGGGAGAGATAGAATTGCAAGTTGGCTTGAAGCTAACAAGATACCAAAACGTTCCTCCGGTTATGTCGTAAGGAAAGACGATATTAGCCACACCGTACTAACAGATCAGAAATTTTTGTCTGATCTAAACACCGGCTATTTAGATGGGAATAGAAACAAAATAATTTCTCCAGATGGTCAAGAGCATTCTTTCGACGAGAAGCATCGAGTTAATATTGGTTTAGCTTTACATGAAGGCGAAAACCCTAAAGCTGTCGAAGAAGCTACCATGGCGACAGAAGGTAATTTTGCAAAGTTAGTATCCCTGAAGCGAGAAGCCCATGGCAAAAGTAAATTATTTTCTGATAATGATTGGCGTCCATCACTAACATTAGGAACCTTGTTACGCAGTCAACCCGATCAGGAGGGTAGTATCGAATACCTTTATTGTCTTACACCTGCTTGCGACACTGTCCGGCTCAGAGGAAAGAATAGAGGTTTTGTTTTTTTGAAACTGGAAGAAGTCTCCAAGAAAAAAGGAAAAAAAGACCTTATTGTCCCGCTTGAAAATGATGCTGAAGTAAAGCTAAGAGTTGATTTAAGCCCTTGGTATATTTGTACTCATGAATTTAAAGGTGACGAAAATATTGGACGTGTCCTCGCTACCAAAGAGGATGGTGATTCTCCTGAATTTATATTCGAATCTGAAAGTACTAAATTTCAATGGCTCGGAGAAGTACGACATGACAGAGCGATGCGAGATATGGCAGAGCTCAATCGTGCATGGATGCGTTTAGGTATTATGGATTCAGAATATCTAAGACTAGCAAGCAAAGGGGTCGCCCCTCTATAAGATAGATAGCCAATAGGATCAGAAAGAAATGACAATGTTGGCATACTCCAGCGTTAGGACCTAGTTCCTACGCTGGATTCTCATTATATCCATAGAACACTCCGATCGTGATTTGCTTTGCTCTAGTTTTTCCTTTACATCTTAGAGACGTTATATATACATAGGTAATAAATGGGCTGAAGAACACCACAGGCAAAGTGATCGCTAGAGCTAGAGACAGTATCATTAGCTTGATTGTATCCAAGCTTCTAAACAGCTCAGGATCAAAATAGAGAATGATCAAAGAGCCAGGCGAGACTGACCCTATTAAGACAAAGAGAGCGATCAAACTCTAGCGCGCCGTAATACTTTTGATCTCATTTATTATATTGAATTCCCTTTCAAAACAAACAACTAACGCCCTACCCCATCCGAGCTATATACTCCGAAGGCTTCAACTGACATCGCAACTCAAGATCTCCTTGCAAGGCAAACAGCCGAGGATTATCTCTAAACTTAAACACCCGATAGAGGTGATAACGATCAGCATGCTGTTGCGAGAAACGCAGCTCATTCGGCGTCACATAAAAAGGCGTGCTCTTGCCGTACTTGGTGGTCTTGGCTTCGATGAAACGATCAGATCCATCCAACTCAAATGAACGGATATCAAAACCTGCCGAAGGCCCTTCTGTCACAGAGACCTGCTCGATCTGATCCGCCAACGACTCTTTACCTTTACGAATTAAACGAGCCTTTTCAAAGTTGATAACAAACTGCTCGCCCGCGTGACCTAGCTTTTGATTCTGCGACTCTCTTTCCAGATAGTTCACAGCATTCGGAATATAAATACCCTTAGGCTCCGCGACTGATTTTGAAGATTTCTTGTCAGGGACTGGTGGGGCATCAAAGATTGCAAGAAAATCAGACACAGTGGGTACTGCAGGAACAGCGTCACAATCCCGTTTAAACAGTTCAAGGATATCGGGATGCTTGATTAGGTAGCTATTAACAGCTGTTGGAAGTAGGCTACGCTGATAATTCCCTCGTGGTTTATAACCACTGATATAGGGCATTCCCAGCTCAATAAGTACAGCACTGATATTCTGATGCTTTAACTCAACAGAGCTATGGGATCGATCATCAAGCGTTTCTATCAGCGCTTTGCGGTGCTCAGTCTTGTTGTACTTCTCACCGCTTAGCTCAAGTCTGAGCATACTGAAATAGTCCTGAACTGCCGCTTCTACTTCAGCTTCTGACCAATTATTTACCATACCAATCCATGTATACGTCGATCAAATTGGGAACGCGAATACCGCGCTACAGACACTCTACATTTTTACGTGCGACAACGGCAAGAGAATCATGAATTAATATTAAGATCAGTATGTTAGCCACAAAAAAGCCGCCTTAACGAAGGCGGCTTTTCATATTCAAACAGTGAGCTTACCTCCCATACCCCGGCTTACCCACCAGTATAGAAATCACCGCAGCCAGCCCCAGAAACCAGCAGTACTGTACCGAGGTCACCAGCTCCAGCGGTGACACACCGGCAATCGAAGAGGCCAGCAGGATCTGTGCACCCCAGGGGATCATCCCCTGAACCACACAGGAGAAGATATCCATCAGACTGGCAGAACGCTTCGGATTAACGCCGTAACGCTCGGCAATGTCTTTCGCCAGCGATCCTGTGATAACGATAGACACCGTGTTATTCGCCGTACACAGGTTGGTCGCCGCAACACTGGCGGCGATACTGAATTCACCGGCACGACGGCTACCGCCGTTTCCTTGCCGACGGGTCAGTTTCTCGATGCAGCGAGCAATAAAATTAAGGCCGCCCTGTTGCTTAATCAGCACCCCCAGACCGCCGATCAGCATCGACAGAATCATGATCTCCTGCATGCCGGTATAACCGTCGTAGATCTGCTTAGACAGCTGAGCAAAGCTGTATTCCGGTACCGCAACAAAGCCGACACCCGCAGCCAGCAGAATGCCGATCAGCAGCACCAGCATCACATTCATTCCCATCACCGCCAGTACCAGCACCGTCAGATAAGGCAGCACTTTGATGAGCTCATAGCTGACCGGCTCGATATCTCCGGCATCACTCTGGAACGCCAGCAGTACCATCGTCAGCACGGCGGCGGGTAGCGCAATCATCAGATTCAGACGGAACTTATCGCGCATATGGCAGCCCTGGGTGCGGGTCGCAGCGATAGTGGTATCGGAGATGATCGACAGGTTATCACCAAACATTGCGCCACCGACAACCGCACCGATGGTCAGCAGCAGCGGGATCTCACTGGCTTCAGCAACCCCGACCGCCACCGGAGCAATGGCCGCGATGGTACCCATCGACGTACCCATTGAGGTTGCGATAAAGGCGGCTATGGCAAAGATCCCCGGCAACAACAGCCAGCCCGGAATCAGATTCAGGCCGAGATTGACGGTGGCATCCACACCACCGATCGCTTTAACCACAGAGGCAAAAGCGCCAGCCAGCAGGAACACCAGCACCATGGTGATAATGGTGCTGTCACCGATACCCTGAATAAACTGATCTAAACGCTGCTGTAACGGGCCGCTCGCCAGTAGCAGAGACAGCACAACCGCCGGGATAATCGCCACCGGGGCAGAGATCTGATAGAAGGCAAACTCAGTACCCTGAGCCTGATAGTAAAGGCCACTGCCGATAAACAGGGCCAGAAACAGCGCAAGCGGTAGCAGCGCCACTGGATTTGAGGTTTGCATGGATATTACATTCCTGATTGTACGCAGTCTGTGGGTAACAGACATAAAAAGGGCGGCGTTCAGGATCCACTGATCGCCATTTTAGTGGCGCGCACATTACCCGTTCAGGTCAGGAAATGAAACATTAAATATTACATTTAGATATTAAAACAATTAATTGTGCGAACTTTAGAGAATAAGACTACAGATTCATTGGGTATTACAGCCCGAGCCATCTTCGAGCAGAATCATTCCCAGCTTATAACTGGCAAAAGGTAAATACTGATACGGTGCTTCAGGATACTGTATGGA
Source organism: uncultured Amphritea sp. (assembly GCA_963669425.2). Classification (GTDB taxonomy): domain Bacteria; phylum Pseudomonadota; class Gammaproteobacteria; order Pseudomonadales; family Balneatricaceae; genus Amphritea. Next base: position 667,842 of record CAXXNC010000001.1, read on the forward strand.
TTGATCTGCCAAATCTGCCAGCCCCCGGGTTTTCAGATACTGACGTAACCGCTTGGGCATCGCTGTATGTTTTGTAGCCTTCCAGACAATCAGACACTGACCTGATTGGTGAGATAGAGCGGCATTAAAAAACTCTGTGCGGGCGGTTAATACGCGGCTATCCGGAAAATACAGTTTCAGGTTGCCTCCCTCAAGATTATCAGCAGAGATAATGGTACCCGATTCAAACCCTGCCTGCCGGACCTGCTCTGCGATCGCCATTGAGGGCAATTGCATCCGGTTCGGGCGATCGCTCATATAAGGAGCCAGCCAGAACTGACCGAAGCGTAGGACTATGATAATTCCCGCAAACAGCAGCAGAACACCACTGAAAATAGCTTTGCGTCGACCACTTAACGCTTCTGTATCCGCTCTGGCCAGCAGATACACCGGCAGCAGAATCAGCAGTGGCTGAAACCAGCGACTCTGAAACTGGGTCGTCCCCATAAACAGAATCAGCCCCAGGCAGACAACCAGCGCCGCTAACAGAAACCGCTCAACTAACAAGTAGTGATCATTAGCAGCATCTGAGCGACGGCGATATAGTCTTGGGAAGATCAGCGAAACAACCAATACCAGCAGCAATACAAATTCAGCGATGTTTTTAGCCAGACTGCCGAGACCCGCGATAACACCACTGACAAAGCCGCCATCCGACTCAGCATGAACCTGCTGACCTATAAACTCCCTGATCTCATTAAGATGGCCGATCGCCCAGATCAGATGAGGCAAAGCCACCACAGTTCCGGCAAAGACGGTGAGCAGAATCCGCTTATCAAACAGTAAACCGCGCCATGCAGGCAAGCTGAGCGCCGCCAGTAGCAGACTCAGGACAAACACAGCAAAACTGTACTTAGACAACATCCCTGCGGCCAGCAATCCCCCCAACAGAAGGTAAGCCAGAGCAGAACGATCCTCATAGATTCTGATGACCGCAAAGAAAGTCGCTGCGGCAATAGCAGTAGCCAGCACCGAATGGGTCAGATCACGGATCGACTCCCAGGATACGCTGGGTATCAGGATCAGGCCGAAGGCGGCCAGCAAGGCCATCTGGTAGGAGCTGATCAGTCGCCTCGCGATCTGCCATACGAAAAAGTAGATACTGAAAATCAGCCCCGCCTTGAGTATTGCGAGACCGAGAACGCCGTGCCCGAATATCTGAAACACCCCCCACTGTAACCAGGTGTAGAGTGGCGGTTGAGTGGTATAACCTGCCGCCAGCCCCTGAGCCAGCACAATCTGCTCCGCCTCATCCAGCTCCAGCGTGCCGCCCATCGCTAACCGAACCAGAAAATGAATTCCCACGTATAGCGATAACCAGAACAGAAAACGGTGATTATTCAGGGGTTGTGAGGCAGTCGGTGTCACGCAGTGTCCTTGTTAAGACAGGTTGGAAGCGGAATATGTTAGCAGTGCGTCGGGGAAATACAATTTAAGCGCATCAAGGTCCCTCTTTTCAGCCTTGGGAATAACCGTTTTACGTCGATTTTACCTTCAGAGTCTACACTGACCATACTCAATACAGAGGAACACGCCATGACACGCCTGACACTGATGCTGTTCGCTACACTACTCTCCTCGCCACTGCTGGCTACCGGCCAGGCTATCGACTATCAGGTCGATGGCAACACCTATGAAGGCTACTACATCTCACCGCACCAGAACGCCCCTCTGATTCTGCTGGTGCATGACTGGGACGGACTCACGGACTATGAGCTGAAACGGGCACAGATGCTGTCTGAAATGGGCTACGCCGTATTTGCCGCAGACCTGTTCGGTAAGGGAGTACGGCCCACCGAAGTCACCGATAAACGCCAGCATACCGGCGAACTCTACAAGGACCGAACAAAGATGCGGGCACTGCTTAACAGGGCGCTGAGCAAGGCCGCAGAGCTGGGCGCTGACCGGGACAACAGTGTTGCTGCCGGTTACTGCTTTGGCGGCGCGGCAGTACTGGAGATGGCCAGAGCCGGTATGGATCTGAAAGGCTTCGCCACATTTCATGGTGGCCTGAAAACACCCCAGGGGCAGGATTACAGCCAAACCAAAGGCAGTGTACTGGTGCTGCATGGCACCGCAGACAGCGCCATTCCGATGGAACAGTTTGCCGGCCTGGCTACTGAGCTGGAGCAGCACAATGTGGATCATGAAATGATCACTTACAGCGGCGCCCCCCACGCCTTTACCGTATTTGGCTCGCAGCGCTACCGGGAAGATGCTGACCGTAAATCCTGGCAGCGCTTCAGCGAGTTTCTGTCGACCAGACTGACTCAGGACTGAGGATCGATCCGCTGACTGTCAGAGCTGTTAATCCGGTACCAGCCGGCAATGCTGTAACGATCACAGTTTGCTGGCAGTACCTCGTGAGGAAACTCCTCACTCAGGAACACCACCATTGTGCCGAACTCCGGCGCTACCCGTAGCATCGGTTCCTCACCCTGCTCCGGATAGATCAGCAGTTCACCGCCATCTTCCGGAGTCCATTCAGGGTTCAGGTAGGTCACCACTGTCAGAACACGGTTCTGCTGACCACGAAAAGCATCCAGATGCTTTTTATAGAAATCCCCCGGACGGTAGTGAGCAAAATGGCTCTCGAACGAGAATAAGCCCAGAAACAGGCGGCGGTTGATCGCCTGCTGCAATTCACCGGTCCAGTTCAGCCATTGCGCACCGGGGGCGGTGCTGTCATCGATCCAGCTGATCTCATCACGGCGGATCTCTTCGGTTTTAAGGTGATCATCCTGACGCCCGATGCCCGCTTTACGGAACTGATCTTCCGAACGGGAACGCACCTCATCAGCCAGTGCGGTTGCCAGCTCTGTGGGTAATGCGTTGGGGTAAACACAGTAACCCCTAGCGTAAATTTCACCTGCAATCTGTTCAAATAAACTGGATTCGGTCATACAACTGCCCTGAAACGTTTTAGCGGTGGCATAGGCTACCTCAACCGCTCACAAAAAAGGCTGCCCTGAGGCAGCCTTTCTGTAAATACTATCGCTGAATCAGCTACGGCGATCAGCCGCTGTACCACTACGCTCGCGATTACCAAAGGAAGGCACCACGTCAGTACTACGTACATAACCGACCACACAACGCTCTGGGTCAACAACTTCGCTCAGTACTTCACGCCACTTAACAGAGTTCAGTACCACGTGAGAAGAGTCACTGAATTCCAACCAGCCATTTTCAACCATCGCCTTCACCTTACGGCGTACTGTTTCATAAGGGATACCGGTCGCGATACTGATAGAGTGGTTGTTGCAGGAGAAGCCTGCCACTTCCTGATTCGCTTCCGCATCTTCACGCTGGCGCAGGGCCCAGAGAGAGATAACGTTGAAGATAATGGCGGATTTAATATCACCATCAAACACCCGATAGCACCGGATCAGAAAGTCTGTTGAAAAAGAGACAAACCCCAGCTTCTGGGCCAATTCATCGGCATCATAACTGGCTCGTAGGCTCGTCGGCATATCCCCTCCAAAAAAAGATGTCGTCTGTTCCTTATCGGAACCTGTTTTTAATGCCGTGCGTTTATCCATTCTAACCCCCGTTTCATCCTGCGCTAAAACAGTTCCATCTGCGCAGTGCATTCAAACAGAAAATAATAAAAGTGAGTTATAAACAAACATATACCATTTTGGGGGGTATCGACAAGAAAAACCCCTACATTTACTGGAAATAAAGCCTTTGAAACGTTTTTGTAACAACTAAAGTAGAAAATAGCAGGGTGAAGAAAAGAAAAGGTTTAAAACAATGAAGACGCATACGTTAGAACAACAGATCGGGCAACTGCTGCGCGATGACTACACACCGGAACAGATTGCCGGACTGATTGATCTGCCAGCCGAGCAGGTAATTCAAGTTATCGAACAACGCAAGCAACAGAAGAGCAAAGCTTCAAACCAGCATAACCAAGCCGTTTACGCGATGAGCCTGTAAACGGCCGCTGGTGCCCCCTTCCTCACCCTTTCCCGCTTATTCATCATTTATTGATTCAGATTCTATTCATACCATTTGAGGTATTTACAGTGTAAGGCGCTAAAGAATACACTGCGCTAACAACTTTTTCGGGCTGACATGCCGGTAAAGCCGCATATCAGTAAACCGATAGTTTCGAGCATAAAGGTGAAGGTGAAATGAAAAAAACGATGATTCTGGCAGTTACTGCCATGCTGATGACTCCAGTTGCTGCAATGGCTGAGCGCGACGGTGCAACTGTATACAACACTAAGTGTCTGGCTTGCCACATGACTGGCGCTGCCGGTGCACCAAAAGTAGGTATGGCTGACCAGTGGGCTCCACGTGCAGCTAAAGGTATGGATGCTCTGCTGGCAACAGCTAAAAGCGGTGTTGGTGCAATGCCTCCAATGGGTACCTGCATGGATTGTACTGATAGCGAAATGACTGCGGCTATCCAGCACATGCTGGATAACTCTAAATAAGCAGTTTTCCAAGCCCATAAAAAAACCCGGCCATGCCGGGTTTTTTTATACCTGCGGGAAAGCTCTCACGGCATCAGAAAACCTCTTCGGGATTCAGCGGCCCGAAATCATCTTCCCCTGGTTCGAAGGTCCGTAGTTTTTCCAGTGCCTCCGGATCATTGCCCTTCTGGATAATAATCTCGACCCGACGATTGGTGCTGCGGTTTTCAGCAGTATTATTCGGAGCCAGCGGCTTGGTATCACCCATACCGATAACCGAGAAACGGGACTGATCAATACGTGGATCAGCAAATAACTCGTGCCCTACAGCCAGCGCCCTCGCAGTCGACAGCCCCCAGTTTGACTCATACAAACCACCGGAAACCGGAATATTATCGGTATGCCCTTCAATGGCGACTTTACCGTTAACCGTCAGCAGTACATCACGAATCTTGGCGATTACCGGAATATAGGCAAACTTCAGTTCAGCCGAACCGGAGGAGAAAGAGCCTCTCTCTTTAACCCGGATAATGATCTTCTTACCGTCAGTTTCAACTTCGACGCTACCCTGACCGATCTCATCCCGCAGTGCTGATGCAAACTCTACCGCTTCTTTTTCAGCTTCAGCCTGAGCCTGCTCTTCAATCCTCTCGAGCATCTCCTGAATCTGCTCAAGTTCTTCAGCAGTTTCGCCTTTCAGCTCATCACTAACATCGGATTCGCCAGGATCAGTTCTGACATCCAGACTCTGCATATCGTTATTCGTGGTCATCTGGCGGACTTCGTTCAGCGGAGTTGGCTCAGGCCGGCCCGGACTGAATTCCTGAGCAATAATACTGGTGCCCTTCGGAATGTCCTCTACTTTAACCTGATTCTGTACACCGAACGCTTCCCGCATTGAACCTGCCAACTGCTTGAACTTCAGTACATCCATCTCAGAGAAAGACAGAAGCAGTACGAAGAAGCACATCAGCAGTGACATCAGGTCACCGAATGTTGCCAGCCATCCTGGTAAGCCCGCGGGGCAGGGGGGGCATTTGTGTTCTTCATCACTCATCGACGCAGATCCCTTTAGCCTTCAGCCGCAGCACGCTTGGACTCAGGCAGATAGTTACGCAGCATCTGCTCAATAACACGTGGGTTCTGACCTGCCTGAATTGCCAGCAGACCATCGATAATCAGTGCCTGATTCAGCTCTTCTTCTGCCTTACGGGCATCCAGCTTATCAGCAACCGGCAGGGCAAACATGGTTGCCAGCATCGCACCGTAGAGTGTGGTCAGCAGTGCTACCGCCATCGCCGGACCGATCGATTTCGGATCCGACATGTTGGACAGCATCTGTACCAGACCAACCAGTGTACCGATCATTCCCATCGCCGGGCCTACATCGCCCATCGCTTTGAAAATATCGATACCGAATTCGTGACGTTCAGTGGTCAGGCTTTTTTCCTTGTTCAGGAGCGCTTTGACCACCTCAGGATCGTGACCATCCACCAGCAGCTGGATACCGCGCTGCATAAAGTCGCTGCTCACCTCTTTGTCTTCCAGCGACAGCAGACCGCCCTTACGCGCCGCATCAGCCAGATCAACGGTTTCAGCAATGATGTCTTCAGCTTTGATTGATTTAAACTTGAAGGCCTTACCGGCCACCTTAGCGATAGCCAGGAAGTGCGCCAGCGGGAATTTCATCAGTACAACAAAAATGCTGCCACCCAGAACGATCAGCAAGGACGGTACGTTGACGAAGACACCGACATCGCCTCCGGTCACCATCGCAGCAACAACAATACCAAAGGCCCCTAAAAGCCCGACGAGCGTCGCTAAATCCACCTTATACTCCCCACTCCATCAACAAGTAGCCGCTACATAACCCGAAACCGTAGCGCTGTAAGAACCTGTTATCGCCGAATCCCCAATAAACATTAGGCTGATCATACCAAAAAATTACTCAGGTTCACCTATATCCCTTTGTTTAGAGTACAATTCAGGTCTCAGATTGACCATCGCCCATTCGCCGGGCAGGCCAGTCCGATTTCAAACAGTTGTTAGCCAGTAGAAATAGCCACCGGAAGTTCTGATGCCAGCCAAGAAAAAAGCCCCTGATTTTGAAGCCTCCCTCGCACAGCTGGAAACCATGGTAGAACAGCTCGAAAAAGGCGAGCTTTCTCTGGATGAATCACTGCAGACCTTTGAGCAGGGCGTTAAGCTGACCCGCGAATGTCAGACCATTCTGGCTCAGGCTGAGCAGAAGGTGCAGATGCTGATCCAGCAGAACGGTGAGGTGAAAGAAGTACCGTTTGAGATGCCGGAGGAATAACGGGTGTCGGGCAAAGCACTGCTGCAACAGTACCAACAGCGGGTAGAAGCGCTGCTGCAAACAGAGATCAATACCACCAGCCATGCGGAAAAAGTCCGTGCGGCGATGCAGTACTCACTGCTCAATGGCGGTAAGCGTGTCCGTCCGGTACTGGTGTATATGGCCAATCAGCTGCTGCAGGGCGATCTCAGCAATGCCGATGCCGCCGCCAGCGCCATTGAGTGCATTCACAGCTACTCGCTGGTGCATGATGATCTGCCCGCCATGGACGACGACGATCTGCGTCGTGGCAAACCTACCTGCCATATCCAGTTTGACGAAGCGACCGCCATACTTGCCGGCGACGGCCTGCAGGCGCTGGCATTCGATCTGCTCAGTCGCCCGGCCACTATCGCCCCTGCAATTCAGCTACAGATGATTCAGTCGCTGGCCCGCAACAGCAGCCATCAGGGCATGGTGGGCGGTCAGTCCATTGATCTGTCCAACGAAGGCAAGCGTATCCCTGTTGAAACCCTTGAACTGATGCACCGCCATAAAACCGGCGCACTGATCAACTGCAGTATTGAGATAGGCGCACTGTCCAGCCAGCAGGCCAGCACCGAAGACCTGACCCGACTGGCCCATTACTCTGATGCAATTGGTCTGGCATTTCAGGTAAAGGACGATATTCTGGATATTGAAGCGGATACCGAAACTCTGGGTAAACCTCAGGGATCCGATCTGGCACTGGAGAAGTCAACCTATCCGTCTCTGCTGGGTCTGGATGGCGCGAAACAGAAACTGGCGCAGCTGAATCAGCAGGCGCAGGACAATCTGGCCAGCTTCGGCGACCGCGCTGAGCCTTTACGCTGGCTGGCCAACTATATCGTTGAGCGCCAGTACTGAAAGCCGGTCACAACGGCTGTTATTAAATTAGTCTGGACACCATGTTTTACTCGATTCCCGAACAACGCCCGCAGACCGCCCTGCTGGACAGCATCAACAGCCCGGCCGATCTGCGCCAACTGCCTTCCGATCAGCTACCGCAGCTGGCTGCTGAACTGCGCGCGTTCCTGTTGTACTCTGTCGGGCAGACCGGCGGTCATTTCGGCGCGGGTCTGGGTGTTACAGAGCTGACCATCGCGCTGCACTATCTGCTGAATACCCCGGATGATCACCTGATCTGGGATGTCGGCCATCAGAGCTATCCCCATAAGATACTCACCGGCCGTCGCGAAGCATTGCTGAGTATCCGCCAGAAGGACGGACTGGCGCCCTTCCCTCGGATCAGTGAAAGCGAATACGATGATTTTGGTACCGGTCATTCCAGTACCTCCATCAGCGCGGCACTGGGTATGGCGCTGGCTGACCGTCTGCAAGGCCTGCCTCACAAAACTGTCGCCGTTATCGGTGACGGCGCGATGACCGCGGGCATGGCATTCGAAGCACTGAACCATGCCGCCCATACCAACGCCGACATGCTGGTTATTCTCAACGATAACGATATGTCGATCTCCCACAACGAGGGCGGTCTGGCCACCTACCTTGCCAGGAACCTTAAAGACAAGCTGGATGCCACCACCGCTGCGCTGTTTGAAGCACTGGATTTTCACTACACAGGTCCGGTGGACGGGCACAACTTCGATCAACTGCTTCCGGCGCTCGAAAAAGCCCTGAATACCCCGGGCCCTCAGTTTCTGCATATCACCACGCTGAAAGGCAAAGGCTACGCGCCAGCAGAGAAAGACCCGGTGGGCTACCACGCCATCACCAAGATCGAGCCGATTGACCAACCGACGCCCACAAAGAGCAGCCCTAAGTTTGCCAATATCTTCGGTCGCTGGATCTGTCAGCAGGCAGAACAGGATAGCCGTTTAACGGCCATTACCCCGGCAATGAGTGAAGGCTCTGACCTGATCGCCTTTTCCAAACGCTTCAGTGAGCGCTTTTTTGATGTAGCGATCGCTGAGCAGCATTCGGTCACACTGGCCGCAGGGATGGCTTACCGCGGCATGAAACCGGTTGTGGCAATCTATTCCACCTTTCTGCAGCGGGCTTATGATCAACTGATCCACGATGTTGCGATTCAGGGGCTGGATGTGCTGTTTGCGATCGATCGTGCCGGCCTGGTCGGCGAAGACGGCGCTACCCACGCCGGCTGTTATGACATCAGCTACCTGCGCTGTATTCCGGATATGATCATCATGACCCCGGCCGACGAGCAGGAACTGATGCAGCTGCTGCAAACCGGCTATGAATACAGTGGACCTGCTGCTGTGCGTTACCCCCGGGGTAGCGGTACCGGCATTGATGCAGAGCCTGCAGCAGCGTTGCCTGTTGGCAAAAGCCGCTTGATACAACAGGGACAGCGCGCTGCACTACTGAACTTCGGCCCACTCTTACCCGCCGCAGAAGCTGCTGCGGAGCAGCTGAATCTGACTCTGGTGGATATGCGCTTCGTGAAGCCACTGGATACCGACCAGATTGACAGCCTTTGCAAAGAGCATGAATTGCTGATCACACTGGAAGACCATTCAATCAAAGGAGGCGCAGGCTCTGTGGTAAGTGAGTACCTGCATACATCGGGTAAGACGACTGAACTTCTGACGTTGGGTATTCCAGACCGTTGGATTGAGCATGCGACCCGAAGCGAGCAACTTACCGAATGCGGACTGGACGCTGAGGGCATCATACAGGCAATAAAAAAGCGACTGGCATAACCGGTCGCTTTCTCTTATCTCTCTTATTTGCTCAGCAAGAAAATCAGCTCTGATCTTCTGAATCCTGGAAATGATGTTCGGTCATCATATGGCCCAGCTTACCCATCTTGGTTGCCAGGTAGTGTTCGTTGTGGCGGTTCTTACCAACCTGCAGCGGTACACGCTTGGACACTTTCAGACCATACTTCTCCAACGCCTTAACCTTACGTGGGTTATTGGTCATCAGATTCACGCTTTGTACGCCCAGATGCTCGAGCATAGTCTGACACATGCTGTAATCACGCATATCCGCTTCGAAGCCCAGCTTCTCATTCGCTTCAACAGTGTCAGCACCACCATCCTGCAGGTGGTACGCTTTGATCTTGTTCAGCAGACCGATACCGCGGCCTTCCTGACGCAGGTACAGCAATACGCCAGCACCTTCTTCAGTAATACGCTTCAACGCTTCCTGCAGCTGAAAGCCACAATCACAACGCAGCGAGAACAGCGCATCGCCGGTCAGGCACTCGGAGTGAATACGCGCCAGCGCTGGCGTGTCTGAATTCAGTTCACCATAGGTCAGAGCCACATGCTCTTTACCGGTCGTCAGATCTTCAAACCCGACCATGGTAAAGACTCCCCAGGGAGTCGGCAGCTTGGATGATGCAACGTACTTAACTGACACTGATGGATTCCTTCAGAAAACGAGGCGGCTATTCTACCAGCCATAAAAGGCTGCATATACCCCTGAAATGGGGGCATACATCAATTATAAAAGGGGTGTGAGGATATTTCTTTTAATCGGGTAATTCAATGTCTGCCTGACGCGGTAACATGACTTCTACCGACAATCCGCCTAATTCTTCGGAAGCGCCCAGAACAAAACGCCCCTGATACTGACTGACAATCTCGCTGATAATGCTCATGCCAAGCCCATGTCCGGTGGTTGACTCATCCAGCCGCTCGCCACGATTCATCAGCCGTTCCCGCTCTGCTTCCGGCACACCGGGACCGTCATCTTCAACCAGTAACATCAGGCAGTTATCATCCATCTCCGCGACGATATGGATCCGCCCTTGTGCCCATTTACTGGCGTTATCCAGCAGGTTTCCCAGCAGTTCCACCAGGTCATCCCGTTCGCCGGGAAAATAGGTACTGGCTGTTACATCAATGCGGAAGGACAGAGCCTTCTCACGGTAGATCGCTTTCAGAGTGCGAACCAGTTTCTCCAGCTCTTCTTCGATATAGATTCGCTGCCCTGGCAAGGCAGCGCCGGCAATACGGGCACGGGTCAGCTCACGCTCTATCATCTCCCGCAGACGGGCTGACTGCTCCTGAATGTCCTTACCCTGTGCTACTTCTTCTTCCAGCAGTGTATCCACATGCCGGTCAATCACGGTCAGAGGAGTTTTCGCAGCATGGGCCAGATTGCCCACCGCATTACGGGAACGCTGCAGACGCAGCTCCATGTTCTGCACCAGATAATTTATTTCAGTAACCAGTGGCTCCACTTCGGCGGTAGTCACGGTAGATAACTGGCGGATTTTACCGGTTTTCAACCGGGTGATATCGCCTTTCACGTCTTTAAGCGACTGCAGACCATGGCGGATAATATAGATCTGTAATGTCAGAAGAATAATCAGACCGGCCAGGCCGAGTCCGGCGGCGAGCCAGCCCAACTGACTGAGGGATTCCTCAATGCTGCTGATATCCTCTGCCAGCACCACCTGAATCTCCCGCCCCTGCTTCATGAAGGTCTTGGAGTACACCAGGGTGGGTTTGTTGTTCTGCTCAATCAGGCGGATGTTTTCCTGACCGATATCCTGTCCCTCATCGTGGGGAATACGGCCATCCCAGAGAGATCGGGAGAAAAACCATTTTTCATCCACAGCCACCTGAAAATAGTGGCCGGACATCGGCTGCTGGTAAACCGAGGAGGTGTTATCGACATTGACCCGCCAGCCACTGCCAATATCCATTTCAACCGAGCGCAGTACGGTGTAAGCATCACTGGTCAGACGGGAGGCGACAAAATCATAAGCCATCTGGCGCAGAAACCAGCTCTGACCAAACCAGAACAGCATAAACAGGATCATTGTAACGACAACGAAATTAACGTTCAGTCGTGACTGGATCGATCTCAACGGGACTCTCCGAATACGTAGCCCTGGCCACGCTTGGTCTTGATATTGTCGTGACCGATCTTCTTACGCAGCATCTTGATGTAGGCTTCCACCACGTTACTGTCGTTTTCTGCGCCGTCATCATACATATGCTCAACCAGTTGCAGCTTCGACAGCACTCTGCCCGGGTTATGCATCATATAACGCAACAAGCGGAACTCTGTGCCGGTCAGAGCAATTTCCTCACCATCACGCACAACGGACTGGGTATTTTCATCCAGAGTCAGGCCAGACGCTTCAAGCTGAGAACTGATCTGCTGATTCGCGCGGCGCAATAACGCGGTCATCCGCGCCAGCAGTTCTTCGGTATGGAAAGGTTTAGGCAGGTAATCGTCGGCACCGGCATCGAAGCCATCAACCCGCTCCTGCCAGGCACTTCGAGCGGTCAGCACCAGTACCGGAATGTTATTTTTCTGGGAGCGCCAGTTGCGCAGTACATCAAGACCAGAACGATCCGGCAGACCCAGATCCAGCACCACCAGATCATAGATATCTTCCTTGCCCATGATCTCGCCATCGATACCGTTAACAGCCAGATCCACCGCATAGCCATGTTTCGCCAGCGTTGTTTTTAATTCCGGCCCCAGTGCAGGATCATCCTCAACCAGCAGAATACGCATTCCAGTCCTCTTTGCTATCAGTTTTGAGTCTTTACAACAGGTTCAGCCACCGCTCCTGTACGGGCGTCAACAAACAACATTTTCACCATACCATCGCTACCTGCTATCTCCATTTCATATATATAGGAGTCATCCTGCTGTAGCAAACGGGTCTCAAGAATTTTGCCGTCTGATAAAGACGAAACCAGCTCCATGAGTTCACTCATAGACAGAATCTCGCCGGCTTCGACCAGTGCCCGACAGGCATCATAGTCCAGTGATTTAGTATCACCGGCACCAGCGTTACCCATGCTCAGCATGGCTGTCAGTACTAACGCAGCGGTTAATTTCATACTCTCTCCCTGCAGCCCCATCACTGCAATTGGTACACGGGTAAAGCCCCGCATCCATTTATCGCGCCCCTCTTAACGCGTTTATGCTTCAGCACCTGAAACGGCCAGCGGTTACCCTCTGCTATGACATTGCATTATACAGAATAGTTTTTTACAACAACCACCGTGGTGCTGCCCGGTTGTGCTTTCCACTCCTGAACCTTACCGCCAGAGATCAAGGCAGAGAGCGGGATAATGAGAGCCTAACAGTGCTTGCTGAAATTAAACTGAAAGCTGAAAAAAACTGATGTGGCGTAGTATGAGGAACAGCAGAATAACGCGATCAGATAAAGTAGAGTGCCAGCAACTGCATCACCGCCAATGCCATCAGACCGGCCAGCAGATCGTCCAGCATAATACCGAAACCGCCGTGCACTTTCTTATCTGCCCAGCTGATCGGCCAGGGTTTGGCGATATCAAAAATACGGAACAGCACAAAACCGATCACAATCCACAGCCATCCTGCCGGCGCGGCAAACATGGTCACCCAGTATCCGACAAACTCATCCCAGACGATGCCGCTGTGATCATGCACCCCCATATCTTCCGAGGTTTTGCCGCACAGATAGATACCGACGACAAAAGTCACCACCAGTACCAACAGGTACCAGTGCAGCGCTAAAGGCTGCAGTAGCAGAAACAGTGGTATTGCTGCCAGCGTACCGAAGGTTCCCGGTGCTTTGGGTGCAGCACCACTGCCCAGCCCAAAGGCCAGAAAATGAATCGGATTCTTCCATACTGATGACGGTGCACGATTCATAAACAGGTGAAATCCTTCTGTTAGCTAGCCGGGGAAATGATTGTAGCCCTGCGGCTCAACCGCAGACACATGGCCGTCATCCACCAGCAGGATGCCCGGCTCGGCAGAGATCTGGCCAATACAGGTGACGGCTACATTATGCTCACGCAATGCCCAGTTAAGCTTGGGTTCGAGCATGGCGGGCACGGTAAAGCAGAGTTCAAAATCTTCGCCGCCGCGTAACGCCCAGTCCCGAGAGGTTTTCTCACCAGCCCAGTGATGCAGCGCTTCGGAGATCGGCAGCTCATCCAGATTGATCATCGCACCGACACCGCTACCCTGCAGGATATGATCCAGATCAGCCAACAGACCGTCGGAGACATCGATAGCGGATGTAGCAAACTCAGCGATGATCTGACCTGTATCCAGCCTTGGCTCAGGCTCAAAGAAACGCTGATGCAGGTAGTGGTGGTTATAGCCTGTGGACTGCGGCTGCTGAATCGACTCGAGGCCACCACGGGAATCACCCAGGGTACCGGTTACAAAGATCCGGTCACCGGGCTTAGCGCCATCGCGACGCAGGGCTTTGCCTTTGTGACACCAGCCATGCACCTGAATCGATATTGTCAGAGGACCCCGGGTAGTATCCCCACCCACCAGCTCTACACCGTAGCGTTTCGCCATATCAGCCAGGGCAGCAGAGAAGCTCTGTAGCCAGTCAGGATTGGATTCAGGCAGTGTCAGTGCCAGGGTAAAAAACGCCGGTTGCGCCCCCATCGCGGCCAGATCACTGAGTGCTGCCCCCATAATCCGGGTGGCAATCTGCGCCGGTGGGGTACCCGGGAGAAAATGGGTTCCTTCCACCATGGTGTCGATGGAGATCACCAGCTCGCGCTCAGAAGGCGGAGCAATGATGGCGCAATCATCACCAACGCCCAGGCGAACAGAGCCACTACCGTCACGACCAATGGCCGCAAAGTAGTTTCTTATCAGCTCAAATTCACCCACTGCGCTCATGAAGTAATCACGAAATTATTTGCCGCGCTTGGCATTAACCTCGTTCATACGAACCCGTGCTGCCAGCTTATCCAGTATGCCGTTGACGTACTTGTGACTTTCGGTGGCACCAAAGGTTTTCGCCAGATCCACACTCTCGTTGATAACCACTTTGTAAGGCACAACAATACGGTGAATCAGCTCGAAGCTGCCGATACGCAGTACGGCACGCTCGATCGGGTCCAGATCATCCAGGTTACGATCGAGGAATGGCTCATAAGCCTTATCCAGATCAGCGGCATTCGCCGGTACACCGTGCAGCAGTTCGGAGAACAGCGGCAGATCGGTGGCGGACATATCGTTGTCCATGCGGAACTGCAACTCAATCTCTGTGACAGAGTTGCCGGACATATGCCACTGGTACAGCGCCTGCAGCGCGAAGCTGCGGGCGGAACGGCGCATATCGGTCAGTGATGGTTTCTTCTGCTTCTTGGCAGGTTTATCGCTCATTAACCTTAGCCCTCAAGCTGGCGCAGCAGGCTGACCATCTCCAGTGCAGACAGTGCTGCTTCAGCACCTTTGTTGCCCGCTTTAGTACCGGAACGCTCGATCGCCTGTTCGATTGAGTTTACTGTCAGAATACCGTTTGCTACCGGTACGTTATGCTCCAGAGAAACCTGAGCCACACCTTTAGAGCTCTCACCGGATACATATTCAAAGTGCGGCGTACCACCGCGGATAACAGCACCCAGTGCGATGATCGCATCATCTTTCTTCTGTTCAGCAATACGCTGAACCGCCAGAGGGATCTCAAACGCACCCGGTACACGGATCACGCGGATCTTCTCTGCTGCAACACCGTGGCGCTTCAGGGTATCGATAGCGCCTTCCAGCAGGCTCTCTACCACAAAGCTGTTGAAACGACCGACGACGATCGCGTACTGACCCTGACCGGTCAGGAAATCACCTTCAATGTACTGAACTGACATATTCTTTACTCTTCACAAGGAATGTATTCGACAATCTCCAGATCGAAACCGGAGATCGCATTAAATTTCATCGGCGAACTGAGCAGACGCATCTTGCCCACGCCAAGATCCCGCAGGATCTGAGAACCGGTACCTACTGTCAGGTAAGAACCGGAAGAACTGATATTGTGCTGACGGATTTTCTGGCTGATGTTGAGCATCTGATCCAGGGCATCACCCAGATCGATACGGGTACCGCTGTCCAGCAGCAGGACCACACCAGAACCCTCTTCCGCCACTTTCTGCAGCGCCCGGCGCACTGTCCACTTCAGTGTCTCGCCCTGAGACGCACCGATCACATCACGCAGTACTTCGCTGCGCAGGTGCACACGCACTGGCGTCGGCTTCTCTTCACTGATATCACCCAGCGTCAGTGCCATGTGGGTGCAGTTCTGAATTTCGTCACGGTAAGTCACAAAATTAAAGTCGCCAAACTCAGTTGGCAGTTTACCTTCCTGATCACGCACCACGGTATGCTCGTTGGTGGTACGGTAGTGGATCAGATCTGCAATAGTACCGATCTTCAGGTCATGCTTTTTCGCAAACTCTTCCAGATCCGGACGACGGGCCATAGTGCCATCTTCGTTCATGATCTCAACGATCACAGAGGCTGGCGTCATACCGGCCAGACGGGCAAGATCACAACCTGCTTCAGTGTGGCCGGCACGGCTCAGAACACCACCCGGTTGCGCCATCAGCGGGAAAATATGGCCCGGCTGGACAATATCTTCAGGCTTGGCATCGCCACGCACGGCAACACGTACTGTGTGCGCACGATCCGCTGCAGAAATACCGGTGGTCACACCTTCTGCCGCTTCGATAGACATTGTGAAGTTGGTGGAGAACTGTGCACCATTGCTCTGTACCATCAACGGCAGATTCAGCTGCTCGCAACGCTCACGGGTCAGCGTCAGGCAGATCAGACCGCGGGCATGGGTCGCCATGAAGTTAATATCTTCAGCGCGCACCATCTCCGCTGCAATCACCAGATCGCCTTCGTTCTCACGGTCTTCATCATCCATCAGGATAACCATCTTACCCTGGCGAATATCTTCAATAATTTCCTGCGGTGTATTCAGGTCCATTTTGTGTAAAACCTCGTCTGGTCAGCCGGTCTTGCTGCACCGGCCAACGGTAACCGTTTAGCGGCGATTTAAAAATCCGGCAGCGGCCAGTGTTGCCATGCTGACACCGGATTCTGCCTCAGGTTGTTGTTCAAAGCTGAGTAGTCGCTCCATATAGCGGGCGATGATATCAACTTCCAGATGTACTTTTCGACCCGCCTGATAGCGGTCGATAATGGTTTCCTGCGCAGTATGTGGAACAATGTTCAACTCAAATACCGCACCTTCTACCGCGTTCACCGTCAGGCTGGTGCCATCCACAGTGATGGAGCCTTTACCAGCGATGTAATGAGCGATCTGCTTCGGCGCCTGGACAGTGAAACGGATCGAGCGGGCATCCTCTTCACGCTTGAGAATTTCCCCCAGACCATCCACATGACCAGTCACAATATGACCACCGAAACGGGTGGTCGGCATCATCGCCTTTTCCAAATTGACCTTCTCACCGGTCTGCAGCTCCGGAAAACGGGTATGCGCCAGAGTTTCACGAGATACATCAGCCCAGAAACCATCACCCGGCAGTTCCACCGCTGTCAGGCACACACCGTTAACGGCGATACTGTCACCCAGCTTCACATCACCAAGGTCCAGCTCACCGGTACGGATATACAAACGCAGGTCGCCCTGCACCTGTTCTACCGCAGCAATGGTACCAACCGCTTCAATAATCCCGGTAAACATCAGTCTTCACTCTTATAAACAGGTTGCAGCGTCAGTTTCAGATCGCTGCCCACCATTCGCTGATCCAGCAGTTTCAGTTCGATCTGCTGACTCATTTTATCCAGTGGCAAACGGAACATCGGCAGCCCTTCGCTGCCCATCAGTTTCATCGCCTGGTAGATCACCAGCTCATCCACCAGCTGCGCTTCGATAAACGCACCAGCCAGCGTCGCACCAGTTTCCACCAATACTTCATTCACACCACGCTGCCCCAGGGCATCCAGTAGTGCTGGCAGGTCAATGCCGTCGACATTGCCCTCCTGCTGCAGCCACTCAACATTGTCCAGACCATCTACAAAGGCAGGTTGCGGCTGGCGACTGACAATCAGTGTTTGTCCGGGCAGTGTAAGCATTTTAGCCTGTTCAGGCATCCGGCCTGCGCTATCCAGCACGACACGTAGCGGCTGACGCGCGACAATCTGTTCGGCGTTCGCCAGATTCAGCTCTGCAGCCCTCAGATTCAGGGATGAATCATCTTTCAGTACGGAACCGACACCGGTTACTATCGCTGAACTGCGCGCCCGCAGTCGCTGCACATCCTGCCGGGCTAATGGCCCAGTGATCCACTGGCTTTCACCAGAGGCCATCGCTGTGCGGCCATCCAGACTGGTTGCCATCTTAATCCGTACAAATGGCCGCCCGGTTTCCATCCGTTTGATAAATCCCGGATTTAACTCACGGGCCTGAGCTTCTGACAAACCACTGCGCACTTTAATACCGGCGGCTTCCAGTTTACGAATGCCGTTACCTGATACCTGAGGATTGGGGTCAACCATGCCAATTACAACCTCAGACACCTGCGCTTTTATCAATGCATCGGCGCAGGGCGGCGTTTTACCGAAATGACTGCAGGGTTCCAGCGTGACATAGGCGCTACAATCTTTGGCTTCAGAACCGGCGGCCCGCAGCGCATTCACCTCTGCATGACCTTCACCCGCTTTCTGGTGATACCCCTCAGCAACAATCCGATCACCTTTCACCAGCACACACCCCACGCGAGGGTTTGGCTCAGTGGTATACAGGCCACGCCAGGCCAACTCTATAGCCCGGGCCATGTATGTATGATCGGCGGCGCTCCAGCTCATCAGGAATCGGCCTCTTTCTGTTCGGAAAGACGATCGATCTCCTCTTTGAATTCATTGATGTCCTGAAAGCTGCGATACACTGAAGCAAAACGGACATAAGCGACCTGATCCAGCTTACGCAGTTCCAGCATTACCTCTTCACCCACAGTTCGGGAAGGTAGCTCACGCTCACCGGTGGCGCGCAGGCGCTGTTTGATGCGGCTGATGCAGGCTTCAATATCTTCGACACTGACCGGGCGCTTTTCTACCGCCCGTTGAATACCGGCGCGAAGCTTATCTTCATCATAAGGCTGGCGGGAGCCATCGGCTTTGATCAGGCGCGGCATCAATAATTCAGCCGCTTCATAGGTGGTATAACGCTCGTGACAGGCGGTACATTCACGCCGACGACGGATCTGCTGACCTTCTGCAACCAGACGGGAATCCACCACCTTGGTTTCGTGAGCATTACAGAATGGACAGTGCATAGATCATCCTCAAAAGAGCGTTTCGGGCCATTTCCGGCCAGCTAAATACAGCATTATATAAACGACCAAGGCGCACAACCCAAACGGGAGTGCGCCCTGTAAAACGGAATACTGTGGCAGGGCATCTGCCCTGCGATTCCCTATTGTACCGGTTTACTTGTAAACCGGGAAGCGAGCACAGATATCCAGTACCTGTTGCTTAACGCGGTTGATAACATCTTCATCGTTGATGTTATCCAGTACGTCGCAGATCCAGTGAGTCAGTTGCTCAGCCTCTGCCTCACCGAAACCACGGCGGGTAATTGCTGGCGTACCGATACGCAGACCGGAAGTCACGAACGGAGACCGCGGATCATTCGGTACCGAGTTCTTGTTCACGGTGATGTTGGCACGACCCAGCGCCGCATCAGCATCTTTACCGGTGTACTCTTTATCGATCAGATCCACCAGGAACAGGTGATCATCAGTACCGTCAGACACAATGTTAATGCCGCGGGCTTTGAAAGTTTCCGCCATTACCTGGGCATTCTTAACAACCTGTACCTGGTAAGCTTTCCAGTCTTCCTGCAGCGCTTCTTTGAAGCACACTGCTTTTGCCGCAATGATATGCATCAGCGGGCCACCCTGAGACTCAGGGAATACCGCGAAGTTCAGTTTCTTCTGCAGCTCTTCATCAGCATTAGCAGAGATGATCAGACCGCCACGTGGACCGCCCAGAGTCTTGTGAGTAGTTGTGGTAACAACATCGGCGTATGGCAGCGGTGTCGGGTATACGCCCGCCGCAACCAGACCGGCCACGTGCGCCATATCCACAAACAGGTAAGCACCGACTTTATCGGCGATATCACGGAAGCGCTTCCAGTCAACGATACGAGAATAAGCGGAGAAACCCGCCACGATCATTTTCGGCTTGTGCTCTTCGGCCAGACGCTCAACTTCGTCATAGTCGATCTCACCGGTTTCAGCATTCAGACCGTACTGAACCGCCTTATAGATACGACCGGAGAAGCTTACCGCAGCACCGTGGGTCAGGTGACCACCGTGAGCCAGGCTCATCCCCAGCACAGTATCACCTGGCTGGCACAGCGCCATGTAAACCGCGGCATTAGCCTGTGAACCGGAGTGCGGCTGAACGTTGGCATAGGTTGCACCGAACAGCTCTTTGGCGCGATCGATCGCCAGTTGCTCAACGATATCGACGTACTCACAACCGCCGTAATAACGTTTCTCCGGGTAGCCTTCCGCATATTTGTTGGTCAGCTCAGAGCCCTGAGCCTCCATTACGCGTGGGCTGGTGTAGTTTTCAGACGCGATCAACTCAATATGCTCTTCCTGACGGCGGGCTTCAGCCTGCATCGCAGCATACAGTTCCTGATCGAAGTCGGCGATAGTCATCTCTTTGCTAAACATTAGCGGTCCCCAAGATTGAGATAAACACCGGACCATGCGACTTTCTGACAGAGCCTTTTCGTGCAGAAAAAAGCCCCAGAAAAGCCCCACGGGCCTTGAAAAAGGCGTGCATTATAGACGATTTGGATAACAAAACGCACTTGAAAGTGAATCACTTCGGCGAGAGTTTCGCTCATTTTCAGTCCGGTTCTGACATTTTCTCCTGCCAGAACCGGGCTATGTCAGCTTTTTCAATCAATATCGATCGTCATCTGTTCTTTTGCTGCTTCTTCCCGCTTCGGCAGGGACAGGCTGAGCACACCCTGATCAAAACGGGCACTGATCTGTGCAGGATCAACATCTGCACCAATACTCAGGCTCCGGACAAATTTCCCGAAGTGCCGCTCCTGCCGGATCAGTTTGCCATCCTGCTCCTCTTTATCCTCTGAGCGGGTCTCGGCAGTAATGGACAGCACGCCATTATCCACGGCAATTTTAATGTCATCCTTGCTGACGCCGGGGAGATCCACCTTGATCAGGTACTGCCCATCGCCTTCATGGACATCGATAGCGGGCACCTTATCGGCGCTGTCACCACGATGAACCGGCCGGAAGAAGTCATTAAAGAAGGTATCGTCGAACAGACTGTTAAAGCGTGTTAAACCAGACATGATAATCACCTCCATATCTCTTTTATTGCGTTTCAGACAAAGCTATCTGTCTGCTACAGAGGCAATTTAAGTGTAGGAAGCGCTTTTCCCCTTCTCCAGCGTGGATTTTGACCCATATCAAATAGCATTAAATTGTCCGGGCGGCTAAGATATGCGCAACTTTGAGAAACAGTTAATACAGGTTGTGTAATGGCTCAGTACGTTTACAGCATGAACCGGGTTGGCAAGGTTGTGCCGCCCAAGCGTGAAATCCTTAAGGACATCTCTCTGTCCTTCTTCCCGGGTGCCAAAATCGGTGTTCTGGGTCTGAACGGTTCCGGTAAATCTTCCCTGCTGAAAATCATGGCAGGTCTGGATCAGGAATATATCGGTGAAGCCCGTCCGATGCCGGGCATTAACGTTGGCTACCTGCCACAGGAACCGGAACTGGACGACACCAAAACCGTCCGCGAGGTGGTAGAAGAGTCCGTTGCGGATGTCAAAGAAGCTCTGGCCGGTCTGGATGCAGTTTACGCGGCATACGCAGACCCGGATGCCGACTTCGACGAGCTGGCGAAAAAGCAGGCTGAGTTTGAAAACCTGATCGCTGCGAAAGATGGTCACAACCTGGACACTATGCTGGAGCGTGCCGCGGATGCTATGCGTCTGCCACCATGGGACGCTGAAGTGAAACACCTGTCCGGTGGTGAGCGCCGCCGTGTTGCGCTGTGCCGCCTGCTGCTGGATAAGCCTGACATGCTGCTGCTGGACGAACCGACCAACCACCTGGATGCTGAATCGATCGCCTGGATCGAGCGTTTCCTGCAGGAATACCCGGGTACCGTTGTGGCGATCACCCACGACCGTTACTTCCTGGATAATGCCGCGGGCTGGATTCTGGAACTGGACCGCGGTCGCGGTATCCCGTACGAAGGCAACTACTCCAGCTGGCTGGAGCAGAAAGAAAAACGTCTGGAGATGGAATCCAAACAGGAAGCTTCTCACCGTAAAGCAGTGAACGCGGAGCTGGAATGGGTACGTCAGGGTCAGAAAGGTCGTCAGGCGAAATCCAAAGCGCGTCTGAGACAGTTCGAAGAGATGAACTCAAAAGAGTTCCAGACCCGCAACGAAACTTCCGAAATTTACATTCCACCAGGCCCACGTCTGGGTGAGAAAGTCATCGAACTGAACAACGTCACCAAGTCTTTCGGTGACAAGGTACTGTTTGAAGACCTGTCGCTGAGCATTCCTCAGGGTGCCATCGTCGGTATCATCGGTGGTAACGGTGCCGGTAAATCGACTCTGTTCAAGATGATTACCGGTGCTGAACAACCGGATTCCGGCAGCATCGAAATCGGTGAAACCGTACAACTGGCATACGTTGACCAGAGCCGTGAACTGGCTGGTGAGAAGACCGTCTGGGAAGAGATCTCTGACGGTCAGGACAACATTGTGGTTGGTAACTACACCACCTCATCCCGCGCGTACTGTGGCCGCTTCAACTTCAAAGGCGGTGATCAGCAGAAATTCGTTAAGGATCTGTCCGGTGGTGAGCGTAACCGCCTGCACATGGCTAAGCTGCTGAAAGAAGGCGGCAACGTGCTGCTGCTTGACGAACCGACCAACGATCTTGACGTAGAAACCCTGCGTGCGCTGGAAGAAGCCCTGCTGGCCTTCCCGGGCTGTGCGGTTGTCATTTCCCACGACCGCTGGTTCCTGGACCGCGTATGTACCCACATGCTGGCATACGAAGGCGAATCTAAAGTGGAATTCTTCGAAGGCAACTACACCGAGTACGCCGAAGACTTCAAACGTCGCTACGGCAAAGATCACCAGCCAGAGCGCATCAAGTACAAGCGTATGGCGGATCGCTGATCCAGCGATATCTGTTCAGAAACCGGCTCTTTATGAGCCGGTTTTTTTATGCCTTAAAAACCTCCTCACTCTGTGGATTTTTGCTTTCAGAGGGATTCAGAGTTGTACTAAGATGGAGATTCCGGGATGAACCGTTGCACCGTGATTAGAAGCACCAACGGGATAGTCCTGCTATTGATCTGGATTTAAGGAGAAAAACCGATGACTGAGGAGCGCCGCCGCTTTCAGCGTATAACCTTTGATGCTGCCTGTGAGATCCGCACTGCGGACATCAACTGGCCAGTACAACTGGTTGATATCTCATTTCAGGGCGCCCTCACGGATAACATCGACGGCGCTGAACTCAAAGTCGGCGACCAACTGGATCTGATCATCAATCTGGCCGATGATATCGTCATTGAAATGCCGGTAGTGCTGAAACACAAACTGCAGAGTTATCTGGGTTTTCAGGCCCAGACGATGGATATCGACAGCATGTCTCATCTGCGCCGTCTGGTTGAGCTGAATCTAGGTGATCAGACTCTGCTGGAACGGGAGCTGGAACATCTGGTGGCGCAGTAAATCGCTGCGCCCCGTTCTGCTATCCTGTTAAATCTCAGAGCGCATCCAGCGCTTCAGATAATCGACTGACACCGATCACGGTCATGCCTTCCGGCGACTGCTTTGGCGCATTAGCTTTCGGTACTATCGCACGTCTGAATCCGTGTTTCGCGGCTTCACGTATCCGCTCCTGACCATTAGGCACCGGCCGGATCTCACCGGACAAACCCACCTCTCCGAATACAATCAGATCCTGCGGTAAAGCCCGGTCCCGGAAACTGGATACGACTGAGAGCAGCAGCGCCAGGTCAGCACTGGTTTCCAGCACTTTGACACCACCGACCACGTTGACGAAGACATCCTGATCACCGGTCTGCAAACCGCCGTGACGGTGCAATACCGCCAGCAGCATCGCCAGCCGGTTATGCTCCAGACCCACAGCAACCCGGCGTGGATTGTTCATATGGCTCTGATCCACCAGCGCCTGCACCTCCACCAGCAATGGCCGGGTTCCTTCCCAGACCACCATGACCAGACTGCCCGGGCTTGGCTGATCACCGCGACTGAGAAAGATCGAGCTGGGATTTTTGACCTCTTTAAGGCCCTGCTCAAGCATGGCAAACACCCCCAGCTCATTGACCGCGCCGAAGCGGTTTTTATGGCTGCGCAGCGTGCGGAAACGACCATCGCTATCGCCTTCCAGCTGCAGCGAGCAATCGATCATATGCTCCAGCACTTTAGGCCCGGCCAGAGAGCCATCTTTGGTGACATGCCCCACCAGAAAGAGCACGGTACCGGTCTGTTTGGCAAAGCGGGTCAGATAGGCGGCGGATTCACGCACCTGTGACACACTGCCCGGTGCAGACTGAACATCCTCCACATGCATCACCTGAATCGAATCCACTACCAGAATTTTCGGTTGCAGCTGCTGAGCGGTATTACAGATCTGCTCGACGCTGGTTTCAGACAGCATCTTCAGATTCTGGCTATTCAGCCCCAGACGGTTTGCACGCAACGCGACCTGTTGCAGCGACTCCTCACCGGTCACATATAAAGCGGGCATCTGTTGGGCCAGAAAACACATGGTTTGCAGTAACAGAGTACTCTTACCGGCACCGGGATGACCGCCGATCAGAATTGCCGAGCCGGGTACCAGACCGCCACCCAGCACCCGATCCAACTCGGAAGAACCGGATGGAAAGCGCGGCATCTCAGCCAGATTCACCTCGGACAGGTCCTGCACCTTAGTTGCCGGAGCGCCGCCGGCATAACCATCAAACCGCGCCCCCCGTGAAGCCGGCTGCTTAGCGCTGCTTAAGCGTACTTCGGTCAGCGTATTCCAGGCATGACAGGCACTGCACTGGCCCTGCCACTTTGAATAATCCGCACCACAGTCATTACAGACATATGCACTTTTCGCCTTTGCCATCCAGAGATCCTTAAGCAGCCTTATTACTGATCAAGGCATTCTATCGGAACCGGGTATAGCCTTGAACCAAAGATCCCTTTATTTCTTCCACCGAAGCTCTACAATCGAGCGTTACG
The DNA here is from genome assembly GCA_963669425.2 of uncultured Amphritea sp. Classification (GTDB taxonomy): domain Bacteria; phylum Pseudomonadota; class Gammaproteobacteria; order Pseudomonadales; family Balneatricaceae; genus Amphritea. The sequence goes on from CAXXNC010000001.1 coordinate 692,629, forward strand.
TAACTAACGAATTATCAGAAGAAAAAGAATCATATTGGCTGATTACACAGCTTTGAGGAGCAATAGATGAAACTGGAAACAATGGCGGTACACGCCGGTTACAGCCCGGATGAAACCACTAAAGCGGTTGCAGTACCGATGTACCAAACCACGTCGTACGCATTTGACAGCGCGCAGCACGGTGCCGACCTGTTTGACCTGAAGGTACCTGGAAACATCTACACCCGTATCATGAACCCGACTACTGACGTGCTGGAACAGCGTGTTGCTGCTATGGAAGGTGGTGTTGCGGCACTGGCTGTAGCATCTGGTATGGCAGCGATCACCTACACCATCCAGACTATTGCAGAAGTGGGCGACAACATCATCGCTACCAGCGAGCTGTATGGCGGCACCTACAACCTGTTTGCTCACACGCTGCCACGTCAGGGCATTGAAATTCAGTTTGCCAATAAAGATGATTTTGCGGGCATCGAAGCGCTGATCAACGATAAAACCAAGGGGATCTACTGCGAATCTGTGGGTAACCCATCCGGCGGCATCGCTGATATTGAGAAGCTGGCGGAGATCGCTCACAAGCATGGCGTACCACTGATTGTGGATAACACCGTACCAAGCCCTGCGCTGTGGCGTCCAATCGAGCAGGGTGCCGACATCGTTATTCAGGCAGCCACCAAGTACATCGGCGGTCACGGCAACTCCATCGGCGGTGTAATCGTTGATTCCGGTAAGTTCCCATGGGCGGATAACGCTGATCGCTTCCCTCTGCTGAACACTCCTGATGTGTCTTATCACGGCGTGGTATACACCGAAGCATTTGGTCCTGCCGCCTTTATCGGTCGCTGCCGTGTTGTACCACTGCGTAACACCGGTGCTGCACTGTCACCAATGAACGCCTTCCTGCTGATACAGGGTCTGGAGACTCTGACGCTGCGTATGGAACGTATCTGCGAAAACACTCAGAAGGTTGCCGAGTTCCTGGAAAACCACGAGCAGGTTACCTGGGTGAACTACGCTGGTCTGGCCAGCCACAAAGACAACGCTCTGGCAGAGAAGTACATGAACGGTCAGGCGTCCGGCATTCTGAGCTTCGGCCTGAAAGGCGGCCGTGAAGCGACTCGCGCGTTCTACGATGCCCTGGGTATCTTCCTGCGTCTGGTAAACATCGGTGACTGTAAGTCACTGGCTTCCATCCCGGCAGAAACCACTCACCGCCAGCTGAACGATGAAGAGCTGAAATCAGCCGGTGTCAGCCCTGAAATGGTTCGCCTGTCTGTAGGCATTGAGCATATCGATGATCTGCTGGGTGATCTGGAACAGGCACTGGAAAAAGCAGCTCAGTAAGGCAGTTACAGCGAATTAACAGCCTGAAATAAAAAGCCCCGACTCTGCAGAAGAGCCGGGGCTTTTTTTATAAGGTTAAGTCTGTGTACTCAGTTAAAAATTGAGCGCACTTTATCCCACAATGAATGGGCATTCTGAGTCTTCTCAGAATTCTGTACCAGCTCACGCAGCTTTTCGACCTTATTGATCGCCAGCTTGTATTCTTCCTCAACGCTTTCGGCATTCGCCGCGTTGAACTCCAGATCGTTGATCAGACCATCGCTCAGACCGTAGATCCAGCCATGTACTTTCAGATCCTGACCGTTCGCCCAGGCCTGCTGCACCACGGTAGTCTCGCAGACGTTACAAGCCTGCTCAATCACGTTCAGCTCACACAGTCGATCCAACTGCTGATGAGAGTTATCCCAGGCAGACAACAATTCACGGTGCTTCTGATAAACCTTACGGATATGTCGCAGCCAGTTATCGATCAGACCATGTGGCTCAGTTTCAATCGCGGCCGCAACACCGCCGCAACCATAGTGCCCTACCACCATAATATGTTTTACCTTCAGCACCTCAACCGCATACTGAATTACCGCCAGGCAATTCATATCGGTATGTACCACCAGATTAGAAACGTTACGGTGAACAAACAGCTCGCCCGGCAGCATTCCCACGATTTCGTTGGCCGGTACGCGGCTGTCGGAACAACCGATCCAGAGATACTCAGGTGCCTGCTGCTGTGCCAGCGTTTCAAAAAACGCCGGATCTTCCTGGTTAATCTTTTCCGCCCATTCGCGGTTACTGTCTAATAATTCTGTCAGTCTTTTCATGGTTATTACACATAACAAAAGAGGGCTGACGCCCTCTTTAAAATTGAAAATTATTTGTGATACTGAGCACTCAATTCATGCACCGCATCAACGAAAATCTTTGGCTGTGCCGGATCAACAAACTGGTGGATACCGTGACCCAGATTGAATACATGGCCTGAACCGTTACCGTAACGGGCCAGAATGTCCGCAACTTCAGCACGGATACGCTCTGGAGTGCCATACAGTACAGATGGATCCATGTTGCCCTGCAGAGCAACCTTATCACCAACACGGGCACGGGCATCGTCGATGTTAGTGGTCCAATCCAGACCCAGCGCATCGGCACCTGCTTCAGCCATGGTTTCCAGCCACTGGCCACCATTCTTAGTGAACATGATCACCGGTACTTTACGACCTTCATGCTCACGGATCAGACCGCTGACGATCTGCTGCATATACTTCAGAGAGAACTCCTGATACATCGGACCGCTCAGTGCACCGCCCCAGGTATCAAAGATCTGTACCGCCTGAGCACCGCTCAGAATCTGCTGATTCAGGTAGTCAGTAACTGACTGAGCCAGTTTATTCAGCAGCTCGTGCAGTACTTCAGGTGTCGCATACATCATCTGTTTGATGTGACGGAAATCCTTACTGGAGCCGCCTTCAACCATATAGGTTGCCAGGGTCCATGGGCTACCGGAGAAACCGATCAGCGGTACACGACCGTTCAGCTCACGACGGATGGTTTTCACCGCATCCATCACGTAATCCAGATCACGGGCAGATTCAGGAACCGGCAGTTCGGCAACATCCGCTTCAGTACGGATAACCTTCTTGAACTTAGGACCTTCACCCACTTCGAAATACAGACCCAGACCCATCGCATCAGGAATAGTCAGAATATCAGAGAACAGGATCGCCGCATCCAGCTCATATCGCTCCAGTGGCTGAATAGTCACTTCGCAAGCCAGCTCCTTGTTCTTGCACAGACTCAGGAAGTCGCCAGCCTGCGCACGGGTTGCACGATACTCTGGCAGGTAACGTCCCGCCTGGCGCATCATCCACACCGGAGTTACATCTACTGGTTCACGCAGCAGAGCACGCAGAAAACGATCATTCTTCAGTTCAGCCATTACTCACTCTCAGTCAAATTCAAAACTGCACGCATTTTACAGAATTTTGCAACATTCTGCTTGGGTTTCAGATCATAAAAAGAGGAAAGATGTGGCGAGTGGCGAGTGGCGAGTGGCGAGTGGCGAGTGGCGAGTGGCGAGTGGCGAGTGGCGAGTGGCGAGTGGCGAACAAAGTTTGAATTACCGCCGAAAACTGTCAAGCTTTTTGCTTTATCCAGCTAGTCACGCTAGCGTGACGATCCAGCCACCAGCAAGGTGAGCTATGCTCACCGCTCCAGTCACGACCAAATCATCGGCACGAGGACGTGCCTCACTACACAACGATTTCAAACTCCGCAGTGTCGTTCGCTTTTTCACATCACTAGCAAGCATTGCTCTGCAACGCAGTTGAGCAAGGCCGGCTCTGCCTGCCGTTCTGGCTACGCTCTATTATTCACCCCACAAAAAAACGCGCCATCAGGCGCGTTTTTTAAAAAGGCATAGAGCTTAAACCTTCAGGTAATCCATAATCCCTTCAGCCGCTTTACGGCCTTCATCGATTGCAGTTACTACAAGGTCAGAGCCACGTACCATATCGCCACCAGCAAAGACTTTCTCGTTGCTGGTCTGGAATGCGTAGCGCTCATCTGCGGAGGTCTTGATACGACCATCCTGTTCCAGCTCGATACCGAAGTCAGCGAACCACGGCGCCGGGCTTGGACGGAAACCGAACGCCACCAGAACTGCGTCTGCTGGCAGTACCTCTTCACTGCCTTCAACAACCTCTGGACGACGACGGCCGTTTTCATCCGGCTCACCCATCTGTGTAGTCACAACCTTAACACCGGTGACCTTGCCTGCTTCACCAACAACCTCAACCGGCTGACGGTTAAACATGAACTGTACACCTTCCTCACGTGCATTCTCTACTTCACGCTTGGAACCCGGCATGTTGGCTTCATCACGACGGTAAGCACAGATAACGTTCTTCGCGCCCTGACGGATCGAAGTACGATTACAGTCCATCGCGGTGTCACCACCACCCAGAACCACAACGTTCTTACCTTCAACGCCGATATAATCGTCTGCGCTCTTCTCGTAGCCCAGGCAGCGATTCACGTTGGAGATCAGGAACGGCAGTGCATCGTGAACGCCTTCCAGATCTTCACCCGGGAAACCACCTTTCATGTAGGTGTAGGTGCCCATACCCAGGAATACCGCGTCGTATTCGTTGAGCAGGTCCTGCATCTGCACATCTTTACCGACTTCGGTGTTAAGACGGAACTCAACGCCCATTTCGGTGAAGACTTCGCGACGGCGAACCATCACATCTTTATCCAGCTTGAACTCCGGGATACCGAAGGTCAGCAAACCACCGATCTCCGGATGACGGTCAAATACCACTGGCTTAACGCCGTTGCGCACCAGAATATCGGCTGCCGCCAGACCCGCAGGGCCAGCACCGATTACCGCTACTTTCTTGTCGGTTTGTGGCGCTTTGCTCATATCCGGACGCCAGCCCATAGCAAACGCCGTATCGGTGATGTGCTTTTCCACAGAACCGATCGTTACCGCACCGAACTCATCGTTCAGCGTACAGGAGCCTTCACACAGGCGATCCTGCGGACAAACACGGCCACATACCTCTGGCAGTGAGTTGGTCTGGTGGCTCAGCTCAGCCGCTTCGATGATGTTGCCTTCCGCAACCAGCTTGAGCCAGTTCGGAATATAGTTGTGTACCGGACACTTCCATTCGCAGTAAGGGTTACCGCACTCCAGGCAACGGTGTGCCTGAGTCGCCGCTTCTTCCTGCTTGAATGGCTCGTAAATTTCAGCGAACTCTTTCTTACGCACGTTCGCTGCAATTTTGTTTGGTCCCTGGCGCTCTACTTCCAGAAACTGAAAATCATTACTTAGACGATCTGACATAATTCCCACCCCGTCTGATGGTGCCTGCCAACGGCAGGCACTGCATTAACTTAACACCTGTCTTTATTCGACAACCCTTACTCCGGACGGGAGCGCATATCGGTCAGCAGCGCGCCAAGGCTCGCTGCTTTTGGCTTAACCAGCCAGAAGCGACCGATATAGTCATCGAAGTTATCAACAATCTGTTTACCCCATGCACTACCGGTCTCCTTGGTGAAGCCGATAATCACAGAGCGCAGGTGGTTTTTGTACTCTTCCATATGGTGTGGCGCGACACGATGGATCTCTACCAGTTCATGGTTGTACTTATCCACGAAGGTGTTATCCAGATCCAGCACGTAAGCGAAACCACCGGTCATGCCCGCACCGAAGTTGTAGCCAGTTTCACCCAGTACGGTTACCAGACCACCGGTCATGTATTCACAGCAGTGATCGCCAGCACCTTCGATGACCGCATGACAGCCAGAGTTACGCACACCGAAACGCTCACCGGCGCTGCCGGCTGCGTACAACTTACCGCCGGTCGCCCCGTACAGACAGGTGTTACCGATAATGGCAGTTTCGTTGCTGGCGAAGGTCACTTCATCCGGCTGGCTGATGACGATCTTACCGCCAGTCATACCTTTACCGACGTAATCGTTGGCATCACCTTTCAGGTACAGCTCCTGACCGCCGGCGTTCCAGACACCGAAACTCTGACCAGCGTGGCCGGTAAAGTTAAAGCGGATCGGCTTGTCAGACATACCGCGGTCACCGTGAACCTTGGCAATCGCACCGGAGGTACGGGCACCGACAGAACGGTCACAGTTGGTGATGACCAATTCATATTCACCGCCGGTCTTGTCGTTGATCGCCTGCTGCGCCAGCTCCAGCATCTGAGTATTCAATTCAGCCAGATCGTATGGTTCGTTCTGACCAACCTGACAGGTGTTCGGATACTCTTCCGGGATACCTGCATCGCTGATCAGCGGTGCCAGGTCCAGCTTAGCGTGCTTAGCGGTTGTACCTTCCAGAATTTCCAGCAGGTCAACACGACCTACCAGCTCTTCCAGCGTACGTACGCCCAAAGAGGCCATCCACTGACGGGTCTCTTCAGCCACAAAGCGGAAGTAGTTCTTCACCATGTCTACGGTGCCACGGTAGTACTTATCACGCAGAACGTCGTTCTGAGTCGCCACACCGGTTGCACAGTTGTTCAGGTGACAGATACGCAGGTATTTACAACCGACTGCGACCATCGGCATGGTACCGAAGCCGAAGCTCTCTGCACCCAGGATCGCAGCTTTAACCACGTCCAGACCGGTCTTCAGGCCGCCGTCTGTCTGCAGACGTACTTTGCCACGCAGGTGGTTGCCACGCAGAGACTGGTGGGCATCGGCCAGACCCAGTTCCCATGGAGAACCCGCGTAATGAACAGAGGTCAGTGGGCTCGCCGCTGTACCGCCGTCGTAACCGGAGATAGTAATCAGATCCGCGTAGGCTTTAGCAACACCACAAGCGATGGTACCAACACCCGGACGGGATACCAGCTTCACCGATACCAGACCGTCAGGGTTAACCTGCTTCAGGTCGAAGATCAGCTGCGCCAGATCCTCAATCGAGTAGATATCGTGGTGCGGTGGAGGCGAAATCAGAGTCACACCCGGTACGGAGTAACGCAGACGCGCGATCAGGCTGTTCACCTTACCACCTGGCAGCTGACCACCTTCACCCGGCTTCGCACCCTGAGCGACTTTGATCTGCATAACTTCAGCGTTTACCAGATACTGCGGCGTTACACCGAAGCGGCCAGACGCCACCTGTTTGATCTTAGAACGACGGTTGGTACCGTGACGGGCTGGATCTTCACCACCCTCACCGGAGTTAGAACGACCACCAAGCTCGTTCATCGCCATCGCCAGACACTCGTGAGCCTCAGGTGACAGTGCACCCAGCGACATCGCTGCGGAGTCAAAGCGCGGGAAGATATTCTCAACCGGCTCAACGTCGCTCAGGGCGATAGATTTAACGTCTTTCTTCAGGCCTAGCAGGTCACGGATAGTGGCAACACCGCGCTTGTTCACCAGATCAGCGTATTCCTGATAATCAGTGCTATCGCCGCTGCGAACTGCAGTGTGGATAGTACGGATCACATCCGGATTGTAAGCATGGTACTCACCGCCGTGAACATACTTCAGCAGACCGCCCTGCTGGATCTTCTTACGAGCAACCCAGGCATCTTCAGACAGCATCAGTTGATCGTTCTGGAAGTCTTCGAAGCCAGCACCTTCAATACGGCTGGTCACACCGCTGAAGCACAGATCAACCACATCAGAGCTGATACCCACTGCTTCAAACAGCTGCGCACCACGGTAAGAGGCGATAGTGGAGATACCCATCTTAGACAGGATCTTCATCAGGCCTTTGTTAATACCTTTACGGTAGTTCTCGTGGCTGTCCAGCCAGTCCATCTGCAGCTCGCCAGTGTTGCACAGATCGGTCAGCACACGATAAGCCAGATACGGGTAGACCGCTGTGGCACCGAAGCCGAACAGTACTGCAAAGTGGTGAGGGTCACGGACAGTACCGGACTCAACCACGATGTTTGCGTTCGCACGCAGACCTTTGTTGATCAGACGGTGGTGCACAGCACCGGTTGCCATCGACGCATGTACCGGCAGTTTACCCTGCTCGATAGCAAAGTCGGACAGGATGATAATCACCTTACCGTCACGAACATGCTGCTCAGCCTGATCCGCCACCGCTTCGATTGCCTGCTCCAGGCTCTGCTGGGCAGGATCGTAGTTCAGGTCGATATTGCCGACAGCAAAACCTTCTTCGTCGTTGTTCTTCAGACGCAGGAACTTGCTTGCGGACAGTACCGGAGTGGTCAGGATTACGCGGCGCGCGTGCTCCGGCGTTTCCTCAAATACGTTCTTCTCGGCACCGATACAGGTTTCCAGCGACATGACGATCGCTTCACGCAGCGGATCGATTGGCGGGTTGGTTACCTGCGCAAACTGCTGACGGAAGTAGTCATACACAGAGCGAACTTTAGAAGACAGTACAGCCATCGGCTTGTCGTCACCCATGGAGCCTACCGCTTCCATACCGGTTTCACCCAGTGGACGAACAACCTGATCACGCTCTTCAAACGTGACCTGGAACATCTTCATGTGAGTCTTCACTTCTTCCGGCGTCATTTCGCAGAAAGACTGAGACTCTTCAGTCAGGTTCATGGTCTGTTCCAGCGGCAGCGCGTTTTCACGCATCCACTGCTTGTATGGCTGGGCCTTCTTCAGGCGATCATCAACGTCGGCAGTGTGCAGTATTTCGCCGGTCTGAGTATCGATAGACAGAATCTGACCCGGACCCACACGGCCCTGAGACACGATATCTTCAGGCTTATAATCAAATACACCGATCTCTGATGCGGTACAGATATAACCATCTTTGGTCATTACCCAACGGGATGGACGCAGACCGTTACGGTCCAGCATACATACCGCGTAGCGACCGTCGGTCATTACCATACCGGCAGGACCATCCCACGGCTCCATGTGCATGGAGTTAAAGTCGTAGAAGGCGCGCAGCTCAGCGTCCATAGTATCGACGTTCTGCCATGCTGGCGGCACGATCATACGCGCCGCACGGTACAGGTTCATACCGCCGATCAGCAGGAATTCCAGCATGTTATCCATACTGGAGGAGTCGGAACCGGTTGTGTTTACAATCGGTTGCAGCTCATCAACGTTTGGTAGCAGTTCAGTGGAGAACTTGCTGGAACGGGCACGGGACCAGTTACGGTTACCTTCAATGGTGTTGATCTCACCATTGTGCGCCAACAGACGGAACGGCTGAGCCAGCGGCCAGCGCGGTGCCGTATTGGTCGAGAAACGCTGGTGATAGGTACAGATAGCAGTCGCCAGTGACTCGTCACCCAGATCTTTATAGAACACCGGCAGATCCACCGGCATTGTCAGACCTTTATAAGAGATAACCTTGTCGGACAGACTACAGATATAGAAGTCCTGGTCATCGGCCAGCGCGTTCTCAGCTTTGCGGCGCGCGGTATAAAGGCTGACTTCGAATTCACGCTCAGCCTTGTCAGTTGTAATAAATACCTGCTCAATCTGTGGCAGAGTATCTTTTGCGATCGGTCCCAGACAGCTCTCATCTGTCGGCACCACACGCCAGCCAGCCACAGTCAGTCCCTGGGCTTGCAGTGCGTCATTCAATGTTTCACGTGCAGCTTGTGCCAGTTCTGGCTCCTGAGACAGAAACACCATGCCCACAGCATAGTTGTCGCCCAGTTCGGCATTCAGCTCACTTTTCGCAGCGGCACGCAGAAAGGCGTCCGGCTTCTGCATCAGCAATCCGCAGCCGTCGCCGGTTTTACCGTCTGCCGCGATCCCACCACGGTGAGTCATACATGCAAGTGCTTCAATCGCCTTCAACAGCAAGTCGTGGCTTGGCTCCCCTTGCATATGGGCCATCAGGCCAAAACCACAGTTGTCCTTGAACTCACCAGGGCGATACAGACCTTTGCTCATAAACGAATCCCACCATAAAGTTCTTAATTATCAATATATTATCGCCTTTTTCTTTTTTCCGCAGTTGCACATGCGACGAAAAAGGGACAGCCATTTTACACAGCAAGGGGGGGAAGGACAAATTATAGGCAGATCAGAGGATATTCTTGTTTCGGCGTTTTTTAAGAAAAATTATTATTTTCTGGTCGCCAGTTCCGCCTGAATTCCCTGAATTGAGCGCGCCCAGGGGCGCAGTTTTGCGAGATCGGCAGGCAGTTTTTTACTTGCTGCAGATGCGGTAGAACGGTCCTTGTATTGCCCATAAACGACGACAAACCAGGGCTTACTTTTATATTTTGTCTGAAACAGATAAAACTTCTGTGGCTGTTTCTGCGAGCGGATAAAATCTTCAGCGCTCTTTTTCACACCCGCGCCCAGTACCTGCAGGGTATAGGCGCTTTCAGGCCAGCTCAGTAACGCCTGCTCAGCACTGCTCAACGGAACTGACTGCACAGAAGGTTTGGTAGGTGTTGCCGGCTTTGCAGACTCAGGCTGGGTAGTGGTCTGTGGCTTAGCCACAGCAACAACTGGCTTCGTTTCGACCACTGCTTTTGTAGCCGATTTGACCGGAGCCGGTTCAGGGGCTGGCTCAGGGGCCGGTTCTGCTTTAGCAACTTCAACCGGAGCCGGAGAAGGCTTCACAGCCTCCTGAACCGGCTTTTGCTCCACTACGGGCTGAGGCTGCACCTCAGTGACCGTCTTTTCTGTAACTGCCTGCTCAGGCTGTTTTGACGTTTCACCCGGGGTGTAGGATGCCGGCGCATTCAGCTTAATCTCTTCAACAGGCTGTTGCGGATCGGCAGCCACTGTGGACTCGCTGGTAACAGGCACGTCCAGCTGCACCAGCGTTCGGTCACCATCGCCACTCACTGAAGACTCCGGCCAGTACTGCCACAATGCCACCGCCAGCACCAGTAACAGGACCGACGCAATGCCCATCAGATGCACTTTAGGTAAGCTTCGGGATGCAGCGGGACGACTGACTGAACCGGAGCGGAACAGCGCTTCGGCACTGCTATTAAGTGACCCGGGATAACCGCCGGAAGCATCAAACACAGCTTTCATCTGCTTTGCAGTTAAGGCGCCGGCCGCACTGTAACGCAGTCGCAGGTATTCTGCCGCCTCCGTTTCAGTAAAGGGGGTCAGTTGAATATGATGAAGCTGACCTTCCAGCAGAGAGAACTCGTCATGCTTACCCAGTTTTTCAGTCAGTGACTCCTGACCGAACAATAACAGATGAGGTTTCTGGGGCAGGCCCTGAGCATCGCTGAGCATCTGCAATAACAGCTTTTGCGCCGCAGGTTCCAGCTGTTCGGCATTATCAACCAACAGGATCCATTGAATATGCTCTCCAGCCATTACCTGAGCAAATTCATAAAGGCCGTTCAGAATTTTCTGGTTATCGCCATCCAGACTGATTTCGGGGCTTAACTGCGAGCAGACAGCCCTCAACATTGCGCCCAGCTCACCACTCGCTGCGGCATCGATACTACAAATGCGCAAGGCACGATCTGATTGCACCTTCTGCAATTGCTGTAATAGTAAGGTTTTACCGGCTCCTTCCGGGCCAGTCACCAGTAATAGAAAATCACTGAATCGACTCAGGTGTTCGAGTTTTTCGACCAGTTGCAGACGTGAGGCAGGTTCAAAAAAAACACTTTTGCGCTGTTCCGCCGCAGCAAATGCTTCAGCCAACGCTTCGTTTCTGCTTTTTTCCCCTGCCATATCCGTTTCCTCAGGAAGTAAAACCGACCAGTGTCTGCTGTAACAACTCTGGTGCAAACTGATCAGTCACGATTCCCTGCCCCAGTGATTTAAGCAGCACCAGACGTAACTGACCATCGATCACTTTCTTATCCACAGACATCAGGGAGATAAACTCCTCAGGCGTCATCCCCTGCGGAGCATCAACAGGCAGGTTAGCAGCAAGCAACAATGTCCGGGTACGGTCTACATCCGCTTGAGACAGCCAGCCAAGACGCTGAGACAGATCGGCAGCCATCATCATACCGGCACCCACTGCTTCGCCATGCAACCAGTTACCATATCCCTGAGAGGCTTCAATAGCATGGCCGAAGGTGTGCCCCAGATTCAGTAACGCACGCAGGCCGGCCTCTTTTTCGTCTTGCGCCACAATTTCAGCTTTGATCTCACAGGAACGGTAGATTGCCTGAGTCAGCAGTTGATTATCACGGGCAACCAGACCTGCCATATTCTGTTCCAGCCAGGTCAGGAAGTCGGCATCGTAGATCAGGCCATACTTGATCACTTCGGCAAGACCTGCCGATAATTCACGATCCGGTAGCGTACTCAGAACATCGGTGCTCGCCAATACCACCTGCGGCTGATGGAAAGCGCCAATCATATTCTTACCCAGAGGATGATTAACCCCGGTTTTACCGCCCACTGAGGAGTCCACCTGTGACAACAGGGTGGTTGGGATCTGAATAAAATTCACACCCCGCTGATAACTTGCGGCCGCATAACCGGTCATATCTCCTACAACACCGCCACCCAGAGCGATCAGGGTCGTGGTGCGATTATGCCGCTGTTCCAGCAAGCGGTCATAGATCGCTTCTAACTGCTGCAGCGTTTTATACTGCTCGCCATCCGGCAGAATCACTTCATCAGTCTGAATATCAGGTAACGCCTGTTTCAGCATATCGATATACAACGGCGCAACCGTGTCATTGCTGACAATTAATACCTGATTACCGCGGATATAGGGGGCCAGATTTGCGGTTGTAAACAAATCATTACCGATAAAGATGGGGTAAGATCGATCACCAAGATCGACATTCAGAGTCTGAGTCATGATCACTGCTTCTGCTATTTAACTATCTGCTTTTCCCGCAGAGCACCGATTATATCAGCGACAACCGCTTTTGGATTGCGTTTATCCGTTTCAACCACGATATCAGCAACCTGAAGATAGAGCGGGTGACGTGTTTCCATCAGCTGTTTCAGAACAGCTTCTGGATTTTCAGTTTGCAGTAGTGGGCGATTTTTATCCCTTGCGGTTCTTTCCAGCTGCTGTTCGACAGAAGCCTGCAGATAAACCACGGTCCCCCGCCCTTGCAGATTGGATCGATTCTCCGGGCGCATGACTGCACCACCACCCGTGGCAAGCACTTGCCCGTCCTCAGCACTGAGCTGATCAATTATATTCGCTTCACGATCACGGAAGCCGTCTTCACCCTCAACATCAAAGATCCAGGGGATATCAGCCCCCGCACGCTCTTCAATGACCTTATCAGAATCGACAAAGCTGAGTTTCAGCTCCTGAGAAAGAAGACGCCCTATGGTGCTTTTTCCAGCACCCATAGGGCCTACAAGAAATATGTTCAACAGAAAAACCTACTGCGCAGACAGAGACTCACGAATCAGTTTCGGCGTGATAAAGATCAGTAGCTCTGTTTTATTGTTCTTTTCCTGAGAGTTACGGAATAACGCGCCGACTACCGGAAGATCTCCCAGCAGTGGCGTTTTGTTAATTGTATTCCGGGTTTCGTTCTCAAATACACCACCCAGTACAATAGTTTGGCCGTCCGGCACCACAACCGATGTTTCCAGTTCGTTATTAACGATACTGATATCACCGTTTGCCAACTGGTCGCCAATGGAGTCTTTCTTAATTTTAAGGTCCATCGCGATCCGGTCACCCGGGTTAATCCGCGGTGTCACATCGAGCGACAGCACGACATCCTTAAATTCAATACTCACTTCGCCATCTTCAACTGTCTGGTACGGAATTTCCTGACCGGACTGGATCATCGCTGCTTTACCGTTAGTGGTCACAATCTTAGGCTGTGAGATAACTTCAACCCGACCATCAGTTTCCAACGCCGAAAGCTCCAGCTGCAGCAACGCACTGCTACCGGCTTTCAGACCGACAGCAACACCTGTGGCATTGGTAACATCTGCTCCCAGATCAACCAGCAGGCTATTCGGTACAGTACCCGGATTGGATACGCTAGAGATAGAACGACCGATGGATATTGCAGAATCGCCCTTACTAGCACCCAGACCAACACCCCATTTAACACCCAGGTCTTTTGATACATCAGTATTGGCGGTCACCAGACGCGCTTCAATCAACACCTGCGCCACTTCAGTATCAAACCGACTCAGAGTACTGCGAATCTCTTCCATACGCTTTGCGGTCTCACGTACCATCAGTACGTTGGTTTCATCATCCGCCAGAATAAAGCCACGCTCAGAGATCAGTTTTGCGGCGTTCAGACGGCTCATCATATCTGATGCTTTACGGAAATCCACCTGAATAAACTCAGTACGCAGCGGCGCCAGCTCTTCCACTTGCTTGGAACTTTCCAGTTCAACCCTTTCACGTTCCGCAATCTCTTCAGCAGTACCGATCAGCAGGACATTCCCCATTTCCCGCTTATCCAGCTTATTAGTACTCAGAATCAAATCCAGCGCCTGATCCCAGGGTACATTCTTCAGGCGCAGAGTGATATTGCCTTCAACATTATCGCTGACTACCAGGTTCATCTCGGCTACTTCAGCCAGGATCTGTAACACTGAACGCACTTCTACATTCTGGAAGTCCAGATCAATACGCTCTCCCTGATACTGGAACAACTCTTCCCGACGCGCTTCCTGTTCAGCCAGCGTGACAGGCTCCAGATCTATCACCAACTGGTTGTTGGTCTGATAAACCATGTAATCATAAGGCTCTGCTGACGGCTTAATCAGAATGGAGCTGTTTTCACCACTAGCCATTGAATCGATGAAGAGCACCGGCGTCGCAAAATCTTGCACATCGATCCGGTTTTGCAGGCTTGGCGAGATATCGGCGCCCAGAACGTTAACGACAACGTTATTGCCTTCTTCGATAACATCCACACCTGCACGATCATCCGACAGTGAGATAACGACACGACCGGCGTTTTTCTCGGTTCTTTCGAAATCAATACCCTGAATCCGGGTACGATCCGGCAGAGCAAGCTGCGCGGTTGCAGAGTTACTGACCGGAGCCGCTTTAGGTTCAGCTGATTTAATTTCGCCACGATCTCCGATTACCAGAAACAGACTATTACCATCAGCCCGGGTATCAAAAGAGGATGGTTCAAACAGATTCACAACCACCCGCAGACGGCCGTCAACTTGCGCAAAATTCACATTATCAACATTGCCACTCTCGATATTCAAACGACGGGCTTCCTGACCGTTCTTAACACCCCACATGTCCAGTACCAGTCGTGGCGGGCTGTTTGTCATGTATGACTTAGGAATTGAAGGAGGCACATCAAAGTCGAAACGAATTTCCAGCTTATTGTTGGGTAAAGCAACAAAACTGGAAGACTCCAGATTAGCATCCGCAGCAACTGCCATCTGAACTGACATCAGCACCGTGATGGTCAGGCCTGCTACGGCTGCGAGCAGCAATCTGCCGATTCTGCCCGCCTGAATAAATCCACTCATTGTATTCACCATCATCGTCATCAATCCATCACCACACTGCGCGGGCGCTTCATCCAACCGCCCCGGCCGTTTGAAATTATCTCAATCAGATCAACACTGTCGCCATTTACTGCAACGACTTTACCGTAATCAAATCCCATGTAATCACCGATAGTCACCCGATGAATTTCACCTTTGCCGTCACGAATCAATGCCCAGCGTGTATCAGAACTTTTATTGATACTCCCCACCATCTTCAGATTATCCAGAGAAAACGTCTCCAGATATTCTTTCTCACGATCAATATCGGGCTTCTTGCCGGCAACATCACCGCCGGGAATTTTATCGGGATTGATCAAGGCAACCAGAGGCTTGAATGGGTTTCGCATACTCGCCCCTTCATAGATAAAACTATGATAAGGCTTAAATTCCGGCAGCGGCTCTACTCTTACGGTCTTTTTCTGTTTTTCCTGCGCCACAAAACTACGCAGATCTGCTGTATCTTCAATCCAGACACAACCAGACATCAGGACAGGAAGCAATACAGCTACCGCCCCCCTGAGAGTTCTGTTTCCTGAACGTTTACTGTGTGTCGTCATAGCGATACGTCTTCGCATTGATTGTCATTTTCAGGTCTGCATTAGTATCCGACCGGAACTCATTTCCGCCCTGCGACCGATCCAATGGTTCAATATTATAATCATGCAGAGTTACGATCCTTGGAATCGCAGCCACACCACTAACGAACTGCCCCATCTGGTGGTATGTACCACTCACCTCAATGCTGATCGGCAGCTCAATAAAAATCTCGTTCTTTTTCTCTTCCAGCAGAGTAATCGACTGGATATCCAGACCACTGGAGCGCCCGATTTCGGTAATATCTTCAAGCAGTCCGGGTACTTCCTTCTCAGTTGGTAGCTGTTTAAGCAGTTCAGAAAAGCGTTCTTCCACATCTTCCATCTGCTGTCGTAGCTGAGCCAGACTGGCAACCTGAGTCGTCTTGATCGTAACCTGCTGTTTCAGGCCATTTTCCTGATTAATTTCCCGGTCAAGCCCTTTCTGGATATCGGTAATGTAAAAATAAAAGCCCAGACCGACCACAATAGAAAAAACCAGCAAGTAAGTGATCACCTTTACACCTACAGGCCAGTTTCCGGATGCACTCAGATCCAGATCATTCGGATCAAAGCCTTTAAAGCTGTTTTTCAGGCCATCCATACTCATGACTCACCCTCTCCATCCTGCTCGGGCTTCAGGACCGGCACAGCCAGATTAAACTTCTTCATAGATTCATCATTGGCCACAGAAGACAGATTAGGCTCACCAAACCAGATGCTGGCATAGATACTTCTCATCAACGTGGAAACATCATCACTCTTCTCAGCTCTGCCTTCGAGTTTGATCGTGTCCTCTTCCCGAGCCAACTTGAGATAATAAATGCCATCTGGCAACACCCGGACCATTTCGTCGAAGCTTCGTACGATCAGAGGACGGGTCCCCTGCAACTCCTCAATCGCATTCAGACGATCAAGCAGACGAGCACGTTGCT
Organism: uncultured Amphritea sp.; assembly: GCA_963669425.2. Taxonomy (GTDB): domain Bacteria; phylum Pseudomonadota; class Gammaproteobacteria; order Pseudomonadales; family Balneatricaceae; genus Amphritea. The sequence continues at coordinate 709,355 of CAXXNC010000001.1, forward strand.
GTTTGAGGTTCTTAATCTCTTTGAGTTGAGCATCAAGCAACGCTATTTCCTGATTCAGATAGCTGTTGCGGGCCTTCTGACGATCAGTTTGCAGATCAAAGTAAAAGCCGATCAGAAACACAACAACAGCGCCAAGAAATGCTGCCGCAACTGTATTCACTGCGAACTGTTTCTGTCTCTCTACTGCCTGCTCTTCCCGCCAGGCTCTTAAGTTAATTTTTGCCATAGCCGGTTCCTACTGCTCGAAGCTGCGCAACGCCATACCACAGGCCTTAACCAGAGTAGGAGCGTCAAGTGTCAGTCGCTGAGGGTTAAGCTTCGGATTAATCACCATACGAATAAAAGGATTGCCAACCTCGGTAGTCACTCCCACCTCTGCTGCCATCTGTTCTGCCAGACCATCAATAGAAGCAGTTCCACCCAACAGATACAGTTTACTCAATTCATTGTGCGGCCCTGAAGAATAGAAAAACTGTAGCGCCCGGGATACTTGCTGAGAAACATTGCTGCGAAAAGGCAGAACAAGATTCTGAATAATATCATCCGAAAGATCCCCGGCACGCAGCTGCTGCTCAGCCTCTGACGCCGCCATTCCAGTTTGCTGGTGAATAGCATTACTCAGATCATTACCACCAAATGCCTGCTCACGGTTATAAACAATTTCACCGTTTTTAAAGACATTCAGAGTCAGAGTCGAGGCGCCAATATCAACCAGACCGATAAGAGAATCTTCATTAAAACCCGGTTCCTGCAGCAGCGGATACACTCGTTCTGTACTGAACCGGTCAACATCGACCACCTCACACTTCAGGCCAGCGCCATTAATCGCATCTTCCCGAAGTTCTACATCGTCCCGACGACAAGCCACCAACATAATGTCATTCAGCTCGTCATGACCTTCAACAGGCCCAAGGATTTCAAAATCCAGAGCAACCTCGTTGAGTGGATAGGGAATAAATCTGTCTGCTTCGAGCTTAACCTGTTCTTCCAATTCAAACTCGGTAAAAGCACTGCTTAGCTGGATAGTTTTCAGGATAACGGCGGAAGAAGGCACAGCAGTAACAGAAGCAGTCAGCCCACCGCCACAGACTTTCAGACCATTTTCAATTGCCTCAGATACCTGACCGACATCCTGAATGCTGCTATCAATTACAGCACTGGAAGGTAACGGCATAATAGCGTAAGAATCCAGCTGCATAGCCTCGCCTCTCCGGGACAATGTCACCATTTTCACCGAAGACGAGCCTATATCGATCCCGACCCACCCCTTTTCCTGCTTTTTCAGAAAGCTGAGCACAATAAATTGTCCTTAAATATCCTGCACTGTCCGTCGCTAAAGACTCTAACGCGGAATTGACAAAAATTAAACCACTGTTTCACTAGTGGCTAACACTTTCTTCCAGATATAATAACTCGGCAACAAAAATCTTAACTTTAAAGCAACTTAGCATGAATTTACTGAGATCGTTACTGAAGCTCGGCCTGAAACTCACCATCGTGGGTGCTCTTCTCGGCGGTATAGCCCTGGCTGGCGCCTACTTCTATTATGCTCCCAAGCTGCCGGATGTTCAGGCCCTGAAAGAGGTGCGCCTGCAAACACCGCTGCGAGTATTTTCTGCCGATGACAAGCTGATCTCAGAGTTTGGCGAAAAACGCCGCACTCCCATTGGCTTCGAACAGGTACCCGACAACTTTGTTAACGCCCTTCTGGCAGCGGAAGACCGGGACTTCTTCAGCCATATCGGTATCGACATCAAAGGTCTTGCACGCGCCGCTTATCAACTGGCCAGCAGCGGCCGCATTCAGAGTGGCGGCAGCACCATCACCATGCAGGTCGCCAAGAACTTCTTTCTGACCCGGGAACGATCCTTTGTCCGTAAATTCAATGAGATTCTTCTGTCACTGCGCATTGAACAGGAACTGAGTAAAGAAGAGATCTTTGAACTCTATGTTAACAAGATCTATCTCGGCCACCGCTCCTACGGCATCCAGGCTGCTGCCAATATTTACTACGGCCAGAACATTGACCAACTGACCATCGCACAGCTGGCAATGATCGCCGGCTTGCCTAAAGCCCCCTCAGCCTACAACCCGATCACCAACCCAGGCAGAGCACTGGAACGCCGCAACTGGATCCTTAAGCGGATGCACAGCCTCAGCTTCATTAACGACGAAGCCTATGAAATTGCCCGCAATGAACCGGTCACGGCAGAGTACCATGGCACACAGATCGACCTGTATGCCCCTTATGTCGCTGAAATGGTTCGCAATGAGCTGTATCAACATTTTGATGAAGCACTCTATACCGATGGCCTGAAGGTTTACACCACCCTGAACAGCGACATGCAGGCAGCAGCCAATCTCGCAGTCGAGGACGGCCTGCTGGCATATACCGAACGACACGGTTACTTTGGCCCAGAGAAAGTACAGGTCGTAACTGACCTTTCAGACGAGTCTGTTGCCGCGTTCCTGAAAAAGCAGCCAACTTATGGTCCACTGGAACCAGCCATCGTGCTGAGCACGAAAAAGCAGCAAGCCAGCATCTATATAAAGGGCACCGGACAAATCACCCTTGAATGGGACATGATGAACTGGGCCCAACCCTATAAAGGCCCTAACCGCATAGGCAAAGCCCCGAAGACAGCCGGGGAGATTTTCCAGGCGGGCGATCTGATCCGGGTACGCCAGCAGGAGAATAGCTGGCGCCTGGCGCAGGTGCCTCAGGTACAGGGCGCGTTCACAGCACTGTCTCCTCGTAACGGTGCCGTTCTGGCACTGGTTGGCGGCTTTAACTTTATCCATAACAAGTTCAATCGGGCAACCCAGGCTCAACGCCAGCCAGGCTCTAACCTGAAGCCATTCATCTATGCTTCAGCACTGGAGCAGGGTTTTACTCCGGCTACCATCATCAATGATGCACCTGTGGTGTTCCATGACAACAATCTGGAATCCAACTGGCGTCCGGAGAACTACAGCAAGAAATTCTATGGCCCGACCCGTCTGCGTGAAGCGCTGTATAAGTCACGCAACCTGGTTTCAATCCGTATTCTTCGCTCAATCGGAATTGATACCGCTACCGAATTCCTGACCCGCTTCGGCTTTGACAAAGCCCGCCTGCCTGGCAACTTGTCCCTGTCACTGGGCAGTGCTGACGTTACCCCACTGGAACTGGTCACAGCTTATGCAGGTCTGGCCAACCAGGGCTATAAAGTACAACCTTACTTTATAGAGCGCATCGAAGATGCCGAGGGCAACGTCCTGTTCCAGGCCCGCCCAGACACAGTCTGTCCTGAGTGCACCTACGTGGAACAGAGTATCGAAGTTCCGGACAACCTGGGTGATATTCAGCTCTCCGGCAATACAGAAACCGGAACCACAGATACCACTGCACAGCAGGCCTCTGCAGCCAGCGAGCTACCGGCAGGCACTCAACTGAGCACCCAGCCACTTGCTGAACAGATCATGCAACCGGATACCGCATACATGATCTATAACATCATGCAGGACGTTATTACCCGGGGCACCGGACGCCGGGCAACCAGCCTCAAGCGTAGCGACCTGGCAGGCAAAACCGGCACCACCAACGACCAGAAAGACGCCTGGTTCTCCGGCTTCAACAAAGACGTTGTTGCTACCGCCTGGGTCGGCTTTGACCAGCCTTCAACTCTGGGACGACGGGAATTTGGCGGTACCGCAGCACTGCCGATCTGGATCGACTTTATGGAAACGGCGCTGTCTGATAGCGCCGACGAACCAGCGGCACAGCCGGACGGTATGATCAGCGTCCGCATTGATCCAAAGACAGGCTTACTGGCTTACCCGGGGCAGGACAATGCACTATTCGAAGTATTCCCTGAGAACCAGGTACCCACAGAGATCGCAATGAATCCGAATCAACCTCAGACCGGCAGTGCTGACACGCCGGACGAGATATTCTGATACAGCGCTGATCACAGACACAAAAAAACCGGCATTAGCCCACTGCTGTCCCATAGTTTAAGACGGTAAATGAAAAAGCCTGAGATCCATTGATAAACTGTTGTTACCACACACCAGTAAAATCAAAGGACTCAGGCTTTGTCACATCATAACACTGCTTTTCATCAGTTGCTTCAACCACTCCCGAGACATGAATTTGAAGCGCTGGCAAAACAGCATCATCAGGGCCAGAAATTACGCTCTGCTTCCCGTTGGGATCAATTCATCGGGATGACCATGTCTCAACTAGCTGGCCGGCAGAGTCTACGTGATATCGAGTCGAGCTTATGCAGCCAGAAACATAAGCTTTATCACCTGGGTGCCAAGCCAATTGCTCGCACTACACTGGCTCGACTGAACGAAAAGCAGCCTGCTGAGCTCTATGAAGCGGTGTTTTATAAGCTACTCCAGCGTTGCTCATTACGCACAAGCAATCATAAGTTTCGCTTTAAGAATCCCCTCTATTCGTTAGATGCCAGCATCATCGATCTGTCACTTAAGCTCTTCCCCTGGGCGAAATGCCATCAAACGAAAGCCGCGATGAAACTACATGTCGGCTTGAATAATGGCTCTCTGATTCCAGAGTTTGTATCGCTCAGTCATGGTCTGGAAAGTGAATTGATCAAAGGCCGTCAGTTCAACTTTCCGAAAGGCAGTATTGTGGCATTTGATAAAGGTTACAACGACTATAGCTGGTACGGTTTACTGACAAAACAAGGGGTTAGCTTTGTTACTCGGTTGCGACCTAATGCCGTTTACAAGGTTGTCGAACGGCATAATAGTATCGGTGTCGATTATGATCAGACCATTGAGCTGACAAGCCAGCATGCCCAGAAACAAGGTGCGCCGAAGCTACGTTTAGTGGGCTATACCTGCCCTGAAACCAAGCGAGCGTATCGCTTTATAACCAATAACTTCACACTAGCCGCTATTACTATCGCCGCAATCTATAAAGACCGTTGGCAAGTTGAACTATTCTTCAAAGCGATTAAACAGAACCTTAAAATCAAAGCGTTTTTAGGGAGTTCGCAGAATGCCGTAATGACTCAGATCTAGATTGCGATGATCAGCTATCTGTTGTTGGCATATGTACGGCACTGCGCAAAGAAGGGGTGGACAGTGCAGCGAATTATGCGAGTTCTGCAGGTCAGTTTATTTGAGCGTAAGCCGCTGTCGGAACTGCTTAATCCCATACCGCCGGATAAACGGAAAAAGGATCCTCAAATGAGGATCCTTTTATGATTAAAAAATTGTGGGACAGCAGTGGGCATTAGCCGGTTTTTTTTATTTCAGGTCGCTACCTTACTTATTGATCAACGCATCTACTGTTGTCAGCGGATAGTGATCCGGCAGCGGCAGACGAGCAACACCGCTATCGATCGCAGCCTGAGCAACCGCTTCAGATACCGCACCCAGCAGACGGGAATCAGTTGGTTTCGGAATGATGTAATCACGACCGAACTCAAGTGAATCCAGCTCGTAAGCAGTCAGTACTTCCTGCGTTACCGGCTGTTTCGCCAGATCAGCCAGAGCACGTACCGCAGCCATCTTCATCTCTTCATTGATCGCTGTTGCACGAACATCCAGCGCACCACGGAAGATGAATGGGAAGCCCAGTACATTGTTCACCTGGTTAGGGAAATCAGAACGACCGGTACCGATAATGACATCATCACGGGTTTCATGAGCCAGCTCCGGACGAATCTCCGGATCCGGGTTAGCGCAGGCAAATACCACCGGGTTAGCCGCCATCTTGCTCAGCTGCTCACCACTCAGCAGATTCGGACCAGACAGACCAACAAATACATCAGCACCCTCGATAGCATCATCCAGAGTACGCTTGTCAGTCTCAGTTGCGAATGCAGCTTTCTGAGGCGTCAGGTTATCACGACCGGAATGGATAACACCGGTACGGTCGATCATGTAGATGTTTTCAACCTTGGCACCCATGTTCACCAGCAGCGTCATACAAGCATGAGCAGCTGCGCCTGCACCCAGACATACGATAGACGCTTCTTCCAGCTTCTTACCAGCCAGTTCCAGCGCATTGATCATACCCGCAGCAGTAACGATTGCAGTACCGTGCTGATCATCATGGAATACAGGAATGTTGCAACGTTCAATCAGGGCGCGCTCTACTTCAAAACATTCCGGCGCTTTAATGTCTTCCAGATTGATGCCACCAAAGGTGTCAGCGATACGTGCAACGGTATCAATCAGTGCCTGCGGGCTCTCAGAATCGACTTCGATATCGATGGAGTCAACACCGGCAAACTTTTTGAACAGCAGGGATTTACCTTCCATTACTGGCTTGGATGCCAGTGGACCCAGATCACCCAGACCCAGAATCGCAGAACCGTTAGAAATAACAGCTACCAGGTTACCCTTAGCAGTATAACGGTATGCATTCTCAGGATTTTCAGCAATTGCACGTACAGGTTCAGCAACACCCGGGCTATAAGCCAGTGCCAGATCACGTGCAGACTCAGCAGAAGTAGACAGCTCTACACTGATCTTACCTGGCCGAGGAAACTCGTGATAATCGAGTGCAGCTTTTTTCATATCTTCAGACATGGTCGCGGTTCCAACATATATTATAAAAATAGGGACTAGGCATCATATAGAAAACAACCACACCTCTCAACACAGCAAACAGCCAAAAATCCTGACAAAAAGCGGCACTTTAGTGCTTCTTATACTACTTTCCGGGGTGGCATCAGTGTTTATTTAATGCCCGCCCCATGAAAAACAGACCTTTCTTCTACAGTTTCCACCAAAGTCTGAAAATCAGTCCGAATTGACCAGAAACAAAAAAGGCACCCAATTGGGTGCCTTTTTAAAATTCTGTGCCGAAATATTACTTCTTCAGGCTGCGAGCGCCAAAACGCTTGTTGAAGCGATCTACGCGACCACCGGTAGTAGCTTCTTTCTGCTTACCAGTGTAGAACGGGTGGCACTGGCTGCATACATCGATGTGAATGTCTTTGCAGATAGTGGAGCGAGTCTTAACAACGTTACCGCAAGAACAGGTAGCATTGATTTCAGAGTATTCTGGGTGGATACCGTTTTTCATTTTAAACCTCAGTAGTTTTGTATGCCGCCACCCGATCTCTTGCCGGGCACCGCATTCAGGCCGCTGCCTTGTAAATAAGAAGACAATCGACCTATGGGATCAAGGCCGGGCATTATACGCACAGTTCTGCCCGGCAGCAAGCTCAGCCAACGCACAATTTACGACACCGATAGCCGCATGACAGCTATAAGAAAACGCCTTACACTTGCCATCCGGATTCTGAAACAGATAAAGCCCACTGAATGCCATACCTCCGACTCGCCATCCCCTCACCTTTGCGGCGCTTGTTCGATTACCTGCCGCCTGATGGATGTGATACCGATTCACTGCTCCCCGGCACGCGCATTCAGGTCAGCTTTGGCCGCAGAGAAGTAACCGGCGTTCTGATGGAGGTCAGTGACACAACAGAAGTACCCGCGAATAAATTGAAGCCGGCCCTCAGCATTCTCGATCAGACACCACCACTGCCAGACACCCTGTTCAGACTGGCGCGCTGGTCTGCATCCTATTATCAACATCCGCTGGGCGAAGTCATGAGTCAGGCGCTTCCGGTGCTACTGCGCAAAGGTGAGCCCTGCGAATACGCCCATCAGCATCTGTGGCGGGCAGCTGCGGGTGCCAGCATCGACCAGCTCAGCAAAAGTGCAGGAAGACAACGGGAGTTACTACAACTGCTGCTGGAGCACCCCAAGGGGATAAGTACCGATGCAATCCGCGCCGAAGGTGGTCAGCCCCCTCTATTAAAGAAACTGGAAGAAAAACAGCTGGCAGAATCCTTTGAGCACAAGCCAGACTATCCTTCACACCAGGATGATCCGCTGCACGAGGCACCACTGACTCTCAACCCGGAACAACACCATGCCGTTGAACAAATCACCAGCTCCGGGAGCTTTACCCCTTACCTGCTGCAGGGTGTAACAGGGTCAGGTAAAACAGAGGTCTATCTGCAGGCGATTGAGGCTTATATAAGGAAGGGCAGACAAGCACTGGTACTGGTACCGGAGATCGGCCTGACACCGCAGACTGTTGCCCGTTTCAAAGCCCGCTTCAATGTCCCGGTGGTGGTGATGCACTCCAATATGACCGACCGACAACGCCTCGATGCCTGGCTGCAGGCACGGGAAGGTGTCGCACGGATCATTATCGGCACCCGTTCAGCCATCTTTACCCCTATGAAACAGCCCGGCATCATCTTTATCGATGAGGAGCATGATGCATCCTTCAAACAGCAGGAAGGTTTCCGCTATTCAGCCCGCGATCTGGCAGTCATGCGAGCTCATCATGAGAACATCCCGGTGGTACTGGGTACCGCAACGCCATCCATTGAAACACTGCATAATGCCCGCCAGAAGCGTTATCAGTGGCTACAACTGAATCAACGGGCCGGCAATGCCCGACCTCCGGAATTTGAGTTACTGGATATTCGCCAGTTACCGCTACAGGACGGTCTGTCTCAACCTCTGGTACAGCAGATTCGTCACCACCTGCAGCAGGGTACTCAGGTGCTGCTATTCCTGAACCGGCGCGGCTTTGCCCCGACACTGATGTGCCATGACTGTGGCTGGCTGGCCGACTGCCGCCGCTGCGATGCCCATATGACTCTGCATCGCAAACCGCTGCACCTGCATTGCCACCACTGTGACAGCCAGCGTCCGGTACCGATGCAGTGCGACAGTTGCGGTAGCACCGAGCTGAAACCCGTTGGCGAAGGCACTGAGCGAACCGAAGAGGCACTGATAAAGCTATTCCCGGAATTCCCTGTAATCCGGGTAGACCGCGACACCACCCAACGCAAACACGCCATGCAGCAGATCATGGATAAGGTGAATCAGGGCGATCCCTGCATCCTGGTGGGTACTCAGATGCTGGCCAAGGGTCATCACTTTCCTAAAGTGACACTGGTCGCCATTCTGGGTGCCGACAGCGGCCTGTTCAGCGCCGACTTCCGCGGTATGGAACGTACCGCCCAGCTGATTCTTCAGGTGGCAGGTCGTGCGGGCCGGGCTGATCATCCTGGCAAAGTTGTCATGCAGACCTACCATGCCGACCACCCGACTATCACCAGCCTGGTACAGGAAGGCTATCAGGCATTCGCAGAGCAGGAACTGAATCAGCGCCAGGGAGCACAACTGCCACCCTTTATTCACTGCGCTCTGCTTCGGGCGGAAGCAAACCAGCCCGCCATCGCCGAACATTTTCTCGGCCAGCTGCGCCAGTTGCTGCAGGAAGATATTCTCCAGCCTCAGGGAATACAGTGGCTCGGCCCATTCCCTTCGCCGATGGAGAAACGCGCCGGCCAGTTCCGGGCACAGTTAGTGCTGCAAAGCCCTGATCGGAAAGCCCTTCACCAACAGCTGCAGAATCTGACCCATCAGATCGAATCCGACCCGAATTCACGCCGGGTACGCTGGTCAATTGATGTCGATCCGATTGATATGTTCTGATGCCCGTTTAAGGACTTAACAAACCGTCTGCAACAGGGGATAATACGCGGTTCTCTGACCAGGCTAATGCGCCGACGGACCCATTATTCCGGCGCCATCCCTGTAGATGCATGACCTGAAACATAACGGTGACCATACAAGCATGAAACAACATATTGCGGATCTGATTAATACTGCCCTGAACACACTGATCGAAGACGGCGTCCTGCCGGCAGACGTTCAGCCCCGAATCATGGTAGAAAACACCCGCGATAAGGCGCACGGTGATTTCGCATCCAATATCGCCCTGACGCTGGCTAAAGCCGCTGGCACCAATCCGCGCGAGCTTTCACAGAAGATCTGCGCAGCACTGCCGGCCTCCGACAATGTTGAGAAAACTGAGATTGCAGGTCCGGGCTTTATCAATTTCTTTGTCAGTGACGCATCTACTGCCAGCCTGGTCGCCAGCATTCTGGAACAGAAAGATCAGTACGGGCGCAACAACGACGGTGCTGGCCGAAAGGTTCAGGTGGAATTTGTTTCCGCAAACCCAACCGGCCCACTGCATATCGGTCACGGCCGTGGCGCCGCTGTCGGCGACTGCCTGTGCCGCCTGATGGATGCCAACGGCTGGGAAGTCACCCGTGAGTTTTACTACAACGACGCCGGTCAGCAGATCAATAATCTGGCGCTGTCAGTACAGGCACGCTGCAAAGGGCTGACACCGGAAGATCCGAGCTGGCCTGCCGATGGCTACCGCGGTGATTACATCGTTGAACTGGCCGAAAGTTACATGCGTAAAGAGACCGTCGAGTCAGCCGATCAGACCTTCACCGGTACCGGCGACGCTGACGATATCGAAGCGATCCACCACTTCGCTGTGGCTTACCTGCGTCACGAGCAGGATCTGGATCTGAAGGCATTTGCCGTTGATTTCGATGTCTACTTCCTGGAATCTTCTCTGTACAGCGAAGGTAAAGTCGATGCCGCGGTTAAGACCCTGATCGACAACGGCTTCACCTACGAAGACGGTGGCGCACTGTGGCTGCGCACCACCGATTTCGGCGATGACAAAGACCGTGTAATGCGCAAAACCGATGGTGGTTACACCTACTTCGTACCGGATGTTGCCTACCACCTGGACAAATGGCAGCGCGGTTTTGATACCGTCATCAACGAGCAGGGGGCCGACCACCACAGCACCATCACCCGTGTCCGCGCCGGTCTGCAGGCACTGCAAGCTGATATTCCAAAAGGCTGGCCAGACTACGTTCTGCACCAGATGGTAACCGTCATGAAAGGCGGCGAAGAGGTAAAAATCTCCAAGCGTGCCGGTAGCTACGTGACCCTGCGTGATCTGATCGAAGAAGTAGGTCGCGATGCTACCCGTTACTTCCTGGCGGCGCGTAAGTCTGACAGCCATCTGACCTTCGACATCGATCTGGCCCGTTCAGAATCTGCCGACAACCCGGTTTACTACATTCAGTATGCCCACGCCCGTGTTTGCTCTATCTTCCGCAAACTGGCGGACAACGAGCTGAGCTGGGACGAAGCGACTGGCGTAGCCGCTCTGGGCCGACTTGAACTGGAATCCGAAAAACGTCTGGTCATCAACCTGGGTCGTTATCCGGAAGTGGTTAAGCGTGCCGCGAATTCTCGCGAACCACACCAGATCGCCAACTACCTGTACGATCTGGCCAGCGAATTCCACACCTACTACAACTCTGAGAAGACACTGGTAGAAGACGCTGAACTGCGTAATGCCCGCCTGACGCTGGCCGTTGCCGTACGTCATGTTCTGGCCAACGGCATGGATCTGCTGGGTGTTTCTGCACCGGAGCAGATGTAAGCGATGGCCACCCGGGACTACGCTAAGAAAAAACGCAGCAACGCGGCCGCCAGCCGCGCGCCGCGCAAAAAGAAGAGTGCACCGGCGCCGCAAAAGCGCTCTCTGCCTCTGCTTAAAGTAGTCCTGAGTCTGCTGTTTCTGGTTGGTTTCGGTTATGGTTTATGGCAACTGACCTCGGTGCGTCCGGATAACACCGACGCACCATCCGCAAAAGCGACTACACCGGCGAAGCCAGCCCCGAAACCGCAACCCAAGCCTACCACCAGCAAGCCGCAAACTGCCGCTACTAAGCCTGCTGCGACTGTTAAGAGTTCAACCTCGGGTAATCCACCGGTAGTCGAACAGTCAGAACGGTTCGAGTTTTATAAGATGCTACCGGAAAGTGAAGTCGACACCACCAATGTCGAGCCTTACAAATCCACCCCAAAAGACGTCAAACCCAAGCACACCTATGTATTGCAGGTCGGCTCATTCCAGAGCAGCACCGATGCCGAGCGCATGCGTGCCCAGCTGATCCTGGAAGGGCTGCCCAACGTCCACACCCGCAAAGTTACCAACAGTAATGGTACTGTCTGGCATCAGGTCCGCACCGGCCCGTTCGATAATCGCTCTCAACTGAATAAAGCGCAGGACCGTCTGGTACGACTGAATATTCAGCCGCTGGTTAAACGGATCGACTGAGTCAGCCCCTTTTGCAGATCGGGTCGTTTTCAGCACAAGCGACATCCGACTTGAAATCCCGCTCAACGCTCCCATATCTATAGTCATTCTGTAATAAGACGAATCAGACTCGGGATTTAAATACCCATGACCACTATTGTTTCAGTTCGCCGCGGCGACCAGGTTGTTGTCGGTGGCGATGGCCAGGTATCGCTGGGCAACACCGTTATGAAGGGCACTGCCCGTAAAGTTCGCCGTCTGGCTAAACACGACGTAATTACCGGCTTCGCCGGCAGCACCGCCGACGCCATCACCCTGCTGGATCTGTTTGAGCAACAACTGGAGAAACACCAGGGCAACATCTTTAATGCGGTTGTCAGTCTGGCCAAAGAGTGGCGCGGTGATCGTGTACTGCGCAAGCTGGAAGCACTGATGCTTGTCGCTAACAGCGAAAAAACCTACCTGATCTCCGGCAGCGGCGACATCATCGAGCCGGAAGACGGCGTTATCGCTATCGGTTCCGGTGGCAACTTCGCCCTGGCTGCGGCCCGTGCACTGGTGGATAACTCCGACCTGAGTGCCCGCGATGTTGTGGAAAAAAGCCTGCAGATCGCCGCTGATATCTGTGTCTTCACCAATGCTAACCTGACCATTGAGCAGCTGCCGTCGAAAGCGGTCTGAGCCTGATATTTTCTGGAGAATCCATCGATGTCTAACATGACACCCCGTGAAATCGTTTCCGAACTGGATCGCCACATTGTTGGTCAGGACGACGCCAAACGCTCCGTGGCTATCGCGCTGCGTAACCGCTGGCGCCGAATGCAGCTGGATGCCGATCTGCGCGCTGAAGTTTCACCGAAGAACATTCTGATGATCGGCCCGACCGGTGTCGGTAAAACCGAAATCGCCCGCCGTCTGGCGAAACTGGCTAACGCGCCGTTCATCAAGATCGAAGCGACTAAATTTACTGAAGTGGGTTATGTCGGCCGTGACGTAGAGACCATCATCCGTGATCTGGTCGATATGGCGATCAAGATGCTGCGCGAGCAGGAGATGGATAAAGTCCGCTTCCGCGCTGAAGACGCAGCAGAAGAACGCATTCTGGATGCCCTGTTGCCGCAGGCGCGCCCAACCGGCTTTGATGCAGAACCTGAAACCAAAACAGACAGCGCCACTCGCCAGCTGTTCCGTAAGCAACTGCGCGAAGGCAAGCTGGACGATAAAGAGATCGATATCGAGCTGAGCCAGCCGCAGATGGGCGTTGAGATCATGGCGCCTCCGGGTATGGAAGAGATGACCAGCCAGCTGCAGAGCATGTTCTCCAACATGGGCGGTGGTCAGGCGAAGACCCGTCGCATGAAGGTGAAAGACGCACTGAAACAGGCGATCGACGAAGAAGCGGCGAAGATGGTCAACGACGACGACCTGAAGCAGAAAGCGATCGATGCGGTAGAGCAGAACGGTATCGTGTTCCTGGACGAGATCGACAAAGTCTGTAAGCGTGAAGGAACTGGCGCTGATGTGTCCCGTGAGGGCGTCCAGCGTGACCTGCTGCCATTGATCGAAGGCAGCACAGTGACCACTAAATACGGCATGATCAAAACCGATCATATCCTGTTTATCGCTTCCGGTGCGTTCCATCTGGCCAAACCATCCGATCTGATTCCGGAGCTGCAGGGCCGTCTGCCAATCCGGGTAGAGCTGAACGCTCTGACCCCAGACGATTTCCGTCGTATCCTGACCGAACCAAGCGCCTCACTGACCGAACAGTACCGTGCACTGCTGGCTACTGAAGGCGTCAGCGTTGAGTTCCAGCAGGAAGGCATCGACCGCATCGCCGAGCTGGCCTACCAGGTGAATGAAAAAACCGAGAACATCGGCGCCCGTCGTCTGCACACCATGATGGAACGACTGCTGGAAGAGATCTCTTTCACCGCATCGGATAAATCCGGCCAGACTCTGCAGATCGACCGTGCCTACGTGGATCAGTACCTGGCGGAGTTGAGCCAGGATGAAGATCTGAGCCACTACATCCTCTAAAAATTGTTCAGCAACTCGGGAGCGGCGTTAAATTTTCTCTCAGAATGCTCATTTACAATTCGTAAACTGCGCGTCTTCGACAAATTTGCCTTGCTCCCGAGCCGCTGAGCCAACTTTTACACTTGCATGTCCGGAGCAAATGATGAGCCAGACACCCCTGCCGCAGGATATTAAACTGCACAGCAAATCACGCACCCTGGAACTGACCTATGCCGATGGCAGCCAGTTCGAGCTGACTGCCGAGTACCTGCGGGTACATTCGCCATCCGCTGAAGTGCGCGGCCACGGCATCGGCAACCATATACTTCAGACCGGCAAGCAACTGGTCGGCATCACTGGTCTTGAGCCCGCGGGCAATTACGCCCTGAAGATCATTTTTGATGACGGTCACGACAGCGGCCTGTACACCTGGGAATACCTGTACGACCTGTGTCATAACCATGATCAGTACTGGCAGCGTTATCTCGACGCGCTGGCTGCCGCAGGCGAAACCCGGCACGGCAATATGATTGCCAAAGGCTAAGGAACCTGCAAATAAGTCAGGCACGCCTCTGGCTTACAGAGCGGTTCTAGCTCGAGGCAACGATTACAGGCATGCTGGTTGCCTGTCGAAAATCGTTAACAAAGAGATAGGATCGCTCTGTAAGCCCCTTCGGGCGGGCGCTAAAGCCGCCTTCTACGTTGTCAGCGTACTTGAAAAGGGCTAGCCATTCCCTGCGTACGCTTTCGCGTTTAAGACGGCTTTATCGTCCCGCAGAGAAAGTACATGACTTATTCGCAGGTTCCCTAAATTCCTTGATGTATGCCTGAAGACAATCCCCCTTCAGCAGAGTAGAATGCGGCAACGCAGATAACAGGCCAGAAAACAGGTTCCCCATGACTGACCAGAAAGACAATCAGGACAAAACACACTTCGGCTACGAGCAGGTCAAGGTTGAAGATAAGCAGGCTAAAGTAGCGGATGTCTTCCACTCCGTTGCCAGCAAGTACGACGTGATGAATGACCTGATGTCCGGCGGTATTCACCGCATCTGGAAACGCCTGACCATCGAACAGAGCGGTGTACGCCGCGGCCACAAGGTACTGGATATCGCGGGTGGTACCGGCGACCTGACCATGCGTTTCTCCCGTCTGGTCGGCCCTGAAGGCAAAGTCGTACTGGCGGATATTAACGACTCCATGCTGAAAGTCGGTCGTGATCGTCTGCTGGATCGTGGTATCACCGGTAATGTGGAATTTGTTCAGGCCAACGCCGAAGCCCTGCCGTTCCCGGATAACACCTTTGACTGCATCACCATCGCCTTCGGCCTGCGTAATGTTACCCACAAAGACAACGCCCTGGCGTCCATGGCCCGGGTACTGAAACCCGGCGGTAAAGTGATGGTACTGGAGTTCTCAAAAACCGAGAATCCACTGCTGACCAAAGTTTATGACACCTACTCCTTCAGCCTGCTGCCGAAGATCGGTAAGTTGATTGCCGGTGATGAAGACAGCTATCGCTATCTGGCAGAGTCGATCCGAATGCATCCGGATCAGGAAACGCTGAAACAGATGATGGAAGATGCCGGTCTGACCCAGTGTAAGTACCAGAACATGACCGGCGGTATCGTTGCCCTGCATACCGGTATCAAGCCTTAAGTACTGCAATAAACGGCTATTCAATCATGACTGTCGAAGCGATCAACGCCACCCTGCTCACAGTAGCCGAAGCGGCTACCAACAGGGTATTGCTGCTTAATCCGTTGATCGCAGAACGGCTGACCGAGCTGGAAGGCAAAGTGATCGCCATCCAGCTGACCAGCCCACAGATCGAGCTTTCTATTCAGCCCGGCCCACAAGGCCTGCAGATCGATATGATCGAACGGGACGATGCAGACGTAATTCTCAGTGGCAGTGCAACAGATTTCTTTAAGCTACTCAGCGCCCGAGAAAGCAGCGATGCGATGTTTGGTAAGAGCATCAGCATTCAGGGTGACAGCGCACTGGCAACCCGTTTCAGTCAGATCCTGATCGATGCCGCACTGGACTGGGAAGGACTACTGGCAGAGATCATGGGCGATCTGCCCGCGCATCAACTGGCTCGCTACCTGCGCTGGAAAGCCGGTTTTTATCTGAATCTGGGTAACAGCCTGATGCTCAATCTGGAAGAGTATCTGAAAGAAGAGATCCGCCTGCTGCCAACCCGCCCTGAACTGGAACTGTTCAGTAATCAGGTGGATAACCTACGCCGCGAAACCGAACGCAGCGCCGCCCGCATCGAAAGGCTGAAGCAAAAAATTAGTAGCTAGTGGCGAGTGGCGAGTGGCGAGTGGCGAGCAATGGTTAGTTTTTATCCATGTTCATCAAGCTCTTATGCTTTTTCCCGCCACTAGCAAGCATTGCTCTGCAATGCGGTCGAGCAAGGCGGGTTATACCCGCCGCTCTAGCCACTAATTCAGAACGGCTTTACCACGACGAAAATCAGAATCGGTACAAAAATCAGCAACGGCAACTCATTGAAGAACCGGAAATAACGGCCGGTCTTATTAAGCAGCCCAGCCCGCAGTTGCTTAAGGTAGGCATAGCACCAGAAGTGAAAGCCGATCAGCAAGCCGACAAACAGTAACTTGGCGTGCAGCCAGCCACCACTGAAACCGTAGCCCAGCCAGAGCCAGGTACCGAGGCCCAGGGTAAACAGTGCCATCAGGCTCATAAAGCCGAACAGCTTGCCAGCCATAATCTCCAGCCGCTGCACATCCTGCCCAGCGTCAGCCCCCTCAACGTAGTGCACGAAGATGCGGGGCAGATAGAAAATTCCCGCCATCCAGCTGGTCATCGCCAGAATATGAAAGGCTTTTATCCACAGCACAGTGGTAACTCCCTTTAACAGTTAATCAAACAGCCTGAGTCTCAACACTGATCAGTTCACTCAGTTCGACTCTGAGCTTATCTCCCGGCACCACAGATCCCACACCCGCTGGAGTACCCGTCAGGACCACATCACCGGGTTCCAGAGTAAAGTAATGGCTCATGTAGGCGATCAGCGGGTAGACCTTATTCAGCATATGACTGCTGTTACCGTTCTGGCGTACTTCGCCATTTACCGTCAGACGAATCTGCTGATCCTGCAGATCTCCTGCCGCTTCCGGCTCAACAAACGCTGAGACAGGACAGGAACCATCAAACGCTTTAGCTTTTTCCCAGGGATGGCCACGCTCTTTCAGCTTGCTCTGCAGATCACGCAGGGTCAGATCCAGCGCCACTCCGACACCGACAATAGCGTCTTCTATCTCGTGCTTATTAGCGTTTTTCAGGCGTTGACCGATCAGCACCGCCATCTCCGTTTCAAAGTGGACAGTGCCGTAATCCATCGGCACTTCAAAAGGCTCATCCAGTGGTACCAGTGCCGGTGCCGGTTTCATAAACAGCATCGGAGTGGTGGGTACCGGATTATTCAGCTCAGCAGCATGATCAGCATAGTTCCGTCCGACACAAACCACTTTACCCACCGGCAGGTCTGCCCCGGTACCATCAATATACTGGTGTTTATACTGCATGTTCGCCTCCTGAATTTTTTAGGGCCTGTTTACACTACTTTATGAATACTGTTACGGCTGAAAAAGTGCCTATCAAGGCGCGAGAAGCGTAGTTTGGCTATTCCAAACAAGCGACGAGCAACGCCGAGAGGCGCCTTTTTCAGCCTTAACCCTGCGGGCTGGTGCTATTTTACCCCTTTACTGCGTTGAAACATGTTTATTTAGAATCATTAAACGTCACATATTTCGCCTTGTTAAGGCGCAAAATAGTGCCAGCAGTAGTCATTAAAGTAGTGTAAGCAGGCCCGCGCCATGATCATACTCCTCCCCCCGGAGCAGCTCAATCGAACCGGTCGCGGATCAGACCTTTTGAGGGGCTCCCGGACATGACAACAGATCACTCTGTGTCTACTATAGCTCCCCTGAAATTAACCGTCTGGTCTCAGAATCACTAAGGCCAACAGAGGAGCACAACATGCTGACTGTAAATGAATATTTTGAAGGTGCCGTAAAATCAATCGGTTTCGAGAACGCTGAAGGCCGTGTGACTTCTGGCGTAATGGCTGCCGGTGACTACGAGTTCGGCACCTCTGAAAACGAGCTGATGAAAGTCGTCAGCGGTGAGCTGGTTGTTCAGCTGCCAGGCAGCGACGAGTGGCAGAGCTTCCCGGCCGGTAGTGAATTTAAAGTAGCCGCCAACGAGAAATTCCAGGTAAAAGTTGCCGCACCTGCAGCGTACCTGTGCTACTACGGCTAAACGCTACTCATGAATCCAAATCACTATAAAAAACAACAAAGTGATTTGGATTCATACTCAGTTGAGTAAAAATCCACCACATCACCTGATCAGGCTCCCCCTTTTTACCTGACTCTGTGCTAATATACCGCGCTTTCTACTACAGGTAATCCGGTGATATCCCGCCACACACGGGCGTCATCATCTATATAAGAGTTTCATACAATGAGCCAAAATATCTCTCTGGATAAAAGCAAGATTAAAATTCTGCTGCTGGAGGGCGTGCACCAGTCTGCACTGGATACGCTGAATTCGCATGGTTACACCAATATCGAATACCTGACCGGCTCACTCCCGGAAGAGGAACTGCTGGAACGTGTTAAAGATGTTCACTTTATAGGCATCCGTTCCCGTACCCAACTGACCAAAGAGGTGTTCGCTGCCGCTGAACGTCTGGTTGCAGTGGGTTGTTTCTGCATCGGTACCAATCAGGTTGATCTGAATGCCGCTACCATGCACGGTGTTGCGGTATTTAACGCGCCATACTCCAATACCCGTTCGGTTGCTGAACTGGTACTGGCTGAAGCGATTCTGCTGCTGCGTGGTGTAGCAGAGAAGAACGCTAAAGCTCACCGTGGCGAGTGGCAGAAATCTGCGAAGAACTCCTACGAGATCCGCGGTAAGAAGCTGGGTATCGTCGGTTACGGTAGCATCGGCTCCCAGTTGAGCGTAATGGCTGAATCCATGGGTATGGAAGTCTGCTTCTACGATGTCATCACCAAGCTGCCACTGGGTAATGCCAGCCAGGTCGGTTCTCTGAAAGAACTGCTGAATACCTGTGATGTGGTTTCCCTGCACGTACCGGAAACGCCATCCACCAAAGATCTGATGGGTGAAGCGGAATTCGCAGAGATGAAACAGGGTTCCATCTTTATCAACGCCGCCCGGGGTACCGTGGTTGTGATTGATGCACTGTGCAAAGCACTGTCTGAACAGCGCCTGCTGGGTGCGGCTATTGACGTATTCCCGGTTGAACCGCGCACCAACAATGATGAGTTCATCTCACCACTGCGTGAGTTCGACAACGTTATCCTGACTCCGCATGTAGGTGGTTCTACCATGGAAGCGCAGGAAAACATCGGTTACGAAGTAGCAGAGAAACTGATCAAGTACAGTGATAACGGTTCCTCCATTACTTCTGTTAACTTCCCGGAAGTAGCGCTGCCTGAGCACTCCAACACCCACCGCCTGCTGCACGTTCACCATAACGTTCCTGGCGTAATGAGTGCGATCAACAACGTCTTCTCTGAGAACAACATCAACATCAGCGGTCAGTACCTGCAGACCAATGAAAAAGTCGGTTACGTAGTAATTGACGTTGATGCAGATACCTCTGAAGTTGCTCTGAGCAAGCTCAAGCAGATACACGATACTATCCGTTGTCGTCGACTGTTCTGATTCGACCTGACTAAAAAAGGCAGCTTCTGGCTGCCTTTTTTGTTTCTGCTCTTTTTAAAACTGCTTAGCTAACCGCTCTTCGATCAGCTGAAACACATGCAGGCGAATACTGGCTTCTTCGTTAACAAGATGATGCCTGGCACGCTGCAGCAGATGAATATCAAGCCCCGGATAGAGCCTGCCAAGCACGCCCAGATTATGGCGCCACTCAACAGTTTCATCCTCAACCCCCTGAATACAGAAAGGCTGGGTTGGCAGACTGGCTGAATGCTCAACTTCATCGATCCAGCGCAACATAGCACCGATCCATTTCACCGGAACCCGCTTGTGCTGAAGCGGATCCTGATCCCTGACAAACTGCAGAAATTCAGCATCGTGAGAGCTGGCACCGTAACTGCGCGGCACAGAGCGAATCAAGAACCGCAGCCAACGGTATTTACCGACGATTTTTTCCCATTCACAAGGACGTACCAGTGGTGCAAGCAGAATCTGATCACGTACCGGCCAGTCCCGATAACCGAACTTCAGCTGCTGCTCTACCGTCACAGCCGCACCGGTGCTCTGCCCCAGCATCCCCCAGGGACCTGCCAGCGTCCGGCGACGGCTCTCAATCAACTCTGTCAGCTGTGCCGCATAGGTTGAGAATGCATCAATGGACAACGGTGCGCCTTCCGACAGACCGTGGCCCGGCAGATCATAGATCAGTACATCAAAACCGATTTCCAGCAGATAGCTGATCAGATGCCGGTACAGACCACTGTGATCGAAGTAGCCATGCAGTACGATCACCGTCCCCCGCACAGAGTGACGGGTACGGTAGTGCTGAACAAACAGAGCCTGCCCTAGCACATGCTGCCGGGAGGCTTCGAGACGGTGCCCGGCATCCAGAATTAACTGCAGGCCATAGCAAGACAGGTATTCCTGTAGCAGTTCCGCTGAACGGTTTTCCCCCTCCATGCCATAACCGGGCAGGCGATCACGGAGCAGGGCCGGGTTGAGCATCTGCATACAGCTCTCCAATCAGGGTGCAACTATCCAATCAAGTTCAAGTTGGCAGTTTGCAGCCACACTTACTTTAATAATTTAGGCCAGTTCTTTCGCAGTTGCCTTACCTGACAACTATATTATTGAACGGCAGTGAATCTCCGCAGCGAGTACCGGACAATGAAACCAGTACCCTTTCTTGTTATTTTTTTATGTCTTATACATGTCAGTCAAGCACTGGCAGATATTGCTGCAGATCTGGAAACGGTGGAAAACCAACTGTCGCAATTTGAAACTGATCAGACCAGCCCTCTGAGGGAGAGTTATCAACAGGCCGCATTGCACTTACGCGAAGCGATCCGGCAGGAACAGCTGGCAACCCGACTCAGACAGGAAATAGATCAACAGCCGGCAGCTATCGATCAGGCCAGATCAGCAGCAACATCCCCGCCCCGCGCTCTGCCCGATATAGCGCAACAGGATCTGGCAAAACTGGAACAACAACTGGTTGCCGAAAAAGCCTCCCTGATTGATCTGCAACAACGGCGAAACGCCCTCAGCCAGATCATCAGCACAAGCGATCAGACCGTGCTGAAAGTCAGCCAGCAGCAGGCTCAGTTGCAGCAACTGATTGATCAGTCCGTTGCAGAGCCAGATCTGAGTAACGCAACAGAGTTGCAACAGGCCAGGGCCATGCTGGAGCAAAGTCTGCAACAGGAACGGCTGGCGGCACTGAAAGTTCTGGAGCTGAGACTGCTGGCACTTCCAGGACAGGTTGAACTGGCAAACCTGCAACTGGCAAGGGTCCGACAGGAGACCGAACTGCTGGAGCAGTGGATTTCCGATGCCGAGCAATCCATCCGCACACAAAGCCGGGCGGAAACCGAAAGGACCTTGAGCGAACTGGAGCCTCTCACCCCGCAGAATAACCCTTTGTTGCAGCAGGGGCTGGATCGTAATCAGCAACTGAGTAGTGCAATTCGTAACCTGCTGGCAAACCTGGAACAAAGCCGGCAGCAACGGGACCAGTTTCAGCACCAGTTGGAATTACTGAAACAGAACCAGCGGGCAATTCAGCTCCAGCTTGAACTGGGAATCGGCTATACCAGTACAGAGATTCGCAAATACAGCCAGCTGCTATCCAAGCCGATCAGTACCGAAGCCACACGAACCAGCCTGCAGCAGCTGCGACTGGATCAGCTGAACCTGAGCCGACAGCAGGACAGAATACTACCTGAGGCGCTGACCGATGAAGAACACAGAGTGTTCGCACAGATTAATCAGGACTACATCCGTCTGAGCAATGAACTCAGAAACCTGCAACAGCAACAGATCAGCGAACTGTCTCTGGTATTGTCAGTACAGGAACAAATCAATCTGCAGATCAGCAACAGCAAAGCGCTGTTTAACAAGCACCTGCTCTGGCTCCCGAATCTGAATCCGGTGGACCGCCGCTGGGCCCATGATGTAATTGCCGGCAGCGCAGAACTGCTGCATCAGCTCCCGATTCTGCTATGGCAACAGGGCAGAATTATTCTGGCGCAGATCACTCCGGCCCTGATAATAGTGTTCCTGTTACTGTTACCAGCCCGACTGCTGTACCGCTATCTGCAGCAAAATCAGGCTCGCTGGTGTGAACAGATCGGCAATGTCCGCCATGATCATATCAGCCACACTCTTAAACCATTGCTCTACGGTCCCCTGGCCCTGCTACCTCTGCCCGCACTGTTCTGGTTATGCGCTGGTGCTATCGAAAAGGGCTCAGAATTTCAGCCACTGGCAACGACCTTCCAGGCCGCCGCGATTATTACCTGGCTCTATCTCAGTCTGAAATTCTGGCTCAATGCTCCTTCAGGACTACTGATGGGGCAGTTTGGTTTCCCCGCAGCTCTGATCGCACCACTGAAACGGCGCGTCAGCCTGCTCTACTGGATCAATACGCCACTGGTATTATTGCTCTTCAGCACCGCCCTGATCGACACCAGCCAGATCTCTTCCGGGCCAGCACGATTAACACTGTTAATTATCACCCTGTTTTTCACCCTGTTCTGGGCCAGCTTATGGCGTCTGGCGCCGCTGCTTCAGGAATCCAGAGAACGCCCTCGCGTCTGGAGCAATGCCCGCGCCTGGATCGGACTGCTGGTGATATTTAACATCACCATGATCGGCCTGATCCTCTGGGGCTATATGCTATCGGCCACCATCCTGATCGGGCTGACCTTTATCCTGACCTGCATCGCTATTCTTACTTACCTGCTGTATCAGCTTGGCCAACGCTGGTTACTGATTGAGGAACGCAGGCTCCATTTCACCCGACTCAAGGCCCGCCGGGCCGAAATCATCGCCGCCCGTCAGGAACAGAAAGACGAACCATTGCCCCGGGAGGACTTTGTCGATATCCGGACGATCTCAGCCCAGGGCAGCATGCTGCTGAAAACCGCGGTCACCGTTATCTTTCTGACTCTTCTATGGCTGACTCTGGGGTGGACCCTGCCAACGCTGGAGATACTCGATACAATCACGCTCTGGTCCACCAGTAGCTTTTCACCGGAAGGCGAGGTGCTGGATCAGATCACCCTGAAGCAGTTGATCTTTGCCCTGGCAGCCCTGGCAATCACCCTGATCGCCGCTCGCAACCTGCCCGGCCTGCTGGAACTGTTAATTCTGAACTACCTGCCTCTCGCGCAGGGCACCGGCTTTGCAATATCGACTCTGCTGAAATACTCACTGATCATTGTCGGCATTATCAGTTTCCTCAACTTTCTGGGGCTGGAGTGGAGTAAATTGCAATGGCTGATCGCCGCCTTGGGTGTCGGGCTGGGCTTCGGCCTGCAGGAGATCGTTGCTAACTTTGTTTCCGGTCTGATCATTCTGTTTGAAAAGCCAGTACGGATCGGCGATACCGTCACCATCGGCGGCGTTACCGGTACCGTCAGCCGCATTCAGATCAGAGCCACAACCATTACAGACTGGGATCGCAAAGAGGTCATCATCCCCAACAAAACCTTTATTACTGATCAGCTTATCAACTGGTCGCTTACCGATGCGATCACCCGGATCATCATCAGCGTCGGGGTCGCCTATGGTTCGGATACAGATCTTGTGCAACGACTGCTTCTCCAGGCAGCTAAGGACAACAGCAATGTGCTGGATGAACCGGATCCGGCAGCCCTGTTCCTCGCCTTTGGCGCCAGTACTCTCGATTTTGAGCTGCGAGCCCATGTGAACTCCATGGATAATCGCAGCCAGACCATTCATGAGCTACATACCGCTATTGATCGTTTATTCCGTCAGCACCATGTCGAGATTGCCTTCAGTCGCCTTGATATTCAGTTACGCAACGGTGACGACAACCCGGAATAACATGATATGCTGCAAAGCGGAAAATCAGATTCAACGGCAGGGAGAAGGCATGTCAGATATCAGTACTACGCCTCCGGACAAGTTTCAGTATCGCTGTGAAATACCGGTCCGCTGGGGGGATCAGGATGCTTATGGGCACGTCAATAACGCACTCTATATGCGTTATCTGGAAGAAGCCCGGGTACAGCTACTGGCAGATCTCGGTGACACCCTGTCCGGCAGTATCGCGCCGGTGGTAATCAATGTCGGCTGCACCTTCCTGAAACCGATCGTCTATCCGGCAACCATCGTCGTGGACTGCTATATCGGCGAAGTCGGCCGCAGCAGCTTTATGGTTCACTACCTGCTCCACACCAAAGATGATCCCGAGACGATCTGCAGCGAAGGCTATTCGAAAGTGGTGTGGATGGATCACAGCACCGGGCGCTCAGTGCCTCTGCCTGAGCCAATCCGCGACAAAATCAATTAAACCTGATCAGCAAAAGGAGTTTTACTATGCAGGATGTTTCCACAACCCACCAGGACACCGGCAGCGGAGCGCGGATTGTCTATATCCTCTACCTTGCCAGCCTGGTTATCGGGGTCACCGGCATCATCGGTCTGGTGATGGCCTATATCAAGAGAGGCGAAGCACCGGAATGGCTACGCACTCACTATCAGTGGCAGATCCGCACCTTCTGGCTGGGCCTGCTCTACACCGTGATCGGTGCTCTGACGGCCTTCATTCTGATCGGTTATCTGATTCTGCTAGCCAACCTGATCTGGTTCATTATCCGCTGTGTAAAAGGCCTCAGCGCGTTGGAAAAACAGCAAGCACTGCCAAAACCTACCAGCTGGCTGTTCTGATCAACAGATTGTCCCCTCCTGACCTGTCGCCCCGCCATCCGCATCATTATGGTTATGCGATGGCGCTGTATCCTAAAGACCTGTCGCCCATGAGCAGTTCTCATACTTTAGGTGTGATAAGGGCGACAGCCCTCTCCAATTAGGTTATTGTTGCGTTGCAACAAGTTGCGACTCTGGTCAGAGACCGGATAAAACTCTCCACAACCTGTCTGCAGAATTAAAAGCCGGAGACCGGATTGATAGGAATCCAGGTACTGGCAAAACAACATAACCGGACCGGTTGCCTCGCGCCGGATTCGGAACCATTACAAATGAGGCAGTAAAACTATGAGTCATCGGGTACAGACGGGCGGCCTGCAGGTCGCTGAAGTGCTATACAATTTTATCAACCAGCAGGTTATTCCGGGTACCGGCGTAACTGAAGAGCAGTTCTGGTCAGGTCTGGACGCTATCGTTCATGATCTTGCACCACGTAACCGCGAGCTGCTGGAAAAACGCGAGACAATCCAGCAGCAGATCGACGCCTGGCACCGCGAACGTAAAGGGCAGGCGTTTGATTTCGCCGCCTATAAAGCGTTCCTGCAGGAGATCGGTTATCTGCTGCCAGAAGGCGAAGATTTCTCCGCCACTACCAGCAATGTCGATCCGGAAATGGCCACCATGGCCGGTCCGCAGCTGGTAGTTCCAATCATGAACGCCCGCTTTGCGCTGAACGCAGCCAATGCACGCTGGGGTAGCCTGTACGACGCGCTGTACGGTACCGATGCCATCTCTGAAGAAGATGGCGCTGAGCGCGCTGGCGGTTATAACCCGGTCCGTGGTGCTAAGGTTATTGCGTTTGCCCGCAACTTCCTTAACGAAGCTGCGCCACTGGCAAACGGTTCCCACACCGACAGCACCAGCTACAGCATCCGTGATGGCAAGCTGGCGGTTGCACTGAGCGACGGTACCGAAACCACGCTGCAGAACAGTGATCAACTAGTGGGTTACAAAGGCGATGCCGCTGCACCAACCTCTATTCTTCTGGTTCACAACGGTATGCACGCCGAGATCGTTATTGATCGCAGCAGCCAGATCGGTTCTACCGATGCGGCGGGCGTCAGCGATCTGATCATCGAATCCGCACTGACCGCTATCATGGACTGCGAAGACTCTGTCGCCGCTGTCGATGGTGATGACAAAGTGCTGGCCTACAGCAACTGGCTGGGTCTGATGAAGGGCGATCTGAGTGAAGAAGTAACCAAAGGCGGTTCCACCTTCACCCGTACTATGAACCCGGATCGCGAATACACTGCACTGGATGGCTCCAGCATCGCGCTGAAAGGCCGCAGTCTGCTGTTCGTGCGTAATGTTGGCCACCTGATGACCAACAACGCCATCCTGGATCGTGACGGTAACGAGATTCCGGAAGGTATTCTGGATGCAATGTGCACCAGCCTGATCTCCATTCACGATATTAAGGGCAACGGTCAGTTCAGCAACACCACTACCGGCTCTATGTACATCGTGAAGCCTAAGATGCATGGCCCTGAAGAAGTGGCATTTGCCAACGAACTGTTTGGTCGTGTTGAAGACGCGCTGGGGATGACCCGCTTCACCCTGAAAATGGGCATCATGGACGAAGAGCGTCGCACAACAGTTAACCTGAAAGAGTGTATCCGCGCGGCTAAAGAGCGTGTTGTCTTCATCAATACCGGTTTCCTTGACCGTACCGGTGATGAGATTCACACCTCCATGGAAGCCGGTCCGATGATCCGTAAAGGCGACATGAAACAGTCTGCCTGGATCAGCGCTTATGAAGACTGGAACGTCGACAACGGCCTGAACTGTGGCCTGAGTGGCCGTGCCCAGATCGGTAAAGGCATGTGGCCGATTCCGGATCAGATGGCCAATATGCTGGAAGCCAAGATCGGTCATCCGATGTCTGGTGCCAACACCGCATGGGTACCGTCGCCAACAGCGGCAACCCTGCACGCGTTGCACTACCACAAGGTGGATGTATTCGCCCGTCAGGACGAGATCAAATCCCGCGATCGTGCTTCTCTGGATGACATTCTGACCATCCCGGTTGAGCCGAATCCGAGCTGGAGCGCTGAAGAGATTCAGAACGAACTGGATAACAACGCTCAGGGTATCCTGGGTTACGTTGTACGCTGGGTTGACCAGGGTGTCGGTTGCTCCAAAGTGCCTGACATCAACGATGTTGGCCTGATGGAAGACCGTGCAACCCTGCGCATCTCCAGCCAGCACATTGCTAACTGGCTGCATCACGGTATCTGCTCTGAGGAACAGGTGATGGAAACCATGCAGCGGATGGCTGCAGTGGTAGACCGTCAGAACGAAGGTGATGCACTGTACCGCCCGATGGCCGCCGATTTTGATGGCAGCGTAGCCTTCCAGGCTGCATGCGAGCTGGTATTCGAAGGTTGTGCACAGCCAAGCGGTTATACCGAGCCGGTACTGCACCGCCGTCGTCTGGAAGCGAAGGCAAAGTTCGGGGCATAAAGTTCGGAGCATAAGGCTCAGGGCTTAATGTAAAACCCGAAGCAACAGAAAGCCGCGCTGATCAGCGCGGTTTTTTTTCACCCACTGTCTTATACAGCTGGTATACAATCAACGCTATGTACAATGCTCTGACAGACTTTATCCGCCAGCATCCTAAGCTGTTTATCCTCACCGGCGCCGGTTGCAGTACCGACTCCGGCATTCCTGATTACCGTGACCATCACGGTCAGTGGAAACGCCAGCCACCGGTGCAGCACAAAGACTTTATGACCAGCCTGTACGCCCGTCAGCGGTTCTGGGCCCGCAGCCTGATCGGCTGGCCACTGATGGCCAGAGCACGGCCCAATGAAGTTCATACAAGCCTGCAGACTCTGGAAGATCTTGGTCACAGCTCCCTGCTGGTAACCCAGAATGTTGATCGTCTGCATCAACAGGCAGGCCAGCAGAAAGTGATCGATCTGCATGGGCGTTCTGATCAGGTGCGCTGTATGGACTGTGGTGCCCTGCATGACCGCAACCATGTGCATCAGCAGATGGCCATAGAGAATCCCCATTTCACGCAGCTCACCGCGACTGCCGCGCCGGATGGCGATGCCGACCTGGAAGATGTCGACTTTCATCAATTCAGAGTCACCGACTGCGATCAGTGCGGAGGATTATTGAAACCGGATGTCGTGTTTTTTGGCGATAACGTACCGAAACAGCGAGTGTATGACGCCATGGACAGTCTGGCTCAGGCGGATGCCCTGCTGGTTGTGGGTTCTTCTCTGATGGTCTATTCGGGATACCGTTTCTGTAAACAGGCGGTGACAATGAATAAACCTATTGCGGCTCTGACTCGCGGAAAAACCCGCGCCGATGACCTACTGGCCCTGAAACTGGACAGCGCTATCAGTAATTGCCTGGTGCCCGCTGTTAAAGCGCTGGAGTCAGGCGTTTAGTTAAGCGCCAGCCAGCGAGGTTGCCAGCGTTGCAGCACCCGCTGCCATTGCCGAGTTTGCAGTGTGCCCTGCCCGGTCAGCAACGGTTCACCATTATTGATCAACCAGAGATGTTGCTGATCAAACTGATAGATCGCCTGAAAATCCTTCCGCACATCTTCGGCAGTGGCTGTCAGAGTAATATTATCCAGCAGAACTGCCGAAGCCCCGTTGCCGGACTGGTAACGCAGCACCATATGCTCAGTGTCAGTATCTGTTAGCTTACCGTATACCAGCTGGAGCCGCTCCATCGGCACCCCCATCGCAATCAGGGTAAAGTACTTGGCAATGGCAAAATCTTCACAATCGCCTTCGGCCTGACTGAAGAACTCATCCGGTGCACTCCAGACATCCTCCCGGGCATACCGAGCCTGATCGGTACGGTATTCGGCCTGATTCACAAACCGGTCCACCTTATGTACCAGCGCCAGCTCATCCAGGCCATGATCAGCCTGCATAAGTTGCTGCCAGCGATAGTAATAATCCAGAGAGATCGGTTGCTCAGGCAGGGCCGCCTGCAGCGGGAGGATTGCGAAAGCAAAACATAAACCGACCCAGATTCTGATCAGGCGCATGCACTCATCTCGATAGGTTAATAACCAAACGTCCACAGGGACACACTTCAGGTAACAGCTAACCAGACAAACGCCTGATGGAGAGCCATCCTAATCAACCCAAACAACCGTTTCAATGATCTGTGTTGTCACTCTGGGCAAGTTCGGAATTGTTCCACTCACGTCGTCGATTTCCGGTATAATCGGCGACTTAACACCAAACTTGAGCTCACCGTGAACGAATCCCCTTTTACCGACCTGCCGCTACCCGCGGCGATGCAGAAAAACCTGGCCTCGCTGGGCTATCAGCAAATGACTCCGATTCAGGCCCAGAGCCTGCCCCATGCACTGGAAGGCAAGGACCTGATCGCCAAAGCCAAAACCGGCAGCGGTAAAACCGCCGCGTTCAGTATCGGCCTGTTGCTGAACCTGAATCAGCGGGATTTCGGCACCCAGGCACTGGTACTCTGCCCGACCCGGGAACTGAGCACACAGGTGGCGAAAGAGATCCGCCGACTGGCTCGCTTTAAAGACAACATCAAAGTCGTCACCCTCTGCGGCGGCCAGCCTATAGGCCCGCAGATCGGCTCGCTGGCTCACGGGGCACACGTGGTAGTCGGCACACCCGGACGGATTCAGGATCTGATCCGTAAGAACAAACTCGACCTGTCTCGCTGTACCACCGTGGTACTGGATGAGGCGGACCGGATGCTGGATATGGGCTTCTTCGAGCAGATCGAAGGGGTTATCAGCCACGCACCGAAAAAACGTCAGACCCTGCTGTTCTCCGCCACCTATCCGGACGGTATTAAGCAGCTGAGTAAAGATCTGCAGGACAATCCGGTTGAAGTCACCGTGGAAGCGATCCACAGTACCAGCCAGATCGACCAACGCTTCTTTGCCCTCAACGGCACCCGTAAAGAGGATGCCCTGAGTCGGATACTCGGCCACTATCAGCCGGAATCCACGGTGATCTTCTGCAATACCAAGGCCCAGTGTGCCGATGTTGCCGACCACCTGCGAGCGCAGGGGCATTTTGCCGCTGCGTTGCACGGCGATCTGGATCAGCGCGACCGTGATCAGGTACTGGTGCAGTTTGCCAACCGCAGCAACAGCATTCTGATCGCTACGGATGTCGCCGCCCGTGGCCTGGATATCAGCGATCTGCAGGCCGTGATTAACTATGACCTGCCCCGTGATCCGGAAGTCTATGTCCACCGTATCGGACGTACAGGCCGCGCCGGAAAAGAGGGACTGGCACTGAGCCTGTACCGTGATTCGGAAGAGTACAAACTGGAAGCGATCAGCGAATACCAGTCACTGATGCTGGATCAGGAATCCCTCAGCACCCTGAAAAAAACCAGCGATGAGCTACCGGAGAAGCCGGCAATGCGAACCCTGGCCATCGCCGGTGGTCGAAAGGATAAGATACGTCCCGGTGACATTCTCGGCGCCCTGACCGGTGATGCCGGTATCGCCGGCAGTGCCGTAGGTAAAATCGATGTATTCGATTTTGTTGCCTACGTTGCTGTAGAACGGTCACTGGCCCGCAAAGCCCATGGCCGACTGATCAACGGTAAGATCAAAGGCCGCCGCTTTAAGGTACGTATTCTCTGAGCAAAAAACGCTCAGTTAGTCGATTCAGCATTTCCCGGATATAATGAGGCGTAACATGGCTGTAGCATCTGCACGGCATATTCTGGTTAAGACCAAAGCGGAAGCTGAAAAGCTGAAGCAACGACTGGAAAAAGGGGAGGATTTCGCCCAACTGGCGAAGCGCTACTCTCAGTGTAACTCCGCCAAACGGGGCGGTGATCTGGGTGAATTTCGCCCGGGCACCATGGTTAAAGCGTTCGACGATGTGGTATTCAGAAAGAAAGTTCTGGAGATCCATGGCCCGGTGAAAACCAAGTTCGGCTTTCACCTGATTCAAACCATCTATCGCACATAAGCTCATTGTGAGCCGCAGTCTGACTGCAAACTTTAAGGAGGTAGTTCCTATGAAACCTGCAAAGAAACAACACCCGAAGTTTATTGAAGCGATGCAGAAACTCTCTGCTATGGATGAAGAGGAGCGTCTCTCTGAAGAGAACAAAGAACTGTTTGACCAGGCAATCGCCTATGCTCCACTGGAAGCCCAGCCGGCGCTGATGGCGATAC
The DNA here is from genome assembly GCA_963669425.2 of uncultured Amphritea sp. Lineage (GTDB taxonomy): Bacteria > Pseudomonadota > Gammaproteobacteria > Pseudomonadales > Balneatricaceae > Amphritea. The sequence continues at coordinate 740,479 of CAXXNC010000001.1, forward strand.
AGAAAAAATATGACGAGTTGCACTAGCAACTCGGCATATTTTTCAGTGACTAGTGGCGAGACGCGGCAAAGCCGCTTGCTGGTAGCTAGAAAAAGCGGATAAAAAAACGGCCTTTTAAAAGGCCGTTTTTTTATTAAACCTTAGTAAGATCAATCATCTACGCACACCAATAATTACATTCTGTAATTCTCTACTATTCTCAGTATCAGGACTACCCGAATCAGAACGCATTATTGATACCATTTCCGTAAATGCTGAAATTTGCTCCTCAGAATTCATAGAAGCTCCAAGCTCCTCAAATTTTGAAAACGCAGAAATAGCCTCTTTCGATCCATAAAGGCATATCCTACACTTTGCATCTGCAGTCCTAACAAATAACCCCTTATGCTCTAAAGTACCCACTTCATAAAGACGCTGAGCATGCTCGGCGACGCTCTTTAGATAATCCATATACGCCTTAGATTTTAGCTCTCTTGAATGTCGCTGAGCTTCAATATGCTTAGTGAAAAAGTATTGCAGCACTGCGCCAATAACAACGCCTATAAACGGGAGAACTCCCAGAAGCAACTTCATATCCATTTGAGATAATCCTTAATAATTAGCCCCTTCCGTAGCGGCAGCAGGGTCAAAATTTGCACAGACTCACTTCCCCTCTGTGCGGCCGAGCACTGATCTTTTGGATGGATCAGTGGGGGACACTCTGAGGCGTTCTTTGCCGAGTTTGGCCCAAAAGATCAGCGCACAGAGTAGTCGGCTTGCCGACCAAACAGCGGGGTGGTCTTTGGATTGTTAAGGCTTTTGACCAAACAAAAGCCCACTCTTAACCCGCTCAGCTAAGGCTTTTGAGTCTTAACCCGCTCAGCTAGAGCGGAACACAATGCCACGGATTACTGCGATAAAAAAGAATCGCCGCAGGATGCGCCCCCTACACATTAGCAGATCTATCGCGGCGAGGGCGCCCCTCCCACAAGTAACCTGAAAACCTAATCAGCCAGATAAGACCTTTTGCACCTGCTGCTGCAACTCCGGTACTAACTCTTCCTCAAACCACGGATTCCTCCGCAACCAGATATTATTCCGTGGGCTAGGGTGCGGCATGGGGAAGATCATTGGGTGCTTATCATCCTGCGCGTACTCCCGCCAATTACTCACAATCTGAGTCACTGAACCTTTCTCTTTCAGATGCCAGGCCTGAGCATACTGGCCGATCACCAGAATCAGTTCCAGATCCGGCAACTGATCGAGCAGTTGCTGACGCCATTGCGGGGCGCACTCTTTGCGCGGTGGCAGGTCACCGGATTTACCGGTGCCAGGATAGCAGAAACCCATTGGCAGAATTGCCAGTTGGGTCGGATCATAGAAGGTTTCCCGGTCAACGCCCAACCAGTCCCGTAACCGGTCACCGCTGGGATCGTTAAAGGGAATGCCTGTTTCGTGCACCCGGCGACCCGGTGCCTGAGCGGCCACCAGAATCCGGGCACGGGAGTCCAGTTGAAACACCGGACGGACACCATCTTCCAGATAGGGTTCGCACAGGGTGCAGGCTTTGACCCGGGCTATCAGTTGCTGATCGGTTTCCATCTCCAACTACCTCTTAGCATCACGGCTTACGAGCTGAGATCATAATATTGCGCGGGGTCATCTGCCGCTCACAGAAGGTGCCGTACTCAACCTGATAACCCGCTGCTTCAAGAGCACAAACCATATCCAGTACCAGCCACAGCTCCAGCGGACGGCGGAAGCTGTGCCGTAGCAGTAACAGGCGCATCACTTCACCCTGACGCTGCCAGCCAGACTGCTCAAATCGATCCCAATCAACATCATCCGTCAGCATTAACCCCTCACGCTGAGCCAGTTGCTGACAGAATTCGCGGAACGACTGCTGCAACCAGAATTTGCGGATTGGTTTGATATTGCGATAACCAGTTTCGCCGGCCTGCTGCTTACGCAGTTCGATATAACCCAGTTTCCAGGCCATCTCTTTATTACGCTGAACCACTTCCCGCTGTCCGGCGGTAACCGTCTCTGTGACCGCCAGTCGCATATCGTCTTTCTGCAACTGTAGCGACAGGCCCTCGGTAAACGGCTGATAGATGTCATCACACCCCAGACCATAACAGCAGGGCACGATATCCAGCGCCGCTGCGGTCTGCTTAATGCTATGACGCACCAGAGTGCGATGAAGTTCACCGCAGGCATGCAACGCCACCGCGTGCTGATGGGTCAGCACCACCGGCAGATCGGGCTGCAGAACGTCCGTCACATGGAATACCTGATCGATGCCCGCCTTCTCAGCAGCAACACAACCGGCTTCACACAGTACTGCATCCCACTCCAGTGTGGTTACCGGTTTATGCCAGCTACGTCCCAGCAAGCGCCCCAGATGGCCTTTACCGCCACACCACTCGACCACAGAGTGATCAATCTGGCCTGAGTGACGGGTAAAGGCTTCAATCTGAGATCGCTTACGCCCGCCCATACCATCGAAGAAGCGATTTCCGGGCAGCTCAATAGCGCTGGTCTGTTTCACCGGCAGCTCATGCCAGCTCAGCAAAGGTGTCAGTTCCGGTAGCTGTTCCACCAGCCAGGGCAGAAAGCTTTCCGGGCTGTCGCTGTAGAACTGCAACTGATCATCATCCAACGTCAGCAAAGCTTCTGTCAGCTGTGAATAAAGATCACACCAGGCTGGACGCGCCTGTTTAAACGGCTGGGGCTGCCAGAGCGAACGGGTATTACTGAGAAAGGTATCAAGCTGCGCCAGCCTGTCCCGATTGGATTCTCGATTAGATTGGGTAGAAGTCATGCTGCCATTTTAATCCGGCTGCCAGATTTCATAAACCGACAACAGTTCATCACCACAGAAACCCTGATCAACCTGCTCGGTGTAATTCTCCAGCAGGAATGAGAGCAGGCGGCAGATAAATTCTCGCTGTTCCGATGAACAGTGTTTCACCAGTTCATTATCTGCACCATCCCACGCCAGGTGGAACAGGAACTGATCGATATAAGCCTCGCCTTCGATGGTTTCCAGAGTCAGACGGACCAACGCTGGCATCAGGTAAAGTTTAGCCTCAAGGGTACAGAAGCAAACCGGATCCCAGCCCGGATTACCCAGCTGTTCCATTGTCAGGCTATGCAGATCATGATCTCTGAGTGTCTGATCATGCTCGGCACACTCTTCACAGTGCTGGTAGTTGGTAAAGTGCTCTGGTCTTGGCCCTGTGAATAACCGGTTCGCCTCCGTCAGCCACTGTTCTGTTTGCATCCTGTCACCTGTCATCATCTGTTCATCAAGTGTAAAAGCCCCTGTCATTTTCACAAGGGATACTGATGCCAATTGATCAGACAAAGCAAACATATCCCTTGAGCAAGAATGCCCCATGCAGAATATCCACACCGTTTTCATTTCCGATCTGCACCTTGGTACGCCGGACTGTCAGGCCGCCCTGCTGAGTGATGCTCTGCGTAAGCTGGCCCCGCAAAAGCTCTACCTGGTGGGGGATATCATCGATCTGGCAGCGATGCGCAAAAAGGCGGTGCTGCCGCAGGATCAGCAACTGCTGATCGGACAGTTCTGGCAGATGGCTAAAGAGGGCTGTGAAATCATCTACATTCCGGGTAACCACGACGCACCAATGCGCAAACTGCGCGGCCTGAAGCTGGGTCAGCTGCAGATTCGCCGCAAAGCGATCCATAAAACCCGCGACGGTCGCCGTTTTCTGGTATCCCACGGCGATGAGTTCGACGGTCACGTTAAGATACACCCGATGCTGCTGGCGCTGGGCGACCATGGCCATCAGATTCTGCTGTGGCTCAACCGCCGCTATAACAAACTGCGCTCCTGGCTGCGGATGCCCTATCGCTCACTGGCGGCAATGATCAAACAGCGTTTCGGCTCAGCCCAGCGTTATATCACCCGTTTTCAGGAAGCGGCCTGTACCGAAGCCAGCCGCCAGTCTCTGGATGGCTATATCGGTGGTCATATCCATCAGGCGGGTTTCAGTCATATGAAGGGGATTCTGTACTGCAACGATGGCGACTGGGTAGAGCACTGTACCACGCTGGTAGAAACCGACAGCGGCGCACTGCAACTGATCCACTGGCCATCCATGGAAGTGATCTCAGAACCACTAGCAACGGCAGAAAACACATTGGAACTGGACGGTAAACTGGCCTGATCAGCGATTCTCCACATACAGATGGAAAAACTCTGACAGGTTGAATTCCAGATCCCGGATCCGGTCAATCGTCTCCTGATCCAGTACCTCACCATTGCCCAGCAGCAATATCCCGTCACTGCTGATCAGATCCCGGGTCAGTACCATTCCCGGACGCAGATCGATACTGTTCAGTAGCTGATCCTGATACAGGTCGGTCACCGGCGCCAACTCCTCCAGTGCCTGCTCCAGACCGTTGACGATATCCTGGTTATACCGTTCTGCAGCCTTATTACGCAGATACTCGAGTGCCTCAGTGGTGCTCAGGGCCCGGTCGGAATAGTGTCCTACGGTCAGCTCGGTATAGTCATTGAGCACCGTCAGCACCTGCGCCGCACGGTCAATCTGCAGCGCCTCTAATCCCAGCGGGTAACCGCTGCCATCCAGGTATTCTTTATGCTGTCGCACCAGTGTTGCCGCCCGGTCCAGCGGCCTTACGATCGCCATCACGGCATAGGCATTATCCGGATGCCGGTGATATTCCCGCTGATCCTGCGGGCTGAGACTCAGATAAGGGGTCACCAACAGGTGGTCATTGAAACTGAGCTTACCAACATTACGCAGCATCCAGGCCATCACCAGATGCTTCTGATCAGTGTCGCTGAGCTGACATTTCTCTGCCAGCCGCGACGCCAACTGGTTCAGTTGCTGATTCTGCCCACTGGCTTTACGCCCCATACGTCGCAGTGCAATGTTGGACAGCATACGCACCATCTGCCGGTAACCATCCGCCAGAATCTGGCTGGTTTCCTGTAATTGCTTGCTGGATAAGTGCGCCTGGGCTTCGCTGCTCTGCACCCGGCTGATCAGACGCTTCTGCTGCCGCACAAACTGATTTCGCTGGGTATCCAGATCGTGGTGAAGGTCACTGCGCACATCCTGTAATTCCTGCTTCAGCCGCGCCACTCGCAGCGCCTGACGCAGTCTGTAACCGAGAATCTGCTGATCCGATGGATACTCAATATAGTGATGAACCAGACCATCCGCCGCCACTTTGCCCTCGGGCTCGTACTGGCAATCGACCGTCAGCAGAAATCCCTCGATGCCGGGTTGCTGCTGTTGTAATAGCTGTAACCTGGCAAGTGCTCCGGCTTCATCCTGACGCTGATCCAGCACCACAATCTGAACCTCATTCTCACTGACCTGCTGCAGCGCATGCTCAGTATCGTTCGCGATCAGAGTCTCTACCGGATGCTCCGCCAGAGCCTCCAGCAGACCCGTACGCGTTTCCGGGTCCAGTTCAACCAACAGTACAATTATCGATTCCGTCGCCATGGTCTGCTCCTCCGGCCAAAAGGCATTCCCTCACCTGCTCAGGCTATTGTAGTCGTATCGGCCAGGGGAGCAGAAATCACAGCCAAAAAATAGATCCAGATCATCTGTCAGTTCGTTGGCAAGCCCATTGCCATCCACCTGTGATAGTATTGCGAACAAAATAGATAACCATTCCCATTTACAAATGAAATATATATCTCTTAGCTTTGTTATTACCGGCCTGCTAATCGCTGGTTGCAGTACTGAGCAGACCGCTCCGCACCAAACCAATCTGACCAAAGTGGAACTGGGCCAGGCCCTCTATTTCGATACCAACCTGTCCGCTAACCGTACCCAGAGTTGTGCCACCTGCCATGCCCCGGAAGCGGGTTTTGCCGACCCCCGGGATAACGGCGTCAAAGGCGCAGTCTCTCTGGGCGATGATGGTAAATCACTGGGCGATCGCCATGCTCCGAGTGCCGCATACGCCATGTTCAGCCCGGACTTTCAGCTGGGTAACAACGGTATCTATAAGGGTGGCCAGTTCCACGACGGTCGAGAGAATGATCTGGCTGGCCAGGCAGGCGGTCCACCGACCAATCCGATCGAAATGGGTTTAACATCCAAAGCGATGGCGGTTAGCCGTCTGCAGGAAAATCCGATCTATGTGGATAACTTCACAGCCCTGTACGGTAATGACATCTTTGCTGACCACGACAAGGCTTACGGCGCCATGGCAGACAGTATTGCCGCATTTGAACGCACCGAACTGTTCGCGCCGTTTGATTCAAAGTATGACCGCTTCCTGAAAGGAGAAGCTGAGCTGACCGCCGCAGAGGAACTGGGCCGTACCCTGTTTTTCTCCCAGCAGTTCACTAACTGCAATTTGTGCCACCAACTGAAACCGAATCCAGGGGCGGAGCAGGAAACCTTCAGTAACTACGAGTACCGCAATATTGGCGTACCTGTGAACACCGCCGTGCGTGCAGTGAACGGCGTGGCTGCGGACCATATCGATCACGGTCTGCTGGACAATCCGGCGGTGAATGATCCCGCTCAGGACGGTAAATTCAAAACCCCGACGCTGCGCAATGTCGCAATCACCGGCCCTTATATGCACAACGGTGTCTTCCAGGACCTGCGCACCGTGGTACTGTTCTACAATAAGTACAACAGCCGTAGCGCTAAACGTCAGATCAATCCAGAAACCGGCGAACAATGGGCTGCGCCGGAAGTGCCACAGACGCTGGATATGAAAGAGCTGGAAACGGGTCCTGCACTGAATGATCAACGGATCGACGCTCTGGTTGCCTTCATGAAAACCCTGACCGATAAGCGCTATGAGCATATGCTGCAATAAGCCTTAAAAGAGATTCAGAATGGAAAAATACATCCCGATTCAGTGCGAAGTTCATGACCTGTATGAGATCGCCTGCATGCATCGCAGCACCGGCAAGGTGGTATGGCGGGATGATCAGGATGCGCAGCAGTCAGCCCTGCTGCGCTATCTTGATATTAAAATCAGTGACCATCAGGAGTACCTGATCGCTGAAGATGATCAAGGTATGCGATTAGAGATCCGGTTGGACCGGATCGACTCTCTCCCGCCTCGCTGAACGAGACCTTCCTTCAACCAAGCTGCGACAGTCCCCGCCAGCTGTCCTGCGCCGCAAACGCAGTGAAGATCGACACCGTTTCCTGATCACAGTGGTCACGCCACAGGCAGCCCACGGTTCTGACCAGACCAAAATCCACAATCGGAATACTGACTGTACCCGGCTCACTGATTGTTTCCGCCATAATCGCCGCCGCCAGATTATTGCGCACCATGGTCAGCGACCAGGAATCATTATCGGTACGGCAAGTAATATGCGGCTGGGCCTGCTCGGTCAGAAACATCCGCTTGCCCTCGTTGAGCACTTCACAGTTTTTACGCAGCACAAAGGGCAAACCGTGCAGGTCCGCCAGCCTCACACTGTTGCGATTGGCCAGTTCATGCTGAGTCGACAGCAGTAGATGAAAACGCTCCTGATACAGTGGTATCTGGTTATCGCCCTGCAGCTCATCAAGCAGTGAAGTCAGCAGCATATCCACCTTGTTCTGGCCCAGCTTGTTGGCCAGTTCATCCTTACTGCCGCTGTGCAGATGCACCTGAATATCCGGATAGGTCGTGTGAAATTCATGCAGCAGCTGATTCACCGGTGGCGTATTCAGGGTGTCCAGCACTCCTATACGGATCTGTCGCCGGTCTTTTTCATCCATCAGCTCTTTACGCGCGGCGCTGCACTCCGCCAGTATGGCAAACGCCCGGTCCCGGAAGCGCACACCTGAAGGCGTCAGGGTGACCCGCTTATGGCTACGCCGTAACAGTTCGACTCCCAGCTCCTCTTCCAGCGTTTTGACTGCCGCCGACAGAGCCGGTTGCGTCACAAACATCTTCTCCGCCGCTTTAGTAAAACTGCCGGTTTCCTGCACCGCAAGAAAGTAACGAATCTGACGAATTTCCATCAACCGCACCCCATGAAGAATAAATTATATTTATAGTAAAAATAATAATTAAAGATTTCACTTATTCAAGTAGATCCGTCTTAATAACATCATTGGTCTGACAACGTATGTTTATTTATCAGAGTTTTGGGTGAAAGAATGTCGCGAGAAATACTGGAACGCTTCCCTGTACAACTGGAAGTCCCGATCGCCTGGGGCGAGATGGACTCTTTTCAGCATGTGAATAACCTGGTCTACCTGCGCTGGTTTGAAAGCGCCCGGATGGCCTATTTCAGTCAGCTGAATTACGAAAGCGTGATGAAAGAAACCGGTATCGGCCCGATCCTGCGAGATAGCCGCATCCGCTACCGTATACCGCTGACTTATCCCGGCAATATTATCAGCGCCACCCGCATTACCCGGCTGGAAGAGGATCGCTTCAGTATGGAGCATCTGGTCTACAGCCTGGAGCATGAAGCGGTCGCCGCCGAAGGTGATGCCGTGGTGGTCTGCGTGGATTACAACAAGAATGCTAAAGCGGCGATCCCCGAGTACTACCGTGAGCACATTCTAAGCACCGAGCCGATAAAGCCTGAGATCCTTGACTAAGGAACCTACGAATAAGTCAAACACACCGATCAGCCTGTGTGGTGATACCTGCTTGTCACCCACATTTATGCCTGCCCCGCACCCGCGGGTGCAGCGCATCTTTTTCCCGGAACTGAATCCATTCCTGATACTCTTAGCGTTTGTAAGGCACTGGCTTTTTTTAAAAATTTCCGGGGATCATCATGCGCCACATAGCCACTCTACTCATCTCTCTGAGCGTATTACTCAGCGGCTGCTTCGGTGGCTCCGATAATGATCCACAGACCTTAGCCGAGCAGTGGAATACCCCGGACAAGCAATGGACCGAAACAGAACTGAAGCAACTCAGCAAAGGTCAGAATCTTTACAAAGCCACCTGTGCGGGCTGCCACCTCGCCAGCGGCGAAGGCCAGCTCACCATTGGAGCCCCGCCGTTAAAGGGCAACCATCTACTGACCGACAATCTGCAGCAGGCTATCGACACTGTCCGCAATGGCCGTGGCACCATGCCTGCCTTTGGCAACGCCCTCACCGAGGACAAATTGGCAGCGATTATGAGTTATGTGAGTAATGCGTGGGGGAATGGTCGGGGGAACATTGTGCAAACCGAAGGGTTTGCACAATGAGTGGCGAGACCGGCAAACGAAGCTTACCTTGCTAGTAGCGAGTAGCCAGAGGAGCCTTCTTCACTGATCACACAATTAACGGACTATTTTCTCAGGAGTAATGACGGCTCTTTCCAGCAAGGAATGCCTGCATTCCGTCCAGCCACTCGCAAGCATTGCTCTGCAATGCGGTCCAGCGAGGCAAGTTGCGCTTGCCGTTCAATACATCTGCACTCCCCTGATCCCTTTACTACACTAAAAACGTGTATGTAGAGGCCTCTGTCATGGTACGTCTGAGCCGAGCTGAATTTGATCAGGATTACACAATCGATATGCTGCGGGAGCTATCCGTATTTGGTGCTCTGAGGCGGGATTGTATCGATCATATTCTTGATCATTGCGAGATCTATCGCTGCGAATCCGGTGACCTGCTGTTCGAAAGCGGTCAGCCGCCGAAAGGGTTTTATGTCCAGATCGCCGGTGAAAGCACCCTCTACTGCGGTCCACAACTGCAGAACCGTATCGTCAACGTTCTCAGACCCGGTGAATGCGTGGGGTTTATCAGTATGCTCTCTATGAACCCGGTAATCGGTGATGTGACACCCTCCACCGGTTCAGTCGTGCTCTATATCAGCAATCCCCTGTTTGCCTCCCTCCCTGAAGTAGACGGCGAGCAAGCGTTTATCTTACTGATGAACCTGACCCGGAATATTTGTCGCGCGTATATCAAGCATGCGATACAAGAATGAAAAGACGTGGCAGGTCGAAAAAGCACGACCAGTAGCTAGAACGGCGAGCAAAGCTCGCCTAGCTCGACCGCATTGCGAAGCAATGCTTGCTAGTGGCTTATGTGGACTCCCCTCTGTCAACAATGAATCGCCCTTTAACAGAAAAAACGCAAGCTTATGTCCGAGCTCACTATGGGGACGCGATCCCCGGCTCACTGAGATTTGCGCGAACAGTCTTATCATCTCTCGAAAGCGAGCGCTGAGCTCTTAGCCACTAACTGATTAAGACTGCATCTGTATCAAGCGCTTTTCATTGCCTAAAGGTTCAGGCGGTGACTGCCTGAGCCTGATACTCGCTGCCATCCCGCAATAAAGCAAAGGCGGTACGTACTGTTTTATTGGCTAAAGCCACGGCGGCGCAGCGTTTACCCCGCCGCTCGATCAGATGTTTCAGCCAGACTTCTTTCTGGGATTTAGCGGATCGTCGGCTCAGTGCCCCCACCACGGCCATCGCGCCGCTGATGAGCTGACTTCGCACCAATTGGTTACGGATATGTTTACCTATGCTACCCAGCACGGCCTTACCACCGCTGGAGTGCTGTATTGGCGTTAGACCAACACAGGCCGCCGCTTCCCGACCACTCCTGAAACTCACGTCGTCCCCCAGCTTCAGGAGGTTGAAAAGATTAATCGCATTGATCACCGATACCCCTTCCAGCGCCATCAGACGTTGACAGTCCGGATGCTGCTTGATGACCTTAGTCAGCTGCTGATCATAGTGCTGAATACGTTCAATGATTGCCAGATAGGCTTGCCAGGTCAGATGCAAGGCCTCCCTGAAGATCATGCTGAAGCCGTTGTCTGCCGTTTCCAGTGTGTCCTGAACCGCTCTGCTCAGACCTGCCTGAGCCGGAGATGCAGTAATATTAAATTCAGCGAGTAGTGCTCTGATCTGATTACCCAGAGCCACTTTTTGTTTAACGCCCAGCTCTCGCATGCGCAGAATGGTTTGTAATTCCTGCTGTTCAAAGGTTTTACCGGAGATGAACTGCACCTCAGGTAACTGTGCAGCCTGCGCAATCGCCAGTGCATCATTTTTATCAGTTTTCTGCTGCTGGCGAACCGCTGCAACCAGGCGAGTAGAGATCAGTCGTGCGATGTGACCGTGTTCCTGAGCCTTCTGCTTCCAGTAATTCGACATAGAACAGGCTTCAAAAACGATAACCACAGAGCTTTGGGTTGCCAGCCACAGACTGAATTCTGAAGCGCTCATCGCTTCATTAAGTAAGACTTTATGGCGTTTAACAACGCACACTTGAATCACTTTTTTGGCCAGATCGACGCCGACAATGGTATTGTTCATGTATTGGACTCCCAGCTAATTTTTGGTCGAATTCAGCATACCTCGCTGCTGATATTAGGGCGAGGGGAGTCCAATTCTCTGGCAGAGCCTTCTTCTCTGATACAGAAATTAAACCCTACATTTTCAGGAGTAAGGAAGGACTGATGGCTTGTGCTCTTACTAGCTACCAGCAAGTCGCGCAGCGACGTTCTCGCAAGGCGGACTTCAGTCCGCCGGTCTCGCCACTAATTTATCCGAGGCTTGCTCCGATATCTCCGCCAACCGATCCGTTCTCATCTCCGGGTGCGGCTGGGCAGCGTTCTGCAGCACAATTTCTACCGTTGGAGCTTCCGGCAGTCCGGCAGAGGCAGGAATTCGGTAGAGATCATCAGGTACACCGCAGGCGGATAGCATAGTCACCGCTTCACCCCGGCGCACCATCTCGATCAGTAATCCACAGTGACCGGATACACAGATCACATTGAATGCCTTACCCTGCTTGGTTAGTCCATCAACGACAGTCGAGTGGAACTTACAGTCAGGTTCCACCAGCGCTAACGGCAAAGGCGATTGCTGGTCGATATAGGCCGCATCCGGTGCGATCCAGACCCCTTTATCCTGCAGCAGGAAATACCCCTCCTCCTTGTCCGGCCTGCGGGTCAGTACCGAGATATCCAATTGGCCATCATCCATCAATTGGCGCAGTTGCCCCGAAGTACCAGTACGCACCTGGACCTGCAGTTCAGGGAGACGCTCGCGGATCTGCTCCAGCAGAGTGGGCAGCACTCCGGTGACATAGTCATCCGGGCAACCGAGCAGTAATGGGCGACTATCGGTACCTGTGGATAACACTCCCAGAGCTTCATCATGCAGACGCAGAATCCGGCGGGCATAAACGATCAATTTGTGACCATCCTCAGTCAGCTGAAGCTCCCGCTTATCCTTGATAAAGAGCGACTTCTCCAGCTGCTCTTCGAGCCGCTTCATCTGCATACTCACCGCCGACTGGGTACGGAACACCTGCGCCGCCGCCCGGGTAAAGCTGCCGGTATCCACCACAGCGACAAAGGTTCTCAGAAGTTCATGATCCAGCATAAGAGCGATTGATACCTGTTATCAGATTAATTCGTTGGTTTGCCTCGGCGAAGACAGACACACTATCAGCAAATCTGATCGACAAAAAGGAAGCACAATGAAACTGGTCATAGGAAATCATAACTACTCAAGCTGGTCGTTACGAGCCTGGCTACTGCTGGAACAGTTCGGCATTGAGTTCGACACCCAGCGCATCGCTCTCTACAAAGAGGATTTCAGAAAGCAGATTCTGGCCATCAACCCGGCAGGCCGGGTACCGGTACTGCAGGATAACGATCTGATCATCTGGGACTCACTGGCCATCGCCGAGTACATCAACGAACAGTATCTGGATATGAAAGGCTGGCCCGCCGATCCCGCCCTGCGCGCCCACGCCCGCAGCAGCTGCGCCGAAATGCACTCAGGCTTTAACGACCTGCGCACGAAGTGCCCATGAACTGCCGCCGCTTTATCGACAACTTCGAAATCTCAGAAGCCGTCCAGAAAGATATTCACCGCATCTGCCAACTCTGGACCGAAGCGCTGGAAAAAAGCGACTCAGATCAGTTCCTCTACGGCGACTTCAGTATCGCCGACGCCTTCTACGCGCCAGTGGTATTCCGGTTTACCCGGTACGGAGTGGAGTTGCCGGAGCGCCTACAGGCTTACTGTGAAAGAATGCTGGCGCTAGCTAGCATGAGGGAATGGTTGCGTCTGGCAGAGGCGGAAGTTGAAGTGATTGAGGAGGAAGAAGTTTAGCCGCGGTAGCGCTAGCTAGCAGTGGCTAGACCGGCGGGCTAAAGCCCGCCTCGCTCGAACGTCGCTACGCGACTTGCTGGTAGCTAGAAGAGCCTTCTTTCTAAAAGACAATTTTAATTCGCATCAAATCAGGAATAAGCAAGCCGCTAGCGCTGTAGGGTGCGTTATAACGCACCATTCATTTATATTCTCGGTGCAATACGCTCACGCTATTGCACCCTACGAGCTACTGATTCCTGTAGAAGGCTCGCCCTCGCGACGATTAACAGACAAATAGAAATCCAATCGCAGCGAGGGCACCGCTCCCACAACAAAACAACATCATTGCCCGGAAATAACTCACATCGGCTTTTCGCTTTTTCCCGCTACTCGCCACAAGCAAGGTAAGCTCTGCTTACCGTTCCAGCCACTAATCACGCTTTTTCGAGCAAGGAATGTTTACATTCCGTCTAGCCACGAGCAAGGCAAGCTTCGCTTGCCGTTCTAGCCACTGTACGGCCTGTTCTCCAGACAATAAAAAAGCGCCCTAAGGCGCTTTAGTATTATCTGGAGAAGCTTACAGGCCGTATTTATCCGCCATATCTTCCAGAGAGATCGGTACTATCTTATCCGCCTGACCGGCAGCACCGAATGCTTCGTAGCGGTCGGTTACGATCTCGCTCATCGCATCCATGGTTACTTTCAGGAATTTACGTGGGTCGAACTCGGATGGGTTTTCCGCCAGGAAGCGACGTACCGCACCGGTAGACGCCAGACGCAGGTCAGTATCGATGTTGACCTTACGTACACCGTGCTTAATACCTTCAACGATCTGCTCAACCGGCACACCGTATGTTTCAGGGATCTCACCGCCGAACTCGTTGATCACTGCCAGCCACTCCTGTGGTACAGAAGAGGAACCGTGCATTACCAGGTGAGTGTTCGGGATGCTTTCGTGGATCGCTTTGATGCGGTCAATCGCCAGGATGTCACCGGTTGGCGGACGGGTGAACTTGTAGGCACCGTGAGAGGTACCACACGCGATCGCCAGGGCGTCGACATTGGTTTTAGCAACAAAGTCTTTCGCTTCTTCCGGATCGGTCAGCATCTGATCGTGGGACAGAGTACCTTCTGCGCCAACACCATCTTCTTCGCCAGCCTGACCGGTTTCCAGAGAACCCAGGCAACCCAGCTCACCTTCTACAGAAACCCCGCACGCGTGCGCCATCTCTACGGTACGACGGGTTACATCAACGTTGTACTCGTAGCTGGACGGGGTTTTACCGTCAGCCATCAGGGAACCATCCATCATCACGGAGGAGAAACCCATCGCGATAGAACGCTGACAGATCGCCGGAGAGGTACCGTGGTCCTGATGCATACATACAGGAATGTGTGGGAATTCGGCAATCGCCGCCAGAATCATATGACGCAGGAAGTTGGAACCCGCGTACTTACGTGCACCTGCAGAAGCCTGAACAATGACCGGAGAGTTGGTCTTGTTGGCCGCTTCCATGATGGCGCGCATCTGTTCCAGGTTATTGACGTTAAACGCCGGGATACCGTAGTTGTTCTCTGCTGCGTGATCCAGCAGCTGACGCATGGAGATCAGTGCCATGAGATTACCTTGAATTGACTCGTTAAGTGATGCGCTATTGTACCATCCGGACAGCAAGAATCAGCCCCGTAACCTCGTAAAAAAGTCGGCAAACCGGCTTTTTATGATGAAAAATAATCTGTCTTTCGCAACGCTATTGAGAATAATTATTAATTGCATTTTTTTCTGAAAAAGCTTACAAATTACGGCCAATTTAAAAGGGTGTTTCTACGGCTGCAAAGCTAGGGAAGTGACATCAGGAAATGCCGCACCAGAAAGACACGGAATAATGACAGGAGTAATCAGAATGGCATCACAGTCGCAGCAGGCAATGCTGGAAAAGGTAAAGAATCAGACCGGTTTTATTGCCGCTCTGGATCAGAGCGGTGGCAGCACCCCCAAAGCACTGAGCCTGTATGGCGTAGAACCTTCCGAATACTCCGGCGAGGAAGCGATGTTCGCTAAAGTACATGAGATGCGTACCCGGATCATCACCAACAGTGCTTTTACCGGTGAGCGGGTACTGGGGGCTATTCTGTTCGAAAACACCCTGGATCGTGAGATCGAAGGCAAAACCTCATCCCACTTTCTGTGGCAGAACAAGCAAGTGGTACCTTTTCTGAAGGTTGATAAAGGTCTGGCTGATGAAGCCAATGGCGTACAGCTGATGAAGCCTATGCCGGAGCTGGACAGCCTGCTGGCTAAAGCCAATGATCAGGATGTCTTCGGCACTAAAATGCGCTCTGTGATCAAGCAGGCTAATTCTGAAGGTATCAAAGCAGTGGTGGCCCAGCAGTTTGAAGTGGGCAAGCAGATTATTGCCGCAGGTCTGGTACCGATTATCGAGCCGGAAGTGGATATTCACTGCCCGGATAAAACCGACGCTGAAGCACTATTGAAGGCAGAACTGCTGGCACAACTTAATGAGTTAGCGGCAGATCAACTGGTTATGCTCAAGCTTACTCTGCCAGAGCAGGCAAACTTCTATGCCGAGTGCATCAGACACCCACAGGTGATCAAAGTAGTAGCGCTGTCCGGTGGCTACAGCCGCGACGAATCCAACCGCCGTCTTGTCGAAAACAAAGGCATGATCGCAAGCTTCTCCCGCGCTCTGACAGAAGGTCTGTCGGCACAGCAGAGCGACGACGAGTTCACCACAACGATCGATCTGACTATTGAATCGATCTACCAGGCCTCAGTCAGTTGAGCTGGGCACAGACACAAAAAAACCGGGCAATGCCCGGTTTTTTTTATGCGCTTCACAAATTAAGCACGGGATTCCAGCATTGCTACCGCTGGCAGCACCTTACCTTCCACGAACTCAAGGAATGCACCACCGCCGGTAGAGATGTAAGACACCTGCTCAGCGATATCGTACTTGTCCACAGCTGCCAGGGTGTCACCACCGCCAGCAATAGAGAAACCCTGGTTTTCGGCAATTGCCAGAGACAGGGCCTTGGTGCCTTCACCGAACTGATCGAATTCAAATACGCCCACAGGGCCGTTCCAGATAATGGTACCGGCTTCTTTCAGCAGACCTGCCAGATTCGCAGCTGACTGAGGACCGATATCCAGAATCATATCGTCTTCAGCAACATCATCCACGGACTTCACGATAGCGATCGCAGATTCAGCAAACTCAGTGGCAACCACGACATCCACTGGCAGAGGGATGTTTACCTTCTCCATCAGCGCTTTTGCAGTGTCGATCAGATCATGTTCGCACAGGGACTTACCTACAGGCTTACCCGCAGCGGCCAGGAAGGTGTTGGCAATACCGCCACCAACGATCAGCTGATCAACTTTATCAGACAGAGATTCCAGAACGGTCAGCTTGGTGGATACTTTAGAGCCACCCACGATTGCAGCCATAGGGCGAGCCGGGTTATCCAGTGCTTTCGCCAGCGCATCCAGTTCGCCAGCCAGCAGAGGGCCTGCGCAGGCAACCGGAGCAAATTTAGCAACGCCGTGAGTCGACGCCTGAGCGCGGTGCGCGGTACCGAATGCGTCCATGACATAAACGTCACACAGGTCAGCCATCTTTTGAGACAGTGCTTCGTCGTCTTTCTTTTCGCCAACATTGAAGCGTACGTTTTCCAGCAGCACCAGATCGCCTTCGGCTACTTCAAAACCGCCATCCAGCCAGTCCTTGATCAGCGGCACTTCACGACCCAGTAGGCCACCCAGGTGCGCAGCAACCGGTGCCAGAGAGCTGGCTTCATCGTATTCACCTTCAGTAGGACGACCCAGGTGAGACATCAGCATCACTTTCGCGCCAGCGTCCAGTGCGTGCTTGATTGTTGGCAGTGACGCACGGATACGGGCATCGCTGGTTACCTGGCCATCCTTAACCGGTACGTTGAGGTCTTCACGGATCAGGACACGCTTGCCGCTCAGATCCAGTTCGGTCATTTTCAGTACGCTCATAGTGCTTCCTACTTACTCTGAATTACTAATATTCTTGATTTCTAATGTAAGGTGTAAAAATCAGTTACGGTCCAGCCAGCTGCTCGCAACATCCAGCATACGGTTGGCAAAGCCCCATTCATTATCGAACCAGCACATCAGCTTGATCATCCGCTGACCACTGACCCGTGTCTGTGTGCCATCGACAATGCCGGAGCGGGAATCGCGGTTGAAGTCTACCGAAGCATGGGGCTCTTCGGTATAGCCCAAAAGTCCCTTAAGCGGACCGACCGCTGCCTGACGCAGAATCTCATTCACCTGTGCCGCCGAGGTATCAGTGGCGACATTCAGGGAGATATCCAGCACCGAAACATTAATGGTCGGTACCCGTACGTGCAGGGATTCAAACTTACCTTTCAGTTCTGGCAGCAGACGCTCGATACCGGTATTAAGTCCGGTATCCACCGGAATAATGGAATGCATGGCGCTACGGGTCAGACGCAGATCGGTCTGATGGTAGCTATCGATCACCGGCTGATCGTTCATCGCCGAGTGAATAGTGGTGGTGACACCGCTGATAATATTCAGCTCTCGGTGCAGCAGATCCAGAACCGGGACAATACAGTTGGTGGTGCAGGAACCCGCCGCGACCACCTGTTGATCAGCCGCCAGCAGTTGCTGGTTATAGCCGTAAATAATAGTGGCATCGACATCCGGATGGGCTGGCTGCGAGAACAACAGCTTCTTCGCGCCACTGTTTATATGCAGCATCGCGGTATCACGATCGCTGAAAGAGCCAGAGCACTCCAGTACCAGATCGATATCCAGCTCAGCCCAGGGCAGACAGTCAGGATCTTCTTCGCTGAGGACCTGAATCATATCGCCATTGATAAGTAGTTCCCGGCCGTTATGATCCACCGGCAGCGGGAAGCGCCCATGGGTGGTGTCATAGCGGGTCAGATAGGTAACGGTATCAATATCAGACAGCTCATTCAGCGCCACCACCTGCATCTGATCGCGAAAACCGCTCTCATAGATAGCACGCAGTACACTTTGTCCGATCCGGCCGTAGCCGTTAATGGCAACTCTGTAGCTCATCGACTCGCTCATAAAATCAGCTCATCAAACCAGTTCATCAAAGCTGGGGTTATCAGATAAGCGGTTATCCCGAATGATTACCGCTTAATCAAAAAAGGCCAACACAGAGGGTTGGCCTTTTTTTGTGAGGTGCTGTTACAGAACAGACTTCACTTTCTCAACAACGTTCTCAACGGTGAAGCCGAACAGCTTGAACAGCTCACCAGCTGGCGCAGATTCACCGAAGGTGGTCATACCGACGATAGCACCGTTCAGGCCAACGTACTTGTACCAGTAGTCAGCTTGCGCTGCTTCCACAGCAACACGGGCGGTCACTGCTGCTGGCAGAACCGCTTCACGGTACTCTGCATCCTGCTTATCAAACAGATCGGTCGCAGGCATGGATACAACACGTACCTGCTTACCTTCAGCAGCCAGTGCTTCAGCAGACTGCATCGCCAGATCCACTTCGGAACCGGTCGCGATGATGATCGCATCCGGAGTACCGTCAGTGTCACGCAGGATGTAACCACCGCGGGCGATGTTCGCAAGTTGCTCATCAGTACGTGCCTGATGTGGCAGGTTCTGACGGGAGAAGATCATCGCAGTCGGGCCGTCAGCACGCTCCAGAGCACACTTCCATGCTACTGCGGACTCAACCGCATCCGCCGGACGCCAGGTGCTCATGTTCGGTGTGTGACGCAGGTTAGCGATCTGTTCGATCGGCTGGTGCGTCGGACCGTCTTCACCCAGACCAATAGAGTCGTGCGTGTAAACGTGGATGGCACGCTGCTTCATCAGGGCCGCCATACGCAGTGCATTACGGGCGTACTCCATGAATACCAGGAAGGTTGCACCGTAAGGGATGAAACCACCGTGCAGCGCGATACCGTTCATGATCGCAGACATACCGAATTCACGAACGCCATAGAACAGGTAGTTGCCGGAAGCATCGTCTTTCGCTACGCCTTTGGCACCGGACCACAGAGTCAGGTTGGAACCGGCCAGGTCAGCAGAGCCGCCCATCAGTTCTGGCAGCATCGGGCCGTATGCATTCAGAGCATTCTGGGACGCTTTACGGGATGCGATAGTCTCGCCTTTTTCCTGCAGTTCTTTGATGTACGCATCAGCATTGGCAGAGAAGTCAGCTGGCAGTTCGCCCTGGAAACGACGGATCAGCTCGCGAGCTTCTTCCGGGTAAGCCTTACTATATTCAGCGAAACGCTCTTCCCACTCGTTTTCCAGTACTTTACCGGACTCCAGCGCACTCCATTCAGAGGCGATATTTTCAGGGATAACAAAAGAGTCGTGCTCCCAGCCCAGCTCTTTGCGGGCCAGTGCGATCTCTTCTTCACCCAGAGGCGCACCGTGGCAATCCTCTTTACCCTGCTTGTTCGGAGAACCGAAACCGATGATGGTTTTGCAGCAGATCAGGGTTGGCTGATCTTCGTTGTCCTGCGCCGCTTCGATAGCTGCTTTGATCTGCTCAGCATCGTGACCATCAACCGCTGGAATAACCTGCCAGCCGTAAGATTCGAAACGCTTCGGCGTGTCATCGGTGAACCAGCCTTCAACTTCACCGTCGATGGAGATGCCGTTGTCGTCGTAGAACGCGATCAGTTTACCCAAACCCAGGGTACCTGCCAGAGAGCAAGCCTCGTGGGAGATACCTTCCATCAGGCAGCCATCGCCCAGGAATACGTAGGTGTGGTGATCGATAATTTCGTGACCGTCGCGGTTGAACTGCGCTGCCAGAGATTTCTCAGCAATCGCGAAGCCCACTGCGTTAGTGATGCCCTGACCCAGAGGACCAGTAGTGGTTTCAACGCCTGGTGCGTAACCGTACTCAGGGTGACCCGCAGTCTTGGAGTGCAGTTGACGGAAGTTCTTGATGTCTTCGATAGACAGATCGTAGCCGCTCAGGTGCAGCAGGCTGTAGATCAGCATAGAACCGTGGCCATTCGACAGCACGAAACGGTCACGATCCATCCAGTGTGGATTAGCCGGGTTGTGCTTCAGAAAATCGTTCCAGAGTACTTCAGCGATATCTGCCATACCCATCGGCGCACCAGGGTGACCGGATTTAGCCTGCTGGACAGCGTCCATACTCAGGGCACGAATAGCATTGGCAAGTTCTCGACGCGAGGACATTCATTCACTCCAGGGGTGAAACCCAAGTTGAGATTAAAAAGTGTTCGTCAGTTCCGTTACTCAATCTGCTGTTGCGGCCTTGTGAGCCTCAGCAATTGGAACAATCGGAAATGGCGGCAAAAATAGGCGGCTATTTTCTCGCAACCGCCCATCAGCTTCAAACGTTATTGACGATAAATTGCCAAAAATGAGCGCATTTCATGGAAAAACTGGAAAAATTCATCGATTAGTTGAAAGAAGTCATGCAATCACCCGGTAAGACGATTAAAATAGCCGCCATTCTTATGCTCTGGTTATTCATCAGCAGCAGTTCCTTATACCCTTAAGTTAGGATTGAATACGCGAAATGAGCGAATACAGCCTGTTTACTTCAGAGTCTGTCTCTGAAGGTCATCCGGATAAAATTGCAGACCAGATCTCCGATGCGGTTCTGGATGCGATTATCGCCGAAGACAAGCACGCCCGTGTTGCTTGTGAAACACTGGTAAAAACCGGTGTTGCTGTTGTTTCTGGTGAGATCACCACCTCTGCCTGGGTTGACCTGGAAGAACTGGTACGTGGCGTGATCTGCGATATCGGTTACACCTCTTCTGAAGTCGGTTACGACGGTGAAACCTGTGGTGTGATCAACATCATCGGTAAGCAGTCTCCGGATATTAACCAGGGCGTTGACCGTGCCAAGCCTGAAGATCAGGGCGCCGGCGACCAGGGCCTGATGTTTGGCTACGCCAGCAACGAAACTGACGTACTGATGCCAGCACCGATCACCTATGCTCACCGTCTGGTTGAGCGTCAGGCTGAAGCGCGTAAATCCGGCCTGCTGCCATGGCTGCGCCCGGACGCTAAGAGCCAGGTAACTTTCCGTTACGAAAACGGTAAGCCTGTGGGTATCGACGCGGTTGTGCTGTCTACTCAGCACAATCCGGATGTCACCATGGCTGACCTGCAGGAAGCGGTGATGGAACTGATCATCAAGCACACCCTGCCAGCTGAATGGATCGACGCTAACACCAAGTTCCACATCAACCCAACCGGTAACTTCGTTATCGGCGGCCCTGTGGGCGACTGTGGTCTGACCGGCCGTAAGATCATCGTTGACACCTACGGTGGCATGGCTCGTCACGGTGGCGGTGCGTTCTCCGGCAAGGATCCATCCAAGGTTGACCGTTCTGCTGCTTACGCAGGTCGTTACGTAGCTAAGAACGTGGTTGCTGCGGGTCTGGCTGATAAGTGCGAGATCCAGGTGTCCTACGCCATCGGTGTTGCAGAGCCTACCTCTGTTTCTATCAACACCTTCGGTACCGGCAAGATCGCTGATGAGAAGATCATCGAGCTGATCCGCAACCACTTCGATCTGCGTCCTTACGCGATCACTAAGATGCTGGATCTGCTGCACCCGATGTACCGTCAGACTGCCGCTTACGGCCACTTCGGTCACAACCCATACGAAATGACTGTAGGCAACGAAACCTTCACAGCGTTCACCTGGGAAAAAACCGACAAGGCAGACGAACTGCGCGCAGCGGCTGGCCTGTAAAAAAAAATCGATTCCGGGCACTATGGATAACCCGGAAACAGGAAAGGCAGAGCAAAAACACTCATTGTGTGATGCTCTGCCTTTTTTTTATCTGCGCTAAGTCGGCATAATGACTGCCACAACCGCACAATCACTATCGGCAAATAGCGACTATGAGAATACCCCGCTTTTACGAACCGCAACCGCTCAGCACCGATGCCAGCATCAGTCTCGGCGACAGCACCACTCAGCATGTTTCCCGTGCCCTGCGGATGCGCGCCGGAGAACAGATTCAGCTGTTTAATGGTGACGGTCTGGAATACCTGGCCGAACTGACCGAAGTCGCCAAGCGTAGCGTGACCGCTAAGGTCCTGTCCGCAACGCAACCGGCACGGATCTCACCACTGAAAATCAGCATCGGTCAGAGCATCTCCCGGGGCGAGCGGATGGACTATGCGGTACAGAAAGCCACCGAACTGGGCATGGCAACAATGACCCCGCTGTTCTCCGAACGTTGCGAAGTCAGGCTCAATAGCGAGCGCCAGGACAAACGCCGCCAGCACTGGCAACAGGTGGCGATCAGCGCCTGTGAACAAAGCCTGCGTTGTGATGTCCCAGAAATTGCTTCACCACAATCGCTGCAGGACTGGATCAACACCGTTGAAGCCGACCTGAAGCTGGTGCTGCACCATCATACCGAGCAACCGCTGGGGGATTTCGACACGCCGCAATCGGTCGCTCTCCTGGTCGGTCCTGAAGGTGGTCTGAGTGAAGCGGAAGTGGAACAGGCACTGGCGGCAGGCTTTAAACCGGTGGCCTTTGGCCCGCGGGTGTTCCGTACTGAGACAGCTCCGGTCGCAGCGCTGTCGATACTGCAGTACTTATGGGGCGATCTGGGCTAGTCGTCGCAGGCACTCACAGGTAGAATCCAGTCAATTGAACGTAGTTAAGGTTTTCAGATGACAGTTAAACTCGGCATCATTATGGACCCGATTGAGTCCATCAGTTTCAAGAAAGACAGCTCACTGGCAATGCTCTGGGCTGCACAGCGTAAGGGCTGGCAGATCTGGTACATGGAGCAGAAAGATGTCTATCTGCGGGATGGCAAAGTGCTGGCGAAGATGGCACCGATGACTGTCGATATGAATCCGGACAAGTGGTTCGAACGCGAAGACTACCAGATTCAGGAACTGGATAATCTGGACGTGGTGCTGATGCGTAAGGATCCACCGTTCGACAACGAATTTATCTACACCACGCACCTTCTGGAACTGGCTGCGGCCTCCGGTAACACCCTGATGGTGAATCGCCCGCAGGCGCTGCGTGACTACAACGAGAAGATCTTTGCCACCCACTTCCCTCAGTGCTGCCCGCCGGTACTGGTGACCCGCCGTGAAGATCTGCTGCGCGACTTCCACGCTGAGTATAAAGATGTGATTTTCAAGCCGCTGGATGGCATGGGCGGCACATCGATCTTCAGGATTCAGGAAGAGGGGGTCAATCTGGGGGTAATCATTGAGACCCTGACCAAGATGGGCACCGAAACAATCATGGCACAGAAATATCTGCCGGAAATTGTCGACGGTGACAAGCGTATCCTGCTGGTCAACGGCGAACCGGTCCCTTATGGCCTGTCCCGTATTCCGACCAATGGCGAAGTACGCGGCAATCTGGCCGCCGGTGGCCGTGGTGAAGGCCGCGCCCTGACCGACCGTGAACTCTGGATCGCTGATCAGGTCGGACCGACCCTGAAAGCGCAGGGCATTCTGTTCGCAGGTCTGGACGTCATCGGCGACTATCTGACTGAAGTGAACGTCACCAGCCCGACCTGTATCCGCGAACTGGATGATCAGTTTGGTCTGGATATCGGCATGCAGCTGATGGATGTTATTGAGCAGAAACTGCAGAATCGCTGAAACCGGAGTTCAGCCATCCGTGAATCAAACGTCAGGAACAGATCATGAGTAAAGCTGTCGCTGCGGTATCAGCCGGCGATCGGCTCGGCTTTACCCTGTTTCTGGCGGTGGCAGTTCACGCTGCAGCAATTCTGGGTATTGGCTTCACCCTCTCCCAGAGCCCGCCACCACCCCAGACACTGGAAGTCACGCTGGCTCAGTACAAGAGCGAACAGGCGCCGGAAGACGCGGACTTTATCGCTCAGGAAAATCAGCAGGGCAGTGGCCAGCTGGAAGAGAAAGCGCTGCCATCAACCCGGGAGCAGGCTGACTTTCAGGACCGGGATATAAAAGAAACCGCACCACTGCAGCCAAAAGCGCCGCCGCAGATCAGCACGCCAACGCCAACACCGGTGCAGCAATCGGAACCGGCACCGGAAAAACAGGAAACCCGCCAGGAGATTAAAGCCAGTACACAGCCGGTTCTGGCAACCACAAGCCAGCAACCGCGCAAGGTTTCCGCACAACCGGAATCACAGAGCAAAGCCGCCCCACCGCCTCCCGCTCCGGGTAGCTCGAAGTCGTTACTGGCTCGTAGTCTTGAGATCGCCAGTCTGGAAGCGCAACTGGAATTCCAGCAGCAGGAGTATGCTAAACGGCCACGGATTAAACGGATCAACTCAGCCTCGACCCGTAGCCATGATGATGCGGTCTATCTGGAAAACTGGCGCCGGAAAATCGAGTCTGTGGGTAACCTTAACTATCCGGACGAAGCCCGTCGTAACAAGCTATACGGCAAGCTGCGAATGATGGTTTCGATCCAGGCGGATGGCAACGTAAAAGAGATTCTGATCACTCAGTCCTCTGGCAGTAAGATTCTCGATGACGCCGCCGTACGCATCGTGCAGCTGGCGGCACCGTTCCAGCCATTCCCGGTTGAGATGCGCAAAACCACAGATATTCTTGAAATCATCCGCACCTGGAAGTTTGAGAAAACCGCTCAGGTATACTAAGACTTAAGACATATTTTCTTCGCGCAGTGTCACCGCGCAGCAGGTATCAAGATGCAGTCGTCTCAGCACTTTCCCTATACTCCCGGCACACTGCAGGGCCATTTCCTGATCTCGATGCCGCATATGGATGACCGGAATTTTGATCATACCGTCACCTATATCTGCGATCACAACGAAAACGGCGCCATGGGCATTGTCGTTAACCGTCCATTGGAGATGCCGCTCTCTGAACTGTTCGAGCATCTGGAATTGGCCAATGCAGCAAACTTCAGCGACATCCCGGTATACAGTGGCGGTCCGGTGCAGAACGACCGCGGTTTTATTCTGCACAGCCCGGTGGAGCAACAGTTCGCCTCGTCCCTGCATATCAACAGCACCCTGACCCTCACCACCTCGGTGGATATTCTGGAAACCATCGCCAACGACGCAGGCCCGGAAAACTATCTGGTGGCTCTGGGTTACGCCGGCTGGGGCAGCGGTCAGCTGGAACAGGAATTAAGCGACAACGTATGGTTAAGTTGCCCGGCAGATTCAGATATACTATTCGCCATTCCGGCCGCTGAACGTTTGCAGGCGGCCGCAGCAATTCTGGGGGTCAATCTTGATCTTCTGACCAGCCAGAGTGGACACGCTTAGCCAACATAAGATTGCGGAATGAGCTTACCCTCAGGACCCGTTCTCGGGTTTGATTTCGGGACCTCACGGATCGGCATTGCCGCCGGCCAGACGGTCACCTGCACAGCTTCACCTTTAGCACCCATCAGTGCCCGTGACGGTATTCCCGACTGGGCTGTCCTTGATTCCCTGATTCAGGAGTGGCAACCGGTTGCACTGGTGATCGGCATCCCCCTGAATATGGACGGAACTATCAGCGATATGGCCCGCCGGGCACGCAAATTCGCCAACCGTCTGCAGGAACGCAGTAAGGTGCCCTGCTATCTGATGGATGAACGACTCTCAACCCGGGAAGCCAAGCAGATCAGTCTTAGCCGTGGCGGCAGCAGCAACTTCAAACAAAATTCAGTGGATGGCATCGCCGCCCAGCTGATTCTGGAAAGCTGGTTTGAAACCGACCAGCTGATTCCAAGCGCAACCCGACTGGAGGACCTTTATGGTATCGGGCGTCATTAAAGTAGATAACCTGCTGGAAAAAATCGCGGCGGACCTCGCCACCCTGATCAAAGCCCGGCAGATCGAGAATCCGATGATGATCGGCATCCGCACCGGTGGTGTCTGGCTGGCGGAACGGCTGCATGAGCAGCTGGGTCTGACCTCGCCACTGGGCACCCTGGATATCTCCTTTTACCGGGATGACTTCACCCGCGCCGGTCTGAACCCGAAGGTACAGCCATCGGTACTGCCGAGCGCAACCGAAGATCGCGATATCATTCTGGTGGATGACGTCATCATGAGTGGCCGTACCATTCGCGCGGCGATGAACGAGCTGTTCGACTACGGCCGCCCGGCATCCATCACTCTGGTCACCCTGCTGGACCTGAACCGCCGTGAGCTACCGATTCAGGCAGATATCACCGGTGACACACTGGAGCTGGAAGCGGACGAGCAGGTGAAACTCACCGGCCCCGAGCCACTGGCGCTGGAAATCCGTAAGAAGCCTTCACTTTAATTAACTGCCGGACATCATCATGTTTGAACAACAAGATCCCAATCTGATCCAGCTCAACAGCGCCGGTCAGTTAAAACACTTTCTCACCACCGAGAGCCTCAGCCGCGAGCTGCTGACCGAGATTCTCGATACGGCGGACTCGTTCGTCGATATGAGTGCCCAGCAGGTCAAGAAGGTACCGCTGCTGCGCGGTAAAACCGTGGTTAACCTGTTCTTCGAAGCCAGTACCCGTACCGCCAGCACCTTTGAACTGGCGGCCAAGCGTCTGTCTGCGGACGTGCTGAACCTGAATATTAAAACCTCTTCCACATCCAAGGGTGAAACCCTGAAAGACACCCTGATGACCATGGAAGCGATGCACTCAGATATGTTCGTGGTACGCCACTCAGACAGCGGTGCAGCACACTATATTGCCCAGAACGTAACGCCGAATGTGGCAGTGATCAACGCCGGTGACGGCCGTCACGCCCACCCGACTCAGGCGATGCTGGATATGCTCACCATCCGCCAGCACAAAGGCAGTTTTGAGCCTCTGGTGGTCGCTATCGTCGGTGATATTCTGCACTCCCGGGTAGCCCGCTCTCAGATCCACGCACTGCGTACTCTGGGTGCCGCTGAGATCCGCGTGATCGCGCCAACCACTCTGCTGCCACGTCATATTGAAGCGCTGGGGGTGAAGGTCTACACCGATATGAACCAGGGTCTGAAAGATGTCGACGTAGTGATGATGCTGCGCCTGCAGAAAGAACGTATGCAGAGCGCCCTGCTACCGAGTGAAGCCGAGTTCTACAAACTCTATGGTCTGACCGAAGAGAAACTGAAACTGACCCACCCTGATTCCATCGTGATGCATCCGGGTCCTATCAACCGTGGCGTTGAGATCGAAACAGCGGTTGCCGACGGGCCGAAATCCCTGATCCTGAAACAGGTTACCAACGGTATTGCGGTACGAATGGCGGTGATGTCGATGTCCATGAGCGGTCAGATGACCGAACAGAACGCCGGACAATCCAGCAGCGAAACTGATAGCGAATAAGGGATACAGCATGAATATTAAAATTCAGGGCGGCCGCATTATCGATCCGGCTAACGAACTGGACCAGATTGCTGATCTCTACATCAGTAACGGTACGATCAGCGCTATCGGCGCTGCACCTGCAGGCTTCAGCGCTGACCAGACTATCGATGCAACCGGTCTGATTGTCAGCCCGGGTCTGATCGACCTGTGCGCCAACCTGCGAGAGCCGGGCTATACCCGCAAAGGTAACATTGCCAGCGAAACCGCAGCTGCAGCAGCCGGTGGTATTACAACCCTTTGCACACCGCCCACCACTAAGCCGATCGCCGATAACACGGCGGTGGTTGATCTGATTCAGGATCTCGCGCAGCAGGCCGGTAAAACCCGGGTATTGCCGATGGGTGCCCTGACCCAGGGCCTGGCCGGCGAACAGCTGAGTCCGATGTACGCCCTGCAACAGGCTGGCTGTGTCGCGTTCACCAACGTCCGCGAACCAATCTCCAGCTCACTGATTATGGCCCGCTGCCTCGAGTACTCAGCGACCCATGACCTGCTGGTGATGTTCCAGGCACAGGATGCTGAACTGGCGGCAGGCGGTGCAATGCACGACGACACCACCTGTACCCGTCTTGGTCTGAACGGTATTCCGGAAACCGCAGAAACCATCGAAGTGGCCCGCTGCCTGCTGTTGATCGAACAGACCGGCGTCCGTGCCCACTTCGGCCAGCTGTCCTGCGAGCGCTCGGTAAAAATGGTGATGGAAGCCCGCGAACGCGGCCTGAATGTCACCGCCGATATCGCTATCCAGAACCTGCTGCTGACCGACGAGAACGTCAGCGGCTTCAACCCGAACTTCCACCTGATTCCGCCACTGCGTAGCCAACTGGACCGCGCAGGCCTGCGCCAGGCTCTGCTGACCGATGGTTTCCAGGCAATCTGCTCCGATCACCAGCCTCACGAACTGGCCGCTAAACAGGCACCATTCGCGGCCACAGAACCGGGTATGACCGGTGTTGAGACTCTGCTGTCTCTGTCACTGATGCTGGTCGAACAGGGCCTGGTCGACATGCCACAGATGCTCAGCAAACTGACCTCCGGACCAGCAGAAGTACTGGGACTGGAACTGGGCACCCTGGGTGAAGGCAAGCCCGCCGATATCTGTATCTTCGATCCGGAAGCCAGCTGGACCCTGACCGAGGAGAACAGCCGATCTGCCGGGGTGAATACGCCGTTCCTCGGACATGAGTTGAAAGGTGTGGTTAAGTACACGCTGCTGGATGGGGCAGTTGTGTTTGAGAACGGCTGTGGCTAGAACGGCTGGCAAGCCAGCCTCGCTCGTGGCTTGTAGCTCGAAAAAGCAAAAAAGCGCCTTTTGGCGCTTTTTTATTGGGTGGGTGGTATCAGAATATATTAAGTGCACAGCAAACTCAGCCCTCTAACGAGCGAGTGTGCAGCGTCTTGTTAGAATATTCTCTTCTTAAGATCAGTAAAGGCATTTAGCCCACCGCGGTAGTCGCTACCAGACTTAGAAAGAGTAAAAGAGTATCTTTGATCGTTCCGAAATACTAGTTTGTAATGCTTGCCTTCTTCCGTAACATCGAATCCCATGCTCTCTAATTCTCTCCTAGTTGTTGAACTCATTGAGGTATATCCTCGTAGCATTGTTTTCAAACTAGTGAGTAGTGATTCCCTTTCCCCTTCCTGGCTATTCCTTTCTATTAGATCTCCTAATACGTCCCATCTTCTACTGTGCGTTTCACAGGAATCTCTTAACTTAGACAATGCATCGATAATAATTGATAATTTTTCTGCTTGATATAAGTCCTGTTCATGACTTTTCAAATTTATAATGTTTCTGGTTACAGTTGATTCATCTGAAGAGTATACTCCATACTTTAAACGAGAAATCTCTGACTCTAATTTTTGAATTTCTTCATCCTTGGCTAAGATTTCTTCATCAAATAACGCAATATAATCTTCTATTTTTTCGGAACCAGATTCTTTAAGTAAATGCAGTTTTCTTTTTGCTCTTTTATCCTGAACGTAGCCCCATCTACACTCTTTCTTAGTTCGCTGCGATAACAAGGAACTTCTGACTTTACGGGAAATAGCTATCTGCATATTTTTTGGTTGATAAAAATCATCTTTCGGAAGAATTAACCATTTACCAACACCATCAGGCCAATATATAGCTACGGCTCCACCATAAGCATTTTCACTGTAAACTTCATTCATAAGCTTGAAAGAGAAAGCCCTTGAAGGCTCAACAATAACGTGAGCCATACCTGACAGCCACTGTGCCAACTGGCCTGCATTTATATGAGGTTCATTATTGTCATCGGCACTCACAAAAACAGTTGGCATTCCACAGCCTGCTTTACCAGTAATTATATTAGCAGCTAGATCAATTTCACTTTCATCAAGGTAATAAGGCTTATCCGTTACAGGTAGCTCTCCATCCATGCCTCCGCCAATGTCTAGCATTATTCTTTTTAATATATACGGTCTTTTCCCTTGGTCTACTTTCTCAACTGGTAATTCCGAATCTGCACTTAACTGAACAGATACCCAAAATTCTCCATCCTTCTTAGAGCTGGTAACCTCAGTGACCCATCGAACACCGGTTGAATCGAGATTTTCATGGCGAAACGCACTAAGGTGCCCATCATCCTCAAATCTATGAAAAATTATTGACTCATTGCTTGATTTAGTGGACCACTCATCACCGATATCCGTAGCGTTTGACATCACTTTAGCAAGTGATGAATGAGGACTTTTGGCCAGCCATACACGTCCAGCCTCAATGACATGATCTATATCTTTTTCATTATTCAGTGGAAACTGGGTCTTGAAAGTTAACATTATGGTCCCTCATTTTCGGATTTGTTCTAATATTTTAATAACAAGGCAGCTCGCTTTGCCGATTATGCCTGCACGCTATTCTGCACATCAGCCCTAAGTGGTTAAACATTCTAGATTTCTATAAGAACACAAGGATTAAAGCGAATCTACTTAAGTAACAAACAGAACTATAGGATAAAAATATTTTCAATATGCATAATCAGGTTATCGGGCGACCTTATCAACAGTGTTAGCCGCTTTTCGATCTATCAGCAAGAGGCTTTAGCCGCGGTCGAGCGAGGTAAGCTTGCTTACCGTTCCAGTCACTGACGCCCTTCAGACTTCCTGCAGCCTTCTCATCCTCCAGACCTTCGCATTCGTCGCGCAATCCAGCGCCTCTATATCGTTAAATTCATAAGGTTGGAATTTACCGCCGTAGGTTTCGGTGAAGAAGCTGTTGCTGGCGTCGATCAGTTCCATGCTCCATTTCGGAAACAGACGGGCGGCGATCGGTTTATTGCTGAGGGTGTGGATATCTTTATGGCGCTCATCCTGGCTGATTTTCACCAGAATGGTTTTGACATCTTTCTGGTCACCTTCCAGTACCTGAAAGAAGTACCGACCATCAAACAGCAGGATGCCAGTAAGGTTCAGTTCTTTATTATTTACCACAGACCGGCGAACCAGGTCGATGAAGTTATCCTTCTCGAGAACAGAGGTAACGGTACTGCAGTAGATAAACCTGACATTGCCGATAGACACCAGACTCTTCCTCCCTGAAAGACTCAGAAGCACGTACTTAATGTAGTTATTTCAAAAGTTAGCACGATAGCGTCAGGGCCAAAAGCAATGCGGCTCACCCTCCTCTCAAAATGCGTAACAGAGCAAGCAAAACCTGGGAGTTAATCGGTTAATCGCGACGAGGACGTCGCTCGCTACAACATTAGCAGTCCTTCGATTTCTTATGCTTTTTCGAACTACTAGCAAGTGGCTTTGCTGGCCTATCTAGCTACTATTTCCGCTTTTCGAGCAAGGAATGCTCTGCATTCCGTCTAGCCACGAGCGAGGTAAGCTTTGCTTACCGGTCCAGCTACTCATTCTCCAGGCACAAAAAAAGCGCCAACGGCGCTTTTTTGAAAGCCAGGAGAATTACATCCCCTTCACATCCAGCTCACCTTCGTTATGCAGGAAGTCTTCATCGTCCTGCAGGAAGAAAGAGGTATCGTCGACGCCTCCCTCAATATCCGGGTTGGTGTCGGAGTTCAGTTTGATCATCAGACGCAGATCGTTGGCAGAATCAGCGTGGGCCAGCGCTACATCGTAGTTAATGGTGCCGGCGTTGTATTCATTGTAGAGCGCCTGATCAAAGGTCTGCATGCCGAGGTTGGTGGATTTCTTGATCACCTCTTTCAGCTCATGTACTTCGCCCTTACGGATCAGGTCCTGAACCAGAGGAGTGTTGATCATAACTTCAACTACCGCGCGACGGCCCTTGCCATCTTTAGTTGGTAGCAGTTGCTGCGCCACGATAGCTTTCAGGTTTAGTGACAGATCCATCCAGATCTGTGCGTGGTGCTCCGGTGGGAAGAAGCTGATAATCCGATCCAGCGCCTGGTTAGCGTTGTTGGCGTGCAGAGTAGCCATACAGAGGTGGCCGGTTTCAGCAAACGTAAGACCATAACCCATAGTATCAGCGCTACGGATCTCACCCATCAGAATAACATCCGGTGCCTGACGCAGAGTATTTTTCAGCGCCACAGAAAAAGACTCGGTATCCAGGCCTACTTCTCGCTGAGTGATTACGCTCTGTTTGTGATCGTGGATATACTCAATCGGGTCTTCAATGGTGATGATATGACCCGCGCTATTGGTATTACGGTAGTCGATCATCGATGCCAGAGAGGTCGACTTACCGGTACTGGTACCACCGACAAACAGAATCAGACCACGCTTGGTCATCGCCAGATCTTTCAGCACCGATGGCAAATTCAGCTCTTCCATCTGTGGAATGTGGGTGTTAATCCGACGCAGTACCATGCCGGGGGAGTTCCGCTGGAAAAACGCACTGACCCGAAAACGGCCGATACCCGGAGCGCTGATCGCGAAATTACACTCACGGGAACCCTCATATTCGGCCAGTTGTTTATCATTCATGGTGCTGTAGGTCAGCGAACGGGCCTGCGCAGGTTTCAACGCTTCCTTGGTCAGAGGCTTAATAGTACCGTCGACTTTAATACTGGGGCGCGCACCGGCGGTAATAAAGAGGTCAGATGCTTTACGCTCGACCATCACTTTTAATA
This sequence comes from uncultured Amphritea sp., assembly GCA_963669425.2. Lineage (GTDB taxonomy): Bacteria > Pseudomonadota > Gammaproteobacteria > Pseudomonadales > Balneatricaceae > Amphritea. The sequence continues at coordinate 772,953 of CAXXNC010000001.1, forward strand.
GCTGGGTAATATCCAAAACTGCGCTCCCTCAGTTAAAAGTTCTGCGGCATCAGGGCTTTCTCCCGTGCCGATTCACGACTGATCAATCCTTTTTGTAACAACTCAGTCAGTGTCTGATCCAGCGTCGTCATACCAAATGCTGAACCAGTCTGAATCGCCGAGTACATCTGTGCGACTTTATCTTCACGGATCAGGTTACGGATCGCTGGCGTACCTACCATGATCTCATGGGCTGCCACCCGGCCACCTTTCGGCTTTTTCAGCAGGGTCTGGGAAATAACGCCCTGCAGCGATTCCGACAACATGGAACGTACCATCGCTTTCTCTGCGGCGGGGAATACATCGATAATACGGTCGATGGTTTTCGCTGCGGAGGTGGTGTGCAGAGTGCCGAATACCAGGTGACCGGTTTCCGCTGCGGTCAGTGCCAATCGAATAGTCTCCAGGTCACGCATCTCACCCACCAGAATCACGTCAGGGTCTTCACGGAGTGCCGAGCGCAGTGCTTCATCGAACCCCAGGGTATCACGGTGCACTTCACGCTGGTTAACCAGGCACTTCTTACTTTCGTGCACGAATTCGATCGGGTCTTCGATGGTCAGAATGTGGTCATTGCGGGTATCGTTGATGTAATCCACCATCGCCGCCAGAGTGGTACTTTTACCGGAACCGGTCGGACCGGTTACCAGCACCAGACCACGGGGTTTTTCCGACAGATCGCGGAACACCTGCCCCATACCCAGATCATCCATGGTCAGCACTTTACTGGGGATGGTCCGGAATACCGCCGCCGCGCCGCGGTTCTGGTTAAAGGCGTTCACCCTGAAACGGGCCAGCTTCGGTACTTCGAAAGAGAAATCGGTCTCGAAGCGATCCTCATAATCTTTACGCTGCTTATCGTTCATGATGTCGTAGATCAGCGTATGAACCTGCTTGTGCTCCAGAGAAGGAAGCTTAATCCGGCGAACTTCGCCATCAACGCGGATCACCGGCGGCATACCTGCCGTAATATGCAGGTCGGATGCGCCCTGCTGAACAGTAAAAGAGAGGAGTTCTGTAATATCCATAGTATCTCTGGGCGTGTGGTCTGGTTGATTGCTACTGACAACGATACCGGATCCTGCGCATTCTTCTGGCAGCAACTAAACTTATCCGGCCCTATCCTAGTTAAGCAGCAGTCTTGTTATGATAGGCTTCTGCAGAATACTGCAGTCAAACAGTAGTTTTATCAGAATCGCTAAAGTTAGCCAATTCCCTGTTTTAACAATATGACAAACATAGCAAATAATATTGCCGCCGTTCGTGCCCAGATCAACGAGGCTGCGCAAAACGAGCAACGAAATGCCGATCAGATCATTCTGCTGGCGGTCAGTAAGACCCGCAGCAGTGACGAACTGCGTCAGGCCTGTGCGACTGGCCAGAAGGACTTTGGCGAGAATTATCTGCAGGAAGCGCTGGATAAGATTGAGCAACTGCGGGATGAAACGATCTGCTGGCACTTTATCGGACCGATTCAGTCCAACAAGACCCGTCCGATCAGCGAGAACTTTGACTGGGTGCACAGTGTTGATCGACTCAAGATTGCTCAACGTCTGAGCACACAGCGTCCGGCGGACATGCCCTCTCTGAACATCTGCCTGCAGGTCAATATCAGTGCTGAAGAGAGCAAATCAGGTTTTACCCCCGAAACGCTGTTTGAGGCGCTGCCAGAGATTATTGAACTGCCGAACATTACTGTCCGTGGTCTGATGGCGATTCCAGCCAGCAGTGATGACCCGCAACAGCAGCGTCGGCCCTTCGCGCAACTGCGCGAGCTACAACAGAAGATACAGACACAGTATCCTGCGCTGGAGCAACTGGATACGCTATCTATGGGCATGTCCAGTGATATGGCAGCCGCCATCGCCGAAGGTTCAACAATGGTACGTATCGGCACCGCCATCTTCGGTCCCCGGCAATACAGTAACAAGAAGCAGTAATCAGAATAAGTAACGAATCAGGATTAAATACGTGAGCACACAACCTACACTGGCATTTATCGGTTCCGGCAATATGGCCCGGGCAATCATCGGCGGCCTGATCAGCAATGGTTATGAGCCGGGTAAGATCTGGACTACCGATACTGACCTGAGCAAGATGGACGACCTGAAGCAACAGGGCCTGAACACCACCACCGACAATAACGAAGCCGTCGCTACGGCGGATATTGTGATTCTGGCGGTAAAACCACAGGTACTCAAAACCGTTGCCGGGACCATGAAGGATGCCGTGCAGTCCCGTCAGCCGCTGATCGTTTCAGTTGCTGCCGGCATTATGTGCAACAGCCTGGATCAGTGGCTGGGTGGTGATCTGGCACTGGTTCGCTGCATGCCGAATACACCAGCACTGGTGAAGCAGGGTGCCAGCGGACTGTATGCCAACGCAAAAGTAAACGATGAACAGAAGCAGCAGACCAGCGCTATTCTTGAAGCGATCGGTATTGCTGTCTGGGTTGATGAAGAAACTCAGCTGGACGCAGTCACTGCCGTTTCCGGCAGCGGTCCGGCATATTACTTCCTGATGATGGAAGCGATGGTCGCGGCGGGCGAAAAACTGGGTCTGAGCCGTGAGGTTGCTCAGCAACTGACCATTCAGACCGCCCTGGGTGCTGCCGAAATGGCACGCCAGAGCGACGTTGACCCAGCCGAATTGCGACGCCGGGTGACCTCCCCTAACGGCACCACCGAACAGGCAATCAAAACCTATATCGACAGCGGTCTGCCGGAGATCATCGATCGCGGTATGCAGGCCTGCAGCGACCGTTCAGTTGAACTGGCGGAAGAACTGGGCAAATAACAGCAACACGATTTACTTACACCCTGAATCGGGTAATAGTTTCACTATCCCGACATTCAGGAACAGATAGCTGTAGCGAGACACGCCCCGTGCCGTTATGAATGAATTATCGGCGCGAGGACGTACCTCAGCTACAGATTAAATCAGGCAGATAACAAGCTTATGTTTGACAGAAGCCCGTTGTAAGCACTTAAATTAAGTAAATTAAACAGTTACAGGACAAGCGAACCCATGGGATCCGATCCGCTCAGCTCTATTATCCAGCTTTTCGGCCAGCTCTACGCCTTTATCGTCGTGCTGCGTTTCCTGCTGCAGATTGCCAAGGCTGACTACTACAACCCGATCTGTCAGGCGGTGGTTAAGATCACATCTGCGCCACTGATGCCGTTGCAGAAGATCACACCACGACCAGCCAATATCGACCTGTCGCCACTACTGCTGGCGTTTCTGGTGCATCTAGCTACCTGGTGTCTGATTCTGCTGTTCAAAGGTGCCAACGTTGGCGGTTACATCGGCCCGATTCTGGTGCTCTCTGCGGTCAGCGTGCTGGATACCATTCTGACTATCTATTTCTATGCGGTGATCGGTTCAGTGATTATCAGTTGGGTTGCACCGGGCAGTTACCACCCAGGTCCACAGCTGATTACTCAACTGACTGAGCCGGTATTCAATCTGGCCCGTAAAGTGGTGCCCTCGCTGGGTGGTCTGGATCTGTCTCCGATCCTGATCTTTATCGTGATATCAATCGCCCAAAGCCAGCTGAAATCACTGACCGGGATGGTGCTCTGAGATCAGAGCTTTAAAATAGTATTTTAATTCGCCCGACCGCCAGTGGCCGATAAAAAATTGCTGCTGGCGAGGGCAAACTGACAAATTCATACCGCTTCCGGTGACTCAGAGCACCAGAAACAGGTTAGAATAGAGCCACTTAACTGACATTCTGCCGTTAGTGCACAAACTGAAGTGAAAAGGCTGAAGTGAACAAACTTTCTCTACATAACTACCGCCCTTGCGGCTATCTGATCCTCGACGGTCAGGCAATGCTGTACGAAATGTGAAGCTCAACTGAAGTTTCCGTCTATTTCGTCATACACGCGTTCATTACCCATGAACCGTCGAGCCAGTCAGAGCGCGCAGATACCGCGCCTATAGTGAGCAGAGAATTATGCCCCAATCTATTCCTGAAGATTCCGTTGGAATCGTCACACCCGAAACGATCCACTTCGATCAACCGCTGGCGCTGGCCTGCGGTCGTACCCTCAGCAGTTACGATCTGATTATCGAAACCTACGGCACTCTCAATGCCGATGCCTCCAACGCAGTACTGGTGTGTCACGCGCTATCCGGCAACCACCACCTGGCCGGTTATCACAGCATGGAAGACAAGAAGCCCGGTTGGTGGGATTCCGCGATCGGCCCCGGTAAACCGATCGATACCAATAAGTTCTTCGTCATCGGCCTTAATAACCTGGGCGGTTGTCACGGTTCCACCGGTCCACAGAGCATCAATCCGGAAACCGACAAACCGTTTGGTCCGGACTTCCCTATTGTAACGGTGCCGGACTGGGTCGAAAGCCAGGTGCGACTGGCGGATCATTTCGGTATTAAACAGTGGGCAGCTGTTGTCGGCGGCAGCCTCGGCGGTATGCAGGCATTGCAGTGGTCCATCGATCACCCTGAGCGCTTGCGTCACTGTATGGTTATTGCCTCAGCACCGAAACTAAGTGCACAGAATATCGCCTTTAACGAGGTCGCCCGTCAGGCAATTTCCCGCGACCCGGATTTTAATGACGGCCACTTCTATGAACATGATCTGGTTCCGAAAACAGGTCTGATGCTGGCTCGGATGCTGGGCCATATTACTTACCTGTCTGATGATGGCATGCGCGAGAAATTCGGCCGGGATCTGCGTCAGGGCACTATCAGTTACGACTTTACCCCGCAGTTCGAGATCGAGTCCTATCTGCGCTATCAGGGTGAGCGTTTCTCCACCGCCTTCGATGCCAACACCTATCTGCTGATGACCAAGGCGCTGGACTACTTCGATCCGGCTGCAGCATTCAATCACAGCCTGCCACAGGCGCTGGAACAGGCTCAGTGTAAGTATATGGTGATCTCCTTCACCACCGACTGGCGCTTCTCGCCAGAACGTTCCCGCGAGATCGTTGACGCTCTGGTGGAAGCCGAGAAGCAGGTCAGCTACGCGGAAGTGGATTCTGATCACGGCCATGATGCGTTCCTGATCCCGAATCCTCGTTATATGGCGATCTTTGGCGCCTACATGCAGCAGGTTGCTGCGGATATTCCTGTAGTGAAGGAGGCAAACTGATGCGCGCAGATCTCGATATTATTCAGGAGTGGATCGCTCCCGACAGCAAGGTACTGGACCTGGGTTGCGGTGATGGCGAGCTACTGGCACGCCTGAAACAACAGAAGAATATCGCCGGTTACGGCGTTGAGTTCGATCATGACAATATCACCACTTGTCTGGAAAAAGGTGTGAACGTGATCGAAAAGAACATCGATGAGGGGCTGGCTTCGATCAAGGATAACAGCTTCGATACCGTCATTATGACCCAGGCGCTGCAGGTTATGCACCGCCCGGATCAGATCGTTGATGAGATGCTGCGTATCGGTAAGGAATGTATTGTCACCTTCCCGAACTTCGGCCACTGGCGGGCGCGGGGCTATCTGGCGTTTCGCGGTAAGATGCCGGTATCCAAGTTCCTGCCCTATACTTGGTATAACACGCCAAACATTCACTTCTGTACATTCAAGGATTTTGAAAATCTTTGTGTCGAACGCAACATCCATATCCTCGAACGTACCGTAGTGGATAACGAGCATAAACATCACTGGTCGATCCGCCTCTGGCCCAACATGCTGGGCGAGATCGCGATCTACCGGATTACCCGTTAGGAAAGGATAAAAACGCTATGATGATTCAAACCTGGTGCAAACGTGTCAGCGCACTGCTGACCATGCTGGCGGCCACCTTTGCCTATCCAGCCATGGCGGAGCAGATGGTGTCCCACGGCGATTATATGATCCACTACAACGCCTTCAACAGCAGTTTTCTGCAGCCAGAAGTCGCCAGTGCCTATGGCATTCAGCGCAGCAAGACCAAAGGTTTGCTGAATGTGTCAGTGCTGCAGAAGCAGGCCGATGGCAGTACCAAACCGGTTTCTGCTGTGATTGAGGGCGAAGTCGCTAACCTGATCGCTCAGAAGCAGACCCTGAACTTCAGCAAAGTCGAAGAGACCGATGCGCTCTACTATATCGGCGATTTTGGTTTTACCGATGATCAGGTACTTCGTTTCACCCTGAAAGTACAACCGAATCCGAATCAACCGGCTTACGATATTAACTTCGAACAGCGCTTTTACGTCGATTGAGCCCTGTTGATAAAGCTCTGTTGATAAAGCCCTGTTATTAAGTCTTATTAGGAACATAACACAGATGAGCCGTCAGATCGTGCTGGCCAGCGGAAACAAAGGCAAACTGAAAGAGTTTAACCAGATTCTCGGTGAACTGGGTGTGGACGTCCTGCCACAATCCGAATATCAGGTGTCGGATGCCGATGAAACCGGCCTGAGCTTTGTCGAGAATGCCATTCTTAAAGCCCGCCATGCCTGCCAGCTGACCGGCTTGCCAGCACTGGCAGACGATTCGGGTCTGGAAGTAGACGCTCTGAACGGTGCACCGGGTATCTACTCAGCACGTTTTGCCGGAGCTGGCGCTACGGACGCCGATAATAACCAGAAGCTGCTGCAACAGCTGGAAGGAAAACCGGCCGCTGAGCGCAGTGCCCGCTTCCGCTGCGTACTGGTGTTTATGCGCCATGCGGAAGATCCCACCCCGCTGATCTGTCAGGGCAGTTGGGAAGGCCAGATTCTGGAGCAACCCAGCGGCGACAACGGCTTCGGCTACGACCCACTGTTTCTGGTACCAGAACTGAACAAAGCATCAGCCGAACTGGCACCGGAGCAAAAAAACCGGCTCAGCCATCGGGGCAAAGCCGTGGCCGAGTTTAAACAAAAGATTCAGGCCTACCTCTGACAATGAGCGCGCCACATCCGGCGGCACCGCAGACCACACTGGAGTTGCCGCCGCTTTCTCTCTACATCCATATTCCCTGGTGTGTTCGCAAGTGCCCTTACTGCGATTTCAATTCCCACGCGGTCAGAGATGACCTGCCGCAGCAGCGTTATATCGATGCACTGCTCAGGGATCTGGAACAGGAACTGCCCGGCGTTCAGGGCCGCACCATCGAAACCATTTTTATCGGCGGCGGCACACCCAGCCTGTTCGACGCGGAAGGCATTGACCAGATTCTCAAAGGTGTGGCCGCTCTGACGCCGCTGGCGGCGGATGCTGAGATCACCATGGAAGCCAATCCAGGCACTTTTGAGCAGGAGCGCTTCGCAGGCTTTATGGCCGCAGGGGTTAATCGCCTGTCGATCGGCATTCAGAGCTTTCATGATCAGCATCTGCAAGCGCTGGGCCGTATTCACAGTCGGGATAACGCCATTCATGCGATAGAGAAAGCCCGTGAGATCGGTTTTCAGCGCATCAATCTGGATCTGATGCACGGCCTGCCGGATCAGACACCGGCACAGGCACTGGCAGATCTGCAGCAGGCGATCGATCTGCAGCCTCAGCATATCTCCTGGTATCAGCTTACCATTGAGCCGAATACCGAGTTCTACAGCCGCCCCCCTGAGCTGCCAGAAGATGAATCCCTGTGGGCGATTCAGGAGCAGGGACAGGCCCTGCTGGCCAATGCAGGTTTTACACAATACGAAATATCAGCTTACAGCCAGCCCGGTGAGCAAGCGCGACACAATCTGAATTACTGGCAGTTTGGCGACTACATCGGTATCGGCGCCGGAGCCCACGGCAAACTCACTTATCCACAACAGGATCAGATCCTCCGCCGTTGGAAACAACGCCAACCCAAAGCCTATATGGACGCCCTGAATCCGGTGTCTGGTGAACAGGCGATTGAGACGGCTGAGCGCCCTTTCGAGTTTATGATGAACGCCCTGCGATTACTGGATGGCGTGCCTGCCGGGCTATACAGCCAACGCACCGGTCTGCCTGTCAGTCAGATTCAGAGCCAGCTGGACGCTATGCGCCACAAAGGCTTACTGGTTGACGATTGCACTCGACTGGCCCCCACCCCGCAGGGGCATCTGTTCCTCAACGATCTGCTGGAACAGTTTCTGGACTGAATCCCTGTCACTCACAAACACAAGAAACGGGTGGTTTGAACAACACAGGCAGGCGACACTGTAGCCATATTTTTTAAGTGCCCGGAGAAAATATGGGATTACAAAGTTTCCTGCGCCTGCTGCTACTGGCTGCCCTCTGGGGCGGTTCGTTTCTGTTTATGCGGGTTGCGGCACCGGTCATCGGCCCAGCCATTCTGATTGAGTTTCGCCTGCTACTGGCAGCCCTGTTTCTGCTGGCCGCCGGCTGGTATCTGAAGAAAAACCTCAATCTGCTGCAGCACTGGAAGCACTTTGCCATGCTCGGCTGGTTTAATACCGCGCTACCTTTCCTGCTGATCGCCTTTGCTGCACAGACCCTGTCCGCTTCATTGTTATCGATAATGAACGCCACGGCACCGATCTGGGGAACCCTGCTGATCGCTCTGCGTCTGCGGCAGAAGATACAATTTAAAACCCTGCTGGGGCTGGTCATCGGCATCGCCGGTGTCATGCTACTGGTCGGATTTGATCAGACCATGCTCAATGAAGGCGCGGATATTGCGGTCGCTGCGGCTCTCGCTGCCGCGTTCTGCTATGGTATTGCCAGTTGTTATGCACAGGGGAAAACGACGGTAGAGCCGTTTGCTAATGCCCAAGGCAGTATGTGGCTGGCAACTCTGTTGCTGATTCCGGTACAACCCTTTTTCCCGGCGCAAAGTAGCACTGACCCGCTGATTATCGGTTCAGTTATTCTGCTGGGAGTATTCTCCACCGGTGTGGCTTATCTGCTTTATTTCCGTCTGATTGCCGAAGTTGGCGCAGCGTCAGCACTGACCGTAACCTATCTGATTCCGGTGTTCGGAGTCTTCTGGGGCTGGCTGTTCCTGGATGAAGCGATTGGCTGGCATACGGTGGCCGGCACCGCTATTGTACTCACAGGCACCGCCATGGTGACCGGCTTTATTAATCCGGCACCTAAATACCGGTCATTCAGGACAAACTCAAAGCCGCATATCAAGGCAGGGCTTGCAGGTAATAGTCGCTCTATTGGCAAAAGCCGTAACACAGAGATGCGGCTTTGAGTTTGTCCCTAACAATATGTTTTAAAAAGAAAGGTCGCCCTTTGCCTGCCCTCGGACGGCGTTATCAGTGTTGGAAGTAGAATGACTACTCCGGCACACTGATGTCTTGCCGAGAACAAGCAAAGGACGACTGAATAACCGGTATTTAGGTGCCGGGTTAATAAGATCCACACTGCGCAGGAAAAGAGAGAAGGCCCATGTCTGATCTGCAAACCCGACAACAGTACGATACGGTCGCCAATGCGATTCGCTATATCCGCGAACACGCCCGACAGCAGCCGGAACTGGGGGATATTGCTGCCGCCGTACATATGAGTGAACACCATCTGCAAAAAGTGTTCAGTGCCTGGGCCGGTATCTCACCGAAACGGTTTCTGCAATTTCTCACCAAAGAGCATGCCCGCGCAGCACTCAGAGCCTCGCAAGACAGCCTCAGCGCCGCACTGGATGCTGGCCTGTCCGGCACCGGCCGATTACACGATCTGATGATCACCTGCGAGGCTATGACCCCAGGTGAAATTCGTCAGGGCGGCAAAGGGGTGACGCTGTTTTTTGGTACCGCGGAGTGTCCGTTCGGCCTGGCGCTGATCGGCTGGACGGAGCGAGGCATCTGCGATCTGGTCTTTTTTCAGACCGATGAAGAGGCTGCAGTAAAGCAGGCTGAACTGTCACAACAATGGCCTCAGGCAACCCTGATTGAAGATCAACAGGGCGCTGCAGATTATCTTGCCCGGGTTTTTCCAACCCAACCAAGTCCGGGTAAGCTGCATCTGTTGTTGCGGGGCACTAACTTCCAGATCAAAGTCTGGGAAGCACTGCTGGCCACTGAACCCGGTCAGCTTGTGTCTTACTCACAACTGGCGCAGGCCGCAGACTCACCCAGAGCACAACGAGCGGTTGGCAGCGCGGTTGCCGTCAACAACATCGGTTTTCTGATACCCTGTCACCGGGTAATCCGCGAAAGCGGAGAACCGGGAAATTATCGTTGGGGAGCTGAGCGCAAGCAGGCTATCCACACCTGGGAACAGGGGCTATGCCAACAGACAATCTGACCTTAGACCTGCGCAGCTACAGCCGCTCAGCTGACAGCCACCAGCACGACTATCATCAACTGGTCTTGCCGGTCAGCGGCGAGCTGGAGATGACCGTTAACCATACCAGCGGTCTGGTCGGTTCAGCACAGGCCTCAGTGATCGCCGCCGGTCATGATCACGCATTCTCAGCCCCGGGCAACAACTGTTTTGTGGTAGCTGATATCCCTGATCAACTGGCACCGGAACTGGAAAAACTGCCCGCCTTTATTGAACTGACACCCGCGTTGGCGCAATACGTCAGCTTTCTGCATCTGCACCTGCAGCAACAACAGGCCGGCACCAGTCAGCGCCAGATGCTGCTGTTGCTGCTGCAACTATTGCAGGAACAGTATGGCAAAGCGGTAACGCCGGATCGTCGTATTGCGGCGGCGCAAAGCTACCTCGACCAGCACTTCGGCCAACCGGTGACCATCGCTCAGTTAGCCGCTATCGCCAATCTCAGTCCACGCCACCTTAACACGCTGTTCCGTCAGTCGCTGGGTATGACACCGCAGCAATATCTGCTGGAAAAACGGATGCAACGGGCCTGGCAGTTACTCAGTCAGACCAGCCTGACGATTCAGCAGGTAGCAGAGCAGGTCGGCTATCAGAACCTTTCAGCATTCAGTGATCGCTTCCGTAAGCACTTTAACCACGCTCCCAGTTACTTCCGCCGATCCGGCAAATAATTCCGCTGTTTCAGCAAACCGCCGCTTTATCAGCCCGTGTATGATCGGGACTGAATGTTTCACAGTCTCACTGTTCGGGCTATATCTATGACTTCATCCAGCCACTCACCGCTGCAAGCAACCCTGATCGGGTCAATATCGATCTTTCTATGGGGTACCCTGGCGCTGCTCACCACCCTGACAGAAGGTCGGATTCCGCCGTTTCAGCTGATGGCGATGACTTTCACGCTAGCGTTCCTGCTGATGAACCTGAACTGGTGGCGACGGGGACAGCTGGGACTGAAATACCTGCGTCAGCCAAAGCTGGCATGGATGCTGGGAGTGGGTGGTTACTTCGGCTATCACTTCTGTTATTTCGCCGCCATGAGCCGGGCACCGGCGGTTGAAGTCAGCCTGCTGGCCTATCTGTGGCCGCTATTGATCGTCCTGTTTGCAGGTCTGCTACCGGGTGAGAAATCCCGTAAACGCCATTTGGTGGGAGCCCTGCTGGCTCTGTATGGTTGCTGGCTGCTGATCGGATCAGACAGTGACGGCTTCAATGCCGAATATCTGGATGGTTATCTGCTGGCGCTCTGTTGCGCGCTGATCTGGTCCGGCTATTCGGTGCTGAGCCGTTTGGTGAAACAGGTCTCTACCGATGCCGTGGGCTGGTTCTGCGGCGTCACGGCACTGCTGGCGCTGATCTGCCATCTGCTGTGGGAAACCACCGTCTGGCCCGACAGCCCAACCCAGTGGATCGGTATCGTCGGACTGGGCATTGGCCCGGTGGGTATCGCCTTCTTTACCTGGGACTACGGTATCAAGCACGGCAACCTACAGCTGCTGGGCGTGATGGCCTACTCGGCCCCGCTGATCTCTGCAGTGCTACTGGTTGTCGCCGGGCTGGCGACACCGGGCTGGGGATTATTTATTGCATGTCTGGCGATTGTGTGTGGTTCACTGATTGCGGGTTGGCGCGCCCAGAGCAACTAGCAGGCAGTTCCTGTAATGACTCTGCCACCGTGCGCTTCTCGCGCAGCGCCTGACGGATAATCTGCCAGGATGACGACAGAAACAGGCTGGCCATAATCAGTGCGGTTGCCAGATCCGGCCAGGGGGTACCGGAGTACCAGACACCGGACGCCGCCAGCACCACAACCAGATTACCAATGGCATCATTACGGCTGCAAAGCCAGACTGAACGGACATTGGCGTCGCCATGGCGGTAACGCATCAGCAGCAGAACACTGGTCATATTGGCGGCAAAAGCAGCAACCGCAACACCACCCATCACCATCGCATTAGGGTCATTGAGCACAAAGATCCGGTAAATAGTGCTGCCCGAGACCCATAACGCCATCAGTAACAGGCTGAGACCTTTCAGTAACGCCGCATTGCTGCGGATCGTTAGCGCCTTGCCAATCGCCCACAGACTGATACCGTAACTCAGCGTGTCGCCCAGAAAATCCAGCGCATCGGCCTGCAGCGCCTGCGACTGCGCCGCAATACCAGCGATCATCTCAACGCCGAACATCACTCCATTAATAGCAATAATGATCCACAGGATACGGATATAAGTGCCATCCAGCCCGGTAAACTCTATTTTTCCGCAGCAACCCGCCATCGCCTGAACCTCGGTTTATCTTCAGTGTCGTATCTACTATAAAGTCTATAGTGACTAGAGGTTCAAGCCTGAAGCAGGATTATTTATGACCAACAGCAGCTACTCTATTGGCCAGCTATCGAAACTGACCGACTGTAAAGTACCGACTATCCGCTGGTATGAAGAACGGGGACTCCTGAGCGAGCCGGGACGCAACGCCGGCAATCAGCGACGTTACAACGAGCAGCATCTGCAACAGCTGCGCTTTATCCGTCATGCCCGGGCATTAGGGTTTGATCTTGCCGCCATTCAGCAGTTACAGCAACTCAGCAGTTGCTGCCTCAGTGATCACCTGACCGCCGATGAGATCGCCCGTCAGCACCTGTACGAAGTACAGACAAAAATCTCTCAGTTACAGGCGATGGAGGCAGAGCTGCAGCGAATGATCGACAGCTGCAATTACGATGAGGAGCACCAGTGTCGGGTGCTGGAGGTACTGGCAGATCACTCACTGTGTGGCAGTGAGCATAGGCAGCAGGATCAGCCGTTATAACCCGGCACCAGCCCCAGTGAAACCGCCATCTGAATCAGCTGTGGCAGAGACTGTGCGGCCATCTTTGCCATCATATTAGCGCGGTGGCCTTCGACGGTTTTACGGTTGATGCCCAGCAGATCGGCAATCTCCTGATTGGCGAGGCCATTTACGACCTGCTCAAATACCTGCCGTTCCCGTTTTGTCAGAGAATCATAGCGTGATTGCAGCTTATCTACCCGGGCTTGCCCGGCACGCTTGTGCAGATCCTGCTCCAGCGCCTGCTGGACATGGTCCAGCAGTAGCTGATCATTGAACGGTTTTTCGATAAATGTTTTCGCGCCCTGGCTCATCGCGGTGACCGCCATATCGACGTTGCCGTGGCCAGAGATCATGATCAGCGGAATATCGATACCGTACTCCGGCAGTTTTTTCTGGGCACTGATACCGCTCAATCCGGGCATCCGTACGTCCATCACCACGCAGCCGCTGTCTCCCGGAGTGAAGGTATCCAGAAAATCCTGCGCCGTGGCAAACCCTGCGACCTGCAGGCCTACTGATTCCAGTAGCCACTGCAGTGACTCGCGGACATCGACGTCATCATCGACCACATAAACCGTTTGTTGCGTCATGGTGTTACTGGATTCCTATCCGGTGCTGAGATTAAAACTGAATACGGCGCCGCCTTCCGGCCTGTTTGCCGCCTGCAGCTGACCACCGTGACGTTCTGTCAGGGTACGGCTGATTGCCAGCCCCATCCCCAAACCATCGGTCTTGGTGGTAAAAAACTGCCCGAACAGCTGCTCCGGATCGCTAACGGGTAATCCACGGCCCTGATCAAGCACACGAATTATAACCTGATCCGATTTATCCAATGAAGCATCCAGCCAGACCTGTCTATCAGACTCGTCACCGTCACTGCAGGCCTCAATGCCATTCAGAATCAGGTTCAGCAGAATCTGCTCTAACTGAATCCGGTCAGCCAGCACCGGCGGCAGGTCCTCCGGCAACCGGTTACAGAGTTGCACCTGATGACGCCCGGCACTGTGCTGACAGAAACTGATCAGTTCATCCACCAGCGGTGCCAGATCGAGCAGTTCCCGGCAGGGTTCGGTTTTACGGGTAAAATCCATCATCCGGTGGACAATGTCCCCTGCCCGTAACGCGGTACTGCCGATCCGCTCCAGTGGTTGAGCAATCTCAGACAGCGGTGTGTCGGCATCCATATCCAGTCGCCGCTGTATTCCACGCACATAATTCACCACCGCCGTCAGCGGCTGATTCACCTCATGAGCAAGACCAGTAGCCATCTCCCCCATGGTGATCAGACGGCTGGCGTGATCTATCTCCAGCTGATACTGGAGCTTTTCGACTTCGGCCTGTTTCACCGCGGTCATATCCCGGGCAACGGTTGAAAAGTATTCCAACTGTCCATCCAGTGAACGGTGCGCCAGTACCTCCAGCATCACCGGAATCATGCGCTGCTGTGAACGGCTGAACATCTCCGCCTCACCCCGCCAGCGGCCTTCCTCTTTCGCAACCGGCAGGCCCTGGCTCTGCAACAAGCCATAACTGTCAGCAGCAAACAGATCCTGCAGTCGCAATGGCTGATGGTCTGTCAGCTCCAGCCCCAGCGCCTGACGAGCCGCTTCATTCAGCTGAGTTATCCGATGATCCGGTGTCGCAAACGCCACCAGATCACTGCTGTATTCCAGCACCCGGGCCAGACGCTGACTGGCCTGCTCCGCCTCAACCCGCCGACTGACATCGCGGGAGACCACCAGAATTTCCAGTAGCTCATCAGTGTCAGGATCGCGGATTGAACGGCTGGTGCTTTCCAGCCAGGTATAGTGTCCATCGCGGCAACGGAACCTATAGGTGTGGGTGTACAGACCGCGTTCATAACTGACGCTGGGGGAGCGTCGTTTGAAGTCCTCGACGTCATCGGGATGGTACAGCTCATACGCTGACATACCGATAATCTCCTCGACACTGTAACCCAACAGATGGGTCACCGCCGGAGAGGCATAGATAAAGCGCCACTCGCCCGGCGTATGGCGGGAGATCATATCGGTGGACTGCTCCGCCATTTCCGCCAGCAAACGGTTACGTTCCGCCTCATCGGCAGGAATCGCCACCGGCCTCCGGGAGGAACGGGACTGTCTGGACATAGCTTCCTCAGGCTGACTCATCAACATAACAGGGTCTCCGATAGTATCAGTCAGGCAGTCAGAGGTCAGTCCTGCAGCATCTGCCGGAGGGCATATTTCTGCACCTTACCGGTAGAAGTCTTGGGCAGTTCGGCAAATACCACCCGCTTAGGACACTTGAAATGCGCCATATTGTCGCGACAGAAGCTGATGATTGATTCGGCATCAACCTCATCATGCTCTGGTTTCAGCGTGACCACCGCGCAGGGTACTTCTCCCCAGTGATCATCGGGCTGTGCCACCACGGCAGCTTCCAGAATACCCGGATGACGGAACAACACATCCTCCACTTCGATGGTAGAGATATTCTCACCACCGGAGATGATGACGTCTTTGGAACGGTCCTTCACCTCGATATAACCATCAGCATGCCATACCGCCAGATCGCCGGTATGGAACCAGCCACCGGAAAACGCCTCCGCGCTGGCGGAAGGGTTCTGCAGGTAACCTTTCATCATGGTGTTACCGCGCATCATCACTTCACCCATCACCGTGCCATCACGGTGCACCGGTTCCAGCGTCAACGGATCGGCCACCATCAGTTCAGCCATACCCGGTGCCCGGACACCCTGACGGGCCATCTTCGCTGCCCGCTGATCCATCGGCAGTTCATCCCACGCCTGCTGATAAGAGCAGAACACGCTGGGGCCATAGGTTTCGGTCAGACCGTAGGCATGCACTACCTGAATACCCAGCGCTTCGATACCTTCGATAATCGCCGCTGGCGGCGCGGCACCTCCTGTAGTGACCGTGACGGGATGATCCACAATAGGTCCATCGTCCGGCGCGGCGTTCAGCAACATATTCAGCACCACCGGAGCGCCGCAGAAATGGGTTACGCCGTGATCCTGAATTGCGGAAAATACCCGATCTGGCTGCAAATGACGCAGACACACATGCGTCCCGGCAACCGCAGTGACCGCCCAGGGATAACACCAACCATTGCAATGGAACATCGGCAGAGTCCAGAGATAGACCGCATGGGGCGGCAGGTTCTGGCCCAGAATATTGCTCATGGCATTGAGATAAGCGCCGCGATGGTGATACACCACCCCTTTCGGATTCCCGGTAGTACCTGAGGTGTAGTTAAGCGCAATTGCCTGCCACTCATCCGCAGGCGGCTGCCAATCGAACTGTTCATCACCTTCGCTTAGCAGCTGTTCGTAAGTGATCTGTCCCAGCAGCTTGCCGCCTTCAAACTGAGGATCATCGACATCGATCACCAGCGGCTGTTGCTGCGACATCTTCAGCGCCCGCTCCGCCGTTGTGGAAAACTCACGATCGGTGATCATCACTTTCGCCCGGCCATGCTCCAGCATAAAGCTGACAGTCTCAGCATCCAGTCGGGTATTCTGGGTATTCAGCACCGCGCCGATCATCGGTACGGCAAAGTGCAGTTCGAGCATCTCCGGAATATTCGGCAGCATGACCGCCACCGTATCACCTTCACCAATGCCCCGCTGCTGTAACGCTGAAGCCAGCCTCAGGCAACGCTGATAGGTCTCTTTCCAGCTGCGTTTTACTGACCCATAAACCACTGCAGAGTGATCCGGATAGACGCTGGCTGCCCTCTCAATGAAGCCCACCGGACTCAGGGCTGCGTAGTTGGCCGGATTCTGTTCCAACCCCATGCTGTACGGATTGTTATTGTTATTTTCCATACCTGCCTCCGTGTTATTTAACGCAGAAATTTCATGCTGAAGTCGCGGAATTCCGGCACATCAGAACGCATCATCCACTCAAAGCCGACCATCTCACGAGTCACGATCTTCACACCCTCATCCCGCATCCGGGCAATAGCATATTCGGTGTCGACCGGATTGCGGGCAGAAATGGCATCCGCGACCACGAACACTTTTTTCCCCTGCTCTTTTAATCGCAACGCACTCTGCATCACACAGGCGTGAGCTTCCATTCCGCAAATGACGATCTCTTCCCGGTCCAGCGCTTCAATCCGGGCGCTGCATTCCGGCGAATCCGCGCAGGAGAAGAAGGTCTTACCGATAAAGTCGTCCTCCGGCAG
This sequence comes from uncultured Amphritea sp., assembly GCA_963669425.2. Taxonomy (GTDB): domain Bacteria; phylum Pseudomonadota; class Gammaproteobacteria; order Pseudomonadales; family Balneatricaceae; genus Amphritea. The sequence continues at coordinate 790,192 of CAXXNC010000001.1, forward strand.
CAGCGATTTCAGCTCTTCGGTGGTTGGCCCCACACCCTGGGGATACTGTTCTGATCCCAGTACCGGCACCTCAACCAGCTGCGCCAGCTCCATCAGCCAGCGACACCCTTTCACCAGTTGTTCATTCTCATGGACACCCGGCAACAGACGGGCCTGAACATCGATCACCAGCAGGGCGCTCTTATCTCGGTTTATCAGCATCGTTTTCTCCTCAAATTCTGCGCTGTTATTCGGTTGGTCGACGGTCAACCAGATTGGTCGCCACACCGGCCGCCACAACTTTGTCTTTCACCGTGCAAACTGTTTCCAGCACCACCCGGCGTCGCTCGGTATTGATCTCCAGGACTTTGGCGGTGGCCGTGACGGTATCGCCGATATAGACCGGCGCTTTGAACTTAAGCTGCTGATCAACATAGATAGCACCTGGCCCTGGCATCCGGGTACCCAGTACCGCAGAGATCAGTGCCGCGCTGTACATGCCGTGGACGATACGCTGACCAAACATCGTCTGAGCGGCATATTCGGCATTGATGTGCACCGGATTATCATCACCGGACACACCGGCAAACAGCACCACATCCGCTTCAGTAACAGTCTTGGCATAGCTGGCGGTCATACCCACTTCCAGATCTTCCAGGTAGTAGCCGTGCAGTTCATCCATCGTTTTATCCCCTTACGTATTTGTTGTTATTCCGATCAACAGTAAAGGTTTACACTTACAAAACCAAGTGTTAACCCTTGGTTTTTTAAATTTTATTTGCTAGTTTACCCTTAATCATAAATATTCATCCCGGCTTTTCAGTCGATGGAGGTTCCCATGGCCGCAACCGCCCGCTCCCATAGTTCCGGTGTTTCAGGCAGCTCGTTACTGGGGCGGACGCTGAAACGACTCCAGCGCCTGTGGCGTGAACCGGAAAGCACTGCGCAACTGACGCCGCTGCAGTTGAGCCCGGAACTGAACAGTGATGATCTGGATAAACTGACCGAGTGGATGGATGCCTGCCTGCGTAAGGATGGTGACAGTGTCACGGCCCGTAACCGTGCTGCAGTACTGGGGCGTAACTACCTGAGCCTGAGTGATGAGGGGCGGTTGCGCTTTCTGATGTTGCTGGCGCAACGTTATGATCTTGACCATCAGGCAGTAGAACAGAGCTTTCAGCACTGGAGCCAGGCAGAACCGGAGCAGAAGTATGAAGCCGACCAGCAACTGCGCGAAGCCCTGGAACCGCCCCGCCTGCGACTGCTGACCCAGTTCAGCTCGCTGCCCGAAGGGGTGCGCTTTCTGGTAGATATGCGTGCGGATCTGCTGCGCCTGAAACAGGATTATCCACAGCTGGCCGGACTGGAAGCGGACCTGAAGCGGTTGTTGATCAGTTGGTTTGATATCGGCCTGTTACAACTGGAGCAACTGAGCTGGCAGTCCAGCGCCGAAGTACTGGAAAAGCTGATCGCCTATGAAGCAGTACATGCAATTCAGAGCTGGGACGATCTGAAGAATCGCCTCGACTCTGACCGGCGCTGTTTCGCGTTCTTCCATCCAAGCATGCCGGCAGAACCGCTGATCTTCGTTGAAGTCGCCCTGGTGCAGGGGCTGGCAGATAACGTGCAGCGACTACTGGATCAGGACGCACCATCACTGGAGCCGGAGCAGGCTGATACCGCAATTTTCTATTCCATCTCCAATGCTCAACCGGGGCTGGCGGGGATCAGCTTCGGTAACTTCCTGATAAAGCAGGTGGTCAGCCTGCTGCAGAAGGATCTGCCCGGATTACAGCAGTTCTCAACCCTGTCGCCTATTCCCGGCTTCTGCCGCTGGCTGGAGCAGCAGGATAAAACGACTCTGGGGCAACTGCCCGGTGGTGCTCTTCTGAACAGCCTGTCCGAGCCCCATAGTCCGGATCAGGAAGGCTACCGTGAAGCACTGGTCAGACTCGTTACCCATTACCTCAGTGAGGCATCCGGCAGGAAGCACTTCGCCAGAGACCCTGTGGCCCATTTCCACCTCAGCAACGGCGCCCGGATCGAACAGATTAACTGGCAGGCAGACACCTCTGAGCGGGGCATGCGACAGTCAGCCGGATTGATGGTGAATTACCTCTACCAATTGCCGCATATCGAAGCCCGCAGCCAACAGTACATTCTGCTGGGCGAACGGGCTATCGCACCGGAATTAAACAATTACCTTAAACCTTAAAACTTATGCCTTAGAACATAGGCCTTAAAACTTATACCTAAAACTCAGCCCTTAAAAATAAGAATGAAGGAACAACTCATGACTCAACGTATCGCAGTCGTTACCGGCGCCAATGGCGGACTCGGTGAAACCATGTGTAAAACCCTGTGTGATCAGGGCCGCAAAGTGATCGGCACCTACCTGCCAACCGATGAAGAAAACGCTAAGAACTGGCAGCAGCAGATGCAGGAACAGGGCTACGAGCTGGCCATCTATCCACTGGATGTCACCAACTATGACAACTGCTGCAGCATGATCGCAACCGTTGAACAGGAGCAGGGCCCGATCGATATTCTGGTCAATAACGCCGGTATCACCCGTGATGCGCCACTGAAACGGATGCAGCCGGAACAATGGCAGGCAGTACTGCGCACTAACCTCGATTCCATGTACAACATGTGTCAGCCGGTGTTTGATGCGATGTGCAGCCGTGGTTTTGGCCGTATTGTGAATATCTCATCCCTGAACGGTGAGCAGGGCCAGTTCGGTCAGGCTAACTACTCAGCGGCCAAAGCAGGGATCTACGGTTTCACCAAAGCGATTGCTAAAGAAGGTGCGCGAAAAGGCGTGACAGTAAATGCGGTATCTCCGGGCTTTATCGATACGCCGATGGTACGTCAGGTCCCTGAAAATGTACTGGAATCGATTATTGCCGGTATTCCTGTGGGCCGTCTGGGTCAGCCGGAAGAGATCGCCCGGGCGGTAGCGTTCCTGACCGCCGAGGATGCAGGCTATATCACCGGTACCAATATCTCAGTGAACGGCGGCGAATATATGAGCTGATTTAGCAATAGAGCCAGCAGGCCTGATGCAGAGTGCATCAGGCCTCAGTTTATCCGGTTCAGCGATATCGGCTCAGTGAGCGACCGGAGTCACCGCTGGCTCAGGTTCAGGAGCAGTCTGGACGCTCACCCACTCAGCAGCCACCATCACCTGCTGCAGCATATGCTCAAATGAGTAACGTTGACCCGGCGGCAAAGTCAGAGTAACCCCTTCGCCCTCTCCTGACAGCATATTCAGTCTGACCAGCTTACCTTCGGAATTAATATCGATCCGTTCCACCAGAATGCCCTCTTCACCCAATGGATAAGACAGCGCCTGGTCCTGAAAAGGCGTATCAAAGTCCGCCTGCTGCACAGCACCCTGTTTCTCCATCTGCCCCAGCACCTGCTGCTGTTCCGGCTCCAGATGGCTGGCAGTGTTCTCAGTCGGAAAGTTGTGGGTCTGGAACAGATGGCTCATCCGCAGCGCCAGCCGGCGTGTCCACCAGGCCCGGTATTCCTTACCATTCTCGGTGGCTCTGATCAGAATCCGGTCCTGAATCTGGTCATAAGTCATATTGATCTGATTCTGCATATCAGCCATCACTCAAACCTCACAGAGTCGCACGACGTCCGGCCTGTTCCGCAATTTCCTGCACCGCCTGCGGGATATCGGAGAGACAGGTGACATCACGGCTGGCACGCTCGCCGGCATTCCAGGCTTTATCATTGAGATTGACCCAGATAGTCCAGATGCCAAGATTATTCGCGCCCTCAATATCATGTACAGGATTATCGCCGATGTGGATAACCTGATCCGGTTGCAGACCGGTTTTCTCAAGCATCTTTTCAAACATCAGCGGGTGCGGTTTCTCAGTGCCTACACCGTCGGCGTTGAAGGCGAAATCAAAAATATCACCCAGGCCAACCCGGTTAACATCGGCATTACCGTTACTCAATGCACCGATACGGTAACCCTCACTATGCAAGGCCTCCAGCATCGAACGAGCATGCTCAAAGAACTCTACTTCATTACGGGCTGCAATAAACACTTCAAAGGCTTGCAGAGTAATCGCTTCGGCTTCTTCTTTACTGTAACCGGCCTGCTCCAGACCGATCTCCAGTTGCCGCAGACGGATCTGGGTCACACTGTGGCCGATCTCCGGATAACGCTGCAATGCCTGCTGCTTGAGGGATTCAAAATCACTGAGCTGATGACACTTAACGAATGCCTCGGCATTTTCACTGAGCCAGCTGTACAGGGTTCTGTTAGCCTGAGAAATCACCGGATCAACAGCCCACAGGGTGTCGTCCAGATCGAAGGTAATACATTTAATCATCGCTGCTCTTATTCTTTTTCGCGGGCTTATGCTTATCAGCCCCTTGTTTATGCGCACGTGGATGGGCGCTTTCATAGACATCCATCAGATGCTGAAAATCCAGATGGGTATAGATCTGGGTTGTGGATATATCCGAGTGTCCTAACAGTTCCTGCACCGCCCGCAGGTCACCACTGGATTCCAGCATATGACTGGCAAAAGAGTGGCGCAAACGGTGTGGATACACCTTGCCCTGAGTATGCTGCATTTTACCGCGACGGTCGATGCGCTTTTGCACACTCCTGGCGGTTAAACGGGTGCCCGGTTTACCGACGAACAGCGCCATCTCATCGAAGCCGGTCATGGTGTCACGGACATCCATCCAGCGGTCCAGCGCCGCCATCGCTTTGCCACCAATCGGTAAACGTCGCTCTTTATTGCCTTTACCCACAACCGACAGAGAAGCATCTCCCCAGTCGATGCTATCGATATTAAGGCTGACCAGCTCAGACAGACGTAATCCAGATGAATAGATCAGTTCCATCATCGCCTGATCCCGACATTCCAGCGGATCATCCGGGTCGACAGGCTGCAGCAGCTGATCTACCTGATCAGCATCCAGTGTCTGTGGCAGACGGCGAGGGCTTTTCGGCGCCTGAATACTGAGCGCAGGATTACTCTGTACCAGCCCTTCACGATGCATATAATTATAGAAACTGCGAATCGCGGACAGGAGTCGCTGAATACTTTTACCGCCCAGTCCCTCCCGATGAGCACAGGCAACAAAGTTGCGGATATGCCTGGGTTCGACAACCGACCAGTTGATCCGACCATCGGGAAACAGCGTGCTGTGCTGCAGGTACTCCTGCAGACGCTCAATATCACGACGGTAGTTGGAAAGGGTATGGGGGGAGAGTTGGCGCTCAACGCTCAGGTAACTGTAGAAACCTGCCTGAGCGCCATCTTCACTGCTCATCAAAGCACCTGTTTCAGCTCTGACGGGCCTGTAGTAAACGGGATACGACCCGACTCAGCACCTGACCGATGTAATCTAGAAACAGAGTGCCCTGATTGCTCTGAAAGTAGGTCGGATCGAAACTACCGATCGCCAGTATGCCCAGAGTTTCGCCTTTTACCAGAGGCACCGCCGCCGCAGACTTCACCTTGAAGGCCTGCTCGCGGAACAGAAACTGATTCTGTAACTCGCTCAGGTTACCGCAGCTGGTCAGCGAGCTTTCCGTCAGCGGCTGAACCGCCGCAGCATCTTCATGGCTGACCAGGCGCAGGTTATTCTGCTCGTCCGGCTGATCGCTGAACAGTATCAGTGCCGTAGTATCACTATGAAAATCCTGACACAGGCTCTCATCAATCGCGACAGCGACATCATCCAGCGTTTCCGCTTCCAGCAACGCCAGCACCATGCTCTTGGTCTTGTTGAACTGGATATCATTTTCCCGGGCAACGCCGACCAGATCGCCCAGATAGTCATGCAACTGGCGGTTCTTCTGGCGCAGCAGGGAAGTCTGACGCTCCACCAGCGACACGGTATTACCCCGCTGATGCGGTACATACAGTTTTTCCAGCAGGTATTCATTACCGGTGAAAAAATCCGGATGCTGCTTCAGGTACTCAGCAACCTGCTCTGCGCTGATTGCTGCGGTATCTGTTGTCTGCTCACTCATAGAAAGATCTGTCCTTCAAAAACGGTTGTCGCTGGCCCCGTCATCAGCAGTGGCTGATCGCCGCCCGGCCATTCAATCAACAGCGGGCCACCGGGTAGATGTACAGTCACCTTGTCATCCAGCAGACCACGCAGTTTACCAGCCACCATTGCCGCGCAGGCACCGGTACCGCAAGCCAGAGTTTCACCAGCACCGCGCTCGAATACCCGCAGGCGGATCTCATTGCGGCTGACAATCTCCATAAAACCGATATTGGCTTTCTGCGGAAACTTCTGATGTTTCTCCAGCGTCGGGCCCCAGCTTTCCACCGGTGCCGTATCAACGGAATCCACCACCAGAACACCGTGTGGATTGCCCATCGATACCGCACTGATGTCAATGTTCTGACCGTCAACATCGATCGGATACGTGGCAGCATGCGCATCGGCGCTGAACGGGATCTTCTGCGGCTCCAGCACCGGCACACCCATATCCACTACCACCTGCTTATCTTCAGTGATGGTCAGATAGATCGGGCCGTTCATGGTTTCAACCGCAACAGTTTCCTTGGCTGTCAGGCGCTTATCACGAACGAAACGGGCAAAGCAGCGGGCACCGTTACCACAGTGCTCCACTTCGCTGCCATCAGCGTTGTAGATACGGTAGCGAAAATCCATATCCGGGCTTGATGGTGGCTCGACGATCAGCATCTGATCGAAGCCAACACCAAAATTCCGGTCCGCCAGCTTAGCCACCAGCGCGGAGTTCACTTTCACTTTCTGAGTCACAGTATCCAGTACCAGGAAATCGTTACCCAGGCCGTGCATTTTTGTAAATCGAACTAACATACTCTTCTCTGTCGGTTGCTACCGGATTAACCCGGCAACACCGCCTCACCACGCAGTTGATCAACGATAGTTTCGCGCTTACGGATCAGGTGTGCCTGATTATCATCGACCATCACTTCTGCAGCCCGGTTACGGGTGTTGTAGTTGGAGCTCATGCCAAAACCATAGGCACCGGCAGAGCACACTGCCAGCAGATCACCGGCCTCAATATTCAGCTCCCGGTCTTTACCCAGGAAGTCGCCGGATTCGCATACCGGACCCACCAGGTCATAGGCACGTGCGTCACCCTCTTCGCGAACCTCAGCCGGAATAATCTCCATGTAAGCGCTATACAGTGCCGGACGGATCAGGTCATTCATCGCGCCATCAATGATGGCGAAGTTCTTATGCTCGGTGCACTTCAGGAATTCAACCTGAGTAATCATAATGCCGGCATTAGCAGCAATTGACCGACCCGGCTCAAATACCAGTTTCAGCGGACGATCACCCAGACGCTCAATCACCGCGCTGATATAGTCCTGTGGTGCCGGAGGCGTCTCATCGGTGTAGCAAACACCCAGTCCACCACCCAGATCCAGATGTTTAATGGTGATGCCCTGCTCTGCCAGTGTATCGATCAGCAGTAACAGGCGATCCAGCGCATCCAGGAAAGGCTCAACTTCGGTCAGCTGAGAACCGATATGGCAATCCACACCCTGCACATCCAGATGACTCAGGCTGTCAGCGTAAGCATAGATACGTGCCGCATCCTCGATCGCCACACCGAACTTGTTGTCTTTCAGACCGGTGGAGATATACGGATGAGTTCCGGCATCGACGTCCGGATTTACACGCAGGGAGATCGGCGCCACTTTATCCAGCTCGGCAGCCACTTTGTTAACGCGATCCAGCTCTGCTTCGGACTCAACATTGAAGCAGTGAATACCCAGTTCCAGCGCCCGACGAATCTCATCTTCACGCTTTGCCACCCCGGAGAACACCACTTTGGCCGGATCACCACCGGCTTTGATAACGCGTTCCAGCTCACCCACAGATACGATGTCAAAACCCGCACCCAGACGAGCCAGTACATTCAGCACAGCGATGTTAGAGTTGGCTTTGACGGCGTAGCACACCAGTGCATCACGGCCTTCCAGCGCCTGAGCATAGGACAGGTAGGCGCGCTCCAGCGCATCCCGTGAATAGATGTAAGTCGGTGTACCAAACTCTTCGGCAATACGCTGAACCGGTACTTCTTCGGCGCACAGATGGCCGTTGCGGTATTCAAAATTATCCATGTTTTACTGTCTTTCTGATTCTGTCATAGCGGCTCAGCAAGCCGGTCTTATGATTATTCTTGATTCTGTTCTTTTGTCGGAGTCTCATCAGGGAGATAGAGCGGTCCTTTCTGACCACACCCACCCAGCAGCAATGCGCTGAAAAATACTGCAATCCACCAGTGTTTCACGTTGTGTTTCCCGATTTGAACGATAATTGCCCGATTATACCGTCGCGCCAGCGAGATGAATATTGTTTTAAAGCGCACAAACTCACACGGATATTGCCCAATGTGGGGCGCAGCTAACTGTTTTTTCATCGCGGTTGCCACTATGGTGTTACTGATGCTCGAATTAAACAGGGGGACATCTGTGAGCAAAACGGTCGTCTATGCTGACTACAACTGCCCTTTCTGCTTTGCACTGGATGAATTGCTTAACGCCCATAATCTGTTCAGTAAAACTGACTGGCGATTGATCGAACATGCGGCAGAAGTATCCAGTCAGAACTGCGCCATTGATGACCAGATAGAGCTGACCACTGAAGTGGCCACTGTCCGGCACCGCTCACTACAAGTGGATATCTCTCTGCCACCGAACCGCCCCAATACCGGTCTGGCTAACCGGATTACGGATTATCTTAGCCAACGACTGGATCCGACTGAGCTGGGAGAAGTACGTCTGCGCCTGTATCGGGTGCTATGGCAGGAAGGGCGGGATATATCCGACCTGGAAACACTGCGGGATTTGCTCGCAGACATCCCTTTTGTAACGAACTGGACCGATAGCAGCGATAAAGCCTCAGCGCATCCTGCTCTGACACAATGGCAAAACGAATGGGACAATGGTCCCTACAGCCATCGCATTCCCGTGATGCAGGGTCATCAGGCACCACCTCTTATCGGTCTGTCAGATATTCAGGGCATCATCCAATATCTGGACCAGGGCAAAGCCCCGCTCAAGCATGAGGTCGCGACCTGTCAGTTTAAAGCCCGGCCAATTGTTGTCCTGATCGGTTCAATGCAGGATCACTGGCCGCTGATCGAATACCTCAGAGACGACTATGATGTCCGGATCCGAGGTAATGCTGAGCAGCTGGATGCGTTTTTGCGCAGCCCGGAAGTGATCGATATGTTGTTTATCTCAGCATCTCTGGCGGAGCCCGAACAACTCAGATGCCTCAATCTGATCAGATCCACATCCCTCAAGCAACTATCGGTATTTAAAGCCGATACGGCTTTTGCGGAAGAACATCAGCAACGTAGCTTTGAACAGGGGTTTGACGACTACTTCTACCCGCAGATGAGCCCAGCCCGGATCCGCGTGCGCTGCCAGCGAACGATCGAACTTAAACGCCTGACAGACCAGTTACAGCACCAGTCGAACCGTGATCACCTGACTCAGCTATACAACCGCCGGGAGTTCGAGCAGAACCTGGAACTGGAATGGCTGAGGGCCAGTCGGGCGAAACAACCACTGGCTCTGCTGATGATCGATATTGACCATTTCAAGCAATTTAACGATAGCTACGGCCATCTGCAGGGAGACGACTGCCTGCGGTTAACCTCTTCAGTCATTGCCGCAGCGATTGGCCGGGCAGCAGACCGGGCGTATCGCTATGGTGGTGAAGAGTTCAGCGTATTACTGCCGGAAACCCAACCATCAGGGGCTGCCAGAATCGCCGAGAAAATCCAGCTGGCACTGGCTGAAGCCAGCAGCCCGGCCACAGCTTCACCTGCAACACCAGAAGAGATCACCGTCAGCATCGGTATCGCGGTTTGCCGGGATTTTGATCCCGCTACGTTTAACGATAAATCCCCACAAAAGCTACTGACTCTGGCCGATGAGCAACTCATGCAGGCGAAACAATCCGGCCGCAATGCTATCAGAGTTGCCGATCTGGTATAAGCGGATGTCTGTACCGGGGATCTGCTATATACTCGGCGCTCATAACCTATTTCTATGATGCAGAGTAAAGCCATGAATGAATCTGAATTTAACCAGAAGGTTGATGACACACTGGTTGAGGTTGAAGAACTGCTGGACGATGCCGAAACCGATATCGACTACATGAACAACGGCGGCGTGCTGACCATTATCTGTGAGAACAAAACTCAGATCATTTTTACCCGCCAGACCCCGGTTAAGCAGCTCTGGCTGGCGTGTCGCTCGGGCGGATTCCACTTCGACTTCGATGCCGGTCAGGATACCTGGGTACGCGATAGCGACGGCGCTTTGCTGAATGATGTTCTGGATACAGTCTTCACCGAGCAGGCTGGCGAAACTTTCGACTTCAACCTCTGACAGGCAAACCTATGTCTTTTATGAACGCGCTGCAGCGCCATAACGATACCTTCAGCCAACTGCCTGCATTGCAGAGTGACGTTGAAACCCTGGCCGATCAGATTGCTGGGACCCTGACCGCCGGCGGCAAGATTCTGTTTATGGGAAATGGCGGTAGCGCTGCCGACAGCCAGCACCTGGCGGCCGAGTTTGTCATTCGTTACAAAGCTGAACGCCGCGCCCTGCCGGCACTGGCACTGACCGTTGATACCTCGATTCTGACCGCTCATTCGAATGACTACAGTTTCGATACTGTGTTCACCCGTCAGATCGAAGCTCTGTGTCAGCCCCGCGATCTGGTGATCGGGTTATCCACATCCGGTAACAGCAAGAATGTGATTCACGCGATGGAAGCGGCGCAGGCGATCGGGGCAACCTGTTGGGCCTGGACCGGTGCCAGCGGCGGTAAGTTGAAAAGCATCGCTGACAATATTCTCTGCGCTCCAAGCGATGAAACCGCCCGGATTCAGGAAGTACATATCTTTATCGGCCACTGGCTGTGTGAGGAAATGGATCGCCTGATGAGCGACTGATGATTGTATGAATCATGTAGCGAGGCACGTCCCCGTGCCGATTTCCTCGATTTATCGGCACGGGGACGTGCCTCACTGCGTATTTTAATAAGCCACAAATAGCAGCTAATTACAGCTTAGTGATCAACTGCAGCAACTGCTCTAACGCTCCCCGGTTTTCCGACACACAACGCTCCCCCCGGACGCCCATTGCCGCCGCCTGATCAGGGTGTTCAAGCAGATCAGCAACGCAGCTTTGCAGTTCTTCTGCATCGGCAACCACACGCAGCGCCAGGCGCTGTTCCAGCTCCGCCACTACCTGCTTAAAATTATGCACATAGGGACCGACCACCACGGGTTTGCTCAACACCGCAGGTTCCATTGGGTTATGTCCGCCGCGCTCAATCAGACTACCGCCGACAAAAGCGATATCCGCAGCACCATAGAGCAACATCATCTCGCCCATGGTATCACCCAGATACACCGAGCAATCCTCTGCCGGTAGCTGTCCAAGACTACGGCGGCAGGTTTTCAGACCAACGCGCACAGACAGGTCATAGATCTCAGAAAAACGCTCTGGATGGCGGGGTACCAGAATCAACAACAGATCTTGGTAGCGGGACTGCAGATTGCGGTACACCTCTATGATCTGTTGCTCTTCATTGTCATGCGTACTCGCTGCAATAAATACCCGACGCTCACTGCCCCAGGCACTTCGCAATGCCTGAATCTCTTCTTCGTTGCCCTGAGGGGCCGCAATATCAAACTTGATGCTACCGGTGACCTGCAACGCCTGTGGATCAAAACCAAGATCGATAAACCGTTGTCCATCTTCCCGATTCTGCACCGCAATCCGACTGATCTGTTGCAGCATCGGTTTTACCAACCAGCCAAAACGGCCATAGCCTCTGGCGGAACGTTCCGACAAGCGGGCATTCGCCACCAGCACCGGCACATTCCGGGCAGCACAGCTGTGGATAAGATTGGGCCAGAGCTCCGTTTCGACAATCACACAACTGCGGGGCTTATAACGTTTATGAAAGCGGGCCAGAGCATCCGGCATATCATAGGGGCAATAACAGTGCTCAACCCGATCACCAAAAAGCTGCTGTACCCGGCTACTGCCGGTGGGTGTCATGCTGGTAATCACTACCGGCTGATCCGGTTGCTCATCTAAAATACGTTGAATCAGCGGGGCAATGGCGACGGTTTCACCAAATGAAACCGCATGAAACCAGACCGGTCGCTGGCCGCTTTGCAGCTGTTGCTGCAAACGGGCTGATGGCCGCGAAAAACCAAATCGCTCCGCCCAGCGTTCGCGATAAAGCGGCGCTTTGCTACCCCGACGCCACAGTTTCAGCAGAATCAGTGGCGTCAGACAGTAAAACAGAGCTGTATAGAGCAGACGGGGCATAGATCAGAACGCATTCAGTCAAAAGTCAGTAGTAAAGCGTTTATCAAACGCAATGAAGCGCAAGTTTAGCATTATCAGCCCCACATACCGAAGGTATAATGATCGCATCTATCTGATTGAGATCCGGTTTTCCTGAATGCATACAGTCACCACAGACCTGCTTATTATTGGCGGCGGCATCGCTGGCCTCTGGCTACTTAACCGTGCACAGCAGCAAGGCTATAGTGCGCTGCTACTGGAATCCGGTGATCTGGGTGGCGGTCAGACCGTGCGCTCACAGGGTATTATCCATGGCGGTACCAAGTATGCGTTAAACGGTGCACTGACCCAGGCCTCCAACAGTATTGCAGGGATGCCGGACCGCTGGCGCACCTGCCTGAAGGGAACAGGCGAGCTGGATCTGCGTCAGGCAAGGATTCTGTCGGATGCACACTATATGTGGTCAAAAGGCTCCATTGGCTCAAAGATGACCACCTTCTTTGCCAGCAAAGCGCTGAAGGGACGGGTCAACAATGTCAGTGAAGCCGACCGCCCTGCCGCATTCAAAAACCCGGCATTCCGTGGTGCATTGTATCGTCTGAATGAGCTGGTACTGAATGTGCCTTCAGTGATCCGCGCGCTGGCTGAACCGGTGCAACAGCGAATCATTAAAACAACGGCAGCAGAGTTTATCTGTGACGATAATCGTATCAGCGCTGTCGAGTGTGGTGATGTCAGCCTGAGAATTGAGGCACAACGCTATATCACCACTGCCGGCGAAGGCACTGAATCACTGTTACAACAACTGCAGCAGGAGAGACTAGCGGCGCAGCTGCCTGATATGCAACGACGTCCTCTGCATATGGTGATGGTGCGCCATCGTTCTGATCTGCCTACTTTTGCCCACTGTATCAGCACTGGCAGCAAGCCGGTGGTGACAATTACCACTCACCCAACAGCCGATGGCGAACAAGTCTGGTATCTGGGCGGGGATCTGGCCGAAACCGGTGTTGATCGCAGCCAGGAAGAACAGATACAGGAAGCCCGTAAAACGCTGCATAAGCTGCTGCCCTGGATCGAGCTGGATCAGCCACGCTGGGCGACCTTTCATGTGAACCGGGCCGAACCGAAGCAGTCTTCACTGACCCGACCGGATTCTGCCTATGCTACCAGTGCAGCGAATCTGATTGTCAGCTGGCCCACTAAACTGGCCCTGGCACCGGATCTGGCCGATCAGGTATTAGCCCTGCTCGGAGAGCAGAACGTTCAGCCGGGACTGGATACAACGGCAGATCTACCAGAAAGCCTGCCAGATCCGACAATTGCAGAACCGTTATGGGAGACACTGTTTTGACTGAGTCTTTTCCGGAGAGTACTGTGCTAAAGCATTACCCGATGGCGGGCACCGACATGATGGTCAGCCCTCTCGGGCTGGGTACCGTAAAACTGGGTCGTGACCAGGGGGTTAAGTATCCGGACAGTTTTACTATTCCTGACGACAGAGCCGCTGCGGATCTTCTGGCGCTGAGTCATGATCTGGGCATAAACCTGCTGGATACAGCTCCGGCTTACGGACGCAGTGAAGAACGCCTGGGACCTCTGTTGCAGGGACAACGGGATCGCTGGCTGATCTGCAGCAAAGTCGGCGAAGAGTTTGATAACCAGACTGGGCAGTCACACTTTGATTTCACCCCTGAGCATGTGCGATTAAGTGTAGAACGCAGCCTGCAGCGCTTGCAGACCGATGTGATCGATATGCTACTGGTGCATTCCGATGGCAATGACCTGGAGATTATAGAACGTTACGGAATTCTGGAGCAGCTGGAGCGGCTGAAACAGGAAGGGAAGATCCGTGCTGGCGGTATGTCGACCAAAACCGTAGAAGGCGGTATCGAAGCACTGAAGCGTTCTGATATCGCTATGGTGACCCATAATCTGAGCTATCGCGACGAAGAGGCCGTCATCGATTATGCCGACGCTAACGGTAAAGGTATTCTGATCAAAAAAGCACTGGCATCAGGCCATGCCTGCATTGATCCGGACAGCGACCCGGTGAAGAGTAGCTTCGATATGATCTTTGCCCATCCCGGAGTCAGCAGTGCCATCATTGGCACAATTAATCCGAAGCATCTGCAGGAAAACGTTGCTGCAGTGATAGCCAGCCTGAACAAGGCTGGCCGTCTGGAGTAGTCAGAACAACAGGAAGCAGCATGATTATCACCGGCAAAGATCCCAACGCTTTCCGTACTCAGGCGATTGAACTGAGTGCATTTGCCGGTGGTATCAATATTTCCCCGATCGGCTTACCTGTCGATTTTGAGACCATGCAGCTGCGGCGTAAACCGACTACACCCAAAATCCCCGGCCGCTATGCCAATCTGGGAGTATCAGCACAGATCCACCTGCATCTCGATGGCAAGGACTATCTGGTACTGGTCCGCCAGCGGAAGAAAGATCATGCGGTACTGAAGCTGCCTTCCGGATACGTACCACTGGAACAATTACAGAATCCCTATCTGACCCTGGCGCAGGAACTGACCGAAGAGTGTCTGCTACTGAAGGGTCGCCGCTTCTGTCGGGTCGAACTGAATACCCAGCGACTGGTAAAGCCCTACCGGGAGCTGGAGTACCATGAACAGCACACGATGCAGTTATTCAGTGAAAACCTCAATCCTCTGAAACTGCCTCAGGCGCAGCTCTACATCAACAAGCAACCATTGATCGGCGCACCTTTTCTCTATATCCACAAGGAGACCTGTTCTGCACAATTAGTTTACCCGTTGCGAATGGAGCTGCCGGATACTGATGAGTTGTCGCTGCTGCACGCCGAAGAACAGTATGATCAGGAAACCGATGAACTGAATGTCACCCTCGAATCAGAGCTGTGGCTAGCGCGTATCAATAATGATGGAATTTTCAGCCTGAATAAGCTGATCAGGGATCGGATACAACCGACAAAAATCCCTGTTGATACACGCCTGAGTGAGGTATTCGCACCACGTAAGCGTCACCCTTACGTGGCATACTAATCCCAATTCAGGCTGCCCAGTTCAGGCTGAAAGCAGAACTCAGCTATCGCCCTGGATCTTCTCCACAATCGCGGTGGTGGAGCAGTTATCCAGGAAAGACAGTACTTTCACTTCGCCACCATAGCTGCTCACAAACTCGCCACCAACCACTTCGTCGAGCCCGTAATCACCGCCTTTAACCAACACATCCGGGCGTACCTGTTCCAGTAATCGTTCCGGCGTGTCCTCATGGAAGCTAACCACCCAATCGACGGCCTCAAGGCCCGCCAGTACAGCTTTACGCCGCTCAACAGGGTTTATCGGACGACCCTCGCCTTTCAGGCGGGTAACGGAGGCGTCATCGTTGATCGCCAGTACCAGACGATCGCCCTGTGCTCTGGCCTGCTCCAGATAACCGACATGACCGGCATGCAGAATATCGAAGCAACCATTGGTAAAGACGATCTTCTCACCGGCAGCCCGGGCATCTTCAAGAGCGATTAACAGCTGCTCATCGGTCACCACCCCACGTTCAGAACCCTGCTCCTGATTCACTGCACGACGCAGTTCCGGAGCACTGATCGCCGCAGTTCCCAGTTTTCCGACCACAATGCCGGCCGCAATATTCGCAAGACCAGTCGCGACTTCCAGTGATTGTCCAGCAGCCAGAGCGGTTGCCAGGGTCGAGATCACTGTATCGCCAGCACCGGTAACATCAAAAACTTCACGGGCACGTGCCGGATAGTGCACTTCATTCTGCCCTGGTTTAATCAGGGTCATGCCCTTCTCACTGCGGGTCACCAGCAAGGCTTCCAGCTGCAGATCCGCAACCAGTTGCTGTGCACGCTCGACCAGTTGCTGTTCAGTCTCACAATGATCCACAACCGCTTCAAATTCAGCCATATTGGGTGTCAGCAACGTTGCGCCACGATAACGCTCAAATGCTGTCCCCTTCGGATCAACTAATACCGGCACACCAGCCTTTTTTGCGGCCGCAATCAGCGCTTGCGGATCACTCAGGGTACCTTTGTTGTAGTCCGACAGAATCAACGCTTTAACGCCATCCAGCAGACCTTCCACCCGTTGCTGCACAGCTGTGCTGTAATCGGCGTGGAATGACTCTTCAAAGTCCAGGCGGATCAGTTGTTGATTACGGCTTAGCACTCGCAGCTTGGTGATAGTCGGTTCGCTACTAGTGCTGCAGAAATCACAGTGTACCCGGGCTGAACTGAGTTGCTGCTGCAGGGCAGAAGCCGCCTCGTCTTCACCGACTATACCCACCAGTGATACACCGGCTCCCAACGCCGTAATGTTAAGAGCAACGTTTGCAGCACCGCCAGGGCGATCTTCACGCTGATCAACCTTTACCACCGGAACAGGTGCTTCAGGAGAGATTCTGGACGTACCGCCGTGCCAGTAACGGTCCAGCATCAGATCACCAACCACCAGCACCTGGGCATTATCAAAACGCGGCATTGTTAATTTCATTTCGCACTATCCTGATTTTCACTATCCGCAGACAGATCGTCGCTGGCTGATGATTCGGTAAACTGAAGATTATGCAGACTGGCGTAAGCACCACCCTGTCTGATCAATTCGTTGTGGCTGCCCTGCTCAATGATCCGGCCAGACTCCATCACCAGAATACGATCAGCATTCTCGATAGTCGACAGACGGTGAGCGATCACCAGCGTTGTACGGCCTTCCATTACATTATCCAGCGCCGCCTGAATATGGCGCTCAGATTCAGTATCCAGCGCCGATGTTGCTTCATCCAGAATCAGGATTGGCGCATCTTTGAGAATGGCCCGGGCTATGGCGATACGCTGACGCTGACCACCGGATAACAGCATGCCATTTTCTCCAACCAGGGTATCCAGGCCATCCGGTAGCTGGCTGACAAACTCAGTGACATGCGCCGCTTCCGCCGCCTTTTCTATCTGCTCACGGCTACAACCGGCCATTGCACCGTAAGCGATATTTTCAGCGATGGTACCGTTAAACAGAATCACCTGCTGATTCACCAGAGCAATCTGCTGACGCAGGCTTTCAAGGCTGTACTCTTCGATGCCATGCCCATCCAGTACGATACGCCCTGCGCTGACATCATAAAAACGGGGTAACAGACTGGCCAGCGTCGACTTACCACTGCCTGATCGGCCTACCAGTGCAACGGTTTGCCCTGCGGCAATATCCAGGTTAATCCCATTCAGCACCTGCTTGTCAGGATCACCATAGGTAAAGCTGATATTTTCAAATGTCAGTTGGCCTCTGGCTTTTTCAATATTCTGACTACCGCTGTTTTTCTCCGGTTCAGAGTCAATCACTTCAAACAGGCTTTCAGCGGCAGCAACGCCTTTCTGGATCATGCCACTGATCTCTGTCAGCGAACGAATCGGCTTTGCTATCATCGCTGCAGCCGCTATAAAAGAGATAAACTGCCCCGCAGTCATCTGTTCTATCAGACCGGGATCCATTGCCAGGAATGTCAGCAACGCAATAACGCCGGCAACCTGCATCTGTACGACCGGAGTAAGAGCAGACTGGGTAACGACCATTTTCATAAACTGTCGGCGATTTTGCTGACTAGCACTGATAAAGCGATGAGTTTCAGATTCCACACCGCCAAAAATCCGCACTACCTGATAGCCTTTAATCGCTTCAGAGGCAGATGACGTGATATCACCGACGCTGTTCTGAACGTTCCGGCTGATGCGTCGCATTCTGCGCGAAGCAATACCCACTACAAGACCAACGGTCGGGCCAATAATCAGAAACAGCAGCGTCAGTTTCCAGTTCAGGAAAAACATATAACCGAACAGGCCTATAACAGTAAAACCGTCCCGGATTCCTACCTTCAGGGCATCCGTTGCCGCCCCGGTTACCTGCTCAACATTATAAGTAAGACGGGATAACAGCTCGCCACTGGATAGCTGTTGGTAATAACTACTTGGCAGGATCATCAGGTGCTTAAACAGATCGATGCGCAGCCAGTGGATAACATAGCGTGCAATATAGGCCAGACCGTAATTCCCGAGAAAGCTCCCGACACCCCGGATAAAGAAGATACCCAGAATTGCCAGCGCAATCCAGGTTCGGTTCTCAAATTCGGCGGTCTCAATAGCATCCACGAACCACTCAAACCATTTCGCGGACAATACCTGGGAACCGGCATAGATAGCAAAACCAACCACGCTAACCAGAAAAGCGGGCCAGTAGGGTGTAACGTACCCCAGTAAACGGCGATATACCTGTAAACTACTGTCGTTCTTCACGCAGCTAAAATACCTCAAAAGACTGAAAAGCTGTTCGCTGACGGAAGCTCTGATTACCTGCCTGTAGACGGTTTGGCTAGAGTTCACCGGAGACGAACATTATAATGGCCCGATTTTACAGCATCCGGAGTGATTGTGGCGACAAAAGAGGCAAAGTGGTCAGATTTTTTAGCCCCCAGATACTGGGGGATCTGGCTGGCTATTGGTCTGTTAAGACTGGTTTGTCTGCTTCCGTTCAGAACCGGGCTCAGATTTGGCAGGCAGCTCGGTCGTATTCTTCACAAGCTGATGAAAAGCCGCCGAAAAATCGCGGAAGTTAACATCGCCATATGTTTCCCTGATTTATCGCATGAAGAGCGAGCGGCGCTGGTTCTTGAGATTTTTGAAAACAATGCTATTGGCCTGATTGAAACAGGCTGGGCCTATTGGGGTAACGAACAGTTTTTCAGAAGTATCACAGAACTTCAGAATTTTGATCTGCTAGATGAAGCGTTAGCTGAAGGAAAAGGCGTCATTCTCATGGGGGCACATTACTCCCCCTTGGATCTCGCAGGATTATTATTTTCCTTCCATGGCGTCCCCTGCAGTACACTTTACCGTAAGCATGATAATCCAATGCTTGAGTGGTTCTTTACCTCCGGCCGATCGCGCTTCAGCACTCCATTGGAACGAAAGAAAACCCGTCAGATGCTACGAAACATGCGAAAAAATCATTGTATCTGGTATGCACCTGATCAGGATCTTGGCTATAAGGGCTCCGTATTTGTCCCATTCTTTGGACATACTGCTGCAACGACGACTGCGACAACCAAAATGCATGAAATTAACGGTTCTCCTCTGAGAGTCCTCAGCTTTCGACGAAAACCAGACAATTCCGGCTATATCCTTCAAATTGAGAAGCTGCCTGAATTCCCATCCGGTGATACAACAAAGGACGCTTGCCTGATTAACGAAGCGATAGAAAAGGGTATACTTAAAGCGCCTAGCCAGTATATGTGGGTGCACAAGCGCTTCAAAACACAGCCTGATGGTCAACGTAAGCTATACCGGCGTAAAAAGCCTAAATAACTTTTATCAATTCGATCTGAAAACTCTTAAAACAGCATATGGCCTACAAATGAAAACTGTTTTTTTTGCTGCCAGAAAGCTTCATCACAATTACTTCTCACTGCTGGCCGATCAGGTACCTGATAGCGAAGCCCTGTTCTATAAAAAGTTATTAATCCCAGCTTTTGTTTCTACTCCACTGACAGAGCTAAATACCATTGTCGATTTTCTAATTCAGGAAAAACGAAACGGTCCAGAAGGTAGACAGAAATCATCAAGATATTGGAAAAGATTCAAGAGTATAAAAAGGCTTGAAGCCCGTTGGTTATACAGGGTTTATTACAAAGCCCTGCAAAAGAGTAAAGCTGGCAGAGTCGTCGTCTGGAATGGGCTTAAGTATAGGCAGATGCTTATTATTACCGCAGCACAGTCTCTCGGTATCAGAACAGTATTCATGGAAAACGGTCTGTTGTCTGGGTATACCACTCTTGACGGAAAGGGCATCAACTATCTGAATTCAGTTCCACGAGAACCTGCTTATTTCCGTGATTATTCTACTCTGAACAATGCAGTGTCAGTAACTGATGATGCAGTCTCCAGGCAGCGCCCTGAACTACTGCCAGATCACTATTTGTTTATCCCGTTTCAGGTCAATACTGATAGTCAGATAATACGTTTCTCACCATGGATTCGGGATATGTTTGATCTGGTGGAAAAAGTTATACCAGCAACTGCAGCTCACAAAGATGAAGGGCCAGTCCTGATATTTAAACTCCACCCTGCTTGTCCTCAGGATTACTGCAACCTTATAGATACAAACAGCAGTGATCGGATTCGCTTCATTACCGATAATGCTCTCAGTACTGAAACACTTATCCAATATGCCGAAGCTGTAATCACAATCAATTCCACTGTTGGCATAGAGGCACTCCAACTGAATAAAAAAGTTATTGTACTCGGCGATGCTTTTTACAACATTGACGGGTTAACTCTGAGTGCTTCGGATCCCCTGGAACTGCGAACGAGAATTGAACAGTTGAATAGCTGGTCCCCTGAACCGGATCTACTTAAAGGCTTTTTTAACTATCTGTCTGAACAGTATCAGGTGCCTGGTCGCTGGCAAGAAGCAGATATTAAGCATGTGACTGCTGTTACAAAAAGAATTGAAGCGATCTGATCAATGGCAGGCCACCTTTTTTTTGCATCGACACCATTTAATATGCTGACCGCCAGTATGGTGGCCTTTAGCCTGCCGGAAAGCGATTCTAAATTGTTGTTACTGATCGATCAGCCTGAAATCGACAGCATATTTGTCAAGGCAATACTGAACTGGGCAGAGTCCCCTTTTTCTCTGATACAGACTGCCTCCAGAAAGATTTCGGGCAAAGGCAAGGTAGCCCAGCGCAAGCAAGCAAATAAGGAAATTCTAGATATCCTTAAACACTATCAGCCTAATCATATTTACACTGGTAACGACCGACGTATCGAGTTTCAGTGTGCGATGGCACATAGCCCTTCCATTACCAGGGGGCTCTATATCGACGATGGTACCTATACCTATCTGGGCCGGAAAACTCACTGGTTTAAAGATCATCTGCTAGACAATCTGGCCAAAAAACTGACTTACGGTAACTGGTGGAAGCAGCCAGAGACCATCGGAGCATCCGACTGGATCAGTGAGTGTATCGTAGCATTCCCTGATTCCGTGGTCGAACAACTGAAAACCAAGACCTTGACCCAATTGCCTCTGAATCTGGCACGTTCTGAGTTTCAATCGCTGGCCAATCTATGTCTCAGTGATGATCCGGATACTATCGCCCAGCTGGAAACCCTCAACGCTCTGGCTTTGCTCCCCCACAACTCAGTTGCACAACCAGGCAACATCGCAGCAATTAAGCAATGGCTAGAGCAAAAGCAAGGCAATAACGCAATCAAGCACCATCCTCGTATAAAAGATAAGTCGATATTCGGGCAACTGACTGCCCCGGAGATTCCGGCCAGGATTCCGATGGAAGTGATGCTGCCGATGCTCCGACCAGATTGTTCTATTATCGGTGACTGCTCCACCGCTCTACTGACCGCAAAATGGCTAAGGCCATCACTGGATGTTGTAGTGCCTGATTCTGGTGGTCTGACACCGGAGTGGCTGGCACTGCTGAGACAGCTGGATATTCAGGTATTGGATAACTAATATGGTAGCTCCTGATATCACACCGCTAGCGCGACCATTATCTCAAAAGTGGTTATCAACCCTGGTCAATCTGGCAATTGTTGTCTGCATCTGTGCGCCTCTACTGGATAAAACCCTGACTAAAACCGTTGCGGGAATACTATTACTGTCGGCCATCCCTCTGACGTTATTTGCCCGTTATCTGCATCTTCCAAACGCAGGTACCGCCCGACTATTCGCATGGCTTAGTACTGGCTTGCTTGCTTCAATAGTGCTGAATATCACGTTACTGGACAATATTCTCAATGATGATGGCAAAACCGGTCTGTATTCCTTTTATCTGATTCCACTACTACTACTTCCCTGGCTGCGCCTCAGCCGATTAAACAAGCAGT
Organism: uncultured Amphritea sp.; assembly: GCA_963669425.2. GTDB lineage: Bacteria > Pseudomonadota > Gammaproteobacteria > Pseudomonadales > Balneatricaceae > Amphritea. The sequence continues at coordinate 812,413 of CAXXNC010000001.1, forward strand.
GGTTCAGCCTGGCACTGGCACTGATCGCAATTATCAGTGGCACTCAGGCACTGCTTGAATACAGCTATTATCAGGTTCGGGCTGGTGAAATACTGCACGGCCAGCCGATTCCGTTCGGCAACCTATCACTTTGTTGCGCGCTGCTCTGTTTACTGTTTATCCACCGTCACAACAGCAGCATCTACAATGCCGTTTTGAGCACAGCTGTCATCATGGGTATCCTGGCCAGTCTACTGTCGCTAACCCGGGGCGGCTGGATTGCGCTTCCAGCTGTACTGCTGTTTATCGCCTTGCACCGCTTGCCCAGTCTCGGTCCACGAAAACTGATCACCACCACGATACTAGCCATTGGGCTCAGTGCCGTCACACTGATCGCAACAGAACCCGGCAAACAGGTACAGGCACGTTTCACGCTGGCGTATGACGAAGCACAATCCTATTTCAGCGAAAACACCAGCAGCACCTCAGTCGGCGTGCGCTTTGCCCTCTGGTCGATTGCATGGCAGGGTTTTCAAGAAGCCCCTCTGTTCGGCCAGGGCATCGCCTCATTTTATGAGTTTAAGCAGCAAGCTATCGAGGGTGAAAATTTGAATCCTGAACTAGCCAGATTCCGCCACCCTCATAACGAATATTTGGAACTCCTATTCAGCCGGGGAATCTTCGGCACCGCGGTATTCATAATCTATCTTGGCGTGCTGCTCATACTCTTCCGTAGACGCCTGCTGGATGCCGATCTGTCACTCTGCGGCCAGACTCTGATACTCTGCTACCTGATCTTCAGCCTGACCGAGTCGTTTTTCTCACTGCATGTTTCACTGTTCTTTTTCGTCGTGATCTGTACCATCCTGTTCTATCTCAATGACAACCCTGATAAGTCCAGTGAAGCACCGACTACCTGATGATAAAGACATTTCAATACTGGCAACACCGACTCAGTACCACTAACCGGTCTTCGACTAACCTGCGGCTGGCGATGAGCATTCTGGTGCGCAATGAAGCGGATATTATCGAAGATAACATCCGTTTTCACAGTCGTCAGGGTGTCGACTGCTTTGCGGTAATGGATAACGGTTCTGATGATGGAACCCGCGAGATTCTGGAAAAGCTGTCGCAGGAGTTTGATCTGCATATCATCGACCAGCCAGAGCAGAACTATCAACAAGCCCGCTGGATGACGCAACTGGCTGACTATTGCCGCAAAACCCTGCAAGCGGATCTGGTCATCAGTAATGATGCCGATGAATTCTGGCAGGCCGACAATGGCCAGTCTCTGAAGCAGTATCTGCACCGGAACGACTCGATAGTCACGATCAGGCGCTATAATATGGCGCTCTCAGAAACGGCTTTACAAGAGAATTTCCACTTTGCGGATACTGAGCTTCGGGTGAAAAATTCTATCCTGTACGATTCCAGCGCACAGATTAACGATACCGCGGTTAGCGATGCTGCTAGTTAAAATCAGCCCGAAAACCGTTATTAATCCTCACGGACTGATCCGCATGAAAGGGGGTAATCACCGGGCTAAACACGGCTGGGGGTTGATCAATAAGCGTAATGAATCAGCAATTTCGGTACACCACTACCCGATTCGAAACTATCAGCAGTTTGAGAACAACATTATCAATCGTAAGCGCTTACTGGAAAGTACCCGGGCACGTATGGGTGATCATTACCGTCGCTGGGTCAGAATCTACAACGAGGGTGGCCTTGAGGAGGAATTCCAGCGCTTTATTCTGTCGGAGGAAGAGATTCAAGTACTGCTGAAGCTCGGGATCCTGGATCGCTTCAAGCTGGACATCCAGAGCGCTTAATTAAGCTGATCTTGCAGTGCCTGCCAGACAATCTCTGGCAATAGATCCCGGAACACCGCTGGCTCAACATTCGTATCAGTAGCAGGCTGCTGTTTTGCCTCGAGACACACCTGATCTTTACCATAGCCACCCACCAGCCCAGGATCGGTCGACCCGAACAGAATCACATTAGGACGATCCAGCGCGGCAGCCATATGAGACAGACCGGTATCTACTGAAACACAGGCGGCTGCACCTGCCAGTACGCCAGTCACCTCCGCCAGATTCAGTTTTGGCAGCACCTCAACACCAGCAAAACCTCCTGCCAGCCGTTCGGCCCGCTCTCTTTCAGCAGGATTCCCCCAGGGTAGACGTATCTTCCAGCCAGCCTCAGTCGCTTTGGCGATCAGTTCACGCCAGTAGACTTCAGGCCAGTGTTTATCAAACCGGGTGGTGCTATGCAGAAATACCAGATAATCGGATGCCGGAGCCTGTTCATTGACAAAGTGCTGACGAATCGAGAAATCCCCCCGACCTTCCAGCTCGTAGCCCAGCGCCTGAGCAAACAGCTGACGAGTACGCTCCACCGCGTGCTGTTGTTTCCCGACAGTAAAGCAACGTTGATAAAACTTCGCTGCCATTGGTTCGCGGGCCGATTGTCCATCGTAGCCACAACGTACACCTTTGGCGTATCGGGTCACCAGCACGGCGCTTTTCAGCAATCCCTGAGCATCAATAATCAGATCGTACTCTCGTTCCGCCAGTTGCTTGCGGTAAGCTTTCCACTCACCGCTACGGAAGGTTTTCCAGAGATTTTTGCGCCAGCGCCGGATCGCCACCGGGATCACCCGATCCACTGCAAAATGCCAGGACGGGATCTCAGCAAAGCCCTCTTCCACTACCCAGTCGAACGTGATTCCCGGGATCGCACGAGTGGCATCTGTCAGCGCCGGCAATGTGTGGATAACATCACCCATTGAAGAGGTTTTAACGATCAGTACGCGCAAGGCTGTTCCCGCTTATTCACTGGATTTCTGCATGGATATATAAATCAGCGCCAGTATACACCAAACGTATGGGCTTTTATCGGGGGATTTCCCCCATTTTAGGCCTCTGGCCGATTCCCTTTTCAGGCATTGGTGATTACAATCTTGGTCTTGTCAAAAATCGCTGAAATACGCTGCGTGTAACAGAATAATCAACTTTTTACGCTTTCGAGGTAATCAATGGCAGCATTTGGAACTGTGTTCATGCCTGAAATGGCAATCTCCTGGTTTGATGGTAATCGCTGGAGCGATGCCGAAGTCGTCAGCAGTGACAGCTTGCAGCTGCATCCGGGAGCGCACGTACTGCACTATTCCAGCACCTGCTTCGAGGGTCTGAAAGCATTCCGTCACGCTGATGGTTCGATCAACATCTTCCGTATGGACCGTAACATCGAACGTTTCGCTCAGAGCAGCGAACTGCTGGCTCTGCCGGCCGTCGATAAAGCGGCCAGCGAACAGATGATCATCGATATCGTGCGTCGCTTTAAAGACGAGGTGCCTGAGCCCCCGGGTTCTATGTACATCCGTCCGACTCACTTCGGTACTGAGCCGGCTATCGGTAAAGCGGCAGCACCGTCGATGACGTCCTGCCAGTACGTTCTGCTGTCTCCGGTAGGCGATTACTTCTCCGGTGGCGACACCACACTGCGCCTGCTGCTGGAAGAAAACGGTGCCCGCTGTGCAGCGCACATGGGTATGATCAAGAGCGGCGGTAACTACGCCAGCGCCCTGCGCCCGATTATGCAGGCCAAAGCTGACCTGAATGCAGATCAGGTACTGTTCTGCCCGGGCGGTGACGTACAGGAAACCGGCGCTGCTAACTTCCTGCTGATCGACGGTGACGAAGTGATCACCAAAGCACTGGATGAGAGTTTCCTGCACGGTGTTACCCGTGACTCCATTCTGACCATCGCCCGTGATCTGGGTATGAAAGTATCTGAGCGTCAGCTAACCGTCGAAGAGCTGCTGGAACGCGCAGCCAAACCGGGTTGCGAAGCAGCACTGTCCGGTACCGCTGCGGTACTGACACCGGTTGGCACTCTGATTCACAACGGTCAGGAGTTCAAAGTCGGTAACGGCGGTGTCGGTGAGACCACCCTGAAACTGCGCCAGACCCTGAATGCGATTCAGTGGGGCAAAGCGGAAGATACCCACGGCTGGCTGACTAAGATCTGAGTCGGCATCCGTAACAGAAGTAAAAATCCACCTTCTAAAGAAGGTGGCTTTGATGAAGCCCCCTCGAAGGGGGCTGACTTCTATAGCAGGTTCAGTTGGCTTCGTTCCATCTCTTTTTCAACCTTTTCCTGATGTCTTACATAACGCCTGATTATTTCCTCATTGATTCCAACCGAATCAACAAAATACCCCCTCTGCCAAAAGTGATTTCCCCACAACTTGTTCTTTCTCAAATAGGGATATTTACTGAATAGCTTCAGAGCTATCTTGCCCTTGAGTGCACCAATCAGCTTAGATATTGCCAACTTAGGCGGTATCTTTACCACCAGATGCACATGATCTATTTGGACATTCAGTTCTAAAACTGTACAGCCTAGCTGCGCACAATATACATGGATACTTCGGTAAACATGCGATGCTTGCTCATACTTACTCATGTTAGTTTCCTCACGACTTCGCTAAAAATCGCTGCGGCTTCTAACATGGGTAGGTATTCGGGCAAAGCCCAAATTGCTGATAACCACCTACTGAAGTAGGTGGTTTAGGGCTGAAAAAAAAAACGCGTCTTTATGACGCGTTTTTTATTGCCTGTTCGCTAAGGCTCAGCTGGTATGGGCTTTTACCTGCGCATCCCAGATACGGGAGACCTCTGCCCGGCAACCTTCCAGATCGTGATCACTGATGGTGGTGGACTGATCCTGCAATACCTGACGGTGCCCCACCGCACGGTAGTTCTTATAGGCCTCACGCAGTAATTCAGCATCTACCGCCGGGATGACGCCGGTAGACTCCATCGCATCCAGAATGCGGATATTATCAGTAAACTCATAGAGTTCAGGGTGCTGTACGCTGTAAGCCAGCGCGCTGAACTGCACGATAAACTCAATATCAACGATGCCCCCCCGATCCTGCTTCAGGTTAAACTTCTCATCCGACTCTTTCTGCGACGTTCCCAGATGATCACGCATTTTCTGCCGCATTTTGATCACCTCGCCCGCCAGTTCAGGCAGCTCACGCTGCTGACCAACAATCGCTGCACGTACCTTTTCAAACTTCTGTTTCAGGCCTTCAGAACCCGTAATCACCCGGGCACGCACCAGAGCCTGATGTTCCCAGGTCCAGGCTTCAGTCTGCTGATATTCTTCAAACGCTTTCAACGAGCTGACCAATAAACCTGAGTTACCAGACGGCCGCAGACGCATATCCACCTCGTACAACTGACCACCCGGCGTAAAGGTATTGAGGATGTGGATAATACGCTGCCCCAACCGGGTGAAGAACACCGAGTTAGCGATCGGTTTCTTACCTTCGGTAAACAGGTTGGCATCAGCGTCATGAACAAATACCAGATCCAGATCTGAACCATAGGACAGCTCAATCCCCCCCATCTTGCCGTAGCCGACGATGATGAAGTCCGGATCACACGGCACACCTTTGGTCTTATTCGGTACACCGTGCTTCTCAACCATGAGACGCCAGGCGATCTCCAGTACCGCTTCCAGAATCGACTCGGCCAGCCAGGTTAAGTAATCACTCACTTTCATCAGTGGCAGTGCACCGGTGATATCCGATGCCGCTACCCGTAGCGTATGAGCACTCTTGAAGTAGCGCAGGGTTTCCATCAGCGCTTCTTCATCTTCCTCTGGAATGCGCAGCAACTGCTGACGCAGATCCGCCTGCAATTCAGCTTTGGAAGGTGGCGCAAACAGAGTACGCTGATCAATCAGCTCATCCAACAACACTGGCTGCTTGGCAATAGTCTCGGCAAACCAGGCGCTGGCTGAACAGAGGCGTACCAACTGTTTCAGCGCCCCCGGATTCTCACCTAACAAGACCAGATAAGCAGAACGACGCATCACCGCCTGTATCAGCAGCAACACCCGCTCGAGAGTTTCCGCCGCATTCGGTACTGCAGCAATCTCGGTCATCAGCTTCGGTAACACCACCAACAGCCGTTCCAGCCCCACCGCCTGCATCACCTGCACTGTGCGGCTACCCTTGAGACTCATAAAGGCTTTCCAGGCCCGCTGCGGATCATCGACGCCGTGCTCTTTGAAGAATTGCTCACCCTCCTCATCGGAGAACTCGCTATTCCACAGCAGGAGCCAGTCGGAATTCAGATCTTCATCTTCGCTGGTCTCTTCTTCAGCCGGAGCGATGACATTGGCAAAATGCTCGATCACCCGCTCACGCTGACGATCCAGCTCCGCCATAAACTGCTCCCAGTTATCGAAGCCCATGGTGTACGCCAGCCGGGCCTGACCGTTAGGCTCTGTCGGCAGTTCCTGAGTCTGACGATCAGCTACGGCCTGGATTGCATGCTCGGCATTCCGCAGGAAAGTATAAGCTTCGGTCAATTCGGACACCGCCTGCTCAGGCATACCCACGGTTTCAGGCAGCAATGGCAGGATATTCAACAGTTCACGTTGCTGCAGACGCGGATCACGGCCACCGCGGATCAACTGGAATGCCTGGGCGATAAACTCAACCTCACGGATGCCACCGGAACCCAACTTCACATTCCCGTGTAATCCTTTACGGCGGACTTCACGGTTGATCATCTCCTTCATCGAGCGCAGAGACTCAAAAGCACTGAAGTCGATATATTTACGATACACAAACGGTCGCAGCATCTGTTGCAATTCGGCACCTGCCTGCTGATCGCCGCCCACAACCCGGGCCTTGATCATCGCGTAACGCTCCCAGTCACGTCCCTGATCCTGATAGTACTCTTCCATCGCGGCAAAGCTGCATACCAGCGGACCGCTGGCACCATAAGGTCGCAGGCGCATATCGGTGCGGAACACAAAGCCATCGGCGGTGATATTATCCAGCGCCTGAATCAGCTTCTGACCCAGGCGGCTGAAAAAGTCCTGATTGGCCATCACTCGACGGCCACCTGCGGTCTCGCCTTTTTCCGGGTATGCAAAGATAAGATCGATATCTGAAGAAAGGTTAAGCTCGTTTGCTCCCAGCTTACCCATACCCAGTACAACCAGACGCTGTAGCTCGCCGTCAGTACTCTTCGGCTCACCCCACTTACTGCTGCAATCATGATGCAGCCAGTTAAGTGCCTGATCGATACAGGCATCCGCCAGGGCCGACAGATCCCGGGTGGTTTGTCGCATGTCCGCCATCCGGGTCAGATCGCGCCAGATAATCCGCACCATCTCCCGCTGACGGAATTTACGCAGCATCATATGCAGCAGCTCTTCGCTGTCAGCAACTTTCAGACGACCGGATAACTGTTCTGCATACTCACCTTCCGGATACTCCCGATAGAGATCATTCGGCGTCATCAACTCTTCAAGCAGCCGGGGGGTCCGGGAAAGTTGCTCGGCGGTGTAGTCACTGCCTGCCAGCACCCGTATCAGGTCCGCATGAAAGCGCTCTGGCAGATCCTTCAGGTCAGTAAGTGATTTCTCTATCTTATCGAGACTCTGGATGACAACAGGTTGTATCGGGGCGGGCAACTGATCAATCAGTGAGCTGAGCATAAGTCCATCTACTCTTATCTTAAACGGTTAATTTCAAGCTTATCAAAAGGGCTCAGAAGAGACGATAGCTATAATTCAGACACACCTGTAACAAAACTTTAACAATACTGTAACAAAGCAATAAACCGTTTATATATCAGTACTCTAAGCCACCTGTTACATCTCAGAAAAACCTACTCCAAACGATATGTGTCAATTTTGTTTCATTAATGTGTCTGTTTGACTACAAACAGATGACAGTCACACGTATACTCGCGCCAAATTTGCATTCACACGGTATTTTTTATGGTAACCAGCAGCCCCATTTTACAGATGTTTGCGCGCTCTCCTTTCAAGCCTATGCAGGAGCATATTGCCAAAGCTCAGGCCTGCGCAGTGGAACTGATTCCATTCTTTGATGCTGTCATGGCAGAAGACTGGGACAAAGCAGCTGAAGCCCAGCATCGCATTGCGGTTCTGGAAGGTGAAGCGGACACAATGAAAAAAGAGGTTCGCCAGAACCTGCCGAAAAGTCTGTTTCTGCCAGTACCCCGCAGTGATCTGCTGAACCTGCTACGCATGCAGGACAAAATTGCTAACCGCGCTAAAGATATTGCAGGTCTGATGCTGGGTCGTCAGATGAGCATCCCGGCTGAAATTCAGCCGATCATGGCGGAATACATCCGTTCCTCTCTGAAAGCCTCCGGCCAGGCGCTGGTTGCCCTGAACGAACTGGACGAGCTGGTCACCGCTGGTTTCCGCGGCCACGAAGTTGACGTGGTCGAAGATATGATTCACGAAATCGACGACATGGAACATGACGCCGACGAGATTGAGCGTCAGGTTCGTGCCGAACTGTTCAAAGTCGAAAAAGAGATGCACCCGATTGATGCCATGTTCCTGTATCAGGTTATCAGCTGGATCGGAGAGATTGCTGATAAAGCGCAGCAGGTGGGTAGCCGTCTGCAGCTGCTACTGGCTCAGTAACAGCAAGTTAAACCGTTTAAATCCCTTATTAAGAAGTTAGTTAGGTAAATAACATGAGCATCATTGCAGAATATGGTGACATTCTGGTCATCATGGCATGTGTTTTCGGATTCTTTATGGCCTGGGGTGTGGGCGCCAACGATGTTGCCAACGCCATGGGTACATCAGTAGGTTCCAAAGCCCTGACACTGAAACAGGCGATCATGATCGCCATCATCTTTGAATTTGCAGGTGCCTACCTGGCAGGGGGCGCAGTTACCTCCACCATCCGTAAAGGCATTATTGACCCCGCCCTGCTCTCGGGAACACCGGAATTACTGGTGTACGGGATGCTCTCGGCGCTGTTGGCGGCCGGTATATGGCTGCTGATTGCAACAGCGATGGGCTGGCCGGTTTCCACTACCCACTCCATTGTCGGCGCGATTGTTGGCTTTGCTGCCGTGGGCATCTCGGTGGATGCGGTTAACTGGGGCAAGGTAATGAAGATCGTTGCCAGCTGGGTGGTTTCACCGGTTACAGCGGGGCTTATCGCCTTTGTCCTGTTCCGCAGCGTGCAAAAGCTCATACTGGACACTGAAGACCCGTTTAAGAACGCCAAAAAGTATGTTCCGGCATACATCTTCCTGGTGGGTTTCATGATCTCTATGGTGACCTTCACTAAAGGCCTGAAGCATATTGGTCTGGATCTGAGCTTTGCTTCCAGCTCTGTGATCTCAATCGGCGTGGCGTTCCTGACCATGCTGCTGGGTATGACAATGCTGCGTAAGATCCATGCCCGCGCTGAAGACGATCGTGAATACCACTTCGCCAGCGTTGAAAAAGTATTCGGTGTACTGATGATGTTCACCGCCTGTGCGATGGCTTTTGCTCACGGCTCGAACGATGTTGCGAACGCTGTAGGCCCTCTGGCTGCAGTTGTTGGTGTAGTGGCATCTGCCGGTGAAGTAGCACAGAAAACCGCTATGCCAGTATGGATTCTGCTGCTGGGTGGCGGCGGTATCGTTGCCGGCCTGGTGATGTACGGTCACAAGGTTATCGCGACTGTCGGTAACAACATTACCGAACTGACCCCAAGCCGTGGTTTTGCTGCAACGCTGGCAGCTGCAACAACGGTTGTATTTGCATCAGGTACCGGTCTGCCGATCTCCACCACTCATACACTGGTCGGTGCAGTACTGGGTGTAGGTATTGCCCGCGGTCTGTCCGCGCTGAACCTGCGGGTTGTCGGTACCATCTTTGTCTCCTGGGTGGTAACCCTGCCAGCGGGTGCCGCGCTGTCCATCATGTTCTTCTTTATCTTTAAGAGCATGTTCGGCGGCTAAGCCCCGAATGTTCAGACAATAGTCATAAAAGGCGGACAGCTTCAGGCTCTCCGCCTTTTTTATTTGTCGGAAACCCTGCACAATAAACAGCTGAGCCAGAACAATAGCAACAGAACGGACTATCAATACGGACTTTTTATGCTGCAATCACCACCTGATATGGTCACTATGCTGACCGAACTGATCGCCTGCCCTTCCGTCAGCTGCACCGCTGCGCACTGGGATCAGAGTAATCTGAATGTGATTGAAAAGCTGGAAACCTGGCTATCCGGTCTGGGCTTTGCAACCGAGGTAATGCCGGTACCCGGTCATCCGGAAAAGGCCAACCTGATCGCTACACTGGGCAGTGGCCCCGGCGGGCTGGTGTTGTCCGGCCATACAGATACCGTGCCGTACAATGCTGAACTGTGGAACAGTGATCCATTCAAGCTGACCGAAAAGGATAATCGTTTCTACGGCCTTGGCACCTGCGATATGAAAGGCTTCTTTCCTATCGCCATCGAAGCTGCACGCAAATTTGCCGACAAGACACTGCAACAGCCGCTGATTATTCTGGCGACAGCCGATGAAGAAAGCTCCATGAATGGTGCCCGGGCACTGGCTGAAGCTGGCCGTCCGAAAGCCCGTTACGCGGTGATCGGCGAGCCTACCAGCCTTCGCCCTATCTATATGCATAAAGGCATGATGATGGAACAGGTACGGGTCAAAGGCAGTGCTGGCCACTCCTCTGATCCCAGCCTTGGCGCCAGCGCTCTGGACGCAATGCACTCGGTACTGGGCGAGCTGATCCAGTTCCGCAAAGAGCTGCAGCGTGACTACCAGAACAGCGATTTCCGCGTATCAGTTCCTACGCTGAATCTGGGCTGCATTCACGGCGGCGACAACCCTAACCGTATCTGTGGTGCTTGTGAGGTAGAATATGACCTGCGTCCGTTACCGGGCATGTCCGCTGATCTGTTACGGGAAAGCATCGCCAGACGCCTGCAACCTCTGAACGAACAGTTCGGTGTAGAGATTGCGACTGAGGCTCTGTTCCCGGGCATTCCGCCATTCCAGAATGACAAGCACTCGGAACTGGTCAGCACTGCTGAAAAACTGACCGGTTATGAGGCTGAAGCAGTTGCCTTTGGTACAGAAGCGCCCTTCCTGCAACAGCTGGGGATGGATACCATTGTCATGGGCCCGGGCTCCATCGATCAGGCCCATCAGCCGGACGAATATCTGGCACTGGACCAGATAAAGCCGACCGTGGCAGTTCTGGAACAGCTGATCGGCAAATACTGCCTCTGATAACGCCGGTGACCGCCTGACCGGTCATCGCGTATGCTTGGCTTTTTTACCGAGAAGGCCTACAGTAGCGGTATCTGTATAGTGATTACTAACCCATCTACCTAACGCACTGATTTTAATCGTGAATGACGACGCTACCCAATACGTAAACTGGTTCCGCCACAGTTCTCCCTATATCAACGCACATCGGGGGAAAACCTTCGTCCTGATGCTGGGAGGGGAGGCGCTCGCCGATACCAATTTCGCCAATATCATTCACGATATCGCCCTGCTCAACAGCCTGGGCGTTAAGCTGGTCCTGATCCACGGTTCCCGGCCACAGATTGAAAATCGCCTGCAACAGCAGCAGATCGAAACCCATATGCATCACCATCTACGGGTAACAGACGCGCAGACTCTTCAGTGTGTGATCGAAGCCGCTGCCAGCCTGCGCACCGAGATCGAAGCACGGCTATCGATGGGGCTGGCGAATTCACCGATGCACGGCGCCAAAATCCGCGTCTGCAGTGGAAACTTTGTCACCGCCAGACCAGTCGGCGTCTATGATGGAGTCGATCTGTGTCATACCGGCGAAGTACGGCGAGTCGACAGTGAAGCGATCCGGCAGCAGTTACAAAATGCCAATATCGTACTGCTCTCTCATCTGGGCTACTCACCTACCGGTGAGATCTTTAATCTGGGCGTGGAAGATGTCGCCACACAGGTAGCGATCAGCCTTAAAGCCGACAAACTGATTATGTTTGGCGAACAGAGCGGCGTGGTCGACAGCAATGATCAGACCCGTTCCGAATTGCTGGCCGATACTGCCGAGCGGTTGGTGAATCAGTATCTGTCCCGTAACAGTGATCCTGATCAGTTACCCAGCGAGGTTGCCCGCCAGCTTCAGGCTGCGGTAAAAGCGTCCCGTAACGGTGTGCCCCGCAGCCACCTGATCAGCTATCGGCATGATGGCGCGCTGTTATCGGAGCTGTTCAGCCGTAACGGTATCGGCACCATGGTGATCGAACAGTCTTACGAACAGGTACGTCCTGCCACCATTGAGGATGTCGGTGGCATTCTGGAACTGATTCAGCCAATGGAAGACGCCGGTATTCTGGTACGTCGCTCCCGTGAGCTGTTGGAAGCAGAAATTGGTCGTTTTACGGTAGTAGATCTGGATGGCGCGATTATCGGCTGCGCAGCACTCTATCCGTTCCCGGAAGACAAAGCCGGTGAACTGGCCTGCGTTGCTATATCTTCTGAATATCGTGGCGGAGACCGGGGGGAAAAACTGTTAGAAGCGGTACAGCAATCGGCGTTGGCACAGCAACTGGAACAGCTGTTTGTACTGACCACCCGTACTGCACACTGGTTTATCGAGCGGGGCTTCCGCGAGGTAGAAGTAAGCCAGTTGCCCAACGGCAAGCAGGAGCTCTACAACTTCCAGCGAAACTCTAAAGCGTTTGCCAAGGCTCTTAAGTAAGGTGCTGAAGTAAAGCACTCAAATAAAGCTAATCGCTGCTGGAAGCAGCTCGCTACAGGGAATATGTCTTTGTAGCGAGGGCCTTCCAGGCCCGACCATGCAGCGACTTTTCTAACTCAGCGGTAGCCGGATACTGAATTCGGCGCCGCCCAGATCAGCTTCTCCTATCTGCAGCTCACCGTCGTAGCTACTAAGAATATCCACTGCCACAGACAGGCCTATACCCTGTCCCGGCGCGGAGGTATCTGCCCGCTCACCACGTTTGAGTATGGTTTGACGCCGATCCGGCGACACACCCGGACCATCGTCAGCAATATTGATATGCAGCAGCGATCCCTGCTGGATCAGTCTGACGGCAACTTCGGAATAACCGTATTTAAAGGCATTCTCCAGCACATTACCCAACAGTTCCATCAGATCCCGCTCGTCGGCCGGCAACTGGAAATCCCCGGCTAGCTGCAGATCGGTAACGATCTGTTTATCACGGTAAACCTTCTGCAACGCAGTCACCATCCGTTCAATCAGCGGAGCCACCGGTACTTTCTGGGCCAGTGTCCGGCCCTGACTTTTAACTGCGCGGGCCAACTGATACTGCACAATCTGATCCATACGGCTGGCCTGTTCCGTCACCAGCGCCTGATATTCAGGAAAATCCAGTTTCTCCTGCTCAGCGCCACGCATCACTGCCAGAGGGGTTTTCAGGCTATGAGCCAGATCCCCTAAGGTATTGCGATAACGCTCCCGTTGCTGACGTTCATTGTGGATAAGCAGGTTGAGGTTATCGGTCACCGCCTGCACCTCGGTAGGATAAGTGCCGGTCAGAGTATCACTCTCGCCCTGCTCGATACGTTTCAGGTCGGCCGCCAACCGGGTTAATGGCTGCAGCCCCCAGCCAATCAAAGCGGCCTCCACAATCAGAAACAGGACTATTGCTGCACTCAGCCAGCCCCATAACTGAGTATTGAAGGCTTTCTGCTCCGCTTTTACCGATTCATTGGATTCCAGCACAGTGAACAGATAATGGTTTTCATTGCCTTCTATCTCCCACAACAGGGCGAACTGATAGACGAACAGGTTCTGTCCAGGCAGTTCAAAGAAGTTGCTTTCACCGGTATCCAGCCGCGCTGTTGCCAGCTGGGCCAGGGTTCCGTCGGGTATCAGCGTGCTGGAATCGGAACGCCAGATTCTCCGGCCATTGTCTGCATGCAGAAAACCATACAGGCCAGATTCCAGCTGACTGTAACGGGGTTCCTGAAGAGTATCCGGAATGGTGATCTCGTCACCACTCAGCTCTGCAGCACCGAGAATAAGATAAACCTGAAGCTTCAGGCGCTCCTCTTCGGCAACTTCAAGGCTGTGATGAAAAGCCTGCTGCAGGGCAAAACCGGTGAGTCCGAAGAACACCGGCAATAACAACAGAGAGGCCAGCAGCAGACGGGCCCGGAGGGCACGGGGCATCATTCGCTGACAGAAGCCCCTGCTGGCAGATCAAAGCGGTAACCCAGGCCACGGACAGTACCGATCGGATTCAGACTCTGATCAGGATCGAGTTTCTGACGCAGGCGGCGGATAAATACCTCCAGCACATTACTGTCCCGGTCATAATCCTGATGATACAGGTGCTCAGTCAGCTCACTTTTAGAGATCACTTTGCCGGCATTCAGCATCAGATATTCCAGCGTGCGGTATTCATAGCTGGTCAGTTTGACCGGTTCATTATTGAGATAAACATTGCGGCCACTGCTGTCCAGCTTCAACGGACCGAACTCCAGCACCGGCTTAGCATGACCGGCAGCCCGACGCAGCAAAGCATTCAGGCGTGCCATAAGCTCTTCCATATGGAACGGCTTAACCAGATAGTCATCGGCACCGGCTTCCAGACCTTCCACCTTATCCTGCCAGTCTCCCCGGGCGGTCAGGATAATAATCGGGAAATTCACCTCCCGACTGCGCCACTGACGGATAACCTCGACACCGGACATTTTCGGCAAGCCGAGATCAACAATGGCCAGATCATAGGGAAACTCACTGCCCAGATAGAGCCCTTCTTCACCGTCTTCCGCTTCCTCGACGGCATAGCCGTTATCCTGCAGACTGGTGACCAGCTGACGTCTCAGATCGCTATCATCTTCGATGACCAACAGCTTCATATTCAATTACTCCTTTACAACCTGACGCATCCCCCGGGACACGGCTTTACTGCAGTTTTTTACCTGTTGCAGCGTCAAAAATCAGGGTCTTCACCCGGCCATCCTTAACGATACGAATATGGTGAACTGACTTACCATTGCTCGATCGGGTTTCTGCTTTCACCACTTTACCGCCCTGCTGCTGCCGGGCTTTTGCAGCCGCCTGCTGCAGTGTTAATCCACCACCGGCAAGCTGTACCTCAACAGGTACCGGAGCCGTCTGTAAAAACGGATCAGCGGTGGTCGCCATCGCTGGTACTGCCAGGAGCACCAACAATGACAAAGCAATTTTTTTCAGCCCATTCAGCATGGCGTATCACCCTATTCATACAACTGTCAGGAGACCGGCACGACATTCACCTGAACCCGGATACGGCGACCCGGATCATGATCCATACGGGTATGATAGGTACGGCCGTTATAGCGGTAAGTTACGTTGTAACCGGTAACCCGTTCATAATACTCGATATCATGAGTGACATTACAGCGTGTCTCGGTGCGATAATGCGCTCTGTCCTCACCATAGGCACTTTTCCGGGTTACGTCATGCCCGATTGAGGCCCCCAGTACCGCACCCACGACAGCACCAACCTTTTTATTGTCGGTACCAGCACCCAGCTCATTACCGATCGCACCGCCGATAATACTGCCCAGAATCGGACCGGTGTATGACTTACGGTGACGGGAGGGCTCCTGATAGCGGACCTCTTCATCCCAGCACTCGCGGCGGGGAACACGGCGTTCCGACTGAATAACAATCGGCTCCACATGGGTCACTTTAGCATAGTCCCGATGGTCATTATTGCCGTAGCGCGGTCCCGCCTCGGCGGTTCCCACAGCCATTCCCAGTACCATCAGACTGGCAGTTAAAATCTTGTTCATGGTTACTCTCCTTCTCATCCACATCTCTGGAGTCTGTGGTTGATTATTGAGCAACCGGACTGAATCGATCCTGAACTGATCCGGCTTTACATTTCTTTACACTGCAAGTGAGCAGATACAAAAAAACCGCCCTGAGGCCACTGCTGTCCCACAATTTTTTAATCATAAAAGGATCCTCATTTGAGGATCCTTTTTTCGTTTATCCGGCGGTATGGGATTAAGCAGTTGCTTGTGCGTAATGAGCAACGCTGGAGTAGCTTATAAAACACCGCTTCATAGAGCTCAGCAGGCTGCTTTTCGTTCAGTCGAGCCAGTGTAGTGCGAGCAATTGGCTTGGCACCCAGGTGATAAAGCTTATGTTTCTGGCTGCATAAGCTCGACTCGATATCACGTAGACTCTGCCGGCCAGCTAGTTGAGACATGGTCATCCCGATGAATTGATCCCAACGGGAAGCAGAGCGTAATTTCTGGCCCTGATGATGCTGTTTTGCCAGCGCTTCAAATTCATGTCTCGGGAGTGGTTGAAGCAACTGATGAAAAGCAGTGTTATGATGTGACAAAGCCTGAGTCCTTTGATTTTACTGGTGTGTGGTAACAACAGTTTATCAATGGATCTCAGGCTTTTTCATTTACCGTCTTTAACTATGGGACAGCAGTGCCTATCAGGCGCCTTTTTTTAACTGAAGAGCGTCTTACTTCTGTGGACCTGCAGCGATAATCGCTTCAGAGACACCATCGAACTTGGTGAAGTTCTCGGTGAACTGACCGATCAGGTCGTTAGCAGTCGCGTCGTAAGCGCCTTTGTCAGCCCAGGTTTCACGTGGATTCAGCAATGCAGAATCAACGCCTGGTACAGACTTAGGTACAGTCAGGTTGATGCCTGGCAGGTGCTCAGTTTCAACGTCGATCAGCGCGCCGCTCTGAACCGCAGCGATGATGCCACGAGTGGTCGGGATGCTGAAACGGGAACCAGTACCGTATGCACCACCGGTCCAGCCGGTGTTAACCAGGTATACCTGGCTGCCGAACTCTTCGATACGCTTGATCAGCAGGTCAGCGTACTCGCTGGCTGGGCGTGGGAAGAATGGTGCGCCGAAGCAGGTAGAGAAGGTGGACTTGATACCACCACCGGAACCCATCTCGGTAGAACCGACCAGTGCGGTGTAACCGGACAGGAAGTGGTAGGCAGCCGCTTCTTTAGACAGGATAGAAACCGGAGGCAGTACGCCAGTCAGGTCACAAGTCAGGAATACGATTGCCTTCGGCTCGCCACCCATGTTCTCTTCGGTACGTTTTTCAACGTGCTCCAGTGGGTATGCGCAACGGCCGTTCTCAGTCAGAGAGGTATCGCTGTAGTCAGCAGTACGCTTCTCGTTCAGAGCAACGTTCTCTACGATTGCGCCAAAACGGATCGCATCCCAGATAATTGGCTCGTTCTTCTGGCTCAGGTCGATAGTCTTTGCGTAGCAACCGCCTTCCAGGTTGAATACCACGCCCTTACCCCAACCGTGCTCGTCATCACCGATCAGGTAACGGGATGGATCTGCAGACAGAGTCGTTTTACCGGTACCGGACAGACCGAAGAACAGAGTCGTGTCGCCGTCTTCACCAACGTTTGCAGAGCAGTGCATTGGCAGAACGTCTTTTTCAGGCAACAGGAAGTTCTGTACAGAGAACATCGCCTTCTTCATTTCACCCGCGTAGCGCATACCAGCCAGCAGCACTTTACGCTTAGCGAAGTTGATGATGACACAGCCATCGCTGTTGGTGCCGTCACGCTCAGGATCACACTCGAAGCCAGCAGCGTTCAGGATCTGCCACTCTTCTTTGGATTTCGGGTTAAACTCTTCCGGACGGATAAACAGGTTCTGACCGAACAGGTTCTGCCATGCAGTCTCAGTAGACATAACAACCGGCAGGTAGTGGTTAGAATCAGAACCTACGTGAACGTTGGATACAAAGTGCTCGCGCTCGGCCAGGTGCTCTTCAACACGTGCCCAGAGTGCATCGAATTTTTCAGCATCAAAAGGACGGTTGATCGGACCCCAATGGATTGCATCAGAGGTGCTTGGCTCATCAACGATGAAGCGGTCCATTGGAGAGCGGCCAGTACGCTTTCCGGTTTTTACGACCAGCGCACCGGTGTCAGCGAGAGTACCTTCGCCACGCTGGATGGCTTTTTCAACTAGCTGAGCCGGGCTCAAATTTACGTGTACAGTGTTCACGGTTTCTTTGCTCATTACTGGATTCCCTTGGCTTTATTGCCAAAAAAAATAAATTTTTACCTGAAAAGCTGCCTGACCCCTCTATGACAGAACTCATCGGGGAATTCTGGGGAGCCGTTATTATTTAAGGACGCGTATTATGTCAAAAAAGTGTACAAAACACCATCAATTGAGAACGTTTCCCGTTTGGCAGCAACACCGCGCGACAGAGGGCATGATCAGTGGATCTGATCAGAGCCTTCTATGTTGGCGGTATCTGAAAACATCATAGTGATATCAGACTGATCAAAGCTGTAACGTTCGCTACAGAACTGACAGTTGACCTCGATAGATCCCTCTTCCTGAATAATGGATTCCAACTCCTCCTGAGTCATATAGCGCAGTGCGTTGGCTGTACGCTGACGGGAGCAGTCACAGTGGAACTGCAACGCATCCGCCTCATACAGGCGACAATCTTCTTCATGGAACAAACGACGCAGAATGGTGGTGTTATCCAGCTCCAGCAGTTCCTCATCTTTCAGCGTGGCCGCCAGATAGCTGAAATGCTGCCACTCATCCGCAGAATCACCTTTGGCTGGCATCACCTGCAGCAGAAAACCTGCCGCACGCTGGCCATCAGCCGCCAGATGAATCTGGGTTGGCAATTGCTCTGAGCGTTCGAAATAGGCTTCAAGGCACGCAGCCAGCGTTCCGCCTTCCAACGGTACTACACCCTGATAGCGCTGCCCCTGATCCGGTTCAATGGAAATCACCATCTGACCGCCCTGCAGTAATTCATGGAAACTGGCTTGCTCAGGCAGCTCACCGTCAAAGCGGGCAATGGCACGCAGATCCCGCTGATGGTTGCATTCAGCCATCAGTACTTTTACCTGATTCTCACTCTGCGCCTGCAGCATCAGGCGACCGTCAAACTTCAGAGTCGCGCTCAGCAGGCTGACCGCGGCCATCATCTGTCCCAGCAGCTCGTTGATCAGCGCGGGATACTGGTGATTGGCAAGGGCTTGTTGATAACTCTGCTCCAGACCGGAAATAACACTGCGGATATCGGCCTGTTCAAATATGACCCGTTGAAGCTGGTCAGGACTGCTCATGGTGACTTAAGTACTCGTAGATAGATTCAGCAAAGAAGATAATTTTAACACAAGGCCTCTTGCGAACAAGAATTTCCCCTAGCGATCCTTAAACTGCATAATCTTGCGTCGGTCTTTCTTATTTGGCCTGTGATCCGGCCCTACATTGCCGCGCATCACTTTACGCTGGGCTGCCGCATCTTCACGCTGTTTCACACTGTCTTCGGTTTCCCGGTACAGCAAACGAGCTTCCGGTGCGCCACGGCGCTGATCAGAGATCGCCTCAATGACTACGGTCTTTTCATCGAAACCCTGGCGGATAACCAGCTCAGCTCCGACCTCGACCACCTTACTGCACTTGGCCCGCTGACCTTCGTAATGAACCTTGCCCCCTTCAATCGCCTGCTTGGCGATACCCCGGGTCTTAAAAAACCGCGCCGCCCATAACCACTTATCAAGGCGGACCTTTGCCTGCTCGTTACTCATCGTTCAGAAATAATCTCATCAAAATGCTCAATGGCATTAAACTCTTTAATCTCTCGCTGGGGCTGCTGACTGTCTGGCTGGACAATACTTAACAGATAACCAATGCCGTATTTTCGTGCCGAAGCCAGCACCGCAAGGCTATCATCCACCAGCAATGTGCGGGATGGATCAAACGGTTCCTGCTCCTGCAACCGGTGCCAGAACGCCTGCTCCTCTTTGGGTACCTGATAATCATGACTTGAGATAATACGGTCCACCAACTGATCCAGACCGGTTTCCTCCAGTTTAATCGACAGACTGTCCCGATGAGCATTTGTCACAATCACCCGACGAATACCCTCGCCTTTAAGGTGTTCCAGAAAATCGTGCACATGGGGCCGGAAAGCGATCCGCTCACGAATCTCCTCTTTCAGTGCTTTGATATCCACATTCAGCTCACGGGACCAGTAATCCAGGCAATACCAGTTCAGTGTGCCCTGTTCAGACCGGATTCGTTCATGCAACCAGCGCTGTGCTTCAGCATGATCGACACTGTGCAGTTCGGCATAGCGAACAGGCAGATGCTCGAGCCAGAAATAGGTATCAAAGTGCAGATCCAGCAGCGTGCCGTCCATATCCAGCAGCACTGTATCAATATTTTGCCAATCCATATTCAAACGTACACCGGGAGGTTATAGTCACTCATTGGACATTCATTTTCGAGGAACGATCCAGTATGCCCAAAAAGCCCGATATTTTGAAGGTAACCGCCACCGCTCGCAGCCGTCTGTTTCAGGTAGAAGAGATAGAATTACGCTTTTCGAACGGTGCAGAACGCACCTATGAACGGCTGGCAAACCGCGGCCGTGGCGCCGTAATGATTGCCGCCATCGATGCCGATGAGAATGTGCTGCTGATTAAAGAGTACGCGGTGGGGCTGGAAGATTATCTGCTGACCCTGCCCAAAGGCCTGATTGATCCGGGTGAAGATGCACTTCAAGCGGCTAACCGGGAATTGAAAGAGGAAGCCGGTTTTGGTGCCAATCAGCTGCAGACCATCAAAGAGATGACCTCCGCTCCCAACTACATGGGCCACAAGATCACCACGGTTCTGGCGCAGGATCTTTTCCCCTGCCGACTGGAAGGTGATGAGCCCGAAGAGATGGAAGTGGTACGCTGGCCACTGAGTCAGCTGAATGAGCTGTTTGCCCGGGAAGATTTCTCCGAAGCCCGGGCTATCGCGGCCCTTTATATGGTCAGAGATCAACTCAACAAAACCTGAACCGGGGAGTCACTATGAACCCACTGATTCAACCCCTGTTACAGATCGCCCGTGAAGCCGGTGATGCCATTATGACCATTTATCAACAGGACGATCATGGCATTCAGGAGAAAGCGGATAACTCCCCGCTGACTCTAGCCGACCTGGCCGCACACCGGATCATTGAACAGGGTTTGAATAACCTTACTCCGGATATCCCCCAGCTCAGTGAAGAGTCTGCCGAAATACCATTCAGTGAACGCAGCCAATGGCAGCGCTATTGGTTAATCGACCCACTGGATGGCACCAAAGAGTTTATTCGCCGTAACGATGAGTTTACCGTCAATATCGCACTGATCGAGGATCATCAACCGGTCATGGGGGTTATCTGCCTGCCGGTTTCAGGTATCTGCTATTTCGGCAGCCGGGACGGCGGCGCATGGAAACAGAAGCGGGATAAGGCTCCGGCGATGATTCAGACCCGCCCGCACAACTCCCCGCTGAAGGTGCTGGCCAGTCGACGCCATAAGACCGATAAAGAGACGCCGGTTCTGGAACGGTTAACCGAACAGTTCGGTCCATTACAGAAAGACAATTACGGCAGTTCATTAAAAATGTGTGTCATAGCCGAGGGGCTGGCGGACATCTATCCCCGCCTTTATCCCACCTGTGAATGGGATACAGCGGCAGCCCAGGCCGTTGTGGAAGCCGCGGGCGGCCAGATACTGGATAGCCAGTTGCAGCCACTGCGCTACAACACCAGAGAAAGCCTGATTAATCCTGACTTTTTTGTGATCGGGGATAAAGCCTTTCCGACAACACTGTTATCAAACGAGTCACAGTCCTGAGGGCTGTCTGACGACAACCCTATCCGGTTTGTTATTCAGAGCTGACTCTGAATATTTACGGAGTTTTACACTACAGAGCTTTGCACTACGGAGCCTTACACTCCCGTGAGCCTACCCGGACAATACTCTCAACTTTCTGCTGCATCGCCTCGTTCTGCAGTGTACCAGCCATAATCTGCTCGACTTCACGATCACTGAAGTGCTTATGGACATAATCAGACAAACAGCTGCACTGCTCTTCTGTGGCTGAACCGCCGGCCATACAACCCTGTTTAAACGGCTCCCAGGTTTTTGATGTCAGATACTGTGTCTTCATTGTAAAGACCAGTAACAGTACTGCAGAGATCCAAAGAAATACCTTGCCCATATAACGTATAGCGCCTTTCAGATTATTTTTATGATTTGCTCACAAGCCCTGATGATTCTAACAGCTAAGCGGAAAGAATCAGCTTACTTTAGTCTCATAAATCCACTCATTTTTCGGGGTCTAAATGTTCATGAAATAGCAGAATATCGGTGCTATGATGCGTCATCGCAAGAGGATCTCTTGAAAAATAATAAGAAAGACCCTATCTATATTTACAGTTTTGCAATCTATGCTGAACCTGACATTAAAGGTAACTACTTATGAGCTTTGAACTACCAGCACTGCCTTACGCCAAAGATGCACTGGAACCACACATCTCCGCGGAAACTCTGGACTTCCACCACGGCAAACACCACAACACTTACGTGGTTAAGCTGAACGGTCTGGTACCAGGTACTGAGTACGAAGGTAAGACTCTGGAAGAGATCATCACTTCTGCTCCAGCTGGCGGTGTATTCAACAACGCAGCGCAGATCTGGAACCACACGTTCTACTGGAACTGCCTGTCTCCAAACGGTGGCGGTGAGCCAACTGGCGCTATCGCTGATGCGATCAACGCTAAGTGGGGTTCTTTCGCTGCATTCCAGGAAGAGCTGAACGACAAAGCAGTGAACAACTTCGGTTCCAGCTGGACCTGGCTGGTTAAGAACGTTGACGGTTCTATCGAAATCGTTAACACCAGCAACGCTGGCTGCCCACTGACTGAAGGTAAGACTCCACTGCTGACTGTTGACCTGTGGGAACACGCTTACTACATCGACTACCGCAACGTTCGTCCTGACTACCTGAAAGGTTTCTGGGCGCTGGTTAACTGGGACTTCGTTAACGCGAACTTTGCATAAGTCCATTACATCAGTCTGATTCAGATCAGAACATCAGAAAAGACACCTTCGGGTGCACTGCTATCCCATAGTTTAAGACGGTAAATGAAAAAGCCTGAGATCCATTGATAAACTGTTGTTACCACACACCAGTAAAATCAAAGGACTCAGGCTTTGTCACATCATAACACTGCTTTTCATCAGTTGCTTCAACCACTCCCGAGACATGAATTTGAAGCGCTGGCAAAACAGCATCATCAGGGCCAGAAATTACGCTCTGCTTCCCGTTGGGATCAATTCATCGGGATGACCATGTCTCAACTAGCTGGCCGGCAGAGTCTACGTGATATCGAGTCGAGCTTATGCAGCCAGAAACATAAGCTTTATCACCTGGGTGCCAAGCCAATTGCTCGCACTACACTGGCTCGACTGAACGAAAAGCAGCCTGCTGAGCTCTATGAAGCGGTGTTTTATAAGCTACTCCAGCGTTGCTCATTACGCACAAGCAATCATAAGTTTCGCTTTAAGAATCCCCTCTATTCGTTAGATGCCAGCATCATCGATCTGTCACTTAAGCTCTTCCCCTGGGCGAAATGCCATCAAACGAAAGCCGCGATGAAACTACATGTCGGCTTGAATAATGGCTCTCTGATTCCAGAGTTTGTATCGCTCAGTCATGGTCTGGAAAGTGAATTGATCAAAGGCCGTCAGCTCAACTTTCCGAAAGGCAGTATTGTGGCATTTGATAAAGGTTACAACGACTATAGCTGGTACGGTTTACTGACAAAACAAGGGGTTAGCTTTGTTACTCGGTTGCGACCTAATGCCGTTTACAAGGTTGTCGAACGGCATAATAGTATCGGTGTCGATTATGATCAGACCATTGAGCTGACAAGCCAGCATGCCCAGAAACAAGGTGCGCCGAAGCTACGTTTAGTGGGCTATACCTGCCCTGAAACCAAGCGAGCGTATCGCTTTATAACCAATAACTTCACACTAGCCGCTATTACTATCGCCGCAATCTATAAAGACCGTTGGCAAGTTGAACTATTCTTCAAAGCGATTAAACAGAACCTTAAAATCAAAGCGTTTTTAGGGAGTTCGCAGAATGCCGTAATGACTCAGATCTGGATTGCGATGATCAGCTATCTGTTGTTGGCATATGTACGGCACTGCGCAAAGAAGGGGTGGACAGTGCAGCGAATTATGCGAGTTCTGCAGGTCAGTTTATTTGAGCGTAAGCCGCTGTCGGAACTGCTTAATCCCATACCGCCGGATAAACGGAAAAAGGATCCTCAAATGAGGATCCTTTTATGATTAAAAAATTGTGGGACAGCAGTGGTCAACTGGCTGCTTTTTATTGTCCGGGCAGTGCAGAGATTTCAGCCTGCAAGTACCTGCCAGATAAGTTTCAGTGCCAACGCTGAGACAATCAACTTGAACAGCAACTGAAAGCGTTCCGCCGGAATCTTTTTCAGGATATGCAGGCCAAACCAGGTACCTGCAAAGCCGGTTGCGATCATACCCACGACCATCGGCAGCCAATCCATAAATGCGAAACCGATAAAACCGAACACCACAATTTTCAACAGATGCTGAACCGTCATACAGGCAGCAAAGCTGGCGACCGTTCTGTACTTATCAAACCCCAATCGGTGCACAAATGCCGCGACTAAAGGCCCGGTTGCGCCCACAAACATAGAGATGATTGTCGTCACGGCCCCCGCCAGGACTAACCCGAGAGCAGAAACTTCATGTTTCGAAGGTTTTGGTCCCCAGACCATAAACAGAATAAAACCCGCAACCGCCAACTGGATGGTCGACACCGGCAACTGCACCACAATCAGGCTCGCAATCAGGGCTCCCAGAACCGCACCGGTTATAAACAGACGGGTCAGTGACCAGTCGATATGCTCACAGGTCATAACTGCCCGGTTGGCGTTAGACCCCATCTGTACCAGACCGTGCACCGGGATCAGCGCAGCCCCTGGCACAATCGTCGCCATCACCGCCAGTAACAACACTCCGCCACCAATGCCCATTGCCGCAGTCAGCATCGAGGTAGCAAAACTGGTAGTGAGCAACACGATGGCTGCTGCCTGTGAAATACTGTCGGGTAGGAATTCAAACATAGCCATCCTCAAAGGGCCTCAGGCCAAACAAAAACGCACCGACAATGCGGTGCGTAGTTGTTCCGAATATTATCCTCAGGAGCCTTCTTCCAGCGCTTCCAGTACCTGCTGCGCCCAGGCCATACTGTGACGGTAGGCAACTTCATAAAACTTCTTATCCAGCAGCCCGGACATATTGTCCCAGTCACCGTGTTCATACAGTGACACTTCGTGGAGAATCTTACCCATCTGATTCTGCTCAGTCAGAATGGCATCCTTAATCTGATCATCCAGCGGCACCTGCTGCAGCAACTCGTCCATCGCCATGTCCATCATTGCATCCAGCTGCGACAGCAAACCCACCATAAAGTAATTGATCGGATTTTCGTAGCCGAGCATTTCAGCCAGCAACTCACACATCCGGCCCCGCATCAGCATAATCCGGGTCAGCTCGACCGGTTTACCGGACTGACCACTGAGTAGAAACAGAGTTGCCCACTTCTTCACCTGATCCATACCGATCAGCGAGATGGCATGAGAGATAGAGGAGGTCTGCCGGGTCATCGCAAACGCCGCGGAATTCACCAGGCGGAGAATCTTATAGGCCATGACCGGATCGTTGATAACGATCTGTTCCACCGATTGCGCGGTAGCATTGGGATTTTCCAGCTCTGCCAGCAGTTCCAGAATCAGGGCTTTGGAGCTGCCCATTTTCTTACCGGTTACAACCTCGGGTTTGCACAGAAAAAACCCCTGAAACAGCCGGAAGCCCAGCTCAATACAGGTACGGAAGTCCTCCTGAGTTTCAACTTTATCCGCCAGGATATCCACATGATACGGTCTGACAAAGTTGACCATCTGCTGCAGTTCTTCCCGGGTGTGCTTCTGGATATCAATTTTCACCACATGCACAACATCCAGCAGCGCGGTCTGGGACTTATCGCCGGTGTAATGGGTTAGAGCAAAGCGATAGCCTTCATTTTTTCGTTCCCGGACAGCTTTAACCAGCTCTTTACTGACACCCTGTTCCCGCAACAGCTCGAAAATCACTCGCTCTTTAGGCAGGTTCGGCAGCATATCCGACAGCAGCATACCTTCTGTCAGTTTCACATAGAGCGGCAGATGACGCGGTTCTCCGCGGGCAGCTACAACTGCATAGCTGTTCATAATGACCGAAGCAGTGGCCTGCTCATCGGTGAACTCACTCGGCAATGTTCCGTCTTCAGAGCGGTACATCAGACCGTAGGCTTCAACGTCCTGGTTTTTATTGAAGATTGGCTGTCGTGCCAGTAACACTGTGCCGTCGGTTAAAACATCTTGTTCGATTGTACTGTTCACCGTACGTCCTCTACTCCTGACACAGCGTCGGTTTGATGATGCTGTGCTCAATTGTGCGGAAAGCCCGCCACAATAAATTTATCTGGCCGGTATTATATCCATTATGGCCGAATTCTCATGGTAACTGTTGAAAATAACACCAATTTAAGTAGTTGTTTCAAACAATTAGAGTTGACGACCCGAAGCACTCACAATAATCTGAGTGCGCAAAGGAAAATGGAACCTGCTATGCCTTTCAGAATCCAGAGGCAGGAACAGCCGATTCAAAAACCGTAAAAACGTTCTGCAACACGGTATCACGCTTATATGATGTCAGCGCGCAAACCTGTTATTACTCTTCTCTGTCTGCTGAGCTGCCTGTTCAGCCTGCTCAGCTCCAGTGCCTTCGCGGCAACCGAACGGCTGGAAGTACGTATTCGCTCCACCATTCTCAATATCAGGGAAACCACCTCCACAAAGAGCCCCATTGTCGATGTACTGAAGCAGGGTGATGTGATTACCGTCACCACCACCGGCCTGCCAGACTGGATCAGACTGGATGATAGTCGCGGCTATATCTCAATTCACTACGTTGATGTCCTGTCACGCACTCCGGTCATCGAGTCTCCCGCTGAAATTGCGGAACGAACAGCACTACAACCGGAACCAGCACCAATAACCGAAGAACCGGCTAAGACACCTACGCCAGAGCCTTCTGTGGCGACAATACCAGTTGAAGCATCGGAGCCAGACACCCCGAAGGCACAGACACCAGAGTCACGGACACCGGAGCTGGTAACTGAAGCGACAGCAACGACCGAAGTATCTCCGCCACAGGAAACCCCGTTGCAACCAGAGCCAGAATCCACAACCGAACTCAGCGAGCCCCAGCAGCAATCATTAACCAACCATCAGGCTCAACAGCCCGATGTTGTGACGCCTGATACCCCACCAGTCTGCAGCGTCAGCTCAGCTAACTCAGAGATGACCGTCAGCAGCATCGCGACCACCTGTCGGAAGAATCTGAAGACCCTCTATTACGAAGCCTGCGAAATTGCATTCAATCTCGAATTTATTTCAAGTTGCGATCAGGCCGGTGAGGTATCAGTGACCTGTTCGGCGACGGTCCAGACAACCAATATTAATCAGACAGACAAGGTGGCTGAATTACAGCAAGAGGCCACTATCTATATGAAAGATAAAGCCTCTTCCAGGCAGAAACTGCTGTGGATGCCTGCCACTGCACAGCAGCAGATCACCGATATTCAGCTACGCCAGAAGCTGTGTGTCTTGAATTAATTTTGTACTCATCCACAAAACGAGTATAAGAAATACCCGCAACGTTGCCTGACTGCGTTTATCAACTATCCTTTTTTGAAGTAGCTATACGAAAAAAGCCCCATCCAATGGGTTTACAAGGAGAATTGATAAGATGGACCAATCACGATTATGCAGCGACTGCTTTCTGCTAATTCGTCGACAGTTAATAACAACCCATGCCAATCTGGTTGAAAGAAATCATGTGCACAATGATACGGTTTACGAGTGTCAGGCCTGCAATCATCTGATCAGACTGTCCCACGTTCCTCATAAGTGGAGCGTGATTGAGGATGAGGAACACGACCACACGCACAATACGACGGCAAAATCTGCTTAACCTCCCCCACCAACCGCAGATGTTTGTAGTTGCGGTTACCCTCTTGCCGGTAACAGATCTCCCGCATACCCATTTTGGACAATTGTGACATGCAGATGACGAACAGCTGTTTTATGCTTAGTCATTATCGTTCCGCAAGAGATTGTTTATGACCACTGCCAATATTCTGTTCGTTTGCCGTCACAACGCTGTTCGTTCTCAGATCGCAGCCGCACTGACAGATAAGATCAGCCATGGAAAAGTAACCACTGACAGCGCCGGTCCTGAACCAACGTCTGTGCCGGACTATATCAGCCAGTGGGTTGATAACCTGCTTGGAGACTCCCGCGAACTGCAATCACAATCGCTGGAAGCGGTTGCAGAAAAGCAATTCGATATGATTATCACCCTCTGTGATAAAACTCATGCGGCGCTGCCCGAGCTGGCCAGTGACACTCAGCATATCCGCTGGGACTTTCACCATCCGGACGATCAGAATGCCCTGAACCACCTTGAAATCGAGCTTGCCGAACGCATCCGACTACTGCTGCTGGCCAAAGGCCTTATCTGACCAGATCTGCGGCTTACGCCCTTCGGATAGCCGGAGGGCGGAACATTTCTTTGCCCATACGGGTCTGTTAAACTAGCGCCCCATTCAATACCCGCTGGAACAACAGTTCATGCCCCCGGTTACTGCCTCATCCTCAACATCGACGGCCATTTTCAGCAAATACCTGCTGATACTGCTGGGCGCTATTGTAGTGCTGTTCGGATACCGCGAATGGGTTGTTCTGAACACCCCGATAACGCTGTTCTACGATGAGGCCTATTATCTGGGCTGGGCACAAACCCCGGACTGGGGCTATTACTCAAAACCTCCGGTTGTTGCCTGGGTCATCGCTCTGACCACAGGACTGTTCGGTAATGCCGAATGGGCCGTCAAACTCGGTGCTCCGGTACTCTATAGCCTGACCGCCATCATCCTCTATTTCAGCGCCCGCAAACTGGCGGGTGATAAGGCCGGACTCTACAGTGGCCTGATCTTCCTGCTGATGCCACTGGTGGCATTCAACAGCCTGTTTATTACCACCGATGCCCCGCTGCTGTTCTTCTGGGCACTGAGTTTTTACGCTTTTCTGCAGGCACTGGAAAACAACCGCTGGCGATGGTGGCTGGGCGCAGCGCTGGCGGGCGGTTTAGGCCTGCTGTCTAAACTGACCTTTATTCTGCTGCCGGTTACATTCCTGATCTATGCCCTGTTCAGCGCTCAGGGCCGCCAACTGCTACTTAACCCACGTTTCTGGATCGCCTGCTTTCTGGCGCTGGGCTGCCTGCTGCCGAACCTCTACTGGAACTATCAGCATGATTTCATCAGCTTTCAGCACGTTGCCGACATCTCCCACCAGGGCAGCAAGCCGATCAGCTTCAGCCGTCTGACAGAGTTCTGGGGCGGTCAGCTGTTTGTATTTGGCCCGGTATTCCTGGTCTATATGCTCTGGTGCGGTATCCGCCGTAAACAGCGTTCCGAACACACGACGCTGTTGTGGAGTCTGTTCTGGCCAACATTTATCGCCCTGTCCGTACAAGCACTGATGGCCCGGGCCAATGTTAACTGGGCCGGACCGGCTTACGTCGGCGCCGCCCTGCTGACCGGTTACTATCTGAGCCAGCTCAACAGCAAAAAAGTACTGATCGCCGGTTTATCAGTAAACCTGTTGCTGAGTATGGGGTTCTACCATTACGTTGCTGTCACCGACGCCATAGGTATTGAACGTAAACATGGCAGCGACCCATACAAGCGCCTAAAAGGCTGGCCAGAGTTTGTCGGTCAGTTCCAGCCCTGGTTCGAGCAGTATCCGGATCACAAACTTGCCAGTGACTCACGCAAGCTGCTGGCCTATTTCGGCTACTACATCTCACCGCAGGACTTCAAAGGGGTTGCGCTGAGTAACGACAGCTATATCGAAGATCACTACGAACTGAAATATCCGCTCAGCCAGAGCACAGAAGATCGTTTTCTGTTTGTCACCGAGGAAGATCTGGAACAGGAGCTACAGAAATACTTCTCGGAAGTTACCCTGCTGACAGTTCAGGAACTGGCGATCTACAGTAACTTCACCCGCCATGCCCGACTTTATAAAGTCAGCGGTTTCAGAGGAATACCGAGTGAGTAACGCCCGACGCCCGGCCTGGCTGAGGCTGGACCTGCTGCTGTTCATCGCCTGCGCGATCCTGTTCGTCACGTTTCCGCAACTGGACCTGGCCGTTGCTGGCTGGTTTTACAGTCCGGACGAAGGATTCTTCTACAAACACAGTGCACCGGTACAGCTGCTGTATCGTCTGTTTGCCGTTCTCCATATCCCGATGCTGTTGCTGTTTATCGCAGCCGGCGTCTATATGAAGCTGCGTAAGTATTCTCCGGCCTGGTACCGCAAAAAAACGCTGACTTTCCTCATGCTGTCACTGATTCTGGGCCCCGGGCTGCTGGTCAACACAGTGCTCAAGGACAACTCTATCGGCCGCGCACGTCCGGCACAGGTCGAACCGTTTGGCGGTCAGAAAACCTTTACTCCGGCATTTGTCTATTCAGGCGAATGTGCCAGAAACTGCTCGTTTGTCAGCGGTCATGCCGCACTGGGCTTTTACTTTATTGCGCTGGGCTGGATTCTGTCATCACGCCGGTGGTTTATCGCAGGCTTTATGGTCGGCGTAGCTCTGGGACTGGTGCGCATTGTTCAGGGCGGGCACTTCTTCAGTGATGTGACATTTGCCTTCTGGGCGGTCTACGGCACTAATCTGCTACTGGGACGCTGGCTCGGGTTCAGCAATCCCTTAAACCAACCTGATACTCAGGACTGATCACCGTCCTGAATCGGCTCCAGTACCGCCGGTATAAAACTGATCTGATTCCGACCACTGCGTTTCGCAGAATACAGACAACGATCTGCCACAGAGAGTACCTGACTGGATTCGATGGCTGTCGGACTATAACCATCGATCACCGCAACCCCGATGGAAACCGTAAACCGCACCGGCGTGCCGGCTTCTGTCACCAGCAGTAACTGTTCAACCGCTTCACGGATACGCTCAGCCGCCAGTCCCGCCTGCTCATGATCAGCACCCGGCAGAATAACCGCAAATTCTTCTCCGCCAATCCGACCGGCGAGGTCCGTTTCCCGCATCATGTCGGTCATCGTTTTGCTGAGCTGTCTCAGTACCTGATCACCAAATTCATGACCGTAGTTGTCATTGATCCGTTTAAAGTGATCGATATCCAGCATACAGAGCGCCATCGACTGTTTATAGCGCTGCGTCCGGGATAATTCATGTCCGAGCCGTTCCAGCAGGCTGCGTCGATTGGGCATGCCGGTCAGCTCATCGGTATTAGCAAAGCGAATGAGCCGGGCTTCAGTCTGAAACGCCTCCACCACCAGCCCAACGAATGCAGCGGTCTTGCGGATCATATCCAGATCCGATGAAGTCGGCGCACAGGGCTCGCTGTGATAAATAGCGAAGGTACCCAATACCCGGCCTTTTTTACCGAAGATCGGTTCAGACCAGCAGCTGGCAAGATTAAAGGCCCCTGCCAGATCCTTGAATGGTGCCCAGTAGGGGTGCGTCTGAATATCCTCGACAATGACCCGCTCCTGGCGATAAGCGGCAGTCCCGCAGGAACCAATACCATCACCGATCTGTAATCCCTCTATAGCATTGTTATAAGCGGGCGGCAGGCTAGGAGCAGCCCCGCAATGAAGGAACTGGCCGGTTTCATCCAGCAGCAGAATAGAGCAGAAAGCGTGGAGCTTCTGTTGTTCTATCCCTTTGACCACCTGTTCCAGCACCTGTTTCAGGGAATCGCCTTCCAGCGTAGATTGCATGGCCTGGCTCTGGATATGTTCCAGCCCCTGCAGGAAGCGCTGCCGGGTCACGTTGATACCTGCGCAAAGCATGCCGCTAACCTGACCATCCGGAGCAAACTGCAGCGCGTTATGCCAGGCGATGATCTGGTCTTCATCGTCAACTGTACGGATAGCATACTCGGTATCGGAGTGCTGCGGTGTAATACGGGTATGCTGCATCGCCTGTTGATAAGTTTCAGCGTGAAGCGCGGCATCACGCATGAAGCGTTTGCTGAACCAGCTCTGCCCCAACAGTTCCTGCTCAGGCTTACCCAACAGCTCGCAGGCTTTACGGTTGATCATGGTGATCCGGCCTTCAACATCCAACGCCAGCAGAATCGTCTCTACGGTATCCAGGTAGTTCTGAGCATGCTCGCCCGCGGCCACCGCCTCGGATAGCGCCCTTTGCAACTTACGCAACAGAACCACCAGAATCGTTGTCAGTAACAGGCCCAGCAGCAATACCCAGAGAGCGATCTGATAACGAGCCATACCACTGAGTGGCTGGCTTGGATCGACGCTGATCTGCAGTCGCCATTGCCTCGATAGCACACTGAACGTATCCTCAATCGCGCCCTCATCAGACAACAAAGGCCCGGCCCGGCCCAGCATTGCTGGCTGCTGCGGTGAAATATCTTCCAATAACAGGGAATAATTACTGGCACCCGCGTGAACCTGACTCAATAACGATTGCGGCCTGATCAGGGCAACGATATACCCCATCAGGGCGGTCTGTCTCTGTGTAGCGGAGTTCAGCGGTAAACCGATCTGATAGACCGGCCGCATCAGAATGGCGGTTACCGCGCCAAGCCGGTCCTGAACCAACCGGAACGGCGATGAAGCAATAAAATCGGTTCCCTGTGCAAGAGTCTGAGCCATTATCCCCGCGTTACGGGGACGGGTAGAGACATCAAAACCGATAACACTGCTGTTGCGGCTGAACGGTTCGGCAAACAGTATCGGAAAGTATTCGGACCGGGGTTCAGCTGTCCTGAGACTGCTTTTATGGGGAATCAGTTCTGCGATTCCCCGGGTAAAGCCCTCTACCGCCAGATCCAGTTCAAACTCATGGCGCTGTTGCGAGGATACGCGGGGAATCCATTGGATCGAGTAAATTTCCGGGTGGTGACTGAGCACAGGAGTGGTGAAACGGGCAAAATCATCGCGACTGATCTGCTCCGGACTGGCCATAAAGCTGGCCACCGCATCAACAATCTCAATGACAGCGTCTACCTTGCCCTCAAGCCGGGTACGCTGATGATCAAGCAGGCGTTCAACTTCCTGCTCCTGCAGCTTGCGCTCCAGTGATCCGCTGTAAACAAACCCTGCAAGGCTAAAAATAACTCCGAGCACTGCGACGATGATTAGTGTCCCGGACCTGATTTCTGCGCTCATACTCATCTGTATATCGCTACCCGACTATCTGGCTAAAACGCAATGCCACATCCATATAGCTCTATAAGGTGTTCTGATAAGCATACAGTATTCTTGGGAAAAGACCGTTAAACCTCAGCAATAACCGACTAATGACTACCCGCTTTTGCTGTTTTGCTTAGCGATATAGCGAGTCAACAGCTCCATCTTCGCCGGATCATTATCGGTAAACAGTACATCAACACTGATAAAGTTAGTTTCGATGTCAGGCGAATTAGCCGCCAACGCACTGATAAATCCGTTCAGCTGCACCAGCGTCTGTCCGCCGCCATCAATATCCACAACAACGTGTTCAAGCAGCTGAGGCACACCGCCTTCACGTTTGATAATGACCTTAATGGATTGCAGAGTGATATCCTGAATCGCACACTTAAGCAGTGCACCACCGCAACGCAGTTGTGCCAGTCCTTTCGGTTTAACCGTGGTTTTCTTCGCTTTTGCAGCACTTTCCCCGGCCGCCAGCATCTGCGCCGCACGTCGACGGGCATCAGCACTGGCTTCAATTTTCCGACCCACAAACTTACGAATTTTGTCCACCAGCTGAGCATCTTCAAACGGCTTGCTGAGGTAGTCATTCACACCCGCTTTAATTGCCTGAAGTACATAATCCCGCTCACCCCGGCTGGTAACCATCACGAACGGGATATCACGATAGTTGTTCTTGGCACGAGCCCATTGCAACAGCTCTAGCCCTGACAGACCGGGCATCTCCCAGTCACACAGGATCAGATCATAAATATTTTCCGACATCACCCGCTGGCCATCATCTCCGTCGACCGCTGAATCGATCAGATAGTCGGGAAAATGATGTTTAACAATCCGGGTTACATGGTCACGAATAAACTGTGCGTCATCGACAATCAGTACTCTGGGCTGACTCATTATCGTCCTCAAATTCTCTACACGACTGTCAGCACCCGGATCGGAACCGGGTACGACTACTTCTTGCACCTGCCGGTGCAGCCTCATGTGATGATCTTAAGAGCGACTCAGCTGTATAGGAAGTAGCCTATTAACTGATTTGGGGACAAAACCTGTAGACGCCAGCCGGATCAGGCAGGATCGCTGTCCGGCTTATCATCCAGACCGGACACCATATCATCCACAGCATCACTTTCGTGGAGCGCCTCCACCAGCCCGGATGCGGCTTCAGGTACCGCTTCGACGGCAGCCACTGCAACGTCCATTGCCTGCTCCGGCGCCACATCGGCAATCATCGAAACGATCTCGGTCACGGTCTTATCGCTGTCATCCGCCAGCCGGTCGGCATAGCGCATATCTTCCAGATTATCTGACACATTGCTCAGATACGCTTCGGCAATATCCACCACCATCTCCGGATGTTCATCAACCACCGCTTCCGTAGCAGCCTCGATAATCTCCAGACTCTGCTCCGGTGCAGCTTCTGTCATCGACGCGGCCAGCTCGGCGATCTGGTCACTTTCAGCATCTTCAAATACGGCAGAGATCAGATCGGATGATGGCTCACCACCTGCACCAACAATCGCCGGCGCAAAGCTCTGCGGATCATCCGCGACACTGTCCTGCAGGATGGCATACAACCGCGCAGAATCGACCTCATCGACAGAGGCCACTGCGGTGATCACATCCTCAAGCTGTTCCGGTGCGCTACGGGCTATCAGGCTGACCATCTCAATCGCCAGGGCTGGGTTATTCTGCGCCATCTCTACCGCTGCCTGCTGCAACACCGTCAGAGACGGCTGCTCCTCTACCTGCTCGATACGTGGATCCAGTTCAGTGCTGACCAGACCAGACGCCCCCTGCGCCACAAACGCTTCCTGCTGTTCCACCGGTACGGTACGGGGCTTTTTCACCCAGTAAGCGATCAGACCAGCAAACAACGCGTGTACCAGCGCCAGAAAGACAAAGAAGTAGTTATCCCCAAGCTGCTCCATCACCAGACCGGCCACATACGGGCCGATCGTGCCGCCAATCGCGTAGACAATAATCATCGCCCCGATCGCGGCGCCCATCTCACTCTGACGCAACTTATCAAACGCCTCAGCCAGACCCAGAGGGTAGAAACTCGACAGAATGCCACTGGAAAAGCCCACCATCAGCAACAGCACGACAAACAGATCCAGCGCAACCACCCAGGGAATCAGCATGCAGCACAGCAGTGACAGCAGGACCGAATAGAACATCACCATCCGCCGGTCATACCGGTCCGCAAGATATCCGATCGGAAACTGTAGCAGGAAGCCTCCCATGATCGCCGCACCCAGCAATAAAGAGGCGTTGAAGCCTACGATACCTTTAGCTTCACCGTACACCACCAGCATGCTCAGCACAGAGCCAAAGGCTACACCGCAGATAAATACTGAGGTTACACCGATAGCCGATACGCCGAATAACTGCCGTACCGGCATCGACGGAATATCCTCAACTTCAGGAGCCGATACCCGGCTCATTGCGATCGGGACAACACCACAGCACATCAGCAAACCGGCAATAATGTAGAGTGTAGGCGCGGTAGTAGGGGCGATATTGACCACAAATGCTCCGAGGAACATCGCGATATAGATCACCATCTGATTGGTCGCCAGAATCCGGGCCCGGGTGTTACTGGTGGCCCGCTCGCTGAGCCAGCCATCCACCACGATATTAGTTGAAGCGATACAGAAGCCGGTGATGATGCGCATCACGGCCCAGAGCCATTCGTTCATCCACAGATAGCAGGACAGAATCGCGAACGCCAATCCAGCTGCGCAGGCAGCATACACCCTGATATGGCCAACCCGGAGAATCAGACGTCGGGCATACAAGCCACCCAGTAGCAGGCCGATCGCAAACATCGACATGATCAGACCAATATTATCGGCGCTGACGCCCTCCACGCTCAGACGGGTAGGAATAAGAATATTGATCAGTCCACTGGCCAGCATCACCATAAAGCCGCTGACAAACAGAGAGATCAAAGAGAGGAGGGTCGCAGTCATAGAAATGTCGCCGTTTTTTATGGCGACTGTATGTGCTGCAGGAAATGGCTGTCAAACAACAAAATGTAATCTCAGCCAACAAAAAAAGTTAAGTGAAAAACGAACACCCCATCAGAGGGTTGCAGCACCGCTACAACCCTGCCAACCGGGCTTATGCAACCACTGCCTGTAGCTCAGAATTCAGATTATCCAGCAACCGCCCGACCTCCATACTGGCCTTTTCCATCGTCGCCAGACAGGCTGCCGCATGTTTCAGATCGCCTTCCCGTGCGGCTTCCACTGCCGCCAGACCGGAGGAATGAACCTGTTCATGGGGTGCTTCAAGTAACTTAAAGCTATTCAGGTGGCGATAAAGCTGCTGGCCTTCGCCGGTGTAATACCAGTTACCCAGACGACAGGAAGTATGATCCGCCAGCCCAACAAAGTTATCCAGTTGCGAGGAAACAATTGCCTCGTAAACCGTATTCTTCCAGTTGATATGGTCCAGTTTCACCGTTTCGATAAAAGCATCCGAAGCACTGCCACTGATCACATCGCTCATACGCTGAGACAGATCCACTACCTGAGATACGCCAGCTTTGATCTGCTCAGCTGAAGAAACGACCTCTGAGCTGAGAATATCGACCTGGCCAATATCATCCGACGCTACATGGGTCTGGTCACTGATCTGACCAACCAGCGTCGCGATCTCATCACTGGCTTCGCTGGCCTTACGGGCCAGATTACGTACCTCATCAGCAACCACCGCAAAGCCGCGTCCGGATTCGCCAGCACGGGCAGCCTCGATAGCCGCGTTCAGCGCCAGCAGGTTGGTCTGATCGGAGATATCACGGATAACACCGACAAATTTTTCAATCTCATCAGATACCGCCAGCAGGCTCTGCACATTGGTATTACCAGACTGCGCCCGCCCCTGAATGACCTGCACACGATCCAGAATCACCTCGACTGCCTGACGGGTTTCATCAAAGATACCCAGCGAATCAGACAGGCTGTGTTTCTCTTCACGCAGACTGTGTGCCGCATTCGCCAGCGTCTCACGCACATTCGCGACCAGACCACCGCCCTGAACCCAGGCAGCACATATCTCCCGTTGACTTAGCTCAGCCGCATCCGCTGCAGTATGTTTCTGATCATAGATACGCTGGTTGAGATCCTGATTTTCGTTCATCAGCATCAGGTTCTCAGACTTCAGTCGTTCAACTTCCGCCTCAAGATCATCAATTTTCTGATGCAATTTGCCTGAGAAAAACATCGCCATTCCCTCGAATACGCTGAACTATTTTATTTTGGGCACTGATCATAGGGATTCAATGCCGCCTTTTCACTCCTTTTTTCTCACAAGCAAAGAATTGTGTGACGACGGTCAGCTTCAAATACCCATATAGTTCCTATAGACTTCGGTGAGTGCGAGTTATAAAGGACTAAAGCCGCCAGAAGTCAGAAGGCAGCGTCTGCCTCAGTGTTAATCGGTTTCATTAGCTAAGGCAGTATCAATGACGATTGAAAGCAAGTGGGCCAGATGGCTTATCCTGATCGCAGCATTCACATTCTCCGTCACCGGTTCTGCCGCCGTCAGTTTTGAAGATGCCTTTGAGCGCCACAGCGCCGTCATGCTGCTGATTGATCCGGCCAGTGGCAAGATTATCGAAGCCAATACCGCCGCCAGTGAATTCTACGGCTACCCCATCAGCACTCTCCGGGGGATGGCCATCCAGCAGATCAACACCCTTACCCCGGAACAAGTTGCTGAAGAAAGAATCCGGGCTCAGAAAGAGGGGCGGAATTATTTCATCTTCCGCCATCGCCGCGCGGATAATCAGGAACGTACAGTCGAAGTACACTCCATTCCTATTGAACAGAATAATCGCAAACTGCTGTTTTCAATTATCTCCGATATTTCCGATATCCGTGATCGTAACCAGGACCTCTGGCACTACCAGGAACAGCTGGAAGAGATGGTGGCGATTCAAACCGAAGAGCTGCGCAGCAAAACTCAGCTGATTATCTACACCATGGGCATCTCTATCGTGGTACTGATCGCCTTGCTGATAATGCTGACGATCGCCAACAGTCGCAGCCGTGATTCCAGAAAACGGGCCGAAGAGCAGGAAGCCACGCTGGACACCATTTTTAACAACATCACCGATGCCATTATCTATACTGACCGTAACCGCAACATTGTCACTGCCAATCGCAGCGCCAAAGCGATCTTTGGCTACAGCGATAAAGAGTTCAACGGTGCCAGTGCAGCGATCCTGTACGCCAGCACGGACGATTATATTCAGCAGGGTGCTCTGCGCTTCTCCCCCGAGGCTGAACCTCATACCGATCTGTACGAGATCACTTACCAGCGCCGTAACGGTGAAACCTTCCTTGGCGAGACCATGGGATCGGTGATCAAGAATCCCGCCGGCGAAGCGCTGGGCTTTATCGGTGTTATCCGTGATATCACCGAACGTAAGGATATCGAGGAAGACCTGCGCCGCGCCGCCAGCGTATTCGGTAACGCTTCTGAAGGCATCATCATTACCTCGGCCGACGGTACCATTCTCGATGTAAACGATGCCTACACCACCATCACCGGATACAGCCGGGACGAAGCGGTCGGACACGACTCAAGCATACTGAAATCAGGCTTCCATGATGAATCTTTCTATCAGGCTATGTGGGAACGGCTACAACAGAACGGCCACTGGGAGGGGGAAATTCTCAATCGCCACAAGAATGGCCACACCTACATTGAACAGCTGTCGATCAATGCCGTAGTCAACGAAAAAGGCGAAACCCAGTCTTATATTGCTCTGTTTTACGACATCACCCCGCAGAAAGAACATGAAAAACAGCTTCAGCATATCGCCCACTACGATGCCCTGACAGAGCTTCCCAATCGCCTGCTGTTCTCCGACCGGCTGCAACAGGGCATGCTCCATGCCGACCGTCAGGGCGATCATCTGGCGGTGGTGTATATCGATCTGGACGGCTTTAAAGAGATTAACGACCACTACGGTCACGACATCGGCGATAAACTGCTAATTGAAATGGCCCGTCGCATGCGCCGCGAGCTTCGTGAAGGCGATACCATAGCCCGCCTGGGCGGTGATGAGTTTGTCGCCGTATTCACTGATCTGGGTACTCCTGACTCCTGCAAACCACTGCTGGACCGGATTCTCCAGTCCATCTCCGACGGCGTGAAGATCAACGGTAAGATGCTCAACGTCACCGCTAGCCTGGGCGTGACATTCTATCCAGGTAATGAATCCGAGCCGGATCAGTTGCTGCGTCAGGCAGATCAGGCGATGTATCAGGCCAAGCTCCAGAATAAAAACGGCTACCATATCTTCGATCCGGTGCAGGATCTGTACCTGAAAGGCCGGCACGAACGTATCGAGCGCCTGCAACAAGCCCTGCATAACAATGAATTCGTGCTCTACTACCAGCCCAAGGTGAATATGCGCACAGGCGAAATTATCGGAGCCGAAGCCCTGATTCGCTGGCAGCACCCGGATAAAGGACTGCTACCGCCCGCCGCATTCCTGCCGGATATTGAAGATCACGCGCTGGACATTGAGCTGGGTAACTGGGTAATCAACAACGCCCTGCAACAACTATCGATCTGGCAGGCCCGGGGGCTGGACATCCAGGTCAGCGTCAATGTCAGCGCTCAGCAACTGCAGACCGAAGACTTCCCACAACAACTGCGCATTCTGCTGAACCATCACCCGGCGGTCGACCCACGCTCTCTGGAACTGGAGATTCTGGAAAGCAGCGCGCTGCAGGATTTGCAGCACGTATCAGAGCTGATGGGCGCCTGCTCAGAACTGGGAGTCCGCTTTGCACTGGACGATTTCGGTACGGGTTACTCCTCGCTCACCTACCTCAGAACACTGCCGGTTTCGGTGCTGAAGATTGATCGTACCTTTGTCAACGATATGCTCAATCACGCCGAAGACATGACCATCATTAAAGGTGTAATGGGGCTCGCTCAGGCCTTCCAGCGGGAGCTGGTTGCCGAAGGTGTGGAAACACCGGCACAGGGTCAGGCCCTGCTTCAGCTCGGCTGTGAGATCGCCCAGGGATACGGCATCGCCCATCCGATGCCTGCAGAAAAACTACAGAAATGGACAGCAGACTGGCAGCCACCATCCATCTGGAAGCGCAACAATACCCAACAACACCCACAAGAAGCAATGCCAGAGTAGGGCTGAATCGGTTACCCGCATCAGTCGAGAATAAACAAAGACAGAATGAAAATGGCAGCCGGCCGACAACAGGGTTATTTAAAGATCTTCCCTTAGTGCCGTCTGGACCATTCTTCTGATTCCTGCCATACAAACCCACTGTAAACACCCGATAATATTCGGGCTGTCTTTTTACAGTATAAAACGCTATAAAGCTCCTCATAAGTAGTTACCCTTATGCGGAGTAAAACATGCCCCCTCGAATTGCCAGCAGCCCGGAAGATGCTGTTTCTTCAATCAGAGATAACGAAGCGATCTGGACCCATAATATGGCCGCTACACCGGACATATTACTCAAAGGTCTGGCAAAGCATGCTCTGTCGCGTCGGAACCTGACCTTGCTGCAATTGCATACCGAAGGCGAAGGCGCCGCCGCCATGGTCGTACCAGAATTACAGGGCCACTTGCGCTGCCGCTGTTATTTTGTCAGCAGCGTTACCCGCAAAGCGGTGCAGAACGGTGACGCAGACTATGTTCCGATTCTGCTAGCCGAGGTGCCCAAACTAATCCGACGGGGTGAGCAACCAGTCGATACTGCCCTGATTCAGGTCAGCCCACCGGATCAGCATGGTAATTGCTCACTGGGCATCTCTGTGGAAGCGACTAATGCGGCACTGGAAAAAGCCGGCAGAATTATTGCTCATATCAACCCGAATATGCCCCGTACCCATGGCGATGGAGTGATCTCCTATCGCCGCTTTGACACAATTTACGAAGAAGCGGCACCGATCAACTGTCATCCTGCCGCAGTCCAGAACGAGGTCTATCAGGCCATCGGCCAGAACGTTGCCGCCCTGGTACAGGATCGGGACTGTATACAAACAGGTATCGGAGCGATTCCTGATGCCGTACTGGCGTGCCTGAGTGACCGCAAAGATCTGGGCGTACATACAGAAATGTTCTCCGATGGCCTGCTACCACTGGTCGAGAAGGGCGTTATTACTGGCGCATATAAAAAGAACCATCCTGGTAAAATCGTTACCAGCTTCGTAATTGGTAGCCAGAAACTGTATGACTTTGTTGACGACAACCCCGTGGTCAGATTCCTGGACACCGAGTATGTCAATGATATGCGCAGTATTCATCGAAACCCGCAGGCAATGTCGATCAACAGCGCCTTACAAGTTGATCTGACCGGTCAGGTATCCGCCGACTCCATGGGTACCCGGATCTATTCCGGCTTCGGAGGCCAGATCGATTTTGTTCGCGGTGCTTCGCTGTCAGAAGGTGGCAGAGGGGTTATCGCCCTCCCTTCAACGACCGCTGGCGGCTCCCTTTCCCGTATAACCGCTACCCTCACTGAAGGTGCTGGCGTTGTGACTACCCGGGCTCACGTTCACTACATCGCCACCGAATATGGTATCGTCGGTCTTCGCGGCCGGACTTTACGAGAGAGAACCCGAGACCTGATAGAGATAGCTCATCCGGATTTCCGCGAACAACTGAACCGGGAAGCTTATGAGAAACTGCATCTGAATCTGAACTAGGCAACGTAACCAGAGATTACAATGGCACCACATCGATCACATCGGCGGTGGTGTCAATTACCGCTTCTGCCGGATCACCAACGATAGGCACTACTGACACCACAGCCCCGCCTACCCGTAATGGTACAGTAACCACCTTGGTCATCATGCAGCCACTGAGCGACAACCCTATCAGCAAAGCAATAATATTACGGGCCATTAACAAACGATCCTGTTCAGTATGCAGGGAAAGAGGAAGAATAATAACGATGCCATCTCCTGGTGTCGAACCCGGAACGGCTCAGAAGATGACTAGCCAGCGGTCCTGCTCACTGAGCAATACCAACTGAGATAGATGGCGGAACGGACGGGACTCGAACCCGCGACCCCCTGCGTGACAGGCAGGTATTCTAACCAACTGAACTACCGCTCCATAACCAAACGGGACTCGAACCCACGACCACCAACCCTGAAGGGTGACAGTCCAGCAGTCTAATCAAAAACTACCGCCCCATAATCAAACGGGACTCGAACCCACGACCACCAACCCTGAAGGGTGATAGTCAGGCAGTCTAATCAAAAACTACCGCTCCATAACCAAACGGGACCAGGAGCTTGCAACCTCTCTGTGCCGAAGCAGTGACAGGCTTCTTACCTTTGCGGAACGACTGCTTCGCAGTGGATGGCTCCTCGAGCTGGACTCGAACCAGCGACCAATAGATTAACAGTCTACTGCTCTACCAACTGAGCTATCGAGGAACGTCTTTGAAATGGTGCCGGCACCAAGAGTCGAACTCGGGACCTACTGATTACAAGTCAGTTGCTCTACCAACTGAGCTATACCGGCAATGTATCCACAACAACCCATCTGCA
The DNA here is from genome assembly GCA_963669425.2 of uncultured Amphritea sp. GTDB lineage: Bacteria > Pseudomonadota > Gammaproteobacteria > Pseudomonadales > Balneatricaceae > Amphritea. Next base: position 855,027 of record CAXXNC010000001.1, read on the forward strand.
CCAAAACAGACAACCTGGTTGATCTCCTGTATCAGTCGATCAAACGAGGATGCGGATAATAAGCGCTCAGAACTTAGATTGCAACGAAGATATAACACGACGAAACCTTTATTTCCTGCCTCAGACTGTATATCAGAATGCTCTTAATTAACCGTCCTAAAGGTCGGGGAGAAATTCCCTGAACAAAGGATAAGGCGATCCATCCACATAGCACTCTTTCGAACCTGAGAATCTATATCTTCTGGCGACGAGATCGCCTTGCCTGTCCCGTTAACGCCATGATTGGCATCGCTTAAATGTAGAAAAACAGATCCGGGTAATCCTCTTGTCGATAGCTATAGCTCTCAAGAAGTACAAGCAATCTTAAAAGACCAGGGTTATGACTCTGTCTCAGTTGTTGATTCGGATAAAATCCGTTTCCAAGCAAACGATCGTACTTTGCTTTATATGTTCACGTTGATGGCGACATGCATATTTACTTCGGAGCATCAGGTATTGATCTGAACTATCAGGATATCAATAACTGGAACAAACTCTCCCGTCTTTCTCGGGCATATGTTCTATGCGGTCTTTCTTCAAAGAGCTGACAGTCTGGATAGCGTTTAATTGCTTCCCCAACCGCCATTAGCTAAGCGGCAAAGGTATCAACAAACTCATCCATCTGTATTTCAGATTCAATCATGCACGCCGCAGCTCAGGCGGATGGTGTAGCGCACTACGAATAAAAAAACGGAATAAACTGAGGAATTTAAGTGGCGCATCCGGAGGAATTACCCGGTTTCACCTCGCCCTCTCCCGACCAAAAGGATCGAAAACCGAGTACAGAAGAGCCAGACAAGCACCATGTTATACGATCTACAGGCTTCCTCATGGACAGGCGTTCCTACTCTAATCCGGTAAAGTAATGGGCGCAGTACTGTTTGATGCGGCACTGTGACCATTGAGTGCCGCTTCTCTTATCAGATACACTCGATGAAAAGCAATCGATAGCCAGAGGAATCTGACATCAACAACTTACCCTTACTGTCACGCTCAGCACAACTGGAAACAGAATTACTCAAGCTCTTCGCCCCCGGACCTTATGACAAATCTGAGCGGCTTAAAGCGAGCTGGACTGTTTGCAGCATATCATTCGAACATGCCGAAAGCTCAAAGATGCTGATTACCACAGGCAACTTCACATCTGCGACTGCAATGGTTCGCATGCAATATGAAGCACTGGTTAAAGCCATATGGTTACTTTATGCGGCCTCAGATGTTGCTGTATCTAAACTGATGGTGGAACTCAATAGCGAATCGGCTCATCGAGCGGGTCAAATGCCTATGCTCAGTGAAATGTTATCGAAACTGGAAGGTAAAGCACCTGAAGAAACCGTGAACATGCTCAATGAGTTCAAGCAATACTCATGGGCCACTCTTAGCTCTTACGTCCATGGGGGTATTCATGCAATAAACCGTCACAGTAAGGGATATCCACAACCGCTTCTGGAACAGCTACTCAGGGCTTCAAATGGCGTCTCTCTTATAACCGGGATGATGCTGGTCACCCTGTCAGGCTCTCCAGCTCAGCAGGGAAAGATCCGCTCGATACAAAGAAACTATCAGGACTGCCTCCCGCCATCGAAACCAACGGAGTAGGAGAGTGGAAACCTCCTCGTTGTCATGATGTTAATTTTGTGGAGGAGGTCAGTCGACATTTTCCTCCGGAGACGGATCTACAACACCTTCTCAGGCACGGAGATCAGAGTGCAACTCTCTCTGAATTTGCCTATTCTGTCACCATATCAGTACGCCCGTAGCTCAGACGGAAAGAGTAGCAAGTCCTTGAAAACAAAAAGCCCCGCACTCTTTAATTGAGATTTGCGAGGCTTAAAGTGGCGGAATGGACGGGACTCGAACCCGCGACCCCCTGCGTGACAGGCAGGTATTCTAACCAACTGAACTACCACTCCGCAGTGGTCGACTTCTTTACAGAAACCTGAAATGGTGCCGGCACCAAGAGTCGAACTCGGGACCTACTGATTACAAGTCAGTTGCTCTACCAACTGAGCTATACCGGCACTGTGACCACAATGTGCCTGCTGTCTTATTTCCCCAGCCAAAACAGGAGCTGTGCGCCCTTAGCTTAGGTGGATGGAGTAGCATACTCCGAATAAAAACAAGCAGATACATGCAGTTTTAAGTGGCGCGCCCGGAGGGATTCGAACCCCCGACCAACAGGATCGGAACCTGCTACTCTATCCAGCTGAGCTACAGGCGCGCAGTTCTTCGAACGAAGAGGGCGTGTATATTACCGGTCTCAATCTTATGTGTCTATTACCTGAGAAAGGTTCTGAAATATTTTTTCTCTCAGTAAGAATCAAAACCATCCCAGGCCGGTACGGTGGTAATCAGCGTACCATCCAGGTGGCTCTTGTGAACCTTAGGAATCAACTCTTCCAACTCTTCTGGCGGCATCGGCCGGAAGAACAGGAAGCCCTGGAACATGCTACAACCGCAGCGAATCAGATAATCCAGTTGATCGCGCTGCTCCACACCTTCAGCCACAACGTCAATTTTAAGGTGGCGGGACATAGCGATAATGGTTGCCACAATCGCCGCGCCATTGGCATCGTTGGTGATATCACAGACGAAGGACTGATCGATCTTCAGCGCATCCAGTGGCAGCTGTTTCAGGTAACGCAGCGAGGAGTATCCGGTACCGAAATCATCCAGCGAGAAGCTGACGCCCAGGCGATTCAGACGCTTCATTTTAGCGATGGTGGCATCGATATCCGATAACAGAACCCCCTCTGTCAGCTCAAAGACTAACTGCTCGGCACTGATGCCGGTGGTCAGCACAATCTCCTCAACACTCTCCACAAATCCCTTTTGCTGGAACTCCCGTGGGCTGATATTGATAGAGACGGTCAGGTAACGGCCATCTTCATTCCAGCGAGCGATCTGAGAACAAACCGTAGACAGCACCCAGCGCCCCAGACAGCAGATCAGATCGGTCATCTCGGCAATCGGGATAAACGCATCGGGATTCAGTACTCCCAGATCGCTATCCTTCCAGCGCACCAGCGCTTCGGCACCCAAAATTTCTCCTTTGGCATTCACCTGAGGCTGATAGCACAGATGCAGAAGGTCCTTATCAATGGCGGCCCGCAGACGTTCTTCAATCTGCTGACGGTGATCAGCGTGCTCCTGCATATGCTCAAGAAAGAACTGAACCCGGTTCCGGCCCTCATCCTTAGCGCGGTACATAGCCAGATCGGCCTGCATAATCAGGGTTTCAAAGTTACTGTTCTCCTGATCAAACAGAGCGATACCGATACTCGGTGTAACATGAAGTACACGATCATTGATCAGATGGGGTTCAGAAATGGCCTGGCGCACCTTCTCTGCGACACTTAAGGCATTATTACTGGCTTTCGAATCATGCTTGCCCAGCTCCGGAAGCAGTACCACAAATTCGTCACCGCCGAGTCGGGCCGGCGTATCCACTTCCCTGACCGCCGCTTTGATCCGCTTCGCGACGCCCATCAGAATCGCATCGCCAATGGCGTGCCCCAATGAATCGTTAATGGTTTTAAAGTGATCCAGATCCATATACAGCAAACCACCGATATGGCCGCTGCGACGAGCCCGGATGACCTCCCGCTCCATCCGCTGCAACAGCATCCGGCGGTTCGCCAGCCCGGTTAGTGGATCAAAGAAGACATGCTGCTCAATCGCTTTCTGCTGTGCAGCCAGTTGTTCAGTATTCTTGCCGATCTGCTCCAGCATCTGGTTAAAGCCGCGAATCAGATCAGAGACATCACTGTCCTGCTTCGGCACCGGCACCCGCACTTCATACTTCTGTGAGCTGATCACGGTATGCATAGCCCGCAATAGCTGATCAATCGGTTGCGATATCCCCCGCTGAATACGACGGGACAGATGATAAACAGACAGCAGCGAAACCAGATACAGCACCAGACCGAACAGCAGATAAAACATCAACTGATTCACAACGGTGGATAAACTGTACTGCAGATAGATCTGGCCGATCAGTTCCTGCTTCAATCGGATCGGTTGACTGTATTCGAACAGCTTATGAGTAAACCGATAATCGGCTTTGATACTGTTTTTCAGGCGCATATCCGGAGCAGGCAAAATTTCTTCAGTGCCCGGTCGGACCATATTCACCAGATCGCTACCATCCAGACGATAGACATAAATACCCAGCAGATCAGCTTCGGAGAAATAGTTTTCCAGCAGTAGGTTGGCCAGCAGAGGGGATTCAGTTGCCAGGGCATTGGCCAGATGTGGGGCTGTCAGACCGGTGAATGATTCAGCCTTGGAGATCATGGCGTCTCTGCTGCTCATCAGCTCCAGCGCCAGCACCACGACGCCCGCGACCATCAGAACAACCGCGGTCGATGTCAGAAACAGATGGTGTAAGCGTCCGGTAACCGATGCAGCAGGTATGCCTGTCATACACAGACCCTGTAACAATAGAGCTCAGTCGCTCCGGGCGACCAGACAGCATAGTTGTCAGATACCATTTAAAAATCCTTTTAAGGGTAATGATTCAGCGCTTCCGCGACAGCTGACTACTATCAGTCCTGCAGAACGTTTTTCCTTTCAAATCTAGCTCTCACGTCGCCGAACGGCAACAGTGAACGACTACCATATACCCAAAATGACAACCTGAAAAGAACAATTATGTATCACTATAGTCTGAACTGGACCAATTAATTATTCAGTTACACTGATCTCCCCATTTTCGTTATGCGTATTTACCGCTATAATCACCGCCGAAAAATTATATTGATGCTGTTAACGTTCGGAATGACGTGCCTTATGCGTCTGAGAGAAACGACCAAAGCAGCCAACTGTTTTTAAATTTAGCGATGACGAGGTCGTGACCGTGAATAAAATTGCTGCCAAAGCTATCTCTGCCCTGTTTGCTGTAGCACTGGGCTTCCTGGCTACCTCTACTATGGCCAACACTGACAACGATGCAATTGCTGAGCGTATCAAGCCAGTCGGTTCTGTATGTGTTGAAGGTGATGAATGCGCCAATGCTGTTGCTGCTCCAGCGGCGGCTGCCGGTGGTGCCCGTTCAGGTGAGGACGTTTACACTGCAAGCTGTGCTGCGTGTCACGCATCTGGCGTACTGTCTGCTCCTAAATACGGCACCAGCGACTGGACTGACCGTGAAGCGGCCAAAGGCATGGGTACTCTGGTTTCTAACGCGATCAACGGTATTAATGCAATGCCACCACGTGGTACCTGTGCAAGCTGCTCTGACGACGAGATCGAAGCTGCAGTTGCATACATGGTAGACAGCGCTAAATAAGCCTGACTACTGATATAAAAAAGGCCGCTGTTGCGGCCTTTTTTATTGTCCGGTGAAAGCTACTGGCCGTTATAGTCCGTCCAGTAGTCCCTTCAAACCACTCAGGGTCGCGTTACCCCGCGCTTTATTGGTGGTTTCACACACCTCACCCCGGCCCTCATAGACCAAATCTTCTTCCGGCAGCTCATCAAGGAAGCGGCTCGGCAGACAATCAATAACCTCACCGAACTGCTTTCGCTGTCGGGCCAGCGTCATCGTCAGCGTCTGCTTCGCCCGGGTAATACCCACATAGGCCAGACGACGTTCCTCTTCGATATCTCCGTTCTCTATACTGTTCCGGTGCGGCAGGATCTCTTCTTCCATCCCCATCAGATAGACGTGAGGAAACTCCAACCCTTTGGAGGCATGCAGGGTCATCAACTGTACCCGGTCGGAATCATCTTCCTCTTCCTGACGCTCCATAATGTCCATCAGAATCAGTCGGGCGATCGCTTCACGGATACCGGCATCCGGATCATCTTCCTGAAGTCGTTCCAGAGTGGAACGCAGCGAGTCCACCAGAATCCAGACATTCTGCATGCGCCGCTCAGCAACCGCTTCGCCGGAGCTGTTCTGAGCGATCCAGCCGGCAAAGTCGATGTCGTCGATCATTTGACGGATCGCGTCAATCGGATCACCCCGCTCACACTGTTCATAGATACCCAGCAACCAGCTACTGAATCGACGCAAGCGCTCCACCTGCGCAGGCTTAAGCACCTGTTCCAGTCCCAGCTCCTGACAGGCATTAAACAGACTGCAGTCGCGAGTGGTGGCATATTCACCCAGCTTCTGCAGGGTGGTCGGACCGATCTCCCGACGTGGCAGATTAATAATACGCAGGAAGGCGTTATCGTCGTCCGGATTCACCAACACCTTGAGATAGGACATGATGTCCTTGATCTCCGCTCTGGAGAAGAATGAAGTACCACCGCTGAGCTTATAAGGCACCTGATAGCTCTGCAGTTTCAGTTCAAGCAAGCGCGCCTGATGGTTACCCCGGTAGAGAATCGCGAAATCCTTAAACTGTCGACGCTGGCGCAGGTGCAGATCAAGGATCTCGGTGGCGATCTGGTCGCATTCGGCATCTTCATTGCGGGTGAACACCACCCGGATCGGATCGCCAAACCCCATATCACTCCACAGAGTCTTATCAAATACGTGGGGGTTATTAGAGATCACCGTGTTCGCCGCTTTCAGAATCCGTCCGGTAGAGCGGTAGTTCTGCTCCAGCTTAACAACCCGCAGCGAAGGAAAATCCTGCTGTAACTGGGCAAGGTTTTCTGGCCGCGCACCGCGCCAGGAGTAGATAGACTGATCGTCATCCCCTACCACCGTGAGCATACCGCGCATCCCGACCAGCATCTTCACCAGCAGATACTGACTGACGTTGGTGTCCTGATACTCATCCACCAGCAGATAGCGGATCTTGTTCTGCCAGCGCTCAAGCACATCCGGATTATTCTGAAACAGCAGTACCGGCAGCAGGATCAGATCATCAAAATCGACCGCATTGTAGGCTTTCAGGCTCTGCTGATAAGCCTCATAAGCCCGGGCTGCAAGGATATCCTGCGGACCCTGAGCCTGTGCTAACGCCTGTTCCGGCATCAGCATATCGTTCTTCCAGTTGGAAATCGTATGTTGTACAAAATCCAGCTGATCAGTGTCTTCTTCATTGTGCAGCAGCAGGCTTTTCAGCAACGCTTTGCTGTCCTGATCATCAAACAGGGAAAAGCCCTGCTTCAGCTTCAGCACCTTATGCTCCCGGCGAATAATGTTCAGACCCAGGTTGTGAAAGGTCGATACCGTCAGCCCCCGGGTCGCATTGCCGGCAACCAGCGAGGTCACCCGCTCCTTCATCTCCCGGGAAGCCTTATTGGTAAAGGTCACTGCCGCGATGTTGTGCGCCTTTATACCGCAGGTCTCGATCAGATAGGCGATCTTACGGGTAATTACGCTGGTTTTACCGGAACCGGCCCCCGCCAGTACCAACAGAGGACCACTGATATAATCAACTGCTTCCTGCTGTTTTGGATTCAATCTCGCCATTAAAAAACTGCTCTAGGGAATTAAAGTTTCTGATCAGTGCGGCCGATAACGTACTATCAGGCTGAAAAAATTCACACCAAAAACACCTCAACCTTCTGATTTAAAAAGAAAAAATCGTCAAACTTCCGTTTGAAAATGAAATTGAGCGTGCTAATCTTAAATCATTATTCGCGGCAATTATCGCACGGAATAAGTTGCCATATCAGCCTCAATTAGTCAGGAAAACACGGCTGTTTATCCTGCTGTACTGAATTATGTCGTCTGCAGCGAAGTGCATAAACATACCCTCTCAATGCTTACTGATCGATAGCTGCGGTTACTCGGTCGATCAGCTGCTTCAGCATTTCGATCCGACACAGCAGGCTGTGAAACATTGCGCCTTCGATCAGGCAACCGAATATCTCAGCCAGAACGCCTACGACCTGATCTTCCTGCATACCTGTTACACGGATACTAACGCCCTGTCCGAGCTGCACTATCTGCGGCAACAGCATCCTGATATTCCGGTTATCATTTTTGATCAGAAACTGAGCGCCGAACGGATTGAAGAGTTCACCTGCTGGCGCGCCAATGATTATCTGCAACTACAGGATCTGACTCAGCCGCTGCTGCAACAGACCATCCGCCATGGTCTGACCGTCCGTCAGCTACTGAAAGAGATCAACCATCTGAATCAGGTGGACCCGCTGACCGGTATGACCAATCGGCATCAGTTCTACAAGCAGCTGTCATCACAACTGCGTCAGTTCCGTCAGGGACAGAGCCGGCCCGATACCAACTACGCACTGCTCAACGTCGATCTGGATGGCTTCCGGCGCTTTAATCACATTAATGGTTATGCAGCAGGGGACAAAATCGTCAAAGAGATGGCCGGTCGCCTGATCGAACTGGCCCCTGGGCTGATCGCTCGATTAGGCAATGATGAGTTTGTGTTGCTGATCGATTGTCCGGCAGACGATGACTGCGCCCAGGCCGCCACCCTGCTGTGCTATCAGATTATGCATGCGCTGGCGGAACCCTATCATTATCGCGATCTGGAAATTATCCTGCCCTGCAGCATCGGTGTCAGCTTTGCGCCTCAGCGAAGCTGTGAAACCGATACTCTTATACACCAGGCCACTCAGGCGCGTCTCAAAGCCAAGCAGCAGAGCACCTGCAGTTACTCGATGTACACCCAGGAATCTCCGTCGGATAAAGAGCTGTCGCCGGTAATCGAACCGGATCTGATGAACGCTCTGCGACGGCAGGAGTTTGAGCTTTATTACCAACCCCGGATAGATATCGCCAGCGGCAGAATCATCGGTGCAGAAGCGCTGATCCGCTGGAATCACCCGGAAAAAGGTCTGATTTTCCCGGATGCCTTTATCTCCACCGCGGAACGTACGGGCCTGATCGTACCGATCGGTTACTGGGTTATTCAGCAGGCTGGCGAAGACATTAACCGTCTCAAGGATGCCGGACTGGATATTACCCATCTGAGCGTCAACCTGTCGTTCCGGCAGTTTCAGGACAGTTACCTGTGCCGCACAATTGAGCGGTTGATCGACCGTTACAACATCGACACCAACATCCTTGAATTCGAACTCACAGAATCAGCACTGTTCAATAATGAAACCCATGTGCTGGAAAGTATTGAGCAGCTGCATAAACTGGGTATCAATTTCTCACTGGATGACTTCGGTACCGGCTACTCCTCGTTTTCTCTGCTACAGACACTGCCGATCAGCAGCCTGAAGATCGACCGCTCCTTCGTGTCCCATATTCATGAGAATCAGGATAACCGCGAGATTGTGAAAGCGCTGATCCGTCTGGCTCACAGCCTGAAAAAAGAGATCATCGCCGAAGGCGTGGAGACCCCACAGCAGCTGGATTTCCTCGCCAGCTACGGCTGTCACCAGGCACAGGGCTACCTGTACAGCAAACCGATCCCGTTTGACCAGTACTGCGCTATGCTACACCAGTCCATTAACTCTACAGCGGCGAACGCCTGAGTCCGATCGCCTCAAACAGATCCTGCTCCCGGATAACCTCACTGTGCTGCAGATCGGCAATGGTACGTGCCACCTTCAGCACCCGGTGCGCCGCTCTGGCAGATAGTCCCATCTGATCAATGGCGTTGGCCAGAATCCGTCTCTGTCCCTCTCCCAGCTGACAATACTGATCCAGCTGGGGGGCCGTCAGTCGGGCATTACAGCAGCCCTGTCGCCGGTGTTGCACAACCCGGGCCTGGCTTACCCTGTCACGCACCTGCTCACTGCTTTCTGTCGCATCAGATGGCCCCATCAACTGTTCAGATGACAATGCCGGCACCCAGCTCTGCAGATCAATCCGGTCCAGTAGCGGCCCGGATATACGACTCTGATAGCGCTGAATCTGATCCGGTGTGCAGTGACAGCGGCCACTGTTATCGCCCCGATAACCGCACGGACAGGGATTCATCGCCGCGATCAGCTGAAACCGTGCCGGAAAGCTGACCTGCACCGCTGCACGGGAGATATGTATCTCACCTGATTCCAGCGGCTCACGCATTACCTCAAGCACCTGACGGCTGTATTCCGGCAGCTCATCGAGGAACAACACTCCCTGATGCGCCAGGGATATTTCACCGGGGCGGGGCTGGCTACCACCACCCACCAGCGCCACTGCTGAAGCCGTATGGTGTGGTGAGCGAAACGGTCGTATACCGCTTAACAATCGGTTCTGGTAGACCCCGGCAACCGAGTGAATCGCCGCGAGCTCCAGCATTCCGGTCTGATCCAGCGGTGGCAGAATGCCAGGCAAACGGCTGGCCAGCATACTCTTGCCACTCCCCGGAGGGCCACAGAACAGCAGATTGTGTCCGCCTCCGGCAGCGATCTCTAAGGCTCGTTTTGCCTCATGCTGACCGCGGACATCCAACAGATCCGCCACCAGCTCTTCATCAGTCAGGTTGGTAATCGGGACATCAGCAGGATTAAGCGGTACCGCACCGCTCAGCTGCTGACAAACCTGTAACAGGGTGGCGCAGCTATAGAGTGGCAGATCGCTGACCAGAGCCGCCTCTTCCAGATTATCCAGAGCCAGCCATAAACCGCGACCGGACTCGTGACAGCTACGGGCGACCGGCAACACACCACGGACCGGTCGCAACTCCCCGGAAAGCGCCAGTTCCGCCAGAAATTCAAACTTATCCAGTGCAGCATCCGGCAACTGTCCGGTCGCCGACAGGATACCGATCGCGATCGCCAGATCGTAACGTCCGCCCTCTTTTGGCAGATCCGCCGGTGCAAGATTGACTGTGATACGACGGGCGGGGAAATCAAAGCCGCTATTGAGAAGCGCACTGCGCACCCGCTCACGGCTCTCTTTAACACCGGTTTCCGGCATTCCGACAATTGAAAAGCTGGGCAGGCCGCCCGATAAATGAACTTCAACGGCGACCGCCGGCGCACTGATACCCCGCTGGGCGCGGGTATGTACAATAGCAAGTGACATAATCATCCTTCCCTGGATTGATTTAAACAAACGCTGTCGTGACACCCTGCCGGATACTCTGAGTATCACAGCACTGTCACTTTTTTATATACCGGGCTGTGAGTTCCTCACCACAACGCCGGTTGAACATAATGGCATCGAGCTGCCGGTCAGTTTTCCATATCTAACCGCTCAATCAGCTGTGACATAGTCAGATGTTGTCCCACATACCGTCCATTCATCCGGAAACAGCCCTGCTGGGTCAGGCGGGTCATCTGACCGGTGGTGCGTACCCCTTCAGCCATCACTTCCAGCCCCATATCCCGGGCCTGAGAAATCAGCTGCTCTACATCCAGCATCGCCTGATCATCCCGCATCTGCTGTTCAACCCGTCCGGCATCCAGCAGTAACATATCAGGGCGGGGCGACATCAGCGACCAGCGTTTCTTACCACGACAGTCCACCAGTAACCTCACTCCCTGGGCTTTAAGGTGTTCACACTCGTCAGGAAACAGTTGTAGCTGTGCCGTAGTGACCGCCACCATCAGACTTTGCGGCGGTATCTGCGCCCGACGCATCGATGTCAGCAACATCGAGATCAGATCACTGGCAAACAGCTCTTCATCCTGCAACCGCAGATAGATACTCTCGAAGCCATCGAAGCTGCTCCACAGCTTAATCAGCGGCACCAGCGCGGTCTGTAACTGCTGATGATAGCTTTGCAGTAAACCGTAGCGGGTTAACTGTGGCAGGTATTTGTCGGCAGGCAGCACTCCCAGTTGCGGATGTTGCAGACAAGGCACCACTTCTGTTGCGATCAGTTGATGCCCCCGGAGTGAATAGACCGGATTAAATCTCAGCTCGATACCATCGGTTTCGATCAGCTGTTCCAGTTCGGCATGCACCAACACCGAGCCACGGCCCTGACTGGCCTCATATAAACGGAATCCACCACCTGCTGCCGTCGCACTTTGCATCGCCAGCGTGGCATGGGTCTGCAGTAACTCGGCCGTATTCACCTCGCTGTCGCTCAGTGCTCCGCCGATCACCAGCTCCGGCCTCAGCAACTTTTCCTCCAGCGCCATAGGCTGGTCTTCCAATACCAGCAGACGCTGCGCCAGCGATTCCAGCAGGCTGGGATCACCGCAATTATCAACGATCAGTGCCAGACCTCCGGAGACGGTGAACGCGAGAAAGTCATCATCGCGCAGCTCACTGGCCAGACGTAAAGCCAGATCCTGCATCTGTTCGCGATGATCTGGCAGTTCTTTGTTATCCAGCTGCACCAGATCCACCATCAGCAGAGCAACGCCCCTTCCGGTCAGGCGGCTCACCTGCAGCTTCTGCTCTAACAGGCGGTTCAATTCCGGTGCATCATGCAGATGAGCTGCCACACTCTGCTGCTCATACCAGCTGCTGGTATCGGAAAACTGGGCGACGAAGCCGCTTATCTCGCCATTACTGTCCCGGCTGGCGAGAATGCTGTACCAGGCCGGATATGTGCGACCGTCTTTATGACAATTCCAAAGCTCACCTTCCCAGACACCGTCTTTCATCAACTGTTGCCACAGCTCTTCAAACACACCCGGATCGATATCATCATTGGTGATAAGGCCGGGCCCCTGACCAACAACTTCATCGAAACGGTAACCGGTCAAAGAGTAAAAGCTGCGGTTTACCCGGTAGATACGGTTATCCCTGTCCATCACCATGATGCCCTGCGGCGAATAATCAAACAGCCCTTCAACCGGCTGCTGGCTGAGAGTCTGCTCCGCAGCCTGAGCCAATGTACTGGCAATCAGCAGATAGCTATTGGCCTGTGAATTCCAGTGCAGTTGAATCTGTAACCATTGGGACGACTGTGTGGGTCGGGGTTGCCAGGTCAGTGTCGCTGTGCCCTGTTTACGGGCTCCAGCCAGAGCACTGCGTAACTCGAACAGTGCCTCTTCACCGTGCACCTGCTCCAGATGCACGCCGCTGAGCTCGCCCTGCCAGTCGAGTTGAGCCAGATACTCGCTGCTACCAAACTGATAGGTCAGATCCGGTAATATCGTTGCACACATCTGGCTCATTATGGGGTTCTCCCGAATCAGTCCTGATCCAGTTGCTGTTCCAGCTGATCCAATTGCTGCTGCAAATGTTCCAGCTTTTCCCGGGTTCTCATCAGTACGGCGCTTTGCGCATCAAACTCATCCCGGGTTACCAGATCCATACGGTTAAAAGCGCCCTTCAGTATAGCGCTGATTTGCGGCTCAAGATCGCCGCTGGCTGAATGGTTACGGGCACTGTCGATCAGGCCGGCCAACTGCGCAGTCAGGCCTTCAATTACACTCTGATTAATCATTTTTCCTGGGTTCCGGTAATTCAGAAACGGTCTTTCAGTAGAACTATCAGTAGAACTATACCTAAAACTATAGCAATAAGCGGGTCCCCTTTTCAGCCCGCACCGAAAATGCGCACACCCACCAACGCACCAAAACCGTGCCTGCACAAAAATTGTGCACCAGCAAAAATCTCAATCCTGCACTGAGATCGCACACAGAGCCCCCACTTAACAGCCCAAAACCAACCTATCCCAATGTTTTAAAAGGATTTTTATAAACAGTGGCACACCCCATGCTTTATACCCTGCAACCGTTTCAGTCTGCGCTGACAAGCAGCCGGACCTGGTAAAACAGTTTTTTTCAATGGAGATCAGATCCCATGAAACTTATTTCAGCAATTATCAAACCGTTCAAACTGGACGACGTTCGCGAGGCTCTGTCCGAGATCGGCGTACAGGGTATTACTGTGACTGAAGTGAAAGGTTTTGGCCGTCAGAAAGGTCATACCGAACTCTACCGTGGCGCCGAGTACGTGGTGGACTTCCTGCCAAAAGTAAAAGTCGATGCCGCTGTTGAAGACAGCATTGTTGATCAGGTGGTTGAAGCGATCAGCAAAACCGCTCAGACCGGCAAAATCGGCGACGGCAAGATTTTCGTGCAGGACGTTGAAGAAGTGGTACGTATCCGTACCGGTGAGACCGGCGACAGCGCACTGTAAGACATAACCGCTTTTACAGCTTTCTAATTACAACATTTACAAACTTAAACCTATAGAAGCATCGGCCTGAGAGAGTCCGGCTTATCAGCTTCAGGGGGCGAAAATGGAAAACCAGATTTTTGAATTACAGTATGCAATGGACACCTTTTACTTCCTGGTGTGCGGCGCATTAGTTATGTGGATGGCAGCAGGCTTTGCCATGCTGGAAGCGGGCCTGGTCCGCTCTAAAAACACCACTGAGATTCTAACCAAGAACGTAGCGCTGTTCGCTATCTCCTGCATCATGTATCTGATCTGTGGTTATCAGCTGATGTACGGCGGCGGTATCTTCCTGGCTGGAATCGAAGAAGTTGACGTGGCTCAGGTACTGGTCGATTCCGCTGAAGAAGGCTTCGACGGTGGTTCAGTTTACTCTGGCGCTTCTGACTTCTTCTTCCAGGTAGTCTTCGTAGCGACGGCGATGTCTATCGTATCCGGTGCAGTTGCTGAGCGCATGAAGCTGTGGGCTTTCCTGGCTTTCGCGGTGGTAATGACCGGTGTGATCTACCCAATGGAAGGTGCATGGACCTGGAACGGCGACGACGTATTCGGCATGTACAACCTGGGTGACCTGGGCTTCTCTGACTTCGCAGGTTCCGGCATCGTGCACATGGCAGGTGCTGCTGCGGCTCTGGCAGGTGTACTGCTGCTGGGTGCCCGTAAAGGTAAATACACTAAGAACGGTATCAACGCGATTCCGGGCGCTAACCTGCCGCTGGCAACCCTGGGTACTTTCATCCTGTGGATGGGCTGGTTCGGCTTCAACGGTGGTTCGGTTCTGAAACTGGGTGATGTGGCAAGTGCTCACTCTGTTGCAATGGTATTCCTGAACACCAATGCTGCCGCTGCCGGTGGTGCTGTCGCTGCGCTGATCACTGCTCGCCTGCTGTTCGGTAAAGCTGACCTGACTATGCTGCTGAACGGCGCGCTGGCCGGTCTGGTAGCGATCACTGCTGAGCCATCTACTCCGACTGCGCTGCAAGCGACTCTGTTCGGTGCTGTAGGCGGTATCCTGGTAGTGTTCTCTATCATCACTCTGGATAAGCTGCGTATCGATGATCCTGTTGGTGCGATCTCTGTACACGGTGTGTGTGGTCTGCTGGGTCTGCTGCTGGTACCGGTTACCAACGATGGCTCTACCTTCAGCGGTCAGATCATCGGTGCCCTGACAATCTTCGGTTGGGTATTCATCACCAGTCTGGTGGTATGGAGCATCCTGAAAGCGGTCATGGGTATCCGTGTAAGCGAAGAGGAAGAGTACGAAGGTGTTGATCTGGCTGAATGTGGTATGGAAGCGTACCCGGAATTTACCAACGGTAAATAATCCGAACTTCAGTAAGTAAACCATAACAGGGAGCTCCGGCTCCCTGTCTGGCGTTTTATTAAACACTGTAAACTGGGTATACTTAGCCCCAGTTTTTTTACGAACTCCATCCGTCTGCAGCAGCAATGTCAGGCAGACCCAAGCGAGGAAAATAATTATGAAACTGGTAAGCGCGGTAATTAAACCGTTCAAACTGGACGATGTTCGCGAAGCGTTGTCGGAAATCGGTATCCAGGGTGTTACGGTTACCGAAGTTAAAGGTTTTGGCCGCCAGAAGGGCCACACAGAGCTGTACCGTGGTGCAGAATATGTGGTCGACTTCCTGCCTAAAGTTAAGATCGAAGCAGCGATCTCCGATGATCTGGTTGAGCAGGTTATTGAAGCGATCAGCTCTACTGCAAACACCGGTAAAATCGGTGACGGTAAGATCTTCATCACCCCACTGGAGCAGGCAATCCGTATCCGTACCGGCGAAACCGGCAACGACGCGCTGTAATCCCAGCCCTCTCTCAGAACACTGTAAAAAGCACCTTTTCAGGTGCTTTTTTATTCTGGCTACAGGCCAAGCTGTTCTTTTTCTTCACATTCTTCTGCCAAACCCGGTCTACACTGTAATCACTGAACAGCTGAAAAAAGGCGTTGGATTATGGCTCGTACCGTCGCCCGGCACACCTTTGAAGAAGTGATGGTGCCAAACTATAACCCCAGCGATATTATCCCGGTCCGGGGGCAGGGGTCGCGGCTCTGGGATCAGGCCGGAAAGGAATATATCGATTTCGCCGGTGGCATCGCCGTCACGGCACTTGGCCACTGTCATCCGGAACTGCAGCAGGCGCTGGCCAGCCAGAGCAGCCAGCTCTGGCATCTCAGTAATGGCTGGACCAACGAGCCCGCGCTACGGCTAGCCGCCGATCTGTGCGATCTCACCTTTGCCGATCAGGTCTACTTTGCCAACTCCGGAGCAGAAGCCAACGAGGCCGCATTCAAGCTGGCCCGCAAGTACGCCCGTGATCACTTCAACAGCGATAAACATGAGATTATCGCCTTCAATAAAGGCTTCCACGGGCGAACGCTGTTTACCGTCACCGTTGGTGGCCAGCCCGCCTACAGTCAGGATTTTGGCCCGCTACCGGGCGCGATCATGCATCTGCCCTTTAACGATCTGGCCAGCCTTGAATACCAGATTTCAGATTCCACCTGCGCGGTGGTCATGGAGCTGATACAGGGTGAAGGAGGTGTGATTCCTGCAGAACCGGCCTTTGTAAAAGGCGTACGGGAACTGTGCGACAAATATAACGCCCTGCTGATTTTCGATGAGATCCAGACCGGCATGGGCCGGACCGGTAAGCTGTTCGCGTACGAAAAACACAATGTTGAGCCGGATATTCTGACCACCGCCAAAGCCCTGGGCGGGGGTTTTCCCGTTGCCGCAATGCTGACCCGTAAACAGATCGCTGACAGTTTCTCTGTCGGTTCTCACGGCAGTACATACGGCGGCAATCCACTGGCCTGCGCAGTCGCCGGCAAGGCGCTGGAGCTGATCAGTAACCCAACCCTGCTGGCGGGTGTTAAACAGCGTCACACTCTGTTTATGGATGGCCTGCAGCAACTGAACAGAAAGATCGATCTGTTTCAGGAGATCCGGGGAGACGGCCTGCTCATCGGCTGTGAACTGAAAACCCACTGGCTCGGGAAGGCCCGCGAATTACAACGCTTCGCCGAGCAACAGGGGCTACTGATACTGATCGCAGGCCCTGACGTGATACGCCTGGCGCCGTCACTGATCATCCCCTATCCGGAAATTAACCACGGACTCAAACAGCTGGCTCATGCGATGCTGGCCCTGAAGATGGGCTATTGAACCGGCTCCGGCTTGTTTGATAACAAAGCTCGATAACGAAGTTTGATAACAACAGCTCGCTGATAAAAGGAGGGAAGTGATGCCCTTATCCTGCAATATTATCCGTCCGATCGTTCACGACGATCTCGACATGCTCTGTCAGATCGCCGCAGACAGCGGCCCCGGCTTTACCTCTCTGCCGACCAACCGCGATCTGCTGCAACGTAAAATCGAAGCGTCAGTCAGTGCGATGGAGTCAGACCAGCCTGATCCGCAGGGCAACAGTTACCTGTTCGTGCTGGAGCACTGCCCGAGCCAGACTGTCATTGGCGTCTGCGGCATAGAAGCCGGAGTCGGGCTGCGGGAGCCATTTTATCACTACCGGTTGGGTACGGTTGTCCATGCATCCCGGGAGCTGGGGGTACACAACACCTTCCGCACGCTCTATCTCTGTAATGATTACACCGGTTGTTCTGAGGTCTGCAGTCTGTATCTGCAACCGGAACACCGCAAAGATAATAACGGAGCACTGTTATCGAAAAGTCGGTTCCTGTTCATGGCCCAGTTCCGGGAGCGCTTTAATCACAAGGTTATCGCCGAAATGCGTGGTGTCAGTGATCAGGAGGGACGCTCACCTTTCTGGGATGGTCTGGGACAGCATTTCTTTACCATGCCCTTCTCAGAAGCCGATTACCTCACCGGTATTGGCAACAAGGTGTTTATTGCCGAGCTGATGCCCAAGCACTCTATCTACCTGCACCTGCTGCCGGAACCGGCACGCCAGGTGATCGGCGAAGTGCATACCAACACCGCACCGGCACGGGCGATGCTTGAGAAAGAAGGGTTTCGTTATGAAGAATATATCGACATCTTTGACGGCGGCCCGACGCTGGCCTGCAAGCTCCCGGATATAAGGGCAATCCATCACAGCCGCCATGTTGATGTCCATATCGGACCCGGACAATGTCACAGTCAGCCCTGGCTGATCAGCAACACCCAGCGTATGGATTTTCGCTGTACAGTCGCAGACATCAGTCCCTCAGAGGGGCATATTACCCTGCCGGCGGAGCTGGCTCATCAGCTTAGGGTAAGTGAAGGCGATACGGTCAGAGTCGTCGCGCTGCGCCCCTGACCCGTAGACTACCTCCAATGGATTACCCATTTCAGGTATCTATTGAGCAGGTGACTGATCAATGCTGGTTATACTGCAGACTTGAGAACCAGAGACGTTATACACCGGCACCATGACTTTTAAAGTGACCAAACGGGTATATGTCGCCGCTCTGTTTTATCTTGCCTGGGTGGCGTTGTACCTGGCATACGATTACAGCCATGAGAAACAGCTTATTAACCTGCAGCTGGATAATAAGCTGGAGGCCAGCGCCCGGGCGCTGCCTCAGATGCTGCCCGATGGTTTCCACCATCAGAACATGACGAAAAATGACCTGTTGCCACAGCAAGATATCGCCAACGCCCGCAGGCTGACCCGCTTTACCCAACAGTCAGAGATTGTCTTTATCTACAGCATGATCGTCCGTGACGGTCAGATCCACTTTACCGGTACCAGCGCCACTGAGGATGAGATCAGAATCGGTAACCATCCACGTTATCTCGACCTCTACGCTGATGCTGATCCCCGGTTACTGTCACTGACGGCAGATTCAGCTCCCCTGTTCATTGAGATCAGCGATCAGTGGGGCAATTTCCGCAGTGTTTTTATCCCCAATACCAGTGAAGACGGCACTTTTTACATTACCGCCGCCGATATAGAGATCTCCCATATCCGCACTGTTCTGGCCCGCAGACTGATGGAAGAGGTCGCGCTGGCGGGACTGTTTGCACTGTTTCTGTTGCCCCTGATGTTTACCTTTTCCTCGGCCCAGCGCAGTTGGGCCAGAGAACTGGAACGTAATGTCAGCAGCCGGACTCAGGAACTGAACGAGAGTAAACGCCGTCTGAGCTCGATTCTGAGCCACTCTCCGGTGGGTATTTTCCACTACGACAACAACTCAGAACTGACCATGATCAATCACCGCTTCGAGCAGATCATCGGCGCCAGTTCTGACCGTCTGATCGGCTTTAACATGCTTGAGAATCTGCAGGATCCGAAACTCCTGGATGCCCTGAGGGATTCATTGCGGGGTGAAATCGGCATGTTTGAAGGCCCGTATGTTTCAGTTACCGGTCATCGTCAGATGCACCTCAAGGCCGAGTTTGTCCCTATTGTTAATGGTCTGGGCAAAGTGGATGGCGGTGTAGCGGTGTTTGATGACATCACAGACCAGGTTGAAGCCACCAACGCCCTGAAAAAGCTCTCCACCGCGGTAGAGCAAAGTCCGAATGTGGTCGTGATCACCAACAAAGAGGGCAACATCGAGTATGTGAATCCGCACTTTACGGAAGTCACTGGCTATCAGGCTGAAGAGGTAATCGGCCGTAATCCGCGCCTGCTGAACTCAGGTGAAGCATCCAACAATATCTATGAAGATCTCTGGAATACCCTGCTCAGCGGTCAGATCTGGCGTGGCACTCTGCATAACCGCAAGAAAAACGGCGAGTTGTACTGGGCCGAAGAGATTATCTCACCGCTGACCAATGACCAGGGCGAGATCACCCACTTCGTTGCGCTGCAGGAAGATATCACCGAGGTAAGGCGGATCTCTGATGAGATCAATTTCCAGAGTACCCATGACAGCCTCACGGGTCTTCTCAACCGACGCCAGTTCGACCATGAGCTGGAACACGTCATCGACAGTGCGCATCAGAAAAACACCCAGCATGTCCTCTGTTTCTTCGATATCGATCAATTCAAAATTATCAATGACACCTGTGGTCATCTGGCCGGTGATGAGCTGCTGCGCCAGATCAGTCACCTGATCCGGGACCGCCTGCGCAGCCGGGATATTCTTGCCCGACCAGGAGGCGATGAGTTCCTGCTGCTAATCAAGAATTGCAGTCTGGCGCAGGGCGAGCGGGTGGTCATGATGATCATGAATGAGCTGAAGAAGTTCCGTTTCCAGTGGCAGGACCGCAGCTTCCAGGTCGAGATCAGCGCCGGGTTAACGGCTATCAATGACCAGACCGAATCCACCGCAGATGCCATGAAAGAGGTGGACACCGCCTGCTATACCGCCAAGGATGCCGGCCGTAACCGGATTCATATCTTCCGCGCCGACGATGCCCAGCAACTGGCCCATAAGGGTTATATTCAGTGGGCCACAGAGATCCGCAATGCGCTGGATGAAGATCGTTTCAAACTCTATGCACAGGCGATTCAACCACTGCAGTCTAACGATAAACTGGCCTATGAGGTGTTGATCCGCCTACAGGACCGCAATGGCGATATTATCCCTCCGGGTGCCTTTCTGCCGGCCGCAGAACGCTATAATCTGACCCCCAGAATCGACCGTTGGGTGATCAGCCAGACCCTGAACTGGATGACTCTGCATTTGGAGCAACTCAGTCATATCAACAGCCTGTCGATCAATCTTTCAGGCCAGTCACTGGGCGATGAAGCTCTGCTGGGCTTTATCATCCGCAGCATTGAACATGGCCCTGTTCCGCCACAGATGCTGAAGTTTGAAATTACCGAAACGGCGGCGATCGCGAACCTGAAAGACGCGCAGATCTTCATCAAGTCTCTGCAGGGGCTGGGCTGTCAGTTTGCGCTGGATGACTTTGGCAGCGGTCTGTCCTCATTCGGCTATCTGAAAAACCTGCCGGTTGATCTGCTCAAGATCGACGGTATGTTTGTGAAGGATATTCTGACCGACCCGATCGATGAAGCGATGGTGCGCTCCATCAATGAGATCGGCCATATCATGAACATGCAGACCATCGCAGAGTTTGTCGAGAACGATGAAATCCGCCTGCAACTGCAGCAGATGGGGGTGGATTTCGGTCAGGGTTATGGCATCGGAAAGCCACAGCCGCTGAATACCATCCTCCAGCCTGAATCTATCGGGGCAGATCAATTGTCAGTGTAAGCCCCTGTCCCGGCTCACTGCTGGCCTGTAGCTCGCCACCCAACAGATTCACAGCCCGCAGCGCAATACTGAGCCCCAGACCATACCCGTTCTGCTGGTCACTGAAGCGAACGAACGGCTTAAACAGGCTCTCCAGCTGCGCCTCACTGAGACCCGGCCCTGAATCACTGATCACAATCCGACAGCCGTTTGTGGTCGCCTCAAGTTGCAGACTGATGGTCGTACCCGCCGGAGTATGTTTCACCGCATTACCAAGGATATTGTTCAGTGCCCGCTCCAGCAGCGCACTGTTGCCCTTAACCTGCACCACTGTGGCCGGAGCCTGCCACTGAAGTGGGTAATCCGGCGAGCTGAATCTGTAATCCTGAATCAGACCGTCAATCAGCCCGGCAACATCAAATGGCTGATCCGAAGTTTCCATCTGCTCCAGCCGCGACAGACTGAGAATCTCATCGATCAACCGGTTGATCCGGTCACATTCCAGATTGATTCGCTCAATCACAGCCTGATCAGCATCAGGCACATTCTGCGCTGCCAGCCCTACCGCCATCTGCAAACGGGCCAGTGGCGCCCGTAGCTCATGAGAGACATCCTGCAGTAAGCGCTGGTTCGATTGCAGGGTCTGCTCTACATAATCCGCCATGCGATTAAACTCACGGCACAGCTCGCCCAGCTCATCACCACGACGATTCAGAGCATCGTCTGCACGGGCACTCAGATCACCGTTATACAGCTGTCGGGTATGCTGCCGCAGGCGATTCAGAGGACGGACGATGATCCAACTGATCAGCAATGCTGCCAGCGCAGCAACAATCATCATCAACACCACCTGCACCGACAGGATAAAGCCGATCAGTTTGGCAAACAGGGTTTTACGCAGATCCAGATCCACCACAACCCGATAATCTTTATTCTGTGATGAGGTCAGATGCAGAACCATCGGATTGCGGAAACGCCGATCATCCCGGATACCAGCGATAATCTGCCCGCTACTGGTCTCCTGAATCTGCATTTTCAGGGCGAAGAAATTCTTATCCCGATGATCGCGGTCACGCCAGTCATGCTTATCCCGACGCCAGTCATCATCGTCATCATGATCCCGGTCATAGTCTTTATAACGGGGCTTGGGTGGTAGCCGACCAGTGCGCTCATAACGATCAACAATCAGCTCCGCCTGGCCCAGCGCCTTCGCCTGCATTACCTCACGATAGCGCTCCCTTTCTGACACCGAGCCGACCATAAAAGCGGTCACAGAGATCACCACAAAGCTGGTCAGCCAAACGATCAGGAAGATCTTCAGAAAGATCCGTTTATACCAGCGCACGGCCATCATTCAGCCTCTTTTACCAGCATATAACCGACACCCCGAACCGTTTTAATCAGCTCACTGTCAGGCAATTGCTGCGCCAGTTTCTGCCGAACCCGGCTGACATGCACATCGATAGCCCGGTCGTATGCGGTGAGTTTGCGGTGCAGAACTTTCTCGGTCAGTTGGTCCTTTGCAACCACCTCACCGGCCGCTCCCATCAGCTCGGCCAGCACATTAAACTCGGCGCTGGTCAGCTCCATAGAACGGCCTTTTACCTGCACCTCACGACGCCCGCGATCCAGACTGATACCGTGCATCTCCAGTTGATCAGATTCTGTGACGGCAACGGGCTGAACCACTGCACGGCGCAATACAGCACGGATACGGGCCACCAGTTCACGGGGGTTACAGGGTTTGCCCAGATAATCATCCGCGCCCATTTCCAGACCGATAATCCGGTCAATGTCTTCACCCCGGCCGGTCAGCATTATGACCGGCGTGGTGATCCGGGGGCGAATCTGCTGTAGTAACTCAAGACCACTCTGCCCGGGCATCATGATGTCAAAAATCAGCAGATCATAGGTGCCGTTGGTTGCCAGTAACGGCAGGGCCTGCTCGGCACTGTGGGCAAAACTCACCTGAAAGCCTTCTGTTTCAAGATACTGTCCCATCAACTGACACAGCTCCTGATCATCATCCACCAGCAGCAGTCTTACGGATTCACTCATTGCTCACCTCTTTTCTGATGACTTAAGAATAATGAACCACGGGGGCAATTACATCTGCCCCGGTCAGCCTTTACCAAACTTTACAACGCCTTTACCCAACTTAGCGACCGGACATCACATACTGTAGCCATCAACACAGACAACCCGGACGCAGCTGATACAGCATCCGGTTCTCAGGAGAAATGATCATGCGTAAACAAGTAATTATCGGTATCACAGCAGCTATTATCGGTGGTGCAACTCTGACTGCAGGCGTCGCCAGCGCAGACGGCAAATGGGATCGTTGCGGCGACCGGGGCGAAGGCCGGGGTAAATATGAGCAGATGGAAGGCCACGGTCATAAAGGTTACAAGCGTCTGAAGTACATGGCTGAGGAGCTGGATCTGACCGACGCTCAGCAGGACCAGATGAAACAACTGTTCCGTGATCAGCGCGATGCCATGATGGATCAGAAAGATAACTTTCACGACATGCGTGAAGCAATGCGCGATCTGGATGTAAGCGCAGCAGATTATGACCAGCAGGTTGCCAGTCTGATGACTCAGGCGGAACAGAATGCAGCCGCCATGGTAAAAATGCGGGCTGAGCAGAAGAAGGCGATGTTTGAACTGCTGACCCCGGAACAACAGTCTGAAGTCTTTCTCGAAATGAAGCGTTAATCTCAGTTCGATGCAGCGGCAGATCAGGCTCCGACATGCCGCTCCCCCTTCGGGGGTAGTTCCCCACCCGGAGGATCGTGAGATAATTCTTTCACCGTCGCCTTAGAGCTTTTTATAGGTATAAGGCTTTTTCGCCCCACCTTCCCCAGGTGGGGCTTTTTTATATCCTGTCAGCGGCTGGCCTGTGCTTCCTGCTCCAGTAACTGCAGGTACCGGCGTTCCTCTTCCAGCTGGCGCTTGCGCTGTGGAATCTGATCTTCATACTCATCAAGGCGGTCATCCAGCGCATCGATCTCACGCAGCAGGTTATAGCGCTGATTGCGATCCAGACCATCAGCCAGCAGCTGATTCTCTTTATCAACAATATCCAGTCTTGCCTGGCGCCGATCTTCCCGAAGCTGTTCCAGCGCCCGCTCCTGAGCCGTCACTTCCAGCGCCTGTCGGTAAACGCCTCGACCGGCATCATAGCCATTATGAAAGTCGTATTTCAGATCACCATCACAGATAGGATTCAGGCCATCACCATTTCGACCAATAGAGTACCCCTTCTCCCAGGTGCAGAACTTACGCTTACCCTGTTCATGGCCGACCAGATAATCATCCAGAATCGGAATAACACCGTGTTCAGCACAGGCCGAGCGATGGTCATCAATACGCTGAGCTCCATGGCCTGCCGCCGCATCACTGAAGCCCAGCAGGTACCAGTCCGCCGCCAGACACTCATCCCGATCCAGGGTTGCGCAGCCACTGAGCAACGCCACCAGCCCCAGCGTAAAAACAGTTCTTATCCACATTACTTCCATCCCCCATGTGATTTCAGGGCAGTGTAACGCGGTTTAACTGAATCGTGACCAAACGGTTCACTATTTTGTGCTTATTCTGATGAACTCAGGCATGCTCCAGATCGTCGACTTTGGCGGCACAGATAAAGTCATTCTCAGACAATCCCTTAATGGCATGAGTAGTGAAGCTGACTTTGCAACGGTTATAGCCCACTTCCAGATCCGGATGATGGTCTTCACGGTGCGCAATAAACGCCACCGCATTCACAAATGCCATGGTCTGGTAATAGTTACCAAATCGGAACGTACGGCTGATAACCGGCTTTCCCTCTTCCACCTGCCACTCTTCCGCTAACTGGGCCAGCAAACCGACAATCTGTGCTTTCTGTAAAGCTTCAGTCTCACCGGTGCAGGGCAAACAGCGGGTATGTTTCATTTTACTCAGATCTAACATATTTCCCTCCTTACTCCACCTGCAGTCGATACCACTATATAATGCCTCCAGACAGAGTAGCTCAAGCCTGACTGTCTATCCTGTAAGACCATTAATTCTGGAAAACCGATCAATGAATCTGGATAAGTTAGATCTCGCCATCCTCAAGCAGCTTCAAGAAAATGCCCGCTTATCCAATAACGAGCTGGCGGAAAAGGTCGGCCTGTCAGCCTCTCCCTGCTGGCGCCGGGTAAAACGACTGGAAGAGAACGGTGTGATCCGTGGCTATGTTGCCCTGCTGGAGCCGGAATATACCGGCACCCCGATTCAGGCATACGCACATATCTCCCTGAGCGATCACCGTCCGGAGTCCATCGAAGAATTTGATCACTTTGTCGCCGGCTGTCCGGATATTCTGGAATGCTGTTCCCTGAGTGGCCAGTATGACTATCTGCTGAAAATTGTCAGCACCAGCATGGCCAGCTATGAGCACTTTATCAGCAGTCAGCTGCTGCATCTGCCAGGTGTGCAGTCGGTGAACACCAGCTTTGTGCTGGATCAGAAGAAATACACCACCGCACTGCCGCTGCCTGAACCCAGCTGAGCTGACTAAAATTAAGGATAATAATAAGAGAAGGAACGTCTATGCCTACCTACGATTACCGCTGTGAAACTACCGGCGAAGTCTTTGAAGTCCGTCATCCGATGGCAATCAAACTGCACACCTGGGGTGACCTGTGTGATATCAGTGGTGTGCTGCCCGGCGACATACCCCTGGATAGCCCTGTAACACGGGTTCTGACCACCGGCGGCGTCGTCAATAAGAAAGCCCTGAGAAATCCGGAAGCCCCACCCTGCATGACTGGCGGCGGTTGCCCCGGCAGCTGCTCAATGAAGTAAAAAAGAGAACAAACCCTCTGATGAAATATCCAGCTACTCTTCTGTTATCCGCACTGCTACTAAGCCCGGTTACCCAGGCAACAGACACAGTATCCCTCAAGCAGACCATGAAGCAGATGCGTCTGCATTACAAGGAAGCGCTGGATGCCACCGATGCGGCGACGTTCAATACTTCCCTTGCAGCAATGCAGCAGCAATTGGAGATCGCCCGTCAGTATGACTTTTCACCGGAACGCAAACAAACATCACTGGAAGGTCTGAATAAAGTTGCGCAGAAGCTGGAGAGCCTGGAGGCTGATAACAGTAATCTGGCCGATCAGCAGCAGCAATTATCCACTGTGGATAACCTGCGTAAGGAATACCATAAGAAGACCAAACCCGGCGTATTCGAGCTGGTCATGAACGCGATCAAAGAGAGCCTGGGCTTTAAATAGACGAGTCAGACGAAAAATGACTGGTAGCGCTTGGGGGTTATCGCCAGGCGCTTTTTAAAGTGCCGCTGAAAGTGTGCCTGATCGGCAAAGCCCAGATTGTTTGCAACATCACTGAGGCTGTCGCCCTGCTGCAGTAAACGCTTGGCACTGATAATTCGCTGATCCAGCTGCCAGGCGTGAGGCGACTGTCCATAAGCCTGCTTGAAATGCCGGATCAGCTGATAACGGCTTAAACCGGTTTCCTCAACAAACCGTTCCAGCGGCAGGTTGCTGTCCAGCTGATCCATAATCAATTCACGTATCCGTGTAACCGCCACGCTATCACGTTTATCAGACTGCTGTAGTCGCCGTTCCCGACCGGCAAACATCACCTCCAGATAATCGATCAACAGCGTTTCTGCGATGCCGGAATCGTCCCCCTGCAGGCTATCAAACAGATCACTGAAACGACGATAACCGTAGTCACTGAACTGATAGTGCTCGCTGAAAGGGATATAATCCTGGGACGACTGGAATATCTCTGCCTGCAACTGGCCGAACCAGAGAGTATCCACAAACAGCATCCGGTATGACCAGCGCTGTCGATCAGGATTACAGGAGTGAGAATCAGCCGGATTGATCATCACCGTTGTTCCCCGGCCAATCTGATGCGTACTGTTCAGATTCTGGTAACGCGCCGCACCGTTATCAATCACCCCGAACGAGAACTCATCATGGGAGTGAGTGCTGTAACAGGCGCTGGAGTGATCCGCCAGACGCATCTCCACCTGCGGTAATGCCTCGCTACGGCGAAAGAAGCAATTGTCCTGAATCGTATCAGCCATTGTATGCACCCAATGTTCTGGTAAAGGGTTATCAGAGAGCTTTCAGATACAGCTCAGACAGAGATAATCGATAACATGCTGACAACCAGCAACAACGCCATCACCCGGTTAAACATAACCTGTCGCCGGGTAGACGACAATAACCGCCGGATTATCTGCCCCAGTACTGCCCAGCATCCGACACCCAGAAAGCACATAGCAAAAGACACCACACAGAAGACGAACAGCAGCAAACCACTGGATTCCTGATGGCTGACAAACAGAGAGATGCCCGACATCGACACCAGCCAGGCTTTTGGATTCAGCGTCTGACACAACACGCCACCCATAAATCCGGGAGGTGATGCATGCCGCTCACCTTCAAGGCTCTGAGCCGGCGCTGTCGCAATTTTCCAGGCGATCCAGAGCAGAAAAGCGCCACCGGCTATCTGCATCAGCAGTGATATCTGCGGCAACCAGTGCGCCATTTCATTCAGCATCAGGCCCGCCAGCAGTACGATCAGGGTATAACTGATCGTCGCTCCCAGCACATGGGGTAGCGCTCCACGGATACCAAAGCGGGCACCCGCTCCGGTCGCAATCACATTCACAGGCCCCGGGGAGATAGCCCCGACCAGAGCAAATAACAGCATCGAAACAATCACAGTCAGCATCGCAACCTCAGTCTGAATCGCCTGCTGGCGATCTCTTATCATTCTGAGTGCAGCTTATTCACCCGGGTCTGCTCTGTATTGAACAAAATTGCAGGGCGTCCAGAACCCCGAGTGACTGAAGCAAGCCTGACTTAATCAGGGATCGCGGCTGACGATACGTCGTATCAGTTGATTCGCTCTATCCCAGTCACGCGGTTGTTGAATCCGTTGGTCGGCCACCGGAATCAGACGATCTTTAACGATGTCTGCCACTTTAAAGGTAAATACATAGGAAGGTTCAGCGCCCATCCGCAGATCTGAGATCAGTAATTCCTGATTTTCATTCGGCGCTATTTTCAGAAAGCCCTTACTGAACCACTGCAGTTGACTGACCGGCCAGTGATCCTGAAGCTTATCCAGTAACTGCGGCTGATTCGTATAGGTTTCAAAACGGATATGACGGTCCGGATCGAACAGTGAGTAAAAACCTTCCTTGTAGCCATCTTCCTGCATCACCAGTACCCGCCAGAGTACCGTATTAAAAGGTCCGGCGGTGACCAGCACCTGTCCCTGTTCATTACGGCTGGCCAGATTCTCTTCCACAATGTCGGTGACGTAAGCCTGCGCCATAAGTCCCCAACCCAGATACAGCGTACTTATCCACAAGCCGATCCTATTGCTGCGCTGTCCCCAACCAGCCTGTCGCGAAGCCAACGCCAGTATCACCCCAAGCAACAGTGGCAGGGTATACAGAGGATCGATGATAAATACACTGCCGGTGCCGACCGGCTCAATCGG
Source organism: uncultured Amphritea sp. (assembly GCA_963669425.2). Taxonomy (GTDB): domain Bacteria; phylum Pseudomonadota; class Gammaproteobacteria; order Pseudomonadales; family Balneatricaceae; genus Amphritea. Next base: position 883,624 of record CAXXNC010000001.1, read on the forward strand.
TAATGGCCAGAACAGCTGAGTCCCATAGATGGTCATGCTGTCCAGCAGCGGGTGCGTGAACAACGCCAGCCAGACCAGCAGCAACCAGCGCCGCGACAAATGATCGTACTGATTATGAAACCGGTTTATCAGCCAGGCTAACAGCGGCGCCAGCAGAGTCAGAGTAAATAACGAGTGGCTGAAACTGCGATGGTAGGTAAAGTCAGCCACCGCACTGCCCATGGGAATAAATACATCCAGATCAGGAATGGTCGCGCAGACGCCACCCCAGAGCGCCGCCCGATAGCCCACCTTATGCCCCAACACCGCCTGACCAAGCGCCGCCCCCAGGGCTATCTGGGTAACAGAATCCATAATCACTCCAACCGTTCAGACACAAAAAACCATGCTAGATAGCTGCTGTCGCTTTTTCAAACAGCTTTACAAAACGTAACATTGGAACCGGCTGGCGAAGCCAGACCGGTCAGACCGCATTGCAGAGCAATGCTCGCTCGTGGCTGGACGGAATGCACAGCATTCCTTGCTCGAAAAGTAAAAAGCCACCTTCTTAGAAGGTGGCTTTGCTTAGTGCCCCCTGTAAGGGGCATTACCTTCGTTCTTACTCCGAAGTACATTTCTGGCACAGACTTTATATCCCCTCTGTGCAGCCGAGCACTGATCTTTTGGATGGATCAGTGTGGGACACTGTTTGAGGCGCTCTTTGCCGAGTTTGGCCCACACCGATTCAAAAGATCAGCGCACAGGGAAGTCGGCTTGCCGACCAAACAGCGGGGCGGCCTTTAGGTTGTTAGGACTTTTGGCCGCGCAAAAGTCCTGACTCGCCTACAGGCGAAACCACTTTTTGAACGTAAAACAAAGCATTGAAATTACTTTTCAGGCACAGCCTCGAGTGAACGATCACCACCTCCATAGAAGGTGGTTTAGGGCTGAAAAGCAAAAAAGCGCCACAAGGCGCTTTTAGTATTCAGTGATCAGAAGAAGGCTTTTCCAGCCACCCGCAAGTCACGTAGTGACGGTCCAGCAAGGCAGGCTTCGCCTGCCGGTCCCGCCACTCTCTTTTATTCTGTCCGTTCGAACATCAGATCCCAGACACCGTGCCCCAGACGCTCACCGCGTTTCTGGAACTTGGTCACCGGACGCCATTCCGGCTGTGGCGAGTACTGGTTATCACCGGCCACGTTGTTGTAGCCTGGTGCTTCGCTCATCACTTCCATCATGTGTTCAGCGTAGTTTTCCCAGTCTGTCGCCATGTGGAACACCCCACCGACTTTCAGCTTCTTGCGAATTGTTTCAGCAAACGCAGCTTGCACGATACGGCGCTTGTGGTGCTTCTTCTTGTGCCATGGATCAGGGAAGAACAGCTGCACGGTGCTCAGGCTGCCGTCAGGGATACACTGAGCCAGCACTTCAATAGCATCATCGCAGAACACCCGGATATTCTTCAGGCTCTCTTTTTCAGCATTGCTCAGCAGGCGACCAACACCCGGACGGTGGACTTCGATACCGATGTAGTTTTTTTCTGGCTGATCCTTGGCCATCTCTACCAGGGAATCGCCCATACCGAAACCGATCTCCAGAACCACCGGAGCATCACGGCCAAACTCTTCGGCCAGATCCAGCATACCGCGCTCCAGCTCCAGCCCCATTTCAGGCCAGACACCTTCCATCGCCTTCTGCTGACCTTCGGTCATGCGGCCAGCGCGTAGCACGAAGCTTTTTACGGTGCGCATATACTTCTTTTCTTCGGCCTGTTCCGGAGCCTGCTGTTCGATGTTGTTCTCTTCTGACATCAATCTGACCTGAATAGATTCTTTGTAAACTAAAGCAGCCTGACCGGATGATCAGGCTGCGGATATTATAGCCGCCAATGGCAGCATTGCGTGTGGTTAAATCACCAACGCTTACTTACCGACGCTTATTTTCCAACAATAGTCCCTTCCATCGGAGAAGACGCACTGGCGTACTTCTTACGCGGCATACGACCAGCCAGGAACGCTTCACGACCGGCTTCAATCGCTTTCTTCATCGCAGAGGCCATCAGGATCGGGTTCTGTGCGCCGGCAATAGCAGAGTTCATCAGTACAGCTTCACAACCCATCTCCATCGCCACCGCCGCTTCAGACGCAGTACCGACACCGGCATCAACCAGTACAGGAACCTTGCAGTCTTCCATGATCACGTTGATGTTGTGCGGGTTCAGAATCCCCAGACCGGAACCGATCATGGAACCCAGTGGCATAATGGATACACAGCCCAGATCTTCCAACTCTTTCGCCACAATCGGGTCGTCGCTGGTGTACACCATTACTTTGAAGCCATCACGCACCAGCACATCTGCTGCTTTGATGGTTTCAACAACATTCGGATACAGGGTTTTCTGATCGCCCAGCACTTCCAGTTTCACCAGATCATGACCGTCCATCAGTTCACGGGCCAGCTTACAGGTACGGATTGCATCGTCTGCATTAAAGCAGCCGGCAGTATTCGGCAGAATGGTGTACTTGTCAGGAGAGATAACATCCAGCAGGTTCGGCTCATCCGGATTCTGACCGATATTGGTACGGCGTACCGCCACGGTGACGATCTCAGCACCGCTGGCCTCGATCGCCAGACGGGTTTCTTCCATATCTTTGTACTTGCCGGTGCCGATCAGCAGACGCGACTGAAAGCTCTGACCAGCAATAACCAATGGATCGTTGTTCGACTCTGACATTTTAATTCTACCGTTGTAATTATCTTTGTATGACTCTGCTTTTATCAGCAGAGATTAACCGCCACCGATCGCGTGGACAATCTCAACCCGGTCACCATCCTTAAGCATGGTTTCTCCGTGCTGACTGCGCGGCACAATTTCCAGATTGTGCTCGACAGCGATACGGCGCTCGCCCAGTTCCATCTGTTCAATCAGGCCCGCAATCGTGCTGCCATCCTGAAGCTCCATCATGTCACCGTTAACCTGTATCTTCATTGAGTTCGATCCGATATAAGATTAGTTTTTAAGCCCGCTTTAACGTCGCCACTGCCAGACAACCCCAGCCGATCAGGAACAGTGTTCCACCAACCGGAGTCACGGCTCCCAACCAGTGCTGACCACTCAGCGCCAGCAAGTAAAGGCTACCGCAGAACAGCAACATACCCAGCAGAAATGCTCCGCCGCTCCAGCGCAGCAAAGCAGACGCCTGTTGTTTCAACAGCACAGCGACCAACAGCAGCGCCAGGGTATGAAACATCTGGTACTGAATACCCGTCTGCAACACATCGTACAAACGCTCTGACAGCTGGCTTTTCAGCAGGTGAGAAGCAAAAGCTCCCAACGCTACACAGATAAAGCCACTGATCGCAGCGGAAAACATCAGAAAACGTGCAGACATAGTGTATCCCTGATACCCAGAGGGCGAATATTCTAACAAAGCTAACGGTTGTCGATAAGCAATAAAAAAGCCGCGCTTCCTGAGAAGGGCGGCTTGATCATTCAAGCGTCAGATCAGGCTTCCAGCATCGCCGTTTTGATCTTCTTCATGGCGTTTTTTTCCAGCTGACGGATACGCTCAGCGGAGACCTGATACTGGTCGGCCAATTCGTGCAGAGTGGACTTCTGCTCACCCAGCCAGCGCTGCATCAGGATATCTTTGCTGCGGTCATCCAGCTGATCCATCGCCAGCGCCAGACGCTGATTGGAATCGGCTTCCCAATTGGCATCTTCCAACTGCTGTGCAGGATCCTGACTGTGATCTTCCAGGAAGTATGCCGGTGACTGGTAAGCGCGTTCATCATCGTCAGCAACCGGAGCATCATACGCCATATCGGTGCTGCTCAGACGACCTTCCATCTCACGTACAACCGCCTGATCAACGCCCAGGTCATCGGCCATCGCCTTAACCTCATCGTTGGTCAGCCAACCCAGATTCTTTTTCTTGCTGCGCAGGTTAAAGAACAGCTTACGCTGTGCCTTGGTGGTCGCCACTTTGACGATACGCCAGTTGCGCAGGATAAATTCGTGCATCTCGGCCTTGATCCAGTGTACCGCGAAGGACACCAGACGCACGCCCATGGTCGGATCAAAGCGTTTTACCGCCTTCATCAGACCGACGTTACCTTCCTGAATCAGATCACCCTGAGACAGACCGTAACCGGAATAGGTTTTTGCCACATGCACCACAAAGCGCATGTGCGACATTACCAGCTGACGTGCAGCCTCAAGATCATTCTCGTAATACAGACGCTCTGCCAGCTCACGCTCTTCCTCGGCACTCAGTACCGGAATTGCGCTGACCTGACGTACATAAGCCTCCAGATTCTGACCCGGAGACAATGCTTCAACGACTTGCAGGCTTTTGCCCATTACACGACCTCAAACAGTTAATTCATCGGTATATCATAAGCAATCACTATGACATACCTGCGCCAGATAAGTTCCGGCTATATAACACAGAAAACATACCCGCTACTCTTACTATATTAGCGGACCGCTAAAGATAGCATAGAATTATCCACAGGCAAGCGCTCCACGCGACCTTTACGCAAATTTACAGAGGCTGGATGAAGCGAAACTGAATTTTCGGACTAATTCCGGACTGAAAAGCAGAATTACTTAGGCTGAATCGACTTCAGATGCCGCCCGACCGCCAGCCAGGCACCCGCCAGACCCAGCAGGATACTGAACAGAAGTAACAGAATTGTTTCAGAGAACCCCAGCCCACTGAGTTCAAACTGAGCATCGTAAAGGGTGACCAGATACTCAACGGGACCGTCCAGCAACAACAGGCTGATCTGAATCAGCAGCCACGCCAGTACGCCACCAGCCACGCCGAACCAGAAACCGTCATACAGAAACGGACGGCGAACGTAAGCATCGGTGGCTCCCACCAGCTTAGCGATAACGATCTCTTCTTTGCGGTTCTCAATGGTCAGACGGATGGTGTTACCCACCACCAGCAGCACCGCCAGCGCAAACAACGCAGCCAGCACCCAGACACCCCGCTGAGCCAGTTGAATATAGCCTTCCAGACGCTGTACCCAGGCCATATCCACCCGAGCCTCATCCACCAGAGGCAGGGTTTGCAGATCAGCCTGCAGTGAAGGTACAACCTCGGACGACAGGTCTCTCGGTAACACCATCACCACCGCGGGCAATGGATTACCATCGAGAAAATCGAACACCTCAGCAAATCCGGAACGCTCCTTAAATTCCAGCATCCCCTGAGTCGCGGTGATCAGTTCGGTAGCGGCGACATCGTCCCGCAGTAATAGCTCATGGCTGAGGGTTTCCGCCGCCTGATCATCCACATCCAGCTTCAGATACAACGCTATACGCGGATCTCCCTGCCAGTTCTGCGCCAGTACCTGCAGATTTTTCAGACCGGTATAGAGAGACCCCGGCAATGCCAGTGCAATCGCCAGAACGGCCAGTGTCATGATCGTGGTGAGGGGCTTGCCCAGCAGAGATTCGTAAGACTGGCGCGCAACATCGGTATGGTGGCGCAGATAACTGCGACCACGGTCGGCGACATTGAGCTTATGCTGCTCTGCACCGCGATGGACTTTAGCGTCTTTTTTAACCTTTGGCTCGACCCGGATCGCGCCCTTACGGCTTTTCGTGTTATCCATCGCTGATCAACCTTCCCTGCTTCAGGGTCAGTACCCGGTGAGGCATACGGGCAATCAGTCCCAGATCGTGACTCGCGATCAGCACTGTCGTACCCACCTGATTAAACTGCTGGAACAGCCGCATGATCTCTTCTGACAGTTTCGGGTCGAGGTTTCCGGTTGGCTCATCCGCCAGCAGTAATTCGGGTTTGTGGACAATTGCCCGGGCAATCCCCACCCGCTGCTGCTCACCGCCGGACAGTACCACCGGATTCAGTTTCTCTTTACTCAGCAAGCCGACTTTATCCAGCGCCGCACGGGCACGGCGGGCAGCATCGGCCGGATCATAGCCGCAGATACGCAGTGGCAGTGCAATATTTTCGAAAACCGAACGGTCAAATAACAACTGGTGATTCTGAAATACCACGCCAATACGGCGGCGGTGGTAGGGAATTTCACGATCTGGCAGGGCCGCCAGATCCTGATCGCCGACCAGTACCCGGCCATTGGAAGGCCGCTCCATCAGCATAATCAGTTTCAGAAGGGTACTTTTACCGGCGCCGGAATGACCGGTCAGAAACGCCATTTCGCCACGGCGCATATTGAACTCAACCTGGTTCAGCGCTTCGTAGCCATTTTCGTAACGCTTGGTGACATTGTTAAAGCTGATCACCGGCTGTCCCCTGAATTAATTCCTGACCGATCCTACTATACCCGATATCACTGGCCCCGATACTACGGGTTCTGTCTGACGCCCCTACTGCCTGGCTCAGTCAAACAGTGCGGAGACAAACTCCTTCGCTTTGAATGGACGCAGATCATCAACCTGTTCACCAACACCGATATAACGGATCGGCAGACCCAACTGCTTGGCAATGGCGAAGATAATACCGCCTTTCGCAGTACCGTCGAGCTTGGTCAGGGTAATACCGCTAACGCCGACCGCATCCTTGAACAGGGTTGCCTGGCTCATGGCGTTCTGACCGGTACCGGCATCCAGCGTCAGCATCACTTCATGTGGTGCACTCGGATCCAGCTTCTTCATTACCCGGACAACTTTTTCCAGTTCCTGCATCAGGTTATCTTTATTCTGCAGACGTCCGGCGGTATCGGCGATCACAACATCAACGTTCTTCGCCTTTGCGGACTGCAGCGCGTCATAAAGTACAGAGGCAGAATCGGCACCGGTGTGCTGTGCAACCACCGGAACATTATTACGCTCACCCCAGACCTGCAGCTGCTCAACAGCCGCTGCACGGAAGGTATCACCGGCCGCCAGCATCACTGACTTACCTTCAGCCTGGAACTTCTTCGCCATCTTACCGATAGTGGTGGTTTTACCCACGCCGTTCACACCCACCATCAGAATCACGTACGGGCCTTCGGAAGTATTGATATCCAGAGGCTGTTCAGCATCGTCCAGTAACGCAGCCAGCTCCTCTTTCAGGGCGGCATAAAGCGCGTCGGCATCGGCCAGTTGCTTACGGCTGACCCGATCGGTCAGCTTGCTGATAATTTCAGTGGTCGCTTCAACCCCGACATCCGCCATCAGCAGATGGGTTTCAATCTCTTCCAGCAGATCATCATCGATCTCTTTCGCACCCAGGAAGAGTGCACCCAGACCTTCAGTCAGATTGGCTTTGGTACGGCTCAGACCCGCTTTAATACGACCGAAGAAGCTCTTTTTCTTTTCCGGTTCAGGAGCAACTACAGGCTCAGGCTGAACCTCCTCTTCAGGCTCCGGTTCAGGTTCTGGCTCAACAACATCCGCTGCCGCAGCCTCTTCAATCTCAGCTTCAGCCTCTTCAGGCTGCGGTTCATCCTCTGGCGCTTCTGCTAATGGCTCTTCTGTCTGCGCCTCTGCCTGTTCCTGCTGAGGAGCCTCTTCGACAACCGCTTCCGGCTCAGGCTCTGCAACAGCAATCTCTTCCGCCGCTTCAGCTTGTGCAGCCGGTTCAGCGACAACACCTTCTGCTTCCGGAGCACTCGCCGCGACCGACTCTCCAGAGTCTTCAATCACTTCGGGCTGTTCGGTTTCAACAACCTCAGTATTCAGCGCTTCATTCTGTTTGTCAGAACTTTTGTCAGAGCTCTTATCAGAACTAAAGATCGATTTCAGCTTTTTAAACATGATTTGCTACTGTCAGTGAAGGGACCAGACATGAAAAAGCAGGTACACTCTGTTTCCTGCTGCGACGGTCCTGTATGTTTCTTTAAAGCGCAGTATCTTATCACAGTAATCCTTGGCAAGGGCATGGATTTAGCTCCCTGAAAACAGTCAGATCTGAACCGGAAAAACCGATGTCTGAGAACAAACAACCGCTGTTTAACCGCACCTATCTCAAAGCTATTGTCTGGATAATCGCGATCGCTGTTGTATTGCTCAATGCCAGCAGCTCAGGGCCTGATTTCATCACCATTAAACGCAGTGAGCGGGCCCCGGTGTATGCTGTAAACGTGGACGACAGAGCCTATCTGCAGATCGACCTTATGTTCCGGCTGGAAGCGGCCATCAATCAGGAGCAGGTCTTACTACATGAATTACTGCTGGAGCAGGTCAACCAACGGCTGACCGGATTCACAGCCGGTCCGGAAGCAGAGCAACTCCAGCTCCGTCTTAACAGCCAGCTACATGATGACCGCCTGGCGCTGCAGTTAGCGATTCCAGACCGTTTTGCTGACCAGCCACAGGCTATCGCCGGCCTGATCAGCAGTCTGCTCCGACAACTGCAATCCGGCCCGAATCGCGATCCTGAGTCTGCCTGGCGCACCCTGGAAGCACGTCAGTACATTCAGCAGAAATCCCAGGAGCAGCAGTTACTGAAAGCCTTCACCGCCGTTATTCAGCCACTGCAGAGCGTCCACCCACTGCAACGTTTTGATGATCTCTACCGCAGCCGACTCAGCGCCTCCGGTCTGACTATCACCCTGCAGGGCAGCGAGACCAGTCAACTGATGGCGGCCATCAGCCAGCAGCTACCGGATTACAGCAGCGCTGATCCGGTATTACCCAGCCATACAGAACCGCAGTATCTGGAACTGGCGCCACAGAGTAATGAACCTTACTGGCTGGCAGGAAGCACCACCGCCAGCCGCCAAAGCAGTAATTTCACCACTCAGCTGTTGGCGGTAAAAACCCTCGAACAGCTCCTCAGACAACACGCCAGCAACGGCTACCGACTGACATGGAAAGCGCTGGACAAGCGCGGTTATCTGGCTATTATCCTGCACGGCGACCAGTTACGCAGCGACAACGCCCTGGCCGCCGAATTTGACCGCCTGCGCAACGGCATCAGCGACGAACTGATTGATCAGACCCGTGAGCAGGTGCGAGAGCAGTTTGAAAAGCAGATGGAACAGCAGGAAGGTCAGCTCAATCAACTGGCGAATATCGCTTTTTATAATCTGCCTCTGGATTATCTGGAGCAGTTCGACCAGCGACTGGCACAAACCGGCAACGCAGAAGTGCAGTCAGAGCTGCGCCGCTTGCTGAACCTGAATCAGTTACATCAGATCTACCAACCGGCATACTGAACCGGGAAGAGTTTAAGGAAAGTTTATGGCCCGTCGTCGTCCTCAGCGTCCGCCTCAGAAAGTTGCCTCCGGCAAGCAACAACTGCGCATCATCGGTGGTGAGTGGCGTGGTCGCAAGCTGAACTTCCCCGAAGCGGAAGGCCTGCGCCCAACTCCGGACCGGGTAAGGGAGACACTGTTTAACTGGCTGGCAGCCTATGTACCGGGAGGCCGGTGCCTGGATCTGTTTACCGGCAGCGGAGCGCTGTCATTTGAAGCACTGTCGCGAGGCGCAATTCACGCCACCCTGATCGATAATTCACCGGCAGTGGTGCATCAGTTACGTCAGAACATTCAGGAGCTGAAAACCCAGCATGCTGAACTGATCAGTGGTTCGGCGCTGGAGTGGCTCAACAGCCGCAGCGAAGACCTGGAAACTCAGTATGACGTGGTATTCCTGGACCCTCCATTCCGCAAAGATCTCGCTGAGCAATGCTGTCTGTTACTGGAACAGAAGAACCTGCTGGCCGCTAATGCCATGATCTATCTGGAAACAGAGCAGGAACTGAGCGATCCTCAGGTGCCCTCCAACTGGGAACTGTACCGTGAGAAAAAAGCCGGTCAGGTGATCTACCGGCTGTATCAGCGACATACTGACTGACATTTCGCCCAATAAGTCAGAACAAGCTACAGTCAATCGGGCCTGGAAGGCCCTCGCTACAGCAATCATCAGCGGGCTGGCAAAGCATCATCCAGATAGTAGCGGGAGTTCATCTTCTCCAGCTGCGACAGTTTCAGCCCGTCGTGCAGCACAAAATCCAGTGTAAAGCGTTGCCCCGGACGCAGTACGCCATCGAAATGGGATACATAGCGGTGCAGCTGACCACCGTTTTTATTCTGCGCCATGATGCCCATCACCACACTTTTGAGCGGCAGATTACCGCTGTAACGCCACTGGGTCCGCCAGCGGGTTTCTGAGATCCTGCTCTGCTGTTCCAGTTTCAGAGTCTGCTCTACCGCTTTAACAAAGCGGGCCTGCTGTGACTGTCGACTGGCTTCCTGCTTAGCCTGCTGATGATCTACATAAGCGCCCAGCGCAGTACTCAGAATCGCCGCGACACCACCACCCTCTCCGGCAGTTTCTTTGTGGCGGTTTTCCCGTTTCTGCCACAGGCTGTTGTTATCCAGCAGAGTCGCGTAATCCGGATTGATCTGGCCAGGGCGATAATACTGCTTCACCTTATCGGCGATCTGCTTATTCTCCCGTGCCCGTTCTGCATTCACCGGGTGATCATGAGCAAACAGACTCCGGGCGTTACCCTGCAGCCGGTACTGACGCTCCCAGATACCTGCACCGGCATAAGGATCATAGCCGGCCAGAGCACTGTAGAGGATGCCAATCCGATCCGCTTCCCGTTCAAGTTCATGGGTAAACGCCGCCTGATAACCTCTCTTGCGGGCAGCTTCCGATGCCAGCGCACTGAATTGTTGCTGAGTCTGGCGTTCACCCACATGATTGGCGACGGTATGAGCAATTTCATGCCCCACCACTGCCGCAACACCATCATCATCCAGCTGTTTCATCAGCCCCAGATGCACCACAATATAGGTACCACCGGTGGTGAAAGCGTTGAATGAATCGCGGTCGATCAGAATCGGCTGCCAACGCTCCTGATTCAGATGACTGACCCGGTGTATCCGGTCGAATATTCTTACCAGACGCTGATACTGCTGCTTATCCAGTGCACCATTAATCCGTCGGCCCTGTTGCTGCTCTTTAGCCAGCATCTGTTCTACCGCCGCATTGCCCTGACGGATTTGAGCACTGCGGTCAGCCGCACTCAGAGTCCGTTGCCCGGTCACCCGGTCGGTTTCGGAAATCGATTCAGCTACGTTGTAGAGCCCTTTATCCAGACTCTGTAGCGTCTGGCAGCCACTGATAACAGAGGCGGCGGTAACCAGCAATAACGCGGTTAGTCCTTTACGAAGGTTGATCACTGTTTTCATACCATTAACCATTATTCTTATCTGGAATTAAAATAAATTTTCTTATAACTTAACCAGATCAATACATTCCATTATTGTATTTGTGAATATCGGGCATTTCAGCTAATATCGCGCACTTGAGGATTTGCTAATATTCATTCAAGCAGAGACACCGTGGACGAACGATGAACATTGCAGTTTACCCGGGCACATTCGACCCGATAACCAATGGTCATTCCGACCTTGTAGAGCGAGCCGCCAAGCTGTTTGATAAGGTTGTTGTCGCTATTGCAGCCAGCCCGAAAAAAGCACCACTGCTGCCGTTAGAGCAAAGGGTTGAGCTGGTTAAGGAAGTTACCTCGCATCTTGATAATGTTGAGGTAATCGGATTTGACTGCTTGCTTGCAGAGCTGCTGGACCAACAGGATGCCAATATTATCCTGCGGGGTCTCAGAGCAGTATCTGATTTCGAATTTGAGTTCCAGCTTGCGACCATGAACCGCAAACTGGCGCCGTCAGCAGAAAGTATTTTTCTGACTCCGGCCGATCATCTGGCATTTATCTCTTCCACCCTGATTCGCGAAATCGCAAGTCTGGGCGGAGATATAGAACAATTTGTGCATCCGGCAGTGCACAAAGCACTGAAGAACCACTTCGGGCACTAAATAACTATTACGAGTGAGGTAGCCAACAATGGCATTAATTATCACAGATGAGTGTATTAACTGTGACGTATGCGAGCCGGAATGTCCGAACGAGGCGATTGCTCCGGGCGATGAGATCTATGAGATCGATCCTGCGAAGTGTACTGAATGTGTAGGCCACTACGACACACCACAGTGTGTTGAAGTATGTCCTGTAGACTGTATTCCAAAAGACCCTGATCACGAAGAAACCGAAGATCAGCTGATGGATAAATACAAGCTGCTGACCGGTCAGTAAGCACATCAGTCCGCTCTGCTACAGAGCCGACTGAATACCAGACAGAAAAAAGCAGGCCTTAAGCCTGCTTTTTTATTGCCTGATTTTTTTACCGGTTTCTCAGATCCGGATCTCCAGCTCATTAAGCTGAAAGCGCTGATCCAGCAAACGCCCGACTGCAGTACCACCCTGGTCCAGAGTACCCAGATGATAGGCGTACTGCATGTGCAGACATCGCACCTTATCCCAGTGCCGGATACCACCGATACCGTAGCTGTTATACAGATCTGTGAAGCCCAGCTCTTCAATGCGCTGGCGGTCCTCTTCTGCCATATACTCCCAGCGCAGCTTTACGTAGCGTTGCTGATCGCCCAGATGCTGCTCACGCAGTTCGGCATCCGTCTCAATCTCCTGCTCGATCCGTTTTACCTCACCGCCGGTCTCAATCTCAGCAATCGCCTGATAGAGGTCTTTAGAACTGAGCCAGTACAGCGTCGGAAACGGCTGATCATCGACCAGAGAGCGCATCTGTAATACCGCTGGCACACCGGCACCGGTCTGCCAGGCGATGCCCACCAAACCACGGGGCTTGCGGCCCAGTTGCTGCTCAATCAGTGCCAGCTGTTGTTCGGTTGGCATACGGGATGCAGATTCAGTCACGTTCACTCCGGTTGTTTGTCAGTGCGCTGCGCAAGGGTCACCACCTCTTCCCCGGCAATTGGTACCCAGGCGGGCATAATCAGCGCACAGTTATCAAATGGTGCAGCTATCAGCTGCTGATCATCGGTGGCGATCAGATCGCCTTTATTATACAGCTCAAAGCCCTGTACCGGCTCGGTAAAACGGAATTCATCGCTGGCTGCCTGCAGCACTCTATCAATGCGGTAATGTCCGGCATGGCTGTCAGCCGCATAGCCCCAGTCTGGCAATTCCACCTGCGGTGATAGCATCCCGTGCAGATAGATAAACCGCAGCGCCGAGCTGATTGCCTGCTGCGTTGTGGCTCTGGCAAAGTGCTGACCGCATTCCGCCACCAGAGAAACGCCGGAGCGGGTATGACGTTCATGTTCCGAGATCATCAGGCCGGTATGGTAGCTGTCCAGATCGTAGATCAGATGCGGAAACGGATACTCCAGACGGTCGGCGAAACCTCGATTACGGCCCCGGTCCGGATAGATCAGCATCGGTGCCACCGGATGGGTGGTGGAATGCAGATCCAGCAGACTGTCCGCCGAGCGGATGTAAGGCAGCAGCTCCAGCGCCCGGTGACTCTCCTGGGTATCAGGTTGCTGCAGCCGCTGATCCAGCCACAATCGGTTCATATCTTCATCGATACAGCGGCTGGCAAAAGGACGCTGAGGATCAAACTGCTGATACGCCTTCACATTGGCAAAGATCAGCGTCAGTGCCCCCCGCACCGGACGGATACCCTGTTCCAGAATGTGAATCAGGGCGTTAGCACCGCAGATCTCATTGCCATGAATCAGAGCGGTAATCACCAGTTCCGGCCCTTCTACGCCGGAATCCAGCCGGTGCACGTAATCCACAGCACAATTGCCCTGTCGATACGGACTGATATCCACAGGCAGCAGCTCTACCGGTGCATCACTGGCAGCAATTGAGAAACGACAGGGAGGTACTGTGGACATAAAAAGCTATGGTTAATTCGAGTTATACGCTGGCATACTGCTCATCACGGCCCAGCCAGCGCTGGATAATGGCATCACTCAGCTGTGGATCGGCAGCAATTTCAGAGGCCACCTGCTTCACCCGGGTCAGCAGATCCGCATCCCGTTGCAGGTCAGCCACTTTGAATGACATCATGCCGGTCTGACGGGTCCCCAGCACTTCACCGGGACCTCTTAATTCCAGATCTTTCTCAGCAATGCGGAAACCGTCGGTGGTTTCCCGCATCACACCGAGCCGTTCACGGCCCTGATGGGAAAGCGGTGCATGATACATCAACAGACAGAAACTCTCGACTGATCCCCGGCCAACCCGGCCCCGCAGCTGGTGCAGCTGCGCCAGACCCAGCCGTTCAGGGTTCTCAATAATCATCACACTGGCATTGGGGACATCCACTCCCACCTCGATAACGGTGGTAGCAACCAGCAGATCAAGCTCGGCGGCTTTGTAAGAAGCCATGATCCCTGCCTTCTCAGCAGGCTTCATTCTTCCGTGTACCAAACCGATACGCAGCTCTGGCAGTGCCTCCCGCAGCTCTTCAGCGGTTACTTCAGCCGCCTGACACTGCAACGCTTCTGATTCCTCAATCAGGGTACAGACCCAGTACACCTGCCGGCCCTGCAGGCAGGCATCTCTTACCCGCTGTACTACTTCAGCACGGCGCTGATCGGAGATCACCACGGTGTTCACCGGCGTCCGACCCGGTGGCAGTTCATCGATGATGGAGCAGTCCAGATCGGCATAAGCGCTCATGGTCAGCGTCCGTGGAATCGGTGTGGCGGTCATAATCAGTTGATGAGGCGAGCGGTGATCCTGACGGCCTTTCTCCCGCAACGCCAGCCGCTGATGCACACCGAAACGGTGCTGTTCATCCACTACCACTAAACCCAGATTGGCAAAACTGACATCATCCTGAAACAGCGCATGGGTACCAACGACGACCTGAGCGCTGCCATCAGCAATCGCCTGCATCTGTTCCTGTCGCTTTTTACCCTTCAGCTTACCCGCCAGCCAGGCCACCTTCAGACCCAGCGGTTCCAGCCAGTTACTGAAGTTAATAAAATGCTGCTCGGCCAGAATCTCTGTTGGCGCCATCACGGCCGCCTGAAAGCCGCCTTCAACCGCCTGTAGCGCTGCCAGCGCAGCAACCACGGTTTTACCTGAACCTACATCGCCCTGCACCAGACGTAGCATAGGGAAGGGCTGAGACAGATCCTGTGCAATCTCATTGCTGACCCGTTGCTGGGCACCAGTCAGCGGAAACGGCAGCTGTGTCAGAAATGGATCCCGATACTGACCGGTTGGCTGCATCAACGGTGCACCCTGTTCACGGGTCCGGTTTCGCAGTTTCAACAATGACAGATGGTGGGCCAGCAGTTCTTCAAAGGCGAGTCGGCGCTGAGCCGGATGGCAACCATCCAACAGCTGGTCCTGATCCGCATCCACCGGCGGCCGATGCAGATAGCTGACCGCATCGTTCAACGGTGGCAGTTGCCAGCGCTGACGCATATGTTCCGGAATCAGTTCGGTCAATGAACCGGATTGCAGCTGCGCCAGAGCCGCCTCTGTCAGAGTCCTCAGACGGTTCTGATTCAATCCTTCAGTGGTGGGATACACAGGCGTCAGCGACTCCTCTACCGGGGTGATCACCTCATCGTCAACCCGACGATATTCCGGATGATACATCTCCAGACCGCTGGCACCAGTACGCACCTCACCGAAGCAACGAATCCGGGTACCGGCTTTGAGATTATTTTTCTGCGCCGCAGAGAAGTGAAAAAAACGCAGCGTAACGGTGCCGGTACCGTCCTGTAACCGGCACACCATACTGCGGCGACGCCCCATCACAATATCGGCACCTTTCACCTCACCCTCAATCACGCCCTCATCGCCGGGACGCAGCGAACCGATCGGCATAATCCGGGTACGGTTCTGATAGCGCAGGGGCAGATGAAACAGCAGATCCTGCAGGGTGTGGATATCCAGCTTTTCCAGTTTAAGCTGCAGGGCGGCACCCACCCCTTTCAGCTCAGTAACCGGCAGTTGTGCCAGTGAGCGGGCGTTCATGGTCAGTGACTACGGTCCACAATCGGGCAACTGCTCAGGGCATCGATCAGCAGATCAATTGCCTGTGGTCGTGGGAAACTGGCACGCCATGCCAGCGCTACGGTCCGGCTCGGTGCCGGCGATTTAAACGGCCGGGTGACGATCATATCGGAGGAGTAATGACCACCGGTGGCTGACTGCGGAATCACACTGGAGCCCAGACCAGAGGCAACCATCATGCGGATCGTTTCCAGCGAGCTACCTTCTGTCACAGTATGCTTATCGGACGCGGTACCGGTAATCGTCGGACAGGCTTCCAGCACCTGATCACGGAAACAGTGACCTTCGCCCAGCAACAACAGATCCTGCTCATGCAGAGTCTGGCTGTCGATCTGATCTTTCTCCGACAGCGGATGCTCCTTCGGCAGCAGCATCATAAACTGTTCGTCATACAGAGGGCGGGTGAGAATATCCGGCTCATCGAATGGCAGCGCGATAATGATCGCATCCAGCTCACCGTTGCGGATTTTCGGGCGCAGATTCTCGGTAAAATTCTCTTCAATATAGAGCGGCATCTTTGGTGCCCGCTGCTGCAGCTGCGGTACCAGATGGGGAAACAGGTAAGGGCCGATAGTGTAGATCGCACCCACCCGCAACGGGCTGGCCAACTGATCCTTACCTTCCTGGGCCAGATCCTTAATGGATTCAGCCTGCTCCAGCACAGTCTGCGCCTGACGTACCACTTTCTCGCCCACCGGTGTTACCCGCACGGCATGCTTACTGCGTTCAAACAGCGCGGTACCCAGCTCATCCTCCAGCTTCTTAACCGCAATACTCAGGGTTGGCTGGCTGACAAAGCAGCGCTCAGCGGCACGCCCGAAATGTTGTTCCTGAGCTAAAGTAACGATGTATCGCAGCTCGGTAAGAGTCATGCAGCAGATTCCTTTGTTAAGATGCAGGTCTGTTTCACCAGAATAAGCGAGCACATTGTGAGCACTGAACATATTCTGATCGCCGGATGCGGTGATGTAGGCTGCCAGACAGGTCTTAATCTGACAGCACAGGGTCATCGCGTGTATGGCCTTCGACGTAATATAAACCAGCTACCCACCGGTATCCAAGGAATAGCGGCTGATCTGGGTCAGCCAGAGCAGTTACAGGCCGCCCTGAGCACATTGCAGCACAATATCGATGTGGTTGTGTACGCAGTTGCCGCTGGCGGCCGTACCGAACAGCAATACCGGGATGCTTACGTCAACGGTATGCAGAATCTGCTACAGACTCTGCAGGCCCGCCAGATCAGACCACGCCTGCTGCTGTTTGTTTCCAGCACATCGGTTTACGCTCAGAAAAACGATGAATGGATTGATGAACAGTCAGCCACAGAGCCAGCCAGCTTTTCCGGTCGGATTATGCTGGAAGCGGAGCAGACCGCCCTGAACAGTGGCCTGAACAGCTCAGTGGTCCGGTTCAGTGGCATCTATGGTCCGGGTCGTAACTATTTGCTCAATCAGGTCCGTAACGGCATCGGTTTTGCGCCGGATCCACCCCGTTACAGCAACCGGATTCACCGGGACGACTGCGCCGGCGTGTTGCAGCACCTGATTACCCTGTCACGAAGCACCACGCTGGAGCCGATCTATCTGGCCAGTGACTGTGAACCCACGCTGCTGCATGAAGTGACCGACTGGCTGGCAGAGCAGACCGACAGCCAGATTACCGAACACAGCGCCCAGCGCTCAGCGGGCAGCAAACGCTGCAGCAATCAACTTCTGATCAGGAGTGGATATGAGTTCAGGTATCCTGATTTTCGAGATGGTTACAGCGCAATGCTGAAATGAATCTGTAGCGAGGCACGCCCACCGAAGCACGCAACCGACCTATAAGATCAATATCGCCGCTGAAAGCGTCTACCACAGTTTATGAGCGCTGTAGCGAGGGCCTTCCAGGCCCGATAATAAAAAAGCCCGGGATTATCCGGGCTTTTGCTTATTTATCGATATGCGGATCTCGCAACTGAGGATCAAGATCCACCGGCGTATTGGCGTGATGATAATACTGATATCGGTTCAGGCGATACTCGATCAGACGGAACAGACCGATAATCAGCGCACTCAGCACCAGATACACGGCACCGGCGGCCATAAACATCTCCAGCGGCGTATACGTACGGGCGATGATAGTACGGGCCATACCGGTCAGATCCAGCAGAGTGATGGTGCTGGCCAGGGCGCTGCCCTTAAGCATCAGAATCACCTCATTACCATAAGCAGGCAGGGCGATACCGAACGCCCGCGGCAGAATAATCCGGCGGATCTGCGTCGGTTTGGTCATGCCCACCGCTTCGGCGGCTTCCATCTCACCGGTCGGGATCGCCTGAATCGCACTACGGAACAGCTCAGCACTGTAAGCGGCGGTGTTCAGACTGAAGGCGATAATCGCGCACCAGTAGGGTTCTTTCAGAATCGGCCAAAGCACGGATTCACGAATGATCTCAAACTGTGAAGCACCGTAGTACACCAGAAAGATCTGCACCAGCAACGGTGTACCGCGGAAGAAATAGATATAGATAAATGGCAGGAACTGAATCCAGCGTTGCTTCGAAGCCCGCATCAGGGCGATCGGTACGGCCAGTGCCACACCCACCAGGCCGGAGATAACCACCAGCTCCAGCGTCAGCCAGGCACCGTCCAGCAAGCGCGGGAAATACTTCCAGATAACATCCCATTCCCAACTCATGAATGACGGCCTCTCGCTGCTGGATTACTGGCCCGCTCCATAAACATGGTAAACAGGGTGGCTGCTGCGGTGAGCAACAGATAGATCATCGCCGCCGCCATGTAGAAGGTAAATGGCTCTTTGGTACTGCCAGTAGCAACAGCCGCCTGACGCATAATATCGTTCAGACCGACAACCGAAACCAGCGCAGTATCTTTCAGCAGTACCTGAAACAGGTTACCCAGTCCCGGAATCGCTAAGCGCCAGACCTGCGGCAGAATAATCCGGAAAAAGGTACGTGTCGGGCTCATGCCGAAGGCATAGCCCGCTTCCCACTGGCCCTTCGGAATCTCCAGCATCGCCATCCGGAACACTTCAGTCGCGTAGGCACCGAAAGCAATGGACAGGGCTGCGACACCGGCGATAAACGGACCGATCTCGATATATTCGTCGTAACCGAACCAGCTCGCCACCAGCATCACTATCTGGGAACCGCCAAAATAGATGGTCAGTACCAGCAGCAGCTCCGGGATACCCCGGACAAAAGTGGTGTATGCAGTCGCCAGTCCGCGGAATAACCGGTTATCGGACAGTTTTGCCGCCGCTCCCATCAGACCGAACACCAGACCGACCACCAGACTGGCAAGCGCCAGTTGAATGGTTACCCAGGTACCGGAAAGCAGGAGGTGGCCAAAGCCTTGCAGATCCATGAAAAGAGCCTTTATACGGGCCGGTCAGACCGGCCCGATAATCTTAGTAGATAGAGAACGGGAAGTATTTCTCATTGATCTCAGCGTATTTGCCATTAGCAACAATACCTTTGATCGCCGCACTGAACTTATCTTTCAGGTCGTCGCCTTTACGTACAGCGATACCGATCTCATCGTTGATGTCGATATCTTCACCGTTAAACGCGAAGCCTTTACCGTCATCGGTGCGCAGCCAGTCGTACGCAGGGAACTTGTCAGACAGCAGTACATCCAGACGGCCCGCTGCCAGATCCAGGTACGCGTTGTCCTGAGTATCGTACAGTTTCACGCTAACCACGTCAGACAGGTTGTCTTCCAGGTACTGGCCGGCGATAGTCGCACGCTGAGCACCTACAGTCAGACCTTTCAGACCTTCTTTAGTGGTCTTGATCTCGCTACCTTCAGGGGTCACGAATGCCAGTACGTTGGAGTAGTATTTCTCAGAGAAATCAACAACACGCAGACGCTCTTCGGTGATAGACATAGAAGCGATGATGGCATCGTACTTACGTGCACGCAGACCCGGAATGATACCGTCCCAGTCCTGAGCAACGATTTCACAGTCTGCTTTCATTTCTTCACACAGTGCGTTCGCGATCTCTACGTCGAAACCGATCAGTTCGCCATTGGAGTCAACCATGTTGAACGGTGCGTAAGCACCCTCAGTTGCGATACGGATCTTATCGCCAGCCGTTGCCGCCTGAGCGGTCATCAGGCTGCCTGCGATCAGAGTAGCGACGGCAAAGAGTTTACGGATTTTCATTATGTTGTTCCCTTTAACTGTTATTTTTCAGGGTCGAAACCTTAGTTGTGGCTGGCCATGAAGTCCTGCACACGCTTGGATTTCGGGTTATTAAACATCTGTTCCGGAGGTCCCATCTCTTCGATCTGCCCCTCGTGCAGGAAGACCACCTGACTCGACACATCACGGGCAAAACGCATCTCGTGGGTCACGATCAGCATGGTTCGGCCTTCATCTGCCAGTTCACGCATTACTGCCAGTACTTCATTCACCAGTTCAGGATCAAGGGCAGAGGTCGGCTCATCAAACAGCAGAACCTGAGGATCCATCGCCAGCGTACGGGCAATAGCAATACGTTGCTTCTGACCACCGGAGAGGTTGTCCGGGTAAGCATTACGCTTATCCGCCAGACCGACTTTTTCCAGCAGTTCTTCAGCACGGGCAATAGCCTGTTCTTTTGGCTGTTTCAGCACATAGACAGGCGCTTCGATGATGTTTTCGATGATGGTTTTATGGGGCCAGAGGTTGAAACTCTGAAACACGAACCCGATGCGCGAACGCATCTGTTCAAGCTGCTTACGGTTAGCCGCTACCAGGTTGCCATCTTTACCCGGCTTCAGTTGCAGCTGCTCCTCGCCAACGACAATGTCGCCCTGGCTTGGATTCTCCAGCAGATTGATACAACGAAGCAGAGTACTTTTTCCGGAACCACTGGAGCCCAGAATGGAGATGACATCACCGTCATTAGCAGTCAGGGAGACTCCTTTAAGGACTTCCAGATCACCGTAGGACTTATGAATATCTTTCAGCTCAAGGGCTGTTTTGGCATTCGCCATGATAAGGCTTCCATCTCTTGTTCTTATTGGGCCACGGGTAGCAGCTAATAAATTTGAAGGATAGCAATCCCCACGTCAAGGGATAAGCAACAGGATCGTCTGTGGCTATCCTACGGCCGTTTCCTTTAAGAAACGGGCAGAAGGCCGGCAATTCTCCATAAAATTGCGCAATAAGCAATCAAAAAAATCATTGTCGATCAATAAACATACAGCCGTTTCCGACACATAAATTTATCAGCTGCAGAAACAAAAACGGCCCGGAACAAAGCCGGACCGTCAGGATCAGTCACTCCGATCAACTAGCAAACTCACCCAGCAATGCCGCCTGGGCACTGATCAGTTCTTCACCCTCTTCTGGCTGATTCAGAGTATAGCTGCCATCGGAATGCAGTTCCCAGCTGTGGCTGTTATCCGCCAGATACAGATCCAGATCCCGCTTAACCCGCTCCGCCAGTTTGCCAATCAGAGGGAAACCGGTCTCAACCCGATTGAGCATGTTGCGCTCCATCCAATCGGCACTGGCGCAGAACACTTCAGGATTACCTTTGTTTCCGAAGTAGTACACCCGGGTGTGCTCCAGGAAACGACCAACAATCGAGCGTACGGTAATATTATCGGAAATACCTTCCAGTCCCGGACGCAGACGGCACATACCCCGCACGATCAGCTCGATCTTCACGCCTTTCTGAGACGCTTTATACAGTGCCCGGATCAGCTGCGGCTCGGTCATACCATTCACCTTCACAATGATGTGACCATTCTTACCGTGCTTCGCTTCCCGCTCAATCAGCTCGATCATTTTCGAGTGCAGGGTAAACGGCGCATTGTGCAGCTTCTTCAGACGCAGAATCTTGCCCATACCGGTCAGCTGCTGGAAGATCTTATGCACATCTTCACCGACATCCGCATCACTGGTCATGTAGCTGTAGTCGGTGTACAACCGCGCGGTGCCGGAGTGATAGTTACCGGTACCCAGGTGGGCATAACGCACCAGTTTGCCCTCTTCACGACGGACCACCAGCATCATCTTCGCGTGGGTTTTGCAGTCAACCACGCCATACACCACCAGCGCGCCGGCTTCCTGAAGACGGCTCGCCAGCTGAAGGTTACTCTCTTCATCAAAACGGGCCCGCAGCTCGATGACCACGGTCACCTCTTTACCGCTCCGCGCCGCTTCCACCAGCGCAGTTACGATATCGGAGTTCACACCGGTACGGTACAGGGTCTGCTTGATCGCCAGCACTTTCGGATCTTTCGCCGCTTTGCGCAGCAGATCGACCACAGGAGAAAATGACTGGAACGGATGGTGCAACAGTTGATCTTTCACACGCAGAATGTCGAAGATATTGCCCTGCTTATACTTACCGGACATCCCCGGTGTATAAGGTTTCCACTGTAATTCTTTACGATCCACCAGATCCCGCAGTGCCATCATCCGGGTCAGGTTAACCGGACCATCAACCCGATAGGTATGGGCTTCATCCAGACTGAATTCCTGCAGCAGGAAACTGATCAGGGCTTCCGGTGTACGCTGGTCCACCTCCAGACGCACCGCGCTACCGTACTTCCTCGAGTGCAGCTCACCGCGCAGGGTGCGGGCCAGATCCTCGACCTCTTCCGAATCGAAGGTCAGGTCGGCGTTCCGGGTAATACGGAACTGATAACAACCCTCAACTTTCATGCCCGGGAACAGTTCCGCGGCAAACTCGTGGATGATTGAAGACAGGAAGATCAGGTTATCACCGCCATCGCACAGATTATCCGGCAGGCGGATCAGGCGCGGCAGTGAACGCGGCGCAGGTATGATCGCCAGACCACTTTCACGACCGAAAGCATCCTTACCGTCCAACTCAACAATAAAGTTAAGACTCTTGTTGATCAGACGCGGGAATGGGTGCGACGGGTCCAGCCCGATCGGGCTGACCACCGGCAGTACCTTCTCTTCAAAGTAGATTCTGATCCACTCTTTCTGCTCATCGGTCCAGTCCCGACGACGCAGGAAGTGAATATCTTCCTTTTCCAGTTCCGGGAAAATGGTGTCATTGAGAATCTTGTACTGGCGCTCAACCTGCGCGTTACAGATTTCACCGATACGGTTCATCACCGTCTGCGGGTGCAGGGCATCCGGCCCTACGGATTCACGGCCATACTTCAGCTGGCTCATCAACTCCGCCACCCGGATTTCGAAGAACTCATCCAGGTTACTGGAGAAGATCAGCAGGAACATCAGTCGCTCCAGCAGTGGATGAGACTCATCCAGTGCCTGCTCCAGTACCCGGATATTAAACTGCAGATGACTGAGTTCGCGGTTGATGTAGAGTTCCGGCGCTTTAAGGTCGACCGGGGTCTCCTCCACCGGCTCCGTCACAGCGATCGCTTCACGGCTTTCTACCAGCGCGATCGACGCTTCGTTCTGTTCGCTAATCTGTTCAGTCATCTTCGTTTTCCTTAGAGCCTGTTCACACATTCAATTATTGCTGCTGGAGGCAATTTTCCGTCCAGCAAGGCGAAGGGAGCGCAGTGTAGTCATTCTACATAAGCGACCGACAACGACGCTGGGCGGGAAATGGCCCCAGCTCAGCAAATCGTTTATTCGTTCATCAGCTGTGCTGCGCGCTTAGCAAAATAAGTCAGAATGCCATCGCAACCGGCACGCTTAATACAGGTCAGTGATTCCATCATCACGCTGCGCTCATCCAACCAGCCATTCTGAAACGCCGCCATATGCATGGCGTACTCACCACTCACCTGATACACAAAAGTCGGTACCTTCAGCTCGTGCTTCACCCGGCGCACGATATCCAGATACGGCATACCCGGTTTCACCATCACCATGTCCGCACCTTCAGCCAGATCCATCGCCACTTCATGCAGTGCTTCATCGCTGTTGGCAGGATCCATCTGGTAGTTAAACTTGTTGCCCTTACCCAGATTGCCTGCTGAGCCTACTGCATCACGAAAAGGACCGTAGTAAGCACTCGCATACTTGGCAGAATAAGCCATGATGCGGGTATTCACATGACCGCTCACTTCCAGTTCTTCGCGGATACAACCAATACGGCCATCCATCATGTCACTCGGAGCCACGATATCAGCGCCGGCTTCAGCGTGAGACAGCGCTTGCTGTACCAGGGTATCCACGGTGCGATCGTTCAGGACATAACCGTTCGTATCGATGATGCCGTCCTGACCGTGAGTGGTGAACGGATCCAGCGCGACATCGGTAATCACACCCAGTTCCGGGCAGGCATCTTTCAGTGCTTTCACTGCGCGTTGTGCCAGGCCATCCGGGTTAAAGGATTCTTCTGCCAGCTCAGATTTAGCGCTGGCAGGCGTCACCGGAAACAGTGCAACAGCCGGCACCCCCAGAGAAACCAGTTCCTTTGCTTCCTGCACCAGCAGATCGATGCTGACACGTTCAACACCCGGCATCGACGGTACCGCTTCACGCTCGTTTTCACCCTCAATCACAAACATAGGGTAGATCAGATCGTTCGGGGTCAGCACATGCTCACGCATCAGGCGGCGGGAAAAATCATCCGCGCGCATGCGGCGCATACGGGTTTCAGGGTAAAAACGCTGGCTATTGGTAAATGACACGGACAACTTCCTCCAGAAGCAGGTATTTGACTGCAAAACAATGACACCATTATGACAAAGGCCCCGCTTAACGACTATAAATAAAGCATTATACTGGGATGAATTCGTATCAATCTGGGGAGATTTCAGGATGAAAAAAGTTGCAGTGATCCTATCCGGCTGTGGCGTCTATGATGGTTCGGAAATTTATGAGTCAGTGCTGACTCTGCTGGCGATCGAAGAAGGTGGCGCAAGCTACCAGTGCATGGCGCCGGATATCGATCAGCTCCATGTCATCAATCACCGTACCGGCGAGGTAATGCCTGAGCGCAGCCGTAATGTACTGACCGAGGCTGCGCGACTGGCTCGGGGCGAGATTATCGATCTGGCGGAAGCTGATCCGGCCGCTTATGACGCACTGATTATCCCGGGCGGTTTCGGTGCCGCGAAAAATCTGTGTGATTTTGCAATCACCGGCGCAAACTGCGAAGTTAATCCGGATGTTGTCCGTTTCACTCAGGCCATGAACAAAGCGGGCAAACCGGTCGGTCTGATGTGTATCGCCCCGGCGATGACGCCCATCCTGTTTGGCGAGAAAGTCAGCTTCACAATCGGTAACGATCCTGAAACCGCTTCCACCATTGAAGCGATGGGTGGCAGCCATCAAAACTGCTGTGTCGATGAAATCATCACCGATACTGAGATGAAAGTGGTCACCACCCCGGCTTACATGCTGGCGGGTAGTATTACCGAAGCGGCCAGCGGTATCCGTAAGCTGGTTACTCAGGTGCTTGAGATGGCCTAGAGCTTATTCAGTCATCAATATTGCAGGGGGCATTAGCGAAAGCGTAATGCACCTTAATCCGATATCTTTGGTGCGTTATAACGCACCCTACTTGCCCTCCTCGAAGGCGCCCCCCAGCACTCTTAACTCTGACCGTAGCCAATAAGATTCATCGCCGCTGGAAGCGCCTCCTACACAGGGGCGAATATCACGGCGAGGATGCCCCTCCCACAGAGCTGAATCTTCCCCGACTGTACTGAATAAAAACCCTCGCGCTTGACAGCCATCAATTATTTACACCAAAAACACCATATATAGTGCAGATAAAAATACCAAGCACTATATATGGTATTGACAAACATCAAGCAGATGACTCATCAAGGTGCTAGAGATGACAACAGACAGTGCAACGGATCTGATCGCCCTGCCACAGCAACTCAGTAAACGTGACGGTTCCATCGTCAGCTTCGACAAACAACGGATACAACAGGCGCTGGTTCAGGCAGGCAATGCTTCCGGTGAATTTGACGAAGCTGAATCCCAGCTTCTGACCCATCAGGTGATCAAAGTGCTCAGCCACCGCCTGAGTAAGCAACCAGTAGCCGAAATTGAACAGGTGCAGGATATTGTTGAGCAGGTGCTGATCTCCGCCAACCATATCGCCACCTATCGCGCCTACGTACTGTATCGGGAGCAGCACAGTAAACTGCGGCAGGATAAACGTACCCTGGTGGACGTTTCCTCATCGATCAATGAGTATCTGGACCGCTCCGACTGGCGGGTCAGCGCCAATGCCAATCAGGGCTATTCACTGGGCGGGCTGATTCTCAACACCTCCGGCAAGATGATCGCCAACTACTGGCTCAGCCATGTCTATCCACCGGAGATCGGCAATCTGCATCGGGAAGGCGATATCCATATTCACGATCTCGATATGCTGGCCGGTTACTGTGCCGGCTGGTCACTGCGCACACTTCTGAACGAAGGCCTGAACGGGATTCCCGGACGGATTGAGGCGGCACCACCGAAACACCTGTCCTCTGCCATTGGCCAGATCGTCAATTTCCTCGGCACCCTGCAGAACGAATGGGCCGGTGCGCAGGCATTCAGCTCGTTTGATACCTATCTGGCGCCTTATGTACGTAAGGACAATATGACCTACGAACAGGTGCGCCAGCAGATTCAGGAACTGATCTATAACCTCAATGTGCCGTCCCGCTGGGGCACCCAGACCCCATTTACCAACCTGACCTTCGACTGGGTCTGCCCGGAAGACCTGCAAACTCAGGTACCGGTGATCGCAGGTGAGGAACAACCCTTTACCTACGGTGAGTTGCAGGCGGAGATGGACCTGATCAACCGCGCCTATATCGAAGTAATGATGGCGGGAGATGCCAAGGGCCGGGTATTCACCTTCCCCATTCCGACCTACAACATCACTGAAGACTTTATCTGGGATTCCGACAACGCTGACCGGCTATTTGAGATGACCGCCAAATACGGCCTGCCCTACTTCCAGAACTTCCTCAACTCTGAGCTGAAACCGAATATGATCCGCTCCATGTGCTGCCGTTTGCAGCTGGATCTCAGAGAACTGCTGAAACGGGGTAACGGCCTGTTTGGTTCAGCAGAACAAACCGGCTCACTTGGCGTCGTAACCGTGAACTGCGCCCGACTGGGGCATCTGTATCAGGGTGATGAAGCGTCTCTGTATCAGGCGTTGGATGAGCTGCTGAATCAGGCCCGCAATAGCCTGGAGATTAAGCGCAAGGTAATTCAGCGCCATCTGGATGCAGGACTGTTCCCTTACAGCAAACGTTATCTTGGCACCCTGCGCAATCACTTCTCCACCATCGGCGTGAACGGTATCAATGAGATGATCCGTAACTACAGTGGCGACCGGGACGATATCACCACCGCAACCGGTAAAACTATGGCGCTGGCGTTCCTGGACCATATCCGCGCCCGGATGCTGGAGTTTCAGGATCAGACCGGCAATATGTACAACCTCGAAGCCACACCCGCCGAAGGCACCACCTACCGGTTCGCCAAGGAGGATCGCAAGCGCTACCCGGATATTATCCAGTGCGGTACCGCTGAGCGACCTTACTACACCAACTCTTCGCAGTTACCGGTCGGTCATACGGATGATCCGTTCACAGCACTGGAAATGCAGGATGATCTGCAACGTAAATACACCGGCGGTACCGTTCTGCATCTGTATATGAACGAGCGCATCTCCGACACCGAAGCCTGTAAGAAGCTGGTTAAACGGTCACTGAGCCGTTTCCATCTGCCCTACATTACAGTTACTCCAACTTTCTCAATCTGCCCTCATCACGGCTATCTCAGCGGCGAACATGAGTTCTGCCCACGCTGTGATGAAGAGCAGATCATCCGCCTGCAACAGACTGCCGAATCTCAGGAGCATAGCCATGTCTGATACTCAAACCCCAGCATTGAAAACCGAACAACGCACCCGCTGTGAAGTCTGGACCCGGGTGATGGGTTATCACCGCCCGGTGACGTCATTCAATCCGGGTAAACAGTCGGAATATGCCGACCGTCAGTTCTTCACGGAGTCCTCTCTTAATGCTGCCGACACAACCCATGTCACCAACACCCAGCGCTGACAGCCTGCCCATCGCCGGTATCACCCCGCTGACCACGCTGGATTTCCCCGGCCAACTGGCGGCGGTGGTGTTCCTGCAGGGGTGTCCCTGGCGTTGCGGCTATTGTCAGAACAGTTCGCTGCTACCCCGCACTACACCTCCAGATTACCAATGGCAGGAGATTAAACGCTGGCTGAGACAGCGGCTTGGATTACTGGACGCGGTGGTATTCAGTGGCGGTGAGCCAACCCTGCATCAGGGCTTAGCCGATGCCGTGATGCAGACCCGGGAGATGGGCTTCAGGACCGGTCTGCACAGCGCCGGCATCTACCCTGATCGCCTGAGAAACCTGCTGCCTGTACTCGACTGGGTCGGGCTGGATATCAAAGCACCTGAAGAGGATTACCCGGCAATCACCGGCGTTGAAGGTTCCGGCCACAAAGCCTGGCAGAGCGCAGCATATCTGGCTGACAGCAATACTGCCCACGAGATTCGCACCACGGTTCATCCTGACCAGCTGAATGAAACCCAATTGATCAATATGGCCGACAGACTGACGCAGTTGGGCATCCGTCACTTTGTTATTCAGCGGGCCACATTAACACGCTGTACGGAGCCAGGCCTGAAAACTTGTTCCAGCGCAAGGCTAAGCGATCAGCAGTTATCCACAATAGGCGCTCGATTTCCCTGTTTCAGTATCCGTGACGCCCTATGACCTCAATGCCTGTAATCGCTGTATCGAAACGCCCTGCTGTCGACTTTTCCCATCATATCCGTACGCTGGGGCAGGACCTGCTGCAGCGCTACGGCGAACGGGTGCATAAGATCGCCATCGACGCCGGGATGACCTGCCCGAACCGGGATGGCAGCATCGGTATCGGCGGTTGCAGCTTCTGCAACGTCGGCTCGTTCAGTCCCAACGGCCGCAAACCCAATGATCTGGTTCGTCAGATCGAGAGCGGGCGGCAGGTCCTGCGCAAGCGAACCGGTGCACGTAAGTACCTGGCCTACTTTCAGGCCTACACCAATACTTACGCCAGTTATCAGCAACTGCAGCAACTCTATGATCAGGCTCTGAATGAACCGGATGTGATTGGCCTTGCTGTCGGTACCCGGCCGGATTGCGTCTCCGACGATGCCATAGAGCTGCTGGCACACTATCAGGATAAGGGCCATGAGATCTGGCTGGAGCTGGGACTGCAGTCGGCATTTGATGAAACGCTACAAAGGGTAAACCGGGGCCACGGCCTGGCGGAGTATCAGCGCACGGTAACAAAAGCCCGGCAACGCGGGTTGAAAGTGTGCACCCATCTGATCCTGGGACTGCCCGGCGAGACAGATCGGCACTACAGGGAATCACTGGCACAGGTGCTGGAGCTGGGCACCGATGGTCTGAAGTTTCATCCGCTGCATGTGGTGAAAGGGACACAATTGGCCAGAGAGTGGCTGCGTGGTGATTATCAGCCACTGTCACGGGACAGCTATGTCAGAAACGTCGTTGACCTGATTCAGCAGGCCCCTGACGATATGATTTACCACCGCCTGACCGGCACCGCGTCACCCGACATTCTGCTGGCACCGCAGTGGTGCTCTGAGAAATGGCGGGTGCTGAACAGTATCAGTCAGACCTTGAACGCCGCCATAACGGCCAGCCGTTGATACGTTCCCCCTTGTGGCGACCGGACCACTGCATAAAGATCCGGAACAGCATCGGAATCAGGAACAACGTCAGCACCGTGGAAAACGCCAGACCGCTGACGATAGCGGTCGCCACCGGCCCCCAGATCAGTGAGTGACCGCCTAACCCGGTGGCCAGCGAGAACAGCCCGGCGATGGTAGTCAGTGAGGTGATCAGTATCGGAATCACCCGGCGACGGGCTGCGTAGAGGGTGGCATGCTTCACCGACATCCCTTTCTCTAAGCGCTGGTTACCGGCTGATATCAAGACAATTGCAGCATTCACCGCGATACCCGCCAGCGCCACCACACCGTACATAGTAAACAGACTGAGTGGATTCTGAGTCAGCAACAACCCCATCACTACCCCGGTAAAAGCCATCGGAATGGTCATCAGAATCATCAACGGCTGCCAGTAACTGGCGAACTGGGTACCCAGAATCAGATACATCAGCCCGACACCAAACAGGAACAGGATACCGATGGAATCGAGGCTTTCCTGAATATCATCCAGCTCGCCGGAGAAATCCAGATCCAGATTGGGGAAGCGGCTCTGCAGTTCGCTGTTCCAGTGCTCCACCACCATAGCGTTAGCGGCCACGGTATCAATACTATCCGGCACCAGATCGGCCTCCACGGTAATCGCCCGGCGGAAGTTATAGTGACGGATATTGCCAAGTGATTGCTTGCGTTCAAAACTCACCAGGTTGGCCAGCGGCAGTTCAAAATCCAGTAACTGATCGATATCGGTGTAATGCTGAGTCGCCGCCCGTACCCGCACTTCGAGCTTTTCGCCGTCATGCTGCATATCGGCAACCACCTCACCATCCACCAGTAGCTGAGCGGTACGGATCACCTGCAGCGGATTCAATCCGGCGCGGGTGATGGCATCGTAATCCGGTTTCATGGTCAGGGTCATCCGGCCACCACCAGCATCATCGGTGATATCGGTGATCTCCGGCACGCCAGCCATAAAGGCCTGCAAAGCATCGGCTGCAGCACGGATCTCAGCATACTCATCGCCCCGTACCTTAATACTGATCGGCTTCGATACCGGCGGACCACCGGCGAGGCGCAGGAAGGTAATATTCAGCGGTCCGGGTAAGCCCAGCGCATCTTCCCGCACCGCTGCCAGCAGCTCATCCACCGAGCGGTTATCCTCTGTTTTCGGCTTCAGACCCACCAGCACCTGCCCGTATTGCTCACCGAATTGCGGTGCCGTCTCGGTAAACTGCTGACCGGCGTACCCGACCACTGCCCGGACATCCTCATCCCGCAGATGACGACGCACCAGGGTTTCCATCTGCTTCACCTTATCCAGGGTTTCATGCAGTGGCGTCTGTGGCGCCATTTCGATGTTTACATAGAACAGCCGTAGCGGATCGGAAGCGAAGAAGTCCATCTTGATCAACCCGGCACCCAGCGCTCCCATCGCGCCGATAAACAGTGCGCCGATCAGGCCAAAGGTCAGCACCGGACGGCGCATAGCCCGGATTAGTGCCCGTACATAAGTGATCTGAATCTTATGGGTCATGCGCACCCGGAACCGCTGCATCCGACCCGGATTATCGAATTTCACCCGCGCTACACTGACGTGTACCGGCAGCATCCAGAACGCCTCCACCAGCGAGATCGCCAGAGCAATGGTAACCACCATCGGGATCACCCGCATAAAGTCACCCAGAATACCGGGCAGCAGCATCAGCGGCAGGAACGCCGCCATAGTGGTCAGCACCGCGCTGGTCACGGGGCGGCCGACCTCTTCAAGAGACGCCATCGTGGCATCGTAGATCGGCTGTCCTAACTGCAAACGGTGATAGATCGCTTCCACCACCACGACCGCATCATCCACCAGCATCCCCAGTACGATCACGACGCCCAGCAATACCGTCACGTTGAGGGTTTCTCCCATCCCCCACAGCACCCAGAAGGTACCGGCAAGGATAAACGGAATACCTATCGCGGTCAGAAACGCGATATGCGCCCCCAGAAACAGCCAGGCCACCAGCAGCACCAGCAAGAGACCTATCAGGGCGTTGTTCTGCATCAGATCGATCGCTTCCCGGGTCGGAATAGTCTGATCATCCACCAGCACCAACTGGACCCCGGTCGCCTGTTGCAGCTGGTTACGCTGCTCCATGTAGTCTTTGACCCGTTCCACCAGTTCGATGGTATTGGCGTTGGCCTTCTTCATCACCGCCAGCACAACCGCCGGTTTACCATCAATCACGGCATCCTGCGTGGCTTTTTCACGGGTATGCAGAACATCTGCCACCCGACTCAGCGGAATCTCTTCCCCCTGCAAGCCCAGCAGTGGAATCTGTTTGATCTGATCCGGATCGGCACTGCGTCCCACCAGCCGCACCAGCCAGGACTGACCGCCGACATCGACACTGCCGGCCGAGATATCGCGGAACCACAGACTCACCGTATCCGACAGGTCGGTAGGTGACAAAGACAAAGCCTGCAACGCTTCCGGATCAAAATTGACCTGCAATTCCGGATCATCCAGCCCCACCGGATCAACCCGGTCGATACCGGCCAGACGCTCCAGATCTTCTTCCACGTTGCGCGCCTGTACACGCAGGTTTTCATCGTCATCCAGCGCCGTCACCGCTAACGTCACACTGGGAAAGGCATTGGCACTGGTGATCTCGAGAATCAGCGGATCAGTGGCATTGGCTGGCAGCTCCTCTTCAGCATTCTGAATCTCACGCCGCAGATCGTTGATACGTTTATCAAAACTGCGTTCATCAATATCGTCAAAACGGATCAGCAGGCTGGAGACCGACTCCCGGCTATTGGAGGAGGCAAACTTGATATCAGAGACATTACGAATGGCATCTTCGAGGGGATCGGTTACCCGCTTTTCAATATCGTCCGCGCTGGCACCGGGCAACACAGTCGTGACCACTACCCAGTTGAAGTTGATAGTCGGATCCTGCTGGCGGGGCAGCAGATTGTAGGTAAGAAAGCCGATCACCAGCACCAGCACAAAAGTCAGATTGGCCAGCACATGATTCTTAAACAGTCGGGTCAGCATCCTGCATCAGCCTCTATGATGGTTCATCCTGAACAGTAACCGGTTCGCCGGATACCGCGCCGTACTGGCCTTCCACAATCACCAGCGTATCGGCGGGCAGATCGACTTTTGCCGCCTGCCCTTCAATCGCATCAGGCAACATCATGAATTCAGCTGTGCCATCCCGGTAAAGCATCACACCGAGCTTACCTTCACGGGATACGATATAGCGTACCGGCAGACGGCCGGCCGCTTCCTGCCAGACTAACCTGCCGCTGCTGCCAGCAATGGCAGGCTCTTCAGCAAAGTTCAGACGTACCTGCTGGGTTCGGGAGCGCTGATCGGCAAAGGGCACCAACGCCCGGAATTGCAGCGGATACTGCTGATTAAAATACTGATAATGGATGGTCTGCGCCTGCTGCAAGCTGGCGGCCTGCTGTGCGGTCAGGGCAGCACTAACCTCACTCTGATCACTGCCCAGCAGTTTAAGCAACGGCGCTCCCGGCGTAACCAGATTACCCTGGCTGACGGACCGCTCAGTCACTACACCGGCAAAGGGTGCTGTCACGCTGCAGCGGGACTGGGCCAGCTCTGCTTCACTGACACCTGCCCGAGCACCCGCCGATTGCGCCTGTAAGCTATCCAGCTCAGCCCGGCGCTGATCCCGCAGTTCTTTCGAAGCGCTGTTCTGTTTAACCAGCCTTTCCGCCCGGTTCAGTTGCTGTCGGGCCAACCTGATCTGCGCCTGCAGAGCACCGAGACTGCTCTGCGCCCGCTGAGCGGCCAGATCGTAATCACGACAGTCGAGCATCACCAACGGCTGATCCGCAGCCACACGGTCACCGACCCGCACCAGAATCTCAGTTACCCGTGCCGAAAGCTGTGCGCTGATCTGCGCATGGTCATCATTGATCACCTGTGCCGGTGCACTCATCGGCGTCTTAACCAGTAACTGATGCAGCGGCTGCACCACCACACTGGTCGCTGCCAGCAGCGAACTGCTGCCACTGAGTAAAGCTGCAAAAACCAGCGTCCTCATACCATTTCCCTGTTCGTTGATACTCGCTTCCTGAAATAATGCATCAGTTGAAAATGAATAACCATTTCAATTTCAGTCAGGCACAAAAAAGCCCCGCAGTGCGAGGCTTTGATATCGAACATGGTGAGGGGCTTTACAGACGCACCTCAATACCACGCTCTTTCATATACTGCTTGGCTTCAGGAATAGAATACTCATTGAAGTGGAAGATTGATGCCGCTAGTACCGCATCAGCCTTACCTTCAATACAGCCTTCTACCAGATGGTCCAGATTACCAACACCACCAGAAGCGATTACAGGTACGTTAACCGCTTCACTGATGGCACGGGTCACACCCAGATCGTAACCGTTCTTCACACCGTCCTGATCCATAGAGGTCAGCAGGATCTCACCGGCACCGTAGTCGACCATCTTCTTAGCCCACTCAACCGCATCGATACCGGTTGGCTTACGGCCACCGTGGGTAAAGATCTCCCACTTATCTTCCTCGCCTTCCCCGGATACCTTCTTGGCATCAATCGCTACCACGATGCACTGAGAGCCAAAACGCTCAGCCGCTTCGCGGACAAACTCCGGATTGAACACCGCAGCACTGTTGATGGATACCTTATCGGCACCGGCATTAAGCATGGTACGGATATCATCACAGGTACGGATACCGCCACCCACTGTCAGCGGGATAAACACCTGAGATGCCATACGTTCAACGGTATGCACCATGGTATCGCGGCCTTCATGGGTCGCGGTGATATCCAGGAAGGTGATCTCGTCTGCGCCTTCTTCATCGTAGCGCTTAGCAACTTCAACCGGGTCTCCGGCGTCACGGATATCAACAAACTGAACCCCTTTTACAACCCGACCGTTTTCAACGTCGAGGCAGGGGATAATGCGTTTAGCCAACGCCATAACTTTACCTATTCTTTCTTTGATGACTGCTCAGGGTTAGACAACATTCCTTAGAATTTGCCATCCCAGTGCAGAAAATTTTTCAACAGCTGCAAGCCGACGGTGTGGCTCTTCTCCGGGTGGAACTGAGTCGCAAAGACATTATCCCGCGCCAGCGCCACATCGAAATCAACACCGTAGTGACAGTTACCGGCCACCAGTGCTTTCTCTGCTGCATCAACATAATAGCTGTGGACAAAGTAGAAACGGCTGCCATCGGCAATGCCTTCCCACAACGGGTGATCCAGACTCTGGTGCACTTCGTTCCAGCCCATGTGCGGTACTTTCAGGCGCTCACCGTTGGTTTCAATCAGTTCATCGCCGAAGTATTTCACTTCACCGTCAAAATGCGCCAGACAGTCAACGCCACCGTTCTCCTGAGAGTGCTGCATCAGCGCCTGATAGCCCACGCAAATACCCAGAAACGGCTTACCGGAAGCGATCGCATCAGCGACTTCCTGATCCACGCCGAGTCGACGGATCTCTGCCATACAATCGCGAATCGCGCCGACACCCGGCAGCAATACACGATCAGCATCGCTGACTTTCTGAGGATCAGCCGTCACCATTACTTCAACGTTGGGTGCAACGTGCTCCAGCGCTTTGGCAACCGAGTGCAGGTTGCCCATACCGTAATCAATTACCGCGATACTGCTCATTTACAGCGTACCCTTGGTGGATGGCATCTGATCAGCAGCACGCTGATCGACGGTCAGCGCGTGACGTACCGCACGACCGAACGCTTTAAAGATCGTTTCCGCCTGGTGGTGCGCATTGAAGCCTTTCAGGTTATCAATGTGCAGCGTCACACCGGCGTGGTTTACAAAGCCCTGGAAAAACTCCCAGAACAGCTGAGTATCGAAGCGGCCGATATTGGCGCGGGTGAACTCGACATTCATATCCAGACCCGGACGGCCGGAAAAGTCGATCACCACGCGGGACAGCGCTTCATCCAACGGGCAGTATGCGTGACCGTAACGCAGGATACCTTTCTTATCGCCCACCGCCTGTGCAAACGCCTGACCCAGAGTGATACCGATATCCTCCACGGTGTGGTGATCATCAATATGGTTGTCTCCCTTGGCGTTGATATCCAGATCGATCAGGCCATGACGGGCGATCTGATCCAGCATGTGCTCCAGAAATGGCACGCCGGTATCGACGTTCAACTTGCCGGTACCGTCCAGATTCACAGATACAGTGATCTGGGTTTCCAGCGTGTTACGGGTGACGGTGGCTTTACGCTCAGCCATGATGCTCTCCGTGGTATTAGCAGCCTTGGCAAAGAATGTCCTGCAGAGATTGTGGCTTACAGAACCTATTCACAGACTGTCGGGTTATTAGTCATCAGAAAACGGCCATTATACAACCAATATGCGGCGATTGCTTGTATGATCAACCCATTGAAAAGTCGCTATTAATCATCTGTTAATGGTTGGTCGGCAGAATCAATCTGCTACTATTCAGCTATCTCTGTTTTGCTTATCCATGCTCCAAGGAGGCGTCATGAAAGCTCTGTTAAAAATTGTCGGCGGATTAGTCCTACTGCTGGTTGTTGTGGTCGCCGCTGGCGGCGTACTGCTGGGGATGTTTTTTGATCCCAATGAGTACAAGCCGGAAATCAGGAAGCTGGCGCTGGAACAGACAGGCATTGAACTGAATATCAACGGCGATCTGGGCTGGTCGGTCTTCCCATGGCTGGGTATCGAGATCAATCAGATCAGCGTCAATTATCCGGACCAGCCGCAACTGGCAGAGCTGAATCAGGCCCAGGTCTCGGTAGAGCTACCTGCGCTACTGTCGGGCAATATCAAAATGAACAGCATCGTGCTCGACGGTCTGACTCTGAATCTGGTGAAAACCAAAGCCGGTGACACCAACTGGGCAGTATCCGGTAGCGCTGCCAGCAACGAGAGCGGTGCAGCGCAGGACAGCGGTTCTGCAGACAATACACCTTCGACTGCTGAAGCCAGCGGCGGCGCGGCCCTGGCACTGGATATCGAAAGTATCGCCATCACTAACGGTAACATCAGCTATGTCGATGAGAGCACCGGCAGTGAGATAAAACTGAACGACTTCACCATGACCTCGGGTAAAGTGGTGACCGGCGCGTACTTCCCGGCGGAGCTCAGCTTCGGCGCGGTACAGTCGCAGAACGGCGAACAGCAGATCAGCGTTGCTACGCAGATGAAGGCAGACTTTTTCCTCGACCTGGCGCAACAGATCGTCAATATCCGCGGCCTCAGCAGCCAGCTGGATCTGGCGGGCAAGCCGTTCAACGGTAAGACCGTCAAGGTTGCTCTGAACGGCGATATCGAAAGCAATCTGGGAAGCCAGACCGCCACCATCAGCAACCTGAAACTGAGCGCTGCTAACCTGAATGCCAGCGGTAATGTAAAGGTTGCTGACTTCAGCAAGCCGACCATTACCGGTCAGCTGGATGTGGCGATATTCAGTCTGCAGGAGCTGCTCGGTGCACTGGGCCAGGCGACGATTCCGACCACCGATCCCTCCGTACTCAAAGCAGTCAGCTTTAACGGCCAGCTGGGCGGCCCGGCGAACACCGTGGGTATGAACAAGATGACCCTGAAGCTGGATGACACTACCTTCAACGGCACCTTTGTGATGAATCTGGCCGATGGCGCAATCGTCTTCAACATGCAGGGTGACGAGCTGAACGCCGATCGTTACATGCCACCAAAAGCGGAGCAGAGTGAGTCCGAAGCCAGCGCCAGCAGCACGTCCTCTGGCAAAGGCGGTGAACGTTATTCAAAAGAACCCATTATCCCGGTTGAGGCCCTTAAAGGCCTGAATATGGATGTCACTCTCGGTCTGGATAAACTGCTGGTCAGCAACCTGACTATTACCAAGCTGGCGCTGCAGACAACCGCTCAGGGCGGTCTGGTCAATGTGAATAAGTTCAATGCGGATATGTACAACGGTACCGTACGTAATTCGGCAGTAATTGATGTGCGCAAATCGCCAACCCGTCTGACTATCAAAGAGAACATTCAGGGTATCCAGATCGGTGACCTGCTGATGGATGCCGCAGAGGTAGACCGCCTGACCGGTACTTTCAGCACCAACGCCAGCCTGACCGCTCGCGGTGAGTCTGTACACTCAATTATCAACAGCCTTAACGGCACCGCGAATGTAAAAATGCCGGACGGTGAGATCAAGGGTATCGATATCGCCCAGACCATCTGTCAGGGCTTTAATAACGTTGCCGCACTGGGTATCAATGCTGAGCAGGTTGATCGTTCAACTCCGTTTGCCAACCTGAACAGCAACTTTAAGTTCACCAACGGTGTGATGACCAACAAAGACCTGCGCACCACTCTGGATGCGATGACTGTGAAAGGCCGCGGTGAAGTAGATCTTCCGCAAGCCAATATGGATTACCGTCTGGGCCTGACCATCGAGCAGAACCTGTTCAAGGAAACCTGCGCGGTGAACAACAACCTGGAAGGTGTGGAGTGGCCGGTCGACTGTAAAGGCAGCTTCGACGATGATCCGGCGAAACTGTGCCGTCCGGATACCAGCGTCATCACCGAGTTGTTTAAACAAAAAGCGAAACAGGCTGTGGAAAATAAAATTCGTGAAAAACTGACCGGCGGTAAAGACGGTGAGGAAAGTGGCGCGAAGAAACTGCTGCGGGGGCTGTTCGGCAACTGATGACCCCTTCGCAATTCTCCTCCGCCGTGCTGGACTGGTTCGATCAGCACGGCCGCCACGACCTGCCCTGGCAGGCTGAAAAAACGGCATACTTCACCTGGTTATCTGAGATCATGCTGCAGCAGACTCAGGTAACCACGGTGATCCCATACTTTGAAACCTTCCGCGATAACTACCCTACCGTAGAAGATCTGGCAGCAGCTGATCTGGATGATGTCCTGCATCACTGGACCGGCCTGGGTTACTACGCCCGCGCCCGCAATCTGCACAAAACAGCAGTCATTGTGGCAAACGATTTTGGCGGTCAGTTCCCGGAGTCCGTGGATGAACTGGAACAGCTACCCGGCATCGGTCGATCCACCGCCGGGGCGATTCTGTCAATCTCGACCGGCAAACGGGCAGCCATTCTGGATGGCAACGTCAAACGGGTACTGGCGCGCTTTTACGGTGTAGAAGGCTGGCCAGGCACCACTGCGACCATGAAAGAGCTGTGGCACTACGCGGAACAGAACACCCCTTACGAGCGCGCTGGCGATTACACTCAGGCGATGATGGATATGGGGGCGACGCTCTGTACCCGCAGCAAACCCGCCTGCCTGCTCTGCCCGATTCAGCAGGGCTGCGTGGCCCACGCTGAAGGCCGCACCTCGGAACTGCCGGCATCGCGACCAAAGAAAACCCTGCCGGTGAAGCAGACCATGATGCTTCTGATCCGTGATCAGGAAGGTCTGATACTGCTGCGACAACGTCCTGCTACCGGTATCTGGGGCGGACTCTGGAGCCTGCCGGAAACCTCTGATCTGCGCGATGCCGAGCAGGAAACCGGTCTGCCAGTGGATACTGACTCCGCCGTGGCGCTGGAGCCATTGCGCCACACCTTCAGCCACTTCCATCTGGATATCACACCGGTGCAGATCAGCCTGAAAGACAATAACCCTGCAAACTGTGTCATGGAACAGCCTGCAACACTCTGGTATAACTTACGCCAACCACAGAAGGTCGGCCTCGCAGCACCGGTAAAGAAACTGCTGACGTCGCTGACACAATGAGCTGATTCTGGAGAAGACTATGAGCCGCACCGTAATGTGCCGTAAGTACAAAGAGGAACTGGAAGGTCTGGACCGTCCGCCGTATCCGGGCCCTAAAGGTCAGGCAATCTTTGATACCGTGTCCAAAAAAGCCTGGGCTGAGTGGACCGATCACCAGACCATGATCATCAACGAAAAGCACCTGAACATGATGGACCCATCCACCCGCACATTCCTGCAGGAAGAGATGGAGAAGTTCATGGACGGTGGCGATTACGAAAAAGCCGAAGGCTACGTACCGCCCTCCAAATAAGCCGTTCAGGCAGTAAAAAAGCCAGCTCAGATGCTGGCTTTTTTGTGCCTGAAATATCTACCTGATAGCCCTTAACAGGGTTTGCCGGGCAAAGCCTGCAAAGCTATCGGCTTTCATCGGCCGGGCAAACAGAAACCCCTGCACCTGACGACAACGCTCCGCGCGGAAGAATTCCAGCTGCGCTTCGGTTTCCACACCCTCGGCGATCACATCCAGTCCCAGCCCCTCACTCATCGCAATAATGGCACGAACAATCGCCGCATCATTTTCATCTCCCGGCACGTCCTCAACAAATGACCGGTCAATTTTCAGCTTGCTGATCGGTAATTGCTTCAGGTAGCTGAGAGAGGAATAACCTGTGCCAAAATCATCCACCACCACACCAGCCCCCAGGTCACGCAGTACCTGCAAACGCCGGGCGGAATCACTCAGAGAGGTCATCAGGCAACTTTCAGTAATCTCAAACTCCAGCAGTCGCGGGTCACAGCCGGTATCTTCAATAATCGAGCGGATGTTGTGGATAAGTTCCTGATCGCCGAACTGAACATTGGAGATGTTGATCGACAAACGCTGCAGCGGCAGATTCTCATCCTGCCAGATCTTCAACTGATGGCAGGCCTGTCGTAGCACCCAGGCCCCGATCGGGATGATCAGGCCGGACTCTTCCGCCAGTTCGATAAACTCACCGGGCAGCAGTAAACCGCGCTCAGGATGATGCCAGCGAATCAGCGCTTCAGCACCGATCATACGGTTTTCCACAATATCGATCTGCGGCTGGTAATAGAGTTCAAATTCCAGCCGTGCCAGCGCTCTGCGCAGCTCAGACTCCATCTTCATGGAATCATAAGCAAGCATCGTCATCTGCTGGGAGTAATAGCGGTAAACGTTCTGCAGATCTTCAGATTTCGCCTGAAACATTGCCGATTCAGCGTTGTTCAGCAGCACTTCACTCTGAGTACTATCCTGCGGATACATGGAGATGCCACAGCTGGCGGTGAGCATAATCTCATCCCCTGCCACATCCATTGGACAGAGCCAGCTCTTTAAGAATCTTTTCGGCAATACTGTTAATAACGTACTGGTTGGACTCTTCCAGTTCCATCAGTACCGCGTAGACATCCGCATGTAAGCCGGGCCACGGTATCACCGATCCGTACCACATCGGAAATACGCTGCCCGACTTCAAACAGCACCTCATCACCGACCGCGGCACCATAGCTCTCATTAACCCGCTTAAAGTTATCC
The DNA here is from genome assembly GCA_963669425.2 of uncultured Amphritea sp. GTDB lineage: Bacteria > Pseudomonadota > Gammaproteobacteria > Pseudomonadales > Balneatricaceae > Amphritea. Next base: position 924,327 of record CAXXNC010000001.1, read on the forward strand.
AGTCCGATCACCATCAGCACGTACTGACGGTTTTGTCGCTGCGACTTACCCACAATCTGATTCAGACGGTCATGCAGCAGAGAGCGGGTCGGTAGCCCAGTAATATTATCGAAGGTCGCCTGATACCAGAGATCAGCCTCAGCCTCTTCTTTACTCCGCTGCAGGCTCTCATGACGCCTGGTGGTCTCCAGTGTCATACGAATCAGAAAATCCAGCTCTCTCGGGCTGTAAGGTCTGCGAAGATAAGTAATTGGTCGGGTCACTTCCGCCTGACGTATAAACTCGTCGGAATCGTGGCCGGTCAGATATACAACCGCAACATCAGAGAACTGCCTCAGCCCGGTGATGACATCAAAGCATCCGCTGACATCGGCCCGGACAATATCGACGATGACCATGTCGACAACGCTGTCACGGACACAGCCAATACATTCACTTGCATTATCGACCACAGAAACCACCTGATGCCCGGCCTGAATCAATTCAGACTGCAGCGGCACCGCTACAGTCTGATCGTCAACGACGATCAGAATTCTGGCGCTGTTCATCCACACCGGTCTCCCTGTGTTCAGCTACCTGCCGTCCGGGCTGTACTCCCCCCACACACAGCGGGTAAACACACTATCTCTGTTATTTCGTTAGCTCTTTTTCGAGTGTCATTGAAGTCAACTGTAGCCCATAAAGGACACATTCGCAGGAAATGAATCCGATTTTGTATCACCTGTGAAACACCAGACAAAGCCCCCATAGCCCCTGAGAGAAATAAAAAATAGAAAAATCCGACAATTACGTGTTGACACTCCACTGCGAAACCAGTTTAATACGCACCTCTTTGTTGCCCGGATAGCTCAGTCGGTAGAGCAGAGGATTGAAAATCCTCGTGTCGGTGGTTCGATTCCGCCTCCGGGCACCACATAAATAAGCCTCGATTCTCTACTAGAGAGTGCGGGGCTTTTTTGTGTCTGCTCGGAGGCTGGATGAGAATCACCGATGTGGTTCGACAACATGTGCTCCAAAGCACATTTTGCGACGAGTAAGCTCCGCTTACGAAGCCCGCAGGGGCTTAATTTCCCCAAAGGAAATTAAGATCATTCCGCCTTACTACCCCATAGAACCGGGCACCACTCTTCAGCAGAAATCAGTAAGCCTCGCATGCTAATGGGGCTTTTTATGTCTGCTCGCAGGCTGGATGAGAATCACCGAGGTGGTTCGACAAAATGTGTCCCAAAGCACATTTTACGATAAGAAAGCTCGCTTTCGCAGCCCGCCGGGCCTTAATTTCTCCCAAGGAATTTAAGATCATTCCTTTTCCATAAGCCTTGTAAGCTGATGCTCCTTATACAATCTCAAAAGCTTCGTCTGCTAATGCTTCCATTATAGTTAAGTCGTTATGTGGTAAACGAATAATCGAAGAGTGAGTCTTGTTCAGAATTCGCTTTGCTCGGTGCATGAACGATTTTGAAATTCTCTCCACCGTTCTGTTTACATACTTCAGTAGCTTTTTTAACATTTGATTTGGCATATCAGCTAGATGCTTTAACCCTCATACTACTTTCAAATGCTGCTTTACAGAGTCGGCCAGATCTTTTACTGGATCATCGTTTTTAAAGTACTCAACCCAGCATACGGAAAGCTCTTTTTCATTATCTGTTAAGCATCAAATGCTTGAGGCAAAAGACCTATAATATTATCGTGCTCATCGCGTAATTGTTTTTTACGAGGCACATAACGAATTATGTGGTCATCGTCAGGTAAATCCATTTACAGCTCTCTTATACTTAATATATGTCTTCTGTTATTACATATGGGCTTAGGACACTTTTCAGCCTATTAATATTGGTAACCCCAGATGCTCGTTCAGCTTTGCCTTCAATGTACTCAGTCAAAGCCCATTTCCCTTGTTCATCAGATGTGATATTCGATACTTAGCCTGGACATTTTTTTCTACTAGCCAAGCAACAATAACATTACCTGTCGAGCTTAGACCAATGCCAGGCGCTTTGACGGTTTGTCAGAAATGTACCATTTTAAGAAACTAGCTAAATGATGCTGATTGAATAGGGCTATCTTCATCTTCCATTCAATAGGATCATGAATTAAGTCGATTTGCTTGAATAAGCACGTCTTTCGCCACTCCTTATTCAAATGCATAGAGACTCTTGAAGTTGCAATTTTGATGTTAGCACACGCATCAAATAAAACAGTTTCTAAATTCTGCTCGCGTCCTTGACTGATTATTTCTTGTGACAATGAAGCTTTATTCTTGAATACCCTCTATGGCTTTATCAGAAGGTCATTCTGTTTCACTGAAATAATTTTTTGTACGATCAGAAAGGATTAATTGAATTGCTATCAAGACTGCCTTCGAATAATGCAGATTCAGTTTTTCCTGAAATATCAGGCAATGTATTTCTTAACTTAACTTGGGCATTACTTCTTATCATTGAACAACTCCCGTGACTTGTCAGTAATAGAAGCTTCAAATACTTCGTTCTTTCGAATCCTTATTTTTTCTAATATTGTTAACACTTCATCAAGGTCTGTATTAGGTAATTCTTTGTCTTTGACAATATCTTGATCAAATAAAATAGACAAGTGATCAGCAATCGGTGACTTAACTAAGCCGCAGTTTAATCTCAAGCTAGCTCCTAAATCATGGAAAGAAACTACTGCTTGGGTCGCAAAGTGATCTACTAATTCAATCATCGGAGGTAATGAAGGGTACACATTTAAGTACTCTTCGTGCGCTACTTCCCCATTAACCACCGGTAGATCAATTCGATTGAGGTACCTGACACCGATCTGAACAATCTGCCGATAAGATGTACAATCATTCCAAATAGTAAAATCTCGAGCAAATCTCTCTTTGAATTCTGCCCAACCACAATAAGGCGCCAACTGCGATACAAGAAAACGATCATCGCTCAGAATACACACTTCTGTTTGGTCGGAGGATGCAAAGCGATATCTTTTGCCTGTATTGGTTTTTCTAACTGTATCAGCACCAAGATCGACGGAAACATCCATATGCTCTAACTCTGATTGGTGATCATAGTGCGATGCCAATTTTTTCAGTAGCTTAGGAAGTTCCTTTTTCTCTAGAGCTCTATTAAAACGTATCTCTATAATTGCTTCTGTTATAGGGGGTACGTCGTAAGCAAAAGAGTTAATTTGTTTTTCCACTATTGTATTTCCAAATGATTGAAACTTTATTGCACTTGGGTAAGAGGAATGCCTTCAATGGCATGACTAATATCCTTCTATGTCGGTATTTTATAGATAAACTGAAAATAGGAGAAGGATTTCAGAAGATCAATTCCTTAGCTCTTGGATTAGGATGACTGTTGCAGCGCAACAGTAGCAAGATCTTAATGATGATATAGGGACCATAACTGTGACATCAATGCGACTCTTTACAAGTATGATGTAGGCGAATTAGTATCATTAATAAGTGGGACTGTATCTTAAGTGTTTGATTCTTTGCTGGTTAAGAATATTCCATAGGAATATAAAATCCTCGTGTCGGTGGTTCGACAACATGTGCTCCAAAGCACATGTTGCGACAAGAAAGCCTGCTTTCGAAGCCCGCAGGGATGATCATCATCCCGCTCAGCCGAAATAATCTCAGTACTATTGCTGACAAGCAGCTTCCTGCTCAAGCTTCTGAATATACGCCTTCTGAGAAACCAGATTCAGATCATCAACCTGCCCCTTCATCTGCAGCTGGACATTCTCTTCAATCACCTCAGAATACATATTCGCCAGCACTGCGTTACCTCCGAGAGAAGCGACAAACAGCACAACAATAAACACCAACGCATCGATATTCAGCTCAAACTTTCTCTTCAACAACTTATCCCCTGACACAATAACCTGAAGCTGCTGTTATATCCGCTACAGCAACAGCTTTACACCCCCATAACCAAAAAAGGCATCCCCAATCACTCAGGGATGCCTTTTGATATCGGATTAAGTCTTAAGACTTAGGCTTCAGGTTCTCCGGATCATACAGGCCGACACAGCCGATAGTTTCCACTACCACCTTGTATGGCTCATCGAAGTATTCAATCTGCAGTTCGCGGCCTACTTCACAGTATTCTGTTGGCAGGTAACCCAGCGCGATATTCTTACCCACGCTTGGACCATAACAGATACTGCTGGTATAGGAGCGACGACCTGCAGAGTCGATCAGGGTCTCGCCTGTGGTCGGATCAACGATTGGACAGATACCCACAGGGTAACGGGCTACACCATTCTTATCGGTGTTCTCCACCATCGTCAGGGTACACAGGTAAGCTGGCTGCTGTTCGCGCTCACGCATTGCCACATACGGCTCTTTACCGTGGAAGTCGGCGGCTTTAACAACACGACGCTCCAGACCGGATTCAACCAGGTTGTACTCGGTCAACAGATCGGCGTTCTGCAGACGCAGGCTCTTCTCGAGACGACGGCTATTGGCATAGGTTTCAATACCGATCGGTGTTACACCTGCCGCGTACAAGGCATCCCATACGGCCAGGCCTTCATCCAGTTTAAAGTGCAGCTCCCAGCCCTGCTCACCCACATAGGAAATACGGAAAGCAGAGATGGTTACGCCCGCCACGGTAATATCTTTTACTGCAGCAAACGGGAAGTTTTCATTGCTCAGGCCAGCCGGATCATCAACCAGCTTCTCCAGCGTGGTACGGGCATTCGGACCCCAGAGGCCGATACAACCGAAGTCGGTGCGGCGATCTTCAATGGTGACGTTACCGAAGCCTTTATCTTCCGCCATACGCTTCATCCACACGAAGTCACGGTTACCGGCATCACCACCATCGATTACACGGAAGTGGTCTTCAGCCAGACGCAGGACTGTCAGGTCAGCGCGGACATTACCCTGGTTATCCAGGAAGTGGGTGTAGATACCTTTACCGTTTGGCGTATCGCCCGCCACTTTAGCAACGCAGAGATATTCCATCAGATCCGCCGCATCAGGACCTGTGACATCGTAGATCGCAAAGTGACAGAGGTTCACCATGCCCACGTCTTCGGACATCTTCAGGTGCTCAGCGTTAGACACACGCCAGAAGTGACGGTTATCCCACTCCGCTTCCCGTACCGGGATCTTATCGCCGTACTCTTCCAGCAGGTGTTCGTTGCTGGCGTAACCGTGGGCACGTTCCCAGCCAGCGGCTTCCATAAAGTAACCACCCAGCTCGTTCTCACGTTCCCAGAAAGGGCTGCGGTGCAGATCACGGCCTTTGGAGAAAGGCTCGCGGTTATGCACAGGCGGGTTATAGATCTTGAACGCCGACTCGTAGCAGCGGTCGTGGATAAACTGTTTTTCCAGCTGGAACGGATAGAAGCGGGATACGTCGATGCTGGAGTGGTCAAATTCGGTGACACCGTCGGTCATCCAGTCGGCAACCACCTTACCGATACCCGGACCGTCTTTTACCCAGATCGCTTCGGCATACCATAGACCACGGACCTTAGCGGATTCACCCACCGACGGACCACCGTCGGTAGTGACCTGCAGTAGACCGTTGAAAGAGTACTTTTCGTCATAGCCCAGCTCGCCCAGAATCGGAGTCAGCTCGATTGCCCGCTCCAGCGGATCGATGACCTCTTCCAGCTCCAGATCACGCTGTGATGGCGACAGACGGGCTTCCTCTTTTTCGAGAATATCTTTGGGGTGACACAGGCGCGGTTCACGCTCTTCGTAGTAACCCCATTCCAGCTGACCACCTTCGGAGGTTTTCGGGTCACCGGTATCACGCATATAGGCGGAGTTACCCTGGTCACGCAGCAACGGATAGCCGATCTCTTTCCTGGTATTGGCAAACTCATCAAACGGTTTGAAGAAGGTCAGCGGGTGGTCCACCGGCATAATCGGCAGATCTTCACCCGCCATTTCCGCGATCAGGCGGCCCCACAGACCGGCACAAACCACCACGTATTCTGCTTCGATCAGACCCCGTGGTGTCTCCACCCCTTTAATGCGGCCATCTTCAATCTTCAAACCAGTACAGGGCGTGTTAGCAAAGGTCTGCAACTTACCGGTTGCTACCGCCATATCCACCAGCTCACCGGAAACGGCCTGAGAGCGAGGTACTACAAGGCCGGCATCCGGATCCCATAGGGCGCCCTGAATAACATCCTCTTCGATCAGCGGGAACTTCTCTTTTGCTTCCGCCGTACTGATCATCTCTACCCGGTTACCAAACGCTTTACCTGAGGACACTCGTCGCTTGAGCTCTTCCATTCGCTCATCGTCACCCTTACGGGCCACTTCGATACCACCGATGCGCTCATAACGGCCCATCTTTTCAAAGAAATCGATACTGTACTTGGTGGTAAAGATGGTCATCTGATCGTGCATGGTGTTGAAACAGAAATCAGATGCGTGAGCGGTGGAACCGATATCGGTAGGAATGGCTGATTTATCGATACCGACAATATCATCCCAGCCACGTTCGATCAGATGATGCACCACGGACGCACCGACAATGCCGCCCTGACCAATGATTACCACTTTCGCTTTTTGCGGAAACTTCGCCATTATTCTTCTCCGGACTAACGTTCAGGAAACAGATTTCATCCCTGCTTTAAAAGACGAGCTTAAGTGTCCGGTCTGCGGCTCTGAGCAAGCCTTAACCGGCCCTAACTATATAACTAACCCTAGACTGTTTATTTTTCATACTCCACTGATGTCCAGTAATCCAGTATTGAAGTCAACAAAAGATACCGAAAGCGACATCCTGATGCCGCTAAGAGACATCAGGATGTCGTTAACAGATATTCTACGAACTGATCATAGAGCCAGCTCTGAGCCGGTCCCACCGTATGGTTTTTAGCTTTTATAAGCTCCACCGGAACGTTCCAGGGTTTATGGTCGAAGCTGGTTACCAGTTGCTTCAGGCGTCCGGCTTTAACCAGCCTTGTCACCTGATGGTCCGGCAGAAAAGTCCAGCCGATCCCCTGACAGGTCATATCAATCAGCGTGTTGATATCGTTGGTATACCAGATATCTGCCGACAGTTTCGGCACCGGATCTTCAGACAGACCGGATTCCCCTTTAAGCAGTAACTGACGATGCGGTGAAAGATCCGGGGCCCGGATCACCTCCTGTCCGGCCAGCGGATGCTCTGGTGAACAGACGGTGTGAAATGGCAGCCCTCCGATATAGCCGTGCTCGACATCATGTTTGAACTCTATATGGGCCTGCATCAGCCCCAGATCCGCCTGCCCGGACGCGATTCGGGCGGGAATATCGATACTGGGTAGCGTAAAAACTTCCAGCGAAGTCGCCGGAAACTGATCACTGAAACGCTGCAGAATCCCAGTGAATGAGGGCATCATCAGCACGCTGTCCACAGCCAGCCGGATCAATCCTTCTTCCTGACGGGCGATGGCTGCCACGGCACTGTTCAATTCTTCAGTCTGGCGCAGGATAGCCTGCGCATAACCGAACAACCGCTGCCCATCTTCTGTTAACCCAGGCTTACGGGTACTCCGGTCAAACAGCTGAACATTCAGATCAATCTCCAGATTGGCGATTCCCTGACTGATGGCCGACTGCACCTTACCCAGCTTGCGGGCACAGGCAGAGAACGAACCGGACTCCACCGCGACAACAAACATCCGTAGCTGTTCCAGGTTATACATATCACTATCTCTAATGGTTATTATCTTTTATACATCACAAATAAAGATACCATAGCGATCTGATAAAACTGATTCGGATGTTGGATATGCAGGTACGTGAACGTATTTTCCATATGGTACTGTTTGAGCTGGTCGCCCTGGTGCTGATGGCCGGGCTGGCGATCCTGTTACTGTCAGAGCATGACCCTTTCTCGCTCACCGGGCTGGCGGTCAGCCTGTCGCTGATTGCCATGGGCTGGAACTATCTGTTCAATCTGGGCTTTGACCGGATCTTCGGTGATGACCGGATCAATCGCAGCCTGTGGATGCGCATCGGTCATGGTATCGCCTTCGAAGCAGGTCTGATCGTGGTCACTCTGCCCATGATGATGTGGGTACTGGAGGTCGATTTTTTCACCGCACTGATGCTGGATCTGGGCGCAATCCTGTTCTTCCTGATCTATGCCATCCTGTTTAACTGGGCCTATGATCTGGTGCGCCATAAACTGGTCAGCGCCGAGCCGGTGCGATAACTGCCGTCCCCCCCTGCCAATTACGGAAGCCCGGTCTCCTCGAAAGCACCGGGCTTTACTTCAATAGTCGAAACCTGACTGATAATGATTCCCCTTTTCTGCCGCTGTGGTATCGTGTGCAGTTATTACTTTTTATCAGATTACTGAAAAACAGTAATAACTGGCCGCCCATGCATAACAACTCCAGATCAGGACAGGCAGCCCATGAGGAATTACTACACCACCGGACAGGCAGCACAACTACTCGGCGTATGCATACGCACCGTGCAGCTATGGGTTGAAAATGGTCAGATAGACTCATGGAAAACCAACGGTGGACACCGTCGCCTCAGTAAAGAATCCGTCAATGCCTTGCTGGACAGCGGAAATACCCTCTCAGATACCGCCTCTGAAGCCCCCACAGCCCCACGTATCCTGCTGGTCGAAGACAGTAAATCCGACGCCAGACTGCTGCGGCAGTTTGTTCTCACCGCCAATCCTGATGCAGAGATTGCCGAAGCCGCTGATGGCTATGAGGCCCTGATTGCGCTGGGCCGACAGACACCGGACATTCTGATTACCGATCTGCAGATGCCAAACATGGATGGTTTTCAGATGCTGGCCGCTATTCAACAACAACTGGGCGATGAAAAGCCTGCCATTCTGATCACCACCGCATACAGCGAAGCTGAGCTGAAGCAACTGCCAACCATCCCCGACTTTGTGTCGGCAGTACTCTATAAGCCGCTGGATCTGAACCTGTTTGCACACCAGCTCAAAACGGTTATCAGCACCCTGTAAACCGATGACCGTTCAGCCGCAGAATTGCTGATATCCGACACGGCTGTCGTAACCAGAAAATGATCAGTGGCAAACCCTTGTCATAAATCAAGACAATGCGCATTCCTGCCAGGATTACTTTACACTCAACACCCATAAGCGTATCAATAAAGAGACACTATTTACCTTAATTGATAAAGAGTGATAAAAAGAGCCCTCTATAATATCTACTGTGGATTTCAGAGTGCTCTACCCTGTAGCGCTGGCATATCGAGTTAAGAAGTATGAAAGTCAGTCACCTGGTACTCTTCGGCGAGTTTCTCTCTGCTCCTCAGAGCACTTTCCTGCACACCCTGCTACCTGATCTGCCTGTCCGACACTGTCACTCTGTCGACGACCTGACAGAGGAATCACTGAATTCGGCGATGATCGTCAGTCAGATCGAATGGCTTGACGCATTGAGTCAGTGCGACCAGACGACACTCCGCGAGCGGCTGCAGGGCCATGCTGGCTGGGTTGGCGTCAGCGCACCGGAAACGGAAGAAAGCTGTCTGATGCAATGGCTGCAGCTGGGTATCGATATTCTGCTGCCACAGGCGTTTGAACGACCACTGCTGGATTATCTGCCACTGAAACACTCAGGCCGTAAGCCCATTGCGCTGGTGCTGACCAGCGCTGATGAGCAGCAGAATCAACTGGGTGCAATACTCCGCGAGCAGGACTATAACGTGCTCTATCATTCACCGGGCAGTTCTCTCAGACAATGCCTGGCAAGTTTTACCCCGGAGCTGATCATTGCTCAGGACAGCGCCGGACTGATGCAGCTTAAGCTGACGCTGCATCAACTTGGCAAGATCGATGCTGCGATTATCGCTCTTACAGAGACAGACAAACTGATCTCCAGCCACCTGCCAGAGGTCATCCGGGTTATCCCCCGGAGTGGCATGACCCAACTGACCCAGTGGCTGCAGCAGCAGAAAAGCGACCGGCAGAAGACGATACAGGATCGTAACCGGGCCTACTTCAGTCGCATTGAACAACTGCTGCAGGTGTTGGGAGAAAGCGCGATTATCAGCCGCACTAACCGGGCTGGCAAACTTACTCAGGCCAACGCCCGGTTCTGCAGTATCAGCGGCTATACAGAGCCGGAGCTGCTGGGCCAGACTCACCGGATTATCAAATCGGATCTGCATCCGGCCACCTTCTTCAAAAGCATGTGGCAACGCCTCTCTCTGGGCAAGGTCTGGCATGGCGTTGTCTGCAACCGGAATAAACAGGGTGGCCTGTACTGGATCAGTACACGCATGTTCCCGATAGCCAACGCTTTCGGCCAGGTGGACAGCTATGTCTGTATCAGCTCCGACATCTCCGCCCTGCAACATGACCGGCTCAGACTGCAGCAATTGACGGAACTGTTTCAGATCGATCAGACCCATGCCGCCCCCTGGCACTGCGATCTGAAGAATGGCCGGATCTACTGGTCCAGCCGCGCGCTACGATTACTGGACAGTGCAACAGAACCACTGCCGGAACACCTGCACGATATTTATCGTATGGTGGTTCCGGCTGACCGCCTGCCAACCATTCAGGCCATTGGTCAGTCAATCCGTTCACAACAGCCGTTCAGTCTTGTTTTCGGCCTGCAGCTGTCTGACCACAAGACCCTCAGAGTGGCTGTCACCGGCTTTCCGATACATGACGAACAGAATCGTCCGGCGCAACTGCAGGGGATTCTGCAGGAAGCTGTCGGTGAAGCCCAGCCCGAGGTTAAGAACGAGATCGACTCACCGCTGTTCCAGCAGCTGTTCTATGCTAGCGAGCACTGCATGGCCATCAGTGACGCCGAAGGCTACATTCTGTTCACCAACCCTGCTTATCAACGGGTTATGGGCTACTCAGCAGCAGAAGTGACCGGCCGTCACTGCAGTGAGCTGATGTGCAACGATCAGACGACTGCCCGCCATCTTACTCATCAGTTACTGGCGGCAGAACAGCCCTGGCAGGGCATCACTACCCGCCAGCGCAAGGACGGCTCGGAGTTTACTGCGGCCAACCTGTTCGGGCCGATCCGCAATGAAGCGGGTGAGATCACCCATCTGTTCACCACCTTTGCAGACATCTCCCACGAAGTAGAGGTTCATCAGGCGCTATCGGCGGATCGCGATGCAGCCATGCAGGCCAGCCTGGCTAAATCGGAGTTCCTGTCACGTTTCGGCCACGAGCTGCGCACACCGCTTAATTCGGTGCTGGGATTTGCCCAGCTCCTGGAGCAGGATCCACAACTGAACACCCCCCAGCAGGAGCAGGTACAGGCAATTCTGGGAGCCGGCCGGCATCTGCTGGATGTAATCAACAGCATTCTCGACCTGTCCCGTATCGAAGCCGGTAAGGTCAATCTATCTTATGCCCGGACGGACCTGCACACAGTGATGAAAGAGTGCCGCGAGCTGCTGCACCATCTGGCCGGGAAAAACAGATCAGCATTGATCAGAGTGGTCTCATAGCCCGGCATCTGACGACTGATCGGCTGCGTCTGAAGCAGGTACTGCTGAATCTGCTCAGTAACGCCCTGTTGTATACCCAGAACGGCGGCAACGTAACGCTTAAATCAGAGTTATTGCCCGGCAACGCTCTGCGAATAGAAGTCAGCGATAACGGCCCGGGTATCTCACCCCATCAGCTTGAGTCTATTTTCCAGCCCTATAAACGTCTGCAGCAACATAGCAATCCGTACTCCGGGACCGGTATCGGACTGGCCATCTGCCATCAGCTGATCGAGCTGATGGACGGCACAATCGGCGTCACCAGCGAGCCGGGAAAAGGCGCTACATTCTGGATCGAGCTGCCACTGCTGCCCCATACAGGATCACAACATTCCCTGAGTTCTGGTCATTCCAGCTGCCAGCTGTTTGACATCGCCAACCTCACTTTCGAAGAAAATCAGACGTCAGATTGAGACGTAGCCAAAGAGAATAACGACCAAAACTGTCAAGCGGCATTACCCATTTTGAGTATAGGGTTATTTAACCCAGATCAAATAATGATAGATTTGATAGTAATTGATAATAATTAATACCTCTTCAATCAGTAGTTGCAGAGGCAAACAGTACCAGCAGACAGTTCGAGGGCAGGATGAAAACAAACCTACCCGTTACCCAGCAGGAAGTGGATTACGACAGTCAGCTCAATATTCTGTCGACCACCAATGCCAAGGGCGCGGTTACCTACGTCAATCAGGACTTCATTACCCTCAGCGGGTTTGATGAAGAGGAATTACTCGGCAGAAACCATAATGTGGTGCGTCACCCGGATATGCCACCCGCCGCATTTGCCGACCTCTGGTCCACAGTCAAAAGCGGCCAGTCCTGGATGGGGATCGTCAAAAACCGCTGTAAGAATGGCGATCACTACTGGGTCGATGCCTACGTCACGCCGATAGAACGGAACGGGGAAATAGCCGAGTATCAGTCGGTACGGCGTAAACCCGAACGGGTCTGCGTTAACCGGGCAGAAACGATCTACCCGGACCTGATGGCCGGAAAATCACCCCGAAAGATACGCAAAACCCCCGGCCTTTCAGCACAGCTGCTCTGCGCCATCGCTCTCCCCGGAATCATCTCTCTGCTTCTCGCCAGCCAACTCCTCTCCCTGCCACTCACACCACTGCTGCTATTCACTGCCACACTGATCATCAGCGGTCTTACAGCCTGGTACCTGATGTCCCCCTACCGCCAGCTGGCCAGACAATCGGAAGCGGTGATCGATAACCCGGTCGCGCGCTACATCTATACCGGCCGCAGTGATGACATCGGACAGATTCAGCTGGCCATGAAGATGCTGCGCTCAGAAACCGGCGGTCTGGTCGGACGGATCGCCGATTCGGCACAAACCCTGACCAGTGGCTCTGCCGAACTGAGTTCAGCAGTCAGCCAGTCAGAATCCGGTGTCCGCCAGCAATTTGCAGAAACCGATCAGGTCGCTGCGGCAGTGAACCAGATGTCCGCCAGTATTCAGGAAGTGGCAGGGAATGCTCAGAGCAGCTCCGACGCCGCTGCCAGCGGTCTCAGTGAAGTAACCCAGGGTAAGGATGTGGTGGATCAGAGCCGACGCTCGATTCAGGAACTTAAACAGGAGATCGAACAGGCGGTTGCCATCATTGCCGATGTTGAAGAGAGCAGTAACAGTATCAATAAGATTCTCGACGTGATCGGCGAAATTGCCGAACAGACCAATCTGCTGGCACTCAATGCCGCAATCGAAGCGGCCCGCGCCGGCGATGCCGGCCGGGGCTTTGCCGTGGTTGCCGACGAGGTCAGAATGCTGGCCAACCGGACCCAGACCTCCACCGATGAGATCCGGGAGATGATTGAGAGGCTGCAGTCCAGCACCTCCAAAGCGGTCGTCGCCATGCAGCAGGGACAACAGCAAACGGAAACCTGTGTGCAGCAGAACAGCATCACCGTCAGCGCACTGGATTCTATCTACAGTGCCATCGAGATGATCAGCAATATGAATACCCAGATCGCCGCGGCGGTTGAGCAACAGGGAGCGGTGGCTGATGAGATCAACCGCAGCGTTTACAGCATCCGGGATATGTCTGAACAGAACCTGGAAGCGGTAGAGCAGAGTTCGATGACCAGTGCCCAGATGCTATCAGTATCCCAGGGCTTCTCAGAACTCTCCAGCCAGTTCTGGGCCCGACAGCACAGTTGATAGTCAGAGACGGAAAATGATGCCTGTTCAAGGAAGGGAATACCCATGAGCCTGACACAGATATATCGCCTGACCACCGCCCTCGCGGTGTTACTCACGGCGGCGCTGACCTCGGTACTGTTTCAGCCCGCCAGACTGATCACCGGGTATCTGCAGGAGTATCCTGAGGTTCGCCTGATGCATCTGGACGATGCGGTGATTGGTCTGCTGCTCGCGTTGATTCTGCTGCTGGTCTTTGAGCTGTATCAGGCCCGACGCCTGTATAAAGTCAGCCAGAAACTGAAGCAGCACCGCAGCCGTCACGCTCAGTTACTGGACCGGCTACCCTATGCGATCGCTGAACTGGATAATCAATTCCGTATTCATCACCACAATAACGGCCTGCAAACTCTGCAGAACACTCTGGGAGAGCCGGCTATCAGGCAGCAGATCACGGCTCTGAGTCAGCAATTCAGCCAGCTCGCCAGCTACGATCCTGCCCATCTGGAACAGTGGTACACCGATAACAAAGGTGAGCCCCGCTGTATCGAATGGCAACTCTATCGTTCAGGCGGTAACTACTTTCTGGCAGGCCGCGACATTACCCGCAAACTGGCAGAACAGAATAAACTGACCATTGCCGAACGGATTCTGGAAAACACTCCCATCGGCGTACTGGTGACCGATACTGATAAACGGATTCAGTACATCAATCCCGCGTTTGAACAGGTAACAGGCTACGCTAGCCAGGAAGTGCTGGGGCGCTCGCCAGCCATGCTCAGTTCCGGTAAGCAGGGCCCTGAATTTTACTCTGAGATGTATGATGTGCTGGAAAAAGAGGGTTACTGGCAGGGGGAAATCTGGAATCGGAAACGGAATGGCGACATCTATCTGGAATGGCTTTCCATCACCTCATTAAAAGATGATCACGGCAAAGCCACCCACTATATCGGCATGTTTTCCGAATTTACCGCCCAGGAGCTGGTTAAAGAGAAGCTGCGGACCCTCGCTTATTATGATGGCCTGACCTCACTGGCCAACCGGGCTCTGTTCAACGATCACCTGAAACGAATGATCGGCCAGACACGCAGCAAAAAACTGTGTGTAATTTTCATCGATATTGACGGTTTCAAACGGATCAACGACAGCCTGGGGCATCCGGTCGGCGATCAGCTACTGGTCGCTATCGCAAAACGCCTGAAGGAGCACAGCCGTGACAGCGATATTATCGCTCGCTGGGGTGGTGATGAGTTCATCATGGCGATTGAGGTGAGTGACAGCCACCAGGGGGTCGAGCAGTTCTGCAACAAGCACCTGTATCAACTCAAGCAACCGTTCATTATCGGCGGTCGGGAACTGAGCATTACCGCCAGCATGGGCGTCAGCATCCATGGTGATGATGCCCGCAGCACCTCGGAGCTGATCCGCAACGCGGATATCGCCATGTTCCAGTCCAAGAAACTGGGCAAGAATCGCTTCGAGATCTTCTCCCCTTCGCATCATGAAGAACTGATGGAGAGCATGGAGATTGAAAACCGTCTGCGCATCGCTATCAAGGCGCAGCAGATCGATGTTCACTTCCAGCCTCAGATCCACCAGCCGGAAGGCACAATTACCGGGCTCGAAGCACTGGCCCGCTGGCACGATCCGATCATCGGTCCGGTTCCGCCCCAGAAATTTATCCGTATCGCGGAGGAAACCGGACTGATCCATGAACTAAGCGTGCTGATTTTCCAGACCTCTCTGGAACGGTTTAAAGCCCTGCAGCTGATCGATCCGGATTTGATGCTGTCGGTGAACCTGTCCGCCACTCAGCTGCAGGAAAGCTACCTGCCGGAAACCCTGAAACATATTACCGGCAATCTCAGCATCGACCCGGCCCGCATCAAGCTGGAGATCACTGAGGACGTGCTGATGTCGGATATTGAGCGCTCCATCAGTAATACCAGTCAGCTTAAAGAATTAGGCTTCCAGATCTCTCTGGATGACTTCGGTATCGGCTACTCCTCGCTGAGCTATCTCAAAGATCTGGATATCGACGAGATTAAGATCGATCGCTCCTTCGTTAATGATCTGAATAACTCCGAACGCAATAAAGCCATTATCCAGGCCATCATCGCCATGAGTCAGGTACTGGGTATCGATTGTATAGTCGAGGGGGTTGAGACTGACGCTCAACTGATGGAACTGACTCAGATGGGCTGCAATAACTTTCAGGGCTATCTGTTCCATAAACCCATGCCGGATACTGAGCTGTCGCGATTACTGCAGCACTAACCAGCTGCGGGCAAATTAGCCATGATCCATGTCAATAAGATCTATTCTTATTCATATAATGAGAATGTTTCTCAGTAGTATTCGTAATTTAACTATGATACCGTCTTGACCCAACAAACTTCGGGGCCTGTTTTTTCCGATACTGACAGGCCAACTGAACCACTTGCTGTTAAAGGTTGAGAACTAAGATGCAACTGAAAAAAATCGTTTCTGCAGTAGCGCTGGCGTCTGTCGCTACATTTGTACAGGCTGAAGGTAAAAGTTACGCTGATTTCCCGGTCACGGTAAAAGGCTATCAGGGCAACGCTGAGTACTCTGTTGCTTACACCGGCCAGATGGCACGCCACACGCTGCACAACTCACTGAAGAAACTGGTAGGTTCATCCGACGGCAGCGGCAGTGCAGAACAACTGGCGAAACTGAACGCCTATTTCGCTGGCAAAGACGCCGGTCGTGCAATCATCGACCCACGCTCTAAAGATGGCTTCCCGGTACTGCAAACAGAAGTGGATCAGCTGTCCAAAGGTAAAAATCTGGCGGGTAAAGCGTACAAAGGCGCAGTATCCGGCTGGCCTGGCAGCATGACCGGTCAGGAAGTACTGGCATTTATGCTGGAAAAAGCGGCGGCGTCTGAAAAAGGCTATGACAAACTGCACGGCCTGGACTACGTTCAGCTGGTCAGCAAATTCACCATGGGCGCAGTGTTCTACAATCAGGCTGTGGATAACTACCTGGACGAGAAACTGGCTGCAGACACTAAGCCAAACAACAAAGCTTACAAAGACGGCAAGCCATACACCGGTAAAGAGCACGTATGGGACGAAGCATTTGGTTACTTCGGTGCACCTGCACACACGCTTGAGCTGACTCCTGCTCAGGTTTACAACATTGCCAAAGGCAAGGACCTGCAAGCAGCGGATAAAGACGGCGACGGCAAAGTCAGCCTGTACACTGAAATGGCTTATGCCCATGCTTACTACGCTGCAGCAGCGGATAAGGGTGGCAAAACCAACTACCTGCACACCATCACTCAGGCATTTGTCGATGGTCGTCAGCTGATCAGCGACGCTGATGGTAAAGCGCTGAGCGATTCTGAGCGCGCTAAACTGCGTGAATACGCTGCAGTTATCGCCGATAACTGGGAAAAAGTACTGGCCGAGGCGGTATTTAAGTACGCTGGTTCTACATACAAGGATATCGAAGCACTGAATGCAGCGCTGGAGTCCGGTGAAGATGTCGGTAAAATTGTCCGCAAATACGCTAAGCACTGGGGCGAGCTGAAAGGCTTTGCTATGGCAATGCAGGTCAGCGGCAAAGATCTGGGCGCAGCTGGCGTACAACTGGATCGCCTGATCGGCTTCAGTCCGGTAATGATCGGTAACACTCAGATCACCGGCATCGACGCTGACGGCAACTACCAGCAAAGCAACACCGTATCTCTGGATGAGTACATGCTGCAGATGCTGAAAGTTCAGCAACTGATGGTTGATGAGTTTGGCGTTGAAGCACGCAGTAAAGACGTGCTGGCAAGCCTGGACAACCTGGTTGAGAAACTGGGTGCAAAAGCAGCTGAAGCTGAAAACGACTGATCAGATGGGGCAATTACCGGCCCTGAAATGATCCGGAACCAGCACTGTCACAACAGTGCTGGTTTTTCTGTTTTATGATGTTTGAAACGTTTCTTACCGACTACTACCAGTCAATCAGTGAAACCCTGCTGAGCCCTCGTAAGCGGGTTTTCTGGGGCTACCTGCTGCTGGCCGGGCTAATCGGACTGATCTGGCTGAAGTGGCGTACCCGGGGTAGCTGGACAGAACAACTCAGAAACATACTGAGCCCATCAGTCTGGTGGTCGGAATCAGCTCGTGCAGACTATAAGATCCTGCTCATCAACCGCGCCTTTATGCTCGGTATTGCACCGGCACTGTTTACCCAGACCGCATTAGCAACCGCAATTTTTCTCCAGCTCTACGAGCTGTTCGGCAGCCGCCCCCTGCCCGCCAGCCTTTTGCCTGACTGGGGTGTTGCGATCTGTTTTACCCTGTTTTTCTTTCTGCTGGACGACTTCGCCCGCTACTTTGTGCATATGATCATGCACCGGATACCGGCGTTGTGGGCATTTCACAAAGTACATCACTCCGCCCGCACCATGACCCCGTTCACGGTACTGCGCACTCATCCGGTGGAAGGTATTCTGTTTGGCCTGCGCAGCGTTTGCGTACAGGCTATCAGTATCGGTCTGTTCCTGTTCCTGTTTGGTGATCAGGTGGATCTGGTCACTGTGCTCGGGGTGAACATTTTCGTCTTTGTCTTTAATGTGGCCGGATCAAATCTGCGCCACTCTCATGTCGCTATTCACTACTGGCCGTGGCTGGAGAAAATCCTGATCTCGCCGGCTCAGCATCAGATTCACCACTCAACTCTGCCCCGCCACTTTGATCGTAACTTCGGTGCAGTACTGGCCATCTGGGACCGCATAGGCGGCAGTCTGACTCTGTCAGAGCCGGAAACAGAGCTGAAATTCGGCGTATCAGACAAGGTAACCGCCGGGGAACAGACCCTGAAAGGTCTCTATTTAGTACCGTTCAAAGAGTCCTTCAATGCACTGGCCAGACGCAGATAGCGATATTTAATTGCCTGATTTCGTAGCTAATTGCCCAAACTGGGTGAATAACCCCATAAAAAGGTTGAGTTAATCTGCAAGACAGATTAGTTATATTCAAAGATCGAGTAGTAACTACCAAGCGGAATACTGTTCCGGGCTGTAATGGACAACTTTGGTAAAGGACTGTGCTGCTTCAGATGTATCAGTAGCATTGAACACAGGGGAGTCTATGTCAGCCAGAAAAACGGCCGCGATTACGTGCTGTTCTATCGCTATAATGTTTGGCTCTTCTGCCCGGGCTGAAACACCTGATTTAAGCGAATTATCACTCAAAGAGCTGGTTGCCCTGGAGGTATTCACCTCGGCATCACTTGTCCCGACTCAACTCCAGAAAGCCCCCGGTACAGTTCACACATTCGAACGAAAAGATTTCAAGCGTTTCGGTGTAAGACGTCTGGATGATCTTTTGCAGTTTGTTCCCGGTCTTCAGCTCAATCAGTACCGCAAGCGCCATCGTTCCATCTGGTCCAGAGGTATTCTGAACAGATACAACGACAAAATGGTGCTGATCGTTGATGGCGTGAGGGTCCGTCACCTCTACTACAGCCATTTTTCCCTCGGGGAAAATCTGCCGCTGGAATATATCGATAAGGTAGAGGTAATCCTGGGACCGGCTTCAAGCCTTTATGGCGCCAATGCCTTTGCCGGCATTATCTCGATTACAACGCGGGACTTCTCCCAGGGCCCGATAGTGGAAGCCTCACTGGAAGCGGGCAATCACCAACGCAAGAAAGTCACCAGCTTTTATAACAGTGAAAAGCTGCAACTGTTTGGCAGTCATCTGGACCAGGACGCTCCCTTCAGTGAAGACCGCAAGAGTTTCATCGGCGGCGATGTATTACAGCCCGTGAATGAAGACTATAGCAACATTATTATCAAATACCGTCCACTGGACACACTGACTCTTAAGGCTGATTACAATCGCGAAGAAACGCCTTTCCTGAACATACCCAATACTCAGGATGGATATGTTGACTCAGACTATCTCAATCTTTCTGCCCGCTACGAATATGGCACGATCGAGAAGGGCAGAGTAGAAGCCACTGCGTATTATCAGAAAGATAATATCCGCGAATATGAGTTGGAACAGACGACCCAGAGACCCGGTTATGAAGAGTATCAGAATGGTACTATGGCGGGTCTTTCGCTCACCGGTATTCAACAAATAAACAATCACACCCTTGCGGCCGGTTTAAGCTGGCAGTACGAAAAAGCTGAACGTACCGATTACACACGCAGCTTTCATTTCGCAAGAGGTTTTCTCAGCCCCCCGGAAACCGGAAACCTGTTATCGGAACCGGGCATCAGTAACAACGACTTTGCTGCCTTTGCCCAGGATATCTGGGAGATCCGCCCAGACCTCAGTCTGACCTACGGAGCACGTTTCGACAGCTTTGAACGGTTCGGAGATTATATTAATCACCGGGCCGCACTGGTGTATTCACCGGAGCCGGATCAAACCTGGAAGCTGCAGCATGGTACAGCCATCAGAACTCCTGGGTTCCGTGAATATCTTAAAGTCCTGGAAGGTACCTCTTTTATCCCGCCACAGGTCGATGCAGAACGTATCACTCTGACCGAGCTTGGCTATGCCCAACAGTGGGAAGAAGTAACTCTGGATCTGAATCTTTATCAGGGCCATATCGATGACTTTATCAAAGAGATGCCCACTCCCGATAAGGCTGATGAGTACTTTGCGAATGCTGATTCAACCTACAGAATGAAAGGCGCTGAAGCCGTCTTAAAATTCCGGCCTTCGGCAAAATTTAATACCTACCTTGGCATAAGTTATCTGGAAACAGATAGCGACACTGGTGAACTGCCCTATCTGGCCAGTTGGACAGGCAGTCTGCAGATGGACTATCAATACCGCCCCAACCATCTGCTGGGTATGAGTCTGATCTATAACAGTAACAGAGAGGACACAAACAACTTCGATGATGATTCTGATGCCTTTTCCGTCATCAATGTTTTCGGTTCCGGTCATCTCTCTCCACAGCTGGAATACCGGTTCGGTATCGATAACCTGTTAGATAAAGCTATCTACGATCCCGCCGCAGACTTTGGTACACAGCATAACGATCTGCGCAGTGAAAGAGAGATCTGGCTGGGGCTGACCTGGAGATCTGACTTTTTATGATCTTCAGGACCCGCCTGATCCGCAACGCTGTCATCCGAGTGCCATTCTGCATTGCTCTTTTCTGCGGTCTTCTTTCAGGCACTCTGCAGGCTAACCCTGATCAGGCCCTGATACAAAAAATAAAAACGGCATTTGTTTTCAACATAGCCAAATTTGTAGACTGGCCAGAAACAGCCAGCCAGCACTCATTTACCCTCTGCCATTATCGCGCCAACATACTTCGCTCAGGTATTCAGTCACTATCGGGAAAAGAGATCCATGGGCTGACAGTCACTGAGCATAAAGTCAGATCCCTCGATGAGGCAACAGAGTGTCATATCCTGTTTATCCCCCGGGATCAGCTTGAACAATTTAATGCTGAACAATGGCGCATTGCAGATAGTTACATTATGACAATTGCGGATCTGACCGGCCTGGCAGAACAGCGAAGCTATGAATCGAATGCGATCATCAATCTGATTCGCCGGGGCTCCCGGGTAGGCCTCGAAGTGAATCTGAGCGAAGTCAGAAACACGCCGCTGAGAATCAGCTCAGAACTCCTTAAGCTTGCCAGGGTGAGGAGGTAGTCATGCAGTTGTTCTCACGCTTACCAATCAGTAAGAAGCTCATCCTGTTGCTGGTATTGATCTCTACGGCGGTGCTGACACTCGCGACCGCTGGCTTTGTCATCAATGACTGGTATACATCCCGTAAGCAAGTCAGCGAATCCCTTCGATCTGAAGCCAGCATTATCAGCCATAACAGTGTCGCCGCTCTGGTCTTCAACGATCCTGAAGCAGCTCATCGCAATCTGGAGTCAATGCAGCAACTACCTGATCTGGTCCTGGCAGTTCTGTATGATGCCAAAGGTGCTGCGTTTGCCAGTTATCCGGCGGAAACCGCAGAGATACCGGACCTTCCATCAGACTCCGAAGGCCAACTCAATCAGATGCTCTATGTGGTTGAACCAATCACTCTGGAGCAGGAGCTGGTCGGTTACACCCTGCTGATCAGAGATCTGAGCAGCCTCAATAAAAAGCGATTCCATCAGCTGGGAATCGCTGCAGCAGTATTCCTGCTATCCCTGATCGTCGCGTTATTACTTTCAAGAAAAGTACAGAAGGTGATCTCCGATCCGATCAGAGACCTCACTGACACGGTCCGTAAGATTACAGAAACCCAGCGCTATGATCTGCGCGTAATCAGCAACACTGAAGATGAGATAGGCAGCCTCGGTCAGGACTTTAACCGCATGATCGAGCAGGTTCAGAGTAGGGATAGCGAACTGCTTAAGGCGCACCAGTTACTGGAAAATAAAGTCCGCGAGCGTACAGCAGAGCTATTGGACCTGACAAAAAAACTGGAATATCAGGCATATCACGACAGTCTTACAGGCCTGCCCAACAGAACGACCTTCGACAGCAGTCTTCAGAAAGGGATCAACTTCTGTAGCCACAAAGATGAAGGGCTGACAGTCATGTTCCTGGATCTCGATCGCTTCAAGGACATCAACGATTCTCTAGGCCATGAAATGGGTGATCAGTTACTGGTTGAGATTTCTGATCGACTGAGTCGTAACCTGCGCAGCAGCGATATACTTGCCCGCCTGGGTGGCGATGAATTCGCAGTACTTATTATGGAAGCCTGCCCAAAAACCGCGACAAAAGTTGCAACAAAGCTGATTGAAGCGATCCGCCAACCAATTCCTATCGACGGCTATAAACTGCAGGTGACCACAAGCATTGGCATCAGTATGTATCCAACGGACGGCAAAGATGCTGCCACGATTCTGAAGCATGCAGATATGGCGATGTACGCCGCCAAAGGCGCTGGGAAGAATCAGTTACGCTTCTTCGCTGCAGAGATGAACCAACAATCAGAACGACGGCTTCAGCTTGAGATCAAGTTACATCACGCGATCCGGGATAATCAGTTTAAGCTCTACTATCAGCCCAAATGGTGCTCCAGAACAGACCAGATCACCGGTGTTGAGGCACTGATCCGCTGGTACGATCCTGAAGAGGGTTTTATCTCACCAGCAGAATTCATCCCGCTGGCTGAGGACTGTGGCCTGATCAGTGCAATCGACCAATGGGTGCTACAGAGAGCCTGCTGTGAAATTGGTCAGCTCAGTGAACAACAGCACAGTTTCTCGCTCTCTGTGAACTGTTCTCCGGCTAATCTGATACAGCAGGATTTAGATAAACGCATTGAGAAGACTCTTAATGAGACCCTCTTTCCGGCACACCGACTGGAGCTTGAGATTACCGAGACGGTGCTCGCCAGCGAAAACAACACCTTGCTGAATCAACTGCACGCAATCAGAAAGCTAGGCGTCAGTCTTTCCATTGATGACTTCGGGGTCGCTTACTCATCTCTGAGCCGACTGAAAAAGCTCCCTATCACAACACTGAAAATTGACCGATCATTCATTCAGGATATTGGCCAGGATCAGGATGATGAAGTGATTGTTAAAACCATGATTGATATGGCCCATAACCTGAATCTCGCTGTCGTTGCAGAGGGCGTGGAAACCGAACAACAGTATCGCTATGTTGTTGAACACCAATGTGATCATATCCAGGGTTTTTTACTGGGCAAGCCAATGCCATTGGATCAGCTAGAAGCACTGCTCAAGCAGCAGAGCCAGCCGACAGCGGCTGAAAACCTGCAGCCCCGTTATCGACTATAAGAGATTACTCTTCCAGCTTTCGATACAGTGTTCTGAGGCTGCAACCGGCTATCTCTGCCATCTCCGCTTTATCCGGATAGCTGAGTTGCAGGGCCTGGAGATAACGCTTTTCAAGCTGCTCCAGCGAGACTCCCTGCTCTGCTAACTCTGTGAGACTACTAGCTTCTGCAGCCGTCGGAGCCTGGGCCGGTAACAGAGTCAGACTGCGGGCAATAACCGCCGCATCGATCTGATCACCGGTTCGCAGAATCACCGCCCGCTCCAGAATATTTTTCAGCTCGCGCACGTTACCTTTGAACGGCTGCTTCATCAGCAGCTGCATCGCCTCTGTGGTCAGTTGCAGCGGCTGTTTGTCGTCCAGCCGCAGCAGAATACTCTGCACCAATAACGGCAGGTCCTCCCGCCGCTCAGCCAGTGATGGCAGGGTAATCGGAAAAGTACTGATACGGTGAAACAGATCTTCCCGGAATTCACCCCGGGCAACCATGCCCTGAAGATCTTTATGGGTAGCACACACCAACCTGAAGTCAGCGGCACTGGGCATACTGTCCCCCACCGGGCGGAATGTTTTGGTCTCAATCAGACGCAGGAGTTTTACCTGCAGATGCAGGGGCACATCACCCACTTCATCCAGAAACAAAGTGCCGCCATGGGCCGACTGCACCAATCCGGGACGGGACTGCGTGGCACCGGTAAATGCGCCTTTTACATGGCCGAACAACTCACTCTCGAACAGGCTGTCTGTCAGACCGGAGCACTCAACGGTGACAAAAGGTTTGGATGCCCGGATGCTGACCGAGTGCAATGCCTGCGCGGCCAGCTCTTTACCCGCACCAGATGCCCCCATCAGCAGCACATTGGTGTCCGTTCTGCCAACCCGCTGAATCAGCTCCACCATCTCATTGAAGGCTTTGCTCCGACCAATCATCTTGTTGGCGATCGGTTCGGCGCTGACCTCTCTGATCGGCTTCATTACTTCGATGAAGTAAGGCCGCTCATCAACATCCGCGATTGGGATGGTATCAATGCCCACATGCTCTTTGCCCTGCGGCGTATTATGAATATGCAGAACACTGGCACGCTTTCCGCTGCGCCGGGCAGCCTGCATCGGACAGGTCTCGCCCTCCAGATCACAGGGGCGCTGATAACCGTGAGACAAGTCATAACATTTCGCCGAAGGCCTGTTCTGCAAACCACCGAAACGGAAATCATAGCTGCTGTTACTGGCAACAACATTGTAATCAGCATCAATCAGCACCGCCGGATCATCGTAGCCATCCAGCACATTACGCATGGTTTTCAACCAGTTATCAGAGGTCATAAAGTTCGCTTCCGGGCATATAAGCAGAATCTAATAATGGCAAAAAGCTGTGCACTCTACTACCTCACATCACCATCAAATCGCTTTCTTCTGATCTGAGTCGGCCACTTTCTGACTACCTGACCCAGACCGATTTTCAAACAGATGTTGGCTAACCAATCTGGGGAATCCCGGGCAATCAGCCCCCGCAGGACATGCTAAAGTGGACCTCCATTTTTCCGTATATTTAAACAGGTTATTCCACAGGAGTAGATGTCCTGATCCTGCGTCACAAGATCGTTTTCGCTTTCCTGCTCTCCCTCATTGTGGGAGTACTGCTGGTGTCTCTTTTCCTGGAGCACAGCCTGAAAGCCTTTGCTGTTGATCACTGGTCCCGCAACCAGATGCTGGTCGTTAACACGCTCAGCAATCGTATCCACGGCAAGATCCATGACGCCCGCAGATTACTGGAATACACCGCCAGCCAACCGTTGTTTCAATCGCTCGACAGCACTGATCAGATCAATCTGGAGGTCAGCGGCATTCCCGCCCGCCAGGAAACAGAAAAGCGCCGGGTACTGAGTCAGCTGTCTATGGCGGAGGGGCCGTTCTCGCTGAACTTTATCGTCCTGCCCAATGGTGATCATTACCTGACAAGCCCCTATGCGGTGCAGAAAACACTGCAGCAGTACAACTTATCCAGCCGGACCTATTTCCAGCAAACCCGGGCCAGCGGCGATACGGTTATCTCTGACAGCTATCTGGGCGCTGACGGTAAACTGGCGATCGCGATCAACACCCCACTGAGGGATAAAAGCCAGCAACTGATCGGCTATCTTGGCGGCGTTATTCATCTGAATGACCTGTCGGAGATGCTCAGCAGTGACAAGATCGCTCCGTTTGAAAAAGCCGCCCTGCTGGATAGCCAGGGCACCCTGATTGCCCACTCCGACAATCGGGTAATCAATAACCTTGCTGATGACTCTCAATCCGCTTATCTGAGCCAGTTACAGTACTGGCATCAGCTACTGTCGAATCAAACCAGCACCGACGCCCGGACTCAGCAGAGCGTCGACGCAAACGGCGAACAATGGCTCAACTTTATTAAGCCTATGCCCGGCGGCTGGACTCTGATCATTCAGCGCCGTATCGACAGTGTGCTGGGAGATTTCACCCGCCATATCAGTGACACGATTCTGCTGATCGGCTTCATTCTGCTATCGGTCTGTGGTTTTGGCATCTGGGTGTCGATGATTCTCAGCGGCCGCTGGGCAGCTACAGCACAAAAACTGAAGCAGGCTAATGACTCTCTGGAAACTCACGTCGAGAAACGCACCAAAGAACTGAATCAGACCAAGCAGCAGTTACAACTGGCCCTGGAAGGCTCCAGCCTGGGACTGTGGGACTGGTATATCGACAGCGGCAAAACCATTCTTGATGACAACTGGGGCCGCCTGTTGGGCCTGAATGTACTTGAGATGCAGCCGACGACGATCGACTCCTGGCTGGAACGGGTACATCCTGATGACCGTAAATTTCTGCTGCAGTTTACCCGACACAAATCCGGCTACCGCCATGTGGAATGCGTACTGCGCATGCAGCATCGCAATGGCGACTGGCTATGGATTGAATGCCGCGGCATGATCGCCAGATATAATCGAGAAGGCACCCCATCCCGACTGATTGGTACCGTCCGGGATATCAGTATGCGTAAAGAGACCGAAGCGCAACTGCGCCAGTCCGCCCGGGTATTTGAACATGCCCACGAAGGGATCATGATCACCGACAGCAGCAACCGTATCATCAATGTCAATCGCGCCTTCACCGAGCTGACCGGCTACACCTATGATGAGGTTGTAGGTCAGCATCCAAGCATCCTCAATTCCGGCCATCAGTCGAAAGAATTCTATTCCAAGCTCTGGTACGACCTTGATTCGCAGGGTTACTGGAAGGGCGAAATCTGGAATCGTAAGAAAAATGGCGAACTCTACGCCGAGCAGCTGACCATCACGGCACTGCGTAACAGCTCCGGTGAAACCGACCAGTATATCGGCATATTCTCGGATATTACTCACATCAAAGAGCAGCAGAACCGCCTCGAACAGATGGCACACTATGATGCCCTGACAGGACTGCCTAACCGCATTCTGCTGGCGGATCGCATGGAGCAGGCGCTGTCCCATACCAACCGTATGGAATATCTGCTTGCGGTCGCCTACCTCGACCTGGATGACTTCAAACCGATCAACGACCGCCTCGGCCATGCAGTGGGCGACAAGCTGCTGGTTGCCGTCGCTAAGCGTCTGAAGGAATGTGTCCGGGGAGATGACACTGTATCCCGTCTGGGCGGCGATGAATTTGTCCTGCTACTGCCGGAACAGGAAAGCGTTGAGCAGAGTAATCTGGCCATCGACCGGATTATCAAGAAACTGACCGAGCCTTACTATATCAAAGGTAACAAACTGACAGTCTCTGCCAGTATCGGTATCAGCCTCTACCCGCTGGATAACTCCGACGCCGACACTCTGCTGCGCCATGCCGATCAGGCGATGTACACCGCCAAGCAGGCAGGTCGAAACCGCTATCACTACTTTGATCCGAACCTGGAACAGGTTGCCAAACAGCAGCAGGATGCCCTCAGCGGCATTGAACACGCGTTGGAACATAATGAGTTTGCGCTGTTCTATCAACCCAAGGTGAATATGCGTACCCGGCAGGTGATCGGCGCAGAAGCACTGATCCGCTGGCAGCACCCGGAGCATGGCCTGCTGTTCCCGGACAGTTTCCTGCCCGCCATTGAAAACACCCGTCTGTCTGTTGAACTGGGCCACTGGGTCATCGGTCAGGCACTGATGCAGCTGAATGAATGGCATCAGCAGGGCCTGAGGCTCAATATCAGCGTCAATATCGCTGCCCGACACCTTGAGAGCGAACATTTTATTCCGCGCCTTAAAGAGCTTCTGGTGCACTATCCGGACCTGCCAGCTCAATCACTTGAGCTGGAGATACTGGAGACCTCAGCGCTGGAAGAGATGACTAAGGTTGCCCTGATTATCGACGAATGCCATAAACTGGGTATCACTGTTGCGCTGGACGACTTCGGTACCGGCTATTCCTCCCTGACCTACTTCAAACGCCTGCCGGTGGATACCGTGAAGATCGATCGCTCTTTTGTGATCGATATGCTGGAGGATGAAGAAGACCTGACCATTGTCGAGGGTGTGATTGGCCTGGCTAACGCGTTCCAGCGCAAAGTGATCGCCGAGGGCGTGGAAACCTGCGAACACGGCCATATGCTGCTTCAGATGGGCTGTGACTACGCTCAGGGCTACGGCATCGCCAGAGCGATGCCGGCTGATCACCTGCCTGAGTGGATCAGAGAGTTCGAGGACGGTGAACGTTGTGCCGAGCTGAGCCTGCCTGAAGCAGTCTGAAGCGTTTCAGCATCACCCGACCATATATCTTCTTTCAGCCCCTATCTTCCTGCCAGCAGCAACAGTCTCAGCCGCAGCATCACTTTATTTCAGACACAAAAAAGCCCGCACTCTCTCGAGCGCGGGCTTTTTCTTAACTAACTGAAATTAGTTAGCGTTCTTTTCTTTCTGCTCAGCGATAACCTGCTCTGCAACCTGTGCAGGACAAGCAGCGTAGTGAGAGAACTCCATAGAGAACTGACCACGACCGGAAGTCATAGTACGCAGGTGACCGATGTAACCGAACATTTCAGACAGAGGAACGTCTGCCTTGATACGTACACCAGTAGTACCTGCTTCCTGACCAGAGATCATGCCACGACGACGGTTCAGGTCACCGATAACATCACCTACATGATCTTCAGGAGTGAACACGTCAACCTTCATGATTGGTTCCAGCAGCTGTGGACCCGCTTTAGGCATAGACTGACGGAACGCGCCTTTAGCAGCGATTTCGAATGCTACTGCAGAGGAGTCAACCGCGTGGTAACCACCGTCGAACAGCTCGATCTCAACGTCCAGTACAGGGAAGCCAGCCAGAGGACCGGTATCCATCATACCTGCGAAGCCTTTCTCGATCGCTGGGAAGAATTCCTTAGGAACGTTACCACCCACAACGGTAGAAGAGAACGTGAAGCCAGTGTTCTGCTCGCCTGGCTTGATGCGGTAATCGATCTTACCGAACTGACCAGAACCACCAGACTGCTTCTTGTGCGTGTAGCTGTCTTCGATTGGCTGAGTGATAGTCTCACGGTATGCAACCTGTGGCTGACCTACTTCCAGCTCAACGCCGTAAGTACGCTTCAGGATGTCTACTTTGATATCCAGGTGCAGCTCACCCATACCTTTCAGGATGGTTTCGCCGGAATCTTCGTCAGTTTCAACAACGAAAGATGGATCTTCTGCAACCATCTTACCGATAGCAACACCCATCTTCTCAGTAGAACCTTTGTCCTTAGGAGTAACAGCGATGGAGATTACCGGCTCTGGGAAGATCATTGGTTCCAGAGTACATGGGTTCTTCTGATCACACAGAGTGTGACCGGTCTGAACGTTCTTCATACCAACGATCGCCAGGATGTCACCTGCCTGAGCAGAGTTCAGCTCAGTACGCTCGTCAGCGTGCATCTCAACCATACGGCCGATACGCTCAGTCTTACCAGTGTAAGAGTTCAGGATGGTATCACCCTTGTTCAGTACACCAGAGTAGATACGGATAAAGGTCAGGGCGCCGAAACGGTCGTCCATGATCTTGAATGCCAGTGCGCGGAAAGGCTCGTCAGTAGATACAGTTGCTACTTCGCCAGTTGGCTCACCGGTTTCTTCGTCAGTCAGAGGCTGAGCGTCAACTTCGGTTGGGCTTGGCAGGTAGTCAACAACCGCGTCCAGAACCAGCTGAACACCTTTGTTCTTGAATGCAGAACCACAGTAAGTCGGGAAGAAGTCCATGGTACGGGTACCCTGACGGATACAACGCTTGATATCTTCCATAGAAGGCTCTTCACCATCCATGTAAGCCATCATCAGGTCATCGTCCTGCTCAACGGCAGTCTCGATCAGCTTCTCGTGGTACTCTTCAACCTGATCAACCATATCTTCTGGGATATCGATGATTTCGAAGTTTTCTGGCAGGCCAGAATCATCCCACTGGTAAGCGGTCTTGGACAGGATGTCTACCACGCCGGAGAAGTTGTCTTCACGGCCGATTGGCAGAGTCATAACCAGAGGGTTAGCACCCAGTACGTTTTCAACCTGATCAACAACGCGCAGGAAGTCTGCACCGATACGGTCCAGCTTGTTTACGAAGATGATACGAGCAACTTCAGATTCGTTAGCGTAACGCCAGTTAGTCTCGGACTGAGGCTCAACACCACCAGAACCACAGAATACACCAACACCACCATCCAGTACTTTCAGGGAACGGTATACTTCAACGGTGAAGTCAACGTGTCCAGGAGTATCGATGATGTTCAGACGGTGGTCTTTCCAGAAACAGGTAGTCGCCGCTGACTGGATGGTAATACCACGCTCAGCTTCCTGCTCCATGAAGTCAGTTGTAGATTCACCATCGTGAACCTCACCAGTCTTGTGGATCTTACCGGTCAGCTTCAGGATACGTTCAGTAGTGGTAGTTTTACCCGCGTCTACGTGGGCAAAAATACCGATATTACGGTAGTGTGATAAGTCAGCCATTTCTTCACTCGAATGTTAAGGGCGTAAAATGCGCGGCATTATACAGCATTCATTGACATTTGTAGATATTTTAAGCAAAAGAATAATCCCCGCTTTAATATCAACGCGTAATGTAAGTTTTTCGGATTGCAGAATCTCTACAGAACAACTTCTATAGCACAGAAGTGTGTCAGATTCCGTATTCCTCAAAGATCGCTTTAAGACCTGGCTTGTTCGCCATCATCTCTTCCCGGTCCAGTCCCTGCAGTTCATGCGGGAACACCAGCCAGTCTTCCGACTTGTGCAGGTAGTAGTCCGGTTCCAGATCAGTCTTGTTGTTTGATGGTTTGAACCACGGTGTAGCGATACGGATATCATGTGGCGTGTTCAGACGCGCCTTCTCTTTCAACGTATCGATGACCGCTTTGATACTCAGACCGGTATCAAACACATCATCCACAATCAGCAGAGAATCTGGCTGATTGATATTACGGATCAGGTAATCCAGGCCATGTACCCGAACCTCTTTACCGCGGGTACCGATGCCTGTGTAGGAGGAAGTACGGATAGAGATATGGTCGGTTTTCACGCCCAGATTATCCAGTAATTCCTGCACCGCGATACCCACCGGAGTACCGCCACGCCAGACGCCTACAATAAAGTCAGGACGGAAGCCGCTTTTATGCACTTCCAGCGCCAGCCGGAAAGAATCTTCCAGTAGGTCCTGCGCGCTCAGATATACTTTTTCAGTCATATTTCTGCCTAACCTGCCCACAACATTATCGCCGTGGACTGTTGAAAACCGCGCTACTGTACGGATTCTGTTCAATACACGCAACTTTAGTCGCAGTTTTTTTGATGTTGGTTCTTGTCGGATATCACCAAACCTTGGTAGCCTTGCCGGTTTCTTGCTGGTCAGACCAAAGGACCAGCCTCCAGGAACCTCCTAGACGGAATTGATTCCATGAACGCTCTGAACCAATACTTCAAGATTTCAGAACGCGGCAGCGATATTTCGACCGAGATCCGGGCCGGTTTCACGACCTTCCTGACGATGTCCTATATCCTGTTCGTCAACCCACAGATTCTCAGTCTGGCGGGCATGCCAGCCAATGATGTGGCGATTGCCACCGCACTGGCCGCTGCGGTTGCGACCCTGATCATGGGTATTTTTGCCAACTTCCCGTTCGCGCTGGCGCCGGGTATGGGTCTGAACGCCTACTTCACTTTCGGGGTTGTCAAAGGCATGGGCGTCGACTGGCAGATCGCACTGGTCGCCGTCTTTATCGAAGGTCTGATCTTTATGGCGCTGGCGATGACCGGCGTACGGACCAAACTGATCAATGCCATCCCGCACTGCATCAAGATCGCCACCATGACCGGTATCGGCCTGTTCCTGGCGATCATCGGTTTCCAGGGCGCCGGCCTGACCGTCGATCATCCGGCAACACTGGTGACGCTGGGTAACCTGCACGATCCGAAAACGCTGCTGGCACTGGGCGGTATCATTCTGATCGCGGCGCTGATCGTCCGTGAAGTCAAAGGCGCGATCCTGATCGGTATCGTCAGCCTGACCCTGATCGCCTGGATTACAGGTCTGTCTCCGGCACCGGAAAGCATCGTGGCGATGCCAAGCCTGCCAAAAGAGACCTTTATGGCACTGGATTTCAGCCAGATCTTTAACGCCACCCTGATCACCGTGGTTATCGCTTTCCTGTTTGTCGATATCTTTGACACTGCCGGTACCCTGATCGGTGTCGGTCGTCTGGGTGGATTCCTGGACAAGAAAGGTGAACTGCCGGGTGCCGATAAAGCCTTTATGGCGGATGCCACCGGTACCACCGCAGGTTCTCTGCTGGGTACCAGCACCGTCACCACCTACATCGAATCCGCCACCGGTATCGAAGAAGGTGGCCGTACCGGTCTGACCGCGGTAACCGTTGCCGCACTGTTCCTGCTGGCGCTGTTCTTCACACCGCTGTTCACCTCGGTACCGGCACTGGCAACCGCACCAGCGCTGATCGTTGTCGGCGCGATGATGATGACCGCCGCCCGCGACATGGACTGGACCAAACTGGAAGACGGTGTACCGGCGTTCCTGACCATCATTGCGATGCCGTTCACTTACTCCATCGCTCACGGTATTACCCTGGGTGTGATCTCTTTCGTACTGATCCGCCTGATCACCGGTAAGACCAGCGATATTCATCCGCTGATGTGGATTCTGGCTATCGCTCTGATCGCCTACCACGCCTTTATCTGAGGCGCTGGCATCTACAGCATTACAGATACAGAAAAGGCGCTCAGATGAGCGCCTTTTTTATGAACTCCCAAAACGGTCATTGCAAACCGCCCCGCTGTAGCCAGGCCTGATACACAGGATCTGGCCAGTGGCTCTGCAGATAACTGATCAGGGCCTCAGACTCCGCTTCCGATACCTGATGACCAAAAGCCGGCATTGAACCGCCCAACGGCACACCGCCGATTTCGATGGTCTTCTTCAGCCCTTTCAGGGGGTGATGCCAGGTGTGTGCGGTACCGTTCAGCGGCGGTGACGGATAGCGACCATCCGCCAGAGGTTTATGCCACTCAGCCGTCCCCTGCGCATCCACGCCATGACAACCGATGCAGAACTGATCATACAGAACGGTACCTCTTGCCACCTGACTGGCGGTATACCAGCGCCCTTCGACGGTGGGCTCTGATTCACTGCATCCAGCAATCACAACAACTGCAGCCAGCAAGAACGCAGGTCTCAGCACTGATATCGGTGCGCGCATCTCAGTAATCCTGATAGGCGTTAAACACGTCAATCCGGTTCTGCTCATCCACGGAATACACTGCAAAGGAATCTTTACGGGCACCAGGCATATCCATTCCCGGCCCTCCGGATGGCATACCCGGTACGGTCAGTAAACGGATAGCACTGTCGCTATTGAGCAGGCGTTTAATATCCTGCGCCGGTACGTGACCCTCGATCACTTTGCCGTTGACCACCGCGGTATGACAGCTGGCCGCCTGCTGCGGCACACCCAGGCGTTGCTTATGATCGGCCATATTGTCGACCACCTGATCATCAACATTGAAGTTGTGCTCCTCCAGATGCTCAATCCAGGCTTTACAGCAGCCACAGCTTTCACTGCGATAGACGGTAATGTCCCACGCCTGCTCTGTTTTATTCTCTGCCCAGACCGGATTACCCGCCTGCGCCACCGATGTCAGCCCAGTCATCAGGACGACTAAAAAAACCATTACAAATCGCATAATGTTACTCCGGCTCTGTCCCACTGTTGCCAGCACAGACGCCATTCAACTGATCCAGAATCGGGCATTCAGCCTGTTCATCGCCGCGACACTGAACCGTTACTTCTATCAACATGGCACGCATCTGCTGCAGTGCCTCTATCTGTGCGTCGATACGCTGAATCTGTAGTTCCGCTTTCTGCTTAACGCTGGCACTGGTGCGCTGGGGATTCTGTGACAGTTGCAGCAGCTCCCGGCTCTCTTCCAGAGAAAAACCCATATCCCGCGCCCGCTTGATAAAACGCAGCATTTTCAACTGCTGTTCATCATAGTAGCGATAGCCATTAGCCGCCCGGGAGGCAGCAGGAATAACGCCCTGCTGCTCGTAAAAGCGGATCGTTTTACTGCTCAGCCCCGTGGCCTGAGCGGCTTGTGAAATATTCATAGAACACTCCAGCACAAAACCCAGAAATAAAATGACAGATCAGATTGATTCAGCTGAGATGATACGGTCTTGGAGGATGGTAAATGGCAGAGCGATCAGCCGATCGGTAAAAAATGCGCTGCTCATTCCCCCCCGGCAACCCCGATGGGTGAAGATCGGCTAAGGACTGCACTATCACCGTCGCTGACAGACCGCTACAGCAGGTGACCTCAGCGCTGCATTCAACGCTGTTACAGCCCTTCATTGCGCCATGATCAGAGGCATCGCAAGCAACGCTGACGCAGTCCTCCATAGCCGCAGCTCCGGCAGATGTCATCGGCATCATCCGGGTATCGGCTTGCAGAGGCAGACTCAGCAGGCAGATCAGCAGCAATGTCAGGGATCTGAGCAGATTCATAAAAATCAGTTTCAAACGCTATTCTGAATAATAGGGTCTACCGAAATTTCCTGAAAAGCAACTGCCGCTGCTCATGATTAATGATCCGATGAACGATCTGATGAGATGTCTGATTGATGGACCCGATTGATTGTCTGCCAGTATCAATCAACAATAACCGTTGACCTTACAGTGACTGGAAGCTCTACTCTTGTTACCAGTTAAAAATTTCTGGAATGCACCATGACTACCACACTCCTTCTGGAAAACGTCTCCTGTGCCGGCTGTGTTAAAAAAATCGAAAAGGGGATCAACGCCCTGCCGGATGTCGAAACCGCCAGTGTCGATTTCCCACAACGCCGACTCAACGTTGAAGGCAACATCAGCAACGAAATCCTGATCGCCGCACTCGCGGATATTGGCTACCGCAGCCGTCCGGCCAGTAACGAAGCGGAAGACCGTGCCCGTCAGAAGGCTCAGCAGGCAGAACAGTACCGTCACCATATGCGTAACACCGCCTTTGCGATGGCACTGAGTATACCGCTGATGATCGGCGGCATGCTCATGGATGAGATGACGGTGCGCAGCACGCAGGACCAGATACTGTGGGGCGCAGTAGGCCTGCTGACCCTGGCGGTACTGGTATTTCCGGGACGTCACTTCTTCACCGGCGCGCTCACGGCACTGAAAAATGGCAGCGCTACCATGGATACTCTGATAGCGATCGGTACCGGTAGCGCCTGGCTTTACTCCATGGCCGTGGTGCTGTTCCCGCAGATGCTGCCGGAAGGCTCACGACACCTGTATTTCGAAGCCGCGGCAATGATTATCGGCCTGATCAACTTTGGTCTGGCGCTGGAGATCCGCGCCCGGGGCCGTACTTCAGAAGCAGTAGAACGACTGCTGAACCTGCAACCCAAAACCGCAAGGGTGGTCCGCAACGACAAAGAACAGGATCTGCCGCTGGATCTGGTGGTGGTAGACGATCTGCTGCGTATCCGCCCGGGCGAACAGATTCCGGTGGATGCGGTGGTGGTTGAAGGCCACAGCCGGATCGACGAGTCGATGCTCAGCGGTGAGCCCGTTCCGGTCAGCAAGATTGAAGGTGACAGCGTCAGTGCCGGCACCCTGAACCGTTCCGGTAGCCTGTTGATCAGAGCCGAGAAGGTTGGCGCCGATACCGCCCTGAGTCGCATTATCGAGATGGTTAAACAGGCCCAGGCCAGTAAACCGGAGATCTCCCGTCTGGCAGACACCATCGCCGGTATTTTCGTGCCGGTGGTGATCGGTATTGCAATACTGACCGCGGTGCTCTGGTATCTGCTCGGTCCGGAACCCCAACTGGCCTATATGCTGGTCACCGCGACCACAGTTCTGATTATCGCCTGCCCCTGCGCACTGGGACTAGCCACCCCCATGTCAGTAATGGTGGGGGTCGGTAAAGCCGCGGAATATGGCATTCTGATCCGCAACGGTCAGACCCTGCAAACGGCATCGAAACTGGACACCCTGATTCTGGATAAAACCGGCACCATTACCGAAGGCGCACCCCGGGTTACGGAAGTCATCTGCCATCAGGGCGATAGCCATCAGATGCTGCAACAGGTGGCGTCACTCGAAGCCGGATCCGAACACCCCCTGGCAGAAGCCATCGTTCGCTATACCGCTGAACAGCAACTGGGAACCATGCCGGTAAAAAGCTTTAACAGCGTCAGCGGCCGTGGCGTGGAAGGCCTGGTCGAAGGCAGCCGGGTAGCGATTGGTAATCAGGCCTGGATGACCGATCACGGTATCGATACCAGTGCAATTCAGGCGCAGGCAAACAGCCTGGCAGAGCAGGCCAGTACCCCGGTGTACATTGCGATTGATCAGCAACTGACAGGCCTGATCGCCATCAGCGATCCGGTACGGAATGATTCCGTCAGCGCTATTCAGCGACTGCAACAGGAGGGCATCCGGGTAGTGATGCTCACCGGTGATAATCGCCACACAGCGGCAGCAGTGGCTCGACAAACCGGCGTCGATGATTTTATCGCCGAAGTTATGCCAGAACAGAAAGCAGCCCGGGTTCAGCAACTGCAATCTCAGGGTGCGATTGTGGGCATGTGCGGTGACGGTATCAATGATGCACCGGCACTGGCGCAAGCGGATGTTGGCTTTGCCATCGGCAACGGTACTGACGTAGCGATTGAAAGCGCCGATATGGTGCTGATCCGCAACTCACTGCATGCGGTTGCTGACGCTATCTCCCTGTCCCGGGCGACCCTACGCAATATCCGCCAGAATCTGTTCGGCGCATTTATCTATAACACTCTGGGTATTCCGGTAGCTGCCGGTATTCTGTTCCCGTTCACCGGCCTGCTTCTGAATCCGGTGATTGCCGGTGCAGCCATGGCCTTCTCCTCAGTTACAGTGGTCAGCAATGCAAACCGCCTGCGGTTGTTTAAACCGGAGACAAAGTCAGACTGATACGTCAGACAAAATAGATTACCGTCAGCAGGGCAGAGCAGCTTAACGCCAGGGCAAAAGGGCAGGGGGCAGTACCATATTCACTGTCCCAGACACGGCAGCCTTACTAACGAAGCCACTACCGGGGTCAGCAGCAACGCTGCATGACCGTCCGGTGTGGCCACGCTGGACAAATTGCCCTGTACTGAACGCTTCTGCCACCTCATTGATATCCACCGTCGCCATAAATACGTTGTCACTGATCGTCGATAACGGCCCCTTCACGTAGCAGATACCCGCCTCCAGAAACATCAGCAACAGAACCAATCCGGGGAATGCTGATCTGATGCAACAGACAAACGACCTTAAGATAATAAAAATCTATTAATATTTTTTATTTAATTAATTTCATTAAATCAATTCTGTTTGCCATTATAGACCCATCAAACAGACACAACGTCCAACGAGGATCGAAACATGCACAGCAACAGAGAAGGCCAGCGCGTACCCCAGGTTACTTTCCACACTCAGCAGAACAACCAGTGGGTTGATGTGACCACCGATGAATTGTTCGCCGGTAAAAAGGTGATTGTCTTTGCACTGCCTGGTGCATTCACACCGACCTGCTCCTCAACGCACCTGCCACGTTATAACGAACTGGCGCCGGTTTTCGCCAGAGAGGGCGTCGACGCAATCATCTGCCTGTCAGTCAATGACACCTTCGTGATGAATGCATGGCAGGCGGACCAGGATGCTGAAAATATCACCTTTATTCCGGACGGTAACGGTGACTTCAGCAAAGGCATGGAAATGCTGGTTGATAAAGATGAACTGGGCTTCGGTCAGCGTAGCTGGAGATACTCCATGCTGGTTGTCGACGGTGTGATCGAGAAGCAGTTTATTGAGCCAGACGTACCGGGCGACCCGTTCCAGGTGTCGGATGCCGACACCATGCTGAACTACATTAACGCAGAAGCTGAACAGCCAAAACGGGTCAGCGTACTGACCAAGCCGGGCTGCCCACACTGCGTCCGTGCCAAGAAGTTGCTGCAGGAAAAGGGCTACAGCTACGAAGAGATCGAGTTGGGTGCTAACGGTCTGAGCTACAGCTCACTGGCAGCAATCAGCGGCCAGGGTACCACTCCACAGATCTTCATCGACGGTCAGCGTATCGGCGGTGCTGACGAGCTGGAGCAGTACTTCAGCTGATCGCTTCACCACAGCCTGAAGCGGCTATTTCAGTGTTTAACTGAGTTCTTCCTTGACCTTGCCCGGCATCTGCCGGGCTTTTTTATGCTTCCTTGATCTGGGACAATTCACATAAAAGCAATATTGATAAACATTCTTATTTACATTACGCTTTCACAGTTTTTTAACTCAAGCCGCAGGAGCCCAGGCTATGCAGATCAAACCACTTGTAACCACTATTGCGCTGGCCACTACACTGGCCGCCTCCGCAGCACAGGCAGCTGCACCAAGCACTTCTGCAGTGTTAGACACATATTCCGATATCGCTCTGGCAACCTATCAGGACTCCCTGAGCACCGCTAAGGATCTCCAGAGCAGCATCAATACTTTTCTGGCAAACCCGACTGAAGCAACTCTGAAGCAGGCCCGGGAAGCATGGGTTGCAGCGCGTGTTCCTTATCAGCAGTCCGAGGCTTACCGCTTTGGTAACGCGATCGTGGATGATTGGGAAGGTCGCGTAAATGCCTGGCCTCTGGATGAAGGCCTGATCGACTATGTCGACGGCAGCTACGGTGAAGAATCTGAAGAGAACGATCAGTACCGCGCCAATATCGTTGCCAGCACAACGCTGAAAGTAGGCGGTAAGGCGATTGATGTCAGCAACATCACTCCGACACTGATCTCCGAAACTCTGCATGAAGTTGACGGTATCGAAGCGAACGTTGCCAGCGGCTATCACGCAATTGAGTTTCTGCTATGGGGTCAGGACCTGAACGGCAACAACCCGGGTGCCGGTAATCGCCCTGCCACTGATTTCAGTCTGGATAACTGCAGCAACGGCAACTGTGACCGCCGTCGCGGCTACCTGAATGCAGCCACCAGCCTGCTGATCACCGATCTGGAAGAGATGGTCGGCAACTGGCAGGAAAACGGCGCAGCCCGTAACGATCTGGCCGCCAAAGGTGATCAGGGCGCACTGGCGACCATCCTGACCGGCATGGGCAGTCTGGCCTACGGCGAACTGGCCGGTGAGCGTACCAAGCTGGGTCTGATGTTGCACGATCCGGAAGAAGAGCACGATTGCTTCTCCGACAACACCCACTGGTCTCACTACTACGATGCCAAGGGCATCAAGAACGTATATCTGGGCAGTTACACCCGTGTTGACGGTTCAGTGGTATCCGGCCCAAGCCTGTCTGATCTGGTCGCGGATAAAGCACCGGCGGTAGACAAGGAACTGCGTGGCAAGCTGGACAAGACTGAACAGACCGCTCAGGTAATGGTTGATAAAGCCGCTATGGGCCAGACCTTTGACGTGCTGATCGGCGCGGGTAACAAAGAGGGCAACCAGGTAGTGCAGAACTTCGTTGATGCACTGACTGACGAAACCAAATCCATCGAAGCGGTTATCGCTGCGCTGGATCTGGATGGCATCGAGCTGGAAGGCTCCGACAGTCTGGATAATCCATCCGCCGTGTTCGAATAAGAACCTGAACGCATGCCGCCGCTGGCATGCATAGCAAGAGCCGGTGATCCGCCAAAAATCACCGGCACTTTCCGCCACGTTCCACCACTGTTTATTTCAGCCCGATAGCCGTACCGAAGATGACCTCCACTTACAGCCTGACCGGTCTTCTGTGTGCTCTGTTGCTGTCCAGTCTGACAACAGCCGCGGCTGTTGATACGGCTGCGACACAACAGTTTCTAAAAGCAGAGCCTTACGAAGCACTTGCCGGTGGTGAAACCACCTATCAGGGCAAGATTGATCGCAATATTCTCTCGCATCCCTCTGCAAATCTCAGCTTCGACAAGCGTCTGGATTTTCGGCTTGGCGACAGCGTATTTCGCAAGCTGTGGGTGTCATCCCCCTCATCAACCACCGCCAGTGACGGCCTGGGCCCACTGTATAACGCCCGCGCATGTCAGCAATGCCATATCCGTGACGGCCGGGGACATACGCCCGAAAACGCTGGGGATAATGCAATATCGATGTTTCTCCGGCTGAGTATTCCGGCCCAGACAGAGCAGCAGAAACGGCTTCTGGAGCAGGGCAGAATCGGCACCATCCCCGAGCCGACTTACGGCGGCCAGTTACAGGACTTCGCCGTGACCGGACTGGCTGCAGAAGGGCAGATGCAGATCCTCTGGCAGGAACAGATTGTGACCCTGGCCGACGGCACAGAAGTTTCGCTGCGGCGCCCCGAATACAGCATTACCGACCTCAGTTATGGTCCTCTGCATCCGCAAACCCGGTTATCACCACGGATTGCTCCTCCGATGACCGGTCTGGGACTGCTGGAAGCGATCCCCACCAGCGACATCCTCAGTCAGGAGGACCCGAATGACATCGATGATGATGGCATTTCAGGCCGGGCTAACCGGGTCTGGGATAGCCAGCAACAACAGGTTGTGCCGGGTCGCTTTGGCTGGAAAGCCGGCAACCCGACACTGTTACAACAGAACAGCGGTGCCTTTAATGGCGATATCGGTATTTCCACCACGCTGAAAACTGATCCATACGGCGACTGTACCAACCAGCAACCGACATGCCGGCAACAACCTCATGGCAACACCCCGGCACAGGATGATCTCGAAGCCAGTCACGCTATGTCAGAACTGTTGCTGTTTTATACTCGCAATCTTGCCGTACCGGCGCGTCGGGACGTGAATCTTCCGGAGGTTCTGGCAGGAAAAAAACTGTTTTACACAAGTGGCTGTCAGAGTTGTCACAGGCCAAAGTATCGCACCGGCGACCATGCTAGTATGCCCGAGCAATCTGGCCAGCTGATCTGGCCCTACACCGACCTTCTCCTGCATGACATGGGAGAAGGGCTGGCAGATAATCGCCCGGAATTCGCCGCTAGTGGACGCGAATGGCGCACCCCGCCGCTATGGGGTATTGGTCTGACTCAGATTGCCAACGGCCATACCCAGTATCTGCACGATGGTCGGGCCCGCAACCTGCTGGAAGCAATTCTCTGGCACGGTGGCGAAGCAGAACCAGCGCGTAATCAGGTTATTAACATGAGCAGCAAGGAACGCGGCCAACTGCTCAGATTTCTGGAATCGTTATGAAGAAACACCTCTCTTTCCGACTCAGTGGGACTCTTATCAGCAGTGCGCTTTTTAGTAGCGCTCTTGTCAGCAGCGCTCTGGTAAGCACCTCTGTGTCAGCAGCGCCTGCTGAACAGGACTGGCAAGCGCTGAACAACACTCTGGTACAGCAGCATATCCTGCCTCGCTATCAACAACTGCAGAGCAGCAGTGAAGCGCTGGCAGCGCAATCCACAAACCTGTGTCAGTCGTTCAGCCCGGCACAACTGGAAACAACCCGCCAGGCCTACCATGACACTATGTCTGCCTGGCAGGCCCTGCAGCATATCCAGTTCGGCCCGATCCAGAATCTGATGCGCAATTTCAGTATGCAGTTCTGGCCCGACAAGAAAAACCTGATCGGCAAGCAGGTCGCGGTACTGCTGAAAGAGCAGAAGCCGGAAACTCTGGATACCGAATATATGTTTCAGGCCAGCATTGGTGTGAAGGGTTTGCCGGCCATGGAGCGCCTGCTGTTTTCTGACCAGGCAGCTGAAACTCTGGCCAATAACAGCTATGCCTGCCGCCTGAACAGTACCATTGCCACCTATATCGAACTCAATGCTCAGGGTACCGTCAGCGAGTGGCAGGAGTTTGCAACCGAGATCAGCAGCGCCGGTGATGGCGAAAGCTATTACGAGAGCCATCAGGAAGCCGCCGTCGACATGATGAAAGCGATGGTGGAGCCGATTGAGGTGATTCGTGACC
Organism: uncultured Amphritea sp.; assembly: GCA_963669425.2. Taxonomy (GTDB): domain Bacteria; phylum Pseudomonadota; class Gammaproteobacteria; order Pseudomonadales; family Balneatricaceae; genus Amphritea. Next base: position 966,139 of record CAXXNC010000001.1, read on the forward strand.
TGAAGCTGCTGCGGCCACTGGGCAAGGGCGACAAACTCCGGCCAAAACGCTTGGAATCCTGGCGCAGCCAACGCTCACTGGAAAACCTGCAGATCAATATCAGTACACTGCATGATATCTACAGCGGTGGCGATCAGCGGGTAAAAGCACTGCTGGAAAACCAGGGCGACACCGCTCTGGCCAACGAGCTTGAGGCTCTGTTCAAAGACTCTGAGCGACAACTGTCAGAGCTGCAGGGTCCGCTTTATACAACCCTCACCGAGGGACAGACAGCCGCACAGCTGAAACAACTGAGCGATACCCTTAAAGCACTGCATATCGGCCTGCTGACAGCGATGCAGAAACTGGATGTACAACTGGGATTCAATAGCCGTGACGGGGATTAGTCGACGTCGCTTGTGCCAGCTAATTGCCGGCGCACTGATACTGCCGGGGCTCAGCCACGGTTCCGCAACCGGCAGACAGCCGCTGTTTGCTTCTGCAGCCCGCAGTCAGGATGGCAGTTACCACCTGTATCTGATCAGTGAAACGGGCGAACTGTTGCTGGATCATCCTCTGCCGGAACGTGCACACCATACCGAAGCGCATCCTCAAAGGCCCTGGCTGGCCTGCGTGGCACGTCGGCCGGGCACCTTTATCGATATTATTGATTACCGGGAACAACGGCTGGTTAAACGCATTACCGCTGACTCTGGCCGCCACTTCTTCGGTCACGGTATTTTCAGTGAAGATGGTCGCTATCTGATCTGCACCGAAAACAATCTGGCCGACGGTCAGGGCAGGGTGGTATTCCGGGATATTGAGCAGAACTTCCGCATTATTGCGGACTATCCGAGTCATGGGATCGGCCCCCATGAACTGAAACAGCAGCCCGGCAGTAACACATTGATTATTGCCAACGGCGGCATTCTGACCCATCCCGATCAGGGCCGTAAAAAACTCAATCTGGATACCATGCAGCCATCACTGGTACGCATGAATATGGCAGATGGCAGATTGCTTGAGCAGCAGTTTATGCCTGCGGAGCTGCACCAGCTGAGTATTCGTCATATCGATACTAACCGAGCAGGAGAAACGGTGATCGCCCTCCAGTATCAGGGCGGAGCAGAGGACAACCCGCCACTGGTTGCGGTACACCGGCCTGGCAGTTCGCTGAAGCTGCTGGCAGCACCGGCACCGGTAGATATTGCGATGAAGCGTTATTGCGGCAGTGCCCGGTTCGATCGTACCGGCCGTTATGCCGCGGTCTCCGCGCCACGAGGGGATCTGATCACATTCTGGGATCTGCAACAGGATCAATTCCACAGCACTCTGCGCAGTCGCGATGGCTGCGGTCTGGCTGCCACCGGCCAGGATGCTGAATTTCTGATCAGTGCCGGCACCGGCCGCTGTATGAGTTACAGCCTGGCAAATGGGCGAAAAACCCGGCAATCTTCGGAGATAAAACCCGCCTGGGATAACCATATGGCGTTCCTTAACGGGTAACAGAAGGGCTGTTTAACGCAGCCCGTCACTCCTCCGCCAGCGGTTCCAGTCCCATCACCTCAAGCAGCCAGTCGCGGAATACCCGCATACCGTAGGTCACCTGACGGCCTTTCGGATAGATCAGATAGAACGCCTTGCCTGTCACCAGTTCTGCTTCAACAGGGACCACCAGCTGACCATAGTGCAATTCCCGGCTGATCATCTCACGGTCGGACAGTGCCACACCGATCCCTTCCAGCGCCGCCCCCAACGCTAGTTGTGTGCTCGAGAAAGACAGACCTTTCTCCTGGCCGGTCATTGAGACACCGCCCTGACGCAGCAGACGGGTCCACTCATTGCGACGACTGGTCACATGGATCAGGGTCTGGCGGGTCAGGTCCTGCAGGGACTCTATGCTGGCATCTTCGATCAGTCTTGGACTGCACACCGGCACCACCTTGGACGGATGCACCAGATGCACCTCCAGATCATCATCCGGTTTATCACCGAAGAACACCGCCATATCCAGATCGCTGTGATCAAAGTCGATGTGGGAGACACCGCCAGCACTGAGGCGCAACTCAACATCCGGGTAGAGCGCCTGAAAATCCTTGATACGCGGCATCAGCCAGCGGTTCAGGAACGCAGGCGGTGCTTCAAAGGTCACCGCACTGGTATTGGGTGCGGACATCAGACGCCGGGTCGCCGCATCCAGTTCGTCCAGTGCATGCTGCACGGCAACCAGATACTTTTCGCCGGCCACAGTGATCTGCACCTGACGCTTTTCCCGGTGAAAAAGTTTCAGTCCTAAGAACTCCTCCAGCGATTTAATCTGGTGGCTGACCGCTGATGGAGTCACAAATAGCTCTTCTGCCGCGCGGTTAAAGCTGTTCAAGCGGGCAGCCGCTTCAAAACTGCGCAGGGCATTGAGTGGGGGTAAGCGTCTGATAAGCACCTCTATAGATGAATTTAATTCACCAATTACCTGAAAATCTGTCGTTTGTTTTTTGACCAGTGCAACTTTAGTATAACCATCAAGTTAATGATGATCTACGGGCAACACGCTGTATATACGGACCATTTTTCAGGTTCTTTGTTCAACAGCACTTAAACCCTTCGCAATCATCTCGTCACACTGACGATAATTTATTGAATTTTATTGGTGGTCAAAAAACATGCAAAGCTACGAACTGGATATCAAACTCGACAAATACGGTAACGTAGATACTGGCTACTACATCGCACAGGCAAAAGAGATGCGCAGCGACGTACTGTTCTCTGCAAGTCGTAACCTGTTCGAACGCATCGGCAACATCCACAACAACTTCAAACGCCAGCGCAACAGTTTTAACAGCACTCGTTCATTCGGGACCGTTTAAGGTCAAACGAGACTCTTTTGGGCCACTTTTTAGTGGCCCTTTTTTTTGGTTCATCGCGCTTTACCGGGAAAGGCGTCCTTAATCTTCAGGAAGAAGTAAGCCTTGTCCCGGTAGCCATAGGCCATCCGCTTCAGCACTTTGATCTTGTTGTTCATCCCTTCCAGAACACTGGTGTTTAAGCGGTAACGGGCACTGGATACGATTCCTTCAAGATAATTGCCTAAACGTCTGGCGAAGAGCTGCAGGGCGTAAATACCACTCTTTTCAGCCATAGCTAGCCAGCTTTCCCAACGGGCTCTCGCGGTTTTCTCATCAGGTGCATACCAGAGTTCTTTGAGCTGCGCTTTCAGAATGTAAACGGTCGTTAATGGCGCGTTTGCGGCAAGCAACTCATCCAGCTTGTTTACTTGGTCGGGTGCGAGGTTCTCGGGGTTACGCAATAACAACCAGCGGCTGCGTTTAACCATACGCCTTGCTGGCTTATCGTGACGTAGTTGATTGGCTTGATCGACCCGCACCCGGTCGATAACTTCGCGACCGTACTTGGCAACCACGTGAAAGAGATCGTAGACCACGCAAGCCTTTGGGCAATGCTGCTTAACCTCCAGGTCGAATGCTGTGTTCATATCCATCGCGACAGCCTCTATGTTCTGACAGGCCTCGCCCAACCAGTGAAAGAACGGTCGTATCGCTTCACGACTTCGCCCCTCGCCGATCCATAGCACCTGCTGTGTATCGGCACAGATCACGACGGTCGCGTAGCGGTGCCCCTTGTGAAGCGCGAATTCATCCATGATTAACCGTCGCAGCTTACTCCGATCCGGTGGAACAATATCGCGGGCCAAACGCTGTTTATCGATATTCTTGACCGTATGCCAGTGCAAGCTCAGCAACTGTGCGACATGACGTATCGGCAGGATTTTGGTTAAAGCTTCAACCCAACAGCGCATGGCGTGGGTGAGACGAAATCGACCTGACAGCCAGTCGATGCGCTCCAGCGTTGGGCCGCAGTGAGTACATCGCAGGCGCCGAACGGGTACATCCAGCCAGACTTTGTAGTCGAAAAGATCTCGCTCACGAACCCGTCTTATCCGTCGGTCATGAATCTGAGTACAGGGTGCGTTACAGCCACTGCAGCGAGGTGTGTAGTCAGGGTCAGGTCGCAGTAGGATTAACAGCGATTGGTCAGAGAAGGCTTCATAGCAATCAATCTCGAAGCCTTCCCAGAAAAGGTTAAGCAGGTTAGCATCCATGTTGGCGGTGGTGTTGGTTAGCTGAGGTTTTGGTCGACAACAGCTTAACCGGAAGGCACCACCGTCTCCTTCCTAATTCCCCCTAACCCGCGAAGAACCTTTTTTTTGCCTGTTCCACGCTTAATACTGAGTCACAACATCCCGGGTGACGGCAAACAGCACCCCTCGCTCAACCCAGATATCAACAGCCACACCGCGGGCATAAACAGTTACCGGTTCAGCCCCTTTGTCCACATCCGGCAACGGCCCGAAAACCTCCGGATTGTAATCCACCTCATACCAGGTCTGTTCCTGACCCTGACCATCCTCCAGCCGGAACTGTGCCGCCGGAATACTCTCCAGCGAACAGTAGCGTCCACCGGTCAGCCAGCCACCACTTACCCGATCAGAAAAGATCGGTTTAAACTGCAGCTGCGAGAAATACTGTCGCACCTGCGAAAAATTCTGCCCCCGGGTTTCCAGCGGCTTACGGTTAAAGTGGTTATCAACTACCTCCCTGGCAATGCTGTATGCCTTGGGATAGCCCTCCGCAACAGGAACCACCAGCAACCACTGAGCTCCCCATAACACCAGCACCAGCAATGCACAGGCCCAGCCCGCATGGGGCCAGTAACTCACCTTTCTTTCAGACGCAGGCTCTGTTGCCTGCTGCATCGCCATCAGTTGCTGCAACTGGATATCCGACAGGGATATTCCGTCGTAATAACTCCGGGTTACCTGCTTCAGAGATCTGTTCATAAGCAGACACCACAATTATTTTCCCGGGCCTTATGCTGAAACATCCGCTGCCGCAGACGATGTATCCGTGACAGCACCGTGCCTTTAGGCATATCGATCAGATCCGCAACTTCCTGAGTGCTGTAACCTTCCACTCCCCACAGAAACAGAATCTCCCGTTCCTGATCATCGAGAAAGTCCATCAGGTACTCCGCCTGACGCTCATTCACCATCACTGTTTCGAGCACTCTGATATCGTAATCGGAAGCTTCGCCGTACTCCTCAGTCAGTTCTACCGTCGTATGCCTCTGTCGCTGCCGGTACTGATCGATGTAACCATTCCGGATACTGGTAAACAGATAAGGAACCGGATCATCAATGTCACTGACCGGCGGTTCGAGATAACGCGCCAGGCTGTTTTGTACCAGATCATAGGCATGATCCCGATCCCGGCACAGCGAAACTGCATAACGGTACAACCGGTTCAGCTGCTCTTTACTGATCATGGTTCACCACCTGCAGCCACCCCTGCTTCAGCCAGTGATTCAGCTCCTGACTCAGATCATCACTGTGTTCGGCAAATCGCTCCAGCACCTCTGTCAGCGGCCGAGGTGACGTCAGCCGCTTCAGTACCAGCGCCTGCTCTGCACTAACCTCTGCGAGGTTCAGATACCAGCCCTGACCACTCCAGCGCATATTCAGCGCGACACGGTAATCACCGGCAATCAACTCCGGCTCACCCTCTGGCTGCTGATGCCAGCGCCACAGCTGGTGCAGATTAAAACCACTCTGCAATAACCTCACTGAAGGCACGCTCTGTACCTTCAGCTCCGCCAGCGCCATCTCTTCCAGCTGCTGCAAAAAGGCCGCCGAGAGTGGAGCCACCAGCGCCTGCTGACGCACATCCTGTATCAACCACTCCAGCTCTGCCATCGCGGCAATATAGGGATAGTCGTCCAGACCAGCCTGCTGCAGATATAACCCGAACGCTTCGCCAAACCGATCCAGATCGGCCGCTACCGCCGGGTAATGGTCAACATACCGCTCGCTGAACGCTGCAAACGCCTCCAGTCCCAGTAACTGCTGTACCACCGGATAAGTAATCTCCAGCGCCCGCAAACGTCCTCCGCGGGTATTGTTCCGGTAAGCTGCCAGGCAGGTAGCAATATTCGCCTTACCCGCAGCCAGCCACTCTGAAGCCAGAGCGGGATTTTCCAGCGCAGCAAAAAAATGTTCCGGCCAGTGCTGCGGTAAGCACTTTGATAAGTACTGTTGCCGGCTAATTGATTTAAGGGTCATCAGGCCGCCTCCGGGGATTGCAGTACCTGTTGCGCCAGCGCGGCTTCTTCAAGCAATCGCGTCAGTGACGGCACATTGTTATCCCACTCAATCAGTGTTGGCCGCGATCCGATGCGGGCTACTGTATCTCTGAACAGATCCCAGACTTCCGGCCAGACCGGATTGCCATGGGTATCCAGTGCCCCCCATTCTGTCTTCTCATACCCCCCCAGATGAATCTGCCAGATTCTTTCTGCAGGAAGCCTCGCTATCTCCTTTCGTGCATCATCGCCGAAGTTTATGAAGTTAACCTGAAAATTATTGATATCGAGTAATAACTGACAATCGGATCGCTCAGCTACCTCAGCCAGAAACTCACCTTCGGACAGCTCTGCGTGGGGCGGCCGGACATACACCGATACATTTTCCAGGAGCAGAGGTATCTCCATATAATCCTGCGCGATCCTTACCCGCTCAGCCAGATAAAGTGCATAAGCACTGGTCATGGGTAGCGGCAGCAGATCATGACTGTGGGCATTGCCTGCGCTACTGAAACAGGCATGATCGGATATCCAGGCAGCGCCGGTATCCCGCGCCAGCTGTTTAAGCCGGGCCAGATAGGTAAAATCCAGAGGATTGGTACCTGCCAGATTCATGCCCACCGAGTGCAGTACGACAGGATAGTGTTCCGCGATATAGCAGATACGCTGATAATCCAGACTGCCGTGATGCAGGTGATTATCGGCCAGCAGCTCCAGCCAGCCTATCCGGCTATCGGGTTCAGGAAGGTGTTCAGTTATTTCAGGTATATGGGGCCAGCGCAGACCAATGCCAGCTCCCTCAGGCACTCTGTTCATAAGCGTTCGGAGCCTTATATTCTGTCAGGAGGGAATCAGCTGTGCCGGTATATTCCGGCACAGCTGCAGTGAGCTTACGCTTTGGCAGGCTTCACTTTCTTCACCACACCACCGATCTTGTCGCAGGTACCTTTAGGGGTATAAACCCATTCGTTCGGATCGTTATCAACGGTCGCCTGACCGGCACAACCGTGCTTACCGTCCAGCGCACCACAGTCATTCTTACCGGCTAACGCAACACCGGCACATTTTTCCCAGGCAGCAGGCTGATCCGGCACCGCCATCGCAGATGACGCCCCCACCAGAGCCAGACCCGCAATCGCTGTTTTCAGAGCTGTTGTAGTTTTAGACATAACCTTTCCTCGTTCATTATTTTTAATCAGAGACAATCACAATGAGTCACAACACAAGCAGCCCACCCGGTTCTGAATCAGATCAGATGAAGCACCGGTTTTCCGGCGGGCTTAATAGTGATAACGAACGGGAAGGGGATCTGATTGCAGAAAAATCAGATTTTTTTGAAAAACAGATCCGGACAGGCTGATTATCGTGAGAGATCACCTGCCGGATGCATCAGAAAAGCCGCTCAGAGAGGCTGATCAGCTGTGTACGGGGACCGCTTCGATCAGTTTAAGAATCAGGCGATTCACACTTTCACCTGACATCTCGTACGGGTTGAATTCCGGGGTGCCGGAATATTTCAGATTGATTGGCGCAGTAATACTGGTTTCCGGGATATAGCCCATCGACCAGCTGGCAAACTGCCGCTCAACGATCTCCTGATAGTCCAGAATCACCACATTCTTATGGCGCGGATCATTAAGAATCTTATGATAAGTCTGGTTTACCTGATCCCTGGAGCCTTCCAGGCATTGCAGAAAGATCTTGCGGGTAAAGCAGAGAATACCGGTGACATTATTGCCAGTATTATGCTTTTTCGCAGCCTCAAGAATATTAGCAATATCATCAGCACCAAAGCCTTCGGTAACAGTGCTGGCGTATATCAGTCGTACAAGATGCATGGGCTTGCTCCTTAAGCTCTGTTGTTCAGTGAATACAAAGACTCTGATCGCAGAGCTTACAGGAGAAAGTATGTGTTCGGGCCCTGAGGAATCAAGCAGCGACTACCCAAATTGCCAGAATTACTGCATCACGATCGGATTCTCTTCGCGATCAAAGATCAGATAGCGGGACAGATCTTCACCCATGGTCAGGCCATTAGCCATCTGATTGAGATAAGGATCCGCATCCTCGGTGGTCGGGGCGACACCGTTTTCACCACTCAGCCCGGCAATAATAACGAAGTTCCAGCCCCGGGAGATCTGATCTGCTTCGGCCACCAGTTCCGCAAAAGACCCGACTTCCTCTGGCAGCTTATCGACACACATAACCGGGGCAATGGTACCGTGCTGCTTTTTGCGTTGCTTCTTAGGATTGCTGGAACCGCCTTCAGCCAGTGCAAACAGCATCAGCAAGCGTTGTGGCTGGTCCTGAGACTGAGCCATCTCAAGCAGATCGGAGAATTTAGAAATCATGGATAAGTACCTCTTTGTGTCAGCCTTAAAGGGTACTGAATCATGACGTTGCCGACTTGATATAGATCAGGTCCGCCCCCCGGCCTGCCGATTCATAAGAGGTAGTCGAGCTAGTCAAAAACAGATATTGATTACTCAGCTGCCTTAAACACCTCGGTTCCCGGGTGAAAGGCATACCAGGCAAACCAGAACAGATTCACCACCGGTAAGGGCTGACCATCAGCCAGGTAGACCTGCGCATCACGGGCAACCGCATCGTAAACGATACGCAGCTCAGTGCCGGCAAAGGTATCATTGAACTCACCCTGTTCGCCACGACGGGCCAGCTCAGAAAACGGATAAGCCCTGGTAACACCGTTAAGCTCTACGCCGATCACCCGCTCTTTAGGGTGATAGGCCTGACTCATAAACTCCACCGGAAAATAGAGCAGGGCGGAGTCATCATAATCACCGTATGGATTTCGACTGTAATCCCTCTCTGTGCCGGTTTCACGGGATAAAACCTGACTCTCAGGGTAACGGGCCAGCCAGTCCTGCCAGCGACTGTGAGAGGCCGCCAGCGGTGTTAAGACTTTACCTTTCATCGGTCCGGTGATCGCCCGGTGATGCAGTTGCGACCAGAGCGAATCGGTCTGCCGGTCATACAGCAACACGTCACTGTTATAGAGCAAGCCCGACACTCCGAAATCCAGCGCCTGACCGTCGGCTTCCGAAAGGTACACCACACCGCTGCCGCAAAGGGGACAATAGGTCACCACCACCGGCTGATAATCAAAACGGTCATTCACAATCTCATGCCAGTTAAGGATCGCAATCGGGTAGGCTCTGGCTATACCGTTGAGCCAGATACCCAGCACACGATCATCCGGCTTTAACCAGTCGGCCTGGGCGGCACTTTCAAACATAGGCTTATCTATCGCAGGTATACCGTCTTTCGGTGGCCCGCCCGGCATGATATGACCCTGATAGATAAGACTGTCAGACAGATCGAAACCGTTCAGCACCCGTGCTGAAGAGAGGGATGAGAGCGTGATAGTAATGGAAAACAGCAGGACAACACTGAGTCGCCAGCGATAAAAACACGGCATTGTGCACTCCACCGCCCGCTGAGCCTGAAAATCAGAAACAGAAAAGCCCAGCAACATGGCTGTATACAATCGATTAAGTATAGGGAGATAGATAAATATAAGAGAGGAAAGTTCAAGTTGGTGCAGATGGGGAGACTCGAACTCCCACGCCCGTGAAGGCACTAGCACCTGAAGCTAGCGTGTCTACCAATTCCACCACATCTGCGTATCAACTTGTCACGTTTCGGGGCGTCCCCCTGCTATAAGTATAGCCAGATCTTCCGAAGCTCAATCACCTGCTCATTGCGCTCAAGTGATTGGTGCAGATGGGGAGACTCGAACTCCCACGCCCGTGAAGGCACTAGCACCTGAAGCTAGCGTGTCTACCAATTCCACCACATCTGCTTCGAAAGAGGTGCGCATTATAATGACGCGTTTTTCATTTGTGAAGTGTATTCACACACTTTTTTTTATTTTTTTGATAAACAAGCAGTTAGGCTGTCTGCCATCGCCTGCAGGAAGGCCACATAGCCGTCACTATCTACTTCTACATCGATAGCCAGCGGGTCCAGCTTACCAACACTGACATCCAGGCCCCGGGTCAGGCTGTCCACTACCGGCGCTTTGAATTGTGGTTCAATGAAGATACAGGCCGCCTGTTGCTGCTCCAGCGCACTGCGGATCTCTGTAAGACGTTTCGCACCCGGCTTACGACCCGGATCAACGGTGAAGTAACCCAACTGATTCATACCATAGTGCTCCATGTAGCTTGCAAACGCGTCATGAAATACAAAAAAGCCCGGCTTCTGGACCGACTTCAGCTGCTCAGCAATACGCTGATCGGCCGCGACTACCTGCTTTTCAAACTGAACATAGTCCTGCTGCCAGAGCGCAGTGTGTTCCGGGTAGTCGGCAATCAGACGATCACGAATTCGTTCGGCCGCTTCCAGCGCCAGTTCCGGCGCCATCCAGATATGCGGATCACCGTTATGGTGGTGATGCTCGTGACCGGCATGTTCACTCTCTTCCTCATGACCCGCTTCATCATGATGGTCTTCATCACCATGCTCATCGTGATCATCGTGCGCGGCATGCTCATCATGGCCATGGTCGTCATGATCTTTATGCTCAGCATGGTCATCGTGATCGTCATGACCTTTATGTTCATCATCATGGCCGTGGTGATCATCATGATCCTTGTGCTCGTCATGATCATCATGGCCTTTATGCTCATCACCCTGATCTTGCTCCTCTACCAACAGCGCCAACGCCGGTCGTTCCAGCTGACTGACCGGTTTACGCAGAAACAGCTCAAGATCTTCACCCACCCAGACGAACAGATCCGTATCGTGCATACGACGAATCGAAGAGGGTTTCAGAGAATAGTGGTGCGGTGAGGTGCCCGGAGGCATCAGTACATCAACGTCTGCGTGATCACCCAGCATTGACTCTGCAATCAACTGCAGCGGCTTAATACTGGTCAGAATCTTAACCTGTGGCTCAGCAGCAACAGCTGGCATTGAAAACATTGCAGCAAGCAGTGCCGCACTGGCGCTCAAACGGGTGAAATTCGAAGTCATCGGTAGTAAAGTCGCTGTCATTATAAAGATCGCAAAGTTATAATATAACGTTGCCTGATGCAACCAGAATCAAGCTATCGGAGCGCTGCGAATGACTGCACAGAACAATATCGCCTACCAGTCGGATCACGACCACAGCCGCTGTATCAGCTCAGCACTGCAACAGGCCCACGAGATCTGCAAAGCAAACGGCCAGCGCCTCACTAAAATCCGCGAGCTGGTACTCAAACTGATCTGGCAAAGCCACAAACCACTGGGGGCCTATGACCTGCTACCTTCGATCGCAGAAGCCGGCTTTAACTCTGCACCGCCCACTGTCTACCGGGCTCTGGACTTCCTGCAGGAACAGGGACTGGTCCACCGACTGGCCTCCCTGAACGCATTTATCGGCTGTACTCATCCGGGCCATTGCCATCAGGGTTACTTCCTGATCTGCAGTGTCTGCGGCACCACCGCCGAGCTGGAATCAAACGCCATCAGTCAGAGTATCGGCGATTGTGCGCAGCAGGCCGGCTTTACGGTAGAACAGCAGAACGTCGAAATTCTGGGTCGCTGCCCCAACTGTCTGCAAACGGATGACACACATTAATGAGCCCGCAACAACTGATCAGCATTACCGATCTGCAAATCAGCTTTGGTAAAAATACCGTCGTCAGCGATGTCAGCATGACCCTGAACCGCGGTGAAATTACCACACTGATAGGCCCTAACGGCGCAGGCAAGACCACTCTGGTTAAAGCCGTACTAGGGCTACTGGAGCCCAGCGGGGGCGAAATTACCCGCACTGAAGCGCTGCGCATCGGCTATATGCCACAGAAACTGCATATCGATGCCACGTTTCCGCTTACTGTCGAGCGCTTCCTTAAAACGGCAGCCTTTGCTTCACAGAGCGATCGCGAACAGGCCCTGCAAGCGGTCGGCGCCAATACGCTGCTGAAGCAATCCGTACACAGCCTGTCCGGTGGTGAGATGCAGCGGGTACTGCTGGCACGGGCGCTGCTGCGTAAACCCGAACTGCTGGTACTGGATGAACCGGCTCAGGGTGTCGATATTAATGGTCAGGTAGAGCTTTATAACCTGATCGCAAGCATCCGCGACCAGTATGGCTGCGCGGTGCTGATGATCTCCCATGACCTGCATCTGGTGATGGCAGCCACGGATCAGGTGATCTGCCTGAACCGCCATATCTGCTGCTCCGGTCGCCCTGAGCAGGTCAGTAACCATCCATCCTACAAAGAACTGTTCGGGGTACCCGGTGCTGAGAATCTGGCGCTTTACAGCCATCACCATAACCACCAGCACAACGAACATGGCGACATCATCCCTATGGAAGAAACAACCACCAACAGCTCTGGCGATTGCTGCGGAGGACATCACTGATGGCTGAATTTCTGATTCTGGCACTGCTCGGCGGTATCGGTGTCGCGTTGGTTGCAGGCCCGCTTGGTTCGTTCGTGGTCTGGCGCCGGATGGCTTACTTTGGCGATACCCTTGCCCACTCCGCACTGCTGGGAATAGCCCTGGGGGTGCTGTTCGATATTAATTTTAATCTTGCGGTAATCAGCTGTTGTGTGATTCTGGCGCTGATTCTGGTGAGCCTTCAGCGGCAGCGACTGGTCGCCACCGATACTCTGCTGGGCATTATGGCCCACAGTAGCCTGTCACTGGGTCTGGTCGCCGTCTCTCTGCTGGATGATGTCCGGGTTGATCTGCTGGAATACCTGTTCGGCGATCTGCTGGCGATCACCCCGAACGATCTGATCTGGATCTACGTCGGCGGCGCCGTGGTTCTGCTATTGCTGTGGCGACTGTGGAACCCGTTACTGGCAATCACCATCAATGAGGAGCTGGCTCAGGTTGAAGGGGTCAATGTCACTCAGGTACGACTGGCACTGATGCTACTGATCGGCGTCGTTATCGCCATTGCGATGAAGGTGGTGGGGATACTACTGATTACCTCACTGCTGATTATTCCCGCCGCAGCAGCGCGTAAACTGGCCAGTACACCGGAGCAGATGGCGGTATTTGCCAGCCTGCTGGGCATGATCGCCGTAGCGATGGGACTCTATGCTTCCTGGCACTTCGATACCCCAGCCGGCCCTTCAGTGGTGGTCGCGGCACTGGCTGAGTTCCTGCTACTGTACAGCTTGCCGATCAGGCGCACAGCCTGACACCGGCTACTTCCGGCTCAGCGCATTAAACAGGGCGGCAGAGATAATCAGACCGCCGCCCACCAGCGTCCACAGCGTTGGAATTTCGGCAAAGAACACCACTCCCAGAATGGCAGAGAACACCACCTGTACATAGGCATAAGCGCTGGCTTTGCCCGCCTTTTCTGCGGCCATCGCCTTAGTCAGGCCGATCTGTCCGACCTGAGTAAAGATACCCACCAGAATCAGCAACACCAGCGCTTCCAGATTCGGCATTACAAAATCATCCCCTAACAGCGCTACCGATACCGGCAGAGCGATCAACGGGAAGTAGAAAATAATCACCGAAGCATCTTCGGTCTGGCTCAGTTTTCTGACCATCACATAGGCGATGGCACTGCCCAGTGCACCGCAGAGCGCAGCGATCACACTCAGGACCGGCAAACCGGTCACTAAACCGGTGCTGAAATCCGGCTGAGTCATCACAATCAGGCCGATCAGGCTCAGGCCGATACACACAATGGTCGGCAGCTGCAGCCGCTCCTTAAGGAACAACAACGCCAGAATCGCGGTGAAAGCCGGGTGGGTGTACTGCAGAATGGTGGCTTCGGCCAACGGCAGCGTCGTCAACGAATAGTAAACGCACACTAACGCGATAGCCCCGACAATACCACGCCCTAACAGTAACGGTTTATTCGATCCCCAGACCGACAACCGCTTACGCTTAACATCCAGATAACTCAGTAGCAGCGATACCAGCGCCCGGGCTGCCACAATCTCTAATACCGGGATACCGTACCCGCTCACCGCTTTCACGCAGGCGCTCATCAGCGCAAAACCCAGCGCAGAGAGCAGCATATATCGCACAGCAGGTGAAAGAGAGTGGGTCATCAGCGGTCGCCATCAGGATCAGTTTAAGGCGCGGATAGTAGCAGATCAGTCGGAGCGATGCAGGTGATTACATTGGCGTCAGACCACAGCACAGGCTATTTTTGGCTATAACCTGAACGGAGACTGGACCTCAAAGAGTTATGCGCATACTGACACTGATTACCGGCAGCTTGCTTTGTCTGCTACCCGTATCTGCAAAGGCCCTGCCACTGGAGCAGCTACAACTACCCGATGGCTATTCCATCAGCGTTGCTGCACGGGTCGACAACGCCAGGCAGATGACACTGGGGGCTGAAGGCTGGCTCTATGTCGGTAGTCGCCGGGAAGGCAAAGTCTATCGCTTGCGGGACCAGGATAACGACGGTATCTACGAGCAGCAGGAGACCCTGATGCGGCGTCTGAAAATGCCTACCGGCGTGGTCTGGCACAATGGTGATCTTTACGTTGCTGCGGTTAACCGGATTCTGAGAGTGGCCGGTGTTGATCAGCTGAAAAGGGAATCACTGCCCGTCAGAGGGCAGCTGATCACCGACGATCTGCCCGACGCCACCCATCATGGCTGGAAATATCTCAAGTTCGGCCCGGATGGCCAGCTCTATTTTAATCTCGGCGCTCCCTGCAATACCTGCCTCAGTGATGATCCCCGCTTTGCCAGTCTGATGCGCCTGAATCTGAAAACCCTGCAACAGGAAGTTATCGCCGAAGGCGTGCGAAACTCAGTTGGTTTTACCTGGCACCCTCAGGATCAGAGTCTCTGGTTTACTGACAATGGCCGGGATCATCTGGGGGATGACCTGCCTGCGGATGAGCTTAACCGTCTGACGGATACCGGCGGCCACTATGGCTATCCTTTTGTCCATGGTGGCGATCTGCCCGATCCTGATTTTTATGAAGGGCAGCCATTGGCTCAGTTCATTAAGCCGGAACTCAAACTGGGTGCACATGTAGCCCCACTGGGACTCACCTTTTACGAAGGACAGCAGTTACCCGACATCGACCACAACGACCTGTTTATCGCCGAACACGGTTCCTGGAACCGCTCGAGCAAAGTGGGATACCGGGTGATCCGGGTGGATACAGACAGCCGCCCATTACAGGCAAAACCTTTTATAACCGGCTGGTTGCAGGGCGAATCCGCCTGGGGCAGGCCGGTGGATGTACTGACCGATCGGGATGGCTCACTGCTGATCTCCGATGATAAAGCCGGGGCGATCTATCGGGTGAGCTATAACCAGCAATAAAACAGATATCGCCGCGAGGGCGCGCCTCCCACATTATCTGTCGTAGGAGGTGTGCCTTTGCGGCGAACTATAAGAGACTATTGCCGTTGCAGATCTACCCGCAGTGGCAGCCATTCGGTAGCGCTCAGCAGCTGCCAGTGCAGCTGCGAAGGCTGATTGCGCTGCAGCCGGAAGACTCCCAGCTTGCCGTCATAGGGGTTAATAAATTCGAACAGCAGATGCGCTGAATCTGCCTCAGCCGGGCGCTGCCAGAGATTATCCTGGCGGGCGCAGTTGATGCGGGCACCCTGTTGACCGATATAACAGAACTGGCCACTGTAACGCGCCTCAGAAGCATCACTGCGGGCCAGATAGAGATACAGCTGGGCGCTGCCACCCGGATGTTCCCAGAACCACTCGCCGGTCAGATCGGCAGACAGCTCTGTCACCGGCCGGGGTGACTGATGAACGCAGCCTGCAGATACAAGAGAAAACACAACACACAGCAATAACACCCGGACTTTCTGCATCAAACTTCCTTCTGAGCGCTTTCATCAACCTTAATAATGATCAAAGTTGTTAGCACGGTTGCGCCAGCCACGCAGAAACTTCTGCAATGCCGGCCGGCGTTCTGCAATCCGTTCATAATACGCGATCCGGTTATTTCTGAAAGCCACATACACCGCCGCAGCATCAGCCGCATTCATCGCCCGCAGAGTATTTTTCCCGAACAGACCATCGACCACCAGCGGGGGCTCACCACCCAGTTCATTAAGCGTCTGCTGCAGTACCTTCACGGCGTTGTTACCGGCGTTAATGTAGAAATCGGTGACATGGTAGGCCAGCTCAGAGTCGCTTATCTCATCACCTCTGAGACGGTCCCAGTAACGCTTTTTATAGATAATACCAGCCTGATCATCGGTCAGCTGTTTCAGGTTCTCCAGGGTTGGCTCAACGCCCAGATCCGATACGGCATAACGCCTGAAGGTTTCCAGGGTAACGCCTTTATTAGTGGCACCGCCCGGATCGTCGGGATCATTCACGAAGCCACCTTCGTGGCGCAGTATTTTAGGCAGGTAATGGCTGAACTCTGGCATAGATCACTCCTTAATCATTGGCTATTCCATCAGCCTGTCAGTTAAGTCGATCCAGCGGTTTTTTGCCAGTTCAGGGCAGGGTAAAAGACTCAGCCAGTGTCCGGCAGGGCTCATAGCGATGGCAACTGACCTCATGGTCATTCACCATCCCGGTGGCCTGCATATAGGCGTAACAGATGGTCGGACCGACAAAGGTCATGCCGGCTTTCTTCAGCGCTTTGCTCATCGCCTGAGACTCGGCTGTCTGAGCCGGTACCTCACTGAGGCTGCGCCAGGTATTCTGAATCGGACGGCCATCGACAAACTGCCAGATATAGTTGGCAAAACTGCCATGCTTTGCCGCCAGCTCCAGAAAAGCCGCAGCGGTGCGCACAGAAGATTCAACTTTGAGACGGTTTCGGACAATGCCCGGATCCAGCAGCATCTGCTCCAGCTTGTCCTGCTGAAAGCCTGCAACTGTCTCCGGATCGAAACCTTCATACAGACGGGTGTAGCCTTCCCGCTTTTGCAGAATAGTTCGCCAGCTCAGTCCCGCCTGAGCACTTTCCAGAATCAGATACTCAAACAGCTGCTGATCATTAGTCTGAGGCACACCCCAGACTTCATCATGATATTGCTGTTCCAGTTCGGTTTCGGTCGCCCAGGCGCATCGCTGACACATAGCTTCGTCCCTGATCTTATCTTCAGTTCTTATATTAAGTGCTTATATTCAGTGCTTAGTAGTACCGGGATTCGGTACAAAGTTAAGTGGCTGAGCCGGTTCCAGCTCAACCTTGCCTGCGCGATTCACGCGGGTCTCCAACTCTTCTGAAGGCTGATCAGAACCGTCCATCGCCATCGAATCGCTGAAATCACAGCGTACGCACTCACGGTATTCGCGATCTTCATCGCGATACATCTTCAGGGTATCCATCTCGCCACAGCGCGGACAAACCGCGCCAGCGATAAAACGTTTTACTATTGTCATTACACTCTCTATCAAACAATCCAACAGCCTTACAGAGACTGTGTATAAACGTGATGAGCGAAGGCTCGAGAAGGCAAAAATTGACGAAAAAGCGGAGTTTACTGAAGTAAATGAGCATTTTGAGTCAATTTTTAACGCCCTATAGCCAAGTCACAATAGTTTTTACATAGTCTCTGCAGCCGCCGTTAATTAGTTCAGGCGGTAATACCGGAATGGCGCAGCAGGGCATCCACCTGCGGTTCACGACCACGGAATGCCACAAACAGCTCCATCGGCTCTTTTGATCCGCCCATCTCGAGGATATTCTCGCGGAACAACTGACCAGTTGCGGTATTAAACACACCCTCTTCCTCAAACCGGGAAAACGCATCCGCCGACAGTACCTCAGCCCATTTATAGCTGTAGTAACCAGCCGCGTAGCCACCGGCAAAGATATGGCTGAAGCTATGCTGGAAACGGTTAAAGGTGGGCGGTGTCACAACCGCTACCTGCTCACGCACGCGATTCAGCACTGCCTGAACATCGGTTTCACCCGATACAAATTCTTTGTGCAGCTGGAAATCAAACAGGGAGAATTCCAGCTGACGCACCATCATCATACCGGACTGGAAGTTCTTTGCCGCCAGCATTTTGTCTAACAGCGCCTGCGGCAGCGTCTCACCGGACTGATAGTGACCAGAGATCAGCGCCAGCGCTTCCGGCTCGTAGCACCAGTTTTCGAGGAACTGACTCGGCAGCTCCACCGCATCCCAGGCGACACCGTTAATGCCGCTGACATCAGCGCATTCAATGCGGGTCAGCATATGGTGCAGACCGTGGCCAAACTCGTGGAACAGGGTAGTCACTTCGTTGTGAGTCAGCAGGGCAGGGTCGTCACCCACCGGTGGGTTAAAGTTGCAAACCAGATAAGCCACCGGCAGCTGCAGCGCACCGTCATCCAGACGGCGACGGATACGGCAATCATCCATCCAGGCACCACCACGTTTCTTAGCGCGGGCGAACGGATCAAGGAAGAAGCGGGCAATGGTCTCACCGTTACGGGACACTTCAAACAGGCGGGCATCATCGTGCCAGCGATCAAATTCTGTGACTTCGCTGATTTCAATATCAAACAATTTACCGGTCACCCGGAACATACCATCCAGCACTTTCGGCATCGGGAAATAGGGCCGCAGCTCCTCCTGAGAGATCGCGTAACGATCCTGCTTCAGTTTCTCACCGAAGTAGCTGACATCCCAGGCCTGCAGATCGGTAAGGCCTGCCTGCTCTTGCGCAAAGGCCTTCAGCTCAGCAAATTCCTGCTCGGCCACCGGACGACTCTTCTCCGCCAGATCATTCAGGAAACCGATCACCTGATCCGGAGTTTCTGCCATCTTGGTGGCCAGACTGTATTCGGAGTAATCGTTAAAGCCCAGCAGCTGCGCCAGCTCGGCCCGCAGAGTCAGAATCTCCTGCATCAGTGGCGTGTTATCCCACTGACCGGCCTGAGGTCCCTGATCGGAAGCGCGTGTTGCAAATGCGGTGTAGATCTCTTCGCGCAGCTCACGGTTATCAGCGTAGGTGATCACGGCAAAGTAGGACGGAAAGTCCAGCGTAATCAGCCAGCCCTGTTCGCCTTTGCTTTCAGCCATCTGTTTTGCAGCAGCCAGCGCACTATCCGGCAGACCAGCCAGATCAGTTTCATCAGTGATCAGCTTGCTCCAGCCATCGGTGGCATCCATGACATTCTCAGAGAACTTAGTGGTCAGCTCAGACAGCTTCTGCTGCAACTCGCCAAAGCGTTTCTGACCAGCATCATCCAGCGCGATACCGGACAGTCGGAAATCACGCAAGGCATTATCGATCACCTTTTGCTGAGCGGTGCTCAACTGAGTGTATTCAGCGCTTTCCGCAATCTGCTGATAAGCCTGATACAACGCCTGATTCTGACCCAGTTCGGTCCAGTACTGGGATAATTTAGGCAGGCAGGCATTGTAGGCATCCCGCAGCTCATCGCTGTTCACGACGGAGTTCATATGAGATACCGGTGACCAGGCCTTGCCCAGTCGGTCATTGCACTGTTCCAGCGGTGCTACGACTGTTTCCCATCCCGGAGTACCAGTCTGCTGCGCAATCGCTTCAACCTGCGCGCGGCAATCCGCCAGCAACTGATCAATCGCAGGCTCAACCTGATCCGGCTGAATCTGGCTGAAAGGGGGTAGCAGGTGGTCCTGTAGCAGTGGGTTGCTCATATCTCTCTCCGTAACGGATACAAAATTCAATACAACTATTTATGGGGTAAGGCTGCCCTGTTTTCAATCGCTGTGATCGGTTTATTATAGATTCCCGACATCACCAACCTGACAACAACCAGACGAGATTTATTCATGACCGTACGTACCTATCAGGGCACCACCCCGAAACTGGGCAACGCCGTATTTATCGACCCCACCGCCGTGGTGCTGGGAGACGTTGAGCTGGGCGATGATGTCTCCGTCTGGCCATTGACCGTGATCCGCGGCGATATGCACCGAATCCGTATCGGTAACCGCACTAGCATCCAGGACGGCTCCGTACTGCACATCACCCACGCAGGCCCGTTTAACCCGGATGGTTTCCCACTGATCATCGGCGATGACGTCACCGTCGGCCATCAGGCCATGCTCCACGGCTGCAGCATCGGCAGCCGCGTACTGGTCGGTATGGGTGCCATGGTAATGGACGGCGCCATCGTCGAAGACGACGTCATCATCGGCGCCGGCAGCCTGGTACCACCGGGTAAAACCCTCAAAAGCGGCCATCTCTACGTCGGCCGCCCAGTCAAAGAAGTACGTGAATTAACCGAAAAAGAGATGAGTTTTTTTACCTATACGGCCGGGAATTATGTGAAATTGAAGGATACTCATATCGCAGAGCGATATGAGAAGTAGCTGGAACGGCTGGCACAGCCAGCCTCGCTCGTGGCTAGACGGGATGCAAGCATCCCTTGCTTGGAAGAGCGTTGAATGAGTAATCAAGAATTCAAAGTTGAAACAACCCTGAATCTACTAGTCCCTTTTCAACACCCTTAATTCATCATACTCAATATCTATTAAATAAATCCTATCGGAGTCATACTCTTTAATAATATACTCTTGCGGACTTCCAATGGCTTCATTGAAATCACTTAAAATAGATTCTTCGGTTATAGCTTCAACATTAGAACGAAAGTAGGTCATCTTTATTGCGCTAGGAGTAAAGAAAATCCGGTTACTTTTAGCCTTAACCATCCCTGACTCAGAAGCTTTTATGTGCATGTTGAATTGATCATTCCTAGTACTGTAATAATATTGTTCAGTATCAACTATATAAGAATCATCCGGCCTTACTTCTACCTTATCCGTGTACTTTATAAAAAGACTATCACCCAAATCTATAACTTCACTTGATTCCCAGCTTCCAGGAAGGGTTCTTTTAAATTCATCTATATTAAAGTCAGGAGAACATGCGGATAAATTTAAAAGCACGAGTATAAAAAATATTTTCTTCATTAAACTTCCTTGTTCTTGTAACGACTTTTATTAAAAGTAAGTTAGCCTCTGATATCACCTACTACTTCATCTCAATCATTATTAAAAGCTGTATTGCCGACATACCATGAAAAGAATCAATAGTATGACTCAGCATTAACTTAGGATATTGATGACAGATATCACAATAATTATCGAGCCGAGTGTCCGCTTCACAGATCAGCTCCTGCATCCCAAGTAGGACTTGAAAGACCCTCGATACAAGACAATAAAGATCCGATTATCCCATCACTCTTGGCTTTTTCCAGCAAGGGATGCCTGCATCCCGTCTAGCCACGAGCAAGGCGGACTTTGTCCGCCGTTCCAGCCACGAAGAAATACGCCCTAACGTATTTCTATGCCTTAGCCTTTGCGATCTCCCTCAACCTCTTAACAACCTGCGCATTAATAGAGCGCTGGGTGAAGTTGCCGTCATCTTTCAGCTGGCCCGCTTTGCGGCCCATCAGCAGTTCCAGACACTCATCGACGGTGCCAACAGCATGGATGCAGAACTGGCCTTCGGCGACAGCGTCGACCACTTCACGTTTCAGCATCAGATTACGGACGTTGGCTTTAGGGATAATCACGCCCTGTTTGCCGGTCAGACCGCGGGTATTGCAGAGGTTAAAGAAGCCTTCGATCTTCTCGTTCACTCCGCCAATCGCCTGAACTTCACCGTACTGGTTGATGGAACCGGTCATGGCGTATTGCTGCTTGATCGGGATATGGGTGAGGGCAGATATAAGAGTACAGATCTCCGCCATGGAGGCGCTATCACCGTCGATATAGCCGTAGGATTGTTCCAGTGCGATGCTGGCCGAGAGGCTCAGCGGGAAGTCCTGGGTGTACTTATGACCCAGATAACCAGACAGGATTAGCACCCCTTTGGAGTGGATCGGCTGACCCAGAGTTACCTCACGCTCGATATCGACAATACCCCGGTTGCCCGGGTGCACGGTGGCGGTGATACGAGCCGGGAAACCGAAGGAGACATCCCCCACACCCAGTACAGTCAGACCGTTTGAACGACCGGCATCCTCACCATCGGTAGCAATCAGCACTGTCTCGTTAAGGATGCTGTCGAGAATCTTAGAGGAGATACGGCTGGTACGGCGCTCTTTGGCCTGCAACGCCATCTCCACGTGCTGATCATTGATCAGCTCATCTTTCTGCTTGATCCGCTTGTAGTCCGCTTCACAGAGCAGATCCACCAACTCGCCGACATGAGCAGACAGCAGCTCCTGATCCTCTGTCAGACGGGAGCTGTGCTCCACCAAACGCGCTACGGCCTGACGGTTCAGCGGTGCCAGGCCCTCTTCATCAGCCAGGGTTTTCATCAGCCGGGCGTAGCTGCGGATAGTCGCGGGTTCACGCTTCACGTCTTCATCAAAGTCCACCACCACACGGAACATCTTCTCGAAGTCATGATCCAGCTCCTGCAGCAGATAATAGGTTTCCCGGGTTCCGATCAGCACCACTTTCACATGCAAAGGAATAGACTCCGGCGCTAGGGTAATGGTGCCCATGCCAGTCATCTCTGACATCGGGTTTTCTATGCGAATTTCATGAGATTTCAGGGCTCGTTTCAGAGCACCGTAAACAAACGGCTGCTCCAGCAGCTTTTCTGATTCCAGTACCAGATAGCCGCCATTAGCACGGTGCAGGGCGCCAGAACGTATCAGCTGGAAGTTGGTACTGAGGGAGCCCATCTCAGAATTGTATTCCACCCGACCAAACAGGTTGTCGTAGGTGGGGTGGGTCTCAAACACCACCGGCGCGCCTTTGGTTTTCTGGTTGTCCACCAGCATATTCACGCCAAAAGTCGTTTCCATATACTGACGGCGGGCAGAATCGGTGCGAGCCTCATTAGGCTTATCATCACCGATAATATCCATGGCATTTTTGACCAGATTGGATTCCAGCTGGGTCAGATAATCCGGTACACCGGCGTTGTTATGATACTTTTCACGCAGAGGCTGGATCAGCGGTGCTACCGCGCTGCGGGCGGTATCACGATCCAGCGCTTTCATCCGATCACCGGCTTCGCGACGCCACTGGGGCATACTGGCCAGCTCTTCATTGAGATGATCTTCCAGCTTAGCGATATTGCTGGTGAACTGGTCACGGATCTCTTCCGGCAACTGCGAGAACGCTGCTTCGTCCATACCCTGACCGTCGGCCACCGGTGTAAAACCGATGCTGCCGGCATCACGATAAAGCGCGATGCTGTGCTCCCGAGCCAGACTATCGACCTGATCAATAGCCTGATCATAGAGACGGTTAAAATCCCGTTCGACCTTACTTTTCTTACGCTGATAAGCAGGGCTTTCAAAAGCCGCAGGCAGTTCAGTCAGGATCGCTTCGATCAGATGCTTAATGTCCCGTTTGAATACCCAGCCTTTACCCGCTGGTAGCTGAATCGCAACCGGCTTACGGCTTTCCTGCAGGTTATTGAGATAGCACCAGTCGCTGGTTTTTTTGAGCTCTTTCTTAGCAATCGCGCGGATGCTGTCGATGGCGAATGAGAAACGACCGGTATGGGGGTTGCCCATAACAAACATGTTGTAACCCGGACGCTTCATGCCGATGCCGAACTCCATCGCTTCGACGGCGCGTTCCTGACCAAAGAAGCCAGTGTAGGGTTCCAGCGTTTCGGTGGTCTTGAAAGGCAGCAATTCCGTGCTGCAGTGACGGTAAAGCTGATCGGGGGAGAGACGGGTGTCTTTTTCCATAACGGCTCGCTCCTGCGTCGCGGGTTTCCCCTGTTATAACCCGCAGGGGAAATCCACGCAATAAAGCCGTCAAAATCAGTCAGTTAAGCTGATATGAAAAGTGATTAATTATTGTTCAGCAGTTGATGCCTGAGTTCCTGAATCACTTCGGACGTGTCCGGTCTGACACCGCGCCACACCGAGAACGATTCAGCCGCCTGCTCTACCAGCATGCCGAGGCCATCCAGTACTTTCTCAGCACCATGATCAGCCGCCCAGCGGTTGAATGCAGTAACCTCTGCGCCGTACATCATGTCATAGCACCAGGCGGATTCGGCCAGCAGATCATCAGGCAGGGGAGGGATCTCTCCCTGCAGACTGGCTGCAGTACCGTTGATCACCAGATCAAAATGCTGACCGGCCAGCTGATCAAAACCGCAAGCGGCAATCTCGCAGCCATATTTGTCAGCCGTGTCCTGAAACAGTGCTTGCAGGGTTTCAGCGCGAGCCACGGTCCGGTTAGCGATCACCAGACGGGCAGGGCGTTGCGCCAGGATCGGCTCCAGTACACCGCGCACAGCACCACCGGCACCCAGCACCAATACCTGTTTGCCGGTAATCTCGCCGCCGTTGTTAGCAGTAATATCGGTGACCAGACCAACACCATCGGTGTTATCACCACACAGCTCACCAGCTGCATTCCGGTACAGGGTATTTACAGCACCGGCCAGTCGGGCCCGCTCACTGTGCTGCTGCGCCAGCTCCCAGGCCTGTTCCTTGAAAGGAATGGTGATGTTCAGGCCTTTGCCAGTATCCACCAGAAAGTTATCCACAGCCTCTGTGAAGCCATCTTCGGCCACCAGAATAGCGCTGTACTCCAGATCCTGTGCAGTCTGGCGAGCAAAGGCGCTGTGGATCAGCGGTGATTTAGAGTGTTTGATCGGGTTCCCGAAAACACCGTAACGATCAGTCATCACTCTGCTCCAGCCAATTCTGTGGTTTCAGGTAGATATCGTACAACTCTGCTTCTTCGGTACCCGGCTCCGGTTTCCAGTCATAACCCCAGCGCACTTCCGGCGGCAGGGACATCAGGATCGACTCAGTACGGCCGCCCGACTGCAAGCCGAACAGGGTGCCCCGATCAAATACCAGATTGAATTCAACATAACGGCCACGACGGTGCAGCTGGAAATCACGCTGACGTTCGCCGTATTCAATACCCTTACGTTTTTCGATGATCGGGCAGTAAGCCGGCGCGTAGGCATCACCGATAGAACGCATCAGTGCAAAGCTCTGCTCAAAACCCAGCTCATTCAGATCATCAAAGAACAGACCGCCGATACCCCGTGGCTCGTCCCGGTGTTTCAGATAGAAATACTCATCACACCATTGACTGAAACGTGGGTAGATCTCTTCGCCAAACGGATCACAGGCCGCTTTCGCCGCCAGATGCCAATCGCGGCAGTCTTCACGGTTACCGTAATAAGGAGTCAGGTCAAAACCACCACCGAACCACCAGACCGGCTCTTCACCCTCTTTCTCTGCGATAAAGAAGCGCACGTTAGCATGAGAGGTTGGCACATAAGGGTTATGAGGGTGGATTACCAGCGAAACACCCATCGCCTGAAAGTTACGACCGGCCAGTTCAGGACGGTGGGCAGTAGCAGATCCCGGCAGCTTATCACCGAACACATGGGAAAAATTCACACCACCTTTTTCAATTACAGCACCATTCGCCAGTACCCGGGTGCGACCACCGCCACCGGCTTCACGCTGCCAGCTGTCCTCGACAAACGTTGCCCCGCCATCAGCCTGTTCCAGCGCTGCACAGATGCTGTCCTGCAAACTCAGCAGGTACTCTTTTACCGCATTAATGTCCGGTGCTGACATGTGAAGTCCTCTTATCCGGTTGTCGCCATTAGTGCTCACTAACGGCTAAAAGATAGTTATGCTCTGACTGGTGTGTCACTGTCCAGTCGGAAGATCTGTGTCGGCTTGGCCAGCTGCCCCAGCTCACCGGGTACGATAGCCGCCACTTTATCCTTAAAGTGAATATTTACTTTCAATTTATCCCTTGCAGGATGGCGATCTGAAAAATTAGCTGAAGTTGACACAATCATCGATCCGAATTCATCACACAGCGATTTAACCAGTGAGTGATCACTCACTCTTACCGCTACAGAACTATGATCACCTTTAACCCAATAGGGAATAAGGTCGTCCGGATCAGGCAGAATCCAGGTCACTGGTCCCGGCCATGAAGCGGTTACACGCTGATAGTCTTCAGGCGCAAGATTATCCAGTAAAGGTTTTACCTGCTGAACACTTGAGGCTACCAGAATCAGTCCTTTGTGCATCGGTCTGCGCTTGATATTCAGCAGATGCTGTACCGCGGATTCATTGAAAGGGTCACAACCCAGGCCCCAGACTGCCTCGGTCGGATAAGCAATCACACCACCCTGATGCATTGCCTGTGCAGCCTGACGAATATGCCACCAGCCCATGATACTCAACTCTCTTCGTTATTCGCTTTAGTCCGCTTAGCTTCCACCAGTCATTTGCCAGGACTGAATCAGGACCGGCTGACAGCAGCTTAGCTGACGAACCAGACCAAAACCCGACTAAAGCGCTTAAATTGGCAGGAAAACGAGGCAAACTACTCTAAAAGAGGGAGGCTTTCAACCACGCATAAAGTCGGTATTCAATCTCCGATACACAACCTAACACCCTATTCAGACACAGCGGATATAGCCTTCGGGCTGGCGGGCAATAAATCCCTTCAGCTCCATTGCCACCAGCAGCGACATCAACTCACCGGTACTGCGACCGGTCCGGTCTACCAGAGTTTCCAGCGTACAGATTTCATAGCCCATATACTCCAGCAGCCAGGCCTCTTCTGCAGAGAAGTGACTGCTTTCAGGCTCCGGCCTTAACTCTTCGATCTGGTAACCGGCCAGTATTGCGCCAAGCGATTCAATAATATGCGCGGTAGTTTCCACCAACTGCGCCCCTTCACGAATCAGGGTATGGCAGCCATGACTTTGCGGGTTATTCAATGCTCCGGGCAGGGCAAACACTTCCCGCCCTTGCTCCAGCGCCAGCCGGGCTGTAATTAATGAGCCGCTGCGCTGAGTTGCTTCAACCACCAGTACTCCCGCGCTCAGACCACTGATAATCCGGTTGCGGCGGGGAAAATTCTGGGGCAGCGGCACCATGTTGAGAGAGTATTCAGAAACCAGTGCGCCATCACACTCAACAATGTCCTGTGCCAGTTGAAGGTGCTGTTTAGGGTAGATATTCGCTAACCCGGAACCCAGCACTGCCACTGTAGGCTTTCCAAGCTCCACAGAAGCGCTGTGAGCAACGCCATCGATCCCCCTTGCTAATCCACTAGTAACAACGATTCCAGCCTCTGAAAGAGCTCTGGCGAAGTCGTTTCCGACCTGCATTCCGTTGCGACTGGCAGAACGACTGCCAATAATGGCAATCTGAGGCAGATGCAGGGCGGTAATACTGCCCTTTACATAGAGCAGAAGCGGAGGATCACTGATCTCTCTTAACAGCGCAGGATAGTCCCCGCAGCCCAGCGTCAGGATATGATGATCGGTTTCAGTCAACCATTCAGAGATCTGCTCTAATGCCCGGGGCTCCGGCCAGCAACCCGACTGGTAAGCCCGGATCGCATCGACGGTCTTATCAGGCAGACGCAGTTGCTGCATCTCTGCCACAGACATGGAGAGACAGCGAAACGGATCATCGTCAAAATGTTGCAGAAGTTTCAGAGAGGTCCGACAGCCAATACCGGGGAGTTCTGACAGTGCTATCCATGCACGGTAATAGGAAAGATCGAACAGATCACATTTTGTAGCCATTGGACACTCCTTGTCCGACTGCCGCCAGTCAGAATTCCTGACCGGCGGTACAACGTTCTACGGCATGAGGATCACTCCGGGTTACGCACCTCATCGCCAACGGAAACAATATTTGTAGCATTCAGGATCAGAGCGTAGCTGACCTTATCGTAGGACTTGAACACCATCATCTGACCCGAC
The DNA here is from genome assembly GCA_963669425.2 of uncultured Amphritea sp. Classification (GTDB taxonomy): domain Bacteria; phylum Pseudomonadota; class Gammaproteobacteria; order Pseudomonadales; family Balneatricaceae; genus Amphritea. The sequence continues at coordinate 993,884 of CAXXNC010000001.1, forward strand.
TTTTCAGACGGCAGAGTGATCAACTCTTTAGTGACCGGATCTTTCAGTCGCTCACCCGCCTTGAAGATGGTCAGCACATGCCCTGGTTCCAGACCTTCGCGGGCGCCCTGACTAATGGCAACAACGTCATACTGACCGGCCTGACGTACGCCGCGCAGGACTGACAGAATCTTGCCGTTAATCTCATCCTGAGCTGCGGAAGGGTAGAAGATCGACTGAATTTCTTCAGTCTGAGTCGGATATACGCGGTCCAGAGAGCCGATCTCTTCTCGGGTCTTACGCAGATCCAGAGTAATGATATCCTCTGCACGGGCGTGAATGACGCCCTCACCGATCTTGAACAGCTCATAACCCAGTGATTCACCGGATTCAGGATCAACATATTCACGAGCCGGACGATAGATGTTCTGACGGGAATGATCAGCCACCAGCTCACCCCGGGCATAAACACGGTCACCGGCACCGGCCACAATGCGGTTATCCACACTACCGACTATATACGGGGCACTGGTCAGCTCATCGGAATCCAGCACGATGTTATCGGACAGGAAGCTGATAATATCTTTCAGCGGAATCGCCGGAATAGCATCTTTCAGCGGCGATACTTTAGCGCGCGGGCTCAGGCGCAGGATACCATCATTCACCACCAGTCTTGGCTGGCCATCCACCCATTTCAGGGTCAGCACATCGCCAGGATAGATCAGATGCGGGTTATCAATCTGCTGGTTATAGCCCCAGAGCTGAGGCCACTTCCAGGGGGACTTCAGGAACATTCCCGAGATATCCCACAAGGTATCGCCTTTTACCACAGTATAGGTTTTCGGATGGTTCTCCTGCAGCGCAAGAGTGTCTTTGCGAACATCCGCCTGAACCGGGGATACAAGACTCAAACACACCATTAAACTGCCCAGTACGCCTGCTACCAGTTTTTTCATCATCAAATCCTTTCTAAGACCGCTGCATTTTTAGGAGTCTATAACAGTATCGGCAATACATTGCCCATCTATATCAGTATAATGGGTAGATTATTGATTCTTGCGCGCCTTTTTTTCAACCTTTTCTTTTGATGTTGCAACCATGGCATTACTTCCTATTCTCGAATTTCCCGATCCGCGTCTGCGTACAGTGGCAGAGCCTGTAACCGAATTTAACGATGAACTGCGTCAGCTGGTTAAAGATATGTTTGAAACCATGTATGACGCACCCGGAATTGGTCTGGCAGCGACTCAGATCAATGTCCACCAGCGTATCATCACCATCGATGTATCTGAAGATAAGGATCAGCCACTGGTTGTGATCAATCCTCAGGTTGAGCCGCTGACTGACGAAACCGAAAAAATGCAGGAAGGCTGCCTGTCGGTACCGGGGTTCTACGAAGATGTTGTTCGCCCGAACCGCATCCGTCTGACCGCTCAGAACGAAAAGGGTGAGGAATACACTCTTGAAGCAGACGACCTGCTGGCAGTGTGTATCCAGCACGAGATTGATCATCTGGACGGTAAACTGTTCGTTGATTACCTGTCGCCGCTGAAGCGTAACCGCATCCGCAGCAAGCTGGAAAAACTTCATCGCCAACGTGTCTGAGAAACCGATGTCTGACAGCGCTAAACAACTCCGCATTCTGTTTGCCGGCACACCTGATTTTGCCGCAGCCAGCCTTCAGGCCCTGCTGGATCAGGGTTACAACGTTATCGGCGTCTATACTCAACCGGACCGTCCGGCTGGCCGGGGCCGTAAACTGACCCCGAGCCCGGTCAAGAAAGTAGCCCTGGAGCATGACCTGCCTGTATATCAGCCGCTGAATTTTAAAGCGGAAGAGGACCGGGCGGAGCTCCAGAACCTGAACGCCGATCTGATGATTGTTGCCGCCTACGGCCTGCTGCTACCACAGCCAGTGCTGGATGCTCCACGACTGGGTTGCGTCAATATCCATGCATCATTATTGCCACGCTGGCGCGGCGCGGCGCCAATCCATCGTTCGCTACTGGCGGGCGATGCTGAGACCGGCATCACCATTATGCAGATGGATATCGGTCTGGATACCGGCGACATGCTGTGGAAAAAAGCCTGTGACATTCTGCCAACAGACAGCAGTGGTGAACTGCACGACCGCCTGGCGGTACTGGGCGCTGAAGCGATGCTGGAAAGCCTTCCGGGTATTGCAGAGCAGAGCCTTACAGCCGAAAAGCAGAACGATGAACTGGCCTGTTACGCCCATAAGCTTGAAAAAGCGGAAGGCGAGATTAACTGGAATAACAGCGCTGCTGACATCGCTCTGCAGGTCCGTGGTCTGAGCCCCTGGCCGGTTGCCTACACACAGCTGAATGACGCCACCATGCGCATCTGGAAAGCGGAAGCCACTGAGCAATCCTGCGCCGATGCAACCCCCGGCACAGTAATCAGCACCGATAAAAAAGCGATCTACGTCGCGGCATCCGACTGCGCGGTGAAACTACTGCACATTCAGCTTCCGGGCAGTAAAGCGATGGAAGTCAGTGCCGTACTGAACTCCAAGAAAGAGTTGTTTGTCACCGGTACTCAGCTAGGCTGATATTTGATGAATATACGCGCCCTGGCCGCCCGTACGCTGGCCCCTGTTATCGGCTGTAAAGAGTCACTGAATACCGCACTGCCACGCAGCCTGGAAAACTGTCCGGAAAACGAAAGAGCGCTGCTTCAGCAGATCTGCTATGGCACCATGCGCTCTCTGCCCCGACTTCAGTGTCTGGCCAGACAACTGCTTAAGAAGCCTTTCAAACCCCAGGATCGGGACGTTGAAGCCCTGCTGCTGTGTGGCCTGTATCAACTGCTTGAGATGCGTATTCCGGCGCATGCGACACTGAGTGAAACCGTCGAAGCGGCTGATAAGCTTAAGAAAGGCTGGGCGAAAGGACTCCTGAACGCTGTTCTGCGCCGGGTACAGCGTGAACAGTCGGAACTCGAGGCGCAACTTCAGTCTGAGCCGGAATTCCACTACAACCACCCTCAATGGTTTATCAGCAAGCTGCAGCACAACTGGCCCGACCACTGGCAGCAGATTCTGGAACAGAATAATCAGCAGCCGCCCATGACACTGCGGGTAAACACGCAGCAGATATCCCGTGAAGACTATATGAAGCAACTGCTTGATAACGAGTTGCCAGCTCATGCGACTGCTTATGCGGATTCTGCAATCACCCTGCAGCAGGCTGTGGATGTGAATCTGTTACCAGGCTTCAGTGATGGCGCTGTCAGCGTTCAGGATGAAGCGGCTCAGCTGAGTGCCTTCTTGCTGGATCTGCAACCGGGTCAACGGGTACTGGATGCCTGTGCCGCTCCCGGTGGCAAGCTCTGCCACATTCTTGAGCATCAGCCCGATCTGAATGAAGCCGTAGCAATTGAGCTGGAGCAGGGCAGAGCGACCCGGATTTATGAGAACCTTGAGCGACTGAAGCTTAACGCTCAGGTCATTGTGGACGATGCCAGCAGTGATAACTGGTTTGATGGCAACAGTTTTGACCGCATTCTGGTGGACGCGCCCTGTTCTGCAACTGGCGTTATTCGCCGTAATCCGGACATCAAACAGCTACGCCAGAGTGAAGATATCAAAGCACTGGCCGATCTGCAGATTAAGATCCTGCAAAACTGCTGGAACATGCTGAAACCCGGTGGCCGGCTGGTGTATGCCACCTGCTCCATCTTCCCGCAGGAAAACGAACGGGTAGTGGAACGCTTTCTGAAGTTGCAGGACAATGCTGAGCATCAGGTCATTGAAGCGGACTGGGGCATAGAACGCCCTTACGGCCGTCAGCTATTCCCTCAACCAGAGGGGCATGACGGTTTCTATTACGCGGTACTGATTAAACAGTGAACGCGATAGCGCCACTGATCGGAGACGGATAAAAGATGAAGATTATTATTCTCGGGGCAGGTCAGGTAGGCGGTACGCTGGCTGAGAACCTGGCCAGTGAAGCGAATGATATTACCGTTGTCGATACCGACATAGGCCGCCTGCGAGAGTTGCAGGACCGGTTGGATATCCGCACTGTCGAAGGTAAAGCCTCCTATCCGACCATCCTTGAACAAGCCGGCGCACGGGACGCCGACATGCTGATCGCCGTTACCAACAGTGACGAAGTAAACATGATCGGCTGTCAGGTCGCCCAGACTCTGTTTAACACCCCGACCAAGATCGCCCGTGTCCGTGAACACGATTATCTGCGTAAGAACAAAGCGATCTTCACCGACAAATCGATCCCGATTGACGTACTGATCAGCCCGGAAGAGCTGGTAACCAAGCACGTACGCCGCCTGATTGAGCACCCCGGAGCACTTCAGGTGCTCGACTTTGCTGACGGCATCGCCCAGTTGGTTGCGGTAAAGGCCTATTACGGCGGCCCTCTGGTGGGTCGTGAGATCTCCTTCCTGCGCGCCCACATGCCTGCGGTCGATACCCGGGTAGCAGCAATCTTCCGCCAGGGCAGCCCGATCATTCCGAAAGGGGATACGGTGATTGAGGCCGACGATGAAGTGTTCTTTATCGCCGCGAAAAAAGATATTCGTGCCGTTATGAGCGAGCTGCGCCGCCTTGACCGGCCCTACAAGCGCATCATTATCGCTGGCGGCGGCAACATCGGTGCACGACTGGCGAATAAGATCGAAAACGATTATCAGGTCAAAATCATCGAGCGGGACATCCGCCGCTGTAACAGCCTGGCTAAGCGCCTCGATAACACCATCGTACTGCACGGCAGCGCCTCAGATAAAGAGCTTTTGCTGGAAGAGAACATCGAAGATACCGATGTTTTCTGCGCCCTCACCAACGATGATGAGGCGAACATCATGGCATCCATGCTGGCAAAACGCCTGGGCGCACGCACAGTAATGACCCTGATTAACAATCCGGCTTATGTCGACCTGGTGCAGGGTGGGGTAATCGATATTGCGATCTCACCACAGCAGACCACTATCGGCAGCCTGCTGACCCACGTACGCCGCGGTGACGTCGCGGCGGTGCACTCCCTGCGCCGTGGCGCTGCAGAGGCACTGGAAGCGGTTGCACACGGCGACAAGCGCAGTTCCAAAGTAGTCGGCAAGGCGATTGAAGAGATCGACCTGCCATCCGGCACGACCATCGGCGCCATTGTCCGCAACGATGAAGTACTGATCGCCCATGATGATGTGGTGGTTGAAAATGATGACCACGTAATTCTGTTCCTGGTCGATAAACGTAAGATCGGCGAAGTCGAGCGACTGTTCCAGGTCGGCCTGGGCTTCTTTTGAGTATCGGGTAAGTAGAGAGCACGCATGCACTATAAAGTCATTCTCAGAATACTCGGCCTGCTGCTGATGATCTTCAGCATCTCCATGCTGCCTCCGGTTGCTATCTCTTACTTCTATGATGATGGTGCCCATCTGGCCTTTTTATCCGCCTTCTCGATCACACTGATGACGGGATTTGTGATCTGGGCACCGGTATACAGAGTCCGGCAGGATCTGCGCACCCGGGATGGCTTTCTGGTCACCGTCCTGTTCTGGGCGGTGCTGGGCATCTTCGGTTCGATTCCACTGATGCTGGCCGAAGCAACTAGCCTCAGTGTTGTGGATGCAGTCTTTGAGTCGATTTCAGGACTGACCACCACCGGTGCGACGGTCATTACCGGCATCGACTATCTGCCACAGTCTATTCTGTTCTACCGCCAGCTGTTGCAGTGGTTGGGGGGCATGGGGATCATCGTTCTGGCGGTGGCCATTCTGCCAATGCTGGGGATCGGTGGTATGCAGCTCTACCGTGCAGAAACACCCGGGCCGGTAAAAGACAGCAAACTGACACCCCGGATTACGGAAACCGCCAAAGCGCTCTGGTATATCTATCTGTCCCTGACCATTGCCTGCGCGCTGGGTTACTGGATGGCGGGGATGACCCTGTTTGATGCCATTGGCCACAGCTTCTCTACCGTGGCGATCGGTGGCTTCTCAACCCATGATGCCAGTATCGGATACTTTGACAGCCCGGCGATCGAAGCGATCTGTACCTTCTTCATGGTCATCTCAGCGGTTAACTTCGGCCTGCACTTTTTCGCCTGGCGTCAGCGTACCCTGACCCATTATTTTCAGGACCCTGAGTTTAAGTTTTATCTATCCATTCTCGCCAGCATCACCGTACTGGCAGCGGCAGTTCTGATCGCCACAGAAACCTATGCTCCGGGCGAATCGATCCGTAAAGCCGTGTTTGAAGTTGTCTCCATTGCCACCACCACAGGCTTTGCTACTGCTGACTTTGCCCAATGGCCAGTTATGCTGCCTTTCCTGTTGTTTGTTGCGGCGTTTGCAGGCGGCTGTGCCGGTTCCACCGGCGGCGGTATGAAGGTTATTCGTATTCTGCTGATCCTGAAGCAGGGCTCCAGAGAGATTAAGCGCCTGATCCATCCTAACGCGGTTATACCGGTCAAGTTCGGCAGCAAACCAATCTCCGACCGGGTACTGGAAGCGGTGTGGGGCTTCTTCTCCGTCTATCTGATCGTGTTTGTGGTAATGCTGATCATTCTGCTGGGCACCGGACTGGATCAGGTCACCGCCTGGTCAGCGGTAGGCGCAACACTGAATAACCTGGGCCCGGGTCTGGGGCAGGTGGCCGCTCACTATGGCGACCTGAACGAACCAGCCAAGTGGGTGCTGTGTTTCGCTATGCTGCTCGGTCGACTGGAAGTATTCACCCTGCTGGTTCTCTTCACACCGGCGTTCTGGAAGCGCTAAGCTCATTTAACAAGAGCCCGTATAACAAGCGCTCAGATAACAAAGCAGCCAGTAAAAATCCACCTTCATAGAAGGTGGCTTTGCTTTATCCCCCCTATAAGGGGGCGTTATCTTCGTTTTTACACCGAAGTACATTTCTGGCACAGACTTTATATCCCCTCTGTGCAGCCGAGCACCAGATTTAATAATGGATCAGAGGGGCAAACTGTCTGAGGCGCTCTTTGCCGAGTTTTTGCCACTCCCATTATCAAATCTGGCGCACAGGGTAGTCGGCTTGCCGACCAAACAGCGGGGCGGCCTTTGGGTTGTCAGGGTTTTTGGCCGTGTGAGTTCAACCGGTGGATGCAACACATTTCATAAAACACTCTGCCGGTGTTTCATAGCCTAATGTCTTACGCGGACGCTCATTCAGCCTTCTCGCGACTTCGTTCAGTTTAGCCTGGGAATGCTTCGCCAGATCAGTGCCTTTCGGGAAATACTGCCTTAGTAGTCGGTTAGTGTTTTCATTCGTTCCCCTTTGCCAAGGACTTTGGGGATCACAGAAATAGACGTCAATGTCCGTTGCCAATGTGAATTCATGATGACGTTTAAGCTCAGACCCTCTGTCCCAAGTGAGAGACTGGTATAAATGATCAGGGATTGTGTCAGCATGCTTGATTAGCTTACTAACCACCTCCTGAGTGGTTTTATTATTTACCTTAACTAGGCATACAAAGCGGGAATGTCGCTCCACCAGTGTCGCGATAAAACTCTGCTTTGATCCGGCTATCAGATCTCCTTCCCAGTGGCCGGGCACAGCTCGATCCTCAACGCCAGGAGGTCTTTCACTAATAGAAACCAATCCTGGAATTATACCTCGCTGGCCTTTTGAACTATGGCGTGTAGCCCTTATGCGCGGTTTACTCCGAAGCTGTTTTAACAGCTCTTTTTTGAGCACTCCTCGTGCTTGAATGTATAAGCTTTTATAAATCGTTTCATGTGACACTTGAAGGCTCTCATCATTAGGAAACTCTCTTTTGAGCCAGCCAGAAATCTGCTGCGGCGACCAATCAGACATTAGCTTGTCTACGACTATATTTTGAAGAGGCTTCTGAGCTAATTTACAAGGCTTTGGGCGTTTCGCATTAGCCCACGCAGCTTTGTCTGCGCTTTCTGCTCGATATGCGTCTACCCCACCATGACGCTTAACTTCTCTGCTAATAGTAGATGGAGATCTCTCTAAATTCTGAGCAATCTTCCTGAGAGTTAGCCCTGCGGATAAACCACGGGAAATATCTTCTCTTTCCCTGAAAGACAAAGCAGTTGGGGCTCTGCTTGGCTGGAGTTGCTTAACACCACCATTCTTCTCAAGAACATTCAGAATATTCTCAGGAAGACGATCAAGGCTTGTTCCAATTGCTTTAAGTGAATCACCTTGCTTCCAACGTTTCCAGATAATATCGCGCTCCTTATCTGAAAACCTTCTGGCTTTTCTTTTCATTGAGGTACTCCATCATGGTGTTTGATGAAGTGTTGCACTGATCCATTGAACTCACACGCGCAAAAGCCCTGACTCGCCTACAGGCGAAACCATTGCCTGAACGTAGCACGAAACACTTATATTACTTTTCAGGCATAGCCTCGACTGAACGATCACCACCTCCATAGGAGGTGGTTTTAGGCTGACAATTAAAAAGGGCCTTCAGGCCCTTTTTAACTTTGTAGTTACAACTCAGTAGATCTTTCCGCCATCCGGACGGCGCTCAAATCGCTTGTACTCCCACTGATACTGCTCCGGTATTTCCCGGACACAGCGCTCAACCTCTGCATTCATAGCCGCTGCTGACACTTCCACATCTTTGCTATTTACAGCATCATCAGCCCGACTAAAGTGGATTTCGAAGCCGCTGCCATCCTCTAAGCGACGGGCATATCCGGACACTACAATCGCCCCCGTCTGAGCCGCTAACTGAGGCAGCAGTTTCATTGTGTAAGCATCAGTACCAAAAAACGGCGCAAACACACCACTGCCTTTCTCGGCTTCCTGATCAGGCAGGATCCCCAACACCTGACCGGCACGCAACGCCTTGATCGCCATCCTGACGCCTTTAACATTAGCTGGTGCCAGAGTAGCACCAATACGCTCCCTGCGATCACGAATCAGTTTATCCAGAGCGGCTAAGCGGGGAGGGCGATACATGGCCGTCAAAGGAAATTTCTTTCCGACATAAAGACCGATCATCTCCCAGTTACCCAGGTGCGGCGCGATGATAATAACGCCTTTACCCTGATTCAGGGCATCGGTCATCACCTCTTCATTATGCACCTTTCGTACTTTCGATAACGTGCGCTCCGGCGACCACATCCAGGCCATCCCCATTTCCAGAGCAACCTTTCCGGTCTCAACTATGCTGGATCTGACAAGCTCCTCACGTTCAGACTGAGACAGTTCCGGAAAGCAAAGATCTATATTTTTGCGGGTGACCCGCATCGGTTTCGAACTGCCTTTACTCAGACGGCGACCAATAAACGCCCCCAGAGCCTGAGCCCATTTGAGGGGCAACAGAGACACGAGATAGAGCAGAGCAATTGCCAGCTGGCCTTTTAGATGTTTCACGTGAAACCTTTATCCGAGAGATCAAATTCGCGGCACATTATATAATGGCTGTCATTATGAACACAGAGCATAAAACAGGGTGAGATAATATGCGCTATACCGTTTACCTTTCAGGCGAAATTCATACCGACTGGCGGGATCAGATCCGCTCAGCTGTGGAGAGCAAAGCTCTTCCTATCGAGATCCTGACGCCTAACACCGATCATGAATCCAGCGATGAGTGCGGCGTGCAGATTATGGGCGGGGAAGAAAAACCGTTCTGGAAAGACCATAAAGCAGCGAAGCTGAATAGCATTCGCCATATGACCGCTATACAGCGTTCAGACATCGTCGTGGTTCGCTTCGGCGATAAGTACAAACAATGGAACGCAGCATTCGACGCCGGCGTCGCTGCTGCGCTAGGCAAATCAGTGATCGTTGAACACGCAGCCGAGCTGACACACCCCCTGAAAGAGATTGATGCCGCTGCAATGGCTGTGGCTGAAAACACCGATCAGGTGATCAGCATGCTGGAATATCTCTGCAAAGAGTACTGATCCGGCTACTTTCTGAACAAATTGTCACAAATAAAGGCTCTGGCCACCTGCGCCGGAGCCTTTTCGTGTATAATTTCGCTCAATTTTTTTCATACCTCTTATTCGTAACAACCGATTGTTAATGGTGATCTCAGTGACAGATAAAGCGAGTCCAGATGCCAGCACCTTTCAGGGGCTGATCCTGGCACTGCAAGAGTATTGGGCAGAGCAGGGCTGCGTCGTTGTTCAACCTCTGGATATGGAAGTCGGCGCAGGCACCTTCCACCCAGCCACTTTCCTACGTTCTATCGGCCCGGAAAACTGGAACTCTGCTTACGTCCAGCCAAGCCGTCGTCCAACTGACGGCCGTTACGGCGACAACCCTAACCGTCTGCAGCACTACTATCAGTTCCAGGTAGTGATGAAGCCATCCCCTGACAACCTTCAGGAGCTCTACCTGGGCTCTCTGGAGCGCATGGGCCTGGATACCTCCATTCACGACGTACGCTTCGTAGAAGACAACTGGGAATCCCCTACACTGGGTGCCTGGGGTCTTGGATGGGAAGTCTGGCTGAACGGCATGGAAGTAACCCAGTTCACCTACTTCCAGCAAGCAGGTGGTCTGGAATGCTATCCGGTCACCGGTGAGATCACTTACGGTCTTGAGCGTCTGGCAATGTACCTGCAGGGCGTCGACAGCGTATACGATCTGGTCTGGACCTATAACCCGGACGGCAGTCCTGTGACCTACGGCGACGTATTCCACCAGAACGAAGTAGAGCAGTCGACCTACAACTTCGAACACGCCGATGTGCCACAGCTGTTCAGAAACTTCGACCATTACGAAGCTGAATGCCAGAAGTTACTGGCGCTGGAAACTCCGCTGCCACTGCCAGCATATGAGCAGACCCTGAAAGCGTCTCACACCTTCAACCTGCTGGATGCCCGTAAAGCGATCTCTGTAACCGAGCGTCAGCGTTATATCCTGCGCGTTCGTACAATGGCCCGCGATGTGGCTCATGCCTACTTCGATGCCCGTAAAGCAATGGGCTTCCCGATGGCCGATGAGCAGATTCGTAACGAAGTACTGGCCGCCTGCGAAGAGGAGAGCAAGTAATGGCAACTCAGGATTTTCTGTTTGAACTGGGTACCGAAGAGCTGCCACCGAAAGCTCTGACGGCACTCTCAGCATCAATGGAATCAGACATTGTCAGCGGCATCCGCGAACTGTTTGGCAAACAGGCCGACAGCGTATTTGCTGATGCAACTGTAAACACTTACGCAGCACCGCGCCGACTGGCAATCACTATCAGCAATCTGGCTGATGAAGTGCCCAGCAGCACCTTCAACATGCAGGGACCGCCAGCGCGCATCGCTTTTGATGACGAAGGCAAACCAACTAAAGCACTGGAAGGCTTCGCCCGCAAGTGTGGCGCCACGGTAGAACAGCTGGAAGAGATCGACGGCAAAATGAGTTTCCGCAAGGAGATTCCAGCCAAAGCACTGAGCAATGAGCTGCCGGCGATCGTTGAAAATGCGATGCACAAACTGCCAATTCCAAAGCGTATGCGCTGGGGCGCATCCCGGGCGGAATTCGTACGTCCGGTTAAATGGGTGGTAATGATGCTGGGCGAGTCCGTTATTGATTGTGAGATTCTGGGCCTGAAAGCCGACCGCATTACCCGTGGTCACCGCTTCCACCACAACCACGACATCGAACTGACCGCTGCAGGCGAATATCTGGAGAATCTGGAAAGCGTCGGTAAAGTAATCGCTGACTTCGAAGAGCGCCGCGAGAAGATCCGCGCCCAGGTTGAAGCCGAAGGTCAACTGATCAACGCAGTCGCACAGATCGATGAAGATCTGCTGGACGAAGTCACTGCACTGAACGAGTGGCCTGTAGCTCTGACTGGCCGTTTTGACGAGCGCTTCCTTGACGTGCCGGCACAGGCGCTGATCTCCTCAATGAAGGAGCATCAGAAGTACTTCCACGTCACCGATGCAGAAGGGCAGCTGATGCCTTACTTCATCACCATTGCCAACATCGAATCGAAAGATCCGGCGCAAGTTATTGCAGGCAACGAGCGGGTTATCCGTCCACGTCTGGCGGACGCCGCGTTCTTCTTTGAGACCGATAAGAAGCGCACACTGGAATCCCGTATTGATGATCTGAAGAATATCGTATTCCAAAAAGATCTCGGCACACTGCACGATAAAGCCGTGCGCGTTGCCTCACTGGCGAAGCACATTGCTGCCGCACTGGGTCAGGACGAAGCGAAAGCAGAGCGCGCTGCGATGCTGGCCAAGACCGATCTGATGACCGATATGGTTTTCGAGTTCACCGATCTGCAGGGCCTGATGGGTTACCACTACGCACTGAATGATGGTGAAGACGAGGCCGTAGCGAAAGCTCAGAACGAACAGTACATGCCACGCTTTGCGGGTGACGAATTGCCAGTGACAGAGCCAGGTATCGCCGTCGCAATTGCTGATCGTCTGGACACACTGGTCGGCCTGTTCGGTATCAACCAGCCGCCTACCGGCTCCAAAGACCCGTTCGCACTGCGCCGCGCCTCTCTGGGTGTACTGCGTATTCTGGTTGAACGCGAACTGGATCTGGATCTGGCCGATCTGATCAGCGTCGCTGCGAACAACCACAACGATCTGCCAGCTCGTGATGGCTTGGAAGATAAAGTGGTGGACTTCATGCTGGACCGTTTCCGCGCCTGGTATGAAGACGAGGGTATCGCCGTTGAGGTTTACCTGTCTGTTCATGCGCTGCGCCCAACACGTCCGTTGGAGTTCAATCAGCGGGTACAGGCTGTAAGCCACTTCCGCACCCTGAGCGAAGCAGAAGCCCTGGCAGCGGCGAATAAGCGTGTTGCGAACATCCTGAGTAAGCAGGACACAGAAGCCGCTGACAGCGTCTCTGAGCCCCTGCTGCAGGAAGATGCAGAGAAAGCTCTGGCAACAGCTGTTGCTGCTAAGCAAACCGCGCTGGCACCTCTAGTCGCCGAAGGCAACTTTAAAGCGGTTCTGGAAGAGCTGGCTGAACTGCGTCCAACCGTGGATACCTTCTTCGATGACGTAATGGTTATGGCTGATGATGAAGCTGTGCGTAACAACCGCCTGGCTCTGCTGAAGCAACTACGCAGCCTGTTCCTGGGTGTGGCAGACATTTCAGCTCTGAGCTGATCTGACTCACTGTCACCGCTGAACACATACGCTTATGATAAAGCCGGTTATACAACCGGCTTTTTTGTACCTGCTAATTTTTACAAGCCGCACTTTCGTGGCTATCGGAAAACGATATGAAACTGGTTATTCTCGATCGCGATGGCGTGATCAATTATGACTCTGATGACTACATTAAAACTGTCGATGAGTGGCAGATTATTCCCGGCAGCGCACAGGCTATTGGGCGACTGACCAAAGCTGGCTTCGATGTCTGTGTCGCCACCAACCAGTCAGGACTGTCACGGCGTTACTTTGATATCGAGACCCTGCATGCAATGCATGAAAAAATGACCACACTGGTAGAGGCGGACGGAGGACGTATTCGTAAGATTGAGTTCTGCCCACACGGACCCGATGACGGTTGCGACTGCCGCAAACCGAAAGAGGGGATGCTGCTACATATACTTTGCTGCTACCCGGATATTGATCCTGCCAATGTATGCGTTGTTGGTGACTCTCTCCGGGACCTGGAATCCGCCGTCAAAGCCGGGTGTAAACCGCTACTGGTGAGAACAGGAAAAGGGGAGCGTACTATTGCCAAAGGCGGCTTGCCAGAAGGTACACAGATCTTCGATGATCTCGCCGATGCGGCGACCTACATCTGTCATAGCGACAGTATAAGAACCCGCTGATTCCGAATTAACAACAGAGATGTTTCACGTGAAACATCTCTCAATGACGAAGCCCAGTGCTGACGCGATTCTGATTTTCCCCGGATAAAAGCCTTTCCTGCTTTCGTCCCTCGCCGGGCGTTATCCCGAAATATTCACGATAACATTTTATGAAGTAGGCCTTACCTGAGAAACCACAGGCGATACCGATGTCGAATAAGGGTAGGTTTGTCTGAGCCAGTAACTGCTGTGCTTTCTGTAGCCTCAACTGAAGGTAATAGCGAACAGGGGTGGTCTTGAGCGATTTCTGAAACTGACGCTCCAGGTGTCGCCTGGAGACACCGACGAGCAGAGCCAGTTCCGCGGTTGAGATAGGCTCCTCAAGATTCGCTTCCATCAGGCTGATTGCCTCAACCAGCTGCGGCTGTCCGACACCCAGAAAGTTCTGCATCGGTAAACGCTGTTTATCATGCTGGTTCCGTATACGGTCACAATTGAGCTGCTCGGAAATAGCCGCACACAACTCTCCACCACGGTGATAGCAGATAAGGTATAACAGCATATCAAGGGTGGCCGTCGCTCCAGCGCAGGTAAACCGATTCTGATCGAAGACATACAAGCGGTTAGTCACTTCCACCTTAGGGAAGCGCTCTTTGAGGACAGCCATCAGATCCCAGTGAACAGAACAGGCATAACCATCGAGAAATCCCATTTCGGCCAGTAGCAGGCTGCCGGAGTCCAGCGCGCCGAGCTCAACTTTTGCACCATCCACCGAGCTGGTCAGGCGACGGGAAATCCAGTTTTTCAGCCCCGGAAAAGCGGCAATATCATTACTGTTACCACCACAGACAATGATAGCGTTCAGCTCATCCGCTTCGGCAATAGAACTATCAACATTAACCGGTAAACCGTCCGAAGAAACAACCACAGCCTCGTCAACAGACAATAGCTGCCATTGATAAAGACACTGACCACTGATTCGATTTGCGCTGTTAAGGCCACTCAAAAGCGATGCAACCGAGATCATTGAGCAGCCGGGGAGCAGCACTAAACCAAACCGATAGAGCTGATTTTTTGCCAGTTCACGAAGCATCATAGTTACCCCTCCCGCAAACGTAACGAAAGCAACAACACAAAGAGCGCAGTGATAGCAACACCGACAAAGAGCATTACAAAACTGCCACTCAGATCACGACTCCAGCCACCAAGAAAGTTACCGAAAGTCGCACCAATAGCCATTGCCAGATTGGCACCGGCAAACAGGCTCGTTACCAGTGCCGCCGGATAGTGCTTTCCAATATACGCAGGAACCAATGCGAAATAACCTACATATGCGCAACCAAACATCCCAGCGGCGACATACAAAGCGCTCACAGGTGATTCAACGGCGACCATCACGGCTGCCGCGAAAAGCACCAGCGCCATGCTCAGAATCACTGGCTTTATTCCAACACGATCCCCAAGCGCACCGCACAGGATACCGGCAAACATGCCAACAGATCCGATGATCATCAGCAGAACACCTGCGACATCGACTCCTAGCTGACGCTGATCCAGTGTATAGACAGGGATAAAGTTCATGAATGCAATGAAGCCTATACCGGCGAAGAACACAGCCAAGAGAAGAGACCAGGGCCTGGTAGCCATCAGGGCCGGCCATTGTTCACGCAATGAAGGCATGGCCTGCTCATTCCGACAGTGACTTCCGGTTACCAGAACCACCCCCGCAAGAATGACAGCGAGCAGCGATCCAGCACCCACTGCTAGCCAGACGGTGCGCCAGCTATAATCATCCAGCAGAAGAGGGAGCAGCAGACCATTGATAAAGATCCCATAGCTGGTACCGCTACCGATCAGCCCCATCGACTTGGCCTGATGCTCAGGCGGAATATACTGACCGATCAGCGCCACCATCGGGGTCCATGCCAGTGCAGCCATCATAGCCAGCACAAACAGCAGCAGCCCCACCAACCAGACCTGTTCAGCCTGACTCATCAGTATCAGCGATGCTGAAGTCACAGCCCCGGCACCCACCACAACCGCAGCTTCTCCGAGACGAGGAACGGCCACGCTACACAGCACAGCGCCGGCAAGAAACCCCAGCTGAGCCATTCCCGTCATCACACCGATAGATGAATAACTGAATCCAAGCTCCAGACGCATGTCGTTCGCCAGGGCAGAAAACAGGTAAAGACCAAACCCAAATGTTGCGACAATGATCAGAGTACAGAGCAATACGACCGTCAGTCTGATGACAACAGAGTCGGGATAACCTGACTCATTCAATGCTGTCGCCATTATCGATTACTTCTTCTTTTTCCGGGATTCGATAAAGTCAGCCAGCGCCTTGCGGGTTTCAGCAGACTGAAAACATTCCAGATCAAATTTCGCTTCCAGTGCTAACGTATCCTCGAACGAGGCTTCGCTGGCACCATAGAAAGCGGCCTTGGTTCTGGCCATACCTCCACGGGACCAGCCAGCCACTTTCACTGCGAATTGATGGCATTCACTGAGGAAGGCTTCATCTTCAATCACACGAGTTACCAGTCCGACCTGTTCCGCTGCATCAGCAGAAAGCGGTTCAGCATCGAGCGCCATATGCAGACTTCTGCCAAAACCTACGATACGCGGCAACAGGAATGTCAGTCCTCCAGTCGGGCTGAAACCCAAGGGTGCATCTGGCAACCCCAGCAGGGAAGAGCGGGCGGCAAAACGGATATCACACATACAAGCCACCTCTAAACCACCTCCCAGTGTCAGGCCATTAAGTGCTCCGATCACCGGCTTGTTGAGCTCACGAAGCTCACAGGTAAGGCGCTGATAATAGTTGGCCGTGACATGGAATTGTTCATCGGTACTGCCATCCATCTCCTTAATATCACCACCAACACTGAAAGCTCGACCGGTGCCGGTGATGACCAGAACATGCACACCGTCATCTTCACGAACCTTTTTTACGGCATCCAATAATCCAAGCAGATGCTCATCGTTCAGAGCATTAAGCGCCTCTGGTCGATTCAATATAGCCCAGGCGACTTTGTCTTCCACACGGTATTCAACGGTCATGACTATACTCCTCAATAATTACGGATTACCCGCCTGGTTTTATGTTCGGACGCTATTTCACCTGCACTGACAAATTCAATATCTGCACTGAAACCCAGCTGCTTCTGAAGTTGCTGCAGGACATCGCCACGCAGTAACTCCCGCTCGCCTTCAGATAATTTGAAACCTTCCTCGACCACCAGGCGAGGCAGATAATCAATCGGCGGTGCCTTATCCAGTGCCAGCTGGAACTCACCGGTCAGCCGGGGCTGCATCTCCAGCAGGCTTTTCTGGATGGCCATAGGGAAAATATTGACCCCTTTTATCACCACCATATCGTCGGTTCGCCCTCGGGTATGAAAGCGGAATCCTGTTCTGCCACAAGGGCAGGGATCGGTATAAACCTCGACATAGTCATGGGTTCTCATCCTTACCAGCGGGCTTGCCTCACGATTAATCGTGGTGAAAACCAGTTCACCGATAACTCCCTGACCCATAGGGATCACTTCTTCTGTATCAGGATCAATCAGCTCTGCGATCACTTCACCGGCTCCGCCGAAATGCAGGCCGGTATTGTGCTCGCACTCAGCACTCTGCACACCCAGTTCAGCCATGCCGTACAAATCATGTGCCTGCATACCCCAGAGGCCTTCTATACGCTCTCGGTAACCCGGCACCTGCATGCCTGCCTCTCCGGAAAAGAAGCCTTTCTTAACATTGAGATCGTGAAGATTAATACCCATCTCTTCTGCTACACTGGCCAACCTGATGGCATATGACGGGGTAGAGTAGAGCGCTTTCTCAACCTTCATATCGGCTTTCATATCCTGCAAGCGGCGAGAGTTACCAACACCGTATGGCAACACTGTCGCCCCCAGCGTCTCGAACGCCATATGATCGGTAACGCCGCCGGCATAGATACTGTAGTTAAAACAGTTCACAACAAAGTCAGACGGCCGACATCCCATCGCCCACAGAGCTCTCGCGCCCATTTCGTTATAACTGGCGATATCGTTGCGGGTCCAGGCCAAGCGCATGGGCTGACCGCTAGTGCCACCGGTACCGACGACACGGACCACATCATCCATTGAGGCACACTGATTAGGCCCGATCAATTCTCCTTCACGCTGAGTCTGAGCCAGCTCTGTCTTTTCAGTGAATGGCAACTTTGCCAGATCTTCCTGACTCCTGATCTCATCAGGTTTCACTCCCACACTGTCAAACTTTGACCGGTAGTAAGAACTGGTCTCGTAGACATAACGCATCTGCTTCTGCAAAGCTGCCGACTCAATTTTTCGGACCTGGTCTGGAGCCATGGTCTCAATTTCTTCATTCCAGTACCGACGAGACATCAGACAAACTCCTTCAAATGCATTGCGCCGCTATTATTGTTTTCCTGAAAATTACCATCCGGACATCTTCCGGCAGGCAAAAATCTCGACCTCAAGGTATACAATAACGTCAGCACCAGCAGATGTTTCACGTGAAACATCAAACCCGGATACCACCTTTGAGACATAGGCACAGCCGTGGAAAAGGTCTAGAGTGTGGAATCTCACAATGATCAGTAGCGCCGATGAAACCCGATACCCAGACAGCCATGCTCGACCTGATCGAGCAGGTCAGAACGGCAGTGCCTTTTGATACACCGATAGATGAGCTTTGTAATGGCCCCTGCACAGGGTGCTCAAAAAAGCTGCTTGAGTATCTGGATATGACGTTGGAAGAGTGGGAGCAGAAACTGGCCTGCGGCGAACAACCAACCTTCGGCGATCTGAATAAGCTGGCTAAAACCAGCAGGAAGATATACACCCAGCTACAGAAAAATGATCTTATAAAACAAGACTAAGACCAGTCGATCTGACGCTTATGATAATCAAAATGGCTGTAAGCCATCCCCTGAAATGCGTCCCATGAGTCCGCTGTTTTTTGTGCCAGCTCATCAGAAAGAATACTGAGCGCCTGATTATTTGACCGAGCCAGTGTCAGCGTCTGACAGGCCCTTTCCAGAAAATAGAGATCTTCGAATGCCAGAGCGACAGTCTCGGCTGCAACAAGCACTCCATGATTTCCCATCATCATGATTCTTTTATCCCCGAGCGCATAGGCCAGACGTTCTCCCTCTGCAGCCTCATCTGCCATACCACCAAACCCGGTATCGATTGCCACCTTGTTATAGAAACGCGCTGTGTTCTGATCAATCGGCACAATGTTCGGATCGGCAAGGCACGCAATAGCGGTTGCATAGGGAGAATGGCAATGAAGGATCACCCGGGCATGAGGTACTAACCGGTGCAGGGTTGAATGGATAGTCCAGGCGGTAGTGTCGGGAGCGTCCACTTTCTCTAAAGCTTCAGGATCTCTGCAATCCAGCAGCTGAAGATTCTCTGCAGTAACATCGCCGAAGTGCATCCACTTTCTGTTCATCAGAAAGCGATCAGACTGACCGGGCAGGGCAGCACTGAAATGATTACCAACCGATTCACTCCAGCCCATTGTCACTGCAATACGGAAAGCCGCAGCAAGATCATCGCGAAGCTCAGTTTCAGTGATCGATAGCGGATTGCTGATATGCGCAGTCATGAGGTTTCTCCCAGTGTTATTTTTATACTTCGGAAGATCTTAGACAGAGTGCCGTGGATATAAAAATGAATTGAATTACTAAAACTGATCAAATATTTTGATAGGTTATGAACATCAATGTCCTGAAAACATTTCTGACGGTGGACCGGTCCGGCGGCTTTAATGCGGCGGCGGAACAGATGAATCTGACCCAGACAGCGGTCAGCGCAAGAATTCGCCAGTTAGAGGAAGCCTTACAGGCAGAGCTGTTTATCAGGGGCCCCGCAGGGACACAACTGAGTGAGGCAGGGCGACACTTCAGAATCTATGCTGAGCAGATTGTCCGCACCTGGGAATACATGAACCAGGATATGACAGCCCTGTTCCAGAACCGGGTATCTATGCGGCTGGGTGTTCAGATAAGCATCTGGGATGAACTGCTGGTCGATCTCACCGTCTGGCTGGAAGAGTACCATCAGAAGATTCCCTTCATGCTGAACTTCGATCACTGGACCGATATGCAGGAAGCGGTAGAGCAGCGCTCACTTGATCTGGCGATCACCCATGAAGCGCCTCTGAATAGCGCACTGCAAGTTCACCCACTGCCAGCGGAGCAAATGATTCTGGTCGCCGATCAGGCAATCTCTTTTAACGAGGCGTCACAGAAACTATTCATCAATCTGGAGCTGGGCCATGAATATGAACAGCAAACCCAGGCAGTATTCCCGGACAGAAAACTACATCACCTGATTCTGGGTCACGCACAGATGGGGCTTAAATACTTACTGAAGAGAGGAGGGGTTGGCTATTTCCCTGCCCCAATGGTGAAAGATCACCTTGCGGAAAACAGGCTGTTCAGAGTGACTGACGCTCCAGAGATCGAAATTCCTTGTCACGCGATCTACCTTGCAGAGAACCCTGCGGTCGACAGCATCAACGACCTCATCAAAGGCCTTGAACTGATCAGAGCAGAAGCTCAGGTATTCTGATATTACTGTGGTAAAGAACCCTCTCAGGATCAAAGATCCTGAACACAGCATTGGCGTACAGTTTGTCAGTACCGGCTTAAACACCGGCACTGACAAATCAGATTTAAGCGCCGGACGGCATCTCACTGATAGCGGACTGCAGCTCTCTCAGCTTCTCTGCAACACCAGTCAGCTCATCCTGATTGAACGCCTTGAGCAATGCAGAACCGACAATCGCTACATCAGCATGGCCAGCCAGGCGCTGCAAATGCTCACCACTGGATATGCCAAATCCAACAGAGAGTGGCAGCCCAGTATGCTGCCTGACCCGGGCAAGATAAGACTGGATATTATCCAACCCATCCGCTTGCTGTCCGGTCACACCAGCATTGCTGACGCAATACAGCATGCCATCAGCCGTATCCGAGATCTGCGCGATCCGCTCCGCAGCGGTATCCGGTGTGATAATCCAGACCGGCGTCACTCCATGCTTATCCAGCGGCGCTAAAAGGCGCTGCCCCTGAATGGTGATATCAGGAATAATGATCCCGGCAATATCACCCGACAACGTCTCTGCCAGCCGCTCAACCCCATAGCTCAGTACCGGATTCAGATAGCTCATCAGTAACAACTTACTGTCAGGATACTGCCGCGACAACGCTTTAATATCTTCTATACATTGCTCAAGCTTCGGCTGATGGCTGATCGCCTCATGGCAGGCTGCAGTGATAACCGGACCGTCTGCCACCGGATCGGAGAAGGGGAACTGAACTTCCAGTAACTCAACACCGTTACCCAAAAGGTGCGCCATCACTTCAAGGCTCTTTTCCACGCTGGGATAGCCATAGACGACATGGGTCATCAGCAACAAAGGTTTCTTGCTACGCTGCGCCTGAATAAATGTCTTCAATTCATTCATGGTTTCATCGCCTCGCTCAGGTAGTCCTCAATAAAGTCACCAAACGCCACATCATTCAGCGCCTTGGCGATATTGAAGATATCTTTATCACCGCGGCCGGACAGGTTGATCACGATACTCTCATCAGCCTGCATTGTTGCCGCTTCCCTGATACCGCCAGCCACTGCGTGGGATGATTCCAGCGCAGCAATAATGCCTTCGCTGATCATCAGACGTTTAAAGGCATCAACAACTTCATCATCCCGGGCACTGATCATCCGCACTTTACCTTGCTCTTCAAGATCCGCCAGAATCGGCGATACACCGACATAATCCAGGCCTGCCGAGATCGACTGAGTCTCCTGCAGCTGCCCCTGATCATCCTGCAGGAATTTAGTGGCATAGCCCTGCGCAACACCAAAGCGCGCCTGGTCGGTGTTAAAGCGTTTCGCATGCTCTCCCGGACCATCACCAATACCACCAGCTTCAACACCAACCAGCTCGACCTCGCTGTCGAGGAAGGGCAGGAAGATACCGCAGGCGTTGCTACCACCGCCGACACAGGCATAAATTCTGTCCGGATAACGACCGATCTGAGCCATCGCCTGCTCTTTTACCTCTTCACCGATAACTGACTGGAATCCCGCCACCATTTCCGGGAACGGCTCACAGCCGCAACTGGTGCCGATCAGATAATGAGTGTCTTCATAGTGGGTGCACCAGTCTCTGATCGCCTCATCCAGGGCATCTTTCAGGGTCGCCGAACCGGTCGTGACCGGAACAACGGTGGCACCCAGCTGTTTCATCCAGAACACATTCGGATACTGGCGCTGAATATCGTGAGCCCCCATATAGATGGTGCACTCCAGACCCAGACGGGCCGATACCAGTGCCGTCGCAACACCGTGCTGACCAGCACCGGTTTCAGCGATAACACGGTTTTTACCCATCCGCTTCGCCAGCAGCCCCTGACCGATGACATTGTTCATCTTGTGGGCACCGCTATGGTTCAGATCTTCACGCTTGATGTAGATCTGAGCGCCACCGACAGCCTCTGTCAGATTGCCGCAATAGGTTAGCGGTGTTGGCCGGCCAGAGTAGGTCTGCATCTCTGACTTAACCTGCGCCAGAAAGCTGGCATCAGCCATCGCCTCACGAAAAGATTCGATCAACTGTTGCTGGCTATTAAAAAGAATTTCCGGGATATAGCTCCCGCCGTATTGACCAAAATAACCTTCATCACTCATGATCTACACTCAAATCATCAATTTATTAACTAAACGGTTTAGTAAAGATAATAGCTTTATCTGACCCCGTCAACAGGATTTGTTATGCCCAGAGGCCGTCCATCCAAAAAACAAGCTATCCTCGCCACCGCCCAGGCCCTGTTTTCTGAGTTTGGCTACCAGGGGACATCCATTGATTTGGTGGTCAAAGAATCAAACTCCTCTAAACCAACGGTCTATAACAACTTCCCGACAAAGCAGGCGCTGCTGCACGAGCTGCTGAATCAGGCCATTGAAGGCGCTGAGCAGCAGCGTTGCGAACTGGCCAGGCGGGAGGATATTTCGCTGGCGGCCGCGCTATTGCAGGCATTTGAATTAATAACCCATAACGCTCAGCACCTGGCCATATACAGAATCTGTTACGGTGAACGGCATAAGTTAGATGAGCAGAGCAGTCAGCTTTTTGCCGACTATGAGAACGCACTGTGCCAATGGTGCGAGGCGCAACTGCAGGCCAGACTTCCGCAAACCAACCAGCAACAGGCTTTTGCTATCAGGGCAATCTGTAGAGAAGGGCTGATTATCCCGGCACTGGCGAATGAGCCAGCTGTATCACGGACACAGCTGGAGCAGCTAATCACAGCAATCATTGAAAGCGCACTGGTTTAAAGCCGTCTTTTGAAGTGAGGCTGCTTAATGAGTAAAACAGAAAGCAGCCTGAACAATTCACAGCAAAACTCATTCAGAAAAAGGCGGAAAGGAGAGGGGATCCGGACGCTGTATCAGGCTTTATAAGCCGCATCGAAAAACGCCCGCTCTAACGCCATCGCCTTGACAAAACTCGCCTGTGCGGCCTTCTGCTGCTCGTCAGTCAGGGTTAACCAGGCCTTATCAAACTGACTGCGCAAGTACTCAACCACACCGGCAAATCCCGGCCCGGAATGGAGATCGATCCACTCTGCAAACCAGAAGGGCAGATCTTCCGGGTAATCCACGTATCGCTCCGCCCAGGTCAGATAGGTCCATTCAGCAGCAACAAGCACTGCCAGCATCTGCTCATAGCGACCGGATTCACGGGCACTATCCATCAGCTGAATAAACGCTGCTGTCTCAGTGGCAGGTTCTGGCGACTGCTCATCCGACGTCATCTCAAGTGCCTCAAATGAGCGCTGAAAATAGGTATTCTCAGGCCCGGTGATCAGTGCCAGAAACTGCGCCGCCGGAATACTGTCCTGCAGCGTCGGCGCATGGGCAACAGCCGTTGCCAGCAAGCGCACAAATGACCCGATAAACTGATAATCCTGTGCCAGATACCACTTCATCTTCTCTATCGGCAAAGTCCCCTGCGCCAGCTCTCTGCAGAAAACATGATCCGTAGCAGCCAGCCAGTCAGCTTCACAGCTCATAGATAAGTGGTCAGTCGGTCTCATGGGCAGGCTCTCCTGGTAATGTCGAAGTTTCCACCCCTTAAGGGCAGTGAGCTTTGCACTATATGAGAAAAAACAGCTTTATGAAATGCCCCGGGCTACAGGGATAACTGCGTCTATTAACAGCCCGCTGGATCTTCGAACTCTGACCTAACAGCCTGACATCAGAGACTTAAGCCAGGCCAGAAAGGCCTGATTTTCATGGCGATCAGCCTTCTCTTTCGGACAAGCAAAGTAACGCACCATACCAGTATCCATTGCGGTCTCCGGAAACAGCTTAATCAGCCGTCCGGCCCTGACATCAGGTTCTGCCAGTAAGCTACGACTGAGCACAATACCGGCTCCATCGATCGCAGCCTGAATTGCATGATCCGCCTGATTAAAGCGCACTCCGCTTTGTGTATCCACACCCGCAATACCTTGCTGCCTTGCATACCCCCCCCAATCCGGAGCCGCAGGATCAAAGAAGATCGAATCATCATGAATCAATGGGTGCTTAAAAATGTCAGCAGGTTTTGTCACACCACCTTGCGAAGCCAGCCAGTCCGGATGACATAGCGGCACTACATATTCATCCACCAGCTTCTCTGTGAACAGACTCTTGTCATCGATCCGGCCAAACCTCACAGCAGCGTCAACCGGCTCAACTCTGAAATTAGCTATATGCAGACTGGCCATAATACTGGCGTTGATATCAGGGTACTGCGCTGAGAACTCATGAAGGCGTGGCGCCAGCCATTTAATCGCAAATGCCGGACCTGTACTCACAACATAATTGGGCGAAGAAGCCTGCCCCAGCAGACTCATGCCTTTTTCGATCTGCTCAAACCCCAATGCCAGAAAAGGCAGGGCACGTTGCGCCTCTTTGGTCAGAACAACCTGCCGGTTGTGTCGCTCAAAGAGAGTCATCCCCAGTTGCTGCTCCAGCATCTTAATCTGATAACTGATTGCGGCCGGTGTAACGAACAGCTCTTCAGCCGCCTTTTTAAAGCTCAGATGTCTGGAGGCAACCTCGAAAGCACGGATGGCATTCAACGGCGGTAAACGCATATCGACCTCAATAAAATATTTTTAACTGATGAGTCAATATAACTCGTTTGTTGAGTAACCTGAATCCCTTCAATATCTGATCAAAAGTAACAATCAGGAACAGTACAAAATGTCAGATGAACAAAATATTTTAAGCAATGAGGATATCAACAGATACATGCAACGTGGCAAGCGGGCACGATCACAGGTTGCCTGGTGGCTGCTAAGATCACTCAGGGAAATAGCAGTTGGACTGCTAAGGTTTTTCAAGAATATCGGTATCGACCTTTTGAATCGCCTGAATCAGGTTTTTCGCCGCTTCGGAGTCTGAGCTTTGCCGATTCGATTTCAGAATAAGCCCTTCAAAACCCGGGGTACCGTCCTCTGCTGGATAGGGATTTATCCCCCTGATAGCAGTTATAAAAAAAGCAGCCAATTGGCCACTGCTGTCCCATAGTTTAAGACGGTAAATGAAAAAGCCTGAGATCCATTGATAAACTGTTGTTACCACACACCAGTAAAATCAAAGGACTCAGGCTTTGTCACATCATAACACCGCTTTTCATCAGTTGCTTCAACCACTCCCGAGACATGAATTTGAAGCGCTGGCAAAACAGCATCATCAGGGCCAGAAATTACGCTCTGCTTCCCGTTGGGATCAGTTCATTGGGATGACCATGTCTCAACTAGCTGGCCGGCAGAGTCTACGTGATATCGAGTCGAGCTTATGCAGCCAGAAACATAAGCTTTATCACCTGGGTGCCAAGCCAATTGCTCGCACTACACTGGCTCGACTGAACGAAAAGCAGCCTGCTGAGCTCTATGAAGCGGTGTTTTATAAGCTACTCCAGCGTTGCTCATTACGCACAAGCAATCATAAGTTTCGCTTTAAGAATCCCCTCTATTCGTTAGATGCCAGCATCATCGATCTGTCACTTAAGCTCTTCCCCTGGGCGAAATGCCATCAAACGAAAGCCGCGATGAAACTACATGTCGGCTTGAATAATGGCTCTCTGATTCCAGAGTTTGTATCGCTCAGTCATGGTCTGGAAAGTGAATTGATCAAAGGCCGTCAGTTCAACTTTCCGAAAGGCAGTATTGTGGCATTTGATAAAGGTTACAACGACTATAGCTGGTACGGTTTACTGACAAAACAAGGGGTTAGCTTTGTTACTCGGTTGCGACCTAATGCCGTTTACAAGGTTGTCGAACGGCATAATAGTATCGGTGTCGATTATGATCAGACCATTGAGCTGACAAGCCAGCATGCCCAGAAACAAGGTGCGCCGAAGCTACGTTTAGTGGGCTATACCTGCCCTGAAACCAAGCGAGCGTATCGCTTTATAACCAATAACTTCACACTAGCCGCCAGTACTATCGCCGCAATCTATAAAGACCGTTGGCAAGTTGAACTATTCTTCAAAGCGATTAAACAGAACCTTAAAATCAAGGCGTTTTTAGGGAGTTCGCAGAATGCCGTAATGACTCAGATCTGGATTGCGATGATCAGCTATCTGTTGTTGGCATATGTACGGCACTGCGCAAAGAAGGGGTGGACAGTGCAGCGAATTATGCGAGTTCTGCAGGTCAGTCTATTTGAGCGTAAGCCGCTGTCGGAACTGCTTAATCCCATACCGCCGGATAAACGAAAAAAGGATCCTCAAATGAGGATCCTTTTATGATTAAAAAATTGTGGGACAGCAGTGGCCAATTGGCTGCTTTTTCCTGCTTCATTTCAGATCACCACTGAAACTTTAAACGTCCAGATTGGATACGTTCAGCGCGTTGGTTTCGATGAAGTCACGGCGAGGCTCTACTTCATCGCCCATCAGGGTGGTGAACAGCTGATCCGCAGCGATCGCATCATCGATGGTTACCCGCAGCATACGGCGCGATTCAGGATCCATTGTTGTTTCCCACAGCTGCTCAGGGTTCATCTCACCCAGACCCTTATAGCGCTGAATCTGGTGACCACGCTTGGACTGGTCCATCAGCCAGTTCAGGCCTGTGGAAAAGTCTGTGGTATTCAGAGTACGCTCTCCACGCTTGAAGTAAGCGGTCTCTTCCAGCAAGCCCATCAGGGTATCACCCAGTCCGGTCAGTGCCGCGTAGTCTTTTGACTCGAAGAACGACAGATCGAAGGTGAAGTTAGTACTAACTCCGTGCTGAACCACCTTGACGTCTGGCAGGAATACACCCTGATGTTCCATATCTTCGTTAACAGAAGAAGTGTAAACATCGCCTCCGTCCAGGGTATCGCCCAGACCATCGCATACCTTATCGATCCATTCAGCAACCGCCTGATCATCTTTCAGCTGATCAACGCTCAGACGCGGTGTATATACCATCTGGCGCAGAATCGGTTCCGGATAGATACGGGACAGACGGGCAATCATCTTATCCACAGCGCGGTACTGGTTTACGATCTCTTCAAGACCAGTGCCATTAATAGCCGGTGCATCAGCGTTAACGTGCATAGATGCGCCTTCGAGCGCGCCCTGAAGCAGGTAGTTATCCAGCGCATCGTCGTCTTTCAGATACTGTTCCTGCTTACCTTTCTTGATCTTGTACAGCGGCGGCTGCGCAATGAACACGTGACCACGCTCGATGATCTCTGGCATCTGACGGAAGAAGAAGGTCAGCAGCAGGGTACGGATGTGAGAACCATCGACGTCCGCATCGGTCATGATAATGATCTGATGGTAACGCAGCTTCTCAGGGTTAAACTCTTCACGGCCGATACCGGTACCCAGCGCGGTGATCAGAGTACCCACCTCGGCAGAGGTCAGCATCTTATCGAAGCGGGCTTTCTCAACGTTAAGGATCTTACCCTTCAACGGCAGGATTGCCTGTGTCTTACGATCACGCCCCTGTTTTGCGGAACCACCTGCGGAGTCACCCTCCACCAGGTACAGTTCAGAGAGGGCCGGATCTTTTTCCTGGCAGTCCGCCAGCTTACCCGGCAGACCGGCGATATCCAGCGCACCTTTACGGCGGGTCATCTCACGGGCTTTACGGGCCGCTTCACGGGCACGGGCAGCATCGATCATCTTCGACACTACCGCTTTGGAATCCTGCGGGTTCTCCTGCAGGTAATCGTTCAGCAGCTCATACATTGCCTGCTCAACGGCGGTTTTAACCTCAGAGGAAACCAGCTTGTCTTTGGTCTGGGAGGAGAATTTCGGATCCGGTACTTTCACCGAGATAATCGCCGTCAGACCTTCACGGCAGTCATCACCGGTGGTGTTGGCTTTGCCGTTCTTGTTCAGCTTTTCTGACTCAATATAGGAGTTCAGAGCACGGGTCAGCGCGGTACGGAAACCGGACAGGTGGGTACCACCGTCACGCTGAGGAATGTTGTTGGTAAAACAGTGGATACTTTCCTGGAAGCTGTCGTTCCACTGCATCGCCACTTCCACACCGACACCGTTTTCGTGGGTGGTGTTGAAGTGGAACATCTTGTTCACAGCGGTTTTATTGGTATTCAGGAACTCAACGAAAGAACCCAGGCCGCCTTCGTAAGCGAACAGCTCTTCGGTGCCGGTGCGCTCGTCAATCAGGCGGATCGCCACACCGGAGTTCAGGAACGACAGTTCACGCAGCCGCTTGGCCAGGATATCGAACTTAAATTCGATATTCTTGAAGGTTTCATCTGATGGCCAGAAGCGCACGGAGGTACCGGAGGTTTCGGTCTGACCCACTACTTTCAGCGGCTCATCCGGAACACCGTGGCGGTAGAACTGCTCGTGCACATCACCGTTACGGCGGATGGTCAGCTTCAGTTCGGAGGAGAGGGCGTTTACTACGGAAACACCCACGCCGTGCAGACCACCGGAGACTTTATAGGAGTTATCATCGAACTTACCGCCGGCGTGCAGCACGGTCATGATAACTTCAGCGGCGGAAACACCTTCTTCCGGGTGCAGATCAGTCGGGATACCCCGGCCGTTATCCGATACGCTGACACTGTCATCGGCGTGGATAACCACCCGAATCTCACTACAGTGGCCCGCCAGAGCTTCATCGATAGAGTTATCAACAATCTCGAACACCATATGATGCAGGCCGGTGCCATCATCCGTATCACCGATATACATGCCCGGGCGCTTACGTACCGCATCAAGGCCTTTAAGGACCTTAATACTGGAAGAATCGTAATCCTGATTATCGCCGCTCATTCAGTTCTCCTGATTATTGTTGAGTGCTCAACGCACCCTCATGTAATTTGAGAAAGCTCAGCTCCGTCTCCGGCGACCAGTAGTCGCTGAGGCTGGTATGATCGACACAGGTGATAAAACACTGGCTGGCCGCTTTCTCAAGATAGTTACAGAACAGTCTGCAGTGGTGCTGATCCAGCTCCGACGGCAGATCGTCGATCAGATAGATACATGACCGACTGTTCAGTTTGTAAAACAGGACACCCTGCGCCAGTTTAAGGGCGCTCACCACCACTTTCTTCTGCCCCCTTGAGAGGCGCTCAGAAGCGGTATGGCCATCAACCTTAAGACGCAGGTCAGCCCGTTGCGGACCGGCACTGGTGTAACCCTGACGGGCATCCCGTTCAAAGCCTTCTTCCAGCACCTGGTCCAGCGTTCTTTTTTTGTCCCAACCGGCGCTGAAACTGAGATCCACTTTCATGCCATCAAGCAGGGTGGACAGGATCTCGTCAAATTCCGGTTTTAACAATTCAATATAGGATTCCCGCAGGGTATTCAGCTGCTCTGCGTAGCTGACAAATTCACGATCCCACACGGCCCGAATCCGATGGTCGATTTTACCATATTTCAGCAGAGAATTTCGCTGTTTTAATACCCGTCTGAAGGCTCTCCAGAGCCGGATAAACGTGGGATCAGAATGGAATACCCCCCAGTCGATAAACTGCCGACGAACCGCAGGGCTGCCTTCGAGAATCTGAAAGGTTTCGGAGTTGATAACCTGGATCGGCAACAGCTCTACCAGGGTGGTCAGATCGATATCATTGCCGGCGTAACGCATCCGATTATCGCCTTCCAGACTGCGCTCCACACCCAACGGTTGAGCCATACCCGAGCCCATGGCATCCAGCTCAGCAAAGACAGTACAACTGGTATCGCCGGCCCGGATAAGGTGATTCAGCTTGTTGGTCCGGAAGGAACGGCACAGGCCCAGCAGATGCACAGCTTCCAGCAGGCTGCTTTTACCGCTGCCGTTAACACCGTGAATAATATTGATCTGGGGAGAGGGGGTAAAACTGACGTCAGCCAGATTTCGTACTGAACGTACGTTGAATTGTTGTATCGGCATAAAGAGGGTTCAAACGGGGCTGGCTTGCCAGCCCCGATGAATATTACATCCTCATTGGCATAACGACGTAGAGGGAGTTAGCGTCGTCCAGGCCTTCAACCAGCGCACTGCTGTTGGAATCAGACAGGGTGAAACGCACCACTTCTGAATTGACGATGGACAGAACATCCAGCAGATAATTAACGTTGAAGCCGATCTCCAGAGAATCACCTTCGTAATCCACTGCAACGGTCTCTTCCGCTTCTTCCTGCTCCGGGTTATTTGCCATTACCTGCAGATAGCCATTGGTCAGGGACAGACGTACGCCGCGGTATTTTTCGTTCGACAGGATCGCGATACGGCTGAATACCTGACGCAGTTCCTGACGGGTACCCAGCATGAACTTGTCGCCACCTTGCGGGATTACACGCTGATAATCCGGAAACTTGCCGTCAACCAGCTTAGAGGTGAAGGTAAAGTCGCCAGCATGTGCACGGATATGGTTTGCGCCCACAACCAGTTTCACCTGATCATCACCGCTCTGCAGCAAGCGCGCCAGTTCCAGAATACCTTTACGCGGAACGATGAACTGATGATTAGCCGGACCGTTGGTGTCCACTTCTGCGTAGCTGGTTGCCAGACGGTGACCGTCAGTAGACACGGCACGCAGACTGTTTTCGGTGATCTCCAGCAGCATACCGTTGAGGTAGTAACGAACGTCCTGCTGCGCCATAGAGAAACCGGTCTGATCGATCAGGTGACGTAGCTGGCTCTGCAGAACATTCAGTTCAAATGCTTCAGGACTATCTTCTACATTCGGGAATTCAGCCGCTGGCAGGGTAGAGAGAGTAAAGCGGCTGCGACCGGCCTTGATGACCATCTTCTGGCCTGTCAGGGTCAGTTCAATCTGTGCAGAATCCGGCAGGGATTTACAGATATCCATCAGCTTCCGCGCAGGTACCGTAATAGAACCTGCCTCAGCCGGCTCATCAAGCTGCACCCGGCCAACCAGTTCCACTTCCAGATCAGTACCGGTCATGGACAGCTGATCGCCCTCGGCAACCAGCAGAATATTGGACAGTACTGGCAGTGTCTGACGACGTTCTACAACACCAGCTACCAACTGCAACGGCTTTATCAGCGCTTCTCGGGAAATAACAAATTTCATGTTTTCCTACCCACCTTATTGATCAGAACGTTACGCCGTCAGATGACGCAGCAGGTTCTGATAGTCCTCTCTAATATCCGTATCGGTTTCACGCAGTTCCGCGACTTTGCGGCAACCGTGCAGAACCGTTGTATGGTCACGTCCACCAAAGGCATCGCCGATCTCAGGTAAACTGTGATTGGTCAGCTCTTTTGACAGACTCATCGCCACCTGGCGGGGCCGGGCGACAGATCGGCTGCGTCGCTTGGACAACAGATCCGATACTTTAATCTTGTAATAGTCCGCAACCACCCGCTGAATGTTATCAATACTAACCTGTTTATCCTGCAAAGCCAGCAGGTCTTTCAGGGATTCTTTAATAAATGGCGTGGTGATCGCATTTCCGGTGAAATGGGCATTGGCAATAACCCGTTTCAGGGCGCCTTCCAGTTCACGGACGTTGGAGCGGATCTTCTGCGCCAGGAAGAATGCCGCATCATCCGGCAGACGTACCTGAGCCTCTTCCGCCTTTTTCATCAGAATCGCAACCCGGGTTTCCAGCTCTGGCGGCTCAATCGCCACCGTCAAACCCCAACCGAAGCGGGACTTGAGTCGCTCTTCAACACCGTTGATCTCTTTCGGATAACGGTCACTGGTCAGAATCATCTGCTGACCGCCTTCAAGCAGGGCGTTGAAGGTGTGGAAAAATTCTTCCTGGGAACGCTCTTTGCCGGCGAAGAACTGAATATCATCGATCAGCAGAGCATCAACCGAACGGTAATAGCGTTTAAAGTCATTAATCGCATTCAGCTGTAGCGCTTTAACCATATCCGCCACAAAACGCTCGGAGTGCAGATAAACAATCTTAGCGTTCGGATTACGTTGCAGCATCTCCATACCCACCGCATGCATCAGGTGGGTTTTACCGAGGCCAACACCACCGTAGATAAACAGCGGGTTATAGGAACCGCCAGGGTTATCGGCAACCTGTTGTGCTGCCGCCAGCGCCAGCTGGTTCGACTTACCCTGTACAAATGAGTTGAAGGTAAACGCCTGATTCAGGTTGGACTGATGGCGCACACTGCCTTCGACCTCAACATGACGCGGAGGCACAGCAGGCTGAGGTGGCGCAATAGGTGCCGGAGCGGGTGCCTGAATAATCTCAGAAGGGACAATAATTTCACGATTGATCGGCTGGAAACTGCTGTCATCAATTGCCAACTGGGTCGGGGCTTCCTCAACGATCGGCGGGGCCGGCTGCGTTGGTTCAACTGCAAAGCGGACAGTCGGGGCCGGTTGCGGTTCTGGCTCAGAATCAGCAAAACGATTAACTGGCTGGCGAACAGGGCGGGGTGGTGGTGCCGGGCGCACAGGACGCTGGCTGAAGCCGGCATTCTGACCGGCAATACTGATGCTCACCTTGCCACTGATATCACCGGTGACACCGTTCACAATTTCACGGATACGGTTCAGATATTTGTCGCTGACCCAATCTTTAACAAAACGGTTAGGCGCCAGAAGCACTAGCTCTTCCGCCGATTCCGGAGAGACTTTCAGCGGACGAATCCAGGTATTGTATTGTTGCGCCGGGAACTCGTCCTGAAGGCTTTGCAGACATCGATCCCATAAATCAGCCGACATAGAAAAACCTGAACCCCCATTCATACAGAAACGCAACAAGTAATAAAGCAATACAGAATCAGCAGATGATACCTCTTATGAAGCCCCTTATCCACAGTTAAAAAAGGCCTGTTACTTATTCTTTTTCTGCGTGTTTTTCAGGGGCGAAAAGCGCAAAAAAAGAGCCATTTCAGCCTCCGGAACAACCTTAAACAGGCTATCCAGCGGTTAATGACAACTAATCTCCAACCTTACCAACAGCATAACAATCTGTTATTTAAATATTTTTATAGGTTACACACAGACTATTAGTAAAATTCGGTCCGACACTGAGGTAACTATCACTGCATGCTTTATATAGAGTGATAAGAGGTGCAGAGCAGAGGCATTGCTGTAAAAATAATCAAAACAGGGATTGAAAAGATCGATTCTTTTCTCTAGAATGCCGCGTCTGATTTTGACCGTGGGATTCAGCAACTTACTGATACCACCACACTGTACGTTAGTAGGACTGAACAATGAAAAGAACTTTTCAACCAAGCAACCTGAAGCGCAAGCGCACTCACGGTTTCCGTGCTCGTATGGCTACCAAAAACGGCCGTGCAGTAATCAACCGTCGTCGTGCTAAAGGCCGTAAGCGTCTGGCAGCATAATTTTTGCCCGTCAGGCTCACTGAATGAATGAATTCAGCTATCCCCGCCAGTTAAGGCTTTTAACCGGCGGGGATTTTAAACAGGTATTCAGCCGAGCCAGTATCAAGGTCTCAGAAAAACATCTGTTGATCCTTGCCTGTCCCAACGGACTCGATCATTCCCGTATCGGTTTCGTCATCTCAAAAAAAAATATCCGTTTAGCTGTTAATCGTAACCGCGTTCGACGTATCATTCGCGAGTCTTTTCGACTTAATCAGCACCGTCTTCCCAATGTCGATATTGTTATTCTGGCCAGAAAAGGGCTGGGAGACATCGAAAACCCGGAAGTACACACGCTTATTGACCGTAGCTGGTCCCGGCTGATTAAACGAGCAAAACCGAAACCTAACAAATAACTGAATGGTCCAGAAACCATGGATGTACAGCGCATTATACTGATCGGAGCACTGGCAATTATCTCCTATATGCTAGTGCTGCAGTGGAACCAGGATTACGGTACTGCACCTGAGGCAGTGGCCAAAACCGAGTCTGTTTCCGCGTACCAGTCAACCTCTGACACCCCAGCGGACAGCGGTGATCTGCCACAAACAGCGACCCCGGCATCTGAAGATGTGCCAGGCGCTAAAGCGGCAACCAACTCCCAGCAGAAACAACTGATCAGTGTAAAAACTGATGTACTGGAACTGCTGATCGATACTAAAGGCGGCGACATTATTGAAGTTGCACTGCCAGAGTACAAAGCAGTACTGGGCTCTGAACAGCCTTTCGTTCTGCTGGAGCAGAACGGTAACCGCACCTATGTATCTCAGAGCGGTCTGATCGGAACCAACGGTCCGGATGCTAATCCGAAAGGTCGTCCGTCATACACCACTGCCAGCAACAGCTATCAGATGGAAGGCGATGAGCTGAGCGTGGATCTGACCCTGACCGAAGCCAATGGCGTTGTTATCACTAAACGTTACAGCTTCACTAAGGGTAGCTATGACGTGAAGATGGAATACCTGGTGAACAACGGCTCTGCAGACAACTGGCAGGGTAAGCTGTTCGGTCAGATCAAGCGTGACGGTTCTGATGATCCTACCGCTACCACTGACATGGGTATGCAGTCTTACCTGGGTGCCGTGTTCTCCCACGCGGAGAACAGCTACGACAAGATCAGCTTCGACGATATGCGCGATGGTAACTTCAAAGTGGTTACCAACGATGGCTGGGTAGCGATGAGTCAGCACTACTTCCTGAGCGCCTGGATTCCTGCCCCTGGCGCGGAATACAGCTACAGCAGCCGGGTTAGCAATGGTAACTTCATTGCCGGCTTCGTGTCTCCGGCATTTGACGTACAGCCGGGTGAAACCAAGACAGTCAGTGCTAACTTCTATGCCGGTCCTAAAGTAACCGAGCTGCTGGAGCAGGCTGCACCTGAGCTGGAGCTGACCGTTGACTACGGCATCCTGTGGTGGATTGCAGCACCACTGGCATGGCTGCTGAAAGCGATCCACGGCTTCGTCGGTAACTGGGGTGTTGCGATCATCTTCGTTACTGTTGTGGTTAAGGCGCTGCTGTTCCATGTTAACGCGAAAGCGTTCAAATCCATGGCTAAGATGCGTAAGTTCGGCCCTGAGATGACCCGTCTGAAAGAGCTCTACGGCGATGACCGCCAGAAGATGTCTCAGGCGATGATGGAGCTGTACAAGAAAGAGCAGATCAACCCTCTGGGTGGCTGTCTGCCTATCCTGGCGCAGATGCCTATCTTCATCGCACTGTACTGGGTACTGCTGGAATCGGTTGAACTGCGTCATGCGCCGTTCGTACTGTGGATCACCGACCTGTCGGTTATGGACCCATACTTCCTGATGCCGATTCTGATGGGTGCAACCATGTTCATTCAGCAGCTGCTGAACCCAACGCCTCCAGACCCGATGCAGGCGAAGATCATGAAGATGCTGCCAATCGTCTTCACCTTCTTCTTCCTGTGGTTCCCGGCAGGTCTGGTACTGTACTGGCTGGTGAACAACGTACTGTCTATCGCACAGCAGTACGTGATCAACAAACAGATCGAAGGCGACAACGGCGGCAAGAAAGCCTGATAGCCTCAAAACTTAAAAAAGCCTCTTTATGAGGCTTTTTTTGTTTCTGCGGTTCGAAGAGGTTTGGTAGGAGTCGCGCCCACGCGGCGATTATCTGATTCAATGCCAACCAATCGCGGCGAGGGCGCCGCTCCCACAGAAGTGCCAATATTTGGTTCTGGCAGCAGCATATTGCACCAATATCAAAAAAGGTGCGTTATAACGCACCCTACACTGGGCCGAGCCAGGAGCGAGTCTCGCTTACGAAGACGGTACAGCCACCAATCCATTCATAATCGGCACGAGGGCGTGCCTCGCTACAATGCACGATTAAACTCCGCTGCACTCTTTGCTTTTTCTAGCAAGCAGCTTTGCTGCGTCCAGCAAGTCTCGCTTGCGAGACGTTCGAGCCACGAATTACCTTACCCCTTATCGGCACGAGGGCGTGCCTCACTACATAACAATTTTTAAACTCCGCAGTGTTCTTTGCTTTTTCCAGCAAGCTAAGCTTCGCTTAGCGGTCGAGCGAGGCAGGCTTTGCCTTCCGGTCTAGCCACTCGCTACTTTTTTTATGCTAAAGTTCGCCCAATCGAAAACACCACGCTCCAGTCAGATTCCGAGGCACCTATGACCCTAACTAATCAGGACACCATCGCAGCACAGGCAACGCCACCAGGGCGGGGCGGTGTCGGTATTGTCAGGGTCTCAGGCAAGCTGGCAGGGGAGATTGCAGAACAGGTAATAGGTTTCCAACCTAAACCCCGTTACGCCCACTATGGGCCGTTCTACGACACTCAGGGCGAACAACTGGATCAGGGCATCGCTCTGTTCTTCCCCGGACCAAACTCCTTTACCGGAGAAGATGTACTGGAGCTGCAGGGTCATGGTGGTCCGATCATTATCGACTTTATCCTGCGTCGGGTGATTGAGTGCGGTGCACGGCTGGCCAATCCGGGTGAGTTTTCTGAGCGTGCTTTCCTCAACGACAAGCTCGATCTGGCACAGGCCGAAGCGGTCGCAGATCTGATCGACTCCAGTTCCGAACAGGCCGCCCGTTGCGCACTGCGGTCTCTGCAGGGAGCTTTCTCAGAGCGGGTTCATACGTTGGTTGAAGCTCTGACTCAGCTGCGTATCTACGTTGAAGCGGCGATCGATTTTCCTGAAGAGGAGATCGATTTTCTGGCTGACGGCAAAGTCGCAACAGATCTAAGCACGATCATCGATCAGCTGGCAGAGGTAAAACAGGAAGCGCGCCAGGGTAGCCTGATCCGTGAAGGTATGAATGTGGTGATCGCCGGGCGCCCTAACGCCGGTAAATCGAGCCTGCTGAACGCTCTGGCAGGCAAGGATTCAGCTATTGTCACCGATATTGCGGGGACCACCCGGGACGTTCTGCGTGAGCATATCCATATCGACGGTATGCCACTGCATATTATCGATACCGCCGGTTTGCGGGATGCGCCGGACGAGGTAGAACGTATCGGTATCAACCGCGCCTGGGAAGAGATTCAGAAAGCCGATCGGGTTCTGCTGATGGTAGATGGTACCAGCACCGCCACCGATGATCCGGAACAGATCTGGCCTGAATTTGTGCAACAGCTGGAAGATAAAAGCAAGATCACCGTCATTCGCAACAAATGTGACCTGACTGATGAGCCTGCAGCCATCGGTGAGCATCATGGCCATACCCTGATCTCACTGTCCGCTAAAGCCAATATCGGTATCGAAAATCTGCGTCAGCACCTGAAAGACTGCATGGGTTACGCCAGTACTACCGAGGGTGGCTTCCTCGCCCGTCGTCGCCATATCGACGCACTGAACCGCGCTGAAAGTCTGCTGCTGACCGGTCAGGATCAGCTGATCTACGGCGGCGCAGGAGAGCTACTGGCAGAAGATCTGCGTCAGGCTCAGAATCACCTCAGCGAGATTACCGGTGCTTTCTCTTCCGATGACCTGCTGGGCCGCATCTTCAGCTCATTCTGTATCGGTAAATAACCCGCTTCAGACTTCTGTCAGGCCATCTGAACCGATGTGGTAGGTTCTGATGCCTGGCAGAGACGCGCCCGGACCACTCTTCAGTACAATAATCGTTATACCGGGCATCAGTTTGCGAATGCCTTCCAGAATCTCCAGCTGTTCGGCCTGGGACTTATGCTCCAGTGCATCATGCAGAATCAGAATCTTAGGTCGCTTCACCAGCGCGCGCATCAGTTGGATATTATATTTGGCCGTCAGTGGCAGACGCTCTCCACGGATACCCACAGGAGACAGACCGATGGTCAACAACACCAGGGATTCAGCATGGTTATCCACAAGGGCATTTTCGACAATCTCTACCAGCGCCTGGTGTCTGGTTACCAGCCAGGGCTGCTTCTCAATACCCCAGACCAGGTTTTCCATCACGCTTAACCGGGCGCTGATCTTATCCCGCTGCAGAGGCTCAATATCGATATTCAGATCGGAATGCCCCAGCAGCCGGAGCCGGTGACGGAAAGCAACAATCCTGCGTTGCAGATCAGGATCAATATACTCGCCACCGACGACACCAGTACGCACCTTGAGCGCCATTTCCAGCAGAAACTCACAGGCAGGCACATAATCCGGTCGGCCAATACACAGCGCCAGCTGACCGCGGATACACTCCTTATCGTAGTGGCTGATTTCCGGATGCAGCTGACTTTCCGGGCCAACCTCCGTCAGCGTATCGATGATATGCCGGGAAACCTGCTCCCCGGCATCCCGGAGCGGTTTATACAGACTTTCCTGCTTAAGCAGTCCGGTACTTCGGCAGGGTTAAAGTGGTCTTTCAGGCCCAGCTCAAACACCGCCTGGCGTGAGCCGATAGCCACCATCAGATCCTGTATCCAGTCCCGCAACTGCTCCCAGCCATTAACCCCCGCCATACTGAAATCGGTCCACACTTCATGGGCACTGCCGGTATGGTTACCGGATGCCTGAGCTTCGCTGATTTCAGTGAGACGGGATGCCTCCATCAACTCTGAATCTTCAACAGGCGGTAACTGACACAACCCGTAATTGATGTTCTGAAGAATGGTCTCATCAAACAGGAAAGGTTCGGGACCGGCGTAACTGACGTTGTGAGTCAGACGCCGGGTAGAGATCTCATTGATACCCTCACCACCATATCTGATGGTACCGGATGCTGGCTGGTCAGATCGCATCATACACTGCGCCAGCCGGCGCAACAGGAACGGACTATCAGACTGAATAGTAATCAGATCACCGGATGCAACCGTCAGGGAGTTATTGCGGCTGATGTATTCACCCCGGTCATTTTTAAGACTCAGATTATTGAGGGCTACACTGCCTGCCAGGGGAGCCGACAGCTCCTCGTTTTCCGGCACGAGATGAATAATGTCGGGCGGATCAAAGTTTTCCAGAATCTGCTCGTAACGCACCTTTGAATCCTGATACTGCTGATAGTAATCAAGCAACTCTTTCCAGGGCGATACCAGATCTTTATAGGCTGTCAGGGCCGCGACCAGCGCACCGATACTCAGATGCCCATTGATCACCAGCACGCCGCCCACGGCATAGAACATGATCGGCGGCAGTTGATTGAGGAAGTTGTTGATAAACTTCATCAGAAATTTCTGCTGAAAAATATTCAGCCGGATAATAAACAGCTGACCAAGTATCTGTGAGAAGTGCGCCTGATGATACTGCTGGGTGCCATGAATCCGTACTTCCCGGTTGCCGTCGACACTTTCACCGATTTTACTGGCCAGTACCCGTACCTGACGGACCCGCTGTTTCTTCAGCCGGTTCAGCTTTTTCTGCATCCGCGGAATAATGTACGCCTGCAGCGGGATCATCAACACTGCTACGAGTCCAAGCACCGGATCCTGAACAAACATGAAGGTCAGGATAGTCAGCATAGTTCCGCCCTGGAACAGAGGCTGTGCCAGACTGTCGCCTATAAAGCCCGCTAACGGCTTGGTTTCAGAAGTAACTGTCACAATTATCTCTCCCTGAGAAACCCGCTGAAACTGGGCAGGAGGAAACCGCTGCACCCGTTCAATAAGCTGGAAACGCAAGCGCCTTACCATCCGCTCGCCAATGATGCCTTTGTAGGTGTTGATGCGCATTTTGAACACACCGCTGACAAGCACTGTCATCAGCAACAAACCACAAAGGAATAACAGAAAATGGACTGGTTCCCAGCTCAGCTCAATACCCAGAAATGAGTTACTGTCAGACTGACTGATCGCACCATTGATAATGGTTTTCGGTAATTCCAGCGAAAAATAGAGAATAGGAAAGAACAGCAGGGTAAGGATTAAAACACGAATCTGATCCCGCAGACTGTAACGGTAGATAAAATTCGTGAGTTTACGTTCCATAATGGCTTACCGTTTGATTCGTGTTGTGTGACGCGCCTGTTATCAGTTAACTGTAAACAACCGGTCAGATCAGTATAGATAACTGCTGCCCCATAGAAATAGGTACTCAGTGCCCAGAATTCAATGCTCTGGATCAGTTAATCTGTTACGCATTTATCCTGACGAACAGAACCTTTCAGTTAAGAAGAGAATCTGATTGAAAGTTGAATATTATTCAAACGATTCGGTAATCCTCCCATTTTTAACTGACGCTAAAAGTAGAAGTTAAGCCACCCTCAGTGGCGGCTTGCCGCCATTAGCTTTATGGGGACGCTCATGATTGTAAAACCAGAGCCACTGTGTTGCATAGTCCTGTACTTCCTCCAATGTCTCGAATAGATGCTTGCTGACCCAGCTGTACCTGATCGTGCGATTATGCCTTTCAATGTAGGCGTTTTGCTGAGGCTTGCCTGGCTGAATATATTCAATCCGAATATCACGCTTTTTAGCCCAGCCGGTGAACTCGTGACTGATAAACTCAGGGCCATTATCACAGCGGAGAACCGCAGGTTTTCCTCGCCACTCGATCAATTGGTTCAGCGTTCTGATGACCCGAATAGCAGGAAGTGAGAAGCCCGCCTCAATCGCTAAGCCTTCCCGTCGATAATCATCAATCACGTTGAACAGACGGTAGTTACGACCATCCGAAAGCTGATCGTGCATGAAGTCCATTGACCAGACCTGGTTTTGACGTAGCGGCTGTTTTAGAGGCTCAGGCTTATGCCGATTTAACCGTCGGCGCGGCCGTATTCTGAGATTAAGCGATAACTCGCAGTAGATGCGGTAAACCCGCTTATGATTCCAGCGAAAACCTTCCACGTTACGCAGGTACTCAAAGCACATACCAAAGCCCCAGTCAGACTCTTTATCGGTCAGCTGAAGCAACCAATCGGCTATTTCAGCATTCTCAGAATCCAGCTTGGGCTGGTAGCGATAACAGCTTTCACTGATACCAAATGCAGCGCATGCTAGTCGGATGCTGGTGCTTTTTGTAGCAACAGCCTGTTGTGCCATCTCCTTACGGCGAGACGGCTTTACCACTTTTTTTGTAAAGCCTCTTGGACGATCTCAGCTTTGAGACGCTCTTCGGCATACATCTTCTTGAGCCGACGGTTTTCTTCTTCCAGCTCCTTCAGGCGAGCCATCAGCGAAGCGTCCATACCGCCATACTTGGCACGCCATTTATAGAATGTCGCGGAACTCATGCCGTGTTCACGGCATAGTTCAGGCACTGGCGTGCCTGATTCAGCTTGCTTCAAGATCGCCATGATCTGGCTGTCGGTGTAACGTGATTTTTTCATGCAGAATCTCCTGCGTATAGGTTACGAGAAAATTCTACTTTTGAGCACCGTTATTTTTCGGGGGGATTACCATTCCACTGTTTGAAAAATTTTACTCATAGGACAAACCCAAAATGGGCAGTTAAAGCCCGTAAATACGCCGTTTTGTCATACTTCCCCCTCCAATCTGGGCAGCCAGCTGTATAGAATCTCGCAAATTTTATCCAAACTGTGGCAAAGCTTTGCCCTTAACCTCCGTTCTGCGGGAAGATTTTTGTTTCAAAAGTAAACAAAATAATAATAGCGATACGATCACATGAAAGATAACGGTGCTGTAACACAGGTTGAAAACCTGTATCCGGAAAACGTCCGGCT
The DNA here is from genome assembly GCA_963669425.2 of uncultured Amphritea sp. GTDB lineage: Bacteria > Pseudomonadota > Gammaproteobacteria > Pseudomonadales > Balneatricaceae > Amphritea. The sequence goes on from CAXXNC010000001.1 coordinate 1,035,536, forward strand.
GATCTCAACCACAGACCTGAAAGGTAAGATTACCTCGGTTAATCAGGACTTTGTCGACGTCTGTGGATACAGTGCCGAAGAGCTGATCGGCTCCAGTCATAATATTGTTCGTCATCCGGATATGCCTCCGGCGGCATTTGCAGATCTGTGGGAAAACCTGAAAGCCAATAAACCCTGGATGGGGCTGGTGAAAAACCGTTGCAAAAACGGCGATCATTACTGGGTTAATGCCTACGTGACTCCGGTGTTTGAAGCCGGTCAGAAGATCGGCTACCAGTCCGTTCGAACCAAACCTCAACGGGACTACGTAGAAAATGCTGAACGCCTTTACCGTATGATCAGTGCCGGTAAAGCACCGGGCCCGAAAGCGTTCCGTGAGATTCACAAAAAAGTTCTGACTAACTTTGCAGTCATGCTGCTACCTGCAGTGGGCGTCAGTGCAGTCACTGGCTTCAGCACAATTTCTGGCCTTGTCGGTATCGGCTGTGCAGCAGTTGGGGCAGGCATCCTGGGCGCTATTCAGAACCGCAATTACAAGCGCATAGAAAACCGGGCGGTGAACGCTTACAACAGTCCTCTGGCGTGCCTGGCTTATATGGGTGATACCAGCGCTAATGTGAAAACTGAAGTGGCTATTCAGGCGCTGGAATCCCAGCAGGTTACTCTGATTGAACTGCTGCAGAACAGCGCTGGCAACCTGATGAAGGTTATCCGTCATAACAATGCCGCTGCCGAGCAGAATAACCAGAGCATTAATGAGCAGGGCCAGGAAATCTCTCATCTGGCTAACTCAATTACCCAGATGTCTGACACCATTCATGAAGTGGCGAAAAACGCCCAGGAAACGGCCCATCAGACTCAGGCGGCCAGTCAGGAAGCCGAGCAGGGTAAACAGATCATCAGCCAGAGCGCCATTTCGATCAATGAGCTGATGAACGAAGTGAATAATGCCAGTCAGCTGATCAATCAGCTGAGCGAAGATACCCGCAATATCAGTAACATAATCAATGTTATCGAAGAGATCGCGGAACAGACCAATCTGCTGGCCCTCAATGCCGCCATTGAGGCAGCAAGGGCAGGTGATAGCGGTCGTGGTTTTGCAGTGGTTGCAGATGAAGTACGTTCACTGGCCAACCGGACACAGACTTCCACCTCTGAAATTGAATCCATGATCAACCGCCTGCAGGATCATGTTCAGCAGGCGGTGAAGATGATGGAAGTCAGTCAGGATCACGCTGAGAAAACCGTCGCTGAATCTGAACAGGTCAATGTGGCCCTGCAGAATATCGCTTCGACTATCGGTTATGTAAACGATATGAATACTCAGATCGCGACAGCCACCGAAGAGCAGAGCGCGGTCACCGAAGAAATTAACCGCAATGTGGCGAATATTAACGCCGCCACGAATGACATCAACCAGGCTTCTCAGGATGCCGCCAAAGCGGGCCAGGAACTGGTCGGAGTAGCAGCGGATATGGAATCAGTGGTTTCGCAGTTCCGTAAAAGTTAGGCTCATCAGACGCACAACAGCCAGCTTGAAAATCTAAGCTCAGCCTCAATGTATAACAAAGATACTCTGTAGCAACGTTATACACTGAGGCTTTTTTATGTCGCTCAACATCTGCTGTCCACACTGTTCTGTTACCAATAAAGTGCCACAGGAGCGCCTTGGCGATGGCCCTAAGTGTGGCAAGTGCAAATCCCCCCTGTTCGCCGGTCAGACAACCAATCTGAGTTCTGCAAACTACAGCAGCATGCTGCAAAGAAACGATATCCCCGTTCTGATCGATTGCTGGGCCAGCTGGTGCGGTCCCTGCCAGCAGTTTGCACCGGTATTTGAACAGGCGGCTGGTCAGTTCGAACCCGCAATACGCCTGGCAAAGCTGGATACCGAAGCCGAGCAGGGGATTGCTGCGCAACTTCAGATTCGTTCAATTCCAACGCTTATCCTGTTTAAGCAGGGTAAAGAAGCTGCCCGGATCAGCGGTGCCTTGCCGTTAAACCAATTAAAACAGTGGCTTATCCAGCAGGGTGTGCAACTCTGAGCATAGCCAGCGACTAATTCTCCACAGTAATACCTTTCTGATCATTTTTTACCCACAGCGTTTTTTTCTCCCAATACCTGTGGGTAAAAATATCATCTATACCATAAAACTCTTCTAACAAACCAGAATAATCCATATAAAACAGTTAGTTGAGATCAACAAACATGATCCATCAAGCACTGGATAACTCCTGAGTAAGTTCTTAGCATCACATTTAAAGCTTGTTGAAAACATGAGAGAAAAGCCAGATAGCTTCCGACAACTGAGGCAAAGCTCCGCAGACCGCAGTGCAAAACTGCATAACGTGGATAACGGTAAAAGTGCTGACAAATCGGCTACAGCCCCTATTAATCAAGCACTTCAGTGCTTTTAACAATAATCTGAAAGGGTTATTAAAGGATAAAAGAGTACACACAGAGTCCTGGACAGATACGAGCATATAAACAATCCACACGATCCTGTGCGTAATCTGTATAAGTACATTTGAACAAAGGGTTAGTGAAACTGTGCATAGTTCTGCATGTGGAAAAACAGGGCAGTTACACACAGCTCCTGAACGCCATATTACAAGCTTAAACGCAGCAAAACTACATAGTTAATATGTCTGTAACTTAATGAAATTGAACAGTTTTATGAGGTTAACAACAGAAAAGGTCTGCTTAATAAATAACAAAAGAAATAAAAAACATATCTAAAAAGAATTCTTTCTATTTTATTTAAAAGAAAACAGAACATAATCTGGTCACTTTTTAACCATTTATATATCGTACTCATCCGTTTATACTTAGCCCCCTTTTCCTGACCGGATCACAGATCGACAGAACTGATATCAGAGAGATAAACGCTGGTAACTGTCTGAGCTTAATCATCCGGTAATCAGATAAACGGGGCTGTACAGACGTTTGTACAAGAACTCCGTCACGTTATTTAAATACGAGGTTGTATAGAGTGGACTATCCTGACCACTTCGATGTCATTGTGATTGGTGGTGGCCATGCAGGTACTGAAGCTGCATTAGCTGCTGCACGCACCGGTGTTAAAACACTGCTGCTGACACACAATATTGAAACCCTGGGACAGATGTCCTGTAACCCGGCTATTGGCGGTATCGGTAAAAGTCATCTGGTCAAAGAGATCGATGCACTGGACGGTGCAATGGCAGTCGCGACCGATAAAGGCGGCATCCAGTTCCGGGTACTGAACTCAAGAAAGGGGCCTGCAGTAAGAGCAACCCGTGCTCAGGCTGACAGAATCCTTTACAAAGCAGCCATTCGTGAAATCCTGGAAAATCAGCCAAACCTGCAGATCTTCCAACAGTCTGCTGATGATCTGATCATTGAAGGTGAATCGGTTAAGGGTGTAATCACTCAATCAGGGCTGCGCTTCTACACTCAGAATGTCGTACTGACCGTCGGGACATTTCTGGGCGGGAAAATTCATATCGGAATGGATAACTATTCCGGTGGCCGTGCCGGAGACCCGCCATCGATTGCTTTGGCTGATCGCCTGCGTGAGTTGCCGTTGCGTGTTGATCGTCTGAAAACCGGTACGCCTCCGAGAATTGATGCTCGCAGTGTCGATTTCTCCGTGATGCAGGAACAACCGGGTGATACTCCGACACCGGTAATGTCTTACATGGGGTCCCTGGCGGATCACCCGCAACAGATCAGTTGCTATATCACACATACCAATGAACGCACCCATGAGATTCTGCGCTCCGGTCTGGACCGTTCACCGATGTATACCGGTGTGATTGATGGTGTTGGTCCGCGTTACTGTCCCTCGGTTGAAGACAAGATTATGCGCTTTGCCGATAAGACCAGCCATCAGGTATTTGTAGAGCCGGAAGGTCTGACGACTCACGAGCTGTATCCGAATGGTATCTCTACCAGTCTGCCATTTGATATCCAGCTGGCAGCTGTGCGCTCCATCAAAGGTTTTGAAAATGCTCACATCACCCGTCCGGGTTACGCCATTGAGTATGACTTCTTCAACCCACAGGATCTGAAACATACGCTGGAAACCAAAGTGATCGACGGGCTCTACTTCGCTGGCCAGATTAACGGAACGACCGGTTATGAAGAGGCTGGTGCTCAGGGGCTGCTGGCTGGTGTTAACGCTGCTCGCCGCTCCCAGGAAAAAGAGCAGTGGTATCCACGCAGAGATGAGGCTTATCTCGGAGTGATGGTTGATGACCTGATTACTCTGGGAACATCGGAGCCTTACCGGATGTTTACCAGCCGTGCGGAATACCGTCTGATCCTGCGCGAAGATAACGCCGATATCCGTCTGACCGAAAAAGGTCGTGAACTGGGACTGATCAGCGATGCCCGCTGGCAGCGTTTCTGCGAAAAGCGGGAAGCGATCGAGCAGGAAAATCAGCGCCTGAAAGAGGCCTGGATTCAACCGGGTACTGCTGAGGCTGAACAGCTGAATGAGAAACTGCCACAGCCAATTAACCGGGAATACAATCTGCAGGATCTGGTCAAGCGTCCAGAGCTGAACTATAGCGATGTGGCTGGCCTTAAAGGCGAACCGGTGACGGATACTCAGGTCGCTGAGCAGGTTGAGATTCAGATCAAATATGCAGGCTACATTGACCGTCAGCGGATGATATTGAAAAAGTGAGGCGTCAGGAAAACACGCCGCTGCCACTGGACTTTCGATTACGATTCTGTCGGCGGCCTGTCCAACGAGCTGAAAGCCAAGCTGTACGATGTGAAACCCACCAGTATTGCCCAGGCCGCCCGGATTCAGGGCATGACTCCGGCAGCGATCTCGTTGCTGCTGGTGCACCTGAAAAAGAAACAGATGACTCAGAACAAGGCGATCGGTTAATGGATCAGGAATACCGGGATTTACTGCTTAATCACTGTCAGCAGATGGCTGTCAGTCTGACCGACGAGCAGGTAGACAAGCTGTTGCAGTACCACTCGCTGCTGGTGAAATGGAATAAAGCCTTCAACCTGACAGCAGTGCGTTCACCGCTGGAGATGATCAGCCGTCATCTGACCGACAGTCTCAGCGTGTTACCGCATATTGATTGCCAGCGTCTGATCGATGTCGGCTCAGGTCCAGGCTTGCCGGGCATTCCACTGGCGATCTGTCGCCCGGATCTGCCGATCACACTGCTCGATAGTAATATCAAAAAAAGCCGTTTTCAGTTCCAGGCTAAAGCCGAACTGGGTCTGGATAACGTAGAAGTTATCCACGACCGGGTGGAAAAGTTTATTCCGGAGCAGCCGTTTGATGCGGTGATCTCCCGGGCCTTTGCTTCACTGCAGGATATGATCCACTGGACCGATCATCTGTGCGCAGAGCAGGGTATTTTTCTTGCAATGAAAGGCATGTATCCTGTTGAAGAGCTTGAACAATTACCCGAGTCCATCCAACTTCGCCAGAGTATTCCGCTACAGGTACCCGGTACCGACGGTGAGCGGCATCTGCTGATTTTAGGGAGATCCTGATCGTGGCTAAGATATTAACCATTACAAACCAGAAGGGCGGCGTGGGCAAAACAACCACCTGCGTCAATCTGGCAGCATCACTGGCGGCTACCAAGAAACGGGTGCTGATGGTTGATATGGATCCTCAGGGTAACGCGACTATGGGCAGTGGCGTCGATAAACACCACCTGAAAAATTCAGTCTATGAAGTCCTGACCGGTGATGCTTCCATTGAAGAGGCGATCATCAAAAAAACGCCGGCGGGTTATGATCTGGTGGGCTCCAATGGCGACCTGACTGCTGCGGAAGTGGAATTGCTCCAACTGCCCCGGCGGGAATTCCGCATGAAGATGGCGCTGGAGAGCGTTGCCGATAACTATGACTTTGTGCTGATCGATAATCCGCCGTCCCTCAATCTGCTGACGGTGAATGCCCTGGCCGCTTCCAGCGGTGTAATCATTCCGATGCAGTGTGAGTATTACGCCCTGGAAGGGATCAGTGCTCTGATCGGTACGGTCAATAAAATTAATAAACGTCTGAATCCATCACTCAGGATCGAGGGGATTCTGCGGACTATGTTTGATCCGCGGATGAGCCTGACCAAGGATGTATCCAATCATCTGGTGGATTACTTCGGTGATCAGGTTTATCGCACCGTAATCCCGCGTAATGTGCGGCTGGCTGAAGCGCCGAGTCACGGCCTGCCGGCGCTGATGTACGATAAAAATTCCCGCGGTTCTGTCGCTTATCTGGCGCTGGCGGGAGAGTTGATCCGGAAGACGGCTCAGGAAGAGAAACAGGCGCAGGCCGAAGCCCGGGAGCTTGCCCCGGAATCTTCATCAGAGCATTCATCAGAACAAACACAGGAACAGGAAGGCTGATCAATGACAGCAAAGAAACGCGGCTTGGGCCGTGGTCTGGATGCACTGTTGTCCACCACGACACAATTTGAAGAGGAAGCTGTCGCGCAGGCACAGTCTGAAGGTGGTAACGGTTATCGCATGATGCCGGTTGATCAGATCCAGCGAGGTAAATATCAGCCGCGTCGTGATCTGGAGCCGCAGGCGCTGGAAGAGCTGGCCAATTCGATTAAAGCCCAGGGGGTAATGCAGCCGATCGTTATCCGCCCTGTCTCTGACACGCTGTATGAAATTATCGCCGGTGAGCGTCGCTGGCGGGCCAGCCAGATGGCCGGTCTGGATGAAATTCCTGCCGTGATCCGCGATGTGCCGGATGAAGCGGCGATTGCAATGGCGCTGATTGAGAATATCCAGCGGGAAAACCTCAACCCGATGGAAGAAGCCATTGCGCTGGAGCGCCTGAAGAACGAATTTGAACTGACTCAGCAGGAAGTGGCTGATGCGGTAGGTAAATCCCGTTCCGCGGTGACCAATCTGCTGCGTCTGATGAACCTCACTGATGAGGTGAAGAAGATGCTCGAGTATGGCGATCTGGAGATGGGTCATGCCCGTGCACTGCTGGGGATGGACGGTGAGCAACAGATTGATGCGGCAAAAGAGGTCATCGGTAAGAACCTGTCGGTTCGCCAGACGGAAGATCTTGTACGTAAGCTGCAGCAGAAACAGGAAGCGCCGGTAAAACAACCCGTGAAACCTGATCCGTTACTGAAAGATATCTCTGAATCGCTGTCCGGACGTCTGAACAGTAAGGTCACCATCAGTGAAAATGCGGCAGGCAAAGGCAAAATTACCATCGCCTATGAAAATCGTGAAAAGTTTGAGGCCATTCTCAAAGCGATTCAGTAAATCTTCTGTTGAATCATTGCCTTAACGGCTACCACAATTTGTGTGTTCTCCCTTCGGAGAACACCACATATACCTCTCATATCCCCATATCAGGGTAAACACCTACTTTTTGTGTTCTAACCGGCGTAATACAAAAGTGCAAATCGCTCGGAATCGTATTGATGCGGATGCGTTATGCCCCTATAATGCGCAGGCTGTTCAGTAGGCCGACTGCGCTGAATCAGCACTGATGAAGGGGATCAGAGGCACATTACGAGATGACAAACGAACACCAGAAGCTTGGAGTTCATGCTCGTGTTACGCTTCAAAAATTCAAAAAAATCTTCCTGATTCAATTAGTTACGCTGTTCGTTATTGCAGGGCTTTTGCTCCTGCATAGCTTGACTGCGGCTTACTCTGCGCTTTGCGGCGGGGTAATTTTTCTGCTGCCAAGCTATCTGTTCGCCCGCGGAGTACTGATCCGCAAGGGCAAAGATACGGCCGGCGCAGCGATACGACAGTTGTATGTGAGTGAAATATGGAAAACGGGGATGACCGTCGCACTCTTTACCGCGGTGTTTATCCTGATTCAGCCTCTGAATCCATTTTCCTTATTTGGCACTTATATTGGGCTCCAGCTGGTGGCGTTTACGGCACAGCTGAAGCTGAAATAACAGATTCTTAAAACTTTGATAAGAGAGATAGTAAATGGCTAGCGAAATGACTTCACAAGCCTATATATCCCACCACCTGACGAACTGGACGTTGGGTGTGCATCCGGAGAACGGTCTGAGCTTTGCTGCGACCGCTCAGGAAGCCTCTGAGATGGGATTTTGGGCAATTCACGTCGACACTATGTTGTGGTCTGTGGTTCTGGGTCTGTTGTTCACATGGTTCTTCCGTAAAGTTGCTAAAACAGCAACCTCCGGTGTTCCTGGTTCGGCGCAGAACTTTGTAGAAACCATTATTGAGTTTGTTGAAGACAACGTTAGCAGTATTTTCCACTACAAAAATGCGCTGATTGCACCACTGGCACTGACCATCTTCGTTTGGATCTTCCTGATGAACGCGATGGACCTGGTACCAGTAGACTGGATTCCATTCCTGACTCAGAAGATAGGTGAAGCATTCGGTGCAGATCCGCATCACGTATACATGAAAGTGGTACCAACCACCGACGTGAACGCGACTCTGGGTATGGCGCTGGCAGTATTTGGTCTGATCGTTTACTACAGCATCAAGATGAAAGGCCTGGGTGGCTTTCTGGGTGAGCTGGCATTCCAGCCACTGGGTAAAATGTTCCTGCCATTCAACCTGTTCCTTGAGGTTGTAGGTCTGCTGGCAAAACCTATCTCTCTGGCTCTGCGACTGTTCGGTAACATGTACGCAGGTGAGATGATCTTTATCCTGATCGCGCTGATGCCTTTCTGGGCTCAGTGGGTACTGTCTGTGCCTTGGGCGATCTTCCACATTCTGGTTATTACGCTGCAGGCGTTTATCTTCATGGTACTGACGATTGTCTATCTGGCCATGTCGCATGAGCACCACTAAGCGTACGGACTGAATAAATTACTTTTTAATTAACTTTCAAACTTAAATCTTAATATTGGAGAAATCTGATGGAACAATCTGTGGTATATCTGGCTGCTGCTCTGATGATGGGTCTGTCTGCTATCGGTGCTGCTGTAGGTATCGGCATGCTGGGCGGTAAATTTCTGGAAGGTGCTGCTCGTCAGCCTGAGCTGGTTCCACTGCTGCGCTCTCAGTTCTTCATCGTAATGGGTCTGGTTGATGCGGTACCTATGATCGGTGTTGGTCTGGGTATGTACCTGCTGTTCGCTGTATAAGACTAGTTTAAGTAGTTTTTGAACGTCTCTAGGGACACCTACTTTTAATTAGTTAGACACTGCGAGGAGTAATGGCGTGAATATCAATCTAACCATCATTGGTCAGATCATTGCATTTGCCTTCTTCGTTGTATTTTGCATGAAGTACGTATGGCCGCCGCTCACAGATGCGCTGGCTGAACGTAAGAAGAAAATTGCAGATGGTCTGGACGCTGCTGACCGCGCTCACCGTGATCTGAAACTGGCTCAGGAAAAAGCCGTTTCTGATATGCGTGCGAGCAAAGAAGAAGCAGCCGCCATCATTGAACAAGCGAATAAGCGAGCTAACCAGATCGTTGACGAAGCTAAAGAGAAAGCACGTGAAGAGGCCGAGCGCCTGGTAGCGGCTGCTCAGGCTGAAATCGATCAGGAAGCTAACCGTGCGAAAGAAGCTCTGCGTGCTCAGGTTGCTGCTCTGGCAGTAGCGGGCGCTGAGAAGATTCTGGAAGCGTCTGTTGACGAAAGTGCGCACGCACAGCTTGTTGAAAAACTAGCTGCTGAGCTTTAAGCGAGGTTTACGATGGCTGAACTTAATACAGTCGCTCGGCCTTATAGCAAAGCCGCTTTTGAGCACGCGGTTGCCAAAGGTAGCCTGGACCAGTGGTCTGAAGTGTTAACAACTGCTGCGGCAGTTGCTCAGCACGAGACTATGCAACTGGTACTGGGCAACCCAGGCCTGACCAGCGAGCAGAAAGCAGAGGCAATGATCTCTGTCTGCGATGAGCAGATGGAAGAGACCAGCAAGAACTTTATCGCTCTGCTGGCAGAAAATCAGCGCCTGGCTTTGTTACCAGAGATCGCTGCGCAGTTTGAACAGTTGAAAGCCAATCAACAGCATTCTGTTGAAGTGAGCGTAACAACTGCCTTTGATCTGGGCGAGCAGCAGCAACAAAAATTAACTCAGGCACTGAGCTCTAAGCTGGGTCGCGAAGTGAGTCTGACCGCAGAGGTGGATAAATCCATCATTGGCGGTGTGATCGTTCGAACCGAAGATCTGGTTATCGACGGCTCTGTTCGTGCTCGACTGGCCAAGCTGGCCGAAGCAATGAATTCCTGAGTGTGAGGATTAAACATGCAGCAACTGAATCCATCTGAGATCAGCGAGATTCTGAAGAGCCGCATCGAGAAGCTTGATGTCTCTTCTGAAGCCCGTAATGAAGGTACTATCGTCAGCGTTTCTGACGGTATCATCCTGATTCACGGTCTGGCTGACGTAATGTACGGGGAAATGATCGAATTCCCTGGCGGTATCTACGGTATGGCGCTTAACCTTGAGCGTGACTCTGTAGGTGCTGTAGTACTGGGTGATTACCAGGGTCTGGTAGAAGGTATGACCGCGCGTTGTACTGGCCGTATCCTGGAAGTACCTGTTGGTCCGGAACTGCAGGGTCGTGTAGTAAACGCCCTGGGTGCCCCGATCGACGGTAAAGGCCCGATCGAAACTAAACTGACTGACGCGGTAGAAAAGGTTGCACCGGGTGTAATCGACCGTCAATCAGTAGACCAGCCAGTACAGACTGGTCTGAAATCTATCGATGCGATGGTACCAATCGGTCGTGGTCAGCGTGAGCTGATCATCGGTGACCGTCAGATTGGTAAATCTGCGATCGCTATCGACGCTATCATCAACCAGAAAGGTACCGGCGTTAAGTGTGTCTACGTAGCTGTGGGTCAGAAGCAGTCTACTATCGCTAACGTTGTACGTAAGCTGGAAGAGCACGGCGCAATGGAGCACACCATTGTTGTAGCCGCTGGCGCAGCCGATCCTGCAGCGATGCAGTTCCTGGCTCCATACGCTGGCTGTGCAATGGGTGAGTACTACCGTGACCGTGGTGAAGACGCGCTGATCGTATACGATGACCTGACTAAACAGGCATGGGCATACCGTCAGATCTCCCTGCTGCTGCGCCGCCCACCGGGCCGTGAAGCATACCCGGGTGACGTATTCTATCTTCACTCTCGTCTGCTGGAACGTGCTGCACGTGTTAACGCTGACTACGTTGAGAAGTTCACTGACGGCGAAGTTAAGGGCCAGACCGGTTCCCTGACTGCACTGCCAGTTATCGAAACTCAGGGTGGTGACGTATCTGCATTCGTACCTACCAACGTAATCTCTATCACCGACGGTCAGATCTTCCTGGAAACTGACCTGTTCAACTCTGGTGTTCGTCCTGCGATCAACGCAGGTCTGTCTGTATCCCGTGTAGGTGGTGCAGCGCAGACTAAGATCATCAAGAAGCTGGGTGGTGGTGTACGTCTGGCGCTGGCTCAGTACCGTGAGCTGGCAGCGTTCGCGCAGTTCGCATCCGACCTGGATGACGCGACCCGTGCCCAGCTGGAGCATGGTCAGCGCGTAACCGAGCTGATGAAGCAGAAGCAGTACTCCCCAATGTCCGTTGCGGATATGGGTCTGAGTCTGTACGCAGCGAACGAAGGCTTCCTGAACGACGTTGAGCTGAACAAGATTCTGGACTTTGAATCTGCGCTGATCGCCTACTTCAACAGCGAATACGCTGACACGATGGGCAAGATCAACGAGAGCGGCAACTACAACGACGAGATTGCAGCTCAGTTCAAGGCTGGCATCGAGAAGTTCAAATCTACCCAAGCTTGGTAAGACTCGTTGAGTGGGCCTGAACGCGATGCGGACAGGCCTTTACTAAGTAAGGTTAAATAGGTGGAACTATGGCAGCCGGAAAAGAGATAAAGACGCAGATAGCAAGCATTCAGAGCACACGTAAGATTACCAGTGCCATGGAAATGGTAGCGGCATCTAAAATGCGTAAAGCTCAGGACCGTATGCAGGCAAGCCGTCCTTACGCGCGGAGTATCCGTGGCGTAATTCAGCACCTGGCGAAGTCCAGCCCTGAATACAAGCATCTGTACATGCAACAGCGCGAAGTCAAGCGCGTCGGTTTCATTGTTGTAGCAACCGACCGTGGTCTTTGTGGTGGCCTGAACGTAAACGCGTTCAAAGCAGCTGTCGCCTCTATGAAGGAGCTCCATGATCAGAATATCGAAATCGATATCTGTGCACTGGGTTCCAAGGCGGTATCTTTCTTCAAATCATATGGCGGTAACGTCACTGCAGCGAAGACTGGTCTGGGTGATCAGCCGGAAGCAGCCGATCTGATCGGTTCAGTGAAAGTGATGCTGGATGCGTATGACGAAGGTACCCTGGACAAGCTGTACGTGGTGTCTAACGAATTCGTTAACACCATGACACAGGCGCCGAAGGTAGATCAGATCCTACCGCTGAAAGCAGAAGATGATGATGACCGTCTCAACCATCACTGGGATTACATCTACGAGCCTGACGCTAAAGAGCTGTTGAACAGCTTGCTGGTTCGTTACATTGAGTCCCTGGTGTATCAGGCGGTGGTTGAGAACAATGCCTGTGAACAGGCAGCACGAATGCTGGCGATGAAGAACGCAACTGACAACGCCGGCAACCTTATTGATGAGCTGCAGATGGTTTACAACAAAGCTCGTCAGGCAGCGATCACTCAGGAAATTTCCGAGATCGTAAGTGGTGCTGCTGCTGTATAAGGCAGTGAACAGGTTTAAATTAAGAGGATCCGAACATGAGTAGCGGACGTATTGTTCAGATCATCGGTGCGGTAGTTGACGTGGAATTCCCACGTGACAATGTACCGAAGGTCTATGATGCACTGACCGTTGAGAGCAAAGGTCTGACACTGGAAGTTCAGCAGCAGCTGGGTGACGGTGTTGTACGTGCAATCGCTATGGGTCAGACCGAAGGTGTAAGCCGTGGTCTGGACGTAGTAAACACTGGTGCGCCAGTTTCTGTACCTGTTGGTACAGCGACTCTGGGTCGTATCATGGATGTATTGGGTAACCCAATCGATGAGTGTGGTGAGATCGGTGAAGAAGAGCGTATGCCTATCCACCGTGAAGCACCTTCCTATGCTGACCAGGCAGCTTCTAACGAGCTGCTGGAAACCGGCATCAAGGTAATCGACCTGGTATGCCCATTCGCGAAGGGTGGTAAAGTTGGTCTGTTCGGTGGTGCCGGTGTAGGTAAAACCGTAAACATGATGGAACTGATCCGTAACATCGCGATCGAGCACTCTGGCTTCTCCGTATTCGCGGGTGTAGGTGAGCGTACTCGTGAAGGTAACGACTTCTACTACGAGATGAAAGAATCCAACGTACTGGATAAAGTATCTCTGGTATACGGTCAGATGAATGAGCCTCCGGGTAACCGTCTGCGTGTAGCGCTGACTGGCCTGACGATGGCTGAAAAATTCCGTGACGAAGGCCGTGACGTACTGTTGTTCGTAGACAACATCTACCGTTACACCCTGGCGGGTACTGAGGTATCTGCACTGCTGGGTCGTATGCCTTCTGCAGTAGGTTACCAGCCTACACTGGCGGAAGAGATGGGTGTACTGCAGGAGCGAATCACGTCGACTAAGACCGGTTCCATCACCTCCATTCAGGCAGTATACGTACCTGCGGATGACTTGACTGACCCATCCCCAGCGACCACCTTCTCCCACCTGGATGCGACCGTAGTACTGTCCCGTCAGATCGCCGAGCTGGGTATCTACCCTGCGGTAGACCCACTGGATTCCACCTCTCGTCAGCTGGATCCACTGGTAATCGGTCAGGAGCACTACGACATCGCCCGTAACGTACAGGGTGTACTGCAGCGCTATAAAGAGCTGAAAGACATCATTGCGATCCTGGGTATGGACGAGCTGTCCGAAGAAGATAAGCAGGTTGTAAGCCGCGCGCGTAAGATTCAGCGCTTCCTGTCTCAGCCATTCTTCGTAGCAGAAGTATTCACCGGTTCTCCAGGTAAGTACGTTTCTCTGAAAGACACCATCTCTGGCTTCAAGGGTATCCTGGAAGGTCAGTACGATGATCTGCCAGAGCAGGCGTTCTACATGGTTGGCGGTATCGACGAAGCAGTAGAGAAAGCTAAGAGCATGTAATTGCGCTTAGTTAACCTTCTATAAAGGATAACAACATGGCTATGACTGTTCATTGTGACATCGTAAGTGCTGAAGAAGAGATCTTCTCTGGTCTTATCGAGTTCGTTTCAGTGACAGGTAGCCTGGGTGACCTGGGTGTATATCCGGGTCACGCTCCGCTTCTGTCGGAACTGAAACCAGGTCCTGTTGAGCTTAAGAAACAGGGTGGTGAGCAGGAAGTTTTCTACGTTTCTGGCGGTTTCATTGAAGTTCAGCCACACAAAGTCTCTGTCCTGGCGGACGTTGCACTGCGTGCAGGCGACATGAATGAAGCATCTGCTGAAGAAGCTAAGAAAGCTGCTGAACATGCAATGGCTGATCAGAGCAGCGAACTGGATTACTCCCGTGCCGCTTCTCAGTTGGCTGAGGCTGCAGCGCAACTGCGTACTATTCAGCAGATCCGTAAGAAACTGGGTAAATAATCCCGGCTTACTGATTGCTACTCGAATAAAAAGCGACCCTTGGGTCGCTTTTTTTTTGCAAAAAAAAAGCCGGATTTACTGCGGAGTTTTATATAGCTCTGTAGCGAGGCACGCCCTGGTGCCGATAAAGGTAGTGGGGATTCGTGGCTCGAACGTCTCGCAAGCGAGACTCGCTGGACGCAGCTAAGCTGCTTGCTGGAAAAAGCGGGCCTTACTGCGGAGTCTGAAATTACTCTGTAGCGAGGCACGTCCCCGTGCCGATAAAGGTAGTGGGGATTCGTGGCTCGAACGTCTCGCAGGCGATACTCGCTCGACGCAGCTAAGCTGCTTGCTGGAAAAAGCGGGCCTTACTTCGGAGTTTGAAATTACTCTGTAGCGAGGCACGCCCCCGTGCCGATATGGGGTTGAGTAATGCGTGGCTCGAACGTCTCGCAAGCGAGACTCGCTGGACGCAGCTAAGCTGCTTGCTGGAAAAAGCGGGTCTTACTGCGGAGTTTGAAATTGCTCTGTAGCGAGGCACGTCCTCGTGCCGATATGGGGTTGAGTAATGCGTGGCTCGACCGTCTCGCAAGCGAGACTTGCTCGACGCAGCTAAGCTGCTTGCTGGAAAAAGCGGGTCTTACTGCGGAGTTTGAAATTATTCTGTAGCGAGGCACGCCCCCGTGCCGATAAGGGATTGGGTGATTCGTGGCTCGAACGTCTCGCAGGCGAGACTCGCTGGACGCAGCTAAGCTGCTTGCTGGAAAAAGCGGGCCTTACTGCGGAGTTTTATATAGCTCTGTAGCGAGGCACGCCCCCGTGCCGATAAGGGGCCAGATTATTCGTGGTTAAAGTGGCTAGCTGTCAGGCTTACAGAATACTTGCAACCAAGGCTCAGGCAGTACAGAATGGGCAACGCTTATTTCAGTGAAACGGATATTCACAGGGAGCCACACTATGGATGGTCACACTCTGGGCTGGTTACTGGGCACACTGCTGTTCTGGCTGGTCATCGCCTTTGCCCTCTCTCTCATACTTCAACGATTTCACCTGCGTAACGCGATAAAACGCTGGCGCAGCTGGCCCGTTATGCTGCTTACCACGGTGGCTTTTACCCTGTCATTATTCAATTACGGAGCATGATCCATGGAACGGATACTCGCACTGCTGTTGCTTAGCCTGATTAGCCTGCAGGCACAATCAGAACCTGGCAGAGAGCTGATGCTTCACCATTTTAAAAGTATCGGCATTGAGATTGGTCTGGAACACGATCCCTACTGGGCTTATGAAGAGAGGCCCCTTAAAGGCTATACAGAGCTGCAGATTGAAACCCCCGAACACTACTACCCCCGTATGGTAATGCTGTTCCGGGTCATGCATCAGCCCCTGCCGGACGGATTCACCGAAACCCAGTTACAAAACGCTACCCTGGGCGCGGCAGAAGCGATCGACCTGGTTGTTGAATCCAGTGCCGAGCTGGAACCGGTAACCTACAACCACATGCAGGGTTATCAGCTTCAGCGGCCGATGGACGAAAATCAGGTCAGGTTGTTTATCGGAAAAAACAATCTCAACTATCTGACCATGCTGATGATTATCTATCGCAGTGACAGTGAAACAGCGATCGATCCACTGGTAGAGCGCACTTTAAACAGGCTTACATTCACAACACCTCAGCCACAAGAGTAAAAAGGGCTACTCAGGCCTTCAGGGAAGAAGCAATGAACACAGCACATCGAAAATGGCTCAGAGGAGCCAGCACATCCGAATTTCTGCCGATTCTGGCGTTTGTCGTCATCGCCGCCATCGTCGGCTTTACAGCACTGGGCCAGCAACAGAAAGAGCAGGGGGGGCGGATCGCCCAGGAGCTGGCGGGCACGGCGCAGGAGAACCATCAGACCGGGTCACAGAGTGAGCAGCCGACCAGCCAGACTGTCGCCGAATATGTAACCGATGTTGCACAAGGCTTTGTCGAAGGCGTAACAGACAACCTTGCGGCAACCTGGGAAATGGTTACCAACCCTGGCGAGACCATTGAGCAGATCGAAGCATTTGCCCAGCAGCTCATTAACAATCCAGAAGAAACCCTGGCGGCGCTGGCTCAGGAGTTTGGTGATCAGATAAAAGAGATCGCCGGTGGCAATGGCAAGGCATTGGGACTTTTCATGGCAGAATATGCCAACCCGAACCGGCTCGCTACCATTATGGCAAAACTGCGGCGCTTTAACCCGGATTTAAAATCGGGCATTGACCCCTGTATGCTGGCCAGTTTTACCGTCGGCACAGAGGTACTGACTCCGGATGGTCTGAAGCCCATAGAGAGCCTCACAGAGGGCGACAGGGTAATCAGTCGCGACGACCAGACCTTCGCCACCACCGAAAGCCGTATTACCGCCCTCAGGCAGCGTGTCGCACCGTCCTACATCACCCTCACACTGCATAACGAGCAGATCCAGACAACCCCGGAACACCCGTTCTGGACCCAGAACAAGGGCTGGCAAACAGCAGATAAACTGGTCTACGCCCAGGCTCTGGCGACCCGGGATGCCGACCGGCTGATCTGGGCACTGGATCCGGTGAATGAGCCGGTTACAGTCTATAATTTCACCGTCGAGCCGGATCACACCTACTTTGTTGGCAAGAACCACCTGTGGGTGCACAATGCGAATAAGGATTGTGGGGATAGACCGTCTGCCGGATCTGATGAGGCTTCTGGGGAGGGGGGGGAAAAAGGATTAACGGGAGTTCCTGGTCGTGTTCAATCAAGGATTAACTTGGAAAGTTCTGGGTGGAATCATGTTGTAGATAGGCATTTCGATTCATCTAAAAATGCTTCTCAGTTCATAATATCGAAAAAAGAATTACGCTCGTTACTTCAGAGTGATGATATTGTTGGCACCCCGGTTACAAGAACGCTAAAAAGCGCGGATGGTATCCGCTATGTAAGAGATGTAAATATTGGTTGGGATATTGGCCTTGATAAATTTAGCAATATGGAGCCAACATCGACCATGAGTATTTTGACAGATGAATTTGGAAATTTAGTAACTGTGACGCCAGGTATAATAAAATGAAATTAACAGGAACTAAAACGGAAAATTATTTTAGGGAGAAGTTGATCTGTTCTCATAAATCACTTTACGAAGATGAAGATAAAAGTAGGATATTGCATTCCTTAAAAGAATCTCACCCTGAGATGAAAACGGCGTATGTTTTGGAATGGATACCAGATCAAGGAGAGGATATTTATATAATTTTGATTGATTCAGAAGTAATTGCCAAAATTGAGGTTGATCGATTTGATATGACAATTAAACCCTCTATTGAAGAGGTTTCTATTAGTAGATATAAAAAGAATCTTAAAAAAATAAATCAAATAAAACTATCAGTTGCTCTTGCCTTAGTTTGTGGGGAATAGGATGAGAGTAAAAATAAGTGTTTCTGAATTTTGGGGATAGGGATTTTATTTCTTTGAACTAAAGGTTGTAATAGGTATTTGGGTAGTGGTGATTAAAAATTACCTCAAATAAAACATATTAATTATTATGGGCAGCCAGTATTTTCTAATGGTAAAGAATATATATCGCCAGACGTAGATGGCCACAACGTTACTAATGGCTGGAAGATATTTGACAGGAAAGGTCGAAGAACAGGTACATGGAATTCAGATTTGTCAGAACGCCTGAAGGATTAGCAAATGAATGATTTGCTCTATTAGTTTAGGTGTGAAGGGGTTTGAGTCTGAGGGAGACCGGGTGATTTCTGGTTCACTGGCTATTGGAGGGTTTAGTGAAGATTTTTATGCATCTTTATCTTATTGGCACAGGGACAATTATCTATACCAATGGAGAGAGGGGCTAGGCCGTCTGTTAAGTGGTAAAAGGCATTCTGCAGTTGTGACTACTATGTATAACCCCAGCAATGCGAATTTCATTTTTTGGTGGGTTATGTACCTGATCGGGGATAATGTCCACATTCAAAACCATGTACTTTTACTGGAAGAATTGGAGCGGCCATTTGATGAAGCCGATCTGTATAGCTTTAATACCTGTACGTGAAAATCAGACAGAAGAAGGTGAGCCTATATTTGAGTGGGTAGTCAGTATATCTGCGATTAAAAGGTGTATTGATTCTTTATAACTGCTGTGAGTTATTACATTTGAATCGCCCCTGGCACCCAAGAGTACAGCCGAATAACCCTCATTGTTAATCAAGTCGGAACTACGGTTTGATTAGGAGAATGAGGCAGGTGCTGGCTCCTTAACCGCCCTCAGGCAGCGTGTCGCACCGGCCTCTCTACAACGAACAGATCCAGACAACTCCGGAACACCCGTTCTGGATCCAGAACAAGGGCTGGCAAACAGCAGATAAACTGGTCTACGCCCAGGCTCTGGCGACCCGGGATGCCGACCGGCTGATCCGGGCACTGGATCCGGTGAATGAGCCGGTCAGCGTCTATAATTTCACCGTCGAGCCGGATCACACCTACTTTGTTGGCAAGAACCACCTGTGGGTGCACAATGCGAATAAGGATTGTGGGGATAGGCCGACGGCCGGATCGGATAAGACTACAAAATGGGAAGTTCCTGGAAGCGTAACTGATAAGCTTCCTGCTGGTTGGGATGTAAAGGCTAATAAGAAAGGTGTTGGTACAAGGTATCAAGATCCAAATAACCCAGGGAATGGGGTTAGAATTGATCAAGGGAATGCAAATCATAGCTTGCCGAGCCAACAGGTTGATCATGTGATAGTTCGTCGAAATGGGCAAGTGATTGGCCGAAATGGAAAACCAATTCAAGGTTCAATTAAACAGAATGGCGAGCAAGCTCATATACCTCTTAATGAATACAAAAATTGGAAATCATGGGATGCGCCATAATGAAATTTCCTGATATGAGAAGTGAGCTTATAGACTATTTGTCAGGTCTGAGTAATAAGGACTATCAGGATAGTTGTTGGGTTAAAAAAAGATGTCCTGAGGGAGTAGAAAATGATGAATTAGACTATGCTGTTCATTTTTTGTTCGACGATACCTGCCTGTCTGAAAGCCCTGAGGATTTGATTGGTATTTTACTGAAAAATGAAGATGAAGCTCATGCTATAAAAACAGTTTGTTCGGCGATTGACGATTTGTTTTTGAAGTACGGATGTGATAAATCGGATAAAGAGTATATAAATTACCCTGAATGGAATAATGTTGTTATCTCTGCTTGTAAAGCCATTTCAATAATTAAATGATATAAGAAAATAGCTCATGATCTTTCCCTTGTTCTAGCTCCACGCTTTTATGAGATTATCCTCGTTGTGTCAGATCAATTGATTTTGGCGTAGGATCCGGCGAATGAGCTGGTTACAGTCTATAATTTCACCGTCGAGCCGGATCACACTACTTTGTTGGCAAGAACCACCTGCGGGTGCACAATGCGAATAAGGATTGTGGGGATAGGCCGACAGCGGTATCTGATGAGGGGGGGGACAGGGGCACCTTTAGAAAATTAGCACCGGCAACAGATAAACAGCTTCAGAAAAAGTTTAAGCATGCTGGTGACTTTGGTGTTGAGGGCAACTATAGCAAAGCAAATGCAGATAAATTTAATCAGGCTATTCAAAAACATATAAACGCACCAGGCACTAAAGAAATTCAAGGGTCATACAGAGGGAACCCCGTTACATTCCAGACGAATCCAAATACTGGTATTAACTGTAATACAGAACCCTAATGGCAGCTTTTTGAGTGTATGGAAACTAAATTCTCAGCAGTTACAGCATGTGCTTAAGGATAGCAAGTTATGACCAAGGTTGCCTTGATTGAAAAGTACGTTGTACTGATTACTAAATTTGTTGAAGGCACAATTTCAGCTCCGCAATTTGAGAGTTCCTATCTTGATATGTACAAAGCTGAAACAGAAGAGTTGCCAGAGAATATTTATAATGTACTTAATAGTTTATTCTTAGATACTGATGCTTATTGTGCTGATGATGAGCTTAGAGATGAGGGTGATTTGGATGATGAACAACTATTATTTAGTGCAAATAATGCTTTAGAGGAATTATCCGATTAAGCAGAATACATATTAAACCCCTTCAATCAAGGGAATATCCTTTTTTAGTAGGTCATTTTTCATAGTCTTGTGCTTAATGCCTTTAACTTTTGCTTTGGCCGAGAATTAATCCAGTACTTCATTATCAAGATACACTGGTAAGTTCATCGTGGCACTAGGTGTGCAGATGAGTTTTAAAAAATGGATGCCAATTGACAATCTTGTGGAGACTCTTTATCTAGAGGCCGTTCATGATGATTATGAGGGGTTTCGATTATTGCTGAAGGGTGACGGAGAGGAAAACAAAGTATTGAGAAATACTTTTGATCCGGCGTTATCCTACAGAAATACAGATGAGGGAGAATTACTAAAAACGATCAATGAACAAAATTTTGGAGGGTGGTCGCTTTACGTTGCAAATGACTCTGACTATTTAAAATGGTTTTCTGAAGAAAGTCATGGCACACACGAAGGCGAAGATATTATTCATTATGCTATCTATACACCCAATGATTGTTTGGATGTATTGTCTGCTTATCCTCCCAAAGTTGAATGGTTGAACTGAATAAAGCCCCGCTGACGCGGGGCTTTATCTTTAGGGCTGTTGTTCAGCGGTAAGTACCAGACAGCCGTCCATAGCCCTGGGGACCCGGGATGCCGACCGGCTGATCTGGGCACTGGATCCGGTGAATGAGCCGGTTACAGTCTATAATTTCACAGTCGAGCCGGATCACACCTACTTTGTTGGCAAGAACCACCTGTGGGTGCACAATGCGAATAAGGATTGTGGGGATAGGCCGACGGTCGGATCTGATGAGGCTTCTGGGGATGATGGGGCAAACAAGGTAGACAACGCTGTTATTGGCAAACCCAGAATTGGCAGCGCAAATAAAATAGATTCTACACATAGTTTTAATGACATTATTGATAATTACGCAGGTGATGCTTCAAAGTTTGATATTCCTACAAAGGGCCTTGGAGGAAATATTATTAGAACTTCAGAGTTACGTCAGATAGAAGGCAGTCTAAATGGAAAAGATGGTGTTTTTGAATGGATTATTGATCAAGGTAATGTAACACATCGGCGCTTTATCCCTGGGGGTAAAGTCACCGGATATCCTAATCAAGTGCCGAAAAGTAAGGTATCAGTTAGATGACAGCAGTAAACGAATTGAGAGGACTGGGCTTAATTTCTTGGTCAACACTGTTGGTTGGTCAACAAAAAGGATGGGCCTCAAAGTCTGATATAGCTGATTACGCAGCATCTTTATTAGCATGTGGTAATTTAGAAAATATTGATGCTGCTGTTTTAGCTAGTGCAAACACTTTGGATGATTCTGAAGTCATAGATTTATTACAGCGTATGATTCGCTCACATACACCTGAAAAAGAAGTGCTCGATAAGTGGAGGTTAGCTATATTAATATCACTGAATAATTCTGATTTGCCTGAAGATGAGAAGATTGAAAGACTTCAAGAGCTATATGCAGAATTTGATTATCCTGAAGATATGAAGTCATGCAGTATTTATTTTCAAGATACAGTTGATCCACTATCTGCAATGAGAAACGTAATAAGCCATCTTAAGCTAAAGTTCGAGGTGTGAAAAAGCTATTGCATTCAAAGACTGTTCGCCTCAGTAACTCTGGTGGTTTTTGGATGTGTATGCAGTTCACATTTGCTGAAGCGTTTTCAACAATAAGCAGCGTAAGTTCTATGGCTGTTATGTGGCAGATAAACTGGTCTACGCCCAGGCCCTGGCGACCCGGGATGCCGACCGGCTGATCTGGGCACTGGATCCGGTGAATGAGCCGGTTACAGTCTATAATTTCACCGTCGAGCCGGATCACACCTACTTTGTTGGCAAGAACCATCTGTGGGTGCACAATGCGAATAAGGATTGTGGGGATAGACCAACTGCGGGAGCTGATGAGGCTTCTGGGGAGGGTGTTACAAATACTGGAAGTAAGGCTCTGAGGCCCGTTGGTAGCATCTTGCAAAGTGTTGACGATGTGATGGCCAATCCACAATTATTGAAAGGACTTAACCCTGCCCAGTTAATGTCGAGGATACATAAATCGGATAACTGGGTTGTCGGAACAATGAAGAAAACTCGAAGCACGGATAAGGGCTTTACCTTAAGAGAGCTAAACAAAAAAGGTACAGATTTTACTGATCGGTATATTCAGTATCACCCAGGGAGTCGAAGACACTTTGATGGCCAACCCTACTGGAAAGTATCCTCTGGTAGTGGTGGAACGGTTCGGTTTCCTGTAAATGGAGGGTAAATGATGGATGCTGCTGCTCAGATTCTGCCAGCAAATAGTTTGGGTGGGTTTTCATTAAGAAAAAAAATTTCTGATTATTCAGAGCTCCTTGAGAGGTATAACATCCTTGAAAAATTGAGATATGAGCAATTAGATATTTATTCAACTAGATATTCTTTTGTTGGCTTTCCAGTCGAGATTAATGTTGATACGCGAACAGGGCAGATTTATAAAATTTCAGCTGTTGAAGGTTACTTAGGAAAACTAAATGACTTGATTGGTATAGGTAGTTCTGCAAATGATGTTCTTAAGTCAGGTCATGGCTTTTACTACGATGACTGTGATGAGGCAATTTTATCCAAAGAGATTGAAGGTGTTGCTATAGAGCTAAATGAAGATGATCCTTTGCCAGATGAGGTTGCGAGTTTAAGTGTTGAATCTATTTCAATATTTGACCCTGAAGTATTCAAACCTCATTGATTATAAATTAGCCTGTATTCTCAGGCTTTTTAATGAGCTGTTTGTTGAATCACAGTTTCTAGCATCTCGCTAAGGAGTATCCGAATAAATCTCGTCCAAAGCCTCGGTAATCCCCCCGAAAAATAACGGTGCTCAAAAGTAGAATTTTCTCGTAACCTATACGCAGGAGATTCTGCATGAAAAAATCACGTTACACCGACAGCCAGATCATGGCGATCTTGAAGCAAGCTGAATCAGGCACGCCAGTGCCTGAACTATGCCGTGAACACGGCATGAGTTCCGCGACATTCTATAAATGGCGTGCCAAGTATGGCGGTATGGACGCTTCGCTGATGGCTCGCCTGAAGGAGCTGGAAGAAGAAAACCGTCGGCTCAAGAAGATGTATGCCGAAGAGCGTCTCAAAGCTGAGATCGTCCAAGAGGCTTTACAAAAAAAGTGGTAAAGCCGTCTCGCCGTAAGGAGATGGCACAACAGGCTGTTGCTACAAAAAGCACCAGCATCCGACTAGCATGCGCTGCATTTGGTATCAGTGAAAGCTGTTATCGCTACCAGCCCAAGCTGGATTCTGAGAATGCTGAAATAGCCGATTGGTTGCTTCAGCTGACCGATAAAGAGTCTGACTGGGGCTTTGGTATGTGCTTTGAGTACCTGCGTAACGTGGAAGGTTTTCGCTGGAATCATAAGCGGGTTTACCGCATCTACTGCGAGTTATCGCTTAATCTCAGAATACGGCCGCGCCGACGGTTAAATCGGCATAAGCCTGAGCCTCTAAAACAGCCGCTACGTCAAAACCAGGTCTGGTCAATGGACTTCATGCACGATCAGCTTTCGGATGGTCGTAACTACCGTCTGTTCAACGTGATTGATGATTATCGACGGGAAGGCTTAGCGATTGAGGCGGGCTTCTCACTTCCTGCTATTCGGGTCATCAGAACGCTGAACCAATTGATCGAGTGGCGAGGAAAACCTGCGGTTCTCCGCTGTGATAATGGCCCTGAGTTTATCAGTCACGAGTTCACCGGCTGGGCTAAAAAGCGTGATATTCGGATTGAATATATTCAGCCAGGCAAGCCTCAGCAAAACGCCTACATTGAAAGGCATAATCGCACGATCAGGTACAGCTGGGTCAGCAAGCATCTATTCGAGACATTGGAGGAAGTACAGGACTATGCAACACAGTGGCTCTGGTTTTACAATCATGAGCGTCCCCATAAAGCTAATGGCGGCAAGCCGCCACTGAGGTGGCTTAACTTCTACTTTTAGCGTCAGTTAAAAATGGGAGGATTACCCCTCTTTGTTGATCAAGCCGGAACTTCGGTTTGATCAGGCGATAAGGCAGAGACAGCAGATGATTCAGACGTCAGGTAGCGTTTCGCACAGTCCTGCATCACCCTCACGCACAACGAGCAGATACAAACAACCCCGGATCACCCGTTCTGGACCCAGAACAAGGGCTGGCAAACAGCAGATAAACTGGTCTACGCCCAGGCTCTGGCGACCCGGGATGCCGACCGGCTGATCTGGGCACTGGATCCGGTGAATGAGCCGGTTACAGTCTATAATTTCACCGTCGAGCCGGATCACACCTACTTTGTTGGCAAGAACCACTTGTGGGTGCACAATGCGAATAAGGATTGTGGGGATAGAGCGACTGCTGGCTTTGATCCAAAAGAAGTAGCGGCTAATTTGGGGTATGGTAATAGAATACCACCTCAAAAAGCACCTTTTAATTCTCATGGCCAACCAGTATTTTCTAATGGTAAAGGGTATATATCGCCAGACGTAGATGGCCACAACGTTACTAATGGCTGGAAGATGTTTGACAGGAAAGGTCGAAGAACAGGTACATGGAATTCAGATTTGTCAGAACGGCTGAAGGATTAGCAAATGAATGATTTCTCTATTAGTTTAGGTGTTAAGGTGTTTGAGTCTGAGGGAGACCGGGTGATTTCTGGCTCACTGGCTATTGGAGGGTTTAGTGAAGATTTTTATGCATCTTTATCTTATTGGCACAGGGACAATTATCTATACCAATGGAGAGAGGGGCTAGGCCGTCTGTTAAGTGGTAAAAGGCATTCTGCAGTTGTGACTACTATGTATAACCCCAGCAAATCTAATTTCATTTTTTGGTGGGTTATGTACCTGATTGGGGATAATGTCCATATTCAAAACCATGTACTTTTATTTGAAGAATTGGAACGGCCATTTGATGAAGCCGATCTATATAGCTTTATACCTGTACGTGAAACTCAGACTGAGGAAGGTGATCCTATATCTGAGTGGGTCGTCAGTATATCTGCGATTAAAAGGTGTATTGATTCTTTATAACTACAGTGAATTATTACATCTGAATCGCCCCTGGCACCCAAGAGTACAGCCGAATAAGTCTCGTCTATTAATCCTCTTTGTTGATCAAGCCGGAACTACGGTTTGATCAGGCGATAAGACAGAGGCAGCAGCTGATTCAGCCTTCCGGCAGCGTGTCGCACCGGTCTACATCACCCTCACACTGCACAACGAGCAGATACAGGCTACCCCGGAGCACCCGTTCTGGACCCAGAGCAAGGGCTGGCAAACAGCAGATAAACTGGTCTACGCGCAAGCCCTGGCGACCCGGGATGCCGACCGGCTGATCTGGGCACTGGATCCGGTGAATGAGCCGGTTACAGTCTATAATTTCACCGTCGAGCCGGATCACACCTACTTTGTTGGCAAGAACCACCTGTGGGTGCACAATGCGAATAAGGATTGTGGGGATAGACCGTCTGCTGGATCTGATGAGGCTTCTGAGAAGGATGCTACAAACAGAGCAGGCAAATTTAAGCGATGGAAGGATGGAGATGCTATTGATAAGCCTATGGCAGATGGTAGTGCCCCTTCTTGGGATGTAGTCCGGTCTCGTTATTGGAAAAATAGAGCTTCGTCTTCAAGTGGTGAATTTTCAAAAGACAACCTTGCCAGGATGCGTCAAGGAAATGCGCCGTTAGACTTCAACCCTCGAACTGGAAAGTTTGAATCACGAGAGCTGCATCACGTTGTTCCACAACGAGCAGGTGGTAGCAATAGCCCTCTTAATTTGAGAGAGCAAACACCAGATCAACATGGTGCTGTAGATCCATTTAGGCATACAGTACCGACAACGAGCGGAATACGATGATTGATGACCAGTTTCACCAAATAGTTTCGGTTGTAATACCTTTTGGGAGAGTACATTCTTCTGGTGAGGTAAACCGAATATTTAAAACATTAGGAGCCACGCTCCATTATGATGTATACGGTTTTGATCGCTTGGAGAAGGGGCCTGTGTGGCAGTCTGAGAGTTATGCCTATACAGTATTATTTTGTCAGGGAAATGAAGTTGATGCTCAAGAGCAGTCGGATAGTGTTGAGCTTCAATATCCTTTAGCAACTATCGGCTCAGAATATATTGAGAACTTTGCTGAGTTAACCGAAAGAGTTGCCGCAGCCTTTAATACCAAAGCTATTTTGGATGGAAAACCAGTCGATAAACAATCCATTATTTCTTGGTGTGAGAGCCTTACATCAAATTTGATGAGTGAATGGGGTGAGGAGCCTGGAAGCCAAACTCTTCGGATACTTATTGAATCAAATTACGGATAATCTTTAAGCCCGTACACGCGGGCTTTTTACGACTAGAGAACACCCGGAAACATCTCATCCATTAGCCCTCTTTGTTGATCAGGCCGGAACTTCGGTTTGATCATAGATATTTGGGGTCAGAGTAAAAACTCCTACAACAACCCCTACAACGTATTAAAAATAATCTGCTGCGCTGCGGCGACCTCCTTCGATTCTATAACCACTGCGGTAGGGTAGTTGGCCGAGGGTTCTACCCCGTTTCTACGGACGGTTTAAAAACGAGTTAAACTTCTGATCTTTCACCGCTAGTCTACGTCTCATTCTTGGATTGTGGAACCGCTCAATATATTCAAAAATATCGGCTCTTGCTTCATCTTGTGTCCGATACTTTCGATGGTTGATTCGTTCACGTTTCAGTACCCCAAAGAACCCCTCACAGGCCGCATTATCAGCACAATGTCCAACAGCACTCATGCTGCTGACCAAACCATGCTCTTTCAGCAGGCGTTGATAGTCCCCACTGGTAAACTGAGACCCTCGATCTGAATGTAGGACAGAGGAGCCATCTCCCTGTTTTTGCCAAACCGCCATCTCTACAGCCCGCATCACCATGCGGCGATCCTGCCGATGATGCATCGACCAACCGATCACTAGCTTACTGAACAGGTCCAGCACCACGCAGAGGTAGAGCTTACCTTGCTGTGTTTTGACCTCAGTAATATCTGTCACCCATTTTGTATCAGGCTCAAGTGCTGTGAAATCACGTTTCAGGTGGTTTCTAATCCCCAAAGGTCGTAGTGATGCCGCCTTTCTACCCCTTCCTTTCTTCCGAGGCCAACCCTGTAGTCCTTCAGTAGCCATAAGCCTTGCGACACGGTTTAAGCTAAGGAGCTCGCCCTCTGCAAGGAGGTCTTCGTGCATGCGAGGCGCCCCAATAACGCCGCCGCTATCGGTATGAATGATCCTGATTCGCTGGATTAGCCTGGCATTTTCAACCTGTCGAGGTGATGGTTTTCTCGATGACCAAGCGTAATAACCACTCGGTGATACTTGCAGGCAGCGACACATAAGTCGTACTGGATAATCGTTGCGGCAACGCTGGATCGCTTGGTACCTTAAGGTAACTCCTTGGCGAAGAACGTTGCCGCTTCTCGTAAAAAATCCCGTTCCTTTTTAACACGGGCTAGTTCACGTTTAAGCTGCGCAACTTCTTCATCTCGGGGGCTACCACTACCCTGAAAGGCTTTATTTGTGGCGGCTTCCGCTTCACGCTTCCAGCGACTAAGTAGGTTGGGGTTAATGCCGATCTCCAAAGCGATCTGGCGGCAACTCACGCCTGGTTGCTTTGTCAGCGCGATGGCTTCGCGCTTGAACTCAGGGCTGTATTTTCTACGTTTGGTCATGAACACTCCTTATGGGCATAGTATGCCTCTTTTTGGATGTGTCCGTGAAATTAGGGTAGAACCCGGTGTTGGTACAAGGTATCAAGATCCAAATAACCCAGGAAATGGGGTTAGAATCGATCAAGGGAATGCGAATCATAGCTTGCCAAGCCAACAGGTTGATCATGTGATAGTTCGTCGAAATGGGCAAGTGGTTGGCCGAAATGGAAAACCAATTCAAGGCTCAATTAAACAGAATGGCGAGCAAGCTCATATACCTCTAAATGAATACAAAAATTGGAAATCATGGGATGCACCATAATGAAATTTCCTGATATGAGAAGCGAGCTTATAGACTATTTGTCAGGTCTGAGTAATAAAGATTATCAGGACAGTTGTTGGGTTAAAAAAAGATGCCCTGAGGGAGTTCAACATGATGAGTTAGACTATGCTGTTCATTTTTTTTTCGACGATACTTGCCTATCTGAAAGCCCTGAGGATTTGATTGGGGTTTTGCTGAAAAATGAAGAAGAAGCTCATGCTATAAAAAAAGTTTGTTCCGCGATTGATGATTTATTTTTGAAGTACGGATGTGATAAAACGGATAAAGAGTATATAAATTATCCTGAATGGAATAATGTTGTTATCTCTGCTTGTAAAGCCATATCAATAATTAAATGATATAAGCAAATAGCTCATGATCTTTCCCTTGTTTTAGCGCCATGCTTTTATGGCATTATCATACATTGTGTGAGATCAGTTGATTTTGGCGTAGGATCCGGTCAACCAGCCGGCCAAAGTTTATAATTTCACCGTTGAGCCGGATCACACCTACTTTGTTGGCAAGAACCATCTGTGGGTGCACAATGCGAATAAGGATTGTGGGGATAGACCGACTGCGGATTCTGGGGAGGGTGTTACAAAGGGTGGAAGCGGTGCTGCTAATAACGCAACTAAGCAGTTGCTTAATAGACAGCTAAGCGCTGAGCAAATAGCAAAAGGCCATGCTTTTGAAAAGCATGTACTTCAGCAAGGCCAATTCTCCTTTATTAAGACAAAGAAACAATTCGCCGATCATTTAGAAGGTGTCATGATCAACCCAACTCATCACAAAAAGTTGGGAGGAGGGCGTGAGGTTTTTTATGATTCTAAGACTAGTACGTTCATCGTAATAAACCCTAAAGACCCTGATGGTGGCAGCGCATTCCAGGAGAGCTTAGATTATTTTAATCGACAAAATTAATGCGTGCTTTGAGAATGGAAAATATGAACATTGAAGAAATAAAGGAAAAGGTTAGCGAGGCTTTAAAAGGTTTAGAAGAGTCTGGTGATATTGTAATAACTACTGCTACGCCTAACCTTGTGGTCAACAAGGTTGTAGAGGCTTTAGGTAGTGATACAAAAAACCTATTAAACGATGATGAATTTAGAGCAGTTCTCAACTCTCTAAATGTTTTGGCTCATGATGTTAAACTAGATAGCAGGGACTTTCAGACGATTATTGGAATTGAAAAGGAAGATCTCAAAACGGTGTTCGATAAATTGAATGCTTCATAGAGTAAGAATAATTAGCCCCGCCATCGCGGGGCTAATTATTTAAACCACAGTAAAAACCAGTTTCTTGTCATAAACCTCAATGGTGTACGGCGTCCCAATCGCGAATCCGGCTTGTACAAGCCAAAATCCCCGTAAATTAATCCAAGGAATTTTACGTCAAGCGCCAGCGTCGGTATCGTTTTTTTAAAGGTAGGTAGCCAGTGGATTGCACCGTGATCAATAGACCACTACAAAGTGCCTTGGAGGGGCTTAATGGTGTTACCCTAATTACTAAGTCTGGCACCCAAGGGAATATCCGAATAAGCCTCGTCCATTAACCCTCATTGTTGATCAAGTCGGAACTACGGTTTGATTAGGAGAATGAGGCAGGTGCTGGTTCCTTAACTGCCCTCACACTGCATAACGAGCAGATCCAGACAACCCCGGAACACCCGTTCTGGACCCAGAACAAGGGCTGGCAAACAGCAGATAAACTGGTCTACGCCCAGGCCCTGGCCACCCGGGATGCCGACCGGCTGATCTGGGCACTGGATCCGGTGAATGAGCCGGTCAGCATCTATAATTTCACCGTCGAGCCGGATCACACCTACTTTGTTGGCAAGAACCACCTGTGGGTGCACAATGCGAATAAGGATTATGGGGATAGACCGTCTGCGGGATCTGATGAGGCTTCTGGGGAGGGGAGTGCAAATAGTGCAGGGAAATCTGCAAGGATCCCTGTTGGTGGATCTGGGCAACAGAACAATTTTCCCAATCCGAATGCTCCTAAACCTAGGAATGCTCCAGACACAATCAATGGTCGAGAATATAGCGGCCACGCTATTGATAGGATGCAAGAGAGAGGTGAATCGACCAGCCTATCGTAGACGCTTTAGTGCTTGTTGATCTGCTGTTTTTCAAATTCGATTGGAGACAGGTTGTTCGTATAACCATGTTTCCTAACTGAGTTATAAAACATTTCGATGTAATCGAAAACATCTTGCCGCGCTTCTGCTCTTGTTGAGTATATTCGGCGTTTAATCCGT
This sequence comes from uncultured Amphritea sp., assembly GCA_963669425.2. Lineage (GTDB taxonomy): Bacteria > Pseudomonadota > Gammaproteobacteria > Pseudomonadales > Balneatricaceae > Amphritea. The sequence goes on from CAXXNC010000001.1 coordinate 1,066,412, forward strand.
TCTCGTTTAAGGAGCTGGAAAAAGCTTTCAGCTACTGCATTATCATGGCAGTTTCCGCGTCGACTCATACTGGGCTTCAAGCGGTGAATTTTCAGGAACTCTTGCCATTCATAACCCGTAAACTGGCTGCCCTGATCAGAATGGATGAGCACTTCATTTTGCGGTTTTCGTCGCCAAACAGCCATCAAAAGAGCATTCAGAACCAGATCTGTTTCCATTCTTGAATGCATCGACCAGCCCACGACCTGGCGGGAATACAGATCCAGAACAACAGCAAGATACAACCAACCTTCATGGGTACGGATGTAGGTTATATCGGTTACCCAGTACTTATTGGGTTCACTCACCTGAAATTGACGTTGCAGAATATTGTCAGCTACATGCGATGGACGCCCTGAGGTTTTACCTCGGTACTTCTTGTAACCGACTTGGGCTGATAATCCATCGAGCCTCATTAGCCTTGATACTCGGTGTTTACTGCATCGCTCACCCAGATCCTTAAGGTCATGATGGATTTTACGGTAACCATAGACGCAACCGCTCTCAAGCCATGACTGCTTGATCAAACCCAGTAACCGCTGATCCTCTTTGGCGCGAGGTGATACTGGATCATTCCGCCAGGCGTAGAAGCCGCTGTGATGAACTTCAAGCAGCTTACATAGAGTCCTGACCGAGTGTTGGTCTCGGTGCTGTTGAATAAAGGCGTACCTTACTCGGACTCTCTGGCAAAGTACGCGGCGGCTTTTTTTAAGATGTCGCGTTCTTCAGTAACCCGACGCAGCTCTTTCTGGAGCCGCTTAATCTCAACATCCTTCTCGTTCACTTCCTGATGATGCTCACTGTTGCTGCCGTAGCGTTTAAGCCAGTGGTACATACTGTTGGTCGAAACACCTAAACGGCGAGCAACTTCCGCAACAGGATGGCCCCGTTCTGTGACTTGCTTAACGGCTTCAATTTTGAACTCTTCGGGAAAACGCTTGGTACTCATGACACCTCCTAGTGGCGTTATTTTAACGCAATAAGGTGTCTACTAAAGGCTGGTCGATTCAAGGCTATACACCTTCGGTAATTGAAAATGCGTTACAAAATGGCACTCGCACATCTGGGAATAAACCAAATACATCGCTTTATACTGATAGGGTTAATAAACTAAGAGTTGTAACGAATTCTGAAACAGGAAACGTTATAACTGTGATTCCAGGGCTCAAGTAATGGCATCGAACACAGATTTAGATTTTTACAACCTCATTCGGGACGCTGTTCATAAAAGATGGGACCCAATAGGTGTTTGTTCTTATTCAGAAGAAATGGGTGAATATGATGGGTATTTACCTGACCTATGCAGACTTTTAGAGGTAGGTGGTTCTGAAGAGCAGGTTTTCAATTTTTTATGGATCATAGAAACTGAGTCTATGGGGTTGAATGGTGATGAGAAAGCGACGCGAGAATTTAGTAAGTGGCTCATTCATTTAAAGCCTAGATGCCTACAATAGCAGAGACACTGGTTTAGATAAGAGAGCCAACCGGCCCTGGAGCTACAGACTCTCAAACGAGGGAGCGGCAGCGTGTGGCACCGTCCTGCATCACCCTCACACTCTACAATGAACAGATCCAGACAATCCCGGAGCACCCATTCTGGACCCAGAACAAGGGCTGGCAAACAGCAGATAAACTGGTCTACGCCCAGGCTCTGGCGACCCGGGATGCCGACCGGCTGATCTGGGCACTGGATCCGGTGAATGAGCCGGTCAGCGTCTATAATTTCACCGTCGAGCCGGATCACACCTACTTTGTTGGCAAGAACCACCTGTGGGTGCACAATGCGAATAAGAATTGTGGGGATAGAGCGACTGCGGGATCTGATAAGGGCACTGCAAAGGGTGCAGGTAAATTTGATGTCCATCCACGAGTAGCTAATCAACTTAATGATCCAAGAATGGGGCGTTTACAAGGTAAGCTTACTAATGATGATTTACAGCAGTTAGCCAATAACCCTAAGGAACCTGCGAACAAGTCCCGTGAGGGCTCTGCCGGTCATGAAGCCTGCAGATGCAAGGCGCAGTTCGCAATTAATGGCCTGAGTCCTTAATAAGAACTGCAACACTGCAGATGCAGGCTTCAGGCCCGGCCCGGCGGGGCTTTCGGGAAGATCCACACTCGGTGTCAGAACTTCTTATAAGGTCCAGACATTATCGCAAAGTCCTTCCTGGATTGTGAACCTTCCCGTAAGCCAGAGCGCCAACAGGACTTATTCGCAGGTTTCCTAATGCAATGAGAGTAATTGATAATAGGTCTGGCAATATTAATTTCATTCAGGAGGTTGAAGGTAAGACTCTCAGAATAACGGTTCCAAGAGACGACATGAAAATCATATCTGTAGGGCCAATTAGACCTAACCAAGTTAAGAATTTGTTACTGAAAGGGGATTTTACTCCTTTGAAATAGGGCTTCATCGTGGCAGGCATTCATATTACAGAAATAATGAGCTATCTGGCATCGAAGGGAGAAAAAGGTTCTCTTCTTAGCCAGAATGGATCTGAAGGTTTCTTTTTAGAATTGAAATTTAGTGATCAAGAAGGTAAGAAGTCAGGCGTTGTTGACGAAGACTTCAAGAATGAGGTTATTACTGTGGATTGCCCATATGGCAGTGTCACAATTTTGTTTGATGATGAGGGGCAACTCAAGTCGATTGAAATTTGCTAAGCCTAGCCCCTAAATGGCCCTGTGTTCTAAGGAATACCTTAATAAGCCTCGTCCACTAGTCCTCTTTGTTGATCAAGCCGGAGTTGCGGTTATAAGGTAGAGACAGCAACTGATTCAGCCCTCAGGCAGCGTATCGCACCGTCCTACATCACCCTCACGCTTTAAACGAACAGATCCAGACAACCCCGGAGCACCCGTTCTGGACCCAGAACAAGGGCTGGCAAACAGCAGATAAACTGGTCTACGCCCAGGCTCTGGCGACCCGGGATGCCGACCGGCTGATCTGGGCACTGGATCCGGTGAATGAGCCGGTCAGCGTCTATAATTTCACCGTCGAGCCGGATCACACCCACTTTGTTGGCAAGAACCACCTGTGGGTGCACAATGCGAATAAGGATTGCAGAAACTCAAACAGTAAAGCGTCAGATTTTGAAAAATACATAAGTAACTTGCCCCCGGGAGAACGTGTTGCAGCAGTGAAGCAAAGAACTGCAGAAGTAGCAGCTGGTTTAGGGTGGTCTAAAGATAGACGTTTAACAAAGCTTAATAATCGTGACGTATATAAAGGTAGTGATGGATTTCTATATTCAGTAGACACGCAACATGGTCGATTTGAGAAGATTAATGCCAGGAATGGAAAGCATCTTGGCGAAGTTGATATAGATTTAAATCCAGTCACAGGTAAGTTGGATCGGTCAGGAAATCATGATTTGAGGGTATAGATTTGGTTTTTAGAAGATTAGATGAGTTATCAAATGACTATCTTCCAAGAGGATCGGTATTAAGAGTGCCGGGTAGCTTTCCGCATGAAGAACGCGTAGACCTTATGGTCTTTGACCCGCAGGATGATAATAAAGGCCAAGGGTTAATCGTTACGACTGGTTATAAAGCAGGTTTGATTTACGTTGTTTTTCCAAAAGAATCCGAGGGAAGCGGAAACAGAACATTGTGTAGGAAATGGTTGTTATCAAACTGGAGCAAGTGGGGATATCCCGGAGTATCGATAGCAGATGTTTGCGTATGTGAGAACTATGATGGCTTTTTCCTGCTTTAGTCCCACAGCTTTGATGAGATTATCCACGTTGTGTCAGATCAGTTGATTTTGGCGTAGGATCCGGTCAACCAGCCGGCCAAAGTCTATAATTTCACCGTCGAGCCGGATCACACCTACTTTGTTGGCAAGAACCACCTGTGGGTGCACAATGCGAATAAGGGTTGCGGGGATCTTTACAGCTCGAACGTCTCGCTGGCGAGACTCGCTCGACGTAGCCAAGCTGCTTGCTCGGAAAAAGCGTGAATCACGCGAGTAAAGTCTGACGTTTGAGTTTCATACAAGCGAACAGTTTAAGGCGTATTAGCCACTCGCCACTTAGAATTTTTCGGCACGAGGGCGTGCCTCGATACATAACAGGCTGAAACTCCGCAGCAGTTCCCGCTTTTTCGAGCTAGTCGCGAAGCGACGTCTAGCTACGAGCAGGAAGCGTAGCTTCCGTTCTAGCAACTGCTTTTATAACAACCCCCATAAGGTATTGAAAATTATCTGCTGGGCGGCGGCAACTTCCTTCGATTCGATGACTACAGCGGTGGGATAGTTGGCTGAGGCCAGGGAGATAATGGCGCACTTGGGCGGATATACCGCGATATAGGCGGCATCGACTCTGCCTTCGGTTTTAATCCACTTACGGGCACTGAGCTCTGCGTCTTCACCGCCGTCACCAATCGCGATTACATCGACCGCGATACCTTTCTGAATCCGCTGGGCGGTAAAGTTTGGGAAGGGGCGGTAGAGGTGTTCCCGGATCGGTTTGGACGAAAATACCGAGTAACGTTTTTCATCCTGGCGGGCGACGGTACTGAGGATATCCCGCAGCACAAATTCGATACCACTGTCGCCTTCGTAGTAACTCACATTGGCGGTATTAAAGTCCGGCATCAGGTGGTGCATATCCGGAATCACGCGGGTTTTTAACTGGTCAATGGCGCTGTTCAGCGATTCGCGGCGCTCCTCGGCCAGTTGCAGCAGGATGTCAGGCTCTCTGGCGCTGAACAGGCGACGTTTACCCTTCGGTAAGTAGGTAACGATACCTTTGTGCTGCATCTGCTTCAGACTGTCATAGGTGGTGCCGCGGTTGATGCCGGCTTTTTCGGCGATACTGCGGATAGCACTGGGGCCAAGTTCCAGCAGAGCGCGGTAGATTCTGATCTCCCGCCGCTCAAGACCTAACAGTTCAAAAACATCATCATTCATTTTGTCAATTTTTCTCTGACATTTTGTATTGCATCTGCACTCAGTTCCATTAAAGTTCCTGCAAATTGAAAGTTATGTCAACAGATTGCTGCCACAGGCAGTGGCACTCTGATCAGATCTCAAGGATGCCCCGATTGTGAACACCCTCGATATTGTAATTCTGGCTGCCGGACAGGGTAGCCGTATGAAGTCTTCCCTGCCGAAAGTTCTGCATAGCATTGGTGGTAAAGCGATGCTGCAGCACGTTATAGATGCTGCAAGCTCTCTGGAGAACAGCCACACCCATATTGTAGTTGGGCACGGTGCGGAGCAGGTTGAAGCGGCCCTCAGCGGCCAGGATGTAAAGTTTGCTCTACAGGCTGAGCAACTGGGTACCGGGCACGCGGTGGCTCAGGCGATGCCTGAAGTATCCTCTGACAGTGTGGTGCTGGTGTTATACGGCGATGTGCCACTGACACGTACTGAAACCATGGCTGAATTGGTTGCTATTGCGGCTCGTGGGCAGTTTGGCTTGCTGACGGTAGATCTGGCCGATCCGACTGGCTATGGGCGTATTGTGCGCTCCGATGTTGGCGATGTGGTAGCGATAGTCGAGCATAAAGATGCTAATCCTGAGCAATTGGCTATTACCGAGGTTAACACTGGCATTCTGGCGGTTCCGGCAGCATTGCTGCAGGAGTGGATTCCGCAACTGTCTTCAAATAATGCTCAGGGTGAATACTATCTGACAGATATTATTGCCATGGCTGCGGAGCAGGGCATCAGCATCAAAGCGATTCAACCGACCACTGAGCAGGAAGTGCAGGGCGTGAATAACCGTCTGCAACAGGCCGAGCTGGAACGCTGGTATCAGCGTCAGCAAGCTGAGCGACTGATGGTTGAAGGCGTAAGCCTGGCAGATCCTGCGCGTCTGGATATCCGTGGTGAAGTCAGCGTAGGTCATGACGTTCAGATCGATGTCAATGTGATCCTGGAAGGTCAGGTGACCATTGGCGATAACGTCATCATTGAATCGAACTGCATTATTCGCGACTCGGTGATTGGCTCCGGTAGCCATATCAAGGCGAACTCCCTGCTGGAAGAAGCGCAACTGGCAGAACAGTGCGATGTTGGTCCATACGCCCGCCTGCGTCCCGGTAGTCAGTTAGCGGCGAAAGCGAAAGTCGGCAACTTTGTAGAGACTAAGAAAGCGCTGATCGGTGAAGGCAGTAAGGTTAACCATCTGACCTATATCGGTGATGCTGAGATCGGTACCGGCGTGAATGTCGGGGCCGGTACGATTACCTGCAACTACGACGGTGTGAATAAGTCTAAAACAGTGATCGGTGACGGTGCCTTTATCGGCTCTAACAGCTCACTGGTAGCGCCGGTTAATGTCGGTGCAGGTGCCACTGTGGGAGCTGGCTCGACCATCAGTAAGGATGTTGCAGACGATCAGCTGGCAGTGACCCGCGCTAAGCAGGCGAATATTAATAACTGGCAGCGTCCGACTAAGAAAGACCCTCAGAAGGGCTAAGGAGAGGCAATTATGTGTGGAATCGTTGGCGCAATTGCCGGACGTAATGTTTCAGCTATTTTGCTGGAAGGCCTGAAACGCCTGGAATACCGGGGCTATGACTCCGCAGGGATGGCAGTCTATAACGCGGAAGACCAGCAACTCGGTCACCTGAAGCGACTGGGTAAAGTTGCCGAGCTGGATGGCGCGCTGCAGGAGCAGGCACTGCCAGGATCATTGGGTATCGCCCACACCCGCTGGGCGACTCACGGTAAACCGGAACAGCGTAATGCTCACCCGCATATCTCTGCTGACCGTATCGCTATCGTGCATAACGGCATTATCGAAAACTACGCCAGACTGAAAGAGCAGCTAATCGCTGAAGGTTATGAGTTTCTATCGGACACTGACACCGAAGTTGTCACCCACATGATTCATCGCGAAGTCGTTGGCGGCAGCTCCCTTGAACAGGCCCTGAAAAACACCGTTAAGCAGCTCGATGGTGCTTATGCGCTGGCGGTAATCGATCAGCAGCAGCCGGATCGAATGCTGGCGACCCGGATGGGCAGTCCACTGGTTATTGGTGTTGGCGTAGAAGAGAACTTTATCGCCTCTGATCCGCTGGCATTGCTGCAGGTAACGGACCGTTTTATCTACCTGGAAGAGGGTGATATGGCCCTGATCAGCCAGGGACAGATCGCTATCGAAGATGCCTCCGGCAATCTGGCTGTGCGGGAAGTAAAACAGTTTGAGCATGGTCATGATGCGGCGGATAAAGGTGAATACCGTCATTACATGATGAAAGAGATCTGTGAACAGCCGCAGGTTATTCGCAATGTACTGGAAGGCCGCATTCATCAGGGGCGGGTACTGGAGCAGATCTTTGGCGCCGGCGCAGATGAGCTGTTTGATCAGGTAACCTGTATACAGATCGTCGCTTGCGGTACCAGCTATAACGCCGGTGTTGTCGCCCGCTACTGGATTGAGAAGCTTGCCGGAATTCCCTGCATGGTGGAAGTGGCCAGTGAGTTCCGCTACCGCAAAACGGTATGCCTGCCGGGTACGCTGTTTGTCACTATTTCCCAGTCAGGTGAAACCGCTGATACCCTGGCGGCACTGCGTGAAGCCAAAGATGCAGGTTATCTGGCATCGTTGGCGATCTGTAACGTACCGGGCAGTTCACTGGTGCGCGAGTCAGATCTGTCACTGATGACTAATGCCGGTCCTGAGATCGGTGTGGCATCGACAAAAGCCTTTACCAGTCAGTTGGTTGCGCTGATGCTGACAACCCTGATTCTGGCGCGCCGTCATGGCTTTGAAGGGGAAGAGGAAATCGTTGCTCAGCTGCAGCAACTGCCGGAACTCTCTGAACAGGCGCTGGCGCTGGATGAGCAGATTCAGCAGATGTCTGAGAGCTTTGTTGATAAGCACCATACTCTGTTCCTTGGCCGCGGTACCATCTACCCGGTTGCTGTCGAGGGGGCGCTGAAGCTTAAAGAGATCTCCTATATCCATGCTGAGGCTTATCCTGCCGGGGAACTGAAGCACGGTCCGCTGGCGCTGGTTGATGAGAACATGCCGGTCGTTGCCGTGGCACCGAACAATGATTTGCTGGAGAAGCTGCAGGCGAACCTTGAAGAGGTCCGTGCCCGTGGCGGCAAGCTGTTCCTGTTTGCGGATTCCCGTGCAGAGGTAAAACCGGGTGATGATCTGCAATTGATCACACTGCCGGATGTGCCTACTGTGATGGCACCGATTATATACTCCATTCCTCTGCAGCTACTGTCTTATTATGTTGCTGTACTGAAAGGGACCGACGTTGATCAGCCTCGTAATCTGGCTAAATCGGTTACTGTAGAATGATCATCTGAAGCGTTTTTCCCGAAAAAGCCCGTCGGTATTCCTGCGGGCTTTTTTATTATCTGTATGTTTTGCGGGACTGAAAATAACACTCTTTAGCGTGTGGGTTTAGATGCTTTCTGACGGCCTGAGACAGTAACCTGTCGCTTTCAGGTCACTTTGCGGTGGCTGAATTTCAGGTGTCGTTTAATGCCCCCAAAATGAGGTATTAAGCGCAAGCAATACCGTGAAATCCATGGGACTATCCGACCAAAGTATCAGTCATACATCATGGATCTACCGGCTGATCATTAAAGGGAAAAATAAACGGCCAAATGACACGGGCAGTTCTATGAAAATACGCACTAAACTTCTGGCGGTAATTGCCATCTCGGTGATTGTGCCAATTCTGTTTGTCTCCTCTTTTTCGATTTATCAGAAACGGGCAGTTGCGCTGGAGCATTTTGAAACCAGCAGCACCAATGAGATTACTCAGATCGACAACGCCTTTACGATCTTCTTTAAAGGGATTGAAGAGAACGTTTCCTACCTGGCTGAACACCCACTGGTGAAGGATAGCAGTTTTAAACTGTCGAACTTCGTAAACGGGCCGGGCAGCTTCAGTGGTCATAAACAGGTGGGCGGCAAAGAGACGGAGCTGTTTAATCTTTACGAGAGCTTCGGACAGACTCACCCTGGGCTGGCGTATGTATACGGTGGCCGTGAAGACGGTGGTTACGTGGCGTGGCCGGATGTGCCGATGAAAGATCCTTATGATCCCCGCGGTCGTCCATGGTACAAAACCGCGATGGCTAATCCGGGTAAGGTTGCCCGGACCGGTGCTTATTATTGGGCTGGCGATGACGCTACCTATGTGGGTACGGTGAAAGCGGTCACAGACAACAGCGGCAAAGTGATCGGCGTTCAGGCGATGGACGTGTCAGTGAAACAGCTGACCGAGATCGTAAAGTCGATCCGGATCGGTGAGGCAGGCCATGTTGTTCTGGTAGAAGATAATGGCACCGTGCTGGTGGATCCGTTGCTGGAAGAGCATAACTTCAAGAAGGTTGGTGAGCTGGACACTGAGCTGTTTAAGGCGCTGTCCAACAATCAGACAGGATTGCTGGAAGTAGAACGTAACGGTGAAACATATCTGGCTAAGGTTGTTCAGTCACCGAGCCTGGGCTGGCGGTTTGTTGCACTGGTGCCGGAGAGCGAGGTATATGCCTCTGCCAATAGTGTTGCCTGGATGTCGCTGATTATCGCGGTAGTGCTCAGTGCGGTGTTTGTCGGTATCGGTGCGATGTTTGCCCGTCTGATTACCCGACCGATCGACAGTGTTGTGGATGTACTCAAGAACATTGCTGATGGTGAAGGGGATCTGACTACCCGTCTGCCGGTGCAGTCCAACGATGAAGTGGGTGAGCTGTCCCGGGCTTTCAACCACTTTATGGAGAAGTTGCAGACCATTATTCAGCAGGTAGTTGGCTTATCCGGTGAATTGAAAGTAAGTGCTGTGGCCGCGGCTGATAGCGCTAATACCTCATTGAGTGAAGTGAAGCATCAGCTGGATCAGATCACCCTGGTGGCGACCTCTGTTGAGCAGATGTCTGCGGCGACTCAGGAGATTGCCGGTAATGCCGAGCGTACCTCCCATGCTGCCAGTGAAAGTGCTGAGTTCAGTGAGCAGGGACAGGCAGTCGTGATGAGTGCCCGTGATTCCATCGGCGGTCTGGCCAGTGAAGTGGCGACGGCTTCGGAAATTATTGTCCGTCTGAGCGAGCACTCGCAGCAGATCAATTCGATTCTGGGCACTATTCAGGGCATTGCTGAGCAGACCAACCTGCTGGCGCTGAATGCTGCGATTGAGGCGGCCCGTGCCGGTGATAACGGTCGTGGTTTTGCGGTGGTTGCTGATGAAGTACGCAGTCTGTCCCAGAAGACTACCGTGTCTACCGACGATATCCGCAATATGATCTCAACGCTGCAGGATACTACTCAGGAAGCGGTAGCCATTATGCAGCGCAGTGAAAAGATGGCGCAGCACTCTGTGGATGAAGCGAATCATGCCTATGATCAGCTGATTCAGATTACCGACTCGGTGAATAACATCCGCGATATGTCGGCTCAGATTGCTACAGCGACAGAGGAGCAGAGTGCGGTGAATGCCGGTATTGCGGATAATACCACTCAGATCCGAATGATTGCTGATCAGATGTCCGACGAAGCGGATTCCCGCATGAACCGTTCGAAGAAACTGCACAGCCTGTCGGAAGGCATGCAGGAGCAGGTTGGACGCTTTAAAGTCTGATCTTAACGGTCTGAACAGAAAATCCGGTGCTGCTGACAGTACCGGATTTTTTTTGCCTGACTGATATGACTGAGCACAGATTGCCCTGAATTCAGGTTCGCTTTCGTACTGGTTTAACGGCTATGCCTGATCCGCAAGTTTCTGTTACTCTTGTGCTTTCCAAGACGCTGTAATGCCTGCACATAATAATGAAAAGATGGTTCAAGCACATTGTCTGTAGCCTCTGCCTGCTCGGTCTGAGCGGTGTATCACTGGCCAGCGAAAATCGTATTGTCTCCTTAGGTACCGGTGGTGAAACCGGACTATATTATCCCACCGGTGGCGCGCTTTGCCGTCTGGTTAACCTGACCAGGCAGGAGCATGGTATCCGCTGTGTGGTGAATACTTCGCCGGGATCAGTAGCGAATCTGGAGCGGGTTAGCGAAGGGGATCTGGATTTAGGAATAGCAGAGGCGGGGCAGCTTCATGATGCAGTCATTCAGCCCCAGACTGTACCGGGAACAGAGCTGCGAACACTGTTCAAGCTGTTTCCTGAGTACATATCTATCGTCAGTCGCCGGGATAGTGGTGTACAGACGCTGGATGATCTCCGTGGTAAGCGGATCAATATTGGTCGGAAAAACAGTAGTCAGGAAGTAACTTTTAAGTTACTGATGGCCGCCCGAGGCTGGCAGTGGGATGATTTTGCTGAAATCCATCATCTGGCACCAGCACAACAAGCTGATGCTCTTTGCACGAACCAGATCGATGTCACCTTCTATGTAGTAGGGCACCCCAGTGGTGCTGTGAAGGAAGCTCTGCGGGATTGCGATAGTCGTCTGCTGAGCCTCAGCCCGATAGATATCAGCAGCCTGAAGCAGCGCAATCCTTTTTATCAATCCAGTATTATTTCGAGCATGCTCTATACACCGCTGGAGCAGGATATAACAACTGCGGGTGTCAGCGCTGTTTTGTTCAGCCGGGCTGATCTTCCTGATGAAGTTGCATATGCTCTGGTGAAAACACTGTTCAGTCAGTTTGATCGGTTTCGTGCCATGCATCCGGCCTTTACCGGTTTGGTTAAAACTGATCTGGTAAATGGCACTATGGCTGCCCCGCTGCATCCGGGTGCCGAACGCTATTACCGTGAGGCAGGCTTGCTACAGTAAGTAACTGTTCACTCCTGTAGCGTCAGCGGCAGTGTCAGACGAAAATGCGCACCGCTGTCAGCTGGTAGCGATTCAATATGGCCCTGCAGTAACTGATTCACCAGATTATAGGCGATATGCATTCCTAAGCCGCTGCACCCCTGACTGCGTTTGCTGGTGACAAAGGGCTCAAACAGCTTTTCATGCCAGTCCTCAGGCACACCCAGGCCACTGTCTTTATAATCGATAATCGCGTTATCTCCCTGCAGCTTAACAGCGATACTGATATTGCCTCCCGGGCGGTTTTCAAAGCCGTGTAACAGCGAGTTCAGAATCAGGTTGGTAAAAATCTGGTAATAGCTGCCCGGATAGCTGTCCAGCATCAGGTGATCGGGACCGCTGATCTCAATAGCTGGATTGCAGCGCTTCAGGCGCGGTTTCAGGGAGATCAGAATCTCGTTCAGATAGCGGATCAGATCGAACGGCCGGCGCTGTTCGCTGGATTGGTCAACGGAGACCTGCTTGAAAGCGCTGATCAGCTGGGCAGCACGTTCCAGATTCTGGCAGATCAGCTCACCGCTTTCGCTGGCAGTCAGGGCCATCGGATCATCCGGATTGCGGTTCAGCTGTTCGCGGGCCTGATCTGACAGATAGGAGGCGGCAGTAAAGCCGATACCTATCGGTGTATTAATTTCATGGGCAACACCTGCAACTAATCCCCCCAGTGCCGCCAGCTTTTTCGATTCGACCAGTTGTTTCTGTGTCGTTTGCAGCGTTTCCAGTGTTTCGTGCAGTTCCTGATTCCGCTCTTCCAGTTGGCGGGTACGTTCGGCGACCCGCTGTTCCAGCTCTGCATTGAGTCGGGCCAGAGACTCTTCGGCCTGCTGCCGTTTACTGATATCTCGCAGCATCGACTCCCGCATGCTGTTCATGGCGGTCACCACCTGACTTATCTCATCATCAGCATGGCGCTGTTTGCGCTTCAGAACCAGCGGCAGGTCCAGATGGTCCAGTCTTAAGCGGCGGGCGTAGTCGGCCATGGTACCCAGATGCTGCGTCACCAGGCGGTGGAAGATGGTCAGGATAAAGATCGATACCAGAAACGTTTTAATGCCCTGGGAGGTCAGAATGACAAGCACCTTATCAGCCAGACGGCGGTACACCTCATCGAGACTGATCACCAGGGTCAGTTGGCCTACTTCGAAGCGGTTGCCGTCACTACTGAGGTGTTCAAGGTTGTAATTGCGTTCAACGATGGGACCTTTTTCCGGCCGGCTGCCGGCAAGATAGTGATCGCCATACTGAGAAGTGATCTCCAGGAATCTGACGTCCGGCAGTTGTAGCAGGCCATTGAGCTGCACCTGTACCTGAGCCGGGCTGATCTCCCACAAGCTGTTAGACAGGCTGTTCAGAGAGCTGGCTTCGATCTGGCGCAGTCGTTCGTCGATTGCTGACAGTTCATAGCGATAGTCCAGCCACAACTGAGTGCCTGTGGCGATCAGGGTAATGGCTGAGCTGCACAGCAGAATCGCGGCCAGCAATCGAATCCCTAAAGGCTTTTGCAGGCGCATTTGGTTGAGCTTGTAGATCAGATTCATAACACCGCCTTTGCATAGATATGCTGCCTATCATAGCGCGGCACGGCCCTGTTTTGCCTCCTTATGCATGGGGATTGAGAGTAAAAACCGAACAAATGGCGCGGCAGGAGGTTTTATTGGCACGGATGGCGGTCTGGCGGGCGGGTTGTTTCCTCTATCTTCAACCGGTCTCCTGAAAAGGCGTATCTGCAGAGTGGGATGTGTCCCCCCGCACTGCAGCTCAGAAAGCCGCAGCGGTGCGGGTAATGTACCGGCACCGCTGCGAAATTTTCGCCAACGCCGCTTAGCGGTGAATAACGATAATAAGGATTACTCATGTCTCTGAAGAATAAACTTGCTACAACGCTGCTGTCTTCCGCTGTTGGTCTGGCGGCCTCTTTCGGTGCTGCTACAGCCTCTGCTGCTGATCAGACTTTCGTAACCATCGGTACTGGTGGTCAGACGGGTGTTTACTACGTCGTCGGTCAGTCCATCTGCCGTCTGGTAAACCGTCAGACTGACGATCACGGTATCAAATGTACTGCACCATCCACAGGTGGTTCTGTAGCGAACATCAATGCGGTTCGTCAGGGTCAGCAGGACATGGGTATGGCCCAGTCTGACTGGCAGTATCACGCTCTGAATGGTTCTAAGCACGATACTTTCGTATCTCAGGGTAAGTTTGAAGATCTGCGCGCAATCTTCGCTGTACACAACGAGCCTTTCACTCTGGTTGCCCGTGCTGATTCCGGCATCGCTCACTTCGACGACCTGGAAGGTAAGCGTGTAAACCTGACTAACCCGGGTTCCGGTACCCGCGGTACCATGGAAGTGATCATGGAAGAGAAGGGTTGGACTAAAGACACCTTCAAACTGGCTGCTGAGCTGAAATCTTCTGAGCAGGCTCAGGCGCTGTGTGATAACAAGATTGACGCCATGATCTATGCGGTAGGCCATCCATCCGGTGCGATCAAGGAAGCAACTACTTCCTGCGACTCTAAAGTAATCCCAGTTACTGGCGCTGTGATCGATAAGCTGATTGCTGAGAATGATTTCTACGCTGACGCAACCATTCCAGGCGGCATGTACAAAGGTACCGATGCTGACGTAGCGACCTTCGGTAACGCTGCAACCATGGTAACTTCTGCCAAGGTTGATGACGAAACTGTTTACCAGGTTGTTAAAGCGGTATTCGACAACTTTGATCGCTTCAAGCGTCTGCACCCTGCGTTCGCTAACCTGGAGCCAAAACAGATGATCTCTGGTGGCCTGTCTGCACCTCTGCATGATGGTGCGGTGCGCTACTACAAAGAAAAAGGCTGGATGTAAGTCTTACAGACGGTCTCTCGCATGAGGGGAGCTTATCCCCTCACTCCGGAGCACTCCGCTCAGTCCGCACCAAGGGGTTGTGTGTGACCCTGTGATTGAGTTGGAGCGCTCTTTTTTCATTCTGGTTTTGGAGCTGATATGACGAATCTGCATAGCACTCAGATGAATGCTGAGGAGAAAGAGCTTCAGGATATGGTGGCGGCCAACGATACCGGCGCCCGTATTCCGGAAGGCCTGCAGGGTAAAATTCTGCTGGCGGCAGCGCTGTTCTGGTCACTGTTTCAGCTATGGATCGCATCACCTCTGCCGTTTTACGACTGGCCGTTGATCGGCAGTTTCGGCATTTTTAACGATACGGAAGTTCGCGCGATTCACCTTGGTTTTGCGACTTTCCTTGCCTTCACTGCGTATCCGGCACTGGCGCGTTCACCCCGTCACCATATTCCGCTGACAGATATCGTGCTCTGTCTGATGGGGGCTTACTGCGCATCCTATATCTATATTTTTTACGAGCAACTGACTACCCGTCCGGGTCTGCCAAATACCCAGGACCTGGTCGCGTCTGTGATCGGTCTGATCCTGCTGCTGGAAGCGGCCCGCCGTACCCTGGGTCCACCGCTGATGATTGTGGCGATTGTGTTCCTGAGCTACTCGCTGGCCGGCCCTTACATGCCGGATATCATCGCGCACAAAGGCGTTACCCTTGAAGAGCTGGTTAACCACCAGTGGCTGACCACTGAGGGTGTGTTTGGTATCGCTCTGGGGGTGTCGTCTAACTTCGTATTCCTGTTTGTACTGTTCGGTGCGCTGCTGGATAAAGCCGGTGCCGGTAACTATTTCATTCAGGTGGCATTCTCGCTGCTGGGTCATATGCGTGGCGGTCCGGCGAAAGCGGCGGTGGTATCGTCCGGTCTGACCGGTCTGATCTCCGGTTCTTCGATCGCCAACGTAGTGACCACCGGTACCTTTACCATCCCGATGATGAAACGGGTCGGTTTTACCTCTGAGAAAGCCGGTGCGGTGGAAGTCGCTTCGTCCGTTAACGGTCAGATCATGCCTCCGGTGATGGGGGCTGCGGCTTTCCTGATGGTGGAGTATGTCGGTATCTCTTATGTTGAGGTAATCACCCATGCCTTCCTGCCGGCGCTGATCTCTTATCTGGCGCTGATTTATATCGTGCACCTGGAAGCGCTGAAGCAGAACATGCAGGGCTTACCGCGCCGTATTGAGGTGAAAACCTGGCAACTGCGTCTGATCGGTATCCTTACTGGCTTCCTGGTAACTGCCGCGATTGCAGCGATTGTTTACTACGGCATTGGCTGGATCAAGCCGACCTTTGGTGAGATGGCGAGTGTGATTATCGCGATCCTGCTGGGTGCTGCTTATCTGTATCTGATTCGTTTTGCTGCGAAGGTGCCGGATCTGAAACTGGATGATCCGAACTCCCCGATGGTTGAACTGCCGGAAGTTGGCCCGACTGTTAAATCCGGTCTGCACTTCCTGTTGCCGGTGGTGGTGCTTGTATGGTGTCTGATGGTGGAACGTCTGTCACCGGGCCTCTCGGCATTCTGGGCGACAGTGCTGATGATCTTCATCCTGGTAACCCAGCGACCTCTGATCGCGTATTTCCGTGGTGAATCTAATATTGCTGAACGTCTGCGTCAGGGCGCCAACGAACTGGTGGATGGCCTGATTGCCGGTGCCCGCAACATGATCGGTATCGGTATCGCGACAGCGACTGCCGGTATTATCGTGGGCGCAGTTTCTCAGACTGGGGTAGGTTCAGTTCTGGCTGATCTGGTAGAAGTGTTGTCCATGGGCAATCTGCTGCTGATGCTGATTCTGACTGCAGTACTTAGTCTGATTCTCGGGATGGGACTCCCGACGACTGCGAATTATATCGTGGTCTCCTCTCTGCTGGCACCGGTGGTGATCTCACTGGGCCAGGAGGCTGGACTGATCGTACCGCTGATCGCGGTGCATCTGTTCGTTTTTTACTTTGGCATTATGGCGGATGTAACCCCGCCTGTAGGGCTGGCGTCGTTCGCTGCAGCAGCGGTATCCGGTGGTGATCCTATCCGGACCGGTTTTGTTGCTTTCAGCTACAGTCTGCGAACCGCGGCGCTGCCATTCCTGTTTATCTTCAATACCGACCTGCTGCTGATCGATGTCAGCTGGCTGGAAGGGATTCAGGTATTCATTGTTGCCACCGTGGCGATGTTGATCTTCACCGCTGCAACCCAGGGCTTCTTCTTTGCCAGAAACCGCTGGTATGAAACCCTGCTGTTGCTGCTGATCGCGTTCTCTCTGTTCCGTCCGGGATTCTGGATAGACCGTATTGTAGAGCCCTATCAGCAGATTGCACCGGCACAACTGGTGCAGGTTGCAGATAACCTGGAGCCGGGAACCGAACTGCGTTTCTGGATCGATGGTGAAGATGATGTCGGCAATGCCCGCTCCTTTGTGGCCAATCTGGTATTGGGCGAAGGGGACAACGGAGCGGACAAGGTGGCCGGTACCGGTATTGAATTGCTGAACAGTAATGGCAAAACCATCGTCGACTATGTTGCATTCGACAGTCCGGCAGAACATGCAGGTCTGGCATTTGATCAGGTTGTCACCGGTATTGAAGCGCCACAAGCGCAACCGCCGAAACAACTGATCTATGTGCCGGCACTGGTGCTGCTGATTCTGCTGGTATCGTTGCAGCGCAACCGCCGTAAACAGGAGCTGCAGCAGGATGCTGCGGCTGTACCCTCAGCCTGAGTAATACCCCCCGGCTGCGTTGCGGCCGGGTATTCCGGAGGAACGGAAAATGTTTAACAAAGTACTGGTACCGGTTGATTTGAGTGAGCCTGATTTTATCCATCAGGCATTGCAACTGGCGCTGCGTGAAGTGCGCGATAACGATGCCGAGCTGCATATGATTGCAGTGGTACCCGGCTTCAGTGCCAGTTCGCTGGTGGCGTCTTATTTCAGTGAGAGAGAGCATCAGAAAGCCCTGACTGAAACCGCCCGCAAGTTTAAAGAGTTTGTACGCCAGGAGCTGCCGCAAGAGATTGAGCCGGTCCTGAAAGTGTATGAGGGCTCACCGGCAGAATCGATCGTTCGCTACGTCAAAAAGCGTGATATCGATCTGGTGGTGATGTCTGCTCATCATCGCTCCAGAATGGACGAATTTCTGCTGGGTTCCGTCTCAGCACGTGTGGCAGAACGGGCCGGTTGCTCAGTACTGCTGCTGAAAAATTAATAACAACAGAACGGGCCGCTTGCGGCCCATTTTTATTCACCGTGACTACAGGTAAAAAATAAACCCACCATGTCTGAACGACTGTGCGACAACAGCGCGCTGCTGTCCCCCCTGACCGATCTGCTTCATCAACGTCTGCCCGGCGAACTGGCTTCCCGGGTCGATCAATTTGCCCAACACTACTATCTGACGGCAACCCCGGAGGAGCTGAGCGAGCGCTCACTGGATAACCTCTATGGCGCCACACTGTCCTGCTGGCAGTTCCTGCAGGAGTTCAACGGTAGTGAGCCGAAAGTGCGTCTGTATAACCCGGATCTTGAGCAGCATGGCTGGCGGGCGCAGCATACGGTGATTGAGATCATCCAGCGGGATATGCCATTTCTGGTGGACTCGGTACGGATGGCGCTGAACCGGCACGGCCTGGTGATTCATACCATTCACAACGCCATTCTCTATACCGGGCGTGACGGTGAGCAGCTGCAGTCATTGCTGAATGACAGTGAGGACAACGCTGAATCGGTGATCTATCTGGAAGTGGATCGCACCACCGATGACAATGAACTGAAGCAACTGCAGGGCAGTCTGCTGGAAGTGCTGCGCCATGTTGACGCGGCAGTAGCTGACTACCCGGCGATGCAGGCCCGGGCAGAACAGCTGATCGATGGGCTTCAGGGCGATGATGTCGAAGAGATGCAGGCGTTTCTGCGCTGGCTGCAGGATGACCGCTTCACTTTCCTGGGGTACGACGAGATCCGTATTGAAGATGGTCAGGTAACGCCGGTTGCTGGCAGCGAACTGGGTATCTTCACACTGGAGCAACCACAGCAGGGCAGCAGCGCATTAACGGAGTTGCGTGACGCTGAGCGGGAGTTTCTGCTGGAGCCATCGGCACTGATGTTTGCCAAGGATGCCCGTTCTTCGCTGGTGCATCGTCCGGCCTATATCGATCGCATTGTCATCAAGCAGTTTGATCAGGACGGTCAGGTGATCGGCAAGTGCCGTTTCCACGGTCTGTATACCTCAGCGGTGTATTCCGATCCGATGAACAGCATCCCGATGGTGCGCAATAAAGCCCGGGCAGTGCTGGAGAAGATCGGTTTTAATCCGCGTAGTCATAACGGCCGGCAGTTGCTGCAGATTATGAATGATCTGCCCCGTGAAGAGCTGTTGCTGGCTACTGAAGCGCAGCTGCTGGAGATCGTGCTGGGTATTTTCAGCCTGAATGAGCGCCGCAAAGCCCGGTTGCTGATGCGGGCTGATCGCTGCAATCAGTTCATGACCTTCCTCTACTATGTACCGCGGGATATCTTCAATACTGAGATTCGTATGCAGGTGCAGGAGCTGCTGGTGAAAGCCACTGGCGCGCTGGAGTCTGAGTTCACTACCACTTTCTCTGAATCGGTGCTGGCACGGGTGCAGTACACCCTGCGTATCGATCCGGATAACCCGCCGCAGCTGGATCTGCCACGACTGGAAGAGGAAGTGACCAGCATCTCCCGTGACTGGAGTGATGATCTGCACCGGGCGCTGATGGATGCCTGCGGTGAAGAGCAGGGCAACCGCCTCCTGAATCGCTACCGTTACGGTTTCAGCAGCGCTTACCGGGAGCATTTCAGCCCGGCCAGTGCAGTCTATGATCTGCAGCGTCTGGAAGCTCTGAACGACAGTAACCCGATTACCATGAGCTTCTACCGGGTGCTGGAACAGCGTTCTGAACTGCTGCGCTTCAAACTGTTTACCGCCGATCAGCCACTGATCCTTTCCGACGTTATTCCGGTACTGGAAAACTTAGGCATGCAGGTGGTGGGTGAGCACCCATATGCGATCCGTGCTAACGATGGGCAGCAGTACTGGATGCATGACTTTACTCTGATCTATCAGGGCTCTGAGCCGGTCGTGCTGGAGCAGGTACAGGAAGTCTTCCAGCAGGCGTTCGGGAATATCTGGAACGGCCGTGCCGAAAATGATGAATTTAACCAACTGGTGATCGGTGCCAATCTGAACTGGCGCGAAGTGGCGATGCTGCGTGCCTACGCCCGCTATTGTCAGCAGATCCGTTTCGGTTTCTCCCAGCGCTATATTGCCAGCACGCTGTTTAACCATATTCATGTCACCAAGCTGTTGGTGGCGTTGTTCCGGGCTCGCTTTGAGCCTCAGCGTCAGGGCCGTGACAAGCTGGCTGAACGACTGGAATCCAGCATCATCGATGCCCTGGATAAAGTTGCTAACCTGAACGAAGACAAGGTGCTGCGTCGCTTCCTCGAGCTGATCAAAGCAACCCTGCGTACCAGCTTCTTCCAGCAGGATGAAGCCGGTGAGCTGAAAGATTACTTCGCCTTTAAACTGAGTCCACGGGCGATCAGCGATATCCCGCTGCCACGGCCGATGTTCGAAGTGTTTGTCTACTCGGCGCGGGTTGAGGGTGTACACCTGCGTGGCGGTAAGGTGGCCCGTGGTGGTCTGCGCTGGTCCGACCGTCTGGAAGATTACCGTACCGAAGTACTGGGTCTGGTGAAGGCGCAGCAGGTGAAGAATTCGGTGATTGTACCGGTCGGCGCCAAAGGTGGCTTTGTCGCCAAGCAGCTGCCCACCAGTGGTGACCGGGAAGCCTGGCTCAATGAAGGTATCGCCAGCTATAAGATCTTTATCAGCGCGCTGCTGGATATCACCGATAATCTGCTGTCCGGTGCGGTGGTACCGCCGCAGGATGTGGTGCGCCACGATGAAGATGATCCTTATTTCGTGGTGGCGGCCGATAAGGGCACCGCGACCTTCTCCGATATCGCTAACGAGATCGCCGAAAACCGTGGCTTCTGGCTGGGTGATGCATTTGCTTCAGGCGGCTCACAGGGCTACGACCATAAAGGCATGGGCATCACCGCGAAAGGTGCCTGGGAGTCGGTGAAACTGCACTTCCGTGAGCTGGGACTGGATACTCAGTCTGAAGCGTTCTCCGTAATCGGCATCGGTGATATGGCGGGCGATGTATTCGGCAACGGCATGCTGCTGTCTGAGCACATTCAGCTGTGCGCCGCGTTTAACCACATGCATATCTTTATCGACCCGAATCCGGATACCGCGATTAGCTTTGCTGAGCGTCAGCGGATGTTCGCATTGCCGCGTTCAACCTGGGAAGACTACAACGCTGAGCTGATCTCAGCCGGTGGCGGGGTATTCTCACGCGCTGCCAAGTGGATTGATCTGACGCCGGAAATGCAGCAGCGTTTCGGTATTACAGCTGAACGCCTGTCTCCGACAGATTTGATTAACGCGCTGCTGAAAGCGCCGGTGGATCTGATCTGGAACGGCGGTATCGGTACTTATGTCAAAGCCAGCCATGAAAGCCATGCTGAGGTTGGCGATAAAGCTAACGATGTGCTGCGGGTTAACGGTAACGAACTGCGCTGCCGGGTACTGGGCGAGGGCGGTAACCTGGGTTTCACCCAGCAGGGGCGGATGGAGTTCTGCGCTAATGGCGGTAAGTCCAACACTGACTTTATCGATAACGCCGGCGGTGTGGATTGCTCCGACCACGAAGTAAATATCAAGATTCTGCTCAATGAGATCGTGGCTAACGGCGATCTGACCATCAAGCAGCGTAATGCGCTGCTGCGGGAGATGACCGACGAAGTCAGCGAACTGGTACTGCAGAACAACTACGAGCAGGCCCAGGCGATCAGTATCGCCCACCACCATGCCCGTCGTTCGATGGATGAGTACATTCGTCTGATTCAGCGCCTGGAGCAGGAAGGCAAGCTGGACCGTGCGCTGGAGTTTATTCCGGCCGATGAAGAGCTACTGGCGCGTAAGCAGAGCGGTGCAGGTCTGACCCGTCCGGAACTGTCAGTGCTGATCTCCTACATCAAGGCGGAGCTGAAAGAAACGCTGAATGATGCCCGGGTGACCAAGGATGACTATCTGAACCAGGAAGTTATGACCGCGTTCCCGCAACGTCTCACCGGAGAGTACCCAGAGCAGATCAGCAGACACCGTCTGCAACGTGAAATCATCGCCACTCAGCTGGCCAACGGCATGATTAATACCATGGGTATTACCTTTGCCGAGCGTATCAGCCAGATTGCCGGGGTTGAGTTTGCTGAAGTAGCCGGCGCTTATGTAATTGCCCGTGATGTATTCGGTATTCAGCAGCTGTGGCGTGATATTGAGGCACTGGATAACCAGGTACCCGCCGAACTGCAGCAGCAGATGATGGGTGACCTGATCCGTATGGCACGCCGGGCAACCTTCTGGTTCCTGCGTCAGCAGCGCAGCGGTCTGGATGTCGGTGGCACCATTGGCCGTTTCCGTCCGGCAGTGGCCGAGCTGAGTGCGCAGTTTGATAGCCTGCTGGCGGGTGAGCCGAAGCAGCGCTGGCAGCACAAGCACGATGAGCTGACAGAGGCTGGCGTACCGACTGCGCTGGCCGCGGTGATTGCCGGTGCTGACAGCCTGTACAGTCTGCTAAGCGTTATTCATGCGACCGAGCAGAGTGGCCAGCCACTGCAGACAGTGGCCCGGATCCACTTCGGTCTGGGTGACCGACTTCAACTGCAGTGGTTCGATCATCAGGTGAAAGAGCTTGAGACCCAGAACCACTGGGAATCAATGGCCCGTGACGGTTTCCGTGAAGATCTCACCAACCACCAGCAAGCGATCACTATCAGCGTATTGAACGGTGCCGCCGAGGATACCGAGGCTGCGGATGAGGCATTGGTGGAGCAGTGGTTTGGCAACAACCAGCGCTTGCTGGCCCGTTGGCAGCGGCTGCTACAGGAGATCCGTAACAGCGCGCAGCAGGATTTCGCCATCTTTACTGTGGCGATCCGTGAGTTGCTGGAGCTGGCGCAGGCCAAGTAAAACGGTTCAGCCTGACTTCAGTTGGGCTGGATAACAATAGCTGCTGCGGTGAGGGAAGGGCCTGAGCCGCAGCCACTTAACAACGAAGCAAACAGATACAGAATCATGACTTATATGAATGCATTCCGTCCGATTAAACCGATTCAGTGCGTCCTGAAAATCCGTGAAATTGCCGCGGACAGCTGGTGGGTATACCGCCACGAGATCGGCCAGAACGGTATCCTGAAGCCGCTGTCGAGGGTGGTGTTTTTCAGTAATACCCGTGCTGCAGCGGAGCAGTGGATTGAAGCACAAAGGCAGGATGCCAACGTTTATCTGCTGTCGGATAACTGATTTCAGAGACCGGTTTTAAAGCCGGTTTTACAGACTGACCGGCAGCAGGCAGCGCAGGGTACCCAGATCGTCTGCTTCCAGCAGGTGACCGTTGAGCTGTTGACACAGCCGCTGTAGCTGGCGCTGCAGATGCTTATGCCACGGGCTGTGACTGAGGCGGGGCTGACCTTCACTCTGACCGACACTGAATAGCAGATGTTCCGGCTGATCGGCTTTCTGCAGGCTCAGCTTCAGATCGTGGCCGTCGGCCTGCAGGATCGCCAGCTCCACGGTACTGATCAGCAGCTGTTCCAGCAGCACGGCATCGCTGTTGATCGCAATGAGTGCCGGGTCGACCCGGTAGTCCAGCAACCAGCCCTCCTGACGGCTCTGCGGCAGGAATACCTGCAGAATCCGGTTCATCAGCGCCTGGCAATCGACCGTATTACCAGCGGCTGGTATGCCACTCTGATCCAGTAGATGAATACTGTTATTAAGACGGCTCTGCCAGGCATCGATATCCCGGCACAGATCCTGTGCCATAGGATTCAGATCAAGCTGTTGCAGGCGTTTACTCTGCCGCAATACCGGTGAAATCTGTGCCTGTAACTGGCGTGATGCCTCCGGCAACAGAGGTTGCTCTGCCTGTTGGCTTTCCGGGGTTGCCAGTGCCTGTTGCTGGGCATTGCGAATATCACGGTATGAACGCAGGGCAACCACGACAGAGGTCAGCAGGCGGGAGGCCGATAACTCAGCTTTGCTGAGATAGTCATTGATATCGTAGTTAACGATCACCTGAGCTTCCGGGGCATAACCGGGATGACCGGTGCGCAGAATGATACGGATATTCTGGTTGTGCAGCTCATTGCGGATATGGTCCACCAACTGCAGGCCTTCGTGATCGGTTTCCATCACCACATCCAGCAGCA
Organism: uncultured Amphritea sp.; assembly: GCA_963669425.2. Lineage (GTDB taxonomy): Bacteria > Pseudomonadota > Gammaproteobacteria > Pseudomonadales > Balneatricaceae > Amphritea. Next base: position 1,090,389 of record CAXXNC010000001.1, read on the forward strand.
CCAGTGCAATATCCGGGTGCTGAGCCAGCAGAGTACGAGCTTCGGCACCACTCATCGCGCTGATCAGCTCAATCGGCCGTTGCTCAAACTCATAGCCACGGAAGATCATCCGGGTGATTCCGTGAATCCCTTCCTCATCGTCGACGACCAGTACTTTCCAGGGGGTCATAAGTTGCGGTTACCTGTCTCTGCTGATAGGGGTATTTTGCCAGTATTTGGCAGCAATTCCATCATCAACTCCGCTTTTGCCGTGGCGCCCCATTGCTGATAGAAGTCATGGGCCTGACGCAGGCAGAATTCTGCCAGACTGTACTGGCCCTGATGCAACAGATAGTGGCCGTAGCGCTCCTGTATCAGCGCCGGATGGAAACTGAAATTCTGTTGCCTCGCGGCACTGAGAGCCTGTTCGAAGTAGCGCGCCGGATCATTGCCCTCGATCCGGTTATATTCTGCTTCCAGCAGCCAGCGCTGAGCTTCAAAGTTTGCCGGACACTGACGGCTCCAGAGTTCAAAGCGGGAGATGGTCTGCTCGGCCTCGAGCTTGCGTCGCTGACTGATCCCTCCCTGTTGCTGAGCCGTGATCAGACGCATCAGTGCGGTGCAGAACAACGCTTCGCTGATCCAGAAGTAGCCGGGTTGTTCGCGTTCCAGCTGACTTTCCCAACTGAGCAATTGTGACCAGAAATGTTGCTGGTTCAGCAGGAGGGCGCTGACGATGGTACAGCCGGCCTGCCAGCCATTGTCGTAAGTTATATTCCGGTCTGGCTGCCAGCCCTGTTGCAGCTCCCTCACCAGCCGTAGTGCTGAACTCTGCAGCTGTTCTGCCGGAGTATCGAGATGATAGTCCTGAAGTTGCTGGTGCTGCTTTTGCAGTTCTGTGCGCTGCTCGGACAGTGGCTTATCGGTCAGAATATTCAGTTGAGCGCTGAGTAGCTGGCATTCACTGTACTGCTGCCAGACGCCGTGCTCTGCGGTGACCCGGGTAACCTGCTCCAGCATGCCGTGGCTCTGAGCCAGAGGGGTAAACCAGTGGATCACCTGAGCACTGTGAACCAGTGCGGCGCTGTTAGCCAGTTCGGTGGGATTGTGGGGTTCATTGAGTATGCCGCCATCCGGTCTGGCCAGGCCACCGAAACGGTTGACCAGCCGCATACCCTGAGCGGCGAAGGTCTGGGCCATGGAGTAATCGGCGCAGAACCAGCCTGCGACCCAGGCATAGCTGATATAGGCAAATGGCGTAAGGGGCGAGCGACCGTAGCGAAGACTGATTTCGGTCATACGGCCGATGGCGCAGGCAGCCAGCAAAGGCTGACTCAGTTGGCGAGCCAGCAGGCTGACCTGTTCCAGCAGTTGCAGCTGATGGTAGTGGCGATCAAAGTGTTTGCCGGCCATCGCTGTCAGGGTCTGGGCGTTAAACTGTTCGCTGATAAAATCCAGTTGCTGCAGCAGCAGACTTAATTGATCAGATTGCTGCTGCGGTAAGGGTTGTTGCTGTTTGTCGAGTTCTGTAAGCAGTGTTTCAAGAGCGCTTTCCGCTTTGCCCCGGTGTATCAGCAGTCGCGCCTGCAGCAGAGCATACAGGCCCTGCTCAGTAATATTGAGCGGTTGAGTGGCTTGATCCAGTGCCGCCAGTGTTTGTTCTGCGCTGTCCGGTTTGCCGGCCAGAAGTTGCAGTTCAGCACACTCCAGTTGCAAAGAGCAGCTGTCGGAAGCAGGTAACAGACTGATGGCATCTGACAGATATGTGCAGGCTTGCAGATACTGCTGTTGCTGGCGGGCCAGTCTGGCTGCGTGACTATTAAGGCTGATTGCAGTGTGAAGGTCTGGTAACTGATGCGCGGGCAGCTGTCGCAGATGCTGTAACACTCTGTCCAGTTGCGCCAGTGTTTGCTCTTCCGGGGCTGGTAGATGTGTCAGTAGCGTTGTGGCGCAGCGCAGGTGCCAGCGTTGCTGATCCTGAACAGGAATAAGCCCATACAGCAGTTGGTGTATCGCGGTCCGGGCAAAATCAAACCGGGTCTGATCATCCGCATCAGGCACGATCAGCCCGGCCCGTTGTGCGGGCCAGAGGTTGATTGCCAGACGGGGCAGAGGATTTTCCGTGATCGCTGCCAGTTGGTTAAGATCGAACTGCTCACCCATAACGCAGGCGCATTCCAGTAGCTCGCGGCCGAACAGGCTCAGTTCACTGAGTTTCTGCTGCAGAGTGGTTGCAGGATTGTCCTGGTCCAGCCAGCTATAGCTCTGGGGGACCGCGGCTGTGGGAATGATCCGCTCTGGTTGCAGTGGCTGGATCTGTTGTCGGTATTCACTGGGCGGTACCACCATCCAGCGTTTAAAGGCTTTCTGAAATGCCGACTGATTGGAAAACCCGAGTTGGAAAGCGATCTCGCCAAAGCTGTGCTGGCCCTGCTGAATCAGCTGCAGGCAATATTCGCGACGGGTCTGATCATAGATATCCTGAAAGCTGGTACCCAGCAGGCCCAGCTTACGCTGCAGCGTGCGCAGACTTAAGCCCAGCTGTTCTGCGACCTGCTCGCGGCGGACAGAACCGCTGGCCTGACTCAGCTGCTGGCGAATCAGATTACGGGTCTGGGCGATCAGAGCCCCCTGTTGGGTACTCTTGCTGAGCAGGGTATCCGCAAATTCCCGGTGCAGGCGATGCATTTCCGGATTGGCATCGAGGCAGGGGCGGGTCAGATAATCACTGTTCAGCAGTAACTGATTGCGGGCCGCACCGAATTCCATCTCGGCCGCAAAAAACTGCTGATAGGGTTGTGGATTGTCCGGTTGCGGGCGGGTCATCCGGACCGTTGAGATCGGCACCTGATGGCCGGTCAGCCAGCGTGGCCAGTTACACAGGCAGGCAAACAGAAATTCAATGGTGCGCTGATCGTTATTATTCAGCTCCAGGGTAATTACGGTGCCTTCAAGACCGGACTCCAGTTCCAGTACCGCGCCTTCATACATCAGTGGCAGGTAATCGATCAGACTCTGATAGGCTTGCTCAAGCGTCGCAGAAGTGGACATCAGGAAGCCGATGGAGCCCAGAGTGCGGGGTTGCGTTGCCTCGCCCAGATTGAGCCATATCAGCGGGTTGTGACTGAGCCGGGTCAGAGTTTCCAGCACGTAGCTGAAACGTTGTACCGGAAAACGTGCACCGGGTTTGGTAAACTCCTCCTGAGTAAGTCCGGCGCTTTCCAGCAGTTCCCGGGCAGGCTCCAGTCCCTGTTGTTGCGGGAAATGGCGGGCCAGTTGCAGGGCAGGTTCCAGCAGCATGGCGGAGGCAGTGGTCACAGACATGGCATGAAAAGATCAGTTATGGCTTTATCCAATATAACGAACATTAGCATAAAGCAGGCAGGCTTTACCTCCTTGTGTGCCATATTGCGTGGTGTTGTTTGTCTGTGGATGCTGCTGGCGTTGCCGACGGCTGCAGATCAGACCACCCGTACACTGAAGGTGGGGATGCCTCTGCCGGGCCAGATTCCGTTTTTCTGGCGCGATGATGCCGGGGTTTATCAGGGAATTTATGCCGATACCCTGCGTGCTGTTGCCGAGGATATCGGTGTTGAGCTGGAATTTTTGGCGTTGTCCCAGGCGCGGCTACAGCGTCATTTCATTGCCGGAGAGATCGATATCGAGGCTGGTGTCTCGACCCGGCTCGAAGCGGAACCCGCGCTGGAGCAGGTGTCGCTTTACAGTCGTCCATTCGGACTGGTGAATGAGGTGATTATCTACAGTCCGGAGCTGTCCTTCCCGGTGTTTATCCTTAATGATCTGAAAGGTTTGCGGGTAGCGACTGTCCGTGGCACCCCGGTGCCCGATTCGCTGATCCGGGAGGACTTTTCTAACCCCTGGCAGATCGCCCAGCGGGTGCATCGTGGCTGGAATGAGATTGGTCTGATGCAGGAAGCTGTTGCGATTCACTATCAGCGTGACGAACAGCTGAAATATCAGATCTCCCTGCCTTACACCAGTAATCCGGTGCACTTCCGGCTGCACCACAGCAAGGGCGCGTTGCTGGATAAGATTAACCACTCGCTTGAACGGCTTGAGCAGCAGGGGCGTCTGGAAGTACTGGTGTGTAAATATCTGTGCGGCAACTGAGTATTGCGTCACAGATTTTCAGTTTGGTTTCCACAAAACGGGTAATAATCACTCACTCTGTTTGCGGGAAGTGGCCGATAAGCCGCTGATTCCTATAGGCATAACTGCCTTAAATCGCTAGGATGGTTCAAACAACCGTTTCTGAGCCCCGATAAAAAGAATTAAGGAGTGAGGATATGTTAGACCCTGTCAGTAGTTTTGCGATTAACTTCGTTGCAATCCTGGGCGGCATACTGCTGTTTCTGTTTGTGTCAGGACTGATCGCTGCGGTGATCATCTATCAGATCGATAAGCATCAGACTAAACAGACAATCCGCCGGAACTATCCGCTGGTGGGACGCTTTCGCTACATGTTCGAGCATATCGGGGAGTTCTTTCGTCAGTACTTCTTTGCTCAGGATCGGGAAGAGATGCCGTTCAACCGGGCTCAGCGCAGCTGGTGTTACCGGGCGGCTAAAGATGTCGATAATACGATCGCTTTCGGTTCCACCCGTGATCTGCGGGTACCGGGTACCTATTTCTTTCTCAACTGTCCGTTCCCAACCCTGAAAGAAGATGCGGTAACAACCCGTACGCTTCGCATTGGGCCTTACTGCCGCGAACCCTATGATGCTAAATCCTTCTTCAATATCTCCGGTATGAGCTACGGGGCACTGTCTAAACCGGCGGTACTGGCGCTGGCTAACGGTGCCCGTGAGGCCGGTTGCTGGATGAACACCGGCGAAGGCGGTCTGTCACCGTTCCATCTGGAAGGCGGCTGCGACATTGTCTGTCAGGTCGGTACAGCGAAGTATGGTCTGCGGGATGAGCAGGGGCGTCTCAGCGATGAGAAACTGCGTGAAAAGGCTGCTCATGAGCAGGTGAAGATGTTCGAGATCAAGCTCAGCCAGGGGGCTAAACCGGGTAAGGGCGGTATGCTGCCGGCAGAGAAGGTTAGTGCTGAGATCGCGCAGATTAGGGGAATTCCTGAGGGAGTGGCGTCTATCAGTCCGAACCGCCATCCGGAGATCGGTAATATTGATGATCTGCTGGATATGGTTGCGCATATCCGGGAAGTAACTGGCAAACCGGTGGGCTTCAAGCTGGTGCTGGGTTCAACAGAATGGCTGGATGAGTTCTGTGAGCATATCCTCAAGCGCGGTGTTGAGCATGCACCGGACTTCATTACGCTGGACAGTAGCGATGGCGGTACCGGTGCTGCACCGATGCCGCTGATGGACAGCGTTGGCTTGCCACTGCGGGAAAGTCTGCCGGCATTGGTCAACAAGCTGATAATGCATGGCCTGCGGGAGCGGATTAAGGTGGTCGCTTCCGGTAAGTGTATTAATCCGACCGATGTTGCGGCGGCGTTGTGCCTGGGGGCGGATTTCTGCGTCAGTGCCCGGGGCTTTATGTTTGCACTGGGTTGTATTCAGGCCCTGCAGTGCAATAAGAATACCTGTCCGACCGGGATAACGACCCACGATAAAGAGTTGCAGCGTGGCCTGGTACCGGAGGATAAAGCTACCCGGGTGCGTAGTTATCACGACCATCTGGTCAATGAGGTGGCGATGATCGCCCACTCCTGTGGTGTCACCGAACCACGTGAGCTGCGCCGTAAGCATGCCGCGATTGTGATCGACAGCGGTCGCTCAGTGCCGTTGGATATTCTGTATCCGGAAGTGTGATTCTGCAGTGATACTCCGGGTTGGCTGAAAGGACAACCCGGTATCATGATTCCCTGAGAGAAAAGCAGTCAGAGATCGTCGAACCAGTGTTCGTCGTTGATCTCTATTTCGAGTTCCTGCTGTTGTTTGCGGTCTTCAATGGCGCGACGGGCGGCCAGACTGCGTTTACTGGCGACTTTCTGCTGCGCCTGTTTTTCTTCTTCATCGATACCAACCATGATATCGAAGACTTCGGTCTGGATTTCGTTAAGGTCCTGATCTTTTCGAATCAGCATAGCACGCACTCCTATACCTACTTTGTTACAAAAGCCGATACAAAATGCCTGTTATTCAGACTGAGATCCGGAGGGGTCTATAAGCTGATTCCTCCGACCTGAAAACAGGCAATCCGGTATAAATCTGCATATAACAGTGTTTCTTTTATACCAGATACCGATGATTTTCAATGCTGCCTTTGGTTGCGCAGAAGGGCTGAATCAGGCTGTATGCATAGCGTGATGAGCCGTTTGAACGACAGGCAACGGCTACTGATATTGGCGTAAGAATGTTACAGAAAAGGGTCAGCGAGAAGGCTTTCTCAGTGGCAGGCGCTTATCGTTCTGACGCAGGCTTTTGAGGCTGCGCTTGATGGTTTTAAGGTGATCAAGCAGACCGGGGCCCAGTTTCATCGCCACACCTACCGCCAGTACATCGATAACCACCAGGTGGACTACCCGGGAGGACATCAGTGTGCTGAGGTCTTTATCTTCTTCCAGATCGATATGAATAGCGACATTTGCCTGATCCGCCAGTGGGGTATCGCTTGGACAGAGTGTAATGACGGTCGCGCCGGCGTCCTTGACCAGTTTAACGGCGTGCAGCAGATCTTTGGTTCGGCCGGTCTGGGAGATCGCGATCACCACATCCTGATCGGTCAGCGTCGTCGCAGAGATCATCTGCATATGGGGATCAGAGTAGGCTGAAGCGGCGATCTTCAGACGGTGAAATTTATGCTGGGCATCATCACATACCGGCGCGGATGCGCCGAAACCATAAATCTCCAGACGGTTAGCGCTGGCAATAGCGTTAATGGCATCTTCCAGGGTTTCGGTATCCAGCTCTTCCCGCACACTCATCATATTGCCGATGGTGGAATCGAAAATCTTCTGCTTGAATTCGCTGGTGCTGTCTTTGCTGTTCAGAGAAAACTGTTCAAAGTTGGCATTGCTGGCCAGCCCCTGAGCCAGGGTCAGTTTAAAGTCCTGAAAGCCATCGTAGCCCAGTGCCCGACAGAAACGTACCACGGTCGGTTCACTGACCTGCGCCTCGGAGGCCAGATCAACAATCCGCATATGGATAACTTCAGAGGGATTATCCAGTACAAAATCTGCGACCTTCTGTTCCGACTTACGCAGACTGGATTTCGCTTCAGCGATCGATTTAAGAAGATTTAGAGACTGCAATCTTTTGCCCGTATATGGTTGCTTGCCCGGGATGAGTATATCAGCAATTCAGATGAATAGAATAAACCTTATCGCCCGTGCTACAGGATTCGGGTAGTGGCCTCTCAGATCGTCAACTGATCGCGCTTACTGTTTGAAATTGCAGCTGTTCTGAGTTGGTGCTATGTTCATTGGGTTAACAAGAATAAGGAAATCAGCAACAGCGCCTGATGAGTCTGCGTTGAGGTTTGTTCAATCAGCGTACTGACCAGGGGATGTTCAGGGTTTCCACGATAACAACACACGATAAAGGGAGAAGCCTTGTGAAGCGTCGTGAGATAGTTAAAGTCCTCGGTCTTGGTGCCGCTGCTGCTGGTCTGGCAGCCTGTACAGAGCAGAAAGCGCCTGTTGCAGACTGTAAACCTGTAGAAACTCCGGCAGCCGCTCCGGCAAAACCGGAAACAATCGAATGGAAAATGGTCACCACCTGGCCGAAAAACTTCCCGGGTCTGGGTACCGGTGCAAACCAGCTGGCTGAGCTGATCGGTCAGATGTCCGGTGGTCGTATCAAGGTTAAGGTGTATGGTGCCAAAGAGCTGGTGGGTGCGCTGGAAATCTTTGATGCAGTATCCCGCGGTACCGCTGAGATGGGTCACGGTGCAGCGTATTACTGGAAAGGTAAGACCCGTGCAGCACAGTTCTTCGCGGCAGTACCGTTCGGTCTGACGGCGCAGGAAATGAACTCCTGGCTTTACCACGGTGGCGGTATGGAGCTGTGGGAAGAGATCTACGCGGAATTTGGTCTGGTACCGGGTGCTGCCGGTAATACCGGTGTACAGATGGGCGGCTGGTTCAACCGTGAAATTAACAGCGTAGAAGACCTGAAGGGTCTGAAGATGCGTATTCCGGGTCTGGGCGGTGAAGTTCTGAAACGTGCTGGTGGTACGCCTGTACTGCTGCCTGGCGGCGAAATCTTCCCATCACTGCAATCCGGCGCGATCGATGCGACCGAGTGGGTAGGTCCATATAACGATCTGGCGTTTGGCCTGCATAAAGCGGCTAAGTACTACTACTATCCGGGCTGGCATGAGCCAGGCACCACGCTGGAATGCTTCATCAATAAAGAAGCGTTTGAGAAACTGCCGGAAGACCTGCAGGTTATCGTTCGTAACGCTGTGCGTGTGGCTAACCAGGATATGCTGGCTGACTTCACTGCGAAGAACAACCGCGCTCTGGAGCAACTGGTTAACGAACACGGTGTTGAGCTGCGTCAGTTCCCGAATGAAGTACTGTCTCAGCTGAAAGCACTGTCTGATGACGTGGTTGCCGAGGAAGCAGCGAAAGATCCGATGACTCAGAAGGTGTTTGATTCCTTCGTTAAATTCCGCGATCAGGCGACCAAGTGGCATGCTGTCTCTGAGCAGGCTTACCTGAACGCCCGTTCCCTCTGATAGCTTTATGTCAGAATAAAAGGCAGACTGGTGGTCTGCCTTTTTTATTTCTTTTTGGTTTAATATAAAATTATTAAATTATAATAAAGTTTGTTTTTTTCAGGGTTGTTTCAGAATCTCATCTTATATTTATCTCGAATTGAAAATAAATGAGGATTTGAAAATGAAAACCCAGACCTTTACCAGCATTGCGCTGGCCACTGTTTTCTCAGTATCGGTAGCTCAGGCGGAAACCCTGCCCAAAGAACCCCATGCCAGTTATTATCTGATCGCCCAAGAGCGTTCTGCGGCTGTCGATGTAATGGCTAAAAGTGCCGGTGCTTTGGCTAAAGAACCTTTTGCGGGTTACTACCTGGAAAGTCAGGATCACAGCATTCACTCCGGTATGATGGCTAATACAGGCGATGCGCTGGACAAAGAGCCATTCAGCACCTTCTACCAAGCGAAGGGTGAGCGTTCGGTTACCGGCACAGCTGCCGAGTCTGTTGTCCGGAGGACAGAGGGGCTGACGAAGGAGCCCCATGCAGATTTCTACTTTGCCAGTCAGGAACAGGCTTCAGGTGGTGTGATAGTTGTTGAATCCGGAAATCTCAGTAAAGAGCCTCATGCCGACTTTTATGCTGTCAGCCAGAGACCGACTTTTTCTAATGTCAGCTTGGATAATATGGAATTAAGTTCGATCTGGGGTTTTGAAACAGATTCAAGTCGTTAATAAAAATAGTGATCTGAAATTTATAATTATTCGTAATTAACTTTTAATTATTTTATTTTCAGCTCTGTTTCATTTTAATGATGCATAATAATGCTCAGTCTCAGTAAAGCTAAGGGGTTTTTATGAGAGTGATTAAATGTTATGTCTGAATATATTTCATCTTGTGTGGAATGTATTCAGACCCGAAAAAGGCATTGTGAAGACAGGATAATGCCAGAGGTTTTCCCCGCCAGGGGTTCTGGAAAGAGTGCCGTTAGTGAGGGTATCCAGAGTTAAACGCCTGATAGGCTGATCAGCTGTCAGGCGTTTTTTATTGTTCCGGAGGGCTAACCGTACACCAGAGTCGGCAGCCAGGTGGCCAGTGCCGGCCACTGAGCCAGCGCCATCAGCGCTACCAGCTGGATCATGATAAACGGAATAACACCGCGGTAGATCTGCATCGTTGCGATACTTTCCGGCGCTACACCCCGCAGATAGAACAGGGCGAAGCCGAATGGCGGTGTCAGGAATGAGGTCTGCAGGTTCAGCGCGATCATAACGCCCAGCCAGATCGGATCCAGACCCATCGCCAGCAGGATCGGTGCAACAATCGGCACCACCACGAAGGTGATTTCGATAAAGTCGAGGAAGAAGCCCAGCAGGAAGATGACCAGCATCACCAGCAGGACTGCACCGAATACACCACCCGGCAGATCAGACAGGAACTCCCGGACCAGATCATCACCGCCGTAACCACGGAATACCAGTGAGAAGATCGACGCGCCTACCAGAATGATAAACACCATGGAGCTTACCTGAGTGGTGGTCCGCATCACTTCTTTGAGAATCTGCAGAGTAAAGCAGCGGCGCAGCATCGCTAACACCATGGCACCGACAGCCCCGACAGAAGCGGCTTCTGTCGGGGTTGCCCAACCGGCCAGAATTGAACCCAGCACCAGACCGACCAGCAGGACCGGTGGCAGTAGTGCAGACACCACGCGCTTGAACATGTTATCCATCGCATCCCGTTCTTCCTGAGGGATGGCAGGCACGGTCTCCGGTTGGAAGATCGCTTTATATACCAGATAGAGGATATACGCGCCGACCAGCAGCAGACCTGGCAGCAGTGCGCCAAGGAACAGATCGCCCACAGTGACAGTGTCAGGCGAGTAGATACCCTGATCCAGCTGTGCCTGTTGGTATGCGGAGGAGATCACATCACCCAGCAGTACCAGCACGATCGATGGCGGAATGATCTGCCCCAGCGTACCGGATGCACAGATGGTACCGGTGGCTACCTTAGGGTCGTAGCCACGACGTAGCATGGTTGGGAGGGACAACAGTCCCATCGTCACAACAGTCGCGCCAACGATACCGGTACTGGCTGCCAGCAGCATGCCTACCACGGTGACTGAGATACCCAGACCACCGCGCATCGGCCCGAACAGGGCGGCCATGGTGTCCAGCAGCTCTTCAGCGATTTTGGATTTTTCCAGCATCACGCCCATGAATACGAACAGCGGTACGGCGATCAGCACGGTGTTATTCATAATGCCGAACAGGCGGTTCGGTACCGCTTCGAGGAAGCTGGCCTCAAAGTGGCCGGTGAGAATACCGATGCCGGCGAAGATCAGGCCGGTGCCGGCCAGAGAGAATGCGACCGAGTAACCCAGCAGCAGGACGACAATGGCGCCCAGGAACAGAAACAGCGGTAACAATTCCATCATAGCGGGTGCTCCTGAGCATCATCAATTTCCAGCAGATGACCCTGACCGGTGAGTACCAGCAGGTTACGCAGCAGTTCAGAAATGCCCTGCAGAATCATCAGAACAGGCATCGCAATCAGCGATGTCTTGAGAATGTATAAAGCCTCGATACCGCCGGCTTCCTGCGAGCCTTCCAGTGTGTCCCAGGAGAACATCACATATTCCCAGGAGATCCACAGAATGAAGATGCTTACGGGCAGTAACAGCAGCAGAGTGCCGAGGATATTGATCACGGCTTTGCCTTTCTCACCCATCGGGCGGTAGAAGATATCCACCCGGACATGGCCGTCATGCTTGAGGGTGTAACCGGCACCGAGCAGGAACACAAAACTGTGCATGTAGATCACAGATTCCTGAAGCTGGATATTGCCGACATTGAAGACATAGCGCATCACCACGACAACAAAGGTCACCAGTACCATCAGCAGAGTCAGCCAGGCGATTGAGCGTCCGGTCCACTCGCTGAAAGCATCCAGTCCCTTGATTACCGCAGCGGCAGGATTGGCTTTTTTCATAGGTTAATGAGTCCGATCAGAACTGATGTCTGGCGCAGTATATCAGGGAATTTACCGATCTTCTCTGGTGCAGAGCAGCATGGTCTGGATAACCCTTTTCTGCGGCCTTCAAAGAGGTGGTAACAGGCCACTGAGCCTGTACAATAGGCTGCAAACTCAAACGCTGGAGAAAACAGATGTCTCAATGGTTGCTGGAAAAAGAACTGAAAGCCCTGGAAGGCTGGCAGTTGACCGCTTTCTCGGTTGCCGTAACCGAGCGGATGTACCCGAACTTTGCCCTGTTCGCCAATCTGCTGGAGTTCGGTGATGCACCGCAGATCCGCAGCATCGTCGATGGCGTCTGGAACCGTCTCAGTAACAGCGGTGCCAAAATGAACTTTGAGGTACAGCAGGCCAATGTTGAAGCTAACATGCCGGATCTGGATGAGTTCGATATGTACGGCGCTTCTCCGGCGCTGGATGCGATGGTGGCTCTGTACTCAACCATTAACTGTCTGCTGGAACCTAACCGTGCGGATGCCGCCGGTGTGGGCAATCTGTCACAGGAGTGCGTTGCCACCTTTATTGAAGTGACCTCAGATGCCGATATGTCGGATGAGCAGCTGCTACGCCACATTGCCGATCATGAAATGATGGTGCAGGAAGAGGGTTTTCAGGCTGAGCTGATCCGCCGTCTTGAAGGTGTGAAGAATCCGACAGCTTCTCTGATTGCAGAATTGCGGCAACTGGCTGCGAATGACGGCGTCAGCAATATCGGAGTGAGTGACGACTGATGCTGCTGCGTTTAGGCCTGTTGCTGTTGGTGGTACCGGGTGTGGTACTGATGGGCGTGTTCTGGAGCGAGTTATCCACCGTTAACGAGTGTCTCGCTAAGGGCGGCTCCTACAACTATCTCAGCGAAGCCTGTGATATGAACCACAAGCAGCCGTTTGTACCTTTTGCTGAGCGTAACCCTCTGTTTGTGAATATCACCATGCTGTTGTCAGCTCTGGGGCTTATGCTCTGTCTGGCCGGGCTATATGTACGCCGTATGTAAGGCGATCTGCTCTGTTTTCTTACCTGTTCTGTTAGAAAGGGATTTTAAATGCGACGTTTCTGGTTAACCCTGCTGTTAGTGATGATTGCTGGCGTGTTCTACTTCTGGTTGCAATCACCTGAGTGGCTGGAGGAGTGGAATAGCGAACATCAGCAGATGATTGCGGCAGAGCGTCAGGCCGGTCAGCAGTTGGGCCAGACAACGGATCAGCAGGGTTGCTTTGATCAGGCACTTCAGAAAACCGAAAGCTGTAAAGAGAGTGAGTATCGTTGCACGGTCAGCGGTGGTACCTATCTCAAAGCCTGCTGGGAGACCAGTCAGCCAACCAATGGCTTCTGTGACGGTGTACCGGCCTACAGTGATGAGCCGGATGATGCTGACAAAGCCTGGGTCAAAGACCGTTGTACTGAGCTGGGTGCCCTGAGTAAAAGCTGTCGACTGCTGGTCAGGCAGCAGCAGAAGATCTGCTCTGCAGGGCAGTAATCAATAAACTCTGCTGGTGCGACCTGAACTGCACCGGCAACCATGTTCTATTCAGAGTCTCAGGGAGTGAGCAATGACTATTCATCGTCCGGATCTGCCCGAACAGCCGGCAGGTCTGAGTGATACGTCTTTACCTCCGGTACTGACCCGGACGGTGCAGGATAACCGGAATATCGCCGCCGACCGCCTGAATCTGTACCTGCTAAGGCTGAAAAAACTGCTGGCTGTGTTTCTCGGCAGCGCTGTCAGTGTTCTGTTTAAACCTATAGTGACTCATTGGCAGCGGCAGTATCAGCCCACTCGGGATAATCTTTTCTATCTGCTTGAACAGCTTGGCGGCCTGCTTGAGGAGCCAATGCAGTACAGCGCGTTTATGTATCGTGCGGAACTGATTCAGCAGCAGACCCTGTAAAACTAACGCCTTAATACTTTAGTCGTAGAAAAAAGTCTTATTCAGGGCTTGTGTTACGTTGGGCAGCCACGTAATTTAATACGGCTGTTTGATCGATGATCAGTTTCAGCACCAGAAAATAACAATAAAACTGGTCTGGCAGGCTCTGCTTTTTTAAGCGTCATGAGCGGCTGGGCAGAGTGCGAATTTACCAGGTAGTAAGGGTGAGCAGTTTCTCATTTCTGCGTATTGCAGCCCCGTTACTGCCCCTGATTTGTAATATTCCTCTGCTAAGCTCGCCGGCTTGATTCATCCGGGATCTGTTCGGTTATCTGTTCTCCGAACAATTGGTGCACCTGGCTGAAGCAATCCAGACCGTACTTATAATCAGGATGAACGATGAATATCGGAACGATTGGCTTCCCCCAGGATCAGCAACGTAAGCTGGAAAAAATACTGGGTCTGTCCAAACACAATCGCTATTCACTGGTCGAGTTTGACAGGGAAGCGCTACCGGACCTGCTGTTGCTGTTCGGTGAAGAGACAGTCGATGATCCGCTGCTGGGTGACCTTCCCGGTGGCTACCGCTCCCGTATGATTCAGGTCAGCAAGTCAGCCCCGGCTGACGATTCCCTTGGCCATATCCGCTATCCGCTGGTGTCTTCCCGTGTGATCCGTACCCTGGATGAAATGACCTCTGAAAATGAAGAGGAGGACGAACAGGAGCTGCATGAAGCAGAAGCTGCCGCCGATGAACGTTTCAGTAAGTATGAGCAGCTGGATGCGGAGGAAGATGCCCCGGCCACTGCAAGTAAAGGCTACTCGGTGCTGGTGGTGGATGATAACAATGCCATGCAGCAGGCCCTGACACTGGAGCTGCAGAAACTGCCTGCGGAGGTCAGCATTGCCTATGCTGATACCGGTGAGCAGGCGCTGGAGCAGGTTGGTTCAAAGGCCTTTGATTTTATCTTCCTGGATATTCTGATGCCGGGTATTGATGGTTTTGAAACCTGCACCCTTATGCGTGAGATGCCGGCGCTGAAGAAAACCCCGATCATTATGCTGACCTCTAAAACGTCACCGTTGGATGAAGTGAAAGGCATCATGGCAGGCTGTTCTACCTATCTGACCAAGCCGATCGATCCTGAAGAGTTTCAGAAAGTTATCGCCCGGGTGTCCACCTGGGTGAATGAATTCAAAAAAGATTAATGAGTGAGACATCGTAGTATGAGCAAGACAATTCTGGTGGTTGATGACGATCCTGTGCAGCAGAAACATATCAGTGACCTGCTGAGCGGCCTGAATGCCAATGTGGTACTGGCAGGTAATGGTCAGCAAGGGGTCGAGAAAGCCCAGGAGATTCATCCTGACCTGATTCTGATGGACGTGGTAATGCCTGAAGTTGATGGCTTTGCTGCCTGTCGCCAGATCACCAGTGGTGCCGATACCAAGGATATTCCGGTGGTGATTGTGTCCAGTAAAAATCAGGAAGCGGATAAGGTCTGGGCACAGTTGCAGGGTGCTAAGGCAATGATTGCCAAGCCTTTTGCTGACCAGGAACTGTTAGATCAGGTTAACGCATACCTCTGATCAGCAGGTTAAAGTCCGGGGGGATTCAGAATGGATATGGAACACCAGACGCTGACTGAAAGCAGCCAGCCTGCAGAGCTGGAACAGCGCTTTCATGATTTGCGCCACGGCTTTCGGGTCGGTTTTCTGCAGCTATTGCTGCAGGCACGGCTGCGGGCGGAGGTCGTGCCTGTTGGCCAGATCTGTCCGATTCCGGACACTCCTGACTGGTTTATCGGCTTTATCAACCATCGCGGCGATGTTGTACCGGTTTATGATCTGGCAGCCTGTCTCGGACTCGAGGCAACTGAACGCAGTAAAGCCTGGTTGCTGTTGCTCGATGAAACACCACATACCGCGGCGGTGTTACTGACTGAGCCGCCACAGGGTATAGCTGACCCGGTGGCTGTACCTGAAGGCGAACAGCAGCCGTTACCGGATCTGTTAAACGGGGTGTCTGAGCAGCAGTATCAGCATCAGAACAGCCTCTGGTTCGAACTGGACCACCGTGCTTTTTTCGCTGTACAGAAACAGCGTTTCCAAAATTCAGACGCCGGCCAGCCGTCCGGACAATGATGTTATTGCAGATGAGGAATAAATAGAATGAGCTCGTTCTGGGACATAAAAACAATCAATGACCGGAATGTCTGGGAATTCCGTGACATCCGCATGCCCTATAAGTTTGCCATCGCCGGCATACTGCTGTTGATGGGCCTGGTATTCATGGCGGCGTCTTTCTATAAGACCATTCTGATTGAGGAACAGGCGCAGGCCCGTTCTCAGCAGCTCAACAACTTCCTGCTGTTGGTGAGTGATATCCGCTCCGACGTATCCCAGTCCCGTTTCCACGAACAGGGTTTTCTGGCACTGCGGGACATTGAACAGCTGAATCTGTTTAACGAATCCATGGCGACAGTGGATGACGGTATCCAGGATATGACCCAGTATCTGCGTACCGCAGAAGACCAGGCACTGGTATCCCAGTTCCAGGAAGTAATCGATAACTACCAGGATACTTTCTACGACGGCTCCACCGCGGCGATTGAGGTGGGTCTGAACTCCGGTGAAGGTCTTAACGGCGAGATCCAGGTCCTGATGGATGATATCGATGGCATCATCAACTTCAATGATATGGCCAGCCTGCGTTCCCGCTTCGAGGTTCTGAATACCGCGCTGGTTAAGTTTATTTCCGGTCGTGATGTTTCCATGGGGCGTAACGATGTAGAGCAGCAACTGCGTCGTCTGCGTGACCAGGCATCTAATATCCGTACCCAGGACTTCCCGAAATCCAAACAGGTTATGCTGGATAAACTGGCAGAGATTGATCTGTTGTTTGTCGGTCTGGCCGATGCAGTACAGACCAGTACCTTCAACTACAGTGAGCTGCAGGGCATCATTGCCGCGCTGGATCCGCAGATCGAGAAGGTAACGGCACTGGCTGACAGCTACAAGCGGCAGAACGCTCAGTTGCAGGCTGATGAAACGCTGGAGATGGTGACCTACTTCTTCATCTCGATGGGTCTGATGGTACTGGCACTGGTAGTGGCACTGTCGATTGTAAAATACGGCGTAATCGACCCGGTAAACCGGATTCAGTCCACCATCGACAGTGTGCGTGAAGGTGATGTTGAGATCCGTAACAACCTGACCAGTCGTGACGAACTGGGGCAGCTGGCAACGGTACTGGATACCCTGCTGGATGAGAAAGAGAACGCGCTGACCCAGAAAGAAGAGGAGAACCGTAAGCTGAACAGCTCCATTATCGAGCTGATCCAGAACGTATTCCTGATCAGTCAGCGGGACCTGACCGTCCGGGTACCGGTAGCAGAAGACGTAACCGGTGCGATTGCCGACTCCATCAACCAGTTGGCAACCTCGATCGAAACCGTACTGCATGACGTTAACGTGGTATCGAACCGGGTAAACAGCGCTTCGCAGCAGGTGAAGTCCCAGTCAGAAACGGTACTGGACTACGCGAGTAAGGAGCAGGAGGAGATCATCCTGACCCTGCAGGGTCTGGAATCAGCGATCAAAGCGATGGAGCTGATCTCCAAACTGGCGGTGGTATCCAACAACGCTTCGCAGAAGGCGATTAAGACCTCTGAAACGGCGATGGACTCGGTATCCCAGACCATCGACAGTATCAACAAGATCCGTCAGACCATCCACGAGGCGGAAAAACGGATCAAGCGCCTGGGCGAACGTTCCCAGGAGATCGGCGGTATCGTAAGTCTGATCAACAACATCTCCGAACGTACCCACGTACTGTCCCTGAATGCGAGTATGCACGCAGCTTCTGCCGGTGAAGCGGGTCGTGGTCTGATGGTGGTGGTAGACGAGGTACAGCGCCTGGCGGAGAACTCCCGTGAGGCGACCTCTGAGATCGAATCGCTGGTGAATAATATCCAGCTGGAGACCGCTGATACCATTAACGTAATGAACACCGTAATAACCGACGTAGTCGAGGGTACCCGACTGGCCGAGCAGGCGGGTGAGCGTATGGATGAAACCCGTGCCACCACTCAGACGCTGGTAGAGTCGGTAGTGCGGATCGCGCAGAACTCGGCCCGTCAGGCCCGGGTGGCGAAAGAGCTGCGGGAACGTGCTACCAAGATTGATGAAACCACTCTGGCGACCAACCAGGAGATGCAACAGCAGGCCCAGCTGTCTGACGAGCTGGTAGACGCGGCGGAAGATCTGCAGCGTTCGATCAGTGTATTTAAGCTGGCAGAGCCTGCCACTGCCACGTCCTGAGCCCTGTAACAGGAATACCTTATGAAGGGTGAAATCACCGCGGCGGTGGAACAGTTTCTGGGGTTGCTGCAGACGCAACGGCAGCAGCTCGATGATGGTAATGCCGATCCGAATGCTCTGATCGAGGCGCTCAATGAGCTGATCGATCTGTTCAGCGAGCACGAGCTACTCGGCGTGGCGGACAGTCTGGCGCTGTTTGCCGAACAGCTGGAACAGTTTGAACAGGTCGATGCTGCCGCAGATAAGCAGCTGTTGTTGCTGGACTTTGGTAATGCTCTGCAGGACTTTATCTTTACCGAGAAGGTGGGAGTCTGGCAGTACCTGCTGGCCTGTCTGGGTGACAGCCTCTGGCCTGAACCGCTGGATGATGAAGATTGCGGTTTTCTTGGTGAGCTGCTGGCGAATGATTTCGGCCGTTTGCACTTCAGTGATGATACCGGCACAGAGTCTGAACCGGACTCTGAGACTGCAGATGAGTCCGCTGTTGCAGATACGACGGACACAATGCAGTCTCTGAATGCGGCTGATGAATCTGATACCGCCCGCTCAGAACCCGATATTACCTCCCCGAGTGTCCCTGAAAGCACTGCTGAAAATACCGTATCTGATAACGCCGAAACTGTTCCTCAGACTACTGCTGAAGAAAGCAGTGAAGCTGCATCGGAACAGTCGCTGGCGATGTTTACTTTACTGAGTAGTCAGTGGCCTGATAATCGTGAAGATGCGCTGGTGCTGTTGCATGACTGGGTTGATCTGGCCGGTGAAGCAGAGCTCAGCGGTATGGCGGATCTGTTTGCTCTGCTGACCGAGTTCTGGGAGCTGGAAAATGATACGGATCTGCAGCCGTTACAGCACTCATTGATTGGTCTGCTGCAGCAACCGACTGCAGATGCAGCAACGGCGTTGCTGGAGCTGATGCAGGCGGAGCACTGGCAGGCAGCACTGCCTGATGATGACCGGGGTTTTCTGGAAGAGCTACTGCTGGAAGATCTGGCCGCGGGCGCAGAGACTGAAATCCAGCTGATTCCTGAGCCTGTTGCTGATAGCAATGACGCGCTGGATGAACCGCTTATAGAGGTCGCAGAAGCAGAGGTCGCAGAAGCCGATCCGGTTGACGCACCGGAGAGCACAGCGACAGACAGCATATCTGTTGAAGTGACAGCATCTGAGCCGCAGCAACCGTTCTGCGAAGTTGATCTGCAACTGCTGCAGCAGCCGGGGCCTGAGCTTGATCAGGCCGTTCTGGAGATGCTCAGCGGTTCACTGGCAGAAATACAGACGCTGTGGCAGGATAATCACGATGATCAGCATTGTGTGACACAAAGCCTGCAGCAACTGGAGATGATTGCGCGGGCGCTGGATACCCTGCATCTGCTGGGGGCCAGCCACCTGATTATCGGTCTGCAACGAAACTTTGAGTATTTGCAGAACCGCGAAATGCCGGAGCGTTTGCGACTGCAACTGCATACTCTGCTGGCCGAACTGATTCAGTACCTCGGTGATATTACCGATGCGGGTCAGCAACAGCGGGTGCTGGACCAGCTTCAGGCTACTGAACTGCCGGTTCTGCCGACGGAAGAGCAACTCAGCTTCCTGCGCGGTCTGCTGGCGCAGGCTACTGTACGCCTGCCTGAACACCATGAGCGTGAGCACGCCAGCGCCGAAGATGTATTGCTGGATGTCTCGGATGATATTGATCCCCAACTGCTGGACATGCTGTTCAATGAACTGCCGACCCTCAGCGAAGAGCTGACGTCGGATCTGCAGCGTCTGGCCGATGATGGCTCAGTCGAGCCGTTACGAAATGCCCAGCGCGCCACCCATACCATCAAAGGTCTGGCGAATATGGCCAGTATCGCGGGCATCGCTAACCT
This sequence comes from uncultured Amphritea sp., assembly GCA_963669425.2. GTDB lineage: Bacteria > Pseudomonadota > Gammaproteobacteria > Pseudomonadales > Balneatricaceae > Amphritea. Next base: position 1,110,117 of record CAXXNC010000001.1, read on the forward strand.
CAGTCACCGGCTGGAAGATATTCTGGAGTGGCTGACCGAAGCGGAGCAGCAACCGGGTGATGCGCTGGCGGATGATCTGCTGGAGGTCAGCGATATTCTGGCGCTGATGTGCGAGAGCGTTATTGCCGGTAATCCCGCGCCGGAACAGGCACAACCGGCATTGCAGCGAGTCATGGACTGGCACTATCGCCTGCAGAGTGAAGGCATCAGTGCTGCTGCCGGTCAGGTGGTCAGCGATGATACGGACTCTGATTCAGCTTCAGAACAGGGAGTATCTTCTGAACAGACAGAGATAGCATCGTCAGTTACAGCGCCACAGGAGGAAGCTCCAACAGTGGTGGCTGCGGTACAGGAACAGACTCTGTTCCGGGTGCCACAGAATACCCTCGATGCCTTGCTGCGACTGGTGGGCGAATCAAGCAGTCTGAATACCCAGCTGGATGAAGAGATCAGTCAGCTGCGCGGATATACCCGGATCGGCCGTGACCGTCAGCGGGCGATGCAGCGGGTGATTTTTGAGCTGGAACAGCAACTGAACGAATACTATACCCTGCAGCCCGGTCTGGATCAGGACAGCGAGGATTATGATCCGCTGGAGATGGACCGCTACAACGAGATGCACACCTCGTTGTCCCGCCTGCAGGAAGCAGCTGCTGACGTAGGCGAAGTCGAGCAGGCAATGGACCGGCATATCCGCCGTACCAGTGAGCTGCATCTGGCTCAGTCAGGTTTGCAGAAAGAGACCCTGGAACGGGTACTCAGCACCCGGCTGATCGAAGTGAAAAGTATCTCGCCGCGTTTGCAGCGGGTGGTACGTCAGGCCTGTCGGGCTACCGGTAAACAGGCAGAACTGCTGATTGAGGGTGAACAGACCCTGATCGACAGCCATATTCTGAATCAGTTGGCTGACCCGCTGATGCATATGATCCGTAACGCGGTGGACCACGGTCTGGAGCTACCAGAGCAGCGCCAGGCAGCCGGTAAACCTGAGCAGGGACAGTTACGACTGATATTCCGTCTGGATCATGACCTGATCCGGGTAACCTGTAGCGATGACGGCAGCGGTATTGATCACGACAAGGTTCAGCAGGTGGCGCAGCAGCGTGGCCTGATCGAAGATGATCGTGAACTGGGTAGCCGGGAGATCGAACGGCTGATCCTGCTGCCGGGCTTCTCAACCCGGGATGAGATTACCCAGCTGTCCGGCCGGGGTGTCGGTATGGATGTGGTGCACCAGCAGATTATGCGTCTGCAGGGTAACCTGGATATCCGTTCTGAGTCCGGTCAGGGCACGACCCTGTCATTGTCGATGCCGGCCAGTTCCCTGATGATCAAAACACTGCTGGTGAAGGTGGGTCGACAGATCTACGCACTGGCCAGTCATGGTCTGGAACAGAGCCTGATCTCGCTGGATGGTCAGCTGATCGAAACCGATCAGGGTATGCAGTTTGAACATCAGGGTGAAGCCTATCCGGCGTACGCACTGGAACCGTTGCTGGGTGAGCCGGGCGATCCGTATGAGGCAGGTCAGGTCCACCCGGTGTTGCTGGTGAATCTGGGGCAGGGGGAGACCGTTGCGGTGATGGTGCGTGAAGTACTGGCGCACCGTGAGCTGACCTTTAAGCAGATGGGCGACTATCTGCCGGATATCCCGGGTATTCCGGGCCTGACTATTCTTGCCAACGGTGACACGGCGGCGGTTGTCGACCTGCCGGCGCGGATTCGTCATAAGTCTGCCAGCGAACAGAACCTGTTCCTGCCGCAGTCCATCGGTGCCGATCTGATGCTGCCTAAATTGCTGGTAGTGGATGATTCACTCAGCGCCCGCAGCAGTCTCGAGATTCTGCTACGTGACACCGGCTACGATGTCAGCACTGCCATTGACGGTCTGGATGCCCTGAATCAGATCCGTAAGGATCGTCCGGATCTGGTACTGACCGATCTGGAAATGCCGCGAATGTCCGGTATGGAACTGACGACGGTAATCCGTGGCCGGGAAGAGATGCAGGATATTCCTGTACTGATGATTACCTCAAGAACGACTGAACGTCACCGTGAAGAAGCGGAGACCGCAGGCGTTTCATCATTTATCACCAAACCCTGGACGGAGAATGCCCTGCTTGATCAGGTCCGCACCCTGCTGCAGGCACCGCCTCCGATAACCTGAACCAGAGAGAACCGAAACTGATGAACAGAATAACAATAAAAAATTCATTCTATATTCTGCTTTTACTGTTCGGCCTCAGCCAGACTGCGCTGAGTGCCCCGGTCACCAATGGTGCAGAAGCTGTCGCAGCCGCCGCTCAGCAGCGTACTCTGACCCAAGCGATGCTGAAAAACTATGTTCTGTCGGGGCTGGGCGTGCGTTCGCGAAAAGCGGATAAAGCGCTCAGCAAGGCGATGGCCGAGTTCAGCTTGCAACAACAGCAGTTGGAGCAGTTCATCACTGACAGCGCTGTGCGTCAGCAACTGGCGGTACAGGCGCAAAGCTGGCAGCAGGTGCAGAGCCTGTACCAGAAAAAGCCCAATAAAGATGATCTGCTGGCGCTGTACGCGGCGAATGAAAAGTTGCTCAGTGATGGCAACCAGCTGTTGCTGCTGATGCGTGATGCGAACCTCAGTCAGGCTGCGCCGATGCTGGATCTGAACGGTCAGCAGCAGTTACTGTGTCAGCGTTTGTCGGCGCTGTATGGGATGATGGCCTGGGGGTTTGAAAACCAGGCGCGTCCGGCTTATGAGCAGCTGTTTGATACCTTTACTGTGAACCTTACGCAGCTGCAGGGGATGTCGGACAATACCCCGCTGATCTCTCACAACATTAAAGGCCTGTATCGCCAGATTCAGCGGGTTGAAACCACAGCCAGTGCCAGTGGTGAGAAATTTATACCGGGGCTGGTGGACCGCTCTGCTGTGAAGATTCTGCAGAAAGTAGACGAGCTGCAGGCCGAGTATCTGATACTGGCCCGCACGCTGGATGGCTGAATATCAGTCCAGACTGATACTCAGTACCAGTTTACCGCAGACGTGACCGCTGGCGCTTTGTTCAAAGGCTTCAGCGGCTTTTTCCAGTGGGAAAGATTCCGCTTCGTGCAGATGTATCACGTCGTCTGCGACCAGCTTAGCCAGCTGGGTCAGCTGTTCTGCTGAGGGCTCCACCCGGATGCCTTCAACCCGACGGCGCTGAGCCTGACCGGCAGTGATTACCTGATCTTTGGTCACTGAAGGCAGGGTTACCAATATCCCGTCCTGGGTCAGGCAGGGCAGGGCATCAATCGCAGTATCACCACCCACACAGTCAATGATCAGGTCCATATCCCGGACGTAATCGCTGATATGCTGGTTGTGATAATCGATCAGATGTTCGCAGCCAAGCTCGGCCAGCATCTCATGATTATGGGGCGATGCCGTTCCGGTGATATGCGCGCCGGCCCACTTTGCCAGCTGTACTGCCAGATGGCCGACGCCACCCGCAGCACCCAGAATCAGGACTTTCTGGCCTTTCTTCAGACTGCCGATATCAAACAGAGCCTGCCAGGCTGTCAGGCCGGCCAGTGGCAGTCCACCCGCCAGCTGCGGGTCGATGGAGGCTGGTAAAATGGCGATCTGATCGGCAGGCGCGGCGATGTATTCGGCGTAGCAGCCGGCCGGTTCAGGAAAGCGAATAATGCCATAAACACTGTCGCCGACGTTAAACTGGCTGTCTCCGGCATCTTCCACCGTACCGGAAAACTCCCAGCCAGGAATAAATGGAAATCCGCTGACGAAACCACTGGCACCACCGCCTGAGCAGGTTTTCCAGTCGATAGGGTTTACACCCGCCGCCGCGGTTTTTACCAGCACTTCGCCGCTGTTCAGTTGGGGTTTAGGCTGATCACCGTAGACTAATTCATCAAGGCCGCCAAACTGATGGATAGAGATCGCTTTCATGCTGTACTCCGGTAGCAGCCACTGATGATCTGAAGACTGAGCAATGGCTGTGAAAAATAATAACTGGGCAACATCTTCACATAAAGTTATAGGCCAAACCAGACACGAATTCCGCTTTATCTGGTACGCTAAGGCCTCTTTGGTCTGAGGATGGATAACGATGTATCTGGTAATTGCTGAACAGTTGTTAATGCTATTGGGACTGGGTGTTTTCCTGGTATCACTGATTCTTTATGTGCTGCGCACCAAAGATGTGAAGTCGATTCTGGTATTCTGGCAGGCCACCATTGAGTTCAGCCGTCAGGAGTTTGTTATCAACCGTACCGGCTTGTCGTTGATGGTGGTGGCGGTATTATTACGCTTTTATAATCACTTTATTGGTTGATTCACCGTTTATCAGAGGGACAAATGAAGGGAAATCCGTTTCGCGGCGCCAGCTTTTTTCTCCGTGGTCTGGCGATGCTGCCTGAGAAAGGCATCCGCCATTTTGTACTGATACCACTGATCGTTAACGTTCTGCTGTTCAGTGGCGCGATCTGGCTGCTGTTTGATCAGATGGGCTACTGGATCGATTATCTGCTGGGCACTATTCTGCCGGACTGGGACTGGTTAGCGTTTCTGCGTTATCTGCTGTGGCCGCTGGTGGCGGTGCTGGTGGTGGTCTTTGTCTATTACAGTTTCAGCCTGGTGGCGAATATTATTGCCGCGCCCTTTAACGGCATCCTGTCAGAGAAAGTCGAGCAACGCCTGCGCGGTGTACCGGTGACTGATGGTGGTTGGCAGGAGATCGTTGCTCTGATTCCGCGTACCGTTGGACGGGAGATCGCCAAATTACTCTACTATCTGCCGCGCCTGCTGTTTCTGATGGTACTGGCATTTATCCCGGTGCTGGGGATGGTTGCGCCAATCCTGTTGTTCCTGTTTGGCTGCTGGATGATGGCGATTCAGTATTGCGACTATCCGATGGATAACAACAAGGTCAGCTTTAAGGATATGAAGCAGAGCCTGAAACAGCGCCGCCTGACATCGATCGGTTTCGGTGGTCTGGTTTCTGTCGGTATGATGATCCCGATTGTTAACCTGCTGATTATGCCTGCTGCGGTGGTAGGTGCGACAATCTTCTGGGTTGAAGAGTACGCCAACGAAAGTGGCGAGATCGATCTCGATAAGCTGATGAACCCGCCCTCGGGCCGATTAGAATCGAAGTAAAATATCCTGAAGCCACCGACTCAACCCGGTGGCTTTTTTGTCAATGAAGATCACCGACCAGTGACTCCCTTACCGCGCCTGTAATGGTGACTTCACTGGTGCTTTCCGGGTGTTCTGTACCGGCTTTCACCGGCTGGCCCTGCTGTATTGCAGCGATCATTTCCGGGGTCAGTTCAAAGCGGACAAAGTGCACAGCTGCGGTTTTATCAGCGGTATCCCGTTCCAGATCTTCGTTGGCGATAGCGTAGACCCTGGCAAAATCCGCGACCTGAATATACAGCCCTTTTTCAATGCCGATCAGACGCCCCAGCGCGACTTTGCGCTCTTCAATATCGGGATATTCGATCATGAAGGTAGCTTTCCAGTTGTGACCGTCAGGGATCAGTGGATTATAGACATCCAGCTCTTCCTGAATGCCTTCCGGTTCAAAGATCCTTTCTATACGCAGCATCTCCTGAATCTGATACTGCATGGTCAGAGCATCTTCGAAGCAAAGGGCCAGATGAGGCGAAAGCTCTAACCGGCGCTGCTTTTTATGGGTCATTACCCGGGCGCGGAATTCGACCCGACAGAGGGCGTACTGCTCCAGGCTGAACAGGTCATTTCGGGTTAACTGAGTCATGCTGGGCTCCTGTTTATATTCCGTAGGCCTGCCGCAACAGGGAGATCGGATGTTCGGTGTCACGGCCATCATCCAGGCCATGCTCAATGTGGTGTCCGGCCATCGGGCAGTCACTGCCATAATGATCGGCTTCTGCCCGGTTCACGGCGCCGACTACCGGACGCACAATCTTCATCGCCGCCTCATAGGTTTCCTGTTTCACAGCGTAAGTCCCGTCGTGACCAGAGCAGCGTTCGATTACGGAGATCTCTGTATCCGGAATTAGCTCCAGTATCTGGCGAGTCTTCAGGCCCATATTCTGTACCCGCTGATGACAGGCGACATGGTAGGCAACTTTGCCCAGCGACTGGCTGAAGTCGGTTTTCAGCATCCCCGCTTTATGACGGATCATCAGGTATTCAAAGGGATCATAGATCGCTTTACTGACCCGCAGGACATCGGGGTCATTAGGAAACAGCAGCGGCAGTTCCTGCTTGAACATCAGCACGCAGGAGGGGATTGGCGCGAGAATATCCCAGCCCTCATCAACCAGTTTCAGCAGTTCCGGAATATTGGCGTCTTTCGCGCGGGCAACTGAGTCAAGGTCGCCAAGCTCGAGCTTGGGCATACCGCAGCACTGTTCCCGTTCGGTCAGCCTGACCGGAATGTTGTTGTGACGTAACACGGCGATCAGGTCTTCTCCGATCACCGGCTCATTACGGTTGCCGTAGCAGGTTGTAAACAGAGCAACCCGACCCTGAGTCGGGCCAGCAGGAATGGGGTAACCATCGCTGTGACTGTGGTCAGAGACCCGGTTACGTAATGGCTGGCTCTGAAATTCGGGCAATCGGGCATCTTCATGAATCTCAAGCGTGGCCTGAAGCGCCTTGCGAGCGGTTTTATTGCTGTTGAGGGCATTAACGGTTTTTGCGATCAGTGGCATCGATGCCAGTTTACCGACCTGATCAGTGCTGGTGAGAATCCGGTCACGGAGTTTTACCTCGCCTTTTTTGTACTTAACAGCCTTGGCTCGCAGCATCAGGTGAGGAAAGTCGATATTCCACTCATGAGGCGGCGTGTAGGGGCATTTGGTCATGTAGCAAAGATCGCAGAGGTAGCAGTGATCCACGACTTTCCAGTAGTCCTGCTTTGCCACACCATCAACTTCGAAAGTATCGGATTCATCCACCAGATCGAACAGGGTGGGAAAAGACTGGCACAGGCTGACGCAGCGGCGGCAACCGTGACAGTGATCGAATACCCGTTCCAGTTCGCTGAACAGTGCGGTCTCGTCGTAGAACTGATCCGACTGCCAGTCGACAGGGTGACGGGTAGGGGCTTCGAGATTGCCTTCTTTTCTGGCCATGGGCGTTCTCCCGATCAGGGTTCCGGGCCTCCGTGCCGCCATCGACGGCGACAGAGGAGGGGGGGCTGTTAAGCCATTTCGTCCAGAGCTTTCTGATAGCGGTTGGCGTGGGAACGCTCGGCTTTGGCCAGGGTTTCAAACCAGTCGGCGACTTCATCAAAGCCTTCGTCCCGGGCGTCTTTGGCCATGCCGGGATACATATCGGTGTACTCGTGAGTTTCACCGGCGACTGCGCTTTTCAGATTGTCCTGTGTGTCACCGAATGGCATGCCGGTAGCCGGATCACCACACTGTTCCAGATATTCCAGATGGCCGTGGGCATGGCCAGTCTCACCTTCAGCGGTGGATCGGAACAGGGCTGCGATATCAGGGTGGCCTTCAATATCAGCTTTGTTAGGAAAGTAGAGATAGCGGCGATTAGCCTGGGATTCACCGGCAAAGGCATCTTTAAGATGCTGCTCGGTTTTGCTGCCTTTAAGAGTCATGACGTGCACCTCGCTCGTTAGGGTTGGCAGGGACCAACTTAAAAGCTAGTGCAGGCTCAGAGCTCAGACTAAATAGATAGTTTCTAGCGCGGTAATAGAGAAAAGCTATTTGCCCGGGAAAGGGCTTTCAGGTCAGCAGGTTAGGCAGTTTAAGGGAGCAGGACCGGGTAAAACAGTTACTCAGTCCTCATCCTCAGTTTCTTCAACGCTTGCTTTGCTGGTGATCAGCTCGGCTGGAAAGTGACAGGTGAAGGTGCTGCCTTTACCCAGTTGACTCTTGATGGTCAGCTTGCCGCCGTGACGCAGCATAACATGCTTAACGATGGCCAGGCCCAGGCCGGTACCACCGCTGTCGGAAGAGCGACTTTCATCGACCCGGTAGAAACGTTCCTGTAGGCGGGGCAGGTGGATGGTATCGATACCCGGGCCATCATCCTGCACCGAGAAGTGACCACCCTGTTTATTGGTCCACCAGCGCAGCTTGATGGTGCCATTAGCCGGAGTGTAACGGACAGCGTTGAAGACCAGATTGGAAAACGCGCTGTAGATCTCTGATTCCTGTCCCAACAGTGACTGACTTGGTTCCAGCTCCAGTTCAATCTGGTGTTCTTTGGCCTGTCCCAGCACCAGCGCGTCATCACGGATACGTTCGATCATCGAATGAACCGGCACTGGCAGCTCGTCAGAGATATGCGGACTGGCTTCCAGACGGGACAGCAGCAACAGGTCGGAAACCAGGTTTTCCATCCGCTTGGACTGGTTTTCCATCTGGCTGAGGCCGCGCTGAAGCGGGCGAGGCAGGTCCTGATCCAGGAAGGTCTCGAGATACCCCCTGATAACAGTGAGTGGCGTACGCAGCTCGTGAGAGGCGTTGGCAACGAAATCCTGTCGGGTCTGCTCCAGTTGTTTGATACGGGTGATATCCCGGGCTACCAGAATCCGGTCATCGGCACCGAAGCGGGTAATCCGGTATTCCAGTACTTTTTCTTCGTTGATCGGAGAGTTCAGCTGCAGTGGCTCATCGTACTGGCCCTTGCGGTAATAGCGGACAAAACGCGGGTCACGCAGCAGGTTCATTACCGAGCGGCCACGATCAGTCTGCACTTTCATGCCCAGCAGATGCTCAGCGGCGCGGTTCCACCACTCCAGATGGTTCTGACTGTCGATAATGACGATGGCATCACTCAGTGCCGCAGAGGACTGCTGGAAGCGATGAATCACATTGCGCAAGGATTGGGTTCGCAGTTGCTGGCGCTTCTGATTACGGGCGATCTCATCGAACAGTTCGCCCCAGTAGCCTTCGCTTTCCGGGACTTCGGTGTGCTCGTTGCGCATCAGCCATTGCTGTAGACGGTTAAACTGCTTGACCTGATAGGCCGCCCAGACAATCAGGGCGGCTGCAAGGGTCCAGCCAGGATAGCCGATAATCAGTCCTATGATCAGGGCAACAACCACTGTTAGCAGCAGATTGCTGGCTATCGAATGGTTGGTATTGTACATGGCTCAGCCTCAGGCGACTTGTGAAGAGAATCGATATCCGGTGCCGCGTACGGTTTGAATCAGGTAATCATGACGCTCGCCCAGAGCTTTACGCAGGCGGCGGATATGTACATCTACGGTCCGTTCCTCTACATATACATTACCGCCCCATACCAGATCAAGCAGTTGGCTGCGGGTATAGGCACGATCCTGGTGTGTCATGAAGAACTGCAGCAGACGGAATTCGGTCGGACCAAGATCCAGCGGTTTCAGTTCGGAGCTGACACGGTGAGAAACCGGATCCAGAGTCAGGCTATCAACCGTGATTGGCTCTTCAACACCTTTCGGGGTAGTCCGGCGCAGTACGGTTTTCAGACGGGCGACCAGTTCCCGTGGCGAGAATGGTTTGGTGATGTAGTCATCGATGCCGGACTCCAGACCCTGAATCTTGTTATCTTCATCAGTCTTGGCTGTCAGCATGATGATCGGAATATCTGAGGTCATCTCATCTTTGCGCAGACGACGAGCAAATTCGATACCGCTGACACCCGGCATCATCCAGTCAAGCAGGACCATATCCGGCTTGTTGTCGACGATGATTGGATGTGCTGCCTGAGCGGAATCCGCTTCCAGACACTCATAACCTGCCATCTCCAGAGCCACTGCGATCATCTCACGGATCGGAGCTTCATCATCTACAATCAGAACGCGCTTGCCGGACGTCATGACCTTCTTCCTCAGTTTTTTCGATATGTTCGATATTTTCAGACGGACATATTAGATTATGAAACTGTTACAGAAATATGACAGCTGCCCGGTTCTGACTTAAAAGCATGGCTTAAAAGCTGAGATAGTGAAGAAAAATGCCGAAAAAGATAGCCATACCGGCATAATGGTTATTCAGGAAGGCCCTGAAGCAGGCATCTCTGTCCCGGTCGCGAATCAGATATTGCTGGTAGCCGAACAGTCCCGCCATCACCAGCACGCCGAGATAGAACCAGAACGACATGGCCAGTTGCGCCCCCAGCATAATGAACACAATCAGCGTCAGTAACTGCAGGGCACCCACGATTACTTTATCCATATCACCAAATAGAATAGCGGTGGATTTCACGCCGATTCTGAGATCATCATCCCGGTCAACCATGGCATACATGGTGTCATAAGCAACGGTCCAGAGTACGGTGGCGGTATAGATCAGCCAGGCGCTGCGTGGCACCGCTTCGAGGGTGGCACTGAAGGCCATCGGCACTGCCCAGGCAAAGGCCATACCCAATACCACCTGAGGCAGGTGGGTATAGCGCTTCATAAACGGGTAGCAGGCCGCCAGGGCTACGCCACCGAATGACAGCATAATGGTCATGCTGTTGGTGAACAGCACCAGAATAAAGGCCAGTAGAATCAGGCCCACAAATAACCACAGCGCTTCTCTGGCGCTGATTCTGCCTGCCGGAATTGGACGCTGAGCGGTGCGCTTAACATGGCCATCGATTTTACGGTCGGCAAAGTCATTGATAACACAGCCTGCCGAACGCATCAGGAAGGTACCGAGAATAAAAATAATCAGCAGACCAGTCGTTGGGATCGCTTCTGCTGCAATCCATAATGCCCACAGTGCCGGCCACAGTAGCAGGTAGGTTCCGATCGGCTTTTCAATCCGCATCAGTTGGCCACAGGCGATCAGTTTTTGTGGCAGGATGCGATTGGCAGCGGGTGATGGTTGCATGGTGTGATTCCGGAGCTCTGTTGGCGAGTCAGTTCGCCAGATAGTTTACCTGTTGCAGGCTGGGCAGGAAAACCTCGGCGACCAACAGCGGTTTATTGCTCAGGTAGAACACTGAACGGCGTGCCCATACGGTCTCTCCGGTGGTCAGGTTCAGACGGCTGACCTGCAGAGCGCCGCGACGCATAGTCGGATCGCGGAACAATACGCTGCCCAGGGAGCGATTACCCAGATAGTTAAGCTTGCGCTGCTTTCCGGTCAGTGTTGATGCCGGAATAATGGTTCTGGCAAACACCCAGGGCTGCCCGTTACCGATCAGCTGGACTTCACGGATCAAAGCTAACTGACGCGGGGGAATGCCCAGTGCCCGCGCTTCAGAGCGGGTTGGACGCCCCCATAGCTGGCGTACCACTTCGACCCGGAAATCGCCCTGGCTGGCGTTGATCAGGCGCTGAGTCAGTGAACCCGGATCCAGCAGCCATTTACGCCACTCCGGTGGTGCATCGGTGGCAGCAGGGCGGCGCAGGGTATACCAGCGGACATCAAAGCTGTTCTGATTCAGGGCGGCGGGTATCGGCATCGAAATTCTCAGCAAAAAGAAAGGAACCTATAAATAAGCCCCGTCAGCTTTCTGGCTTACGGGAAGGTTCATAATCGCGGCGAAGCTTCGCAGGCATACCGGGGTACGTCAAGAGGCTTCAACAAAGAGTATGAGCCTTCCCGTATGCCCCGCAGGGTGAACATTACAGCCTGCATCTACTGTGTTACAGCGCTGGCTAATGGGAAGCCATTACCGGCACGCTGTGTCGTGTAGCTACAGGCTGTACTGTTCACAGAAAACTAACGGGACTTGTTTATAGGTTCCATAGTACCCTAGCCGGGCTTCTTAGCCAAAGAGTAGCGATTCAGTTCCTGTCGAGAGTCAATCCGTGATGAAAAAACAATACAGCAATGCCGAAGTCGAACAGATCACCCGTCAGTGGGTTGAGGCCATGGTGGTGGGGCTGAATCTCTGCCCGTTTGCGGCGCCGGTGGTGAAGGATGAGTCACTGCGTTACAGCATCTCGGGCAGTGCCGATCCTGAGCAGCAGGTAGCTGAGTTTCTGAATGAGCTGGAGCTGATTCTGGCGGCGGATGAGGCGGACATTGCCACTACTCTGTTTGTGGTCCCCGAAGGACTGGAATCCTTCGATGATTATCTCGATACCCTGGCGCTGTTTGAAGATCTGCTGGAGCAGGCCGGCCTGTCGGGTGTCTTCCAACTGGCCAGTTTCCATCCGGATTACCTGTTTGATGGCGTGCCGGAAGACGATATGAGCCACTGGACCAACCGTTCGCCGTGGCCGGCTTTCCATATTATCCGTGAAGCGCAGATGAGCCGGGCGTTACAGCATTATAAAAACCCCGAGCAGATTCCAGAACGTAACATGCAGCTACTGCGGGAATTGGGGCGGGAAGGGCTGATTGAACGCTTCCCGCCATTCGCAGATTACAGCTGAGGCGCTTTTATTGAGCGTCGGCCTCATAGCAGCGGGCCTGATTACGGCCGGCATCTTTGGCCTGATACAACGCGGTATCCGCCTGTTCCAGCAGTAGCCGGGGGGAGACGCCCTTCTGGCTGGGCATCAGTGTTGCGATACCCAGACTGGCGGTAACCGCCGCGCCATTATTGACGTTGTCGCTGTGACGGATGTTCAGTTCAGCAATTTTCTGCTGAATGTTCTCGGCCAGAACCAGAGCTCCAGCCTGATCCGTTTCGGGTGCCAGCAGGCAGAATTCTTCGCCACCGTAACGACTGACAATATCCTGAGCGCGGCGGGCGCAGCCTTTGATCGCCTGGGCGATCTGTTTCAGACACTGATCGCCGTACAGGTGACCGAGACTGTCGTTAAATGCTTTAAAGTGATCGATATCCAGCAGGATCAGGGAGATCGGCAGGCGGGAGCGCTGGCCTCGTCGCCATTCTGTCTCGAAGGTGCGTTCGAACTCCCGGCGGTTAAATACCTGAGTCAGATTGTCGATACTGGCGGCCCGGGCCAGCAGGTCGTGAGAGCGTTTCAGTTGCAGCAGGATATTCAGACGTGCCTGAATAATTGAGGCTTCGCGACTCTGATGCAGATAGTCGGAGATGCCGGCATCGTAGAGCTCTGCTTCCTGATTGTCGGAAAGCGGTTCACCGATGACTGCCAGCGGGATCTGTTTCTCCCGCATCAGATGCGATAACTCCCGGCATTGTTCGATCAGATTGGTTGCCTGACCATCATTATGCAGCAGCACCAGATCCGGGCAGCGGTCGTCGGACATGATCAGCTCACTGAGCGCCATCAGGGATTGGGGTAGGAGAATATTGCTGTCATCCCGTAGTGAGGCGAGTACGCTCCAGAGCTCGGCTACTGCCTCTCCGCCGTACAGGGCGATAGTCATGCGTTCCTGCAGTCGAGAACCGCTGGTCAGCTCTGTAGGGGTAATATCTTCACCGTCCAGGAAAGCGCTGACCGATTCACGGTTCAGCAGCCCCACCAGTTTGCGGCCATCAGAAGCGAGGATAGCCGGGGTACGCAGACCGAAGTTACCGCCTTCCCATTCACCCTGCCAGCGGGTCAGAATCTCTTCACAGAGCTCGTCAGTCTCTATTTCAGTGGGCAGACCGGCTTCTTCTAAACAATGGAAAATAACGGAAGGATTTCCCGATTCCTTGCCTTCAACCCAGAGAGCACGGTACATACTACGTAGGAATGTTTGTGCCTGTTCTGGATTAATCAGTTGTGCTGCGATAACACAGAGTGTCGGAAAATAGCTGTCGCCCCGATTCATGGGCAGGGAGATGCTGACCTCAGGCACCCGTGAACGGATACTGAACACATCGCTGGCAAGCTCTGCCATGCTTTCGGCGGAGCCCAGATAAGAACCCATCTCCTGGTGGTGTTCAACCAGCCGCCATTCCACTCGGTGCAGCAGATTGTAGCTGCTCAGCGTTTCATACAACGCATAACTGAAAGGACAGTTAAGATCGGCATAAACTACATAATCCACCATGATAGGTTCCTGTACCTGTGTTGATAAAAATTCCGGTCATTTAGCCCGGGTCGCATCCCTGCCTGAGGCGAACATCCAATGCATGATTCCGGATCTGTTGCGCTGATCTTTACTGTTTCGGCGGGCTGCCTGAAAGGATAAGTTTTTTGTTAGACCATTTTGGGATGTAGTCCGTATAAAACGTACTACAACCCTGAATGCGGTTTAAGGTAGAATGCGGGAACAAGGGTGTTGTTGGCGTAAGCAGACACCATCCTGTTATAGAGCGGATCAAGTAGTACGCAGAATAATAATATCAGATAGGGCGGATCTGGGTTGACTGAGAGTAGATCGGGTCGCTCACCCCAGCGTGGCAAGAAGCCGGGCGAAGCAGTGAGCGATATGAAAGGAGAGCTGTGGGAACTGGACGCAGCTTTTTTAATGAATATGAAACAGATGCAGCCGGGTTGGTTTGGCGGCAATCTTCCGGAAGAGGTACTGGAAGAGTTAAAGAATACCGGACGCTTCAGCGCTAACGGTTTTCAGCTAACGGCTCAGCCCGGCGGTAAAGGGAAAATTATGCTGCAGTTAAAGCAGCTATAACCCACTGAATTCAGAAATAAAAAAGGCAGCCACAGGCTGCCTTTTTCTTGTCCGTAGAAGAAGATTACTCGCGGTTCTCAACTTCTTTAACGGTTTTCTTAATCTCTTTCAGGCTGCTGTGGCGTACATCAGTACCACTCACCAGATAGATCAGGTGCTCGGCCATGTTGCGGGCATGATCACCGATACGCTCCAGGCTACGCACCACCCAGATAACGTTCATAACACTGGAGATGTGGCGTGGATCTTCCATCATGAAAGTCATCAGAGAGCGCATTGCAGAGCGGTATTCCTGATCCACCTCTTTATCCTGCTTGGCTACCTTGTAAGCCAGATCAGCATCTGAACGGGCAAAGGCGGTAAGGCAGTTCTGCAGCATGTCGCGTACCAGATTACCGATGTGACGGACTTCCTGATAGCCGCGAATATTGCGACCGTCTTCTGCCAGTTCTACCGCGTGACGGCAGATACGGCTGGTCTCATCACCGATACGTTCCAGATCGCTGACCGCCTTGCTGACGGAAATGATCAGACGCAGGTCAGCCGCAGCTGGCTGACGACGGGCGATAATCAGCGTGCACTGCTCATCGATCATCAACTCCATGTCGTTGATCACTTTATCGCTCTTGCGCGCCTGCTCAGCTTTCTTAGTGTCGCCATCGATCAGCGCTGCTACAGCATCGGTCAGCTGGCGCTCAACGATACCACCCATAGTCAGCAGTTCGGTGCGGATCTGTTCCAGTTCTTCGTTGAAGCTCTGGGAGATGTGATTGCTATGATTGTCCTGTTCGTAGGTCACTGTTCTGTCTCCGCTGATTAACCGTAACGACCGGTAATGTAGTCTTCGGTCTGTTTCTTCTCTGGGTTGGTGAACAGAGTATCTGTCACGCCGAATTCGATCAGATCACCCATGTACATAAAGGCAGTGTAGTCAGATACACGTGCTGCCTGTTGCATGTTGTGGGTTACGATCACGATGGTGAAGTCTTTCTTCAGCTCGTGGATCAGTTCCTCGATCTTCAGAGTAGAGATCGGGTCCAGCGCGGAGGCCGGTTCGTCCAGCAGCAGGACTTCAGGTTTAACCGCGATAGTACGGGCGATTACCAGACGCTGCTGCTGACCACCGGACATACCCAGTGCGCTTTCATGCAGACGGTCTTTCACTTCGTCCCACAGAGCTGCAGATTTCAGTGCCCATTCAACGGTTTCATCGATCACGCGTTTCTTGGTGATGCCCTGAATACGCAGGCCATAAGCCACGTTCTCGTAGATGCTCTTCGGGAACGGGTTTGGCTTCTGGAATACCATGCCAACACGGCGGCGCAGATCAGCAACGTCGATGCCGCGCTCGTAGATGTTGTCACCGTACAGGTTGATCTGGCCATTGATGCTGCAGCTGTCAACCAGGTCATTCATACGGTTAAAGCAACGCAGCAGGGTGGATTTACCGCAACCGGATGGCCCGATGAACGCAGTCACGCGGTTCTTCGGGATATCCATGTTTACGCCGTGCAGTGCGCGTTTCTCGCCGTAGAAAAGCTCGAGATCGCGAACAGTCAGGGCGATGGTTTCATCTTCCAGGCGCAAGGTCTGATTCTGACGTTGCATCGCTGAAATATCGATTGCGTGGGTTTTAGCTTCCATAGTCATCATTCTACCTATAAATGTTCGCTTACATCTCAAGCGCTTTGTATTTTTCTCGCAAGTGATTTCGGATCGCGATGGCTGACAGGTTCAGCAGGGCGATAACCGCTACCAGTAGCAGCGCAGTTGCGTATACCAATGGACGCGCCGCTTCAACGTTCGGGCTCTGGAAACCTACATCATAGATGTGGAAGCCCAGGTGCATAAATTTCTGATCCAGGTGGATGAACGGGTAGTTGCCATCCAGCGGCAGACTCGGTGCCAGTTTTACCACACCCACCAGCATCAGTGGTGCTACCTCACCCGCGGCACGGGCGATCGCCAGAATCACACCGGTCATCATTGCCGGGCTGGCCATTGGCAGTACAACCTTGATCAGGGTTTCAAACTTGGTCGCACCCAGTGCCAGGCTACCTTCACGTACCGCACGTGGGATACGGCTCAGGCCTTCCTCGGTGGCGACGATTACTACCGGTACGGTCAGCAGTGCCAGGGTCAGGGATGCCCACATCAGACCCGGAGTACCGAAGGTCGGAGACGGCTTCGCTTCCGGGAAGAACAGATCATCAATGTTGCCACCCAGGAAGTAAACGAAGAAGCCCAGACCGAATACACCGTATACGATAGATGGTACACCTGCCAGGTTGTTTACTGCGATACGGATCAGACGGGTGATAAAGCCCTGTTTTGCGTACTCACGCAGGTAAACTGCTGCGATTACACCGAACGGGGTTACCAGAATAGACATCAGGATAACCATCATCACGGTACCGAAGATCGCCGGGAAGATACCGCCTTCGGTGTTCGCCTCACGTGGATCGTCGCTGACGAATTCCCACAGTTTAGCGAAGTAATGCAGGATCTTCTGACCCACACCCATATCGTTCGGACGGAAGGCACGAACGATCTTGGACAGCTGAATTTCAACCACTTCACCGGTGGAGACTTCAGCGGTCAGGGAGTCACGGTTGATCTGAGTGTACAGATCCAGCAGGCGCTCCTGCAGACCTTCATACTGCTCATCCAGCTCTTTACGACGCTGGTTGATCTCATCGTATGGACGCTGATCGGTGACATTATCCAGCTGCAGACCACGCTCTTTCAGACGCAGACGCTCCAGCTCATAGTTAATCGACCCGATCTCACCTTTTTCGATATCCAGAATGTCGTCGTGGATATCCAGAACGCGTTCGATACGCTTGTCCAGCTCTGCCCACAGTGCCAGATACGCATCAGACTTGTCGTAACCGTCGTAACGGCCCACTTCCTGACCCGCTTCTTTAATAGAGCGCAGGTAGCCGTAGAAGTTACCCCATTCGTGACGTTCTGCTGCGAAAAGCATCTCCGGACGGATCTGATCTTTGAAGTAGTACTCCAGTGCCCAGGTGAAGTCGGTGCCGTTCACATCACGGTTACCGATCTTCATCAGGTGACGGGTGGAGTATTCGCTGGTTTCTGGCAGGTCGATACCCGCTTCGATCAGCTGCTTGGTCAGCACTTCCGCGCTTTCAACCATTTCACCAACCATGACACGCTGTTCGCCGCCCTGGGTGTAGCTACCCTGAACGATGTCGGCAGGCCAGAAGTGGCTCAGACCGCGCACTGCGATCAGGCCCAGCAGGCCGACAACCATAATCATGCTGACGGCAACTGCACCGGCGTTCATCCATACCCATGGAGAACCGGATTTAAACCACTCTTTAACTGAGATGTTCATAATTTATATCCTCAACAACTCAGGTTACAGGGAACCGTACTTCTTGCGCAGGCTCTGACGGATGGTCTCCGCCAGAGTGTTCACAATGAAGGTAAAGGTGAACAGCACAAAAGCAGCCAGGAACAGAATGCGGTAGTGGGTACTGCCCACCTCGGATTCTGGCATTTCAACTGCGATGTTGGCCGCCAGGGTACGCATCCCCTCGAAAATATTGATGTCCATGATCGGCGTATTACCGGTCGCCATCAGTACGATCATGGTTTCACCCACCGCACGGCCCATACCAATCATTACCGCCGAGAAGATACCCGGGCTGGCCGTTGGCAGAACAACACGGGTCAGGGTTTGCCATGGCGTTGCACCCAGCGCCAGCGAGCCGTAGCTCAGGTGTTTAGGTACCGCAAAGATGGCATCCTCGGTGATCGAGAAGATGGTCGGGATAACCGCAAAGCCCATCGCGATACCGATAACCAGAGCGTTACGCTGGTCGTAGGAGATACCCAGATCGTTGGTCAGCCACTGACGCATATTACCGTCGAACATTACCATTTCCAGTGATGGACTGATGGCGAGGCTGAACCATACCGCAATGATGATTACCGGAATCAGGACGATTGCATCCCAGCCATCAGGCACCAGCCAGCGTACCTGTTTTGGCAGCTGGGCCCAGATAAAGGCAAAACCCAGCACCGAAATTGGCAGCACCAGCAGGGTCACAAATACCCCTGGCAGGTTTTCTTCCATAAACGGCGCCAGCCAGAGACCGGCCAGGAAGCCCAGGATTACCGTCGGCAGTGCTTCCATCAGCTCGATGAAAGGCTTCACCTTACGGCGCAGCGCCGGCACCATGAAGTAAGCGGTGTAGATCGCACCACAGATCGCCAGCGGCGTCGCCAGCAGCATCGCATAGAACGCTGCTTTCAGGGTGCCGAATGCCAGTGGCATCAGGCTGTACTTCGGTTCGAAGTCGTTGTTTGCTGCAGATGATTGCCAGATGTATTTAGGCTTTTCGTGGCCTTCATACCAGACTTTACCCCACAGTGAGCTCCATGATACTTCCGGGTGCTCGTTTTCGATGTGCAGCAGACGCAGTTTGCCCGCTTCTTCGATCAGCGCAGCGTTCGCACGCGGCGCCAGGGCGATCATTGAAGCATTCGTTGCAACGACTTTTTCTGCCAGCACATTGGTATTAGCGGTGGTGTTGTAGATACGCAGCTCGCCATCGGTATCGATGGTCGCGAAACCTTTACGACGGTGCTCGATGGTCAGGTCAGTGACGGATGCGGTACCGGTTTCGAACTCCCGGATCTTGGTCATCAGCCATTCACCCTGCTCGTTACGGACCAGGAACCACTGAGATACGACGCCGTTTTCGTCACCGATCAGCACCGCGTTACCGCCCAGCAGCAGCTCAAAGCTGGTGATCTTGCTGGCAGAGGCATCCAGTACCTGAGAAATGACAGGCTGGTTCTGTTTACGCAGATCAACCACCGCCATTTTGGTGTTATCGCCTGCGGCCATCAGCCACATCAGATCCGGCATCAGCAGCAGCTTTTTAATATCCAGACCCAGATCCGGCAGCGCTGTGGTGCTCTGTTCCAGCTCGACTTCGCCGGTGAACAGGTTTTCTGTCTGGGTGATGAATACCGCTTTCAGGTTGTCCTGAGTACCGCCGATCAGCGCGAAGTTCTCTTCACCACCGTTAAAGGCCAGACGCTCCAGCGCGACATCATTGATGTCGATCGGATCCGCGCCCAGCGGGTAGGTGATAGACGGCAGAATAACCCGCTTACCGTCCGGGTAAGTGGATTTGTATTCGTGCTTGAATGCCAGCGCCTGACCGTTGCTCAGACCCAGAGCAAACAGATGGCTGTCTTCGGATGCCAGAGCGAAACTGGTCACTGTGGAGTCGGCTGGAATGTCAGCCTGAACAGTGTTGATAATGTCGCCGCTGACAGTGCTGAAAAACACCATTTCACCGAGGTCGGAAACCCGCAGACCGATCTCTGCCTGTTCTTCCATGGCCAGGTACAGGGTCTCTCCCGATCCCGGGATAGCATAAGGCTCAACAATCTTGCTTTCATGTTGCCATGGCTGAACGTCCGCAGAGCGGAACATCGGCACGACTTCATAGAGCAGATAAAAGAAGATCAACAGGATCGCGATAATAACGCTGATTCCGCCCATGCCGATGCCGACACTGGCTGCCTTGTCTTTAAAGGCGCGGAATTTACGTCCCCGGCGGGCTGCCGGAGTATCGAAATCCAGATCAGGAATAACGGAGTTGTTCTCAATATTCATGATGCGTTTCTACGGTGATAAAAGATGGATGGCGGTAAGATAAACTGAGTTCATGACAGAAATGTTACAGAACTGTAATAAAACTTTTACATACAAAAAAAGGAGCCCCTGAGGACTCCTTTCTTATCGATGCGGGGCGATTATACCCCAGAGAAACTGACCTGTCTTACAGACCCAGTGACTTCATCTGCTTTTCAACCAGAGTTGCTGGCAGTGGGATGTAACCATCCTTAACAACAACTTCCTGACCTACTTTAGCCATAACCATTTTCAGGAATTCGCGAGTCATAGGATCCAGATCTTTACCCGGTGCTTTGTTTACGTAAACGTACAGAGCACGAGCCAGTGGGTAAGAACCGTTCAGGGCGTTAGCCGGAGTCGCTTCAACGAAAGGAGTACCTGGCTTCTTAGTCAGTGGCAGAGCACGTACAGAAGAAGTCTTGTAACCGATACCAGAGTAACCGATACCGTTCAGGGAAGTAGAAACAGACTGTACAACAGAAGCAGAACCTGGCTGCTCGTTTACGTTGTTGCGGAAGTCACCTTTACACAGTGCTTTCTTCTTGAAGTAACCGTAAGTACCGGATACAGAGTTACGACCGAAGATCTGGAAACCCTGAGAAGCCAGTGCGCCAGTTGCGCCTACGTCACCCCAGTTGTTTACTTCTTCAGCTTCGCCACACTTACGGGTAGAAGAGAAGATCGCGTCTACCTGAGGAATAGTCAGACCTTCGATAGCGTTATCTTTGTTTACGAATACAGCCAGAGCGTCAATTGCTACAGCAACCGGAGTTGGCTTGTAACCGAATTTCTTCTCGAACGCTTCGATCTCTTTGTCCTTCATCTTACGGGACATTGGACCCAGGTTAGAAGTACCTTCGGTCAGTGCTGGTGGAGCAGTAGAAGAACCTGCAGCCTGAATCTGAACGTTAACGTTAGGGTAGTTACGCTTGAACTCTTCAGCCCACAGAGTCATCAGGTTAGCCAGAGTGTCAGAACCTACAGAAGACAGGTTACCGGAAACACCGGAAGCCTTCTGGTAAGTTGGCAGGTTAGCATCCAGCAGATCAGATGCACTTGCAGTCAGACAGGTCGCAGTCATTGCAACAGCTGCAAAAATCTTCTTCATTGGTTTCATTACAAGCTCCACACAAGTGAGTTTTTAACTCGGAAAGTTTGAGTGTTTTATTTCGATGGGGAGCAATATAAGCGGGTTTTGTGACAGGTATGTGACAGGCTGTAATATTTTTTAACCACTTATTACCCACGGCAACTATATTTTAAGTAGACCAAAGTAGGGGCTGTGGTAGTAGAATACCTTCAGTCCTTATTACCCCGAGGGTATGGTTTGTAGTCAGGTAATGAGCCTGTGATTATCGTACCCAGAACCCGGAAGCGAGATGATGAATACTGAAAATACATTACTGAAACCCGAAGGCGAACTCAGCCTGCGCTGCCCGGCAGCGGGGGATGCTGCAAATATGTTTGGTGATGTTTATGGCGGCTGGGTTGCTTCGCAATCTGTGCTGGCTGCGGAAATTCGTGCCGCTGAAGAAGCGGAAGGCCGGGTTGCAACAGTATCGATCGGTGCGATGAGTTTTATGGCGCCGGTGCTGGAAGGTACGATTCTGAGTTTCTATACCCAGGTGAAAGAACTGGGTACCAGCTCATTGCGGATTAAAGTTGAAGTCTGGGGCTGCTGTCCGGACGGTCGTGATCTGCGCAAAGTGACCGAAACCGAGTGTGTACAGGTGGCTATCGATGGTCACGGTCATATTCGTGCACTGGACTTTGGCCGTTGATCTTGCGGCCTTAACCAAAGAACCAGTAACCCACCACAATTGCCGCCACGATACCGGCCAGATCCGCGGTAAGACCGCAGGCCAGCGCGTGGCGAGTATGCCTTATCCCCACTGAACCGAAATAGACCGCCAGTACATAGAAGGTGGTTTCGGTTGATCCCTGAATAATGGCCGCAATCCTCGCGGCAAATGATTCGACGCCATGGGTATTCATGGTTTCCAGCATCATCGCCCGTGCGCCCGAACCACTTAATGGTTTCATCAGCGCGGTGGGCAGCGCATCGGCAAATCGGGTATCCAGACCAAACAGCGCAACGGTTTCCCGCAATAACCAGATAAAGCCCTCCATTGCCCCGCTGGCACGGAAGACACCGATGGCAACCAGCATTGCCAGCAGGTAGGGGATAATCATGATCGCCACATCAAAGCCCTGTTTCGCCCCCTCAACAAAACTCTCATAGATATTCACACCTTTGAGATGTGCCGCACCGAGGAAGCAGATAATCGCGCTGAAGATCAGCAGATTGCCGATCAGTGAGGATTGCTGCTGTAGCTGATCCACGGTCAGGGTGGCAAAGTAGCCAACAAAGGCCAGCAGTACGGCGGCAAAGCCACCCAGATAAAGTAGCGTTACCCGTTCCCAGAGGCGGATCTTCTGCACCCAGGACACAGCCAGCAGCCCGGCCATGGTGGAGCAACTGGTGGCGATCAGGATAGGAATGAACACTGCAGTGGGATCGGTGGAGCCCTGCTGAGCCCGATAGAGGAATACGGTGATCGGGAACAGGGTGACCGAAGAGGTATTCAGTACCAGAAACAGAATCTGCGCGTTGCTGGCGGTCTCTTTTTTCGGATTCAGGCTTTGCAGATCCTGCATCGCCTTAAGGCCCAGCGGGGTCGCAGCGTTATCCAGTCCCAGCATATTGGCTGACAGGTTCATGGTCATAGAGCCGATCGCCGGGTGACCTTTTGGTACTTCAGGCATCAGTCGGGTAAACAGGGGGCTGAGACCGTTAGCCAGTTTATCCACAAGTCCAGCCGCTTCCGCCAGTTTCATAATCCCCAGCCAGAACGCCAGCGTACCGATCAGTCCCAGTGCCAGCTCCACCGACAGCTTCGACATATCAAAGGTAGCCTGCACCATCCGCTGAAACACTTCTGAGTCACCGCCCGCCAGCCACTGCCAGAGCCCGCCGGCAAATGCGACAAGAAAGAAACCCAGCCAGATACGGTGGAGCATGTCAGAATTCCCCTGATTTCAGTGAGATAGAACGGTATCACTGCTGTCAGTAGCTTGAATCAGTTTGTAGCTGAGTTCAAGGGACTACCCAACTTGTGTATGTTTAGTGGACTATCGATTGCGCCTTCACTAACGTTGAGGGCTTCACAAAGCAGGTAGTAGTTCATGTCTTCGCAGTACGATCATCTTATTCATATCCAAAGCCCGGAAGAGTTTGCTCTGTATGAGCTGATTCCGGATGTTGTCTGGGTGTTTGATCTGGATAAACATGGCTGGTGGTGGGGGAATCAGGCTGCTATCGGTTTCTGGGGACTGGATTGTCTGGATGATCTGATTAATAAAGATCTCTCCGGCGATACTCAGGGGGCCCGTGAACGCACGGTGCAGACCTTCGAACTGGCGGCTAAGAACGGCCTGACCATCGATCCCTGGACCACCTATCCGAATGGCAAGCCGAAAACTCTGTTTATGCGTCATCGGGCCTGTTTACTGGGGCCTGAAAAGCACCGGGGCATCATCGCGTTTATCAATGAAGAGGTGAATTTGGGTGAAACACCGGAAAATCTGCTGCTGGTGGAAGCGATGCGCTATACCTCAGTACTGGTGACCAGTTTTACTTTCGAAGGACGGGTTGTGGTTGAGAACCCTGCCGCAACAGAAGCCTATAAACATATCGATCATGAGCAGGTTGATGGTGATCTGACCCCTTTCAGTCAGCGCTTTGTGAACCCCGATGAAGGGGCCGCCTGTTTACGGCGGGCCCTGAAAGAGGAAGGTGGACGCTGGACCTATGAGATGAAAACCGATCAGGGAGTCAGGCGGCACACGCTGGATATCCGGCTCTCCCGTCATCCGCTCAGCGGTGATTTTCTGCTATTGATGGCCGAGTACGATGTCACCGATCTGCATAATGCGCTGGATACGGCGAATAAGGTGCAGAAAAAACTCCGGAAGATGGCTCACTATGATGCGCTGACCGGATTACCTTCTCTGAACTTCCTCTCCGAAAGTGCGCTGAGTTTCTTCTCTGGCGATGAGGCAATGGCATCCAGAGTGGCTGTGCTGTTTATTGATCTGGATGGCTTTAAAGAGGTCAACGATACCTGGGGGCATGCATTAGGGGATCAGGTGCTGATCGAAACCGCGCGGCGTCTGGCAGAGAGTTTGCGCCAGTCTGATCATGCTGCACGGATCGGCGGTGATGAATTTATTGCGGTGCTGGAAGGTGTGCATAGCCAGCAGAATGCTGAGGATGTGGCGCAGAAGCTGATCGACAGAATCGAGCAACCGATTGTTATGGAGTGTGAGGAGCAGGGGACGGTTGAAGCGATGATCAGCGCCAGTATCGGTATCGCGCTGTATCCGGATCATGGTGATGATCTGGAGCGCCTGATTAAGCGAGCCGATGCGGCGATGTACCGAGCGAAAAATAAAGGTAAAGGCGTCTATTCACTGGCGGAATAAGCGCCCTGTTCGTACCTTAAGATCTGTTACAGCGGCTGAAGATTAGCGTAACCGACTACCAGCCATTTGCTGCCTTCAAAGTCGAAGTTCACCTGTACCCGGGCTTTCGGGCCCTGGCCTTCATAGTTCACCACGATGCCGTCACCGAAGATCGGGTGTGATACTCGCTGCCCCAGGATGATCTGGGTATCCGGTACTTCACTGCCGCTGAACATTGATGATTGCGGCTGCTGACGGGCTGTTACCGGGCGGCTGACGCTGGCGTTCAGACGCACCTCTTCCAGATACTGATCCGGAATTTCACGGATAAAGCGTGACGGGCGGTTAAAGGTCTCGTTGCCATGCAGACGCCGGGATTCAGCATAGGTAATAAACAACTTCTGCATCGCCCGGGTGATGCCTACATAACAGAGGCGACGTTCCTCTTCCAGACGTCCCGGCTCTTCGATAGACATACTGTGCGGGAACAGGCCCTCTTCCATACCGGCCAGGAATACCAGCGGGAACTCCAGACCTTTAGCGGAGTGCAGGGTCATCAGCTGGACGCTGTCCTGATGCTCATCGGCCTGGGCTTCACCGGCATCCAGCGCGGCATCATCCAGGAACGCTGCCAGCAGAGTGGTGTTCTGGTTGGCTTCGTGATCCGGTTCCCAGGTGGACATGTACTGACGCGCCGCGCTGACCAGTTCCTCAAGGTTCTCTATACGTGCCTGAGCCTTGTCGCCTTTCTCTTTCAGGTGATGATCGATCAGGCCGGATTTCTGAATGACGTGCTCGGTCTGTTCGTGCAGATCAGTTTCTTCCGTATCTTCAGCCATCTGGTTAACCAGATCGATGAAGGTCTGCAGGGCATTAGCAGCACGGGCAGTCAGCTTATTCAGCTCGATTACTTCGTTGGCAGCGCGCCACATGGAGACGCCTTCAGTACGGGCGTGCAGACGTACCTCTTCGATGGTCTTGCCGCCGATACCGCGGGTCGGTACGTTGATCACCCGTTCCATAGCTGTATCATCTTCGCGGTTGCTCAGCAGGCGCAGATAGGCCAGAGCGTTCTTGATCTCAAGACGGTCATAGAAGCGCTGACCGCCGTAGATGCGATACGGCATACCGGCGCGGATCAAGGCTTCCTCAAGCACTCGGGACTGAGCGTTGGAACGGTACAGGATCGCCGTTTCGCTGCGCAGGTTGCCCTGTTGTACCCAGCTGTCGATCTGATCGACGATAAAGCGGGATTCATCCTGTTCGTTAAAGGCCGCGTACAGGGAGATCTGCTCACCATCCGGCTGGTCGGTACGCAGTTCTTTACCGAGACGACCCTGATTGTTGCGGATTACCTCGTTGGCGGCCTGCAGGATGGTGTTGGTGGAGCGGTAGTTCTGCTCCAGTCGCACCACCAGTGTGGCAACAAAGTCCTCATTGAAGCGCTGAATGTTCTCGATTTTGGCGCCTCGCCAGCCGTAAATGGACTGGTCATCATCGCCTACAGCCATCAGCTTCTCAGGCAGTGGCTGACGCGGATCCATCGGCGTGCAAAGCAGTTTCAGCCAGGCGTACTGAATGGAGTTGGTGTCCTGGAACTCGTCCACGAGAATGTATTGGAAGCGTTCCTGATAGTGATTCAGCAGTGCTGGATGATTGCGCAGCAGTTCCAGGCAGCGTAATAGCAGCTCTCCGAAATCCACCATGCCACCGCGGTCGCAGGCATCTTCGTAGGCCTGGTACATATTCACCATCATCTGGGCGTAGGGATCGCCGCCGGGCTCGATATGACGGGCGCGCAGACCTTCATCCTTCTGAGCGTTGATATACCACTGGAACTGCTTGGCCGGCCAGCGGCTGTCGTCCAGATTCATCTCTTTGCTGAGACGTTTGATCAGGCGCAGCTGATCATCGGAATCCATAATCTGGAAGTTTTCCACCAGACCGGCATCGCGCCAGTGCGCACGCAGAATACGGTGCGCCAGTCCGTGGAAGGTACCTACCCACATGCCGCCGGGGTTAATGCCCATCAGCTCTTCGATCCGGCCACGCATCTCCCGCGCGGCCTTGTTGGTAAAGGTTACCGCCATGATGGAGTAGGGCGACATCCCCTCGGTCTGGATCAGCCAGGCGATACGGTGTACCAGTACCCGGGTCTTACCGGAACCGGCACCGGCCAGTACCAGCATATTGCAGGCCGGGGCAGATACGGCTTCACGCTGGGCTTCATTGAGGGAATCGAGGAGATGGGATACGTCCATGGGGATTCTTCAGATTGCTGTATAAATATTCAGGGATTATAACGATGTGACTGGCCGGAGGCCAGTGGCATCGCGGTGGCGAGATCGGAAGGCAAAGCCTTCCTGGCTAGACCGCATTGCAGGGCAATGCTTGCGAGTAGCTGGATCGTCTCGTAAACGAGACTAGCTGGAAAAGGCGTGAAAAGTGCGGATTATGCTTTTCGCCACTCGCCACTCGCCACTCGCCACTCGCCACTCGCCACTCGCCACGGTTTTACCGTGGCAGCTCAGCCGGATTCTCGATGCGTTCAATCAGAATCCGCTTCAGCTCATCCGGATCTTTAATCTTCTGAGTCGAATCAGGGTCCAGTGCCGGAATCAGGCGTGATAGCCAGAAGCGCATGGCAGCGGTACGGACCAGTTGCGGCCAGGCTTTGTATTCGTTGTCTTCAAATGGGCGGACTTCGTTATAGGCGTTCAGCAGAGCCTGTTCCCGTTCGCTATCGATACTGCCGTCGCTGTTGACGCACCAGTCGTTGGCAACAATCGCCAGATCGTAGAGCAGGTAGCCGGTACAGGCATTGTAGATATCCAGAATCGCGCTCAGTTGATCGCCTTCGAACAGGGCATTATCAAAGAACAGGTCGCCGTGGATCGCACCAATTGGCAGCTTCCAGGGTTGATCGCGCAGTTCATCAAACAGCTCGACTTCGCGGGTCAGCAGTGCAGCATCGTCAGTGCTTAGCTTACGGGCGATCTGTTGGGATTCGCGGCGCCACCAGAATACGCCACGGTGGGCCTGGCGTTTGAGATAGAAATCCCGGCCGGCATTGTGAAATTCTGCCAGCGCCTGACCGATCTGCGCGCAGTGATCCGCTGTCAGGGTTTCAATATGGCCACCGGGCAGACGCGGTTGTAACAGGGCAGGACGGCCGTGCAACTGCTTCAGCGCGATGCCGTTACGGTCTTTATAAGGGAAAGGTACCGCGGCACCACGATCAGCCAGCCAGGTGGTCAGCTCGACGAAGTAGGGCATCTCTTCCATGCCCAGCTCTTCGAACAGAGTGAGTACATACTCCTGCTGCCCTTCACTGCTGCTAAGCGTGACGAAATAGTTGGTGTTTTCGATGCCGCCTTCGATACCCTGAAAGTCGACCAGTTCGCCAAGATCAAAATCCTGGAGCAAGGTCAGCAGATCCTGCTTGCTGACAGTGGTGTATACAGCCATAAAACCTTATCTATACCAGCGCTGATTACCAGCTGAAAATAATCCACTTCGGCAACATCAGTGTCGAATCATCGAAGCGGGCAAATTCACCATCATCGGTTGGCACCAGATAGTAAGTCTTACCGACCACAGGTTCCACTTTTATCTCTTTTAATATGCCATTTACCCGGTATTCGTAATAGGTCGCTTTCTTGCCCTGACGGATGGTGACCACCGGTTCGTTGTCATCAAATTCCGGTGCAGGCTCGGCTACCGCCGCCGGCACCTGTGCAAATGCGGTGAGCAGCGCTGCCAGTATCAGAAACTTTTTCATGCTTCCTCCTCAGGATCTGTTAGCGGGGCATAGTTTAACAGGCCCGGACTTAACAGACCGGCTCCGCCTCTTCTGTGATGGCGGGTAATCTAATATCATGAGCGATCTATCGCTAACATATCGCCTCAAGGACAATGACTGCAACATTATGAGTGCAAATACTTCACCTATTATCTTAGTCGACGGTTCCTCTTATCTGTACCGTGCTTTCTTTGCCTCTCAACAGGCTGATATGCGTACCTCCGACGGCACGCCGACCGGTGCCGTGCGACTGGTGACCAGCATGCTGCGCAGTCTGATCAAACAATATCCACAAAGCCCGGTGGCGGTTGTGTTTGATGCCAAAGGCAAAACCTTCCGTGATGAGATCTACCCGGAGTACAAAGCGCAACGGCCACCGATGCCCGACGATCTGCGGGCGCAGATTGAACCGATTCATAATATTGTCCGGGCAATGGGTTTTCCGCTGATTGCCGTAGAAGGTGTCGAGGCCGATGACGTGATCGGTACTATGGCCCGGGAAGCCAGTGCAAAAGGGTTGGATACCGTGATATCCACCGGTGATAAAGATATGGCTCAGCTGGTGGATCAGCACGTTAGCCTGATCAACACCATGAATGACACGGCGATGGATATCGATGGGGTCAAAGACAAGTTTGGTATTCCGCCGGAACTGATCATCGATTATCTGGCGCTGATGGGCGATAAGGTCGATAACATTCCCGGCGTACCGGGTGTGGGTGAGAAAACCGCGCTGGCATTGTTGCAGGGTATCGGCGGTATCAGTGATCTGTACAACAATCTGGATAAGATCGCTGATCTGGGCTTCCGTGGCTCTAAAACCATGGCGAAAAAACTTGAGGATAATCGCGAAGAGGCGGAACTTTCCTACCTGTTGGCGACGATTAAAACCGATCTGGAGCTGGAACTGGCAGTCGACGATGTCCCCGTACCGCAGGCGGATAATGCGGCGCTGCTGGAGCTGTTTAAACAGTGTGAATTCCGTACCTGGGTAAAAGATCTGGATGCTGATGCCGAGCCAGCTGTTGACGAAGCGGATGATGAAGTCATTCCTGCGCCGACTGAAGTCGAGTATGAAACCATTCTGGATCAGGCTCACTTTGATCGCTGGCTGGAGACGTTGAACAATGCCGAACTGTTTGCCTTCGATACCGAAACCGACAGTCTGAACTATATGGAAGCCAATCTGATCGGTCTGTCGTTTGCGATTGAACCGGGCAAGGCTGCCTATCTGCCGGTTGCGCATGATTATATGGGTGCTCCGGCGCAGCTGGATCGTAATGATGTGCTGGCGCAGCTGAAGCCGTTGCTGGAAAGTGATGAACACAAAAAAGTCGGTCAGCATATTAAGTACGATATGAACGTACTGGCACGGTACGATATCGAGCTGAAAGGTGTGGCTTATGACACCATGCTGGAGTCCTACGCGCTGAATTCCACCGCCACCCGCCATAATATGGATGCGCTGGCGGAGCACTATCTGGATCTTAAAACCATCAAGTTTGAAGAGATTGCGGGTAAGGGCAAGAAGCAGCTGACTTTTAACCAGATCGAGATGGAACAGGCGGCGCCTTATGCCGCAGAAGATGCGGACATCACTCTGCGTCTACACCAGACTCTGAATGCCAAGCTGGAAAAAGACAGTACGCTGGAGCAGGTGTTCAGCGATATTGAGCGGCCAGTGATTCCTGTACTGGCGCGGATGGAGCAGCAGGGTGCTCTGGTTGATGCCAGTCAGCTGGCGCAGCAGAGTATGGAGCACGGTGCCCGTCTGGCAGAACTGGAAGCGCAGGCTCACGAACTGGCGGGTGGACCGTTTAACCTCAGTTCACCAAAACAGCTGCAGGAGATTCTGTTCGAGCAGCTGAAGCTGCCGGTGATTAAGAAAACACCGAAAGGCGCGCCATCGACAGCGGAAGAGGTGCTACAGGAGCTGGCGCTGGATTACCCGCTGCCGAAGCTTATTATCGAGCATCGTGGCCTGAGTAAGCTGAAGAGCACCTATACCGATAAGCTGCCGCAGATGATTAATCCGGCCACGGGCCGTATTCACACCTCCTATCATCAGGCGGTGACGGCGACCGGGCGTCTCTCCTCGACAGATCCTAACCTGCAGAATATTCCAATCCGTACCACGGAAGGGCGTCGTATTCGTCAGGCGTTTGTTGCACCGGAAGGTTACAAGCTGGTGGCGGCGGATTACTCTCAGATCGAGTTGCGCATTATGGCGCACCTGTCTCAGGATAAAGGGCTGTTGAATGCCTTTGCTCAGGGCGAAGATATCCACAAGGCAACGGCTGCAGAGGTATTCAAGGTACCGCTGGATCAGGTCAGCAGTGACCAGCGTCGCAGCGCCAAGGCGATCAACTTCGGTCTGATCTATGGTATGTCTGCCTTCGGTCTGGGTAAGCAACTGGGTATCGGTCGGAACGAAGCACAGCAGTACATCGACCACTATTTCGAGACCTATCCGGGTGTACAGCGCTACATGGATGATATCCGCACTCAGGCGGCTGAAAAGGGTTATGTTGAGACGTTGTTTGGCCGTCGCTTGTATCTGCCAGAAATTAAAGCCCGGAATGCCATGCGCCGACAGGCAGCAGAGCGTACCGCGATCAACGCGCCGATGCAGGGTACTGCAGCGGATATCATTAAGAAGGCGATGGTTCGTGTGGATGACTGGCTACGCAGCAGTGACAGCGGTGCCCGTATGATTATGCAGGTACACGATGAACTGATTCTGGAAGTACCGGAAGCACAGGTGGATGCGGTTGCCGCAGAACTGGTGCAGCAGATGCAGGATGCCGCACAGTTGGATGTGCCTTTGCTGGTGGAAGCGGGTGTCGGTGATAACTGGGATCAGGCGCACTGATCCCGGAATTTAAAGGGCCGTGCCGCCCCGGAAATATCTGAGTATTTCGTTTGGGAACTTTTCCGGAATCCGGTGTTCAGAGAATGTGAGAGTCATCTTCAAGCCCTTGCCAAGGTTTGGCTCTCATATAACAAGCATGCGTTGAAGCTCTCAGAACTGGTCTTCCCCTTACCGGCTCCGGGAGCTTCCTTTTGATCAGATATCCAGAAATGGCTGAAGGCCTCAGATCCTCCCCTGATCTGGTGCGGCCATTTCTGGAGTCGCCTGATAAAAAAGCGCCCATTGTGTGAAATGGGCGCTTTTTTATTGTCTCGCATGGACGCTGTCCATGGTTAAGCGGGCTGATCACTCTGTAGTGATAGATATTGCTACTGACTCAGATCGTTAACATACGGCGCAGCCATTTTCAGCGTCGGCATAGCAAAACGGCGATAATTTGCGAAATGACCGCCGTTTTACGCGCCTCGCATGGGCTAAAGCCCATGGTGATTCTGATTATTTACCTTGTAGCAATTTATTCAGCTTCGTTCTCTTCGGTCTCATCGCCCAGCAACAGGTCGTTCAGACGGATGCGTAGCTGGTCAACGCCGGTGCCTTTCAGGGCGGAGAAGCTCTGCACCGTGATCAGCGGGTTGTTCTTCACATCCAGATCCCGTTTCAGAGCCAGTACGGTGTTCTGGGCCGGGCCTTTTTTCAGTTTATCCGCTTTAGTCAGCAGAATGTGCAGCGGCATGTCCGCTTCCTGACACCACTGAATCATCATCTGATCAAACTCTTTCAGTGGGTGACGGATATCAACCAGCAGTACCACGCCGCGCAGGCAGTCGCGATTCTGCAGATAATCGTCCAGATGTTTCTGCCAGTGTTCCTTCATTGCTACCGGTACCTTGGCGTAGCCATAACCCGGCAGATCGACCAGACGCACGTTTTCGATATGGGTATCGAAGAAGTTAATCAGCTGGGTGCGGCCCGGTGTTTTACTGGTGCGGGCCAGCTTGGCGTTGGTCAGTGTATTGATTGCGCTGGACTTACCGGCATTGGAACGACCGGCAAAAGCCACCTCGGCACCTTCGTCGGCCGGACACTGGCTGAGCTTGCTGGCGCTGGTGTTAAAGCGGGTCAGATGGTACTGAATTTGTTGCTGAGACATATACTTTTTGCCTATCGGCCTGTTTAAACAGACTTTATCGTTCCAGTTTGTGGGGATATTAGGTTATAATGCCGCCGGAATTTTACCCGTGGCGGGTTTATTAAGCCAGTCCGGGTGTTGGTGAGGTCGTGCTGAATACAATCTGGTGAGGTTTCAGATTGCAGCAGAAACCGTTCGCAATTAAAGCAAGAGTCTGGATTAGTCGATGAATAAATTACTGATCGCCTTACTGGTAAGCGTGGGAATCACGGGTGTTGCACAGGCGGCGGGTGATGCTGCTGCAGGACAAGCCAAAACTGCAATCTGTGCTGCGTGTCACGGTGTTGATGGTAACAGCGCTGTAGGCAACTTTCCTAAACTGGCGGGCCAAAACGAGAGCTACCTGCTGAAGCAGCTGAAAGATATTCAGTCAGGTGAGCGCCAGGTAGTAGAAATGACCGGTATGCTGAACGGTCTGAGCGAGCAGGATCTGGAAAACATCTCTGCTTACTTCGCGTCTAATAACGTACAGCCAGGTGCTGCAAAAGCCGATCTGGTTGAAGCGGGCGAAAAAATCTACCGCGGCGGTATCCAGTCTAAAGGCGTTGCTGCATGTACAGCTTGTCACGGTCCTTCCGGCGAAGGTATCGAGTCTGCAGGTTACCCACAGCTGGCAGGTCAGCACGCTCAGTACACTGAGGCTCAGCTGAAAAACTTCCGTGTAGAAAGCCGTATGAACGATCCTCAGCGCATGATGCGTGATATCGCTGCTAAACTGAGCGATAAAGAGATCCAGGCGGTATCCAGCTACATTCAGGGTCTGCGTTAATATTCAGCCCTGATTCAAGAAAGGCAGCTTAGGCTGCCTTTTTTATTGGCTGATTGTTTCTGTTTGCGGTTAAGTCGAAAAAAATCCTGCTGAGACCGTTGTCATAATGCGGAACTTACCGCATATTTCAGGGTCATTACTGCAGTTTGAAAGTTTCCTGTTGGAGAAGAAGAATGTTTAAGAAG
The DNA here is from genome assembly GCA_963669425.2 of uncultured Amphritea sp. Lineage (GTDB taxonomy): Bacteria > Pseudomonadota > Gammaproteobacteria > Pseudomonadales > Balneatricaceae > Amphritea. Next base: position 1,143,489 of record CAXXNC010000001.1, read on the forward strand.
CTGGGTCTGGGTTTAGTGCTGTTGTTCAGCTCAATGATGGCTGTTGCCGCAGAATATAAAGCAGGTACTCACTACGAAGTACTGCCGGTCGCGGTACCGACCACCGACAAAAATAAAGTCGAGGTTGTTGAGGCGTTTGGTTACCTGTGTCCACACTGCGCCAGCTTTGAACCACTGCTGCATAGCTGGACTGTTAAACAGCCAGAAGATGTTAATTTTGTGCGGGTACCGGTTGTATTCTCCCGTTCCTGGGAACCGCTGGCCCGGGCCTACTACTCTGCAGATCTGCTGAAAGTGATTGATACCACTCACCAGCCAACTTTCGATGCCCTGCATAAAGAGCGTCGCCGTTTCCGTAGTCTGGAAGATCTGGCGGATTTCTATGCTGATCTGGGTGTAGATAAAGCGAAATTTATGAAAATGAATAATTCGTTTGCGGTGAATATGCGTATGAATCAAGGTGCATCTAAACTGACCGCTTACGGTATTCAGAGCGTGCCGACCCTGGTGGTCAACGGTAAATACCGTATCACCGCTGAAACAGCGGGTGGTCACGCCGGTATGCTGCGTGTTGCTGAGTATCTGATCGAGAAAGAACGCTCTGCACAATAACCTGTATAAGTCTGAAAAAGCCGCCCTGTGCGGCTTTTTTTATTTCAGAATGAGTAGATTAGGTCACAAAGGCTATAGCAACCGGGTAATGCTTTGTCCTAACATTGAAGGGTTATTCAGCGCGGTTAGAGTGGGTAAGTAATGAACCAGGACGACTGGAAAGAGAAATACAAGCGATTAGCTGTGGATATGGACCGGATGCAGGCGCAGTTGGATGACAGATCCCTGCAGCACCTGGTCGCTCAGATGACTGTTGCCCTCGAGGGACGGTCAGACCTTCTGGACCGGGCTATGGCCAGCCTGTGTCAGCAGCTGAAGCAGAATGATCTCGGTCGTCAGTATAAGAGCGCTCTCAAAGTTATCGAGAAAGAGCTTCGCAACCTGGATCAGGTACAGGAGCGTAATAGCGGTGAGTTATTGCAGTCACTGTATAAATGGGTCCGCCAGCTCCGGAGTCAGCTGAATAATGATAATAGCCATAACGTTCTGAAAGGGATTGAAGGGCGTCTGGATGATCTGCGAATCAAACCTGTTGGTCTGCCTTCGGTAATCAACGATATGGTCGCTTTGCAGGGGCCGTTACTCAATCCAGGGGAATCATCAGAGCCTGCCTCTCAGCCTGTTCAGGTTGATGACAGTAACGATCTGAGCAGTGCTGATGAAGAGTTTCTGTTGCAGCAGATCGGTGCTGAATTGCTGACGCTGTTGTCAGGGCTGCATATCCCCAAAGATGAAATGCCTGCCGCCAGAGTCTTAGTGCGGACGATTGAGAAAGGTATCGCTCTGCATGATCTGCCGCAGATTATTCAGAGTGTGATTCAACTGATCGCTAAGGTAGGCACCTACAGTAGTGTGGATTTTGAAAACTACCTGCTGAATCTGACCGAGCAACTGGCAGAGGTACAGTCCTTCCTGATTGAGAGTCAGAAGGATGAACAGGCTGGTGGTAGCGAAGTGGCTCAGCTTAGTCAGGAAATTCATCAGGATGTTCAGGCGATTCATCATGCGGTCAGTTCATCGAAAGATCTGCTGCAGCTGAAAAATGAAGTCTCTTCCCAGTTGATGAATATTGTGAAGTCCGTTGATGTGTTCAAGCGTAATGAGGAAGCCCGTGAGAAGGTCCTCATGGAACGTTATGAGCGCATGAATGACCGTCTTGAGCAGATGGAGGAGGAGTCTCAGCAGATGAAGGCGCATATGGATGCTGAGCATCTTAAAGCGCTGACCGATCCGCTGACATCTCTGCCGAACCGGGCCGGTTATGATGAGCAGATTCAGTCTGAATTTGAGCGCTGGAAACGCTACCAGCAGCAATTTTCGATTGTTGTATGCGACCTCGATCACTTCAAACGTATCAATGACAGCTTCGGGCATCTGGCCGGCGACAAAGTGCTGCGTCTTATTGCCAACATTCTCTCGCGTCAGAGCCGTGCAACGGATTTTGTGGCCCGTTATGGCGGTGAGGAATTCGTTATTCTGATGCCTTCCACGGGGGCTCATGAGGCGAAAAAGGCGGTGGAAAAAATTCGCCAGAGCATTGAAAACAGCCCGTTTAATTTTCACGGTAAGCCGGTGCAGATCACCATGTCGTTCGGGGTCGCTGAGATTACGCTGGATGAGTCCCTGGATGCTCTGTTTGAGCGTGCTGACCGGGCGCTCTATCGTGCCAAGGGTGACGGCCGCAACCGGATTGAGCTGGGTTAAAGATTTACAGGCGCAGGTACTGTACTATAGCCGGGTTTTATCAGCGCTTTACCTTCCTGGGTAGAGCGGGCAATATGGCAGCCCTTTGCTGGCCGCCAATCAACTGATTTACGGAAATAACCCGGTGCGACGTTTACTCCGACTGTTCAAAATTGCACGGATCTTTGCCAAATACCGGCTGGATACCTTCTTTGACCATATCAATCTGCGTTGGTACGCCCGGCTGCTGCTGACTTTGATGGTATGGCGTTACTTTATTCCGGTGGGCTCCCGTTCTCAGGGCGAGCGTCTGCGACTGGCACTGGAAGAGCTGGGTCCGATCTTTATTAAATTCGGACAGATGCTGTCGACCCGGCGTGATCTGCTGTCGGATGATCTGGCGCTGGAGCTGAAGAAACTACAGGATAATGTCCCTCCTTTTGCCGGTGATTATGCGCAACAGCTGATAGAGAAAGCGCTGGATGCACCGGTCGATGAAGTGTTCGCGGAGTTTAACGCTGAACCGATGGCGTCTGCTTCGGTTGCTCAGGTCCATGAGGCGTTGCTGTATAACGGTGAAGAAGTTGTCGTTAAGGTGATCCGGCCTGGTATCGACAAAACCATCCGTAAAGATGTGGCCCTCCTGTACACTCTGGCACATCTGGTGGAAACCCTCTGGACGGAAGGTCGTCGTCTGCGTCCGGTAGAGGTTGTCGCCGATTATGAGACCACCATTTTTGATGAGCTGGATCTGCGCAAAGAAGCCGCCAACTGTTCCCAGATCCGTCGTAATTTCGAAAACTCTCCGATTCTTTATGTACCTGAGATCTTCTGGGATCTGACCCGTCAGAATGTGCTGGTCATGGAGCGTATTCATGGTATTCCGGTAGCGGATGTTGATCAGCTCAATGCACAGAATACCGATATGAAAAAGCTGGCAGAGCAGGGCGTAGAGATCTTCTTTACCCAGGTGTTCCGCGACAGTTTCTTCCATGCGGATATGCACCCGGGCAATATTTTTGTATCCAGAGAGAACCCATCATCGCCCCAATATATCGCGGTGGACTTCGGTATTGTCGGTTCGCTATCGACTGAAGATCAGAGTTATCTGGCGCGCAACTTTCTGGCCTTTTTTAAACGTGACTATCGCATGGTTGCACAATTACATATCGATTCCGGCTGGGTGCCTGAAGATACCGATGTGCAGGCGTTTGAGACCTCAATTCGCAGTGTCTGCGAACCGATTTTTGAAAAGCCGCTTAAGGATATCTCTTTCGGCCTGGTGCTGATGGGGCTGTTCCAGACTGCACGTCGTTTTAATATGGAAGTGCAGCCACAGTTGGTACTGCTGCAGAAAACCTTGCTGAATATTGAGGGACTGGGGCGTCAGCTCTACCCGGATCTGGACCTGTGGCAAACGGCTCAGCCGTTCCTGGAACGCTGGATGAAAGAACGGATGGGACCAAAAGCAGTCTACCGTTCTATGAAACAGCAGGCACCGGACTGGCTCGACAAGATGCCGCACCTGCCGCAGATGGCCTACGAGGCGCTGCATCAGCTGAAGAACCTGGATGATAACCGACGCCGGGATATGCTGGCACTGGCGGTTGCCCGGGAGGAAGTAAAACAGCAGCAAAGCAGTAAAAATCGCTGGTTTGGTGTGGTTGCGCTGCTGGCCGCGGCGGCATTTGCTATGGATCAGCCAATGGATATGCTTGAGCAGCTGCCGGCGATCAGTTGGTTGCTGGGTGGCGTTGGCGCGGTGCTATTACTGCGTCGATGAAATGAAACAATAAACAATTAGTCTTGCAGAGCCCCATTTTACGGGGATAGCAGACATAGCGGGGATCGGTTATCCTTGCTCGCCTGATAAGAGAAGAATGCAGTTATGTCAGAACAGTGGTTAGATCAGATTAAATGGAACAGCGATGGACTGGTACCGGCGATCGCTCAGGACCATGAGACCGGTCGGGTTCTGATGGTGGCCTGGATGAACCGTGAAGCGCTGGCGCTGACCGTGCAGGAGCAGCGCGCGATTTACTGGTCCCGCTCCCGTCAGAAATTGTGGCGCAAAGGCGAAGATTCCGGTCATGTACAGCAACTGCATGAGATTCGCCTGGATTGTGATGACGATGTCATTCTGATGAAGGTTGAGCAACTGGGTGGCATTGCATGCCATACCGGTCGCGAGAACTGTTTCTATAAAACCTATCAGGATGGCGAGTGGGTTGCAGTTGAGCCTGTGTTGAAAGATCCTAAGCAAATTTACGATAAATAAGGCATAGCATGAGTGATGTACTGACCCAGCTGGGTGATATTCTGGAGCAGCGTAAAGCGGCCACCTCCGACAAGTCTTATGTCGCAAGTTTGCATGCCAAGGGTCTGAATAAGATCCTTGAGAAGGTCGGCGAAGAGGCGACAGAGACCATTCTGGCAGCCAAAGATGCCCAGCAAAGCGGTGATAATAAAGAAGTTATCTATGAAACCGCAGATCTTTGGTTTCATACACTGGTGGCTTTGTCGCATTTAGGAGAACGGCCGGAAGCCGTTTTGGTAGAATTAGCACGTCGCTTTGATATGTCCGGTATCGAAGAGAAGGCGTCAAGAACAAATAAATAAGATCTGCCGTTGTGCTGTGAACAGTGCAACTGAGTCGGGTCAGATGAATCAAATATAAGAAGTGGCAGAATACTGTCATTAACGACGACGGAGAACGACAATATGTTAGGTGGTATCAGTCTTTGGCAACTGGCAATTATTCTGGTAATCGTCATCCTGCTGTTCGGCACTAAGAAGCTGCGCAACATCGGTGGTGATCTGGGCGGTGCTGTTAAAGGTTTCAAGAAGGCCGTTAACGAAGAGCCGAAAGACGACGACAAACAGCTGGAAAACGATGCTGACTTTGCTGATGCTGATAAAGCACAGGCAAAAGAGCAGGCAAAAGAAGAGCCTAAAGCTGACAAATAAGCAGGTAGCAAGCGATGTTTGATATCGGCTTTGCAGAGCTCCTGATTATTGCTGTAGTCGGTCTGGTAGTGCTGGGTCCGGATAAACTTCCGATCGCAGCCCGGACCGTCGGCCTCTGGGTGGGTAAAGCCCGGCGTACGCTTGGCGGTATTCAGGCAGAAATCAATGAAGAGCTGCGACTTGATGAAATGAAGCGTCAGGTCGCTATGCAGAAAGAAGAGCTGGACAAAGAGCTGGATGAGATGCGCGAGCCTTTCACCGACCCTCTGGGCAGCAACTCACCGCTGGCCAACAGCGTATCCTCACCTGAATCCAACGCAGATGAATCCAAAGCCTCTGCTGATGATGCAGTAACTGATAGCCAACCGAAGCCGAAGGCCGATGATCGATCCTAATCACGACCTGCCTGAGCAGGATGAGGAACAACCCTTTATTTCGCATCTGGTAGAGCTGCGCAGCCGCCTGATGCGGGCGTTGCTGGTGATCCTGGTCATCTTCCTTGGGCTGTTTTACTTTGCCAACCATCTTTATGAGATGCTGTCAGAACCGCTGACATCCTTGTTGCCGGAAGGTACAAGTATGATCGCGACGGATGTGACATCACCGTTCTTTGCGCCATTTAAACTGACGCTGGTGTTGTCGATCTTCCTGGCCATGCCATTCATCCTGCATCAGATCTGGGGGTTCATCTCTCCGGGCCTGTATAAGCATGAGAAGCGACTGGCCGTGCCTCTGCTGGCATCCAGCATTGTGCTGTTCTACTCAGGTATCGCGTTTGCATACTTTGTTGTATTTCCGCTGATCTTTGGTTTCTTTACCAGTGTTGGTCCAGAAAGCGTTGCAGTGATGACCGATATCAGCAGTTATCTCAACTTTGTGCTGAAGATCTTCTTCGCCTTCGGTGTGGTGTTTGAGATTCCTATCGCAACATTGCTGCTGGTCTGGAGTGGTGCGACCGATGTTCAGAGCCTGCGGGCTAAACGCGCCTACGTTATTGTTGGCTGTTTCGTTCTGGGTATGTTGCTGACACCTCCGGATGTTATCTCCCAAACCTTGCTGGCAGTGCCGATGTGGTTGCTGTTCGAGCTGGGTATTGTGCTCGCTATTATTGTGAAGCGTAAAAAGCCGGAAGCAGAAGAAGAGCTGGACGAAGAGTTCGAGCAGGCGATGAAAGAGGACGAAGAAAACAAAAACGCGTAGGAGTTTTTGAGTGGCGAGACCGGTGACTGGACAGGAAGCTAAAGCTTCCT
>CAXXNC010000001.1:1155000-1607024 GCA_963669425.2 uncultured Amphritea sp.
GTGCGCTCAGCATGGTCGGAAATCATGCAACGAGTATAAAGGCATAAGCGCGCTTGACTGCGAGACAGACACGTCGAGCAGGTACGAAAGTAGGTCTTAGTGATCCGGTGGTTCTGAATGGAAGGGCCATCGCTCAACGGATAAAAGGTACTCCGGGGATAACAGGCTGATACCGCCCAAGAGTTCACATCGACGGCGGTGTTTGGCACCTCGATGTCGGCTCATCACATCCTGGGGCTGAAGCCGGTCCCAAGGGTATGGCTGTTCGCCATTTAAAGTGGTACGCGAGCTGGGTTTAGAACGTCGTGAGACAGTTCGGTCCCTATCTGCCGTGGACGTTTGAGATTTGAGAAGAGTTGCTCCTAGTACGAGAGGACCGGAGTGAACGAACCTCTGGTGTTCCGGTTGTCACGCCAGTGGCATTGCCGGGTAGCTATGTTCGGACAGGATAACCGCTGAAAGCATCTAAGCGGGAAGCCCCCTTCAAGATGAGATCTCACTGGGACCTTGAGTCCCCTGAAGAGCCGTTCAAGACCAGGACGTTGATAGGCTGGGTGTGTAAGCGTTGTGAGGCGTTGAGCTAACCAGTACTAATTGCTCGTGAGGCTTGACCATATAACGCCAAAAGCGTTTGAAGAAAGCTGATAGATACATGCTGAGTTGATTGAAGAAAACAATCAGGTCAGACGAAGGATTAGAGTTTGTACAGACTCTCGTAAGACACAGGATTCAATCAGACGCAACGCGTCAAGAGCAACCAGTTTTGCTTGGCGACCATAGCGAGATGGAACCACCCGATCCCTTACCGAACTCGGAAGTGAAACGTCTTAGCGCCGATGGTAGTGTGGGGTATCCCCATGTGAGAGTAGGTCATCGCCAAGCACCTAATTAAGAGAAAACCCCAGCACGTTGTGCTGGGTTTTTTTCGTTTCTGGGCGGTGGCGATGACAGTGGCTGGACCGGAAGGCAAGCCTTCCTCGCTCGACCGCATTGCAAGCAATGTTCGCGAGTGGCTCGAAAAAGCGAAGAACGAGAACCGTTTTGATTATGATGTAGGAGGGGCTTCCAGCCGCGATGAAGCTCTCTTGGCCCGGGGGCGCGCCTCCCACAAAATCTTATCGAGACTCGTAGGGTGCGTGACAACGCACCGCTTATAAGAGGTGATTGATGCAATACGCTGGCGCTATTGCACCCTACATTATTGAATAATGTTCACCACAAGCCTCGTTTCCTTTCCCCTCCCCAATCTGGGGTGCACTGACCTCATTTTGTAATACTTAGGTCGATATAATGCCTATATGAATTGTGCGGTTGCACAATAGGTTTCTGAGCGAATCAGGCATATCCGTTTGAGGTTCTGCGAGTAGGCTGTTCAGATCTTTTAACGCATTGATTAATAATGTTTAAGTGAGGCAGATATGTCTGAATTACTGATGGCAGGTAAGAAAGTCCTGGTGGTGGGCATCGCCAATGATAAGAGTATTGCTTACGGCGTTGCGAAAAAACTACATGAACAGGGTGCCGAGCTGGCGATTACTTATCTGAATGATAAAGCCGAGCGCTTTGTGCGTCCGTTGGCTGAGGAGCTTGAGGCGTCCATTATCATGCCGCTTGATGTGACGCAGGAGTCACAGATGATCGATCTGTTCAGAGCCATTGAGGAGTCCTGGGGGACGCTGGACGGTCTGGTGCACTCTCTGGCCTTCTGTCCGCTTGAAGATCTCCATGCACCTATCTCTGAGTGCTCACGTGATGGCTTCCTGCAAGCGATGGATGTGTCCTGCTTCTCCTTCATTCATATGGCATCGTTAGCCAAAGATCTGATGAAGAATGGCGGATCTATGATTAACTTCTCCTACCTGGGTAGCGCATTGGCGACCGGTGATTACAACATTATGGGTTGTGCTAAAGCAGCACTGGAAGCGGCAACCCGCTATCTGGCCCGTGATCTGGGTTCTCGCCATATCCGGGTAAACTGCATCTCGCCAGGAACTATCGCTACCCGTGCCGCAGGCGGGATTAAAGACTTTGATGCGATGCTGGAATATAACCAGAAAAAAGCGGTGGATCATCAGCTCCCAACGATCGAAGAGGTGGGTGGTGCTGCTTTGTATTACCTGAGTGATCTCTCCAAAGGCACTTCTGGTAGCATTCACTATGTCGATCATGGCGTTGGTATTGTTGGCTAAGCCCGATATATTTCAAAAGCCGCCTGCCTGGGCGGCTTTTTTGTTTCAGTCAGTCTTAACCACCCCCTATCACTGATAACCTGAAAGCCTGTTAAAGGTTCTGAGTATTGATTGATCCGTTGCCACCCTTTTCGGTGTTCATTTTGTTACACTTGTACGAATACACACAAAGTGTGTGTCTATGCCCGGAAGCAGGATCACCGGTGCGCTTTAAGCACGGATAATAATAACGATTCATAGCCTTGTTGCCTCACGGCAGTTCGGTAAGCAGTGAACGCTGAATGCACAACTCAGACTCTCAGAATACCTCCCTCGATTACATCGAGGTTTTTCCATGGAACAAAAGCTTTGAAACTGGCATTGAGGAAGTCGATGAGCAGCATAAGATGCTCATTGTTCTGATCAACAAGCTGGTAAATACACTGGTTCATAATGAAGAACTGGCGGTCAATGAAGCCTTTGCCGAACTGGCCGCCTACGCTGACTATCATTTTGCTGCGGAAGAAAAAGTCTGGGCTGAGCATCTGCAGGATGACGAATGGGTCAGCGCACACCGGAAAAACCATACCTCTTTTCTGCCTCAGGTGTTGGAAATCAAAGAGCGTGATGCGGATAAACCCCTGCATGATGTGATCGAGGATATCGTCCGCTTTCTGATCCGCTGGCTGGCGTTTCACATCATCGATGACGATAAGCGGCTGGCGATTGCGATTCATGCGATGGAGCAGGGGGCGTCTATCGCAGAGGCGAAGCATCTGGCTGAAGAGGAGATGAATGACTCGGTGAGCCTGCTGATCGATATCGTTCTCAATATGTACGACAGTCTGTCTTCCCGCACCCTGAATCTGATGCGTGAACGCCGTGCCCGGATGGTGGCAGAAGCGGAGTTACGCGAAGCCAACCGTAAGCTGGAGGCGTTGTCGATCACGGATCAGCTGACCGGCCTTTATAACCGGCGCCATTTTGAAGAGATTTTTGATCGGGAGCTTCACAGGGCGCGCCGCGATCAGCATTATCTGACCTTGCTGTTGTTCGACATTGATCATTTCAAGCGTCTTAATGACCACTATGGCCACGCTCAGGGTGATCACGCTCTGCGTCAGGTTAGTGCTGAGCTGCAGGCGCTCTGTCGTCGTGGTAATGACTATGCTTTCCGGGTTGGCGGAGAGGAGTTTGCTGTGATCTGTTCCGGAACGGCTCCTGACGCAGCGGCAGAGATGGCGGAGCGGGTCAGGACAGGTCTGGCGGCGTTGCAGATCCCCAACCAGCACAGTGATGTAGCTGCCTTCCTCACTATCTCTTTAGGCGCTGTGAGTTGTATCCCTGGTGCTGAAGACAGCCTCGACAGTATGATGACTATCGCTGACCAACGTCTCTATCAGGCTAAGCGTCAGGGACGTAACTGTGCAGTGACGACCGGCCAGAGCGCACTGGCCGGTTAACCGGTTAATAGCGTACTCAGTACGTTTTATAAGGTGATAAGGGTTCTACCCCGTTTCTACGGACGGTTTAAAAACGAGTTAAACTTCTGATCTTGCACCGCTAGCCTACGTCTCATTCTTGGATTGTGGAACCGCTCGATATATTCAAAAATATCGGCTCTTGCGATACTTTCGATGGTTGATTCGTTCACGTTTCAGTACCCCAAAGAACCCCTCACAGGCCGCATTATCAGCACAATGTCCAACAGCACTCATGCTGCTGACCAAACCATGCTCTTTCAGCAGGCGTTGATAGTCCCCACTGGTAAACTGAGACCCTCGATCTGAATGTAGGACAGAGGAGACATCTCCCTGTTTTTGCCAAACCGCCATCTCTACAGCCCGCATCACCATGCGGCGATCCTGCCGATGATGCATCGACCAGCCGATCACTAGCTTACTGAACAGGTCCAGCACCACGCAGAGGTAGAGCTTACCTTGCTGTGTTTTGACCTCAGTAATATCTGTCACCCATTTTGTATCAGGCTCAAGTGCTGTGAAATCACGTTTCAGGTGGTTTCTAATCCCCAAAGGTCGTAGTGATGCCGCCTTTCTACCCCGTCCTTTCTTCCGAGGCCAACCCTGTAGTCCTTCAGTAGCCATAAGCCTTGCGACACGGTTTAAGCTAAGGAGCTCGCCCTCTGCAAGGAGGTCTTCGTGCATGCGAGGCGCCCCAATAACGCCGCCGCTATCGGTATGAATGATCCTGATTCGCTGGATTAGCCTGGCATTTTCAACCTGTCGAGGTGATGGTTTTCTCGATGACCAAGCGTAATAACCACTCGGTGATACTTGCAGGCAGCGACACATAAGTCGTACTGGATAATCGTTGCGGCAACGCTGGATCGCTTGGTACCTTAAGGTAACTCCTTGGCGAAGAACGTTGCCGCTTCTCGTAAAAAATCCCGTTCCTTTTTAACACGGGCTAGTTCACGTTTAAGCTGCGCAACTTCTTCATCTCGGGGGCTACCACTACCCTGAAAGGCTTTATTTGTGGCGGCTTCCGCTTCACGCTTCCAGCGACTAAGTAGGTTGGGGTTAATGCCGATCTCCAAAGCGATCTGGCGGCAACTCACGCCTGGTTGCTTTGTCAGCGCGATGGCTTCGCGCTTGAACTCAGGGCTGTATTTTCTACGTTTGGTCATGAACACTCCTTATGGGCATAGTATGCCTCTTTTTGGATGTGTCCGTGAAATTAGGGTAGAACCCTGGCGACAATCGGTACACTAGTTTGGGGATATGGCGACTTACTGTATGCGCTCATCCTGTGCATGTAGGATGCTGGGTAGTAAGCAGCAAAATATTCAGTTAAGAACATACATCGATCGAAGAACTTTGGAGTGATTGATTGAGGTTCAAGGCAATAGGAAAAAGCAGTTTCACTTATGACAAAACGTGTGCAAAGCGTTGCCAAAAAATCCGCGCGGCTACACGAGGACGCCTTAACGAACCTCCAGAAACTAAAAAGCCCCGCTACGAAGCGAGGCCTTAAAAATAAAGTGGTGCCCGGAGGCGGAATCGAACCACCGACACGAGGATTTTCAATCCTCTGCTCTACCGACTGAGCTATCCGGGCAACGGGCGCTTATTAAACACGTCTGCTTGGAAAAATGCAATAGAATGACGGGCTTAAGGGCTAATTTATTGCGTTTCTGGTCAGTTATTAACCGATCAGATGCCGTATTGTGCGCGGTAAGCGTTAATCGCTTCGATCTGCGCGTCCATTCCGCCTTTTTCGGTCAGGAATGTCAGAACATCTTCCAGCGCAACAATGCTGGCAACCGGCATGTTGTAGTCGCGTTCTACTTCCTGAATCGCGGACAGTTCACCTTTACCTTTCTCCTGACGGTTCAGGGCGATCAGAGTGCCGGCGGGTGTTGCGCCGGCCTGGTTGATGATATCCATCACTTCACGAATCGCGGTACCGGCGGTGATCACGTCATCGATGATCAGTACGCGGCCTTCCAGCGGTGCGCCAACCAGATTGCCGCCTTCACCGTGGTTCTTGGCTTCTTTACGGTTGAATACGTAAGGCACGTCCTGACCGAACTCAGTTGCCAGGGCAACGCAGGTTGCTGCGGCCAGAGGGATACCTTTGTAAGCAGGGCCCAGCATTACATCGTACTCAATACCGGACTGCTGAATTGCCGCTGCGTAGCATTTACCCAGGCGGGCGAGGGCTTCGCCGCTGTTGAACAGACCCGCGTTGAAGAAGTACGGGCTGGTGCGGCCAGATTTCAGGGTAAATTCACCAAAACGCAGTACTTCTTTGTCGATGGCGAACTCAATAAATTCTCTCTGGTAATCCTGCATCAGGGGTCTCCGCATAGCTGTTCAAAAAGTGCGCGTATGATACAGGGTTTCGCGGCTGCCCTCTATGGGGGAAATAGATTCAAATTTCCGCGCCAACCCAGTACAATGCGCCATTCGTATTATTCAGCCGTATTCAGGGTTTTTCAGCTATGCGCGTCATCACATTCAATACTGAAGGTATTGAACAGGCTGCAGACAATGGTTTCTTTGAGTGGATGGTCCAACAGGACGCCGATGTGGTGTGCCTGCAGGATCTGCGCGCCAAGGAGTATCAGCTGGATGATAAACGCTTCCATCCGGACGGCTATGAAGCGTACTTCTTCGATGCCTTTGAAGACGGTTACAGCGGTGTGGCGATCTACACCCGGGTGATGCCTAAAGCGATCATGACCGGTCTGGGGTTTGAGCAGTGTGACTTTAATGGTCGGTTTATTCAGGCGGACTTTGACAACGTCAGCGTTGCATCCCTGAGCGTACCGTCGGGGCTGAAGAGCGAAGAAGCACAGCAGGAAAAAGATGAGTATCTGGGGCTGCTGAAAGGTCACTTCACTAAAACGTTGCGTAAGCGTCGTGAGTTTATCTTCTGTGGCCCGTTACGCATTGCTCACAAGCCGGTGGATCTGAGCAACTGGTATGTGAACCAGAAGGTATCCGGTTTCCTGCCTCAGGAGCGTGAGTGGATGGAAGACGTAGTTGGCGAAATGGGCTATGTGGATGCTTTCCGTCAGGTTAACCATGTGGATCAGCAATACACCTGGTGGCCCGACTATAACAAGGCCAGAGAGCTGAACGAAGGTGCCCGCCTGGATTACCAGATCACCACAGCTAACCTGCGTAAGAGCATTAAATCGGCGTCTATCTACCGCGGTCAGGTGTTCTCGAATCACGCGCCACTGATTGTTGATTACGACCTGTAAGTGCGTTTAAAGAGCGCGCAGCATTAAAAAAGGGAGCCGAGGCTCCCTTTTTTAATGGATCAGTTTTAATGGACCCGTTTTTAATGTCCAGATTGTGTCATCAGGTCAGTGAATCCTTCTGGATCTGACACAGTTCGCTGATACCTTTCTTGGCCAGTTCCAGCATCGCGTTCAGCTCTTCCTGGGAGTATGGCTCACCTTCAGCAGTGCCCTGTACCTCAACGAAACCACCTTTCTCGGTCATGATCACGTTCATATCGGTTTCGGCTTCAGAGTCTTCAGCGTAGTCCAGATCAAGTACCGGCTCGCCTTTGTAAACGCCCACGGAGATCGCTGCCAGACCAAACTTGATCGGGTCGCCTTTCATCGCGCCGTGCTTATCTTTCTTCAGGAAGCTGATCGCATCTACCAGAGCAACGTAAGCACCGGTAATAGAAGCTGTACGGGTACCGCCGTCAGCCTGAATGACGTCACAGTCGATGGTGATGGTGTTTTCGCCCAGTTTGTTCAGGTCCATGCAGGCACGCAGAGAACGGCCGATCAGACGCTGAATCTCCAGAGTACGACCACCTTGCTTACCGCGAGCGGCTTCCCGACCGTTACGGCTACCGGTAGCTCGTGGCAGCATGCCGTACTCTGCAGTTACCCAACCGGAACCGCTGCCGCGCAGGAAGCGCGGTACACCACGCTCGACAGAGGCGGTGCAGATCACTTTGGTGTCACCGAACTCAACCAGTACAGAACCTTCGGCGTGCTTGGTGTAGTTACGGGTGATGCGGACTTCGCGCATCTGATCCGGTTTGCGGTTGCTCGGCCGGAGGGTGGTCACGCCCAGATTTTGTAACTGATCGGAGATGGATGAGCTCATGGACTATCGATTCCTGTTCGGTAACCCGACCGGGCACGCATAGAGGTGGCGGTCGAGGACTGTTAGAATAAAACTAATTGCATCATTTGCCGGGTATCCCGGCAGTGCGAAAACAGCATTTTAATCGAGAACAGATGATATGACACGTAGTATGACCGCTTTTGCCCGTCAGGAGCTGCAACAGCCCTGGGGCAGCCTGATCTGGGAAGTACGTTCCGTAAACCATCGCTACCTGGAACCGCATCTGCGGCTGCCGGAAAGCCTGCGTGATCTGGAAGGTCCGCTGCGGGAAACACTGCGTAAAAAGCTGAGTCGCGGTAAGGTTGAATGCACTCTGCGCTTTGTCCCTGAGGCCCAGTCTCAGACTCTGACCGTTAATCAGGACTTTGCCCGTGAACTGATCGGTGCGGCACAGCAGGTATCTGAACTGCTACCGGAATCGAAACCGCTGGATACTCTGGAAGTACTGCGTTGGCCGGGTGTGCTGCAGGACACCAAACTGGATATGGATGCGGTAAAAAAAGCCGCACTGGAACTGTTCCACGGTGCCCTGGAAGAGCTGATTGAAAGCCGTGGCCGTGAAGGTGTTGAACTGGCGGCCCTGATCGACCAGCGTCTCGACGCGATTGCAGAGATCGTTGTTGAGGTACGGGAGAAACTGCCGGCGATCCTTCAGGCCCAGCGCGATAATCTGAAAGCCCGCCTGGATGAGCTGAAAGAAGATCTGGATGAAGGCCGTCTGGAGCAGGAGATGGTTATCCTGGCCCAGAAAGCCGATGTCGATGAAGAGATGGATCGCCTGAATACCCATGTTCAGGAAGTGAAGCGGGTACTGAAATCCAAAGGGCCGATCGGTCGTCGTCTGGACTTCCTGATGCAGGAACTGAACCGCGAAGCCAACACCCTGTCATCCAAGTCTATCGTGTCTGATACCACTCAGAGCGCGGTCGAGCTGAAGGTACTGATTGAGCAGATGCGCGAGCAGATTCAAAACATCGAATAGTTTTTTCACCCGTCCAAGAATGTCTTAGAAGCCCTGTTATTTGCTTGTAAATACAGGGCTTTTTTATTTTTCCCGTCCAAATCGGTTTGCAGATGTCCGTTACCAACTACCTGTTTAGTGGTGGGCAGAATGGTGGGCAGCCCCCTCATTTTGGCTCAATAAGCGTTTTGCGGTGAGCAAATTGGTGGGCAGTAAGTTACCCAATTTTCGCATTTAACTCGCCACCACAACAGGTTAGCTGCTGATTCAATAAGCAAATCGGTGGTGGGCAGCCATTATTGCCCCCTCCATTATTTCAGCAACTATGGAGTAAACATGGGAAAACTCACAGCAAAACAGGTTATTGCATACAGCAAAGCCGACCCAAAAAAATATTCAGATGGTGAAGGGTTATACTTTTGCGTCCGCAAACAAGGCTCGCCTTATTGGATGATCCGCTACACCACAGCCAAAGGAAGACGAGAAGCAACCTTGGGGCAATTTCCTTTAATGTCGTTGGCAGACGCTCGAATTGCCGCTGCTTATTTTCGAAAAGAAGTACGTGACGGCATAGATCCTCTTCTAGAAAAACAGAAAATCGAGTTACCTGACATTGAAACCGTAGATCAACTGTTCCATGACTGGTATCGAACCGATCTGAGTAGACGACTGAAGCATCCCAAGATTCCGTATCGGGTTTACACCAAAGACATAAGCCCTGTCATTGGCATTAAGTGTATTGCTGAGGTAACTGCACGTGACGTGCGCGAAGTATTAGAGCGCATTCGAGAAAGTAACCGCCCTACCATTGCCAACGATACCTTGATGTACATGAAGCAGCTGTTTCGACATGCGATAAAGCTCGACTTAACGCTGAACAACCCCGCCGCAGCCTTTACCGTGGACGATGCCGGTGGCGTGGAGTCCAGTAAAGACAGGATGCTTAGCAAAGAGGAAATTCACTACGCCTTTAGTGTGTTTCATACCCATATCAATAGCTTTGGCCGCGACAATTACCTCGCTTGCTGCCTGTTTTTGGTATTGGGCGTGCGCAAAAGCGAACTTTGCGAAGCCATGTGGCGTGAAATGGATTTAACCACAGGCGTGTGGGATCTGCCCAAAGAACGCAGCAAAACCGGCGTGCCAATTAGCATCCCTTTACCGCGCCAAGCCATTGCCTGGTTTAACGAGTTGCAAATCCGCGCTTGTGGCTCGCCTTATGTTTTCCCTGCCAGACGAGCAAGCCATCGTCCACATATGGGGCCAGATACACTGAACCGTGCCATTTCTAAACTCTTTGGTCGCGAGCCAGGGCGCAAAAAACAGCCACCCAATAAAATGGGTAAACTTGAACACTTCACCGTACACGATTTACGCCGTACCTTTCGCAGCCTTGCCGCCTCTTTAGGCATTGCAGGCAACGTGGCCGAACGCTGTCTTAACCATAAGCTAAAAGGCGTTGAGGGTATCTACGACCGCCACGATTACTTTGAAGAGCGCCGTATTGCCCATCAAACCGTGGCTGATGTGATCGAACCGCTGGTGAACTTTGAGCACCCTTCACAGCACAACACAGGAGGGCATTAACATGCAATTTATGATGCGACTCGCCCCCATTACCTTTCCAATAGCCATGCTAGCAGGCCTTGGCTGGTGTATTGGCATTGCCCTACTCGAACAGTCTCATGGCATAGGCTACGCACTTACTCGATATTGCCTGACTACATTGGTGGTACTCGCCCCTTGGCTTTCGCTAAAACTCACGTTCTACGTGATTGTCAGCCTAGGACGCAAACTGGGGCTCATCCCGCCTACACGCCCAACGTACAGCCTAGATTATGAAGAATCACTCTATTGGTTCAGAGTATTGGCCTTCTTCGATGGCAAACGCAGCCGCATGCCGAAAAAGCCCATCAGGCGAAACTAACAAACTCCCCCATTTGCTCACTTACCGTGGGCAGTTGGGACAGTGGGGCAACACTTGATATACAAGCTTTAGAAGATGAACAAAAGTAATTTGAGCCGCCCCAAGGGATGGGGCAATCAGGGCTTGGATTAACAAAACAAGCCACCAAACATCAATATGACTGACGCCTCTGCATTTTTGTACGCGTCGGTTCTCATTTTAGCGTAGCGGTATGCTTCGCAAATGTGTTTCGATTGCTTCAATCATCGACTTGGTAAGTGGTAAATGCGCTTTTTCTTTCGCCCAGATTTCATGAAAGCCTGCTACAGTTTGCTTTGCAGTATCTAACACCAATTTTTCTGGCAACATGGCTTTAGCGGCTAAGTGTGATAACTCATCCAGCGTGAAATCACTGAATTTCTTGCTACGGCTAACCTTTAACGACGCACTATCATCGGGGATATAGGGAATGGTCGAAACAAAGTCATAAGCGGGCGCAATGGATGCCGTGCGCTTGTCTTTGTAAATCACAGACCAATTCTTCAAATGCATATCGGCATTGCCAATTAACGTATTGAACACCAATCTGCGTGTAAATTCTGCGATGTCCTCGTCTTGACCTTCGATGCCGATAACCTGAGCAATATTGCGCATACTCGCTTTTTTGTATTTATCTTGAGGATAGACACCAAACACTTGTGCAAAATCTTCAATGTGTACGGCTTGATCATCTGCACGATCAAAGCGCTTAATCACAAACGCCTGAGCATTTTTAAAAGCATCACCAAATTTACCAATACCCTCTGGGATATTAGCAATCTGATTAATGGGGAGTAGCTGAGTCTCCGGCACATCAATTCCCAAACTTCGGGCTAATTCCATCATCGAATATTCATTTTCTGGCACAGCGTCAAATCGAGACGATGGCAATTTCACAATCCAAGAGCCACCTTTACCGGTTGCTGGAATAGTCAACCCACCGTTTGCCTGTTGTACGGCTGAAAACTTCAACTGCACACCCGCCAATGAAAAGCGCATTGGCAATTCAATTTCCGTTTCATCGTCAATACCTTGATGCACATTAGGCGGCAGCGCTTCACCATCCGCTGGTTCAACCGTGATCGCACCTGCTAAATCCTGTCCTAATACCCACAATAAAAAAAACTCCCGCGCAGGGTTCACACCGGCACGCTCTGCCAGGTAATTTCGCATGGTTTCTTCTGGCAAAAGGTTAGAGAAAAACGGAGTTAACTTGGTTTGGGTCGGTTTGAAGTTAGTCAGCAAGCCACCTAGCGAATCTTTAAAACCGAGCCCTAACACGAGCCGCGATTCGTCATGAATGTACGAATCCATAAAGGCAAAAAGCGTTCTGTCATTGCCCACGTTGGTGATCGTTGCTATGGGTTCGCCATAGAGCAACACGTTGAGCGTAGAAACATGATTAGTCATCGTCGTCTTCCCCTAACTGATATGCCGGTGACATCTGCTCAGCTTCATCGCTGATACCGTTAATACCTTGGCTGCTTCGAATGATCGACTTGATGGCAGGAACTGACTTTTTAGGCGCAACCAATAGCTCTAGGTCGAGTACACGGGCAAGTGCAATTAAACTGGATATTCTTAAATCAACACCGCCAGACTCGATTTTCGAAATATGACTTTGCGGTACCCCAGAACGCGCGCTTAACTCTCTTTGGCTAAACCCCTTGCGTACCCGAGCTTCTCGAAGACTTTCTAGTATCTGCTCTGTTACATAGCTCATTTCGATACGCCTTAATGAATCAATTAGGAATAATTATATACAAAAACATATCACCGTAATCCCACAAACACAAGAATGATTAGCTATTATGTATCACAAAGCACTTTATGATATGCAATTATAGATAAATCGTAACGCGCGCGCTCACTTACTGTGGGCAGTTGGGACAATGGGGCAACACTTGATACAGCGAGCTTTAGAAAGTGAATAAGAGGAAATTAAACTGCCCCAAGGAATGGGGCAATTGGGGATGCGGTAGAAACTCCTAACCGCATCAAAAATACCAAACTTGCAAAAGTCCCAATATGGGACTAACGTCTGTTTATGAGAACTATCGCACTATCAACCTTAAAAACATTTTGGGAAGACAGCTCAGAATACATTGACGCTAAAGAGCCAACTTTAGCGTGGTATAGGCATGCATTAAACGCTGATTGGGGATCACCGGCGGATGTGAAACAGGACTTTAGAAATGCCAGCATCCTCAAAGATGGGCGTGTCGTGTTGAATCGACCAGCCTATCGTAGACGCTTTAGTGCTTGTTGATCTGCTGTTTTTCAAATTCGATTGGAGACAGGTTGTTCGTATAACCATGTTTCCTAACTGAGTTATAAAACATTTCGATGTAATCGAAAACATCTTGCCGCGCTTCTGCTCTTGTTGAGTATATTCGGCGTTTAATCCGTTCTCGTTTAAGGAGCTGGAAAAAGCTTTCAGCTACTGCATTATCATGGCAGTTTCCGCGTCGACTCATACTGGGCTTCAAGCGGTGAATTTTCAGGAACTCTTGCCATTCATAACCCGTAAACTGGCTGCCCTGATCAGAATGGATGAGCACTTCATTTTGCGGTTTTCGTCGCCAAACAGCCATCAAAAGAGCATTCAGAACCAGATCTGTTTCCATTCTTGAATGCATCGACCAGCCCACGACCTGGCGGGAATACAGATCCAGAACAACAGCAAGATACAACCAACCTTCATGGGTACGGATGTAGGTTATATCGGTTACCCAGTACTTATTGGGTTCACTCACCTGAAATTGACGTTGCAGAATATTGTCAGCTACATGCGATGGACGCCCTGAGGTTTTACCTCGGTACTTCTTGTAACCGACTTGGGCTGATAATCCATCGAGCCTCATTAGCCTTGATACTCGGTGTTTACTGCATCGCTCACCCAGATCCTTAAGGTCATGATGGATTTTACGGTAACCATAGACGCAACCGCTCTCAAGCCATGACTGCTTGATCAAACCCAGTAACCGCTGATCCTCTTTGGCGCGAGGTGATACTGGATCATTCCGCCAGGCGTAGAAGCCGCTGTGATGAACTTCAAGCAGCTTACATAGAGTCCTGACCGAGTGTTGGTCTCGGTGCTGTTGAATAAAGGCGTACCTTACTCGGACTCTCTGGCAAAGTACGCGGCGGCTTTTTTTAAGATGTCGCGTTCTTCAGTAACCCGACGCAGCTCTTTCTGGAGCCGCTTAATCTCAACATCCTTCTCGTTCACTTCCTGATGATGCTCACTGTTGCTGCCGTAGCGTTTAAGCCAGTGGTACATACTGTTGGTCGAAACACCTAAACGGCGAGCAACTTCCGCAACAGGATGGCCCCGTTCTGTGACTTGCTTAACGGCTTCAATTTTGAACTCTTCGGGAAAACGCTTGGTACTCATGACACCTCCTAGTGGCGTTATTTTAACGCAATAAGGTGTCTACTAAAGGCTGGTCGATTCATGTTTAACATTGCCGGTAATAAGTACCGGTTAGTTGTTTGTATCAATTATGCCTACAAAGTGGTTTACATACGGTTTATCGGCAGTCATGCGCAATACGATAAAATTGATGTGCAAACGATTTGAAGCCAAAAGGTAGTAACAAGAGGTAAATATAATGGACATCAGACCTATTAAAACAGATGCCGACTACCGCGCGGCATTAAACGACATCGAAAACCTAATGATGGCGGAGCCTGATACCGTCGAAGGCGAAAAGCTGGACATTTTGGTTACGTTAGTTGAAGCCTACGAAGCAAAGCATTTTCCAATGGATTTGCCAGATCCTGTTGAGGCAATAAAGTTTGAGATGGAGCGCAAAGGATTAACGGTTAAAGATCTTGAACCCATGATAGGTAAAAGCAATCGTGTTTATGAAATCCTAAACCATAAGCGATCACTCACGCTAAAAATGATTTGGAAACTTCATGAAGGGCTAGGTATTCCAGCAGAGTCGCTCATCAAACCGCCGCAAGTTCGCGCTTCATAGCGCTGCGCATAAAAGTTATGTTGTCATGAATGACGCTCGCTACCCAAATATTTCGGCTATTGATAACAGGCTAGCTGAGCTTGAAAACGAAAAGCAGCAGCTTCTCGCATTAAGAGAGGCTTTGCATAGCGCTCAAAACGAGTGTTCACCCGTTAGTCCTTACAGAGCGCAGAGTACATACACTCACGACTTACCGAGATGGGTATTAGCACTGTCGTACTCAAAGGCGCTATGAAAGCTGCGGAACGCAAGAACGCTGACAATCATCTGCAATCGGCTCAAGTCGTCGTCGCAACAGGAAAATATGTGGGCGAAGGATTTGACCTGCCAAGACTGGATACGTTGTTTTTGGCCATGCCCATCGCATGGAAAGGTACATTGGCTCAATATGCCGGTCGTATTCATCGTGAATCGGAAGGAAAAACACAAGTCACCATTCACGACTATGTGGACTGCGTCCTCCCTATGCTGCAACGCATGTTAAAAAAACGCGAGAAAAGCTACAAGGCAATGGGGTGCGCCCTTGAATACTTTGAGGGTAACAGTGACAAGCAACCTGCACTGAAGTTGGAGAACGCCTCTTCATCAAATTCCAAGTCAAATTAGCAAGCCGCTCTTCGTTCAACACTTCCCCATGCCTTTACCCCCATACGCCAAAACCACTATCCGTTTGGCTTTTGGATCGAAACGCCAAACAGGGAAATTAGCCCATTTACTGTTTGGCGTCTCGATTGAAATCCAACGCTGCTAAGCCTTGCCGGTACTGGCTCAAAACGAGGCTTGGCATTTTTTGTACCCTAAACCAACCTCGACTCCAAAGTGCAAACCGTTTGATTTTTTAAACCCAGAATGCAAACGATCGTTTGGCGTCTCGATTTTTTTGCACTAGCCAAATGCCGCCAAACAGCGCTGTATTGGACTATGTATATCAAACAGTTAGCCGCGCTCAGGTCATCATAAAAAACCGATTTGACTGGTTAGTTTGATGGCCATTTCTTTCATCTAATTCACCACTGAGTCTGCACCCGACCACTGAAAATAGACGGCATGAAAAAACCAACAAGGTGATAAGTGACGTGTTATGGGCAAATGACAACGATTGTGACAGAGAATGGATACTGCAGGTGGTCGCCTTGCTGGTTGGGCAAGGCGCGTTTACCCTCTATCCAGCACTAAGCCAGTGCGATAATGCCGCCGAACGTTTAACCCGCTGGCTGACCTACCAGTTACCGCGCGTTAAACAAGCACACCCTGACTGCCCGATTCACCAGTGGCTGAACAGCATTGGCGCACAAGTGATCGTAGAAAAATGGCAAAGCCCGGAGCAATGGCCCAACTTATATTGGCTACCTTTACCTAAGGTTGATGGCCATGCGCAAGGCGGGTTAGTTTTATTACCTGCACATTTGTTACCGACATCCAACACATTACAACTTAATACTCCCGCCAACGCCTGTATCTTTTGGTGCATTTCGCCTTTATCTAAAACAGGAAAATGCGCTACCTTGCACCCCACACAGCAAAACCGCGGCTTTTGCCTGCCCAGTTCGCCGGAGCAAATAGGTAAATCGTGCACAGGTTTATTACTGAGTGGCTTAAGAAAAGACAAGAGAAAACGAAACGGCAACGTGATCAGCCACCAAATCAATCTAGCGCTGCTGCACCACCTTTGTGGGCCAGAGAATGATGTGTGGATTACGAACAAATGCTTTGTTAACGAGAAGGAAACTCAACAACAAGGCTAAATAACTTGATATTTGTTTTGAAGAAAACCACAATTTCACTCAAGCTATTTAAAGCTGGTTGAGCCTTTACCTAGTGTTTTGGCTCGTGGCTGCGCCTCAGTCGCCGTTAAGACTGGGGCTTATTTCTTTCAAAAACTCCACCCGAAATCGCAATCTCCAGAAACGAGTAACCCCTCACAGGGCGCTGATCTAACGGGTAGCGGGAGGGGTGTTGTTGGTGCGATTTTAATATTAATAAAGCTGAATGGACATATATTCGTACCATCTCGTGCAGAACCACGAAATGGTCAGTAATATCCGTTAATACCCCAGTTCACCTGCATTAAACAAAACCAAGCTTTAGTAAATCCAATTATTATGTGCTAAAGGCATTCGGTTTAACAAATCACGGCGCTCTCGCCAATCGGGAAGTAGCTTGTCCATATACCCCTTGAAGCGTTCATTGTGATTACGCTCAAGCAAGTGCACCAATTCATGCACTAGGATGTACTCCAAACACTCCGGTGGCTTTTTAGCAAGTTCTAAATTCAGCCAAATACGCTTGGCCTGCGTGTTGCAGCTGCCCCACTTGGTTTTCATCTTTTTAATTCCCCAATCTGCAGCTTTAACGCCGATCTTATCTTCCCAAACAGGCAATAACTCAGCGATTCGCGCTTTAAGTGCATCTCGATAATATGAGTTCAGTACCAGTGCCTTGTTCTCAAGCGTTGTTGCGGGATTGACATATAAATGCAATCGACCACGACCTAGCTTGATTTCATGCTTTCCGGAACGCTCAATAAGATTCAGACGATAACGCCTGCCCCACAGGTAATGACATTCACCGCTAACCATTGCTCGATCAGATTGGCGAGGTTGTTTGGCAAAATCACTCTGCTGTTTCTTGATCCAAGGAATGCGGCTGATCACTGCCATACGGATTGCGGTTTCTGTCATAGATTCAGGAGCCGAAACGCGCACACGCCCATCAGGTGGCAGCACGCTGATATGAAGGTTTTTAATTGCCTTACGATTTAACTGCATAGCAATAGAACCAATTTCTACCTTAGGCATCAATATTTTTCTTTATTCATAAATAGTCTTTTTGCGCTTTTGCCAATTCCATTACACCCTGAATATCCACTTCATAACCCGCCGTTTCTTCTCGAACCGCATTGGCAATTTCTCGTTCCTTAAAGCGATCACCTACCCAATCCGCTTTTTTGGTATAACGAATGGCACTATCTATTTTGGTAGCCAGTAGTTCATCTTGACCAAAATTATCGTAAAACGCGCGTTTTGGATTAGAGTCCATCGATGGCGGATAGTTAGCCGCTGTCTGCTCCGGACGTATAACCTTACGAGATAGCTCGCGGATTTTTTCCAGATACTCTTGATATTCAATCGCTTTTTGGCGACGAAGCTCAATCAGCTCATCCAATAACACCGACATTTGCTCGTAATACTTAGGGTTAACCGGGTTTTCATCAACGATGGTTTTACGCACGTTATTTTCGATGGTTTCGGCCATGGCTTCCTGATTCTTGCGAATACTCTCAGGCAAAGCCTCCACGGCATCAGCGCCTTTTTCAACGATAAGCTCAATTAGCCCCAGCTCTTCAAAATCCATCAGTACTTCGCTGTCATCCGCACGAATATACATATCTAACAAATGGCGCATCGCAGGCTCAAAGCGTTTCATTTCTACCAAATCGCCACTGGCCAGTTTTACTTCGTCACGGACTTTTTCAAAATGAGCCACTTCTGTTCTTATCGAGTCTACATCTTGCGCAGAATAGCCTGCATCAGGCATTTCATTGGCGATATTGGCGAACGCACGCAGCAGTTTGGCAACGTTCTGATAAAGCGTTAAACGCAGTGCCTCTTTCTCAGTAAGCTCGTCTTGGTTCAGACCTGACTTACCACAAAAGTAATGAATGTAGTCTTCCGTATTGCGTGGCGCTTTGACTGGCTCACACAAGGCGCGCACCATTTCCAGCGCATTATCCAAATCGAGCTTGGCTTGCTCTAAACGATCTTTCAGCAGCCCTGCAACGTCTTCCTTGTCATAACCATCAAATGCGCCTTGAGTATAATCAGAAATCGCTTTGTCCAACGAGCGGAACAGATCTTTGTAATCAATGATGTAACCGTATTCTTTATCATCGCCATCCAAGCGGTTCACGCGGCAAATGGCCTGAAACAGATTGTGATCAGCCATCTGTTTGTCGATATACAAATAGGTAGCCGAAGGGGCATCGAAGCCAGTCAGCAACTTATCGACCACGATCAGTAAGCGCATTTGTCCTGGCTCATCAATAAATTGCTTTTTAACTTCTTTTTCAAACTCTTCAACCCGGTTTGCAGCCTTGTCTTCCGGTTGCTCGAAGTAATCCGCAAGCATTTTGCGGTAAATATCGTATTTAAAGAGCTTTTCCGTTAAACCCTCACCGGTTTCTTCCCCTTTAATGCTGGCAGCAGTCGGCTGAAAACTGGTGACAATCGCCACCTTACCGGCTAAATCTGTTTGGCTGAACATTTCATAAGCTTTACAAGCTTGATAGACACTAGAGCAGACCAACATGGCATTGCCGTAGCCATCCATCAGGCGTGGCTTAGTGTCCATATCCAGCAAGATATCATTCACAATTTGCTGCAAACGCGATTTACTGGACAGCACCTTTTGCATGGTGCCCCATTTCTGTTTCAACTGGGTTTTCGCTAATCGAGATAAGCCGCGAGTTTTCGCTTCAAACCATTCATCTACTTTTTTCTGCGACGTGACGTTTTGGTCAATGTCTCGTGCTTCATAGCGCAAGTCGAGCACAACACCATCGGCCACGGCTTCATCAAACTTATAGGTGTGAATGTAAGGGCCAAATACCTCAACCGATTTTTTCTTGTCTTTCTTCATCAAGGGGGTGCCGGTGAAGCCGACAAACATGGCTTCTGGCAGGATGGACTTCATCGCTTCGTGCAACTTGCCCGATTGAGTACGGTGACACTCGTCCACAAACACAAACAAATCGCCTTTGGCTTTAAAGTCCGATGGTAGCGATTTCTTTAACTCGGCAATAAACTCATCCGTCGCGGTATCGTTTTCCGAATCAGACTGCCGACCAAATTTATGGACTAAAGAGCACACCAACCAAGGGTTGGGCTGGTTGAGCGTCGCCACCAAATCGGCACCGCTTTTGGTGCGATAAATATCTTCCTCAACACCGGTGAATACTTTTTCAATCTGCTCATCCAGCTCGGTACGATCAGTCACGATCAATACACGGGCGTCTTTGACATTTTCACGTATCCATTTGGCCAGCCATACCATAGTGAGGCTTTTACCAGAACCTTGCGTGTGCCAAATAATGCCGCCTTCTCGCCTTGCGATATGGCGTTTTGCCGCTTCAATACCAAAGAATTGATTGTGGCGACAGGTCTTTTTTATACCCGCATCGAAAACAATAAAATCATGGATGATTTGTAGCAAGCGCGCTTTGTTACACACGCGGCTCAGGTGGAAGTCGAGCTTATGCACATAAGGATTGGCAATGTCTTCCTTCCACTCAAGGTAGTGTTTTTCAGGCGTTTCAATGGTGCCGTAACGCAGTCCTTGAGTGTCGTTACCCGCCATCACCAATTGCATGGTGGTAAAAAAGTTACGGATAAAGTCTTTCTTTTGATTATCGAGATTCTGCCGAATACCCTCTGAAACCGACACCGAAGAGCGTTTTAATTCGATAACGCCCAGCGCGATACCGTTTACATAGAGCACAATGTCTGGGCGCTTTTTGTTTTCACCCTTAATAGACACTTCTTCGGCAATGGCAAAATCGTTTGCTTCTGGGTTTTTCCAGTCAATCAGCCACACGGTTTCATTAAGATGACCAGCACCTTCTTTATCTTTCACGCCGTAACGCAGCAGGCGGTACACCTCTTTGTTGGCGTAGTAGAGCTTTTTGCCTTCGCCCAGCGCTGCTGCTGTATCCAATTGGCGAATGGCACGGTTAATCAGTGATTCGCTGACACCGCGTTTTTTTAGCCAATCGACTAAGATTTCAACTTCAATGTTTTTATTATTGGCACGATCCTGCCAATCGCCTAGGTAGCGATAGCCCAAATCGGTTTGAAAAAACTGAACGATACGGTTTTGGGTAGCTCGTTCGCGCTGGCCTACGTTACTCATAACGGCGTCCCCTGTTTAGAATCATCTTCCAGCAGCCTGAGCATTTGCTGTTCATGCGCTGCTATCTGCGCTTCATCCCAAACGCCTGCACTTTCCATAAGCTGAATCATTCTGTAAAGTTTCAAAGAGTCGATGCTCTTATCCTTAATCGCTGCCTGAAAATAACCACGTTTCTGATCTGGCTGGAAATTACTCAGGCGTGAGTTTTTGCTGTGACTGATCAAACACAAATTGCCAAAGCGGTGTAAGACCTGCTTATCCAAAGGCTCATAGGCTTCCATTGGATTTTGTGGTGAGAAGTGCTCGACAGAGCTTCGAAAAGTAAACTCAAACCGCTGAACTACCCCATCCGCACTGCGGCCTTCCTTGGTGGCATCACACCAAATCAGGTAGTCCAGGTAGTTAAACACCAGGTTATTTTCGATTTCACCATACTTTAGCCGCTTTAACAGCTCTGGGTTTTTAGTGTTGAGCGCAGGGTAGTCTGCTGCCTTAAAAATCATCTGGTAATACTCTGCGCCACCTGAAGTATTTAAAAAGCGCCCGTACACGAACTGACGTGCCAAGTCCTCCAACTGCTGCAAATAAGCGGGGGCAGTGACCTGCTCCATTTGATAAAGCAGATTCAACGCACCATTGAGCCAGTGCTTATAAACCTGTGTAGGGGTGGAAACATGAAGTGCGCTGAGTAATAGCAAAATACGGCGGTTAATTCCCTCATAGCCCCCTTCCGCTTCCTGATCAAAGGTGTTGATATAGCTTTGGCTTTTTTCATTGTAAAAATGCAGCCGCTTCAAACTCCAGCTGTCATCACCATCGGAGAACTCACGCTTGATTATGTACTGGTCAAACAGGTATTTGGTTTTAAGCAGGGCAAAAACAAAACTCTGAACATGCTTTGCTGATGGCCTCACATGCTCATCAAACTGTTTAATCAGCTGCTTGTCATCCAGTGGGATATCTTGGCCCGTCCAGATTCTCAACACATGGAGTAAGAAGTTTGAAAAGTTGATCACGCTGTTAAAGCGCTCTGGTGCTGGTTCGTTGCTACTCTGCTTTGCTGGTTGCTGATAGGTACTTGCTAAAATTGCAGCTAGGTTTTTTTCCTGATCACTGTGTTCTGTACCCTTGGGCTTATCTGAATCGTTTTTAAGGAGTTGGCAAAGCTCAGCAAAATTTGATGGTTTAAATTGCCCCCATTCATTCTTGCCAAAAATTCGGTGCCGCTCAAATGGTGTAAAGCCATATTGAATATAGCGTTCCATGTTTGCTGCTGCGTCCCAAACCTTGGTTAGCGCATTAAGGCTAGCGGCTCTTTCTTCTTTCTCTTCAAGGCGATAGAGCACATCCATCAGCCGCGCTTTTACCACTTCGTGCTTTTCAAGTTGCTCACCACGGCTGTTCATCACCTCAAAATAATGGTTCAGATCCGTATCTTGGGGGACAGGTACCCGCGTAATCTGAACCTGGTCGAATAGGCATATACAAAAGTCGTTGAGCTGAGTACCCAGTGCAAGCAAACGCTTTTCAAGCAGCTTGTAACCATTGAGTAAACTAAGGTTGCAGTCTTCATTATTCAGCTCATGCAGCGCCACACCTTGCATCAATCGATCCAAAGTGCGGGAAGAACGGGGCCTACTTTCAAAAAGCAAGTTAGGATTTTTAAACCAGTCCATGTCGACTGTTATATCGCCAGCCTTGGTCAAGCGTTGCAGGCAAATCGCCAGCAAAGTCAGGGTTGTAAATCGCTGCTGTCCATCGATCACCTCAAAGCTTTTATCCGAACGGTTAAAAACGACAAGAGTCCCAATGTAATAGGTCTTTTTAGCATTTCCATGCTGCCCCAATCCAAAATCCTGAACATCCTGAATCAATTGGTGTATTTCACCTTCTTCCCACGCATAGTTACGTTGATACATGGGCACGCAATAGCGATTCTGATCGGCCATCAATTCACGAACACTGAAGCTCAACAACTCATTATTCATAGTATTTCAGCTCCTTGAACAGGCCGACAATGGCATCCAGCTTAGTGCCCTTTACATTCTTGATGGTCTCCAAAGGATGATTCAGAACATCAACAGGATGAATGGCATTCTTGATCAGTTTGAACAGGTTGTTTTCACGAGCGTGATTGTCCATGGTGGCCAACTGCACGACCTGCATCTGCAAGCGGCAACCATAGGCCCAAACAAACAGCTTCTCGACCGCTGCTGAAATATCCTGAGTGCCAAACTTATCGATGTAGTAAATCAGCGCACAGTCAAACAGGTTGCGGATGTACTTGTCACCTGTTCGGTAGCGCGACGGATAGTTGTTGAGGACATGAATAATCGTGCTGGCTCGTTCGTCTAATACCGCACCCATAAGGGTTATCTGCTTGCCATTGCTGCCGTGATGCTCGTCATCAATCACTTGGCAGATGAGCTGCTGATAATAGTTGATCATTTCAAAAAACCGGCGACCATTAATGACCATTTGGTCCAAGTGAAACGGAAACCTCATTTTCTGACGGTCAATTTGCCGCTGATACTGGCTGTTATAATCATCGACAAAATAATGAGCGATCCGCAGTGACTCTGTATAGGGGTAAACCCCGATAGAGTCCAGATTTACCCCCTTGAAAACGGCTACCTTGTTTTTGTTAAAATGCTGGGCAGACTTACCCTCAGCCCACTGACGAATGCGATACAGGTAATTTGCGAAGGTGTTGCTAAGCGCTGTACTGTCCAGACTTTCCCAATGACTGACCGTTATTGCTTTCAGGTCAGCTTCTGCTTCAGAAAATTCCCGCAGATGGAAAGCTTTGAGCAGGTCATGTGGGTCAAGGTCACGCCCGCGCGCATTTTGTGAATCAAAAAACTGGAACGCTTCTGAAACATCTTTCAGCACAAAGCAGACCAGCTGGCAGTCATTCAACAAGAAGTATACATCCTCCTCGCTAAACGAGGATTGTGACACCGCCCGACGAGCGGCCAAAAAATTCTGATGCAGGTTGTGGTGGCTGATGTCGCTATTGAATGTTTGGCGCTCCATAAAGGCATCAATTTGAGGTGCTAACAGGTCAAGCTTTTTGTTGACATCCTCACGCACCAACTTAATACCATCCTGTTTACGCTCCACCAGAATGGCCTTGACTAACAACAACAAAGTTAGCGTCCGTTGTTGACCATCGACAATGTCCAGCGTATCAGTAGGCTTACTCTCTTGATCACCATAATGATGGTGAAAAACCACTGTCCCTAATCGGTAAGCAGACTTATCCCTATAACGACGAAGATCAGCCAGCAGGTCATTCAGATTTTTCTGCGTCCATTTGTACGGCCGCTGGTACGCAGGAATACGCAGCTCGGGGGTTGCCAGTAAATCCGCTACCGAGATGATCTTTTGATTCAGTCTGTGCATTTAACAATCCTTGTTGTTGCGTATACCGGTTCAGCTAGAACAGATTTAATCTGCATGACAAACACCCGTTAAAGACGGCTGCACTAAGCGCGTCTTACCCGTCAGCAGTTCTTGCATCATGCCTTGTTTGATTTGGCGGGTTTTGCTGAGGCGTTGTTCCAGTGCCTGAATCTCTTCGTCCATATCGGAGAGGATGGTAGCGATGGCGGTTTGTTCCTCTCTTTCACTAGGAATGGAAAGTTTCATTTTTTCAAAAGTTGTTCTTTTTATACCTTGCGCAGTAGACCCTGTGGCACTATCAGAAATATAGTCAGCAAATTTAGGCGACATAAACACTTGAAAAATAAAGAGAGGAGAATACCTTTCTTTATTTATTTGAAGCAGAATTGTCCTTTGACTAAGTATGTATTTCTTGTCATCTGGAATTAATGCGACGTTTCCTAACGGTGCTTCCATAGTAAATGCAATATCGCCTTTTTCTGGCTCACCAGAAGTCATCCAGCGCTTATAAAGCTCCTCTGAACCCAGATAGCATTCTGCACTAAAGTCAATGTATCCCTTTTTCACGTTTCCAGCTGAAAGTGCAACAATATTGCCACCTCCCCACTCCAAACCAAGTTTCTTAGGGGTGCGCCCCCTGTAGTCAATAATATTTTTAGTTAAATCGAAAACTGAAGGAGTAGCCCAATCCTCCGGAATTTCCCCCAACTCACTTGGCTTGGTGCCTTTTGGCGTGCCATCTTCACGCAAGGCAAACTGCGGCAGGCGGGTGCGGCCGGTGAGGAGTTGTTGCATGGTGGCGGTTTTGATGGCCTGTTTTTTGGCGATCAGTTTTTCCAGCTCGCTGATCAGTGCATCAACATCGGATAGTGCATTGGCGATGGCGGTTTGTTCTGCCTTTGGAGGCATAACCATCAACATATCAGCAATCATTTCACGGCGAACCGAGTCGACTGATGACTTTGCAGTCATCGACATTATTCGATCATAGAAGTTATTGCTGAAATAGATGTAAAAATAGTAGCCATCCAATTCATCACCAAAGTTGTACATTAAATACACTCTTTGATGAAAATCGAACTTCCCATCTATATGGTGAAAGATCTTACCTGTACCTACGCCATCACCAGCGGTCAATACGCCTTCTCCATCAAACGAATAGGTGTTAATCCTTTCAACCTGTTGAGAGCGCACAAAAAACGGATAAAGCCCATCAATAACTTTATCCTGCGTATTCTTATTGCCTGTTGTGATAGAAACAACTTTACCCACAGTGGTTACCTGCCAGTCTTCTGGAATCTCTCCAACTTCCGTTTGCTTATATCCAACAGGAACGCCATTCGTAGCTATATCCGCCAGATACTTTGGACTTACTTCAGCTACTCCGCTCATACCGCCCACTCCAAACCCATGGCTTTTAGGTGACCCGCCACTTTATCGCTCAGGTTTTCTACCGATTGGGTAAGAGCAGGCAGTGGCTCGCTATAGCGCTCTTCCAACTCTTTGACACGATTCGCCAGTTGCTGGGTCACGCGCTCGATTTCAGCGACGATATTGCTTTCAAGCGTTGCCAGCCATTTGTCATTCACAATCAGGGATTTGATCTCTTCGACGCTGAGTTTGGGGTATTGCTTACATACCGCTAAATCGAGCGCGTCTTGCGCTTCTTTTAGGGCTTTTTTGGCTTCAAACTCGGCATCAAACAGCTTTTTGGCTTGTTTTAGCGCGGCTTTTTCATCGGGGTCAGTGGCGAGTTTCAAACGTGCCGTGACTGTGGCTTTGGTGACTTTGTCTTTGTCGTTCAGCGCATCATTCAGTAAACCGTCGTCGCCACCGCCGGAGCCTGATGAAGAGTTTTCTTCCAGATAGGTTTCCAGCTCTTGGCTGGCGCTATCAAGGAGTGATTGCAGGTTATCCACTTTGGCTTGTTCTTCGGCAAAAAAGCGCGCCACGATTAACGCAGGCGGGATAAGTTCAGCTTTGTATTTGGCTTTGCCAATCACTAAATCAGGGGTTTCCTTCATTTTAGGTGAAGAGCTCTTTTCGCCTTTATTCACCACCAACTCACGCAGCACTTTTCCCGCTGGCCAGCCGTCTTGCACTAGCACATACACATCGTCTTGCATGGACTCCGCCCAGTAGTCCATCAGGATCTGGTAGATATCGTATTTACTCAGCAGTGAATTGTGGGAATAGCTTTCTAATAGATCTTCGCTGATACGGTGAATAATTTGTTTAGGCAATTCACTTTGTTCAATGCCTTGCAGGTTTGAACGCTGCGCCCACTCGGTAAAGGGCACTAGGCTTTGTGCGGCAAAGGTTTTGAACTCGTTATGGTTAAGGATGGTGCTTTTCACCTCGGAGGCTTTCACCAAGGCTTGGCTATAACCTTCACGGGCATTTTCAAATAACGTTGCTCGAATACTCGGGAATACTTGCCAGAAGCACTCTAAGGCATCGATGTCGCGGTTTGGAATGCCGCCTTGCAGATGGGCGCTTAAATCGTGCAGGTCTTCCGGCTCGCTGGAGTCGATATAACGGGGAATATTCAGGTTGTAGTCGTTACCGGCGATTTCACTGAGCGGCACCATGCGCGAGTAACGCGGCAGTTCTAGCTGCTTGGTAAAGACATCGACAATTTTATGAATATCTTGGCTGCGCAGGCGGTTTTTATTGCCGTCTTTGGCAAAACCTTTGCTGGCATCGACCATAAAGATTCCTTTCCTTGCCTGCGCGTGCTCTTTGTCGATGACGATAATACAGGCAGGAATGCCGGTGCCGTAAAACAGGTTTGCCGGTAAGCCGATAATGCCTTTGATATAACCTTGTTTAATCAGGTTTTCACGAATACGCGCCTCGGCATTGCCACGGAACAAAACACCATGAGGCAGAATGACTGCGCCTTTACCCGTA
This sequence comes from uncultured Amphritea sp., assembly GCA_963669425.2. Lineage (GTDB taxonomy): Bacteria > Pseudomonadota > Gammaproteobacteria > Pseudomonadales > Balneatricaceae > Amphritea. The sequence goes on from CAXXNC010000001.1 coordinate 1,181,907, forward strand.
CTTTTTAGGCTTTTAATGATGTGCAGCAAAAATGTGTAGTCGCCGTTTTTCTCCGGCGGAATGCCCCAATTGAAACGGCCAAACTCGTCGTCGTTGGGGTTAATGCCACTGGTCCAGTTTTTGTTGGAAAACGGCGGGTTGGCTACCGCAAAATCAAAGGTTTTTAATTGGCCGTTTGCTTCTTTCCACTGGGGATCAGCAATAGTGTTGCCTTTCCAGATTTTGGCGGTGGCGTTGTTATGCAGGATCATGTTCATACGCGCCAAGGCACTGGTGGCGTTGTCCATCTCCTGGCCAAAAATACTCAAGCCACGCGGCGCTTCATCACTGGCTTTTAGCAACAGCGAGCCCGAACCACAGGTTGGGTCGTAGACGGTGGCATCTTGCGAGGTATTGCTATCAATACCAATCACTTTAGAGAGGATACGCGACACTTCTGATGGCGTATAAAACTGCCCTTTGGATTTGCCCGATTCAGTAGCAAAGTGGCGCATTAGGTATTCGTAGGCATCACCCAACAAGTCATCGCCATCGGCGCGGTTATCGCCAAGGTTTAGCCCTTCAAAAATGCCGACTAGCTTACCTAGCCGATCAACCATTTCTTTGCCTTTGCCAAGCTTGTCCTCATCGTTAAAGTCGGCAACGTCAATGACGCCCTTTAGATCGTTTTCTTCGGCGAGTGCACTGATGACTTTGTTGATTTTATCGCCGATCTCTTTGTCGCCTTTCAGTGCGACCATATCGTCAAAGCTGGCACCTGGCGGCACCACAATCATGCCGTACGGGTCGCCTTTGTATTTATCAGAAACATACTTCATAAACAGCATGGTCAGCACATAGTCTTTGTACTGACTGGCATCCATACCGCCGCGTAGTTCATCGCAGCTGGCCCAAAGGGAAGAGTAAAGTTCGGTTTTCTTAATGGCCATTTGGGTTCCTTAATCTTTCGTCGTCTGGCTTTTGGCCGGAATATGTTCCAATAATTGGTTTAACTCGCAGTTAAACAAACTGCACAGCTTATCGAGCGCCTCTAAGTCCACCTTGAGCGCGGTTTCTTTGTACAGTAGCGTGACAGTGGTTCGGCTTAGGCCGGTTTCTCGCATCACGTCGCTAATGCGCATTTTTCTCTCGCCCATTAATCGGGCTAGGTGGCAGCGGATCATGCTCTCTCCACGGTGTTTTCTTAACCATAAACGATTTTTCACTGTTGCTTACCCTACCACGATTATGATTATTCTCAACTTATTTGAGTTAAAACCAAATAATTGAGCGTATTTGTTATTCGTTCCGTGCTGGTTGTTGGTGCGCTAGCGGTTCAAGGGAATGCCTCTAACGGTATTGTCTGCGTTAGACTTCAAGTATCGCTAGCTATTTATGTTGACTGGTGGTGCACTGCAAGGCGACAAACCTACACAGGATTCATCGCCTTTTTAGTCATCCAAAATACTGCCTTTCACGCAGTACATGCGTGGGCGGGTGTTGTCGGGCAGGCTGACTTTGCGCTGTGGCCGATTACCATCGGGGACTAGGTAGCCTGCCGCCATCAGCGCTTTGGCGGCGCGATCTGGGCTTAGGCCTTCGGTGGCTTCACGCCAGCCGGTTGGGTAAAACAGGTAGAGGGTTTGTGGGCCAGTAGTATCAAGCCAACCTGCACGCTGGCGTACTTGACTGCTGTAACCGGTTTGTTTGAGCGTAAAGCGGCTTTCGCCATGCTGCTCAATAAAGCTGCGCACCTGGCGAATGGCTTGTTGGTCTTCATTGGCAGCCACACCACCGCGGGCAAGTATCCATTGGTTAAGCTGGCTTAAACAGGCAGCTTCGACATTTTGGGTTGGCCAATCGAGTACTTCGGCTTGAATGGCTAACAACCCAGCGCTGGCAAGTAAGGCAAACTTTTCGGCGACCCGGCGCACTTGGCCGTCAGCCTCGGTTGGTAAGCTAGCTAAAAAACGTTGGCGTACGTTTTGGAAAACGGGTCGCACCTGCGCGCTGTGCTGCGTTAAATACCGTAACCAGTCCAAGGCCAAGCAGCCGTAATGTTGGCGACTTTGCTGTTTAAGATGATCGGCTAAATCGGCAGCGTTCATACCATGGCTATGGTTAAACACGCCCATTTGCGCTCCGGCATCGGCACTGATATCAATCACGCGCACTTGCTGCCCCGCTTTCACGCGCTTGCCAATACTGGCGAGGTGGCTTTCGAGCGTCACTTCGCCAGTGGATAAAAACACCAAACGCCAACGGGCGGGTAAACGCATTTCACCGTATTTGCCTGCACGGGTTTTACCTTGGCCATTGGCAAGCATATAAGCGACATCTCCCGCCTCTTTTGGATCAACTTCGCCCATTTCATCGAGCGCCAGCAAGGCATCGTTATGCGCTAATGCTGTGCCTTCCAAACCGTTAGCCGTGGCGCGCCAACTGTGACGCAGCTGATTAGGTTCGCCCCACACCGATAACGCCGGATACAACGCTGCGGTTTTACCGGTACTGCTGGCACCGTAGAGGTGTAAACCAAAACCATCCACCCCGCACAAATGCAATAAAGGTGCAGCCAGTGCAGCGCAAACGCCAACAATTAATAGCGGGTTATCAAGACAATAACGGCCAACGTGCTGCCGCCAACTGTCGCTACTGCCTTGTTGAATAAAGCCTTCTATCGGGTGCATGGTTTGCAGCACCATGCGCGGGTTGTTGCTGTGTTCGCTTGGGTAAAAGGTGAGGCGCGGATGCACATAAGCGTGGTGATGCCAGCCAATGCAGTTCACGCTAATGGCCTTTTGCGTGGCCAGTTCGCCCATTTGTTGAATAAACAGCGAGAGCAACTGCCGCGCTTTGACACTGTTACTAAGCCGCATTCCTCGGCTGAGTAGAATTCGGCGGTACTCGCTCCCATCTCCGGCCAATAGTTCTGCGGGCATGGCCCAGTAACGATGACGATTGTCATCGTCTAACCAGTGCAATAAATAACCGTAGTTGTCCCCTTGCGGATCGCGGGTGCGAGCAGCAACTTGCAGCCAAGAGCAGATTTTGACTGGGCTATCTTGCCCTGCCGGTTGCATCACCAGCCAGTTTTGCGCGTTATAGGCAAAACCAGCCGGTAATGTTGGCATGTTGTTATTCACCTCATTGGCAGGTAACGGGGTTGATGCTAATGGTTTATCCACGGCCATAAGCAGCACCGATACGGCGGGTTTCAATCCACTGGTCGATATCGCTTTCTAACCAGCCCACCGCACGCGCCCCAATACGAATAGATCGCGGAAATTCTCCGTTGGCCATCAGGGCATAAATGGTACTGCGGCCAAAGCCTGTTTTTGCCTTTACCTCGGGCAAGCGCAAAATCCGCTGCTGACGCGCTGGGTGTACTGAGTTTGTGGGTGATTGTGTCGTTGGGTTCATCGTTTGCTTCCTCACTGATCTGTTAAGTTCAGTTAGGAGTTTGCCAGTACTAAACGGACGCAGTAGGCAGATAAATGCCCAGATCGTGCAGCTTTCTGAGGGTGCAGGTAGCGAGCTGCCCCAGAATTTACATAAAGCCCCAGGTGATAAATACCCTGTGGGCAGGGCTAGTATATTGCTAAGTAGCGTGAATTAAGGCTTTGCCCAGACTGCCCCAAAAGCTCAAGGGATGGCGTACTGCTTTGAAGTTTCCTACTCAAAACTCGGTTTTGGTGAGTCGTATGGATGGAGTGTTTATATGTCGAGTGTATCGACATATAAAAAACTTATGTCGAAAAAACAGTAAAAAATCGACATGACCTGTTCAGATCTTGGCTCACTTTACTTCGGGAGATGGCAATTTATTTCTTTACAACTTGAAGATAAAAGTGAAACTATAATTTCACTAAATTAAGATTTAAGAAAATATAGTTTCATTATGGATACTGTCGAGCCAAAATCAAAACGCACTGCGGTCATATTCCCTAGACAAAGGAAGATGTTAAACATCTTAGGAGAAAACTTAACATTGGCGATGAAGAGACGCGGCATTACTCAAGAAATGATGCATAGTAGGACAGGGATTTCTAAACCAACACTGCGTAAAATATCAAAAGGTGATCCTTCCGTTTCACTTGGTCACTACGTTAAAGTTTTGGCAGTCCTAGGCTTGTTAGACGACCTAACCAAGGTTGCCCGTGATGACGAGCTGGGAAGAAAGCTGCAAGACATCCAATTGCTGAATAAAAAATAAGTGCAGCAGTAGCCCATATCCACATGACTAATACTTGGCCAGGAAGGTCAGCTTCAGAGAAGAAAGATAGCTATTAAAGGGCTGTTTTATACTCAATAAGAACCAAATTACACTTTTATGCGCATAAAAATGTAAAATTCCGCACTTTTATGCGCGTAAAAGTGTGCAATACAAGTTAAGTACTCGTCTATGCGTTTTACCGAACGGGGGAATGCAGAGGTTAGAGGTCTACACAAAGTGACTTTATGGGTAACAATCTGTAGACCTTGTATTTATTGTGAATTGAAAAGTTTGTTTTACTTTCATTGAAAAAGCGCTGCATTTTCCTGTTTGCGCTGATCCAATGTCTTAGCAATCGCAGACACTGTTGTTTTACTGATCCCTTGCTGCTGTGCCAGATACGTAAATTGGCTGATGGCTTCTGCGACTTCTTCAATGACTTGCCTTGCATCATGCCAATTCGCAAAGCCAGCACTGGTAGCAAGTTTTTGCATCACCTTAAGCGGTGGCGCTTTGCCATAACCTCCGAACGCAGTGGCGTGTTCGTTGAATGGATGTGGGCTGTAGGTAACATCGTAAAAAGGGGCAGGATCCCATTGACCGTCATCCGCTTGCAAAAACGCCCAGTTTTTACTGTGGTCGTCTTGATTAGACGACAGCAGGTTAAAAACGGCACGGCGAAATTGCAGCTGCCCAGCGGCTGGAGATTTACACAACTGACGACTGGCTTTAATCAAGTCAATGTAATCTAAACTTGGCGTTCGAAAGTCTGCATCCAGCAGCCCGCAAGCGCTGTGCATATGCAATCGACCTGCACTGCGCTTTCTGCCTAAGTCGGCCTGTTCAGTGAAATAATCAAAACGCTTAAGCGCCAACCAAGCAGACGCACCGCTTGTAGGTGGTGCTTCAATGAGTTGCCATTGCGGCGGTTGACACTTAGCAAGTTCTGCCATTTGTAAATAAACCGCCTCACACAAACCTTCTTCATGCCCGAGCGCGAGATTTTTAGAAGTAAATTTAATCAGCCAGGCCTCATCTCCAGGCTGAGCAAAGGTTCGACAATGCTGAGTTTCCCCAGCAGGCATATAAATTTGTGCCTTAGGCCTTGCCCCACCCGAACTACCTCCGGCGACTAATGCGGCCAACACCTGTTGAGTATGTCCATCTAACTCATCGTGGTTGTCGTCTATATAATCTGACATTGAAGCATCGAACAGTGTTTGCGCTTCTAAGCCTAACGTCGCTAAATCAATATCCGCGTGCGTGGTGGCTGAAAACTCAGACACCGGAGAAAAAGACAGCGCTCCCATGCCTTTATCACCAACAAAAGCCAGCCGGTCCATCGCCGTTAATTGATTAGGCAGGATGCCCTTTTGCCGGAAAATACGATCTTGTAACAACATGCCCCAGCCATCGGGCAAACAATCTCCAAATACGCCATGTACACCTTGGTGTGGCTGCTTAGGTGCGACTTGAACTTGTGTGCTCGACTGCAAGGTAAAAGGAGATAAATTGCCAAACTGCTGCAAATAGCTGTCTGCATACTGGAAAAAAACGCCTTGCCGATTCTGCGCCAAGACCCCTACAGCAACCTGCTCACCTGAGCTTAACGTACGAGTTACGGCGAGTTTTTGAATGGGTTTAAAACTCATCTTTTAGCACCTCATCAATACTCGTGGGCATAGCAGCGCGCTCTTTGTTAGGTTGCGTGAGCTGATAAAGCCTATCTAGCGAATCAAGGGTCTGCCATAGCAACAGCAATTGGCGAAATGAAATTTGCCCGGTCAGCTCAAACTTTTTAATGGTGGCCGCAGGTACACAGCTTCGCTCAGCAAGCGCCGCTCGTGACAGCTTTGCCTGCTTTCGTAACTCACGTAAATAAGCCGCATAGGCTTGGCTTACATCGGTATCATCAAGTAAGGTAAAATTCATCCGCAAAGACCGAGTGGATACAGTTATATCCATTATAGCGAAATAAAACAGAAATTGGATACTATTGTATCCGCCAACGGGTGAGGTGTTGAAAAATCACTCGATAAAGCCCTTCAAAACTGCTATGTTTTAGCTCTAACAGCAGCATAAAAACGGCACTGTTTTTCCGTAGTTTTAGCCAAGAAGCACCACTAAGATTTAGTAAAAGCCATAGGCAAGTGGTGGGCAGTTTGGTGGGCAAACAGGCATTTTTGAACGGTTTCTTTTCGGTAAATCATTGAGTTTGTTAGGATCTAGGCCGCTACTCAATGAGCAGATTCAGAATATCGAATGACCTCTGTTCAACTCTGATGTGATACCTGAAGCCCCGTAAATACGGGGCTTTTTTGTGCTTGCACGTTCTGATTCCTTCGACCAGCAGAGCCTGAATCACTGCACAGAGTGGTGGGTCTGCTATTGGTGGTCTCCGGTTCGATCGAATACTGTCTGATCTATCTCTTTTCAGGAAGCGGGCAGAGACGCTGTGGAAAACTTTCTCAACGCATTACCGGTTCATCATGACCTGAAGCTGTTTTTCGATTCGGATGACAGTCACAGTGTGCCGGATGACTGGTATGTGGCGGTGGCGGATATTCGAGGCTCGACACAGGCGATTGAATGCGGTCATTACCGCGATGTGAACTTCGTCGGTGCAGCCTGTATTACTGCGTTGTTGCAGAAGCTGGGGGCCCATCTGCCATTCAGTTTTGGTGGAGATGGCGCTGCTGTGCTGATCGATCAGTCGATGTATTCGCGGGCCGAGGCTATTCTCGGTTCGCTGATTTCATGGTCTGAGTCCTGTTTTAATCTGACATTGCATGCCGGACTGGTCTCTGTCGCGGAGTTGAAGTCTTCATGTAAGGATGTCCGGATTGCCCGTTACAGGCAGGGCCATGGTCCGGTGCAGACATTGTTTACCGGCGGCGGTATTTCATTGGCTGAAGAACGGGTGAAACAGAATGAGTCTGTGCGGATAAGTCCTTCCAATCCTCCTGCATATGAGCAGGCAGAGATCTTCAATGGCCTGACCTGCCGTTGGCAGCCAATCCCGGCAAAACATGGCGTCGTTGTGTCGCTGCTGATTGAACCTATCCGTGATGACTGGGAGGGGATGCCGGAATTGTTTGAGCGTCTACAGAGTATTTTCGACGGCACACTTGAGGCTGCGAGTCCTATCGATATGAAGCGAGCCCGCTACCGTTCGTTCTGGGACAACCTGAAGCGGCAGCATCAGGTGTCCGGTTTAGGTTTTAACCGTAATAGCCTGAGCGAACTGGCCGAGCTTTTATTGACGGTTCCGCTGTTTAACCTGAAAGGCTTCCGCTTGACGTCCCGTATCGAAAACTATGTCAATAAGATCCCCGAGCACTGTGATTACCAGAAGCTGGATGACACTCTGCGTATGGTGCTGGATTGCAGTGATGACCAGTGCCGCCGCATAACGGCAATGCTGGATGAGTATCATGCTTCGGGGGCTATCGCTTATGGCATGCATAACACCTCTGCGGCACAGATGACCTGTTATGTGGAATCGCTGTCAGATGCCGGGCATTTTCATTTTGTCGATGGTAATGATGGTGGTTATGCACTGGCGGCAAAAATGTTGAAGCAACAATTACGCGGCTGAATCAGGCCTGTGATCGGGCCAGAGTTACCCTTATTCCTGCCCCTGATTTCCTTTTCTGACTTTTTTCCATTTCCAACGGGTGTTCCTGATAAACAGGTCTATATTTACTGTACGGCACTCTGAACAGTGTCGCTGTAGCAAATAACAAACGAATGGAGGATAAAGTGTCACACTCTGCAGACGGCCAGTCCGTCAGCGAGGAGGCGCTGGGTCAGTTATTTATTACTCAGGGACTACTCTCTCAGTCCCAGTATTCAAAGGTGCTCCAGGTACGTCAGGAGCAGGGGGGCGATGAACCGCTGGTGCTGTTGCTGGCAAGACTCGGTTTAGTGTCCGAACACAATATCGCGCAGGCGCTTGCGAAGGCGCTGACGTTGCCGTTAGTACAGCGGGATGATTTCCCGGTGTCTGCGTTGCTGCCCGATAAACTCTCTTACCGCTTTCTGCGGGAATATCATCTGATTCCGGTGTCCGTATCGGAGCAAAGCATTCGCCTGGCGATGGGCAATCCGCAGGACCGTTATGCTGTGGATGCGGTATCACTGGCGACCGGCCTGAGTGTCGAGCGGTGCATCGGTTATGCCTCGGATATCGATGCGGCGATTGAGCTGCTCTACGGTGAAGGGCAGAGTTCAATGGGCAACATTGTGGCGGAGGTTGAGCCGGACCAGGAAGACCACGATGAGAGCATTGAGCAGCTCAAGGATATGGCCAGCGAAGCCCCGGTTATCCGGCTGGTGAATCTGATCATCCAGCGGGCTGTTGAAGCCAGAGCATCTGATATCCATATCGAACCGTTTGAGAACCGTCTCAAGATCCGTTACCGGATCGATGGTGTGCTGCAGGATGGTGAAGCGCCGCCGGTACATATGACCGCAGCGGTAATCTCCCGCTTAAAAATCATGGCGCGGCTGAACATCGCCGAACGGCGGTTGCCGCAGGATGGTCGCATAGAACAGAAGATTCAGGGCCATGATCTGGATATCCGTTTATCGACGGTTCCTACCATGCACGGTGAAAGCGTAGTGATGCGTTTGCTGAACCGTGAGAGTGTGATTCTGGATCTTGATGCGCTGGGCTTTACCGGTGAAACCCGCAGCCGTTTGCAGCAGGTTCTGGCCGCCGCCAGCGGTATGCTGATGGTCACCGGCCCTACCGGTAGCGGTAAAACCACTACCCTCTATACCGCGCTGAATCTGCTTAATACCGCCAGCCGCAAACTGATTACCGTAGAAGACCCTGTTGAGTATCAACTGGAAGGGGTGAATCAGATTCAGGTGCAACCGGTTATCGGACTGAGCTTTGCCAACGCGCTGCGGGCCATTGTCCGGCAGGACCCGGATGTCATTATGGTGGGTGAGATGCGGGATCTGGAAACCGCCCGTATCTGCGTGCAGTCATCCCTGACCGGGCATATGGTGCTGTCGACTCTGCATACCAATGATGCGCCCAGTAGTATTACCCGTTTGTTGGAGATGGGCGTTGAAGACTACCTCCTGACCGCGACGTTGAATGCCGTGATCGGTCAGCGGCTGGTGCGCAAGTTGTGCACCCACTGCCGCGAGGCTTACCGGCCATCCGATGAGGTGATTCGTGAACTGCAGCTGCAACCGGACGCTGAGGGACAGATCCGCTTATACCGGTCTGCGGGATGCTCTCAGTGCAATAACTCCGGGTATCACGGCCGTATTGCGATTCACGAGTTACTGCTGATGAATGAAGAGATTCGCCGTCTGGTCATGGCCAGGGCGGATGTCGCACAGATCCGGGAAGCATCCTGCGCTGGTGGAATGCATACGCTCTATGACGACGGGCGACTCAAAGCGCAACAGGGAATAACCAACATGGAAGAGGTGATCAGGGTAACCCGGGAGCGCTGACGATGACCGTATTCAGCTATCAGGCAGTGACCGCCGAAGGTGAATCCCGGGATGGACAGATCGAAGCCTCTGATAAAGCCACAGCGGTGGAACGATTACAGAAGCAGGGGTTGATTCCGATGTCGGTCGAGCCGGTTACCGCAACCGGTCTTTCCTCCCGTATCCACCTGACTCTACCCTGGAGTGGCCGCGGCCAGCATCAGCGTATGCTGACGTTCACCGAAGATCTGTCTGCATTGCTGCAGGCGGGGATCGCGTTAGACCGAGCGTTGGCCATTATGGCGTCGGTGGCGCGGGATGAAACGCTGGCAACACTGATAGCCCAGGTGCAGGAGAGCGTGCGCAAAGGCCGCTCCCTGTCAGTGGCACTGGCTGATCTGCCCGAGGTTTTTTCCACCTTCTATATCAATATGGTTCAGGCGTCTGAAGCCGCCGGTGATATCGGCGCCGGGCTCCAGGATCTGGCTATCTATCTGGAACGCAGCCGGGCGCTGCGGGAGAAAACCCTGTCGGCACTGATCTACCCCGCCATTCTGTTGTTTGTTGCAGCGCTGTCGCTGCTGGTGATTCTGACCTGGGTGGTGCCGCAGTTTGAACAGCTCTTTGAAGATATGGGGCAGGCTCTGCCGCTGGCGACTCAGGTGGTGATCAGTAGCGCCAATTTCCTGGTGGATTACGGCATCTTTATTTTATTGCTGCTGGTGGCGCTGGGCTTTGGGTTAAGCCGGTTATTGCAACAGCAGGCGTTTCGCCTTAACTGGGATCGTCGCGTATTGCGCTGGCCTCTTTGGGGCGCGTTGCATCAGCGCATAGAAGTCGCCCGTTTCAGCCGCAGCCTGGGTACGTTGGTCAGTGCCGGGGTGCCGCTCCTTAAGGGGCTGGCTATTGCGCGCAATACATTGGGCAACCGGGCGTTGATTGAGCAGATTGAAGCGGCAACCGAACGGGTGAAAAGCGGTAGTACGCTGGCCGAACCACTGGCTGAGAGTGGGCTGTTCCCGCCGCTGATGCTGCAGATGGTGCAGGTGGGCGAAGAAACCGGCCAGCTGAATCAGATGCTGCTGAAAATCGCCGACCTTTACGACCGTCAGGTGGCGACAGCGATACAGCGCACCCTGACCATTCTGGAGCCGCTACTGATTGTGGGATTAGGCATTCTGATTGCCGGCATTATCCTGTCGATTCTGGTGGCGATCATGTCGATTAACCAACTGCCTGTGTGAATGCTCAGGAGGTAACTATGAGTCAAACCATGAATCAAACCATGGATCAGAGGTTAGGAATAAACAGGCTGGATCGATGGCATCCATTCCGGGGGTTTACGCTGCTGGAACTGCTGGTGGTACTGGTCATTCTTGGCTTGCTTGCCAGTCTGGTGGGACCGCAGGTGCTGAATCAGCTGGGCGGGTCTAAGTCGAAAGCTGCGGTGCTGCAGATTGAGGAGTACAGCTCTGCGCTGGATCTATACCGGCTCGAGGTTGGACGCTATCCCAGTGAGAGTGAAGGGCTGGAAGCGCTGATTAAAAAGCCCGGTAATGCCAGTAACTGGAACGGCCCCTATCTGAAGAAGAAGGTGATCCGGCAGGATCCCTGGGGCAACGACTACGTTTATCGCTATCCCGGTGAGCACGGTGATTTTGATCTCTACTCCCTGGGTGCCGATAACCGCGAAGGAGGGGACGGTGAAAACCGCGACCTGGGCAGCTGGCAGTAAAACCCGGACTCGCGGTTTTACCCTGCTGGAGCTGATGCTGGTACTGGTGATCGCCAGTCTGATGCTGACTTTGGCGATGCCTCGTTTTGCTGCTGCCCTGCCCGGTGTGGAGCTGCGCACCTATACCCAGGAGCTGGCAGCCCTGTTGCGTTTCAGCCGCAGCCAGGCGATCGCCTCGAATCAGGAAATCGCCGTGCGATATGACGCCGCCGGGCACCGGGTCTATCTGGTCAGTCTGCCCCGGGATCTGGCTGGCCCTGAGTCGGTCGAGCTGAACTGGCCTTCCCAACAGGGCTCGCCTTATCAGACCACGGGTGGAGATATGTCCGGGCGGGAGATCCGCTTCTATCCCGATGGCAGTGCCGATGTCGCAACCATCGGGGTGCAGGGCGATGGCCGGTTCTATTCGATCAGGATCGACTGGCTGACCGGCAGTGTGCGCATCGAAGGCATAACAGGAGGTGCGGATGAAGAGGCCGGGTGAGCAGGGTTTTACCCTGCTGGAAACGCTGGTGGCGTTTGTGATTCTGACCCTGTCACTGGGTTTGGTGCTGCAGATTGTATCGCTATCCACCCGCACCAGTATCCGGGTGGCTGATCAGCATCAGGCGCTGCAACTGGCGCAGAATCTGATCGATTATGAACTGGCGCAGCGACAGCTGGAAGCGTTATCCCGTTCCGGTGAAACGGAGCAGATGCGCTGGGAAAGCGAGGTGGAAACTTATCTGTTTCCGGATCAGGAGCTGATCATCAATGACAGTCTACAGCCCTATCGCATCTCGGTATCGGTGTTCTGGTCGGACAACCCGGAGCAGTCTCTCACCCTGTCTACCGTGAGGTTACAACGACAATGAACAGACCGTTGTTGGTACGGGGCTTCACCCTGCTGGAACTGCTGATCGCTCTGCTGCTGATGTCTCTTATTGCGGTACTGGTCGGGGCAGGGTTTCAGTTGACGGCCCGCAGTTGGGAAAGCGTGGATCAGCGCAGCCAGGCGTTGGCCGAAGCTGCCAATATTAAGCATTTTCTGAGGCAGCGCTTCAGTCGGATAGCCGATGAACGGATCGAGTCCACCGAAGAGGGCGCGTTGGTGCAGGCCTTTCTGGGGCTTGAGCAGGGCGTACTGTTCACCGGCTGGATGCGTTCGATCAATGGCGATGATCGTACCGCCTGGATCTATATCCGCTTTGAAGAGGATGCTGAAAGCGGCGGCCAGCTGATGTTGCAGACCGCACCGTTCGACCGTGCCGATGAGGTGGACTGGCAGGCATTGCTGAGTGAGTTACAGAGTGGTGATTATCCCACTTATTCACTGTTACAGCGGTCGTTTGAGACGGTGCAGTTCAGTTATCTGGAACAGCATGATTCCAACCGTGAAGAGTGGCACGAACAATGGTACGACCGCTATGAACTGCCGCGACTGGTGCGTATCCGTTTCAAACCGGAAGCTGCCAGTGCCGTCTGGCAGGAGTTAGTGGTGGTACCTCAGGAGTACAGCTATGGCATCCGTAATCCGGCCTGAGCAGGCGATGTCCGGTATTGCCCTGGTCAGTGTGCTCTGGGTACTGGTGCTGTTCAGCCTGATGGCGGCAGCGCTGGCGGGTAACAGTCGGCTGGATGCGGGTATTGCGTCCAATCTGCGTCAGTCCGCACAGCTGGATCTGGTTGCAGAGTCCGGTATGCAGTGGGCGTTCTGGGGATTGTCGGTACCCGAACCACAGATTCCCTGGCTGGCGGATGGTTCAGTGTATGCCGCCGAGGATGAGGGCGTGTTACTGCAGGTGGCGGTCCAGGATGAGAACGGCAAGATCGATATTAACCTTGCCAACGAAGTGATTCTGCAGCGTCTGTTTGAAGCGGTTGTGATCGATAGTGGTCAGGCTCAGGCGCTGACCAATGCGGTGCTGGACTGGCGGGATGAAGATGATTTTCAGCGTATCAATGGTGCTGAAGATATCGATTACGAGAGCGCCGGATTTGACTACGGCGCGTCGGATAAACCCTTTAACAGCATCGAGGAGCTGCGCCTGGTGATGGGAATGACCGATGAGATCTACGCGGCGATCAGTACCGCCGTGACCATCCATTCCGGCAAGCAACTGGTGAATCCGTTGGTGGCTCCACGGTTGGTATTACTGGCGCTGAGTGATCACGGGGAGGGTGACGTTGATCAGTATATTGAGCGTCGCCGGGAGCTGCACAGGAATGGTCAGCAACCGGTGCAGGGAGAACTGACATCGATCTACTTCTCCACCGGCCAGAATGCTGTGAACTATACGGTTCATGTGCAGGCAGAGGTCGACGTCCGGGCCCGTTCAGGACTGGCGGCCGTGGTGCGGCGGCAGGGCAGGCAGGGGCAGCGGATTTTTAAAATTCTGACGGTACGGCGGCAGTTAAGCACGTTGTTCCGGCAGGAAGAAACTTTATTTATGTCTGAAAAGGCGAGGAGGATGCCACAGTGAGCGGAACTACCGATCATTCCGGCGCAGGCATCCGGCTCAGCACAGTCTCAGACTCAGTACATGAGTTCTGGTTGTGGTGGGTCAGAGAGCTGGCCGAAATGCTACCTGAAAGGCTGCGAACCCCTTTCAGGAAAGATCAGAAAAAGTTGTTTCTCGAACTGCTCGACGGGCACTGTCGCCTGTTGAGCATCCGGGGTAATCAGAGCTCGGTTCTGAATGAGTTCAGCACCGGGGAAGACAGTGACAGTGATGCGGTTGCACAGCGGCGGTCGCTGGCAGGTATGACCGATGAGGTGGTGCTGCGGCTGCCCGAGCATTATCTGTTGCGTAAAACCATCGCCCTGCCTCTGGCGACACAGAATAAGCTGGCGGACGTACTGGGCTTTGAAATGGACCGTAATACGCCGTTCAAAGCGGAAGAGGTGTACTTCACCTACCGTATTCTCAGTCGTGATAAGGCGCAGCAGAAGGTGCAGGTCGAGGTGGTCATTGTGACCCGGGCGGTACTGGATGAGCTGCTGCAGAAACTGCGTTATCACGGCATACCGCCAACCCATGTGATTCCTGTGGATACCGATCTGAAAACCGGCCGCAGCAGTGATGCGGATCTGCTCAGTTGCGGTAAGCCCCCGGCGGGCAAAGTACCGCACTTTATCCACCAGAAGCTCTGGTTTATCGCTGCCATGCTGGTGGTCCTGATCGGTGGCGCTTTTTATCAGCGTCATCAGCAGCAGATCGCGTTGCAGGAAGCGCTGGTTGAACCCCGGGCCGAAGCGGAGCAGGCCAAGGAACTGCGGGATCAGCTGACCCGGCTACAACAGGGACGACAACTGCTGGTATCGCTGAAACAGCAGGAAACACCGCGCCTGATCGTGCTGGATGAACTGACCGCCCTGTTACCCGATTCCACCTGGCTGACCCGCATGAGCATTGAAGGAGAGCAACTGACCCTGCAGGGCGAGTCGGAGAATGCCTCGGCACTGATTGCCACGCTGGAAGCGGCGGCGCTGTTCAGCAATGTCAGCTTTGCCTCACCGGTGACGCTGAATCCCCGTTCCCAGAAGGAGCGCTTTACCATCAGCGCGGAGCTGTTGAGTGGTCCGCAACAGTCGGGAGGTGAGTCATGATCAGTCATTGGCCAAAACCGCAACGAAGACTGCTGGCACTGGCTGTGCTCAGTGTCGTGCTCGTGCTTATTTTTATCCTGCTGATTAATCCGTTACTGAGCCGTTATCTGCAATACGGAGAGTCTATCGATTCCATGCAGAACCAGCTGGATGTTTACCAGCGGCTCAGCGAAGGCCGGGAGCAATTGGAAACACAACTACAACAGCTGCAAACGATGGATACCGATCAGGAGTTCTATCTGCCGGAGAGTAAACCGGCGCTGGCAGCCGCACGGTTGCAGCAATACCTGAGCGACATTATCAAAATCAGTGGCGGGCAGGTGATCAGCACTCAGATTCTGAATCAGCAGCCTCAGGAGCAGTTGGCAGGTATCGCTATTCAGGTTCATATGCAGCTGGAGATCGGTGAGCTGGTCACCCTGCTGCACGGTATCGAATCCGGGCGGCCACTGCTGTTTGTGGATGATCTGGTGATCACCACCAATACCCGTCAGAAACGCCAGCGGCAGCGGCAGGTGAATCCTAATCGTCACCGCTCTGCGCCGGTGGTTGAAGCCCGCTCGCTGGATGTCCGGTTTGAACTGGTGGGGTACGCCAGCAAGGAGTCCGCTATATGAAAGCCCAATCCTTATTCTGGGGGGGATTGTGGATCCTGTTAGTCAGCCTGGTCCCGGTGACGGCCACGGCTGAGGTGATTCGTAAAGTCGAGGACATTGATGGCCTGAAGGTGCCGGCCTATCCGCCGTTATCCGCATTCAGCGGTATCCGGCAGCGGCCTCTGTTCAGTGAAGATCGTAAACCGAGGATGAAAAGCAATACATCCCGTGGCAATGGTAATGAACAGAAACTCAGGGAAACCTGGCGCCTGACTGGCGTACTGATTACCCCTGAGCGTCTGGTGGCTCTGTTTGAAGAGCGAGAGGGACCGCGTCGGTTGCGGCTGGAGCAGGGGATGGCCCTGGATAACAGCTGGCAACTGGAAGAAGTACGCAGTGATGGTGTCAGTGTCAGTTCGGGAGCAACCGAAGTCTGGCTGGAACTGCATCAACCGCGACAGCCTATGTCGGCTGCCGCGCAGGCAAGAACCGTTGAGGAAAACAGATCCCGTCAGTCGGATACACCGGCGGCGGGCAGTACAGAGAACTCAGTCAAGCAATCTGCCGCGGGGGGCAAGGCACAAACTATGTAACTGGGTAAGGGTGAATAGTTATGTGTAGTAATACAGGACTGCAACGATATGTCTGGGTCTGTCTGGCGATCTGGCTGGCAGGCTGCAGCGCTGAAAAAAGTCAGCGAGCTACGCTGGACAACCCATGGAATACCTCGAAGCAGGAGGTGTCTATGACGTTGGTGGATCGGGCGGATGAACGACCGATCGGCGATGCCAGTCCCGGGGCCGATAAACGCTTTGCCTCGGAATCTGTCACGTCCAGTGAAACCAAAGCGCCGGCATTCGAGCTTTATCAGGGCGACGGACGCTTTATGAACCTGAACCCGGTGGAAAGACCGGATGTGGCTGAATCGGAAGATGGCGAGATCACCCTCAACTTTCAGGAAGCGGAGATTGCTGAGGTGGTGAAAACAATTCTGGGGGATATCCTGGGACAGAACTTCGCCATAGATGAACGGGTGCAGGGTACCGCCTATATCCAGACCAGTGCGCCAATTCCCCGCCGTTCACTGATCCCGATACTGGAACACCTGCTGCAGATCAACGGTGCCGCGCTGGTTAAAATGCAGGATTTTTACGAGATTGTGCCCGCCGATGAGGTCCCTGCCAGCATGCTGCAACTGACTCCCAGTCTGTCGGCTGACCGGGGCTATCAGATGCTGGTGGTGCCGCTGCGTTATATCTCGGCGAAAGAGATGGTCAAAATTCTCGAACCGATCAAACCGAAGCAGGGCTTTATTGAAGCAGATGAACGGCGCAACCTGATCACTCTGGCCGGTACCCAGGAATCCCTGATCAATCTGACCCAGACCATCAAGGTGTTTGATATTGACCAGCTGGTGGGGATGTCCGTGGGGCTGTTCCGTCTGAAGTCGGTATCGCCGGAAGTGTTGATGGAAGAACTGGAAGCGATCTTCGGTGACAGTGCCGAAGGGCCCCTGGCCGGGGTTATACGCTATATGCCGATTGAACGTCTCAATGCCCTGTTGGTGATGACCTCGCAGCGTAAGTATCTGAAGGATGCCCGGGTCTGGATTCAGCGGCTGGACAGGGCGGACAGCGCTGGCGGGCTGGGCATGTATGTCTATTATGTGCAGAACGGTAAAGCCGAGAATCTGGCGGAAATGCTCAACAACCTGTTCGAGGGGCAGAGCAGCAGTTCTGGGTTAACCCCGGTAGCGATACAGGGGACCTCTTCTGAAGACGGCGGTAGTGAAGGCGGACGCACCGGTGCCGATACCCCGACCGACCTCAACGTCGGGGATGTCAGCATTATTGCCGATGAAGAGAATAACGCGTTACTGATTCTGGCCTCACCCGGCGATTACGAGAAAGTACTGAGTGCGGTGGGCAAGCTGGATGTACTGCCGCTTCAGGTGCTGGTCGAAGCCACCATTGTTGAGGTGACTCTTGAAGATGAGCTGCGCTACGGTCTGCAGTGGTTCTTCAAGAACAAGATCGACAGCAATAAAACCGGCCGGGGTACGCTGGGGCCATCGCTGAACAGCGGTGACAGTATCGTCGCGCCATTTATCCCCAGCGCATCCTATGAAGTGTTTGATGCGGTCAGCACTCAGTTGTTGCTCACGGCACTGGCGCAGGATTCTAAAGTGAATGTGATCTCCTCACCGTCGCTGATGGTGCTGGATAACCATACCGCGTCGATCCGGGTCGGTGATCAGGTACCGGTGCGAACCTCAGAAACCACCAACACCAGCAGTACCACCGATAACAACACCAATATCACCAGCACCATTCAGTTCAAGGACACCGGTGTGCTGCTGGAGGTGACGCCGCGGGTGAATGCCGGGGGGATGGTGGTACTGGATATCTCTCAGGAGGTGAATGATGTCGCCGAAACAGCCACTTCGGACATCGACTCGCCGACCATTACCCAGCGTAAGATCGATACCAGCGTCGCCGTGCAAAGCGGTGAGACTCTGGTACTTGGCGGGCTGATCAAAGAGAACAATGAGAACAGTAATGAAGGGGTGCCTGGTATCCGTCATGTGCCGATCTTTGGCTGGCTGTTCAGCAGTGATCGTAAGTATAAGCGCCGTACCGAACTGGTGGTGCTGATCACACCGACCGCGGTCACCGACCGCAGTGAAGCCCGGGATGTGACCCGGGAGTACCGTAATAAGTTGCGTGGCGCGTTCCCACCGCCACCGCCAGAGGGCAGCAGTACAGCACTGTAAACAGTGCTGAAAAGGGCTGTTAAGTAATACTTACAGCCCTTTTTTTGTGCTTTTCTTTTAGTTTTCATGAGCTTACATGTTTTTCCCCAGAACCTGTAAAACAGGTCTTACAAAAAATCGCTGCGGCGTTTTTTTATTCTTCCAGAACGCGATATAAATCAATCACTTGCCCGACTGGTCTGGTCTTTGCACTGAAGTCAGCGACGGAAACAGAGTTTTCTGCCTAACGCTCATCAGAGTTTTGCAGTCGATGAGACAAGGTTTAGCTGAATGGACAGACCCGTCGTGGAATAGATGCCTGCGTCGCCTGTTGTTTAAGGGGTTAACCGGGGAAAAGGGAATGCCGCACAGTCTGTTTGACCAGCTATCAACTTCAACGGTTCCGGATGAAGCAGCGTAAGAGGTTTACTGCTCGTCGGGATTGATAACAGGTCCTCTGCCGGACATGCGAAAGCAGGGGATAGGGAGGTGGGATATGCGTGCATTCTCATCGTTTTTCAGAATGACATCATTTGTCCTTGGTTGCGTCTTTGCCACGGCCATGGTTGTAATGATGACAGTTGCTGCGGTAGATTCCCTGGGGCTATTTGAGCTGGATGGGGATGCGGAGCAACAGACGGCGGTCGATGACTGGGAGACGCTTCATCTGGGTAACTCTACCACGGTGAAAGTGTTTACCGGGATTATCGATGACGCCAACCCTGATGCAAATGGCGATCCGGATATGAGTATCTTCTGGAAAGGTGCTTCTAAGGATATCCATGACGTATCAGACTGGTGGTTCAAGGCCGGTTCCACACCGGATAAGGACCAGATTACTAATGCCTATGCCGCAGCCTATAGTGTGGCTCAGGACGATGGTATCCATAAACAGGGCGACCTGGTCGTTAACTTCGGTCTGGATCGCTTTGCCAACAACGGTGATGCTTTCGCCGGTTTCTGGTTCTTTCAGGATCAGGTGAGTCTGAATATGGCGACCAACCGCTTTATTGGTAGCCATGTGGCAAAAGACTCACCGAATCAGGGCGACCGCGGCGATATTCTGGTGCTGGTGGAGTATCCACAGGGTGCTAATGCTGTACCAGAGATTAAGGTTTACGAATGGGACCCGCTGGATCTGGGTAACGATAACGTCGCGACTAATCTGCATCAGATTTACGACTCCTCCACGACTGCCATCAGCGCAGAGTGCGGAACCCAGGCGCAGAATGTCGATAAGCTGGCGTGTGCGATTACCAACCATTCGGATGAAAATTCCCCCTGGCCGTATGAGCCTAAGTCCGGGGTAGCCGATGTATTCCCGTTTGAAAGCTTCTATGAAGGCAGTATCAACTTTACCCAACTGCTGGGTACAACCCCTTGCTTCAGCAGCTTCCTGGCGGAAACCCGGGCATCCCGTTCCGAGGATTCCAAGCTCTGGGACTTCGTGCTGGGCGACTTCAACCTCTGTGGTCTGAAAGTGACTAAAGACGGTGATACCTTAGGTAAGGTAACCGACCCTGCCGATTACACTTTCACCATCGAAAATACCGGTGCAATCACTCTGTATCGTCAGTCTGTTGATGACACACTGCTGGGTGATCTGGTTGCGAATACTGGTAACTATGTCACCAATGATGGTTGTACTGCACCACTGCTGGCCGGTGCCAGCTGTGTTATTGAAGCAACCAGGACTGTGATGGCCGGTGATCCTGATCCACTGCCTAACGAAGTGACAGCGGTGTATAACAGTGTCAGCGATGGTAGCGGTAACTCTGTGAGTGATACTGATGATCACTCCATTAACCTGTTCCAGCCATCTTTTGCGCTGACTAAGTCCTGTCCTGCGGTGTCCGAATGGACTGCCGGCCAGGAGCTGAACTTCACTATTACCATAGAAGATACCAGCTCTGCTGATACGCCGGATATGATCCTGCTGCCGTTGACTGTCTCCGATACTCTGTATCTTGATGGTTCACCTGCTGCCAGTAGTAGCATTGCGGCTGTGCAGAATGCTGCTGTTGCATTTGAAGCGGCTGCTATTGCTGCGATTAAAGCTCAGGCAGCTAAGCTTCCTGCACAGGGCTCCAAAGTGACTATCACTCTGCCATTTACTCCGCCTGTCGCGGGTAGCTGGAAAAACGAAGTCACTATGAAGTACAGCCCGGATGATGCACCGGATGGTAAAGTGTTCGACAACCAGATTGAACCAACTGGCGGCCCTGCCAGTGATACCTGTCCGGTTGTTGCACCAGGCCCTGCAACGCTGTTTATCGAGAAAGAGCTGCGCGGCGGTGAAGGTCTGGCGTTCCGCTATCTTGGTCAGGATATCAACGGTACAACACCGTCAACAATCTTTGGTATATCACTGACACCAACCTTTGCTAATGCTCCTGGCAGCGGTACATCCCCATTGGGTGCGGTTGGTGCAGGCAGTAGTTATGCGATCAGCAGTGCACAGACTCTGACCACCGTATTCGGTGCGACTCAGGATTACACCGCTGCTGAGTTGTTTGCTGCGACCGGATATACCTTCCCGGCTAATGTGAACTTCGACTCTGTCTCTTGTAACGTGTCTGGTGATGGCTCATCCTATGTCGTACAAGGCACAAACAGTGAAGAGGTGAAACTCACAGTCGCTGAGGATGCCATTATCCACTGTCGTTGGATCAACAACGTTCAACCAGAACTGAAACTGGTGAAAACCGTGACCAATGATGATGGTGGTACAGCGGTTGCTGATGACTGGACTCTGACCGCGGTTTCTCAGGGCGGTGATGCGAGTCGTAATATCAGCACTGCCGGTGGTAGCGGCACCTTCGATCAGGTATTCGCCAACGTTGGTTATGACCTGAGCGAAAGCAATGTTCCAGGCTATACCGATGGTAACTGGAGTTGTGATGGTGGCAGCCTGAGCGGTTCTACCGTGACACTGGGTTACGGTGATCAGGTCACCTGTACCATCAACAACGACGACAACCCACCAACCCTGAAACTGGTTAAAACTGTCACTAATGATGATGGCGGTACGAAGGTTCCGGATGACTGGACCCTGACTGCAGCTGCTGCATCACCAAATGATGGTCGTAACTTCAACAATCTGGGCGGTAGCGGTACCTTTGTGACCGTGTTTGCTAATGCCGGATATGATCTCTCCGAGAACGATATCCCAGGCTATAGCGCAGGTAGCTGGTCTTGTGATGGCGGTAGCCTGAGTGGTTCTACAGTCACTCTGGGACTGGATGATGAAGTCACATGTACCATCAACAACGATGATGATCCACCAACCCTGAAACTGGTGAAAGTGGTTATCAATGATAATGGTGGTACCGCGGTTGCGGATAACTGGACCCTGTCTGCTGACTCTACAGCAGGCCGTAGCTTCAGTAATGCCGGTGGCAGCGGTAACTTCGAAACTGTATTTGCTAATGCCGGATATGATCTGAGTGAAAGCTCATTAGCCGGTTATGCGCAGTTCGGTAGCTGGAGTTGTGATGGTGGTAGTCTGAGCGGTTCAACCGTGACTCTGGATGTTGCAGAAGCTGTCACCTGTACTGTCACCAATAAGGATATTCCACCGACATTGAAACTGGTTAAAGCGGTGATCAATGACAACGGTGGTACGGCTGTGCCAAATGACTGGACGCTATCTGCGAACTCCACTGCAGGCCGAAGCTTCAGTAATGCCGGTGGTAGCGGTAACTTCGAAACCGTGTTTGCCAATGCCGGTTACGACCTGAGTGAAAGCTCACTGGCCGGTTATGCGCAATTCGGTAGCTGGAGCTGTGATGGTGGTAGCCTGAGCGGTTCTACCGTGACGCTTGATCTGGATACTGCCGTAACCTGTACAGTCACCAATAAGGATATTCCACCAACATTGAAACTGGTTAAAGCGGTGATCAATGACAACGGTGGTACGGCTGTGCCAAATGACTGGACGCTGTCTGCGAACTCCACTGCAGGCCGAAGCTTCAGTAATGCCGGTGGTAGCGGTAACTTCGAAACCGTATTTGCCAATGCCGGTTACGATCTGAGTGAGACTGCTCTGGCAGGCTATGCCCAGTTCAGTAGCTGGAGTTGTGATGGCGGTAGCCTGAGCGGTTCTACTGTGACTCTGGGGCTGGCGGATACAGTGACCTGTACCGTAACCAATAAGGATATTCCACCAACATTGAAACTGGTTAAAGCGGTGATCAATGATAACGGTGGTACTGCGGTTGCTGATGACTGGACCCTGTCTGCGAACTCTACAGCGGGCCGTAGCTTCAGTAATGCCGGCGGCAGCGGTAACTTTGAAACCGTGTTTGCTAATGCCGGCTATGATCTGAGTGAGACTGCTCTGGCAGGCTACGCACAGTTCGGTAGCTGGAGTTGTGATGGTGGTAGCCTGAGTGGCTCTACCGTAACACTGGGCCTGGATGACGATGTCACCTGTACAGTAACCAATAAGGATATTCCACCAACATTGAAACTGGTTAAAGTGGTTCTCAATGAAAACGGTGGTACAGCAGTCGCGAATGACTGGACCCTGTCTGCGAATTCTTCAGCAGGTCGTAGCTTCAGTAATGCCGGTGGCAGCGGTAACTTTGAAACCGTATTTGCCAATGCCGGATATGACCTGAGTGAAACCTCTGTAGCAGGGTATGCTCAGTTTGGTAGCTGGAGTTGTGATGGTGGTAGCCTGAGCGGTTCTACAGTGACTCTGGGACTGGATGCTGATGTCACCTGTACGGTTACCAATAAGGATATTCCTCCTGAGCTGAAACTGGTTAAAACAGTGACCAATAATGATGGCGGTACTGCGGTACCGGATGATTGGGATCTGTTTGCCGATGCAGCTGCGCCAAACGATGGCCGTAACTTCAGCACTGCCGGTGGCAGCGGTGTCTTTGAGACCGTATTTGCCAATGCCGGATACAGCCTGAGTGAAGCCAATGGTCCTATGGCGTATGAAGCCGGTGACTGGTCATGTGATGGCGGTAGTCTGAGTGGCTCTACTGTGACCCTGGGTCTGGCAGATAAAGTCACCTGTACTATCAACAACGATGACCTGCTGGTTGAGTTCTGCCCAGAGCCTGGTGTGTCTGGCAGACCTCGTGAGCTGACCATGATGTATGACGGTGTCAGCGATAAGACCGGTCCTCAGTCAGGTAACGAAGTGATTATTGATCCATTCAATGTTGTCGCACCTGCACTGGTGGATGTCGAAGTCTATGGTCACACAGGCAACTTTGTTGACCGCTTCAACGGCCTGGCTGTCGGTGATGAATTCAGCTATCGCGGATTCAAGGGCGGTGTATCCCCACGTACACGGTTCCTGATCTACGATTCTGCAACCGGCAACCTGATCCAGACAGTACAGTTCCATACTTCCTGTTCACAGCCTATTAACCTGGGCGATTCGTATGGTCTGTTGACTGTGTCTGGCGGTATCCTGGGTAACTAAGGCCTCTGACCTGATGTAACCTGATACCCACCCTGTTAAAGGGGCCGCTTAGCGGCCCCTTTTCTTTGATGGGCTGCTAGCCTATGCCCTGTTAAGTCTGTGAAAAGGCTTGTTAAGCAGCATTAACAGCCGCAGCCTGATCAATTTTCTATGGTTTTCATAGTGTTACAGCCTTCTGGGCAAACCCTGTATATGGCGTCTTACAGATACAGCTCTCGCTGATTGCTTGATCAGAATAAAATTCTTATAAATCAGACAGTTGGCTTTTTGGTCTGGTCTTTGCAGTTTAAAGTGCGACGGAAACAACGGTTTCTGCCTGTTGCCTATTGGTTGAAAGATCAGGGCAATACGGTCTGGCTGCACAGAGAGACCTGTTGCGGAGTTAACACCCGCGTCGCCTGCACTAAAGGCTTAATCGAGGGGAGTGGGGAGGTCGCGCAGTCTGCTTTTACAGCTATCAACTTCAATGATTCCGGATCAGACAGAGTAAAGCGTTGATTGTCTGCCGGGGTTGATAACAGATCCTCTGCCGGACATGCGAAAGCAGGGGATAGGGAGGTGGGATATGCGCGCATTCTCATCAGTGTTTAAACTATCGTCATTTGTGTTGGGCTGTATCTTTGCTGCAGCGATGGCGCTGATGGCGACGGTTGCTGCGGTGGATTCCCTCGGGCTCTTTGAGCTGGACGGTGATGCCGAGCAACAGACGGCGGTCGACGACTGGGAGACGCTTTACCTCGGCAACTCTGCCACGGTGAAAGTGTTTACCGGGATTATCGATGACGCCAATCCGGATGCAGACGGGAATCCTGACGAGAGTATCTTCTGGAAAGGGGGCTCGAAGGATATTCTGGATGTAACCGAATGGTGGTTCAAAGCCGGTTCCACACCGGATAAGGACCAGATTACTAACGCTTACGCAGCTGCATACAGTGTTGCTGCAGACGATGGTATTCATAAAAAAGGCGATCTGGTGGTTAATTTCGGTCTGGACCGCTTTGCCAATAACGGTGACGCCTTCGCCGGTTTCTGGTTCTTTCAGGATCAGGTTGGTCTGAATACCGCGACTAACCGTTTCATTGGTGCGCACACTGCGAAAGATACACCGAACGTCGGTGATGTCGGTGACATTCTGGTACTGGTTGAGTATCCACAGGGTGCCAATGCGGCACCGGAAATCAAAGTCTATGAGTGGGATCCTAAAGATCTGGGTAACGATAACGTAGCCGATAATCTGCATCAGATCTTTGATTCAACCACAACCGCGATTACTGCTGAGTGTGAAACACCGGCGCAGAATGTGAATAAGCTGGCATGTGCGATCACCAACCATGCGGATGCTGATTCACCCTGGCCTTATGAGCCTAAATCCGGTGTCGCAGGGACTTTCCCGTTTGAGAGTTTCTATGAAGGTAGTATTAACTTTACCCAACTGCTGGGTACTACTCCTTGCTTCAGCAGCTTCCTGGCGGAAACCCGGGCATCCCGCTCTGAGAGCGCAAAACTCTGGGACTTCGTGCTGGGTGACTTTAACCTCTGCGGTCTGGAAGTGACCAAAGACGGTGACACCTTAGGTAAGGTAACCGACCCTGCTGATTACACTTTCACAATCAAGAATACCGGTGCTATTACACTGTACCGTGATTCCATTGTGGATGACGTACTGGGCGATCTGGTTGCAGATACAGGCGGTTACGTTAACAACAGCGATTGTGGCGTTTCACTGCTGGCGGGTGCCAGCTGTACGATTTCGGCAACCCGCACTGTGATGGCCGGGGATTCCGATCCGCTGCCTAACGAAGTGACTGCCGTGTATAACAGTGAAATTGATGCCAGCGGTACCGCAATCAGTGATAAGGATGATCACTCTCTGAACCTCTTCCAGCCATCTTTTGCACTGACCAAGTCCTGCCCTGCTGTGTCAGAGTGGACCGCCGGTCAGCAGCTGAACTTCACCATTACCATAGAGGACACCAGCTCTGCTGATACTCCGGATATGATTCTGGTAGGTGGCTCAGTGAGCGATACGCTCTATCTGGATGGTTCTCCAGCCGCCAGTAGCAGTAACACCGCGGTGCAGAATGCTGCAGTGGCATTTGAAGCGGCGGCGAAAGCGGCGATAGCGGCTCAGGCGGGTACACTGCCTGACCAGGGCGGTAAAGTGACTATCACTGTGCCATTTACTCCGCCTGTCGCGGGTAGCTGGAAAAACGAAGTGTCTATGAAGTACAGCCCTGCCAATGCGCCGGATGGTAAAGTCTTTAATAACGAGATTGATCCGACCGGTGGCCCTGCCAGCGATACCTGTGTGGTAGTTGCGCCGGGTCCGGCAACGCTGTTTATTGAGAAAGAGCTGCGTGGCGGCGAGGGTGAAAACTTCCTCTATCTGGGACTGGATAGTTCCGCATCTGTGGTGTTTGGTGTTCAGCTGACACCGCTGTTTGCCAATGATAGTTCCGGTTCTGCACTGGGTCCTGTTGCGGCCGGTAGCAGCTATGCGATCAGCAGCGCACAGACCCTGACCACTGTATTCGGTGCGACTCAGGATTACACCGTCGCTGAGCTGTTTGCAGCAACCGGGTATACCTTCCCTGCGACTGTGAACTTTGACTCTGTATCCTGTGCGATCACAGGGGATGCTTCCTACTCTGTTCAGGGTAGCAGTAGTGAAGAAGTGAAACTGACCGTCGGTGAGGATGCCATTATTACCTGTCGTTGGATCAACAATGTTCAGCCAGAACTGAAACTGGTGAAAACGGTGACCAATGATGATGGTGGTACCGGCGTTGCAGATGACTGGACGCTGACCGCAGCGGCAGCCTCTCCAAATGATGGTCGTAACTTCAATAACCCAGGCGGTAGCGGAGTATTCAATCAGGTATATGCCAGCGTTGGCTATGATCTGAGTGAAAATGCCGTGGCCGGATATGCAGCCGGTGGCTGGAGTTGTGATGGTGGTAGTCTGAGCGGTTCAACCGTGACACTGGGCTACGGAGATAAAGTCACCTGTACCATCAACAACGATGATATCGCACCTGAGCTGAAACTGGTTAAAACAGTGACCAATGATGATGGCGGTGTAGCCGTACCGGATAACTGGGATCTGTTTGCTGATGCCGCGTCACCTTATGATGGCCGCAACTTCAGCAATGCCGGTGGCAGCGGTATCTTTGAAACCGTATTTGCCGGCGCCGGTTATGCTCTGTCTGAAGCCAACGGTCCGTTAAACTACGATGCCGGCGACTGGGCATGTGATGGCGGCAGCCTGAGCGGCTCGACAGTCACTCTGGGTCTGGCGGATAAGGTCACCTGTACCATCAACAACGATGACGTGGTGACTGAATTCTGTCCTGAACCTGGTGTAACAGGCCGACCTCTTGAACTGACCATGATGTATGACGGTGTCAGCGATAAGACCGGTCCGCAAACTGGTAATGAAGTGATCATTGATCCGTTCAATGTTGTCGCACCAGCACTGGTGGATGTCGAAGTCTATGGTCACAGAGGCGACCTTGTTAAGACAGTCACCAATCTGGCTGTCGGTGATGAGTTCAGCTATGCAGGATTCAAGGGCGGTGTATCCCCACGTACACGGTTCCTGATCTACGATTCTGCAACTGGCAACCTGATCCAGACAGTACAGTTCCATACTTCCTGTTCACAGCCTATTAACCTGGGCGATTCGTATGGTCTGCTGACTGTATCTGGCGGTATATTGAATGAATAAAACCAGACTTCTGGTTTGATATATACCATTAAAAAAGGGGCCGCAATTGCGGCCCCTTTCTCTGGGCTATGTTGCAAGCCCGTTACCAGTGGTATCAGCGTTTTTTGCCGTTACCTTTACCACCGGTGCCCCCACCGCTGCCATCATCCTGCAGGCTGATGATTACGGTCGCCGTTGCTGTCTTGTTGCCGTCACTGATGGTGTAGCTGAAGCTGTCACCGGACTTGAAGCTCTTCGCTGGCGTGTAGGTGATGGTGCCGTTGCTGTTGCGACGCACGCTACCTTTGCTGCCCTGAGTAGCGCTTACAACGGTCAGCTGATCGCCTTCAGGGTCAGAGTCGTTGCTCAGAACGCTGATGGTCACGCTGCTGTTTTTCGCTACCGAGGCGCTGTCATTGAGAGCGATCGGTGCGCTGTTCTGGGTTGGCTGTGGGCTTACCGTTACAGTCACTGATGCGGTATCAGAACCACCTTTGCCGTCACTGATGCTGTAGTTGAACACTTCAGTACCGGTAAAGCCGGCTGCTGGCGTGAATACAATGGAACCACCGCTGATCACGGCACTGCCGTTTACACCGTTGACGGAGGTGATGGTCAGGTTATCACCGTCGCTGTCAGTGTCGTTGGCCAGCACATTAATAGTCACGCTGCTGCCCGCGATAACGGAGGCGCTGTCATTGTTTGCTGTGGGCGCATTGTTCTGCGTTGGCTGTGGGCTCACAGTGACCGTTACCGACGCCGTATCAGAACCGCCGTTACCGTCGCTGATGCTGTAGTTGAATACTTCAGTGCCGCTGAAGCCAGCCGCAGGGGTGAACACAATAGAGCCTCCGCTGATCACGGCGCTGCCATTCACACCGCTGACCGAAGTGATGCTCAGGCTGTCGCCATCGGCGTCACTGTCATTGGCCAGCACATTGATGGTCACGCTGTTACCAGCGACCACAGAAGCGCTGTCGTTGGCTGCGACCGGACCAGTGTTGCTGGACGGATTGCTGACCACATAGGTTACTGTGTTGTTTGCACTGCGGCTGCCATTGGCTGCGGTGGTGGTGATGTTATAAAAACCATCGGTTGCGTTGCTGGCAGAGGTCGCATTCAGCGTGATAGTGGCGCTGGCACCAGGTGCCAGGGACACACTGCTCTGGGACAGGCTGCTGTTCCAACCAGTTGGTGCTGCTGTGTTCAGATTGAAGCTGGAAGAACCACAGGCACTGCTGTCATTGTTCTTCAGCGTCAGTGTATAGCTCACTGTTGTACCCGCTGCGACCCATTCGCTCTGTGAAGAGGAGGAGGTCAGCTGAGGGGCATACTGAGTACAGCTCTGGCTGTTCATGCTGATGCTGATCTGAGCACTACCGCTGTTCAGAGAGTTAGTGGTGATGGTGACGCCGGCATTGTTGTCACTGTAGCTACGACCGGTTTCCAGCGCGGCATCCTGCATGCCCAGGCTGCTGCCCGGCGTCATATCCAGCAGGTAGCTTGAGTAGGACTCAGATTTGTTGCCGGTGTGGATGGTTGCACCATTCAGGAAGTTTGCCAGCCAGCTTTCGCTCAGACCGCTGTCGAAGCCCAGAGCCTGACGGTATTCCACGTAGTACCAGGTTTTCTGACCGTTATTCGGGTTGATATCCTTGAGGATCTTCAGTGCTTTGGTACCGTTGTCCTGAGCGGCATAAGGGCTCAGGGTGAAGGTGCCGTCACCAGTGACGGTCAGCAGTTCTGGCGCGGAACCGTAGCCCAGCCAGCCCAGACGGTCTTTCTGAAACGCGTTGAAGTGACCGGTGTGACCGCCACCCATAATATCCGGGTAGTCGCCGTATTCGGTAACAGAACAGTTGCTGCCCAGTGTAGTGCTGCCACAGACCAGATCGTGGGAGTGACCCAGACCCAGGTTGTGGCCCATTTCGTGAGCAAAGATGTGCCATACACCCTGACCGTTGATCCAGGACTTTGACGGAGCACCACCCACGGTTCCCAGACCTGAGAAGTTACAGTTGGAGTTGCTTGGCCACAGGTAGATCAGGCGATCGTAGTTGCTGATGTTATAACCGGCGCTCTGGGCTTTGGCGTTGGCCAGATCACTGTACTGACTGGTAGCACAGCCATCGGATTTGTAGGCATCGATGGTGTACCAGCCGGCAACATCAACATTCAGCCAGGTCTGGCCATAAGAGTTTTCACGCATGAAGTTATCAACCTGACCGCCGACCAGGTCTGAGATCTGGCTTTTGCTCCATGGCTGGGACTGGTCATCTTTGAAGTTCATCATGATCACCAGAGTACGCTGCTCACCCAGGGTATTTGTCATCGGACCAGGCTCGCCCTCACTGCCGCTGCCATCCAGCGCCAGAGTCAGGATATTGTTGCTGTCCAGCACCACGCTGCCGTCGTTCTGGTCTTCCTGGTTACCTTCTGCCAGTAATACACCGTCAACGCTGACACGCTGTCCCTGCTTAAGATGGCCCGGTTTGCCAGCCACGTGCAGGCGAAAGCGCTCGCCGAAAGGGGTCTTCAGGTAGTGGCGCAGTTCGTGGGTGCCGTCTTCAAAGTCGGCGTACTGAACTTCAAGCTCACCTTCACCGTTGAAGCGCTGCTCCAGCTTTGCCAGTACTTCGGCAGGCATACCCTGCTGACGGGTATCCGGAATCGCACTGTTGAGCACCGCCGCAGGATCCTGCTTGGCCAGTTCAGCCAGCAGAGCATTACGCTCGTCGGCTTTTGATTTCAGGCCTTCGATAATCTGCGCTTTAGCACCACGGCTGGCGATATTCAGACTTTTCTGCAGCGCGATCAGTGCCTGGGTGTGGTTCTGTGCCTGCTGAACATGGTTACGGTTCTGCTGGCCTGGGTTGTCATGCTTGTGCGCATGAGGAGCTGCAGTGACATAACCGGTAAAACCAATGGATGCACTGAGGGTCAGAATGCTTAGCAATGTTTTGACATGGGGCCTTGGGTGGCGCATATAGAGTTCTCCCCTGTTAAAATGTCAGGTCGAAGATCCTCGTCAGGCCATCCTGAAGAAGTAAAAAAGTCTCTCATTCGGCAGTCCGGCGACTTCTTTCTGAAGCCCGTGACTTTGCGAGCCCGAACACTCAGGCATGGCCCTTTCGTGAGAGGATCTGTCAGATAATTAGTACTGTCTGCGGAAGGTCTTTTCCCGCACCTAGCTATCAACCAGAATTGCTGTTGTTCTGATCTTTCTAGTCCTGAAACGTGGTCAGGATTTCCATATTGGTCACCCATTAAGCAGAGAGTGTGCCAGTTCTGATTGTTTGTTTTTTAATCAATGAGATAGCGGTGCCGGATAGGTTGGGTAGCTTGTTGTTTATAAAGTATCCAGCTGTTTTCGTGGAAAAGGTGACGCCGCTGGCGACAAATGACAGAGGTCGGGGCAGGTTTTATTGCATGTAAAGCGGGTGAGCAGAGGTGAAAAAAAGCAGCTCGGTCAGGGGGTTAAGAACGTAAAGCTGAGTTTACACCCGGGCAGAACTGTAATGCTGGGTTTACGCGAAAAGCGTCTCTGTACGGCAACGTATTTTTCGGGGCTTTTTCTAAGCTGCTGAAAGCAAAAGGTTTGCTGTGTCGTGAATCGCTTACAGCATGAGTCTGGTTTGTTGTAAGGATGGAACAGATGAGGGCAAGTCAGTGCATGGTGTCTTTGGGAGGCTGACACTCATCCCATAACTGAATTGGTCGCATGGGCCGGGCGTCGGCAGTGTACAGTAATGTATTGATCAGGTAAAAGGCGTAATCCCGGTCCGGATCGGGTAACGCGCTGCCGTCCCGAATTGGCTCGGTTAGTCGGTGTGACTGGTGCCCGCTTTTAGAATCGGTAGCGGGTTTGTGATCTGGTTCAGACGCTGGTTTCTTCATTATCCGGCCTCCATAACAGTATATAAAGCAAAGCCGGGGCCAGATTTGTAACTGGCTGTTTTATAAGAAAATAAGATCTGGCTGCTCGGAGCCGTGGAAGCGATTTGCTAAGCAGTGCTTACAATCGCCGACGCAGCTGTACAACTTTCTGTACAGCTGTGCCACGGGGCGATCTTTGCCTGAATGTTAGCGCAGGTGGTGTTTATCCAGCAGGTGGTAGAGGGTTACCCGGGATATACCGAGGGTCTGTGCAGACTTGGATATATTATTGTTGGCGGCCATCAGACTTTTGCGAATCATATCTTTCTCGGCCTGATTACGGGCTACCTCAAGGGTGGTGACAATATCAAAGTTGGTGCCTTCATCGAGACCCAGGTCTTCGGTGGTGATCAGCTTATGCTCACTCATCACCAGTGCCCGGCGCACCCGATTGATCAGCTCTCTGACATTTCCCGGCCAGTGGTATTGCATCATGCTGGTCAGGGCGCTGCGAGCGTAGCCTTTAATGTAGTGGCTGCCTTCATGTTTCAGCTGTTGGAAAAAGTACTGTGCCAGCAGAGGAATGTCTTCCCGTCGTTCCCGCAGGGCCGGCACCGGTATGGTCAGAACATTGAGTCGGAAGTAGAGGTCTTCCCGGAAGGTACCCTGCTTTACCTTTTCATTCAGATCGACATGGGTGGCGGCGATTACCCGGGCGTTGATATGGTGGCTGTGATTGCTGCCGAGCCTTTCGATGGTTTTCTCCTGCAGAAACCGCAACAGATAGGTTTGCAGCTCCAGCGGCAGATCACCGATCTCGTCTAAGAATATTGTGCCGTTATTGGCGGCTTCGATGCGGCCGATGTTCTGTTTATGGGCGCCGGTATAGGCACCTTTCTCATGGCCAAAGAGTTCGGAGTGGATCAGGGTATCGGGCAGGGCACCGCAGTTAACGGGGATAAACGGCCCTTCTGCCCGATCGGAACGTTGGTGGATCGCCTGAGCGATCAGTTCTTTGCCGGTGCCACTTTCGCCGGTAATCAGTACCGGGGCATCGGTATGGGCGACTTTCCGGATCTGATCGAAGATTTTCAGGATCTCCGGACTGGAGCCGATCATCTGACAGTCCGCTTCATTCTGAGGCAGCTGCAGGGTTGCGGTATCCAGCAGTTCTATGCCGTAGGCATGGCCCAGCGTCGACTGTAACCGGGATATTTTCTCTTCCTGCGGTAAAGGCAGGGTATGAAAGTCATAGAAGTAGTCATGAATAAGCTGCCGTACCGTCAGGTTATCCAGCGACGGTTTGTGCAGCAGGGCGATCCAGTTGGTATGCGCTGTTTCATTCACCAACTCCTGAATCTGATCCATTAAAGGATCGGTCAGGTTATCCAGGCAGGCCAGGGCCACCTGATAAGGGTGACGCTCCATTTGTGAGCGGGCCTGAATCGGATCGGATACTCTGTAGATACGCCATTGGTCCATCAGTGATGGTGGTAATGCGATCGGATTGGTTGGATTAACGTCCAGATAGATCGCTTTACGTGATGTATTCAGTGGCTGACTGGTAACCCCCCCCCTGCTCAAATTGTCCATGGGGCTTACACTGTCTCTGATTGGCTGATGTTGCTAAGTCTAGTTGACACTTTTTTATCTGATAAAGAGATCTTTTCATCTTTGTTAAGCTGGCGTAACAGGACTTTAATGCAGAACCGGTCTGACAGGGGTAGTCAGGTAATCGTTACCTGTTGTTTACACTGAAGTTTTAGGTTTTTTGCTAATTTGCGACAGTCAAATCTCAGGCTGTAAACAGGCGTTTACAATTTCAGTTCTGCCAGCAGCTCCCGGGTTTCGGTTCTATAGTGAGAATGAACCCAAACAACGGTATCTGTTATGTACAGTCAATACTTTGGGCTTGAGGAGCCTCCTTTCTCCATTGCGCCAAACCCCCGTTACCTGTACCTGAGTAAACAGCATCGTGAAGCGTTGGCGCACCTTCTCTACGGCATCGAAAGCGATGGTGGTTTCGTATTGCTGACCGGCGAGGTTGGTACCGGTAAAACCACCGTCTGCAGGGCACTGCTGGAGCAACTGCCGGACACTACCGATGTGGCGGTAATTCTGAATCCGAAGTATTCCTCGGAGGAGCTGCTGGCCGCTATCTGTGATGAGCTGGGCATCAGTTACAGCGACACGGATCATTCCATTAAACAGTATGTGGATGCGCTCAACCGGCATCTGTTGGAGTCCCACAGTCAGGGACGCAACACGGTGCTGATACTGGATGAAGCCCAGAACCTGGGCACCGATGTGCTGGAGCAGATTCGCCTGCTGACCAACCTGGAAACCGATTGTCATAAGCTGCTGCAGATTATTCTGGTGGGGCAGCCAGAGCTGCTTGAGCATCTGAATCAGCCGGAGCTGCGTCAGTTATCCCAGCGCATCACCGCCCGGTTTCATCTGGGTACCCTCAACCGCAGTGAGCTGGAAGCCTATGTCAGTCACCGGCTGGCGGTGGCGGGAGTGCAGGGGCGTTTATTCCCGGCCACGACACTGAACCGGCTTTATAAGATGACCCGGGGGGTGCCCCGTCTGATCAATATTCTCTGTGACAGGGCGTTGCTGGGAGCCTTTGTTGAAAGGCAGAACCGGGTTGAGGTGAACGTGCTGAAAAAAGCAGCCACCGAGGTACTGGGTGGCGATGCTTCTGCAATAGCGGCTCAGCCGGCCTGGCCATCGGTACGCTGGTTAGTGATCGCCGGTGCGGTCATGCTGATGGTACTGATGATGGCTCTGACCGATGTCCGGATGATCACCCAGCAGGGATTCAGCCAGCTACAACAGGTGACAGGGCAGATTGCCGGACAGGTGACGACAGACTCAGAGCCGGGTAGTGAGGTTTCCCAGCGCTTCGTTCAGGCTTCGCTGGGCGGCTGGCGTTGGCCGGAGCCTGCAGCCAGAGAGGTGAATCAGGTACTGGCATACCGCTCATTGTTCCGGGAGTGGGGTGTTGAGTATGACCCCCGTAAGCATCCGGTGGTGTGTAAATATGCCCGTACACAGGGATATGCCTGTCTGTTTGGTAGTGGCGATCTGGATAGTCTGATCGGCCTTAACCGTCCTGCTGTACTGCAACTGGAGAATCAGGCCGGCGTCAGTTTTTACGGCACTCTGGTGGCGATTGAAGATGACTCTGTGCGGATGCTGATCGATGATCAGGAGGTTCAGGTCAGTCACGCGGAACTGAAACGCTGGTGGATGAAACGCTATACCCTGTTCTGGCAGATGCCGCCCGGTTACAAAGGGGTCATTCAGCCGGGCAGTGACAGCCAGCAAACCCAATGGCTGGAGCAACAGTTAGCCGCAATTCAGGGGCGGGATCAACGTCAGGTAAATAGCCTGCGCTACGATGCCACCATGGTCTCACAGGTTAAGCAGTTTCAGCAGAAACGCGGCTTGCGTGCTGACGGTATTGTTGGTCCGAAAACCGCTATCCACCTGAATACTGCGTCTGCGCAATCGGTGCCGTTGTTGCAGAAAACCGCAGAGACTTTATAGCCGAGACTTTGATAGCAGAGATTTTAAAGCAGAGATTTTGTAGAGGGTATCGTAATGTCCTATATCCTTGATGCACTGAAACAGTCGGATCATCAACGTCGTAGCAGCGACTCCCTGAAGCAGCCGCTGCCGACGCTGGCGGAAAGCCAGGCGATTCAGGCACCTTCCAGACCGCACTGGCTACTGTTCGGTATTCTACTGATGCTGTTACTGGGCATCGGTGCTTATGCTTACCAGAAGATGGTATCATCCATCGGTGGAGCGGTGGCTGCGGTGCCACCTTCTGCGCCGGTGTTGTTAGAGCAACCGGAGAATTCGTCAGACAGTCTGCCTGACAGCGCGTCTTTATACGGTGTTCAGATTGCGGTGACCGAGCCGGTGACGGAGGTTGAAACCCGTCCGCGTCAGGCTCCGGAGCCTTCGGTGAACTCCTCCCGGACTCGTCAGCCGTCTGTTGATATTCCGGTAGCGGTGACTCCCGCACCATCGGTACCGCAGGAACAACAGGTCGCCCTGCTTAAACCGGTACCCGTGACCCGGTCTGTTACACCCGGGAGTAACGAGTCTCAGGCTGAAGCAACTCCACCGGAGTCAGAACCAGAAGTGATCTATTGGCGGCAGTTGCCGGTTCAGGTTCAGCGCAGCCTGCCGCAGCTGAACTTTTCTGTGCATATCTACAGTGATAAGCCGGCTTCCCGTATGGTGAAGATCAATGGCCGTATGCTGCGCGAGGGTGATCCTGTCAGTGCTGATATGCGCCTGGATGAGATCACCCGGGCAGGTGTGATTCTGCTGTATAAAGGTTACCGCTTCCGTATGAATCCGGTCTGAGCATGACGCCGGTCAGTTCGCCACTGAGTCCTGAATAGGGTATATTCTCGCCTTTGCTGAACCCTACAGAATGACTCAGGACCGCACATGAATCAGTTAGGCACTCTTTACGTTATCTCAGCACCGTCCGGTGCCGGTAAAACCAGTCTGGTTAAAGCGCTGCTGGCGCAGGACGCTCAGATTTGTGTGTCGGTATCTCACACTACCCGGGACATGCGTCCGGGTGAAGAAAACGGTAAGGACTACAACTTTGTTTCCATGGATGAGTTTAATGCCATGATTGAACAGGGGCAGTTCCTGGAGTATGCCGAAGTATTCACCAATAAATACGGTACTTCCCAGCTATGGGTTGAGGAACAACTGCAGCAGGGCCGTGATGTCATCCTTGAGATCGACTGGCAGGGTGCCGAGCAGGTGCGTCGTCTGATGCCTGAGTGTCTGTCGGTGTTTATTCTGCCGCCATCGGCAGAAGAGCTGCGCCAGCGTCTGACCGGACGTGGCACCGATGCCGATGAGGTGATCAATCACCGTATGTCGGAAGCGAAAAGTGAGATGAGTCACTACGGCGAGTATGAATACCTGATCATTAATGATGATTTCGATACTGCGCTGAACGAGCTGCAGGCGGTATTCAGTGCCCGCCGTCTGGAGCTGTCTCGTCAGCAGCTGAAACACGAGGCGCTGCTGCAAGGCCTCTTGTCAGATTGACCGGCCTTAGGTACACTGGCCGGCTCTTTTAATCAGGTCATTTTTTAAACGGCTGGTTTAACGACAGGCCTGATTTTTTGCACTATATACACATACTTTTTAGCCGAGGTTGCCAATGGCTCGCGTAACTGTTGAAGATTGTCTGGAACACGTAGACAACCGTTTTGAACTGGTCATGATTGCATCCAAGCGTGCGCGTCAGATCGCTACAGGCGGTAAAGAACCAAAAGTTGATTGGGAAAATGACAAGCCAACCGTAGTGGCTCTGCGTGAGATCGCTGAAGAGCTGGTTGATGTCACTGTTCTCGACGATCACGAAGAAGAGTAATTAACCCTTTTTCAATCCGCTTTAATAAGGCATTATTCCTTTAGTTTCTGTTGTTTAGTGACGAATACTGCTGTTTGGCTATTTTCGTCTACTTTATAGAGGCATAGGAGTAATTGATGCCAACTGTTGATGCGCTTTCAGACCGCCTGACCGAATACCTTGATCTGCAACAGATAAAGGCGGTCAGGCGTGCTTATTTCTACGCTGAGCAAGCGCACGACGGTCAGCGCCGCAAAAGCGGCGAACCCTATGTAACTCACCCCCTGGCTGTCGCCTCTATCCTTGCTGGCATGCATATGGACCATCAGAGTCTGATGGCGGCCATGCTGCACGATGTTATTGAAGATACCGAAGTTTCCCGTGAGGGCCTGGAAAACCAGTTTGGTCAGGCGGTAGCCGATATTGTCGATGGCGTCAGTAAGCTGACCCATCTGGAGTTTGAAACCCGCGCCGAAGCGCAGGCGGAAAACTTCCAGAAGATGGTACTGGCGATGGCGGTGGATATCCGCGTTATTCTGGTGAAGCTGGCCGACCGTCTGCACAACATGCGCACTCTGGGTGCGATGCCACCGGAGAAGCAGCGCCGTATCGCCCGTGAAACACTGGATATCTATGCACCGGTCGCGGCCCGTCTGGGGATGCGTGATCTGCAACTGGAGTTGGAAGATCTGGCGTTCCAGTCCTACCACCCGATGCGTTCCAAATATATTCGCCGGGCGGTGGTTCAGGCCCGCGGCCAGCGTAAGGATGTGATTACCTCCATCGAAGACGCTATCCGCAATCGCCTGCAGCAGGAAGGTTTGCAGGGTGGCGTATCCGGGCGTGAGAAACACCTCTACAGCATCTACAGCAAGATGAAGAGTAAGGGTAAATCGTTCGCTGAGATTATGGACGTATTTGCCTTCCGCATCGTCACCGAGTCGGTGGACGATTGCTACCGGGCGCTGGGCATTGTGCACAACCTGTACAAACCGGTACCGGGCCGTTTCAAAGATTATATTGCGATCCCTAAAGCCAATGGCTATCAGTCCCTGCATACCGATCTGTTCGGTGCACGGGATATCACCATCGAGGTGCAGATCCGTACCAAAGAGATGGACGCGGTGGCCAGCCAGGGGATTGCTGAGCACAGTCATTATAAGATTTACGGTGATTCATCCTCAGCGATTGATGGCTATAACCGGGCCCGTAAATGGGTTCAGGGGCTGCTGGAGATGCAGAAGCGGGCCGGTAACTCGATGGAGTTTATCGAAACCGTTAAAACCGACCTGTTCCCCGACGAAGTCTACGTATTCTCGCCAAAAGGCCGTATTTTCGAGCTGCCGCAAGGCGCTACAGCGGTCGACTTTGCGTATGCCGTACACACCGATGTCGGCAACTCCTGTGTTTCCTGTCGTATCAACCGTCGTCTGGCGCCACTGTCGCAACCGCTGCAGAGTGGTCAGACGGTCGAAATTATCACGACCCCGAGCGCTCAGCCGAACATGGCCTGGCTCAACTTTGTCGTTACTGGTAAAGCCCGTTCTGCGATCCGTCACTTCCTGAAAGTACAGCAGCGTGGTGAGTCGGTTGAACTGGGCCGCCGTCTGCTGACTCAGTTCCTGACCAACTACGGTGCCAGCATCGATGATGTCGATCCGATGGTACTCAGCCAGTTACTGGATGAAGCCGGCTTCACCACTCTGGATGAACTGCTGGAAGATATCGGCATGGGTAACCGCATGGCTTATGTGGTGGCTCGTCGTCTGCGGCCTGCTGAAGAAACCGGTGAAGATGAGCAGGATGGTGATAGCACCGGTGCTGCACTGGCTATACAGGGCACTGAAGGGATGGTGCTGCACTATGCCCGTTGTTGTGGCCCGATTCCGGGAGACCCGATTACCGGTCATATCAGCACCGGGCGTGGGCTGGTGATTCACCGTACTGATTGCCGCAATATCGCCTTTATGAAAGATGACGCCGAGAAGTGTGTTTATCTGAAGTGGGCAACCAATATCGACGAAGAGTTTATCGTTAATCTGGATCTGAAAGTTGAGCCTGAGCGCGGCCTGATCGCGACTCTGGCAACGACGGCTGCCGGTGTCAGCGCCAACGTGCTGAAGGTGGATATCACCGAAACCGATGATGCGTTGAACACTGTGCATATGGATCTTACCGTTAAAGACCGTATCCATCTGGCTACCGTGATGCGTAAGCTGAAAGCGCTCAAAGCGGTTTATAAACTGACCCGCGTATAACTGTCCTGCCTGCTGCTGATCTTAACAGCAGGCAATTTTCAGCCTGATTCCCCCTGAATCTGTCTCAAACGGCAACGTCTGTTGTCGTTCTCTATAAAAATCGGTCCGGCCGGCTGGCTTATACTTGAACCATGATATTGATTGTTTGAGGAAATCATTATGGCTGGTGGATGGGCGCGTGATGGCGCGGTACAGGATCAGATCGATGCCAGTGTGGAAGATGCGGTTTCCCAGGCTCGCAGTCGGTTGCATGAAGGCGAGAGCCTGGAGCAGTGCGAAGAGTGTGATACGCCGATTCCGGAGGCACGACGGCTGGCAATGCCGGGTGTCAGGCTGTGTATCAAGTGTCAGTCAGAGCTGGAGTCCGAGCAGGATTCAATGGCTCTGTTTAACCGTCGGGGTAGTAAAGACAGCCAGCTGCGCTGAACGATTTTCATCTCCAAATGGCAGGCCTCTGGCCTGTCGCCAAAACCTCACAATGAGTACTGTATTTGTGCTCTGAATCTGGTGCCGAACTATACTATTGGCACCGCAAAGGTCTGCGTCGTTTCCGGCGCATGCTTATAACTAATTTGTTTAAAGATTCAGCCCCGAATGCCGATATCTGGTGCTATTGGGAAAACCCGGAGATGC
This sequence comes from uncultured Amphritea sp., assembly GCA_963669425.2. Taxonomy (GTDB): domain Bacteria; phylum Pseudomonadota; class Gammaproteobacteria; order Pseudomonadales; family Balneatricaceae; genus Amphritea. The sequence goes on from CAXXNC010000001.1 coordinate 1,221,551, forward strand.
TATTTTGTCTATTGCTGTGAAATCCATCAACAATACCGATCAGGACTTAGGGATGATCCGAATATTGCTGTTGAATGATCACGAAGGTAAAGCCCTGGTACTGGTACCTGCGAATATGCTGCTGAATCTGGTGAGCATCTGGAAGCATTCCGGACGCCATCTACAGCCGATTCGTGGCGCGGATGCGATCAAGTTTTTCGGCCAGTCTGCACTGCAGAGTGCTGCCGGACAGAAGAAACTGTTCCAACTGCCTGTCTTTGTGGATGAATCAATTGCCTACAACGACAGCCTGCAGGTCTGCGAACCGTTTACCGGTCTGGAGTTTACCGCTGAACGAAGCTGGTTTGCCGACAGTATGTCGCTGTGCACGCTGGGACTGCCAACCCATGCGATTGATGCCAGTCAGCCGCAGGGCGATGATGTTCAGGTGATCACCAAAGCGGTGGAACGCTTTACCACACTGCGTATTCAGCAACGCCTTGAAGATACACTGGGATTACCATCGCTGCCTGCGTCAATGAAGAAGCTGATAGAGCTGCGCTCCGACCCTTCTGCCGGCATCGATGATCTGGTGCCGATCGTACGTATGGACCCGAGTCTGGCTGCACAGGTGATGAGCTGGGCTGCTTCTCCTTATTATGCTGCGCCGGGTGATGTGCATTCCGTTGAGGATGCAGTGATCCGGGTGCTGGGCTTTGATCTGGTGCTGAACCTGGCGCTGGGTGTGGCAATGGGTAAGGTACTGAAGGTGCCGGATGATACCCCGCGTGATGGCGTGCCTTTCTGGCAGCAATCGGTCTATACCGCGGCGATGGCAGAGCTGCTGTGCAAGAAAATGCCGGGCGAAATCCGTCCTAAGCCGGGTATGGTTTATCTGTCAGGGTTGCTGCAGAACTTTGGTTATCTGGTGTTGGCGCACCTGTTCCCGCCGCATTTCTCATTGCTGTCCCGTTATATCGAGGCGAACCCTCATATGGCGCTGGAGTACGTTGAGAAGCAGGTGCTGAATGTTACCCGTGAACAGATCGGTGCATGGCTGCTGGATAACTGGTCACTGCCAAAAGTGGTCAGCGATTCAGTGCGCCACCATAATGATCTGGACTATGACGGTGTTGCCGGACATGAAGCGAAGCTGATGTTTGTTGCGAACCGGGCGCTGCGTAGCCATGGGCTTGCTGACGGGCCGGTGGAAGAGATCAGTGATGCGGTGCTTAAAGAGTTGCAGATCAGCCGTGATGATCTCAACGAGGCCGCTGAGAAAGTGGTAGAAAGCCGCGGTGATCTGGATTCACTGGTTCATACCATTACCCATGCACAGAACAGTTAATCGCCCGATAACGGCTTAACTTATTCAGAATGCGGAGGCTCAGGCCTCCGCTTCCATCTCTTCCAGTTGTTCCAGCTTTTCCATCCATTCCATTTCGACGGTCTCTGCCTGCTGTTGCAGGTCGCCCTGTTGTTGCAGCAGCTGCTTTAACTGGTCTTTCTTGCTCTCTTCATAAAGGCTGTTGTCGACCAACTGTTCTTCGATGCTCTGTAGCTGTTCCGTCAGCTTATCCAGCTGTTGTTCCAGCTTTTCGATGGTTTTCTTCAGTGGTCTCAGAGCGCTGCGGCGTTCCGCTTCCAGGCGTTTCTGCTCTTTCTTCTCTGCCGCACTGAGAGACCGGCTTTCCCGCTCTCTGGATACCGGCTGGTTCTGTTCCCGGCGCTGCTCAGACAGCCAGCGCTGATAGTCATCCATATCACCGTCGAAAGGCGCGACCCGGCCGTTAGCAACCAGCAGGAACTGATCCACGGTGTTACGCAGCAGGTGCCGGTCGTGGGATACCAGAATCAGTGCCCCCTCAAAGCTCTGCAGTGCCAGTGTCAGCGCGTGACGGACTTCCAGATCCAGGTGGTTGGTCGGTTCGTCGAGCAGCAGCAGGTTGGGTTTCTGCCAGGCGATCAGCGCCAGCGCGACGCGGGCTTTCTCGCCGCCGGAAAACAGTTTTACCGGCTCCAGTGCCCGGTCGCCGTTAAAGTCGAAACTGCCTAGATAGTTACGAATCTCCTGATCAGTCGCTTTCGGTGATATCCGCTGGATATGCAGGGCCGGAGAGGCTTCCAGATCCAGTGCTTCCAATTGATGCTGGGCAAAGTAGCCGATCTTCAGATGTTCGCCGGCGTGATACAGACCATCAACCAGCGGCAGATCCTGAGTCAGACTTTTGATCAGAGTCGATTTGCCGGCACCGTTAGGCCCCAGTAGGCCAATCCGGTCACCGGGTGACAGAGTCAGGCGGACCTGATCCAGCACGGTCTTACTGGCATAACCCAGCTGGCAGTGATCCAGGCTCAGCAATGGGAAGGAGATCTTATCCGATGCCTGGAAGCTAAAACTGAACGGACTGTCGACGTGAGCAGGGGCGATCAGCTCCATCCGCTCAAGCTCTTTTACCCGGCTCTGAGCCTGTTTGGCTTTGGTGGCCTTGGCTTTAAAGCGACGGACAAAGTTTTCGATCTCGGCGATCCGGACCTGTTGTTTCTCATACTGCGACTGCTGCTGCGCCAGACGCTCAGCACGACGCTTTTCAAAGTCGCTGTAGCCACCCTTATAGAGCTCGGTCTTTTGCTGGTACATGTGCACCACATGAGTGGCCACTGCATCGATAAAATCGCGGTCATGGGAGATCAGCAACAGAGTGCCCTGATAGCTGCGCAGCCACTGCTCCAGCCAGATGGTGGCATCAAGATCCAGGTGGTTGGTCGGTTCGTCGAGCAGCAGGATATCGGACTGACACATCAGTGCCTGCGCCAGATTGAGACGGATACGCCAGCCACCGGAGAATGTATTCACTGCCTTTTCAGCATCGGCCGTGGTAAAGCTCAGACCGTTCAGCAACTGATGGGCGCGGGATTCGGCGCTGTAGCCGCCAATAGCATCCAGCTCAGCATGCAGCTCGCCAATACGGTGATGGTCGTGGGCGGCTTCAGCCGCTGCCAGATCATGCTGTACCTTGCGCAGACGCTGATCTCCATCCAGCACATAGTCGATTGCGCGGCGGTCGCTGTCGGCCACCTCCTGCGCCATATGGGCGATGGTCAGATTGCCCGGCAGTTGCAGGTCACCTTCATCCGGCTGCAACTGGCCGAGAATCAATTTGAACAGTGAGGATTTACCCACCCCGTTGGCGCCGACAATACCGACTTTCTGGGAGGCGTGAATGGTCAGCTGTGCCTTGTCTAGCAGGCGCAGGTGTCCCCGTTGTAAGCTAAGCTGGTTTAACTGAATCATGGCGGCGGAGTTTAGCATAAATGACTGAGGAAAATGCGCAGTGGGATGATCCCTTATGGCGCTATGCTGTCGGGCTGTATAGTCAGTCGGGATGTGCAGCACTCTGTCTGCAGTTGCAGGATGACTATGGTCTGAGTATTAACCGTTTGTTGTTTGCCTTGTGGCTGGCTGATCAGCAGCGCAGATACCCGGCGCAGGTAGTGCTGCAGGACGCGGATCGCTGGCAGCGGGAGCGGCTTAAACCCTTGCGGGAGCTGCGCTATAGTCTGCGTGGCCAGACAGAGAGTAATAACGAAGAGCGCTGTTATGAGTTGCTGAAGCAGGCTGAACTGGCGGCAGAGAAGGTTGAACTGCAGCGTTTACAGCAGTGCCTGTTCGATTGTCCGGAGACGGATCTGATCGAGGGGCTGGCGTTAGAAAATCTCTACAGTGTGCTGCCAACTGATGCCGGCCCTGGAGATGAATTGCGGCTGCGTTTACAGCAGTTAGCCGGAATAGCCGCACAATACGGTAGTAATTAACTGAACTTTTCAGTTTAATGAGCTACTAACTGGTGATAAAAATTCCCCTAATGTAAGGATCTATGATGAAAAAGACGCTGGTGGCTGTTGCCGTAGCAAGTGTGATGCTGGTGGGCTGTGGCAAGGAAGATAAACCGGCTGCTCCGGTTGAGAAACCTTATGCCCTGGAAACTGAAGAGCAGAAACTGGGTTACAGCCTGGGTCTGATGCTGGGCGAGCGTCTGAAAGCCGATGTTGATCAGCTGGATGTTGATGCGCTGCGTCGTGCGGTTGAAGCGGTTTACAGCGGTGAAGAACCACTGATGACGGCTGAAGAAGTAGAAGCCACCATGATGGCGTTCCAGCAGAAGAAGATTGAAGAGCAGCAGGCTGCTTTTGCCAAAATGGCGGAAGATAACCTGAAGAAAGGCCAGGATTACATGGCTGAAAACGGCAAGAAAGACGGTGTCGTGACCACTGAGTCCGGTCTGCAATATGAAGAACTGACCGCCGGTGAAGGTGACAGCCCGACCGCTGCAGATACGGTTAAGGTGCACTACCGTGGCAGCCTGATTAACGGTACCGATTTCGATAGCTCCTACAGCCGTGGTGAGCCGGTCTCTTTCCCTCTTAATGGTGTGATTCCGGGCTGGACTGAAGGCCTGCAGCTGATGAAGCCAGGTGGTAAAGCGCGTCTGGTTCTGCCGGCGGATCTGGCTTACGGCCCGGGCGGTATGGGTGAGGCGATCGGCCCGAATGAGACCCTGGTATTCGAGGTTGAGCTGCTGGAAGTTAACCCAGCCGAATAAGCCCTGCCATAAGCGCTACTTTAGTGCAGTTCATGAAAACCACCCTATATGGGTGGTTTTTTTTGGTGCATTGCACAAGCTAGCTGATTGAAATTGTTAGTAATTTTGAGCGTTTTTGACAGTTCTTTTATGAATTGATTTCAACATTATAAAAAGCCGCAAGACAATTTGAGTAAGGCACAATTTCTGTACAGGGCCAGATCCCTTGCTACACTGAAATGCTGAAAACTCAATGATTTCGAAGAACAACAATAAAAAAGTGGAATGCTCTTTGCAGAGCCTCGATGTATATGTAATCCCGCCCAGGCGGACCGCTTTTTTTAATAATTATGCGCTACATAGAAGAGGAACCCTCCGATGAAGAAAACCCTGATCTCAGCTACAGCTCTGATGGTTGCCATGTCTGGCACCGCAATGGCCGGCACTCTGGAAACAGTCCAGGAGCGCGGTGCGGTACAGTGTGGTGTTACCAGCGGTGTACCTGGCTTCTCCGTACCAGATGACAAAGGTAACTGGAAAGGTCTGGATGTTGACCTTTGCCGCGCGGTGGCGGCAGCGGTGCTGGGCGATGACTCTAAAGTGAAGTATGTCCCGCTTACTGCGAAGGAGCGTTTCACAGCGCTGGCTTCCGGTGAGATCGATATGCTGTCCCGTGTAACTACCTGGACTCAGACCCGTGATACTCAGCTGGGTCTGAACTTTGCCGGTGTGAACTACTATGACGGTCAGGGTTTCCTGGTCAAGAAGGAACTGGGCCTGAAAAGCGTGAAAGAGCTGGATGGTGCGACTGTCTGCGTACAGTCCGGTACCACCACTGAGCTGAACATGGCGGATTACTTCCGTACTCACGGTATCAGCTATACGCCGGTGGTATTCGATACCAACGATCAGGCAGCACAGGCATTCGACAGCGGCCGTTGTGACTCCTTCACCACCGACCTGTCTCAGGCGGCTGGTCTGCGTACCCGTATGCAGGATCCTTCCTCTGTCGGCGCACTGCCGGAAGTTATCTCCAAGGAGCCTCTGGGTCCTGTAGTACGTCAGGGTGACGACCAGTGGTTCAACATCGTTAAGTGGACTCACAATGCGATGCTGAACGCCGAGGAACTGGGTCTGACATCAGCTAACGTTGATGACAAGAAAGCTAACAGCACCGATCCTAACGTTAAGCGTCTGCTGGGTCTGGACGGACCTAAAGGTAAAGGTCTGGGTCTGAACGATGACTGGGCTTACCAGATCGTTAAGCAGGTGGGTAACTACGGTGAAGCTTACGAGCGTAACGTAGGTAAGGACTCTCCACTGGGTCTGGACCGTGGTATCAACGCTCTGTGGAATCAGGGTGGTCTGCAGTACGCACCACCAATGCGCTAATCGCTGCATACAACGGTCAGCCCCCGGGCTGGCCGTTTCTGTTTCTGCAGGTCCTGGCTGCACACAGGACCTGAGTGGCAAGCAATTCGTATTACTGATTTCTGGAGTTTATGATGTACTCAGACATTCCGAATTCAGGTCACAAGCCTGATGGCGGCTCCAAACAGCCAAAAGCTTCACCGGCGAGTCGCCCAAAATTCTGGAACGATCCTCAAAAACGATCGTTACTCTTCCAGACGTTGCTGATAGCAGCGCTGGGATTCTTCTTCTACACCGTCATCGACAACACCCTGACCAACCTTGAACAACGGGGTATTACTACCGGTTTCGATTTCCTGACACAGGAAGCGGGCTTTGGTATCTCGATGAGTCTTATCGATTACACCGAAGCATCCAGTTATGGTGCCACCTTTGTTGTGGGCCTGCTGAATACTATTCTGGTCGCCGTGTTGGGTATTATCGCCGCGACGATTCTCGGTTTTATCATCGGTGTGGCCCGTTTATCCGATAACTGGCTGATCTCTAAGATCTCCGCCTGGTATATCGAAATTTTCCGTAACATCCCACTGCTGCTGCAGATCTTCTTCTGGTACTTCGCGGTACTGCGGGCCTTACCGCATCCGCGGCAGAGTCTGGAGTTTATGGGATCTTATTTCAATAACCGTGGCCTGATTACGCCCGCGCCGGTACCCGAAGATGGTTTTGGTCTGGTTTGGGGCGCGTTACTGGTTGCCTGTGTTGCCAGTTGGTTTATGTCCCGCTGGGCGCATAAACGTCAGGATCTGACCGGTCAGCAATTCCCGATCTTCTGGGCTTCCGTGGGGCTGATTATCGGCCTGCCATTGCTGATGTTCCTGCTGGCGGGTACGCCGATGAGCATTGATCATCCAGAGCTGAAAGGCTTTAACTTCCGGGGCGGTCTGACCATCATTCCTGAGCTGATAGCGCTGTGGCTGGCGCTGAGCATCTATACTGCGGCATTTATCGCTGAAACCGTACGTGCAGGTATTCTGGCAGTATCCCATGGTCAGACGGAGGCTGCGTCTGCACTGGGCCTGTCAAAAGGTAAAACGCTGCGCTTTATCGTCATTCCTCAGGCGATGCGGGTCATTATTCCGCCACTGACCAGTCAGTACCTAAACCTGACTAAGAACTCCTCGCTGGCAACGGCGATCGGGTATCCGGATCTGGTTAACGTGTTTGCCGGGACAACCCTGAACCAGACCGGTCAGGCGATAGAGGTGATAGCGATGACAATGACTGTGTATCTGACACTGAGTCTGCTGACGTCGCTGTTTATGAACTGGTACAACTCCAGAATGCAACTGACGGAACGATAGGGAGGGGCTGCTATGAAATATGATGAACAACCTACACTGCCACCTCCGGCGAATACGATCGGGGCAGTTGGCTGGATGCGTAAGCATCTGTTTAACGGGCCATATAACTCCATAGCGACCCTGGTGCTGGGTTATTTCCTGATCAGCTGGATGATTCCGATCTTCCAGTGGAGCATCTTTGATGCTAACTGGATCGGTGAGACCCGCGATGCCTGTACCGGTGACGGTGCCTGCTGGGTCTTTATCGGTGCCCGTCTGAATCAGTTCCTGTATGGCTTCTACCCGGAAGCGGAATACTGGCGACTGAATCTGGCGTTTATTCTGTTGATGATCGCGATTGTCTGGCTGGTGCTGCCGCAAACACCTCGTAAGGGATGGATGGCTATCTTCCTGCTGGTAATCTTCCCGGTGATCGCATTCTTCCTGTTGTACGGTGATGCGTTTGGCCTGAAACAGGTGGAAACTCACAAGTGGGGCGGTCTGAGCCTGACACTGGTACTGGCGGTGGTCGGTATTGTGGCCTCGCTACCGCTGGGTATTGTGCTGGCGCTGGGGCGGCAGTCTGAGATGCCGATTGTGCGTTCGGTGTGTGTGATCTTTATTGAAATCTGGCGGGGTGTACCGCTGATTACCGTGCTGTTTATGGCGTCGGTTATGTTGCCGTTGTTCTTCCCGGAAGATATGAGCTTCGATAAGCTGCTCCGGGCGCTCATCGGTATCACGCTGTTCCAGTCTGCGTATATGGCGGAGGTTATCCGTGGTGGTCTGCAGGCGATTCCGAAAGGACAGTATGAAGCGGCGGATGCGTTGGGTCTGGGCTACTGGCAGAAGATGATTCTGATCATTATGCCGCAGGCGCTGAAGCTGATGATCCCGGGTATTGTGAACACCTTTATTGCGCTGTTCAAAGATACCAGCCTGGTACTGATTATCGGCCTGTTCGATATCCTGGCGATTGGTCAGGCAGCAAACCAGGATCCAAACTGGATCGGCTTCTCAACCGAAAGTTATCTGTTTGTCGCCCTGATGTTCTGGGTGTTCTGTTTCAGTATGTCGCGCTACTCGATGCATCTGGAACGTAAACTGCACACGGGTCACGGTAACCGGACCTGATTGATTTAAGGTGTTTTAGTATGAGTAATCCACAACCTGAACATGATCAACTGATGGTGGAACTGCGCGACGTTAACAAATGGTATGGCGAGTTCCATGTACTGAAAAATATCAATCTGGAAGTTAAACAGGGCGAGAAGATCGTTATCTGTGGTCCGTCCGGTTCCGGTAAGTCGACCATGATTCGCTGCATCAACCGTCTGGAAGAACATCAGCAGGGCGATATTATCGTTAACGGTATTCCGTTGACTGAAGACCTGAAGAACATCGAAGCGATCCGTAAAGACGTGGGTATGGTGTTTCAGCACTTTAACCTGTTCCCACACCTGACGGTGCTGGAAAACTGCTGTCTGGCGCCGATCTGGGTGAAGAAGATGCCGCGTAAGGATGCCGAAGCGAAAGCGATGGAGTATCTGGAGCGGGTTAAGATTCCGGATCAGGCGCTGAAGTATCCGGGGCAACTATCCGGTGGTCAGCAGCAGCGGGTAGCGATTGCACGCTCTCTGTGTATGAACCCGGATGTGATGCTGTTTGATGAACCGACTTCAGCATTGGACCCTGAGATGATCAAAGAGGTGCTCGATGTAATGATCGAGCTGGCTCACGAAGGGATGACCATGCTTTGTGTAACCCACGAGATGGGTTTTGCGAAGACCGTGGCCGACCGGGTTATCTTTATGGATGGTGGTCAGATTGTTGAGGAAAATGAGCCGCATGAGTTCTTCAACAATCCACAGCATGAACGTACTCAGCTGTTCCTGAGTCAGATTCTGCAGCACTGATTGCCGGACAGAATACAAAGGCCGCTGATGCGGCCTTTTTTATTTTCAGCCCTAAACCACCTACTTCAGTAGGTGGTTATCAGCAATTTGGGCTTTGCCCGAATACCTACCCATGTTAGAAGCCGCAGCGATTTTTAGCGAAGTCGTGAGGAAACTAACATGAGTAAGTATGAGCAAGCATCGCATGTCTACTGGCGCTGTCAATATCACATAGTCTGGACGCCGAAATATCGATTTCGGATACTGAAGAATAAGGTGGGTAGGGATGTTTACCGAAGTATCCATGTATATTGTGCGCAGCTAGGCTGTACAGTTTTAGAACTGAATGTCCAAATAGATCATGTCATCTGGTGGTAAAGATACCGCCTAAGTTGGCAATATCTAAGCTGATTGGTGCACTCAAGGGCAAGATAGCTCTGAAGCTATTCAGTAAATATCCCTATTTGAGAAAGAACAAGTTGTGGGGAAATCACTTTTGGCAGAGGGGGTATTTTGTTGATTCGGTTGGAATCAATGAGGAAATAATCAGGCGTTATGTAAGACATCAGGAAAAGGTTGAAAAAGAGATGGAACGAAGCCAACTGAACCTGCTATAGAAGTCAGCCCCCTTCGAGGGGGCTTCATCAAAGCCACCTTCTTTAGAAGGTGGATTTTTACTGCAGATGCAGTAAGCGGCGAATTAGTAATACTAATGCCGTCAGCAGGCCTGATGCGAGTAGCAGGTAGCCGCTGCCCAGCAACGCGAAAGGCTCCTGCAGGATACCCTGGGCGTCGATATGACTGTCAGCCAGTCTGAACAGTAGCAGGCAGATGATGCCTGAAATGATCAGTCCTATGGACAGTAAAGTGCTGTTGTCTGGTTTCATTGGCAGATCCGGATTGTTCTGAGTCGCGTAATGATGCTTCTGAGTCTGTGAATAACCGCTGAATTCTGTGAATCGATGGGAACAATAGGCTTTTCATGGGTCATATACCCTGAGGTAACTGATTTAACTGATTGGAATAAGGAGAGAGGCATGGCTTCAGAACGTGCAGTATTAGCCGGTGGTTGTTTCTGGGGGATGCAGGATCTGATTCGTAAATTGCCGGGTGTTATAGCTACCCGGGTGGGTTATACCGGTGGTGATGTGGAGAATGCCACGTATCGTAATCACGGCACACACGCGGAAGGCATCGAGATTCTGTTTGATCCTGAGCTGACCAGCTATCGCCGTATTCTGGAGTTTTTCTTCCAGATCCATGATCCGACCACACCGAACCGTCAGGGTAATGATCGGGGTATGTCGTACCGCTCTGCGATCTATTTTGTTGATGAGGATCAGAAGCGGATGGCTGAAGAGACTATCGCCGATGTAGACGCCAGTGGCTTATGGCCGGGTAAGGTGGTGACGGAGCTGGAGCCCGTGGGCGAGTTCTGGGTTGCTGAGCCGGAACATCAGGATTATCTCGAACGGATACCCAATGGCTATACCTGCCATTTCCCACGCCCGGACTGGATTCTGCCGAAGACAAGCTGAATTACAGAAACGCCGTGACTCGCTGAGTCACGGTATATCTATTGAACGAGCCGGGTTATCTCAGTTCGTTGATAATGCCATTGGAGCCGATTGCGAAGTACTTTCCGGCGCCGAAGCTGACAGCATAAACACCTGTGCTGGTCGGGCCGTATGCATCGCGTTTATGAATGCTCCAGCTGCGTAGCATTTTACCGCTGCCAGTATCCCACAATTGCACAGCACCGGATGCCGTACCTGTCAGAAGCTGGCTGTTGTCTGGTGAGAACCGGGCCGAGAGGAAGCTGAGCCGTTTACCGAACAAATCCTTATTGTCTGACAGAGTATGCAGGATTGTGCCGTCCTGAGTGCTCCAGATGACCGCTTTATCCAGGCTGCCAGAGCTGAAGGCCAGCTGCTTATTTGGGGAAAGAGCCACGGTATCAACGATATTGCCCAGCTGAATCTGCTGCAGAATTTTACTGCCCTGCACATCCCACAGGGTTGCGTAGTAAGCATCGGAGCCGGTCAGTGCCAGCAGGGCATCATCACTGAGATCAACGGATTTTACCCGGGCATTGTGACGCAGGGTCTGTACCACACCGCCGTTCTTAACATCGAAATAGACTGCCGTATGATCCGCCAGACCGAGCATGGCATAGTCGCCATTGGGTGCCAGATCCATCGCCAGAATCTCTGCCGGTGAGCTCCAGAAACCTTCCGGCTGGCCGTTACTCAGATTCCAGAGCACCAGGTCCTGCTGGTTGGCTGTGGCAGCAAACAGTTCGTCAGGAGAAAAGGCGCTGGCAGCGATGATACTGTATTCACCGGCCTGGTGATTCCAGTTATACAGGCGTTCATTCTGCTGAATATTCCACAGGCTGCCGCCATGATTGAATGAGCCGATAACCGCCATCTGCGATTCAGGTGACAATGTTGCGGAATAGGCACCCTGTAGTGCGTACTCAACATATTTTTCCGGGCTATCGCCGGAGCTGCATCCTGTGATTAGCGCGCTGGTAAGCAGGGCACCGGTGAGGGCGCGAAGCTTGTTCGGCATAGTATCATCCTGATGAATAGTGAAAGCCCCTGATCAGGCAGGGGCTTTGGCAAATACCTGATCGCGGTGGGCGTTATGCAGGATCTCAATCATCGCATCTTCCAGTGCGAAGCGTTCTTCCAGTGCTTCGCCGAGGGTTGATAATTGGGTGATCAGATCATGCATTTCCTGCAGGGTCTGGCCTGTGAATGCGGAATAGTCATCGTTGAAGTCCAGCGCGGCATCGGTGCTGGTCTGGATCATCGGGAACAGTTCCTGAGCTTTTTCCAGGCCGCCGTCATTGAACTCGCTGCCCTCTTTGAGTAGCTGTTCATAGACTTCGAAGTGTCCGGAGGAGATGTAATCCATCATTACCTGACAGAACTCCTGGATACGGGCCGTCAGGTTGTCCTGCACATTTTCCTGTGGCAATGCGACGAAGATACTGATCAGTTGCTGTCGTTCTTCAAGCCAGGTGTCGATGATGTCACTGACACCTCCCCAGCGCTCCTGGGCGTTACGGCATTTCTCTAGCATAGCAGGCCTCCTTATCGGTTCATCCTGACGCTTTTCGCGAGAGACTGACGATAATACTAATCCTATCCCGGCGGCACTGGCAATAGACAAAGATCACAGAAGGGCCTGCTAGCGTGTTCTGGCCGGAGCAGGCTGCTCAAACTGTGGAGTTAAGCACTGAGCTTTAGGGATAAAGATGCTAAAACCAGAGACAATGATGAATAAATTTCTGGTATGGTATGCCAGTCTGTCACAGGCAGAGCACTGAATACTGAGATTCAAAAACGATTCTGGATAAGGATTACTGAGCCATGCTGAAGCGGTTACTGCTGGTTTTTATGTTAGGAATAATGGCTTTGTCGCAGCCGGTCTGGGCGGCGGATGAAGAGGGCGAAGTCGCTGAAGATTACGTCAACTACATTGAGCTTAAGCCTTTTGTTGCCAACTTTATCAGCCCGGGAAAACTGCGTTTTCTGAAGTGCGAGATCACCATTCAGGTAACCAGTCCTGCCGCTCACCACGCGGTTAACTACCACAAGGCTGAAATTCGCCATGAGCTGGTGATGATGCTGAGCAGTAAAGAAGAAAAAGATCTGAAGACCGTGGCGGCTCAGAATGTGCTGGCCCAGGAAGCGCTGAAAAAAGTACAGAATGTATTGCTGGCAGAGGAAGGTGAGGCCTTTGTTGCGGACCTGTTCTTTACCAGTTTCGTTATCCAGTAATCACTGGAAAGATAAAAAAGCCCGCATGATGCGGGCTTTTTTGTGTCTGCTACTGAATCACTGTGCCATATAGCTGGCCAGATATTCATCGAAGCTCTCATTGTCAGATTGTTCAATCTGAACCTGTTCTTCCATTGAGGTGATGCTCAGCTGTTCCAGATAGGTCTGTTGTTCGGTTGGCATCTCTGTTCTGCGCAGGTTTTCACGGTGCAGACGGCTCTGTTCCAGTACAAAGTCCTCATAGCCGATCTGACGTTCCTGCATGATTGCCAGAATCTGAGCAGATGGGGTCAGTGACGGATCATCCAGTTTGGCTTGCTGGGCTGTTACCGCGTCGCTGTAGCGGCTGTCACCGGCAATTTCGTCCAGCAGTGCTGCTGTTTTAATGACATCGGCCAGAATTTCAGTGCCCCACTGAGGTACGCTGATCTGCTGCTCGTTGCGGGTCAGAGTCAGGCCGGGTTCACGGCCCCGATTGACGATCAGATCGTTGTTCTGGTTAATCAGCTCGCATTCCTGATCGGAAATCTCGGATGGGTTGGAAAGCAGGCACGTGACCAGGAACGCATCCAGGAAATCAGATTGTTGCTGATCGATACCCAGTGGTAGCAGCGGGTTGATATCGGTATTACGGACTTCGATATACTCGACGCCGCGCTCCTGCAGAGCATGTACCGGCTTCTCACCAGACAGGGTTACCCGCTTAGGGCGGATATCGCTGTAGTATTCATTTTCGATCTGCAGCACGTTGCTGTTTAGCTGTTTGTAGCCATCTTCAGTTTTTACCCCCAGCGTTTCATAGGCCGGATAGGGCGTATTGATCGCTTTGGTGAGGGTGCTGATGTAGGTATCCAGATGGTTAAAGCAGATACTCAGATCGGCCTGCGCCTTATTGGAGTAACCCAGATCACTCATCCGCAGTGAGGTTGCGTAAGGGCGGTACAGGGTATTCAGATCCCACTGGTTCAGATCGTGGTCGCGACCGTTGAGGAAGCTGCTGGACAGTGCTGGCGATGCGCCAAACAGATACAGCAGTAACCATGAGTAGCGGCGGAAATTACGGATCAGCGTAAAGTAACCGGCGGAACGGAACGATTGCAGATCTACCTGGCTGCCCTGCAGTTCGCGCAGTACCGGCCACAGAGTCTCTGGTAGAGAGAAGTTGTAGTGAATGCCTGCGATGGCCTGCATCATCTTACCGTAGCGGTGTTCCAGTCCAACCCGGTAGATATATTTCATGGTGCCGACATTGGAGTTGCCGTAGCGGGCGATCTGGATCGCGTCTTCACCGTCGATCTGGCACGGCATGCTGGCACTCCACAGCTCCTCTTCACCGAGGTGCTGATAGGTGTAATGGTGCAGCTGTTCCAGAAACTTCAGCGCGTCGGCAGACTCTTTAAAGACCGGAGTAATGAACTCCAGCAACGCTTCTGAGTAATCAGTGGTGATGTGGCTGTGCGTCAGTGTTGACCCCAGCGCCGCAGGATGTCCGGTCTGACTGATGGCACCACTGGAATCAACCCGCAGTCCCTCCTTCTCGATGCCGTGGAGGATGCCTTCCAGCGCCAGTGTCTGGCCGCTTTCAGTGAGTAGTTTCAGATTCTGTTCCAGTGCCGCAGACACGAGACAATTCCTTCGCAAAGTAAAAAAAGAGCGCCATTATAGCGCACGGATGATCAGATGTATCACTTCCCGACCGCCTTGTCGCACTCAGATAAGGCGGTTATCTGAGTGCTGACCGAGCGTGATACCCGGTTAAGGGACTTGTAATACCTTCATGGAGTTAGTGCCGCTGCCGCTGCCGATAACGGCACCACGGGTCAGAATGACCAGATCGCCGCTTTCCAGCAGTTCTTTGGCTTTCAGTCCTTCCAGTACCTGAGTGTTAACTTCATTGTCCTTCAGTGTGGTGGCATCAAACAGCATCGAATGAACGCCACGGAACAGCGCCATACGGCGCATGGTGCGCTCGTTACGGGTCAGGGCGTAGATAGGCAGTCCTGAGCGGATACGGGACATCCAGCGTGGTGTCGAGCCGGACTCGGTCAGGCAGATAATCGCCTTAACCCCGACCAGATGGTTGGCGGTGTACATGGCGGAGCGGGCGATGGTTTCATCGATATGCTCACAGCGTTGTGTGATGCCGGTGGGGGCCGGACGGGATAGCTGGTGCTTTTCCGCGCCCTGGCAGATCTTGGTCATTGCCTGCACCACTTCTACCGGGTGGTCGCCGGCAGCGGTTTCTGCCGACAGCATCACCGCATCGGTACCGTCCAGAATGGCGTTGGCAACGTCGAACACCTCTGCCCGGGTTGGCATCGGGTTCTGAATCATAGTTTCCATCATCTGAGTGGCGGTGATGACCACCCGGTTCAGTTCACGTGCGCGGTTGATCAGGTGCTTCTGGACACCGATCAGCTCAGCATCACCGATTTCTACACCCAGGTCACCACGGGCAACCATAACGCCATCACAGGCCAGGATGATATCGTCCAGTGCTTCATTGGAGCTTACAGTTTCTGCACGTTCCACCTTAGCGATAATTTCGGCGTTGCTGCCAGCCTGGCTGAGCAGTTCACGGGCTTCGTTCAGGTCGGCCGATGAACGCGGGAAAGACACCGCGACGTAATCCATGTCGATCTGGGCAGCGACCTGAATGTCGCGTTTATCCTTTTCAGTCAGGGCTGCTGCCGAGAGGCCACCCCCCTGACGGTTGATACCCTTGTTGTTGGACAGGGGACCGCCAATGGTGACAACGCAATTGATGCGGGTGCCTTCAACATTGACCACTTCAAGCTGTACCCGGCCATCGTCCAGTAGCAGGATATCACCGGGTTTACTGTCTTCAGGTAGCTCTTTGTAATCGATGCCGACCTGGTGCTGATCGCCGGAGTTGCCGTCCAGGGAGGAATCCAGGGCGAACTTATCGCCGACTGCCAGTTGGATCTTGTCGTTGCTGAAACGGGCGATGCGGATTTTCGGGCCCTGCAGATCGCCCAGTACTGCCACAGGCATTGCCAGCTTGCGGGAGATCTCTCTGACTTCCTCTGCCCGACGGCGATGGTCGTTGGCACTGCCGTGAGAGAAGTTCAGGCGGACCACGTTCACACCAGAACGAATGATCTGTTCCAGAACGCCTGGCTTATCCGTAGCAGGCCCCAGTGTGGCAACAATTTTTGTGCGTTTCAGCATGTTTTCTAATCCAGATTACCGGTAGGTTAGACTTTGGAAGTACTATCTATTACAAGGTATGTTTGCGACCGGGGTATTTCAAGCCCTTAGCGTGAATCAGTAGTAATAGCTCTATGAGAAAATCGTGTGGATAAAGCTGTGCCCAGAACCCGAATCCGGCCGTTTCTGACATTATTCGTGCTGCTTTTGCTGGCGCTGGTGGTGTATCAGACCGCCACCATCAGCCGTAGCCGTGCTATGGCTGATCTGCTGGATAGCTCCAGCGCCGACCTTAACCGTTATGCTCTGAGTCTGCAGCAGGAACTGGATCGATACAAAGATCTGCCAAAACTGCTCTCCAGCCACTCTGAACTGATCAATCTGTTGCTGCTGCCGGGATCGGAGTCGGTGTACCGGGCTAACCTTTATCTTGAGAAAGTGAACAATACCATCGGCGCGTCCGATACCTATCTGATGGATATCGAGGGCAATACCCTGGCAGCCAGTAACTGGTCGCAGGAGCGGACGTTTGTCGGACGGAACTTCTCTTTCCGGCCCTATTTCCGTGACGCACTGGCAGGCGAAGCCGGGCGTTACTTTGCCCTGGGTACTACCTCCAAAAAGCGTGGGTATTTCTTCTCCTATCCGGTTGAATACCGGGACCGCCTGCTGGGTGTGATCGTGGTGAAAATCGATCTCAATGATATTGAGACCGACTGGAGCGATCCGATGACCGATATTCTGGTGACCGATGAGGATGGGGTGATCTTTATCAGTACTCGCGGTGACTGGAAATTCCGGACCCTTGAACCCCTGCCGCAGGATGACCTGCAGCGTATTATGTCCAGCCTCCGTTACGGCGACCATGAGTTGAAGTCGTTACCGGTGGTGGAGCGCAAACCCTTTGAAATGAGTCAGATCATTACGCTGGTGGAAGGCCAGCGTATCGATAATGTGGCGCTGGACGGTATTGATCCTCAGCGCTATCTCCAGCAGGTGGCGCAGGTACCTGACGCCGGCTTTAATGTTTCGATTCTTGCCAGCCTGAAGCCGGTGGAAAAACGGGTTCTGACCAGCGTGATGCTGGCGGTTTTCATCTATGGCGCATTGGTATTTCTGATGCTGTTCCTGTTGGCGCGCCGCCGCATTGTGCAGGAGCGCAGTCGCTTTAAGCAGCAGCAGACTCTGGCGCTGGAGCGTAATGAAGCCCGGGTGCGGGCGATTATTGATAACACCCACGCTGGCCTGATTACACTGGATGCCCACGGGGTGATCGAGTCGCTCAATCCGACAGCAGAGAAATTGTTCTGCTACGGCTCAGGACTGCTCACCGGAGAGTACTTCAGTAAGCTATTGGCACAGGAGGACCGTGCGGTCTGCTGGCAGCATATCACCGGCGAAGCCTCCGGTCCGGATGAGCTGATGATTGAGGCCTGCGGTATCCGTATGGATGGTTCGCGGTTTCCGGTTGAGCTGATCATCGGGCGTATGAGTGAGACCGATGCCGGTCGTTTCCTGATTACCATCCATGACCTCACCGAGCGTAAAGAGTATGAAGCGGAACTGAAGCAAGCCCGGGATCAGCTGGAATACCGGGTAGCTGAACGGACCCAGGACCTGACCCGTGCTAATGCCCGTTTGCTGCATGAAGTGGAAGAGCACAAACAGACTCAGAATGAGCTGATTCAGACCGCCAAGCTGGCGGTGATCGGTCAGATGTCCGCAGGGATCAATCATGAACTGAACCAGCCGCTGACCGCTATTCGCAGTTACGCCGATAATGCGTCATCGTTTCTTAAGCTGGGCAAGCTGGAGCCGGTGTCGGGTAATCTGGAAGAGATTGCCGGGCTCACTGAGCGGATGGCAAAGATCATTTCGCCACTGAAAGAGTTTTCCAGAAAGACCTCAGGTCAGACCGTGCCGGTCAGCCTGAAGGCGGTGCGTGACGGTGCGATGTCGATTATGTATGGGCGGCTGGACAAGGCAAAAGCCCGGATTGAGTGGCCAGACCGACTCGAGAAAGTGTTTGTACTGGGCGATATGCTCAGGCTGGAACAGGTCGTGGTTAATCTGATCAGTAATGCTCTGCAGGCGATGGAAGGTCGGGATGAGAAGTGGATTGAGATCGAGCTGGAGCGCCAGGCTGATCGTCTTTGTATCGCCTTCAGAGACCATGGGCCAGGAATTCCCGAGCAGGAGCTGGGTAAGGTGTTTGAACCGTTCTACACCACCAAGCAGGCTGGTCAGGGCTTAGGGCTGGGATTGTCGATTTCGCATCGGATTGTTGAATCGATGGATGGTCACCTTAAGGTCGCTAATCACCCTTACGGCGGAGCAGTGTTTACCATTGATCTGCCGGCGGTTGATGCTCCGGACGATAAAATCGGCGTACAATAACTGCATATTTTAAAAAGTAATTTTCGGAGAGATGTCGCGGATGAGTGCCGAAAGTAGCGCACGCCAGATACTGCTGGTTGATGATGAAAAGCATATACGTGTTGCTGCCGGCCAGACGCTGGAACTGGCAGGATACGATGTTGTGGCTGCCGAAAGTGCGGAAGCGGCGCTGGCACAACTGGATGCCGACTGGCCGGGTGTGGTGGTCAGCGATATCAATATGCCGGGTATCGATGGTCTGGAGTTGCAGAAGCGGATCAGCGAGATTGATCCGGATCTGCCGGTGATTCTGATTACCGGGCATGGTGACATCTCCATGGCGGTCAGTGCGATGCGTGATGGTGCTTATGATTTCATTGAGAAGCCCTTTTCATCGGAGCTGCTGACCGATGTGGTGCGGCGGGCCGTTGAAAAACGCAACCTGACACTGGAAAACCGACAGCTGAAAAAAGCGCTGGAGGCGCAGGGTGGTATCGGTCCGCGGATCATCGGTAATTCGGCCCGGATTCAACAACTGCGCGGTATGATCCAGCAGATCGCGGATACCCCTGCAGATATTCTGATTCAGGCAGAAACCGGTTCCGGTAAGGATCTGGTAGCCCGTTATATTCATGAACACAGTAACCGCCGGGATAAGAATTTCGTCGCGATCAACTGCGGGGCCGTGCCTGAGAATCTGATCGAAAGTGAGCTGTTCGGTCACGAGAAAGGGGCTTTCACGGATGCGAAAAGCCGCCGCATCGGTAAGTTTGAACATGCTAATGGCGGCACACTGTTCCTCGATGAGATCGAGAGTATGCCCCTCTCTCTGCAGGTGAAGTTGCTGCGGGTGCTGGAGGAACGGGCGATTGAACGGTTGGGGTCAAATGAGCTGATTCCGCTGGATCTGCGGGTGGTTGCGGCGACTAAGGTGGATCTGAAAGAGCTCAGTGAGCGGGGCGAATACCGGGAAGATCTGTATTACCGGCTGAATGTCGTCCGACTGGAAATTCCGGCATTGCGTGATCGACGGGAAGATATTCCTATGCTGTTCCAGCATTTTGCGTTGATCGCTTCAGCCCAGTATCAGAAAGAGGTGCCGCAACTGCGTCCTGAACAGCTCAGTGAACTGATGGCCCATAGCTGGCCCGGCAACGTGCGTGAGCTGCGCAATATTGCTGAGCGATATGTGCTGCTGGGGGCGGTATTCAGCTTCGATTTCAGTGGTCAGGACGGCACTAGTAGTGCCAATCTGACACTGCCGGAGCAGGTCGAACAGTTTGAGCGGTTTGTGTTGCAGGAAGCGTTGACGCGCAATAACGGTTCCCTGAAGCTGACGCAGGAAAACCTGGGACTGCCGCGTAAGACCCTGTACGACAAGATGAAGAAGTACGGTCTGGATAAGAAAGATTATAAGTAAGCAGTACTTATTCGGGTCGGTTGATTCAAGGCGTGCCGTGTGCCTATAGACTGCAGACCCTTATAGTCTCCAAGCGGTGATCCGCAGATAACCCTTTTTTTGACTAATAGAATTAGTTATTTAAAAATCAAAGGGTTATATTTCTGTTTCCAGAAAAGGGTATATTCAGGATTTTACTGCTAAGTTCTTTATAAATCAGATGCTTAGCTTTATAGCTTTGTTAACTGCCGTACAGGCAGCTTAGAAAAGCCGGGTTAGCGACTGTTGTCGCCCTGTTGCGTTAACTGCCGTACAGGCAGCTTAGAAATCTTGTTCTAGCAACGGCCCTAATGATGTTAGGTTAACTGCCGTACAGGCAGCTTAGAAATGTAACTCAGCACTGCATACAGGGCGCTTTGTGTTAACTGCCGTACAGGCAGCTTAGAAAAGCTGGCCGGGCGTAACCATGTTGGCCACTGCGTTAACTGCCGTACAGGCAGCTTAGAAAATTAGAAATATTCATAACAATCAGCGGCCACTGTTAACTGCCGTACAGGCAGCTTAGAAAGGCCTGAGTGGTGGTGACAAGTACCCGTTCGGGTTAACTGCCGTACAGGCAGCTTAGAAAGCCAAAACCCATAGTCATATCCTCCGATTTGTGTTAACTGCCGTACAGGCAGCTTAGGAACTTCACCTGATCTATCAATTGACTCTGAAATCCGCTGCGAGGATGTAGCTAAAGGCAGTGTCGGCGGATATAGTGCGTCATAGGAATGCTTCTACTAGGATAAAGTGTGATTATGGATGATAGTCTGATCTCTGATATTGGCGATGATATGCTTACTGGATCTGCACCGCTTATAACAGCGGCACAAAGCTTTGAACGGCGTGAACATTTTAATCTCATTGAGAATTTTGCCCTTTGGGAAGGTCGGATTAATACTACGCATCTGCAGGTTGTTTTTGGAATGGGGCGGCAAAAGGCGTCTGATATTCTGGCCAGCTATCGCAGCCTCTACCCCCATAACCTCAGCTACGATGCCTCCCGTAAGGGCTTTCTCCCGACACCGGACTTTAATCCGCATTACAGCAGCGGCCACATTGATGATTATTGTCAGCTGTTAGCCAGAAGCACTCATGCCGAGCTTATGCCTGTTTTTGAGACAGGTTTCTGCCAACTGGAAGCGCCGTTTCGTAATATAACACCGGCGCTGGTGCAGCCCATTATTCGGGCAATCAGAGAAAAGCAGCGCCTCGATATCGGCTATACCTCTTTGTCCAGCCCGGAATATGAGAGCCGGATTATCTCGCCCCATTGCCTGGTATTTGACGGCATTCGTTGGCATGTGCGTGCGTATTGCGGCAAGAATCGTGATTATCGGGATTTTGTGCTGTCTCGCTTCAGTGGCGAAGCTGAATTTGAAGGTCCGGCTGAATATGGCAGCGATCGGGATATCCTCTGGCATACTCAGCTTGAGTTGGTTATTCAACCCGACCCAAGGCTAAGCCCTGCGAAACAGAGATTGCTGGAACTGGACTACCAGATGACCAATGGCATAAGGTCCATTCCTGTAAGGGGGGCCTTGCTTCTCTACTTGGTGAAGCGGTTGCGCCTGGATCATTACGACAGTAACCCTGAAGCCCAGCAGATCATTATCGAGCCTGAATGTCAGCGTAGGCTGGCCGCCTACCTGCCTTGAATCCAGACATGTTTATTTAATCAGCATTGTTGATCTGTGTGTGACGCGGTGAAATAACCTGAGTGATGAAAACATCAGCAACACAGCGTAGGGGAGGAAATAGCATGGAACAGCTGACAGATCTTAAGGCCATACTCCATTCGCATCGTGCCAATCTTTATTACCTGGAGCATTGCCGGGTTATGCAGAAAGATGGCCGGGTGCTGTACCTGACTGAAGCGAATAAACAGAACCTCTACTACAACATCCCCATTGCCAATACCACGGTACTGCTGCTAGGAACAGGCACATCCGTCACTCAGGCGGCGATGCGAATGCTGGCGCAGGCCGGGGTGCTGGTTGGCTTTTGCGGCGGAGGTGGTACACCGTTATTAATGGCGACTGAAGTGGAATGGCTGACGCCGCAAAGCGAATACCGACCAACGCAATACCTGCAAGGCTGGTTGAGTTTCTGGTTTGATGATGTCGAGCGTTTTAAGGCAGGCAAGCAGATACAGCAGGCCCGAATCACCTACCTTGAACGGGTCTGGGGTAAAGATCGCGATCTGAAAACTGAAGGGGTCAACCTAAAGGACAACAGCCTACAGACCGCTTTAACGCGTTACGCCGATCGTATCAACGATGCTGAAAAACCGTCTGATCTGCTTTTAGCCGAAGCTCAGCTTACCAAAGCTCTGTACAAGCACATCGCTCGATTCATCGACTTTGGTGACTTTAAACGTGAGCGCGAAGGTGCAGATAACGCCAATGCCTTTCTCAATCATGGTAACTATCTGGCATACGGGCTTGCCGCAACCACCCTGTGGGTGTTGGGTATACCCCACGGTTTTGCTGTGATGCATGGCAAAACCCGCCGGGGCGCTTTGGTGTTTGACATTGCTGATCTGATCAAAGACGCCATTATTCTGCCCTGGGCCTTTATCTGCGCCAAAGAAGGCGCTACCGAACAGGAATTCCGTCAGCAATGCCTGCAAGCCTTTACCGACCACAAAGCCCTCGAGTACCTGTTTGATCAGGTTAAACAACTGGCGTTGCGTGGTGAATCGGAAGAGGAAATTACCCAATGATGGTGATTTTTGTTTCTCAGTGCGAAAAAAATGCCCTGAAGAAGACCCGCCGGGTACTGGATGCGTTTGCTAATCGTATTGGTGATAACACCTGGCAGACCATCATTACTCAGGAAGGGCTGAACGCCGTTAGAAAACTGCTACGTAAAACCGCCAGCAAAAGCACCGCCGTCAGTTGCCATTGGATCAGAAGCCGCGCTCGCAGCGAATTTTTATGGGTAGTAGGGCGCAAGGATAAGTTTAATGCTGAGGGGGTGGTGCCGGTGAACCGCACGCGGAATAACCGCTATGATCTGCACGAAGAAAACAACTGGCATTATCTGCCGCTGATTCAAGCGTTGGCCGCTGTTGCTGCCCTTATGCACGATTGGGGAAAAGCATCGGATCTGTTTCAGGAAAAGCTCAAGCCTGAAAGCCCGCATCGGTTTAAAGGTGATCCGATTCGGCACGAGTGGATCTCCTGTCTCTTGTTCAGCGCCTTTGTCCGTCAGGGGGAAGCACTGACCGACGCTGACTGGCTGTCGCGTTTAGCGAAAGATGAGATTGATGAGCAGGCTTTATCAGTATCGTTATCACAGCAGGCAGAGCGATTGCCATTTTTGGATATGCCGATACTGGCTCAGTGGGTATTGTGGTTGATTGTTTCACATCACCGGTTACCAAATCTCTCTGTTTTGAAAGATCAAAAAAGCCGTTTAGCCACTGCGAATCTACTGGATCCCGAAACTTACAAAGAACAAGCCATGCCGGATATGGCGAGTATTCTGAATCGACTCGCCAAAGAGTGGGGCTACGAAAACCGCTACGACGAAGCGGAATATCAGCAACGCTTAAGGTTCTGCTTCAGATTTTCCAAAGGCCTGTTAGGCCAATCCCGCCGTTGGCGAGCAGAAGTCAAACGCTGGGCTGGTAAGCTGGCGGATCAGGCCGGAAAAGTCACGGTATCGCTTGGCGATTCAGAAAGTCGTGGTCAAGGCTGCTGTCGAGTGATTCTGCAACACGCTCGTCTCTGCCTGATGCTGGGTGATCACTATTACTCTTCGCAAGACAAAAATCCTCGCTGGCCCGATGCAACTGGTCTGTATGCCAATACCGATAGGAAATTGTCCGAGCTTAAGCAAAAGCTGGATGAGCATCTGTGTGGCGTAACAAAAGCCGCGGTTAAAAACGTTTATCAACTGCCTGTTTTTGAACATGGATTGGGTTGTGCTTCTGGTGTTCAGGCGCTCAGAAAACGCAGCCCTAAAGCATTTCAGTGGCAGGATAAAGCCGCTGCCGCCATCAAAGACTGGCGCAGTGAACAGCCGAAAGAACCGTTTGGCTTCTTTGCGGTGAATATGGCCAGTACCGGCACAGGCAAGACGTTTGCCAATGCGAAAGTGATGCGAGCATTGTCGACTGACGGTGACAGTTTGCGTTACACACTGGCACTGGGTTTGCGAACCTTAACCCTGCAAACCGGGGATGAATACCGTGAACGCATTGGACTTGATCGTTCGCAATTAGCGGTATTGATAGGCTCCCGAGCTGTTATGGAGTTGCATCACGGCGTTATAGACACGCCTGCGGAAACAACCCCTGCTGATGAGGGTAGTGAGTCGAAGCAAAGCCTGCTGGATGAGTTTCTGGATTTCGAGAGCGCGCTGGATGAAGATGTTTTAAGTACCGTTCTGGGCGAAGAGAAGCAGCGCCAGTTTATGCATGCGCCGGTGCTCAGTTGTACGATTGATCATTTGATGTCTGCAACCGACTGCACCCGTGGTGGGCGCTATATCCTGCCAAGTCTGCGGATGATGTCTGCCGATCTGGTGATTGATGAGGTTGATGACTTTAGTGGCGATGATCTGATCGCCATCGGCCGGTTGGTTTTTTTTGCCGGCATGATGGGCCGCAAAGTGATGATATCGTCGGCCACCATTCCGCCGGATTTAGCCGAAGGCTTCTTTAAAGCCTACCGTGATGGCTGGAATCAATATGCCCGCTTCAAACAGATTAAACCGTTGGTTGGCTGTGCATGGATTGATGAATTCACGACGCGCGTTGAGGCGAATCAGGACGTTGAACTGGGTGCAGCGATTACTGCTTACCGTGATATTCATCGCGCCTTTATTGATAAACGAATAACCGAGCTGGCAAAGCAAGCAGTCAAACGTAAAGCAGAGGTAGCGAATTGCACCTCGATGCTGTCACTAGCGGAAACGTCACGTAAAGATACCTATTTTTCTGAGATGGCAAATCAGGCTTTCCAGCTTCACCAGGATCACCACTGTATTGATTCAAACACCGGATTGCAGGTTTCTTTTGGGGTTATACGGATGGCTAATATCCGACCCTGTGTGGCGTTGAGCCGGTATCTGATGGAGCAGTGTGATTGCCCGTCAGATACCGAAATTCGAGTGATGTCTTACCATTCGCAGCAAGTTTTGTACCTGCGCTCAGAGCAGGAAAAGCACCTTGATGCTGTGCTGAAACGCCATGAGGCCAGAGGAGAGGCACCGCAAGCGTTTGCTAATACGGTGATCAGGCAGCACCTTGATACTGTGGCTCACGAAAGTCCAAAGGTTCGCAATCTGCTGTTTATGCTGGTAGCAACGCCGGTTGAAGAGGTTGGCCGTGATCATGATTTTGATTGGGCTGTGATTGAGCCATCGTCTTACCGGGCGATTATTCAGCTAGCGGGTCGGGTGCGTCGCCATCGTTTGGAAACGGTTGAAAAACCGAATATTGCGATCATGTCGCATAACCTCAAAGGGCTTCATCAGGCGGCAGAAAAACAACAGAAACATACCTGGCATAAGCAGAAGCCGGTATTCGAAAAGCCGGGTTTCGAAAGCGCTTCTTTAATGCTGGCTTCGCAGGATATTCGGGAATTACTGGATCAGCAAAGTATCAGCCAAAGGCTGGATGCCGCGCCGCGTATTGGCAAACCTGCAGAATGGCATTCTGGATATTTCAGAAGCCTTTGTGCCACGGAGAATGGCACAGTCAATACGCTGGCAGAACTTGAGCATGTGAGTATCTGGAAAGCGGTAGCCAATTACTCAACTGTGAATGAGCCAAAACAAATTGGCCCTGCCACGTTTCAGGGGTATTTAAACGAGTGCTGGTGGTTAACCGGTCTGCCTCAGACGTTCGTTCGTTTCAGAAAGTCTGACCCAGTTTTGTCGGTGTATCTTAACTACCGCAGTGAACAGGAAGAGTACCGTTTCTGCGAAATCGATGATGATGGTGAGGTGATCGACCGGGAGCGGCCACTGGGCATTATCAAGTATGAGCTTGGTGATCTGGGCCGTAAGCGTTTATGGCTCAGGCGTGATCATATTCAGGCTTTCGGGCAATTGGCAGCACAACAACAGAAAAGCCGTTTTGCGGTGTCGCTGCGCTTTGGTGAACTGAGTTTTCGGCATAAGGCGGGTAAGTCCTATCGCTACAACGATCAATTAGGTTTGGTTGAGAATTAAGGCGAGTGCCTGGGTTAACCATAAAACGCTGAAAAGTATAAATTTGGATATAAGTATTTTAAGGAGGAATTATGCTGGATCCCGCAATCAGCCAGTTTTTTGAGGAACGCAAAGAGGGCTGGCTGAAAAAGAATCTGAAGGCGTCTATGTCGGAGTCTGAACAGCAGGAAGTAAAACTGGAATGCGAAGAGACTTTCGCGGCTAAAAACTGGCTGCCTAATGCCGCCAAACGCGCTGGACAAATTTCGATAGCATCTCACCCTTGCACTTTTAGCCACCCAAGTGCCCGAAAGAATAAGAACGGCTATGTCAGCTCGATTATTGCTGGTGCCAACGCAGCCAGTGATGGCCTGGTACGTTCAGGCAATATCAATGCAGAAGCCGATGCGCTCGGTAATGCTGCTGCACTGGATGTGTATAAGTATCTGATGACAGAGTTGGAAGACGGTCAGAACCTGCTCACACATATTCAGAATGATACTGCGCAAGCGCGAGAAGCTTTATTTGTTGCCAATCCTGGTGATGAACAAACATATGATGCTCTTAAAGCTGGTTTTCTGGCGATGATGGCCGCAGATCAAGACGTGGTGACCAGCTCTAAAATCAAGCAGGTCTATTTTCCGCTGGGTAATAACGAAACGGATGATACAGACGCCTATCATCTTCTTTCAATCCTGAGTCCTTCAGGCGCTATGTTTAATCTGCGTAAACGGCTTGATCAAATGCGCTTTGGCGATGAAATGAAAGAAAACCGGAGCTTGCGTAAAGCCAATCTGCCAGGGCCTGCCTACAAGGAAATATATAATCTGGCGACCATTGGCTACGGTGGTACCAAACCACAAAATATTAGCGTGTTGAACAACGCTAATGCGGGTAAAGCGCATCTGTTTGTTTCAATGCCGCCGGTATTTGAACAGCGCGATATCCACTTCCCTACCAGTAATATCTTCGGTCAGAACATTCGTTATGGTCGTTGCCGTACGAATTTTTTAGAGCTGCACGGTTTGTATAAAAAAGATAATAAAAATATGCATGTTCGTGCGAGGAGGGATGAACTGTATCAGGACCTTGTAGATTATGTCCTCGAAACCCTCTGGCAGGTGCGCAGTGTAAAAGACCAGTATCTGGCGACACACAGCCATTTGAGCAGCGCGCAAAAAATCTGGTTACAGGTGCAGGAACCACCAGAAGATGATCAGTGGCTGGATCTGATTCTGAAAGATATCGCGCAGTTTATATTCCATGGCTATGAAAAAACTCTGGGGAAAAAGGCTGAGAAGCTTGGCGGTGCTGAACTTCAGAAAATGGCTGAAATAGTCGAGCACAACCGGGAGATTCTGCGATGAGTGTTCATACAATTCTCTTGCTGCCCCATTTGCAGGCTCATAATGCCAACGCGCTTTCCAGCCCTTTTACTGTGGGCTTCCCGGCGGTAACTGGCTTTATGGGGGCGGCTCATGCCCTGCAGCGGCAATTAAATAAACAGGGATTTTCGGCACGTTTTGAGGGGGTGGGTATTGTCAGTCATCATGCCAATTTACAGGCTTATAAAGGTGATAATGACTTTGTTCACTCTCTTGTTGGAACGGGCAATCCGCTTGATAGGACCGGTGAGCGTTCAGCGTTTATAGAAGAAGCCCGGGTGCATCTGGACATAAGCCTGGTGGTGCAGGTTGATGGTTTAGAGCTGGATGAATATGAAGCCTTTGTTGCTGCTGTTGATCAGCTCCTGGCCGGTAGAATGAAAATTGCAGCAGGTGATCTTCTCGCGCATAAGCCCGTGCAACTGACGCGGATCGACACAGAGCAACCGGTGATGATTGAGACCTTGCAGCGTCAATTGATGCCGGGCTACGTTTTAGTAGAACGTCGCGATCTGATGATCGATGCAATGACTGCGTCTGCGTCTGCGTCTGCGTCTGAGAACGACTCCCTGGATGCCTTGATTGACTATCTCGCTATCCATCATCAATGCGAGGTCAGTTCAGACAGTGAAACAGACGAAACGGTTAATTGGCAAAGCGGGCGTAAAACTGCTGGCTGGATTATACCCATAGCAACGGGGTTTCAGGGCATTAGTGAATTAGGGCTGGCAAAAAACCAGCGTGATGCCAATACCCCTCATCGCTTTGCTGAAAGCGTGGTTACGCTGGGCGAGTTTGTCATGCCCCACCGGCTTTTGAGCCTTAATCACATGCTGTGGCGTTATCGCTATGACGCAGAAAACAATCTCTATTTATGTACTCAGGATCATATTCTGACAAATGCTGCAGAGGCTTCACCTGTGGCACCTGAAGAAAACGAATTCGATTAATAGTTTAAGTAAACGATATAAGGACATAATCATGGCTAAAAAAGACGATATTGCATCTGTTCTCGCATTTGAAAAAAAATTGGTGCCTTCCGATGGCTATATGTACGGTACGCAGTGGGATGATCGATCACAGGAAAGCGTGCTGCATCTGGTTGAAAAGTCTGTACGCGGTACCATTTCGAATCGCTTGAAAGCTGCTGTGAAAAACGATCCGGCTAAGCTTAATGCAGAGGTCGAAAAGCCCAATCTACAGAGAGTGGATGCCTGTTCTTTGCATCCTGATCAGGACACGCTCAAATTATCATTTACCCTTAAAGTGTTGGGTGGTCTGGCCGAGCCTTCAGCCTGTAACAACGCAAAATTCAAACTGGGTTACCAGCAAGCAGTGCGTAGCTACATTGAGCAACACCACTTTACGGAGCTGGCTCGCCGTTATGCCGCGAACTTAGCGAATGCGCGTTTCCTCTGGCGTAATCGCGTCGGCGCAGAGAATGTAGAAGTACAGGTGAAAGCGCTTAATAAGGGGGCTGAACAGGCATGGACATTCGACGCTGCAGCACTATCAACCCGTCACTTCGAACAGCAAAGTGCAGAGATCGGCTCTCTGGCCGAGCGCATCGCAGCAGCGTTATCCAGCGATGATGCTTTTCTGTTATTGGAAATAACCTGTTATGCGCAGGTGGGCAAAGCACAGGAAGTGTATCCAAGTGAAGAGCTAGTACTTGATAAGGGCAAAGGTGAGAAGAGTAAAGTCCTCTATCATGTACAGAATCAAGCGGCTATGCACTCTCAGAAAATTGGTAATGCCCTGCGTACGATTGATACCTGGTACCCGGAATTTGATAATCCTGAAGAGACTGCAGGCCCGATTGCGGTAGAGCCCTACGGTGCCGTTACCAATCTGGGCCGGGCGTATCGTACACCAAAAGCGAAGCAGGATTTTTATACCTTCTTCGATCAATGGGCGAGAGGTGCAGAACTGGATCGCACCGAAGATGAGCACTACGTAGTGGCTGTGTTGGTGCGTGGAGGTGTGTTTGGTGAAAGTGATAAGTAGGAGGGGGTTATGAATGTTTACCAGGACATAACATTGCTGCCGGATCCTGAGACTGATCTCTACTTTCTCTGGCAAAAGGTGTATCAGCAGATACACCTTGCGTTGGTAGAAGCGAAAGATGGTATGGATCAGGTCGCTATCGGCTTAAGCTGGCCGCACTATAAGTACTCCAAAGCCGGAGCGCATTTAGGTAATAAGGTTCGCTTATTTGCCGAAACCGAACAGCAACTGCAGGATCTGAATCTGTCTGAATGGTTGTCGCGCTTCAGTGATTACGCGCATATCACTCAGGTGCGGAAAACGCCGACCGAGATACGGGGCTATGCCTGCTTTTCCCGGATGAATATTAAATCAAGTAAGGCCAGTATCGCCCGGCGTAAAGCCAAGCGTGAAGGCATCACTTATGAACAAGCATTGGAAATGCTCGCAGATGTTCAGGTAAAGCGTACAGACCTACCGTTTATTAATATGCGAAGTTTGAGCGGTGATCGTTATTTTCCTCTTTTTATTGCGCGTAAAGATGTGGATAGCCACCGAGAAGGGTGCTTTAGCTGCTATGGGTTAAGTCAGAGTGCGAGCGTACCTTTGTTTTAACCCTTTTTTGAACGCGTTATATACGCTTATATAAATCAATAGCTTAGCCGGCACTCTGGAAAAAGGGTCTGCCGGCCATTTTTGTCCATTGCTCTTTCATAATCAGGTGCTTAGTAGTAAATTGCTTCGGTTCACGGCCGCACAGGCCGCTTAGAAAACTGTAGTTGCTGGTCTATTGACGCTCATCATGTTCACGGCCGCACAGGCCGCTTAGAAAAGAGCTACGGCATTGCAGGCTTATCATGTAAGGTTCACGGCCGCACAGGCCGCTTAGAAATGCATCCCCAACATGGGATATTATCCCACGTAGTTCACGGCCGCACAGGCCGCTTAGAAAGCGCACGGGTGCTGTAATTACTGATTACGCAAGTTCACGGCCGCACAGGCCGCTTAGAAAATACTGCAATAGCGTTAGCGTTAGATGAATAAGTTCACGGCCGCACAGGCCGCTTAGAAAAGTGCGCGGATCAACTACGCCCGTGCGGGGCCGTTCACGGCCGCACAGGCCGCTTAGAAAGCTTAGGTCGAAAGCAGGCGGAAACGTACCCGGTTCACGGCCGCACAGGCCGCTTAGAAAAGTGAGAAGCTAGATGGCGTAGGTAGCTTCTCGTTCACGGCCGCACAGGCCGCTTAGAAACAAGGGGTACGAAAGAGTGGCAGGCTGTTTACGTTCACGGCCGCACAGGCCGCTTAGAAATGTAGCATGTAAGCCAGAGGGCGAGTAAATGCGTTCACGGCCGCACAGGCCGCTTAGAAAATTGAGTCAGTCAGACCGTCAACAGCCTCCTCGTTCACGGCCGCACAGGCCGCTTAGAAATGATGAACTCTGAATCTTTCTTTGATCTGGTGGTTCACGGCCGCACAGGCCGCTTAGAAAAAGAGGAATTTTACCTCGCTGCACTGGAAGAGGTTCACGGCCGCACAGGCCGCTTAGAAAAAGTCGCCTGATCTGCCCGAGTGGGAGCTGTAGTTCACGGCCGCACAGGCCGCTTAGAAAGACAAGCTGACTAAAGGGGAAGTGTGATGATAGTTCACGGCCGCACAGGCCGCTTAGAAATTGAATATCTGCACCAAGTCTTTCGGATTCGTGTTCACGGCCGCACAGGCCGCTTAGAAATATGCAAAATGACTTTAAAACAAGCAACACTAGTTCACGGCCGCACAGGCCGCTTAGAAACAACAAGATCAACACCGGTATATTCGCACTTCGTTCACGGCCGCACAGGCCGCTTAGAAATGAAAAAAACCATTATCACAATATTCCTTTCGGTTCACGGCCGCACAGGCCGCTTAGAAATAAGAAAAATAGGGGAGATGGAAGAGGCCGCAGTTCACGGCCGCACAGGCCGCTTAGAAATGATTGCCGCCCTTCAGGCGTTTATATGCTTCGTTCACGGCCGCACAGGCCGCTTAGAAACTTTTGTGATTCGGGAGTGGCGAGAAGATAAAGTTCACGGCCGCACAGGCCGCTTAGAAATTGCGACTGTAGACCTCGCTGCATAACCTAGCGTTCACGGCCGCACAGGCCGCTTAGAAAAGAAGCACTAAAAGCCGCAAAGATTCATTATAGTTCACGGCCGCACAGGCCGCTTAGAAAATATATCGATTGAACAAATACCCCAACTTATCGTTCACGGCCGCACAGGCCGCTTAGAAACACTCCCGACTTGCAATGCAAAACGAAATGCCGTTCACGGCCGCACAGGCCGCTTAGAAAACCACTCCACGACCAACGAAGGTAATCAAAGAGTTCACGGCCGCACAGGCCGCTTAGAAATATGGTTGGGCGCGAAGAAGAGCTTAGCATTGGTTCACGGCCGCACAGGCCGCTTAGAAATCCGGAATAGTGCTAATCTTTTCCTGAAACCAGTTCACGGCCGCACAGGCCGCTTAGAAAATCAGCCCACTGGCTCATAGGTCTGCTTAATAGTTCACGGCCGCACAGGCCGCTTAGAAATGCATCAAGCGCAATACCTGCCAGCGTTACCAGTTCACGGCCGCACAGGCCGCTTAGAAACTCCAGCAGTGCAAGCAAGCTCCTGTGATCCGGTTCACGGCCGCACAGGCCGCTTAGAAACTAAAGGGTGGGCTGTGCTAAATGAAGGAAGCGTTCACGGCCGCACAGGCCGCTTAGAAATACTGGTGGTTCTGTGAGTTCGCATGGCGCATGTTCACGGCCGCACAGGCCGCTTAGAAAGATGCCAGCGCATGAGTGGAGAAAGAAAACTAGTTCACGGCCGCACAGGCCGCTTAGAAAATAAAGAGGCCAATATCAGGCTTTTCTGTATAGTTCACGGCCGCACAGGCCGCTTAGAAATTAGTCATAAAAGCCGCTAAGTCTTTGATATTGTTCACGGCCGCACAGGCCGCTTAGAAAAAAGGAAATCGCTTCTGGGAAGCTCGATCATCGTTCACGGCCGCACAGGCCGCTTAGAAATCTCAAAGGATTCTCTTAGTTCGTGTACTTGTGTTCACGGCCGCACAGGCCGCTTAGAAAACTGAGCCGGGCTTTTCTGTTACTCCCCAACCGTTCACGGCCGCACAGGCCGCTTAGAAAATAAAAAAGCCCTTATTGCAAGGGCTTATTATGTTCACGGCCGCACAGGCCGCTTAGAAAAAGGCGGAGACATGGTCGAGACTGTTATACGCGTTCACGGCCGCACAGGCCGCTTAGAAATCGCGTCTTGTCGAACGCTTCAGCAGAATAGCGTTCACGGCCGCACAGGCCGCTTAGAAAATGACAAGCGCAACGCCTGATCAGTGGGCTAGGTTCACGGCCGCACAGGCCGCTTAGAAATATGTCGAAACACTAAAGCGCAACCTTACTGAGTTCACGGCCGCACAGGCCGCTTAGAAAACGGCACAACATATCAGAACTACTTTCTATCAGTTCACGGCCGCACAGGCCGCTTAGAAAGATAGTTTTGCGTCTTTGTGATTCTCACCAGAGTTCACGGCCGCACAGGCCGCTTAGAAAAAGAGGTCGTTACGAGATCAAAAAACGTGAAGGTTCACGGCCGCACAGGCCGCTTAGAAATTAAGCGCAACTCGCTGTGAAGCGATACGTATGTTCACGGCCGCACAGGCCGCTTAGAAAACCTCAAAGGATTCTCTTAGTTCGTGTACTTGGTTCACGGCCGCACAGGCCGCTTAGAAAAGAGGGGGAGTAAATGCCCGGACCAACCTTATGTTCACGGCCGCACAGGCCGCTTAGAAAAGGCCGTGACGTGATACGTTCGTTGGTCCCCAGTTCACGGCCGCACAGGCCGCTTAGAAAACACCGGTAATGCTGCCCAGGGCAAACAGGACGTTCACGGCCGCACAGGCCGCTTAGAAATTCCCCCGATCTCAGATGTATTCTGGCTGTGGGTTCACGGCCGCACAGGCCGCTTAGAAATCAGAATCAGAGCGTAATAGCCTGAAGGAGCAGTTCACGGCCGCACAGGCCGCTTAGAAAACTGACGAGGCTGCCGGTGCATCCATTACAATGTTCACGGCCGCACAGGCCGCTTAGAAAATGAAGAAGATGAGTCCAGAAAGAGTTACAGAGTTCACGGCCGCACAGGCCGCTTAGAAACATCAAAACCCATTTTAACAGCGCATTCACCGGTTCACGGCCGCACAGGCCGCTTAGAAAACTACTTCGGGTCTGCTAAGCACTATCGTTCGGTTCACGGCCGCACAGGCCGCTTAGAAATAGCAGGGAACGGTATCGCTTTAGGGATTATAGTTCACGGCCGCACAGGCCGCTTAGAAAAGTAAGCAGACTTTCCGAACCCCTTGTGTACCGTTCACGGCCGCACAGGCCGCTTAGAAATTATCGCTATGACCATGCTTAGCCAGAATTAGGTTCACGGCCGCACAGGCCGCTTAGAAATATCAGCACCTTTTCAAGCGTCTCACATATAAGTTCACGGCCGCACAGGCCGCTTAGAAACGGGTCAGAACGGCCACGCGCACGGGCTCGGCGTTCACGGCCGCACAGGCCGCTTAGAAATTACCTCAGATCAAAAGAGACAGCCAGCCAGAGTTCACGGCCGCACAGGCCGCTTAGAAAAGTCGTGCAGAGTATGAAGCGTGAATAAACTCGTTCACGGCCGCACAGGCCGCTTAGAAACACCGGGACACCCTGGAGCTGTTAAAGATTAAGTTCACGGCCGCACAGGCCGCTTAGAAATTCCGAAAGCAGTATCTAAGCAACAGTCAGCAGTTCACGGCCGCACAGGCCGCTTAGAAATCTGAGTCTTTGATCTCCTGCCTAATGGCGGTGTTCACGGCCGCACAGGCCGCTTAGAAAATATACCGCACTAACGGGCGACACTAAAGCCAGTTCACGGCCGCACAGGCCGCTTAGAAATTGTAGCCACCAAGATGATTCGCCGTCTGCGCGTTCACGGCCGCACAGGCCGCTTAGAAAAGTGGATCGGCGGCAAGGTCTTTGATTACCTTGTTCACGGCCGCACAGGCCGCTTAGAAACGGTTGCTGTTTCGGTTCTGATGCCTGCTGTAGTTCACGGCCGCACAGGCCGCTTAGAAATGACCACCCTTTAATTAGGTTTTTTGCAATGAGTTCACGGCCGCACAGGCCGCTTAGAAATTCGCAGGATCTTCATCAATTAAAACGGCTAAGTTCACGGCCGCACAGGCCGCTTAGAAATATCTCACCAATAGCGCCAGAATAAACAAAATGTTCACGGCCGCACAGGCCGCTTAGAAAGTGAGGCAGCGCTATCAACCATTGGTGATTCGGTTCACGGCCGCACAGGCCGCTTAGAAAAACTCGGCCAGCGATGGGCGACGATCCCGCTCGTTCACGGCCGCACAGGCCGCTTAGAAAACCAGAAACCGCCGGGCCGTACCTGTACGATAGTTCACGGCCGCACAGGCCGCTTAGAAAAGCATGGTTTGCAGAGATTGAACCATTCCCTGGTTCACGGCCGCACAGGCCGCTTAGAAAGTCATCACGAGGATCTGGCAGCTTATCAAACGGTTCACGGCCGCACAGGCCGCTTAGAAATTCAGGTCGTCTTTCGCCTCAATCGAGGTACCGTTCACGGCCGCACAGGCCGCTTAGAAATGATTAAAGGTGATGTTGATGCATTCGATATGGTTCACGGCCGCACAGGCCGCTTAGAAATCTATAGCTGCGTAATATTCGCCAGACCAGCCGTTCACGGCCGCACAGGCCGCTTAGAAATGTAGACGAGATACAGCGCAATGTCAGTGACTGTTCACGGCCGCACAGGCCGCTTAGAAATGTAACCGGAAACGAAGAGGAGTTTTATATCGGTTCACGGCCGCACAGGCCGCTTAGAAACTCACAGTACCGGTGATAGAGGATTGCCAGCCGTTCACGGCCGCACAGGCCGATTATAATTGCAATAAAAAACGATGGGTCAGCCCCACCGTTTTTTATTGCTGTTCAGTGCTGACGCTCAGAGCTTGAACTGCTGGGCCCGCTGTTCCAGCTGCTTGGCCAGATCGGTCAGCTGATGGGATACGTTAGCCAGCTTGTCGACCCGTACCTTGGCCTGCTCGCTGCCCTGATTAATCTCATCCACCGCGGATTCGATATCAGTGGTTGCAGCACTGCTCTGGCGTACTGAATCAGTGATGGTTTCGTTGATCTCAGTGATCGCTTCCATCTCAGATTTGATGTTGTTGAGTGCCGCAGAAGCCTTCTGAATCTCAACCACGTTGGATTCGGTTTCTTCCCGGGCCTCACCCATCACCTGAGCGGCGCCTTTGGCATTCTGCTGCAGAGAGCTGATGATGCCGTTAATCTCCACAGTCGCGTTCTGAGTGCGCTGTGACAGAGTCCGTACTTCATCCGCTACAACCGCGAAGCCGCGGCCTTGTTCACCGGCACGGGCTGCCTCAATGGCTGCGTTCAGTGCCAGCAGGTTGGTTTGTTCGGCAATATCCTGAATTACACTCAGAACCGCATCAATGTTGTAGCTCTGCTGCTCCAGCTGCACGATAACATCGGTGGCATGCTGAATACGCTGCTGCAGGTCTTCGATCTTATCCACTGTGCCAGAGGTGATCTTCACGCCGTTGGCTGTCTCATCCAGGGCTTTCTTGGAAGCTTCCACAGTGGTGCTGGCGCTGGCAGAAACATTCTGAGTCGCCGCATCCATGGATATCATGGCATTGGTTACCGCTTCTGCACGGGACTGCTGCATCTTGGTTGCATTGGTCGCGTCGCCGGTCACTTCGGTGATTTTGTGACTGCACTGTCCCAGCATTTCGATCGACTCGACCACGTGTTTAATACTCTCGTGGAAGGTACTTACCATGCTGTTGAAAGAGGTCGCCATCTGGCCGATCTCATCCTTGGAGTTGATCTCCAGCTGCTGAGTCAGATCAGAGTTCTCTTCGATGTTACGGATAGTCTGATTCATGTTGTTGATCGGCTTCAGTACGATCCGGTGAATCATGTAACCCACCAGAACCAGGGCCGCGACAAACATAGCCAGCTCAACCAGCGCGATATTGATGATGTTGCTCTTGATCTGAGCATCCATCTTTTCAAAAGAGTAGGTGACCCGCACCGCCCCCAGAATAGAGCCTTCAGCTACCGGGTGGCAGGTCAGACAGTTGGTGCCTTTATAGTCGCTGCTGGCCAGCATGGGGCGAACCACCGTCAGACGGTGACCTTTATCGTCATCCAGTTCTACGGC
This sequence comes from uncultured Amphritea sp., assembly GCA_963669425.2. Lineage (GTDB taxonomy): Bacteria > Pseudomonadota > Gammaproteobacteria > Pseudomonadales > Balneatricaceae > Amphritea. The sequence continues at coordinate 1,258,332 of CAXXNC010000001.1, forward strand.
GATGCTTTCGCCTTTCATCGCACGGAGGTCCAGATCATCGACGATACCCGAATCGGCAGTACCGGGACCGTACATTTCTGAAACAGAATCGCCGCGAATAATGCGGGCTTCGGTCAGTTCAGGATTGCTGAGGATCTTTGCCTGCAGGGCCTGACGGTTACTCATGGTACCGCTGAGCATCATGATATTGATGCTGTCGAAGTAGGCATCGGCGGTGTTTTTGGTGTTTTGTCGGGCGATCTCCGAGGACAGCTCTGTTTCGCTCTTATAGATCACGGAAACGGAGGTAATCAGGACCAGCAGCAGGACAAAAGCCAGGCTCAAATTTACTTTAGTTTGGATCGGCATCTGCGATATTCCGGTAATAAATTACTGAGATCGGGACAGGAACCTTCGCTCAGCCCCTGGTTTGATAAAAATCAAGACCTGTGCGGAGGTTCCCGAGGGCCAATATACGCTGCTGAACGGGGGAGGGCGACCGGTTAACTAAACATTTTGAGTAGTACAGCCATGATTTGTGGGGGAAATATTGCTTTGGGTCAACTTCCACCCATTCTATCCATTGTGTATGGGTGAAAGCCCGCCCTTTCGGGGCTCTCGTGGTGTTGTGCTGTTCAATAGTGAAAACTCCTAAGCTCTTGATTTAAAGGTTTTATGAAGTTTTTTTGGCAGTTTTTTTAAACGCTGGCCCGGCCTTTGCAATAACCATAGCGCTCTTAAAATCTGTGCGTGGGTCCTGCTGTTAGGCCCGACAAAAACGCCCGAATAATTACAAATGGAGAAGCGTTATGCGTTTACTTACTGCTGCTGTTACTACAATGGCTCTGACTTTTGGCGCAACAGTTGCGACTGCTGCCCCGGTTGAAATCAAGTTTTCCCACGTAGTGGCGGAGAACACCCCGAAAGGCCAGATGGCTAACAAATTTGCTGAGCTGGTTGCAGAGCGTCTGCCAGGTCAGGTTGAAGTGAAAGTATTCCCAAGCTCTCAGCTGTTCGGTGACAACAAAGTACTGGAAGCGATGCTGCTGGGTGATGTTCAGATGGCGGCGCCATCGCTGTCCAAGTTCCAGAAATACACCAAGTCTCTGCAGCTGTTTGATCTGCCGTTCCTGTTCCGTGATATGGCAGCGGTTGAGCGTTTCCAGAGCAGCGCTGAAGGTCAGGAAATGCTGAAGGCGCTGGAATCCAAAGGCCTGGTTGGTCTGGGTTACCTGCACAACGGTATGAAGCAGCTGTCTGCAAGCACGCCACTGCGTGTACCGGCTGATGCGAACGGTAAGAAGTTCCGTATCATGACTTCTGACGTACTGCATGCGCAGTTCGAAGCAGTGGATGCAGTACCACTGAAAAAGCCATTCTCTGAAGTATTCACTCTGCTGCAAACCAAAGCGATCGATGGTCAGGAAAACACCTGGTCTAACATCTACTCCAAGAAATTCTTCGAAGTTCAGCCTTATATCACTGAGTCTAACCACGGTGTACTGGACTATATGGTCGTAACCTCTGCTGAATTCTGGAATGACCTGGATGCTGATCTGCGTTCTGAAGTGAAGAAAGCGCTGGATGAGGCTATCGCTTACGGTAACGCTATTGCCGCTGAGAAAGCCAGCAGCGATAAGCAGGCGATTATCGATTCCAAGCGTTCAGAAGTGGTTGAGATCACTGATGCTGAGCGTGAGCAGTGGGTTGCTGCGATGAAGCCGGTATGGAACCAGTTTGCTGATGAGATCGGTGCTGATCTGATCAAAGCGGCGGAAGCTTCTAACCAGTAAAAACGGTTTCTCGAATACGGAATACCCGGTCTGAGAGGCTGGATATTCCTGTTATTCGGGCACCATCGCTGTGGCGGGAGGTATAGGCCTCGCCACAGCACCCTTTCTTTATTGTCCTCACCTCACAGGAGAGCCATCCGGCTCCTGTTTCGGCTGTATGGCTGTCCTGTGGGGCGCGGACAGGTAATCAGATCATTTTCAGGCAGAGCATCGCGCTGGCGGTTGCTTCACGGATGCTGTTTGTCTGGTAGGGGGCCATTATGGTTCGCAATCTTGTTACAAAACTGGAAGAGACGTTTCTCTCCCTGCTACTGGTAGCGATGACGCTGCTGGTATTTGCTGAAGTGGTGATGCGCTTTGGCTTTAACTCCGGTATCCACTGGGCTCAGGAACTGACCCTGCTGCTGGCTGCCTGGTTTGTTCTGTATGGCGCGTCCTACGGCGTCAAAGTTGGATCTCATATCGGTGTCGACGTATTCGTAAAACTGCTGCCGGGTAAAGCGCATCGCTTTTTCACCGTGCTGGCTGTGGCCCTGTGTCTGATCTATTGCGGTCTGTTCCTGTACGGCTCCTGGATCTATCTCAGCAAGATGAAAATGATCGGTATCGAGCTGGAAGATATGCCGGTTCCGAAGTGGATGGCGATGAGTATTCTGGTGATCGGCTTCGGCATGCTGATGCTGCGTTTTGTACAGCTGGGCTGGAAGGTCGTGGTGGGTCAGGTTGATGGCTTCCACTTTACCGATGAAGCAGAAGAGAGCATGGAGATCGCTAAAGAGCTGCAGGATATGGAGCAGCGTGAAGCGGAAAATACCTCTGAAGGCTCCGATAACAACCGTGATAAGGAGGGCCGCGCATGACCACTGCAGCACTGTTTATTATTCTGTTTGCCTGTATGTTTATGGGCATGCCGATTGCGATCGCACTGGGTCTTTCCAGCGTCGCAACCATTCTGATGTTTTCGAACGATTCACTGGCATCTGTTTCTCTGAAGTTGTTTGAAGCAACCTCTGAGCACTACACCCTGCTGGCGATTCCGTTCTTTATTCTGTCTTCCGCATTTCTGTCCACCGGTGGTGTGGCCAAGCGCCTGATCAACTTTGCAGTTGATAGCGTAGGTCATATCCGCGGCGGTCTGGCGATGGCATCGGTGCTGGCCTGTATGCTGTTTGCTGCGGTTTCCGGCTCATCTCCGGCGACAGTTGCGGCGATCGGTACCATTGTTATTGCCGGTATGGTGCGTTCCGGTTATCCGGAATCCTTTGCTGCCGGTGTTATCGCTAACGCCGGTACCCTGGGGATCCTGATTCCGCCATCTATTGTTATGCTGGTTTATGCTGCGGCAACTGAAGTATCTGCCTCACGGATGTTCATGGCGGGTTTCATTCCCGGCATCATGATGGGCGGTATTCTGATGATCGCCATCTATATTGCAGCACGTATCAAGAAACTGCCTTCAGAGCCGTTCCCGGGTGTGGCCCAACTGGGTAAATCATTCCTGATCGCCCTGGGTGGCCTGATGCTGATCGTTATCGTACTGGGTTCTATCTACGGCGGTATTGCCAGCCCGACTGAAGCAGCAGCGGTAGCAGCGGTGTATGCCTATATGGTTGCGGTACTGGGTTACCGTGATATCGGACCGATGAAAGGCGTTGCGTGGCGTAATGAAGGTGAAGCTTTCGTCACGGCGGCGGTACGTAACCTGCTGCAGATGCTGTGGGCTATTCCTAAGTCGGTACATCACCCTGAAGTGCGCAAAGTTATCCTGGATGCGTCCAAGGTATCGCTGATGCTGCTGTTCATCATCGCTAATGCGATGCTGTTTGCTCACGTACTGACGACAGAACGTATTCCACACTCCATCGCAGAGACGATTATTGCCTGGGGTCTGCCAGCCTGGGGCTTCCTGATCGTGGTGAACATTCTGTTGCTGATCGCCGGTAACTTTATGGAGCCATCTGCAATTCTGCTCATCATGGCGCCGATTCTGTTCCCGATCGCAACTCAGTTGGGTATCGATCCGATTCACCTGGGTATCATTATGGTGGTGAACATGGAGATTGGTATGCTGACACCGCCGGTAGGGCTTAACCTCTTTGTCACCGCCGGTATCACCGGGAAGAACATGGTTTGGGTGATAAAGGCTTGTTTACCATGGTTATGTCTGCTGCTGTTCTTCCTGATACTGATCACCTATATACCGCAGATATCGCTGTTCCTGCCCGAGTATATTGATGAGTTGAAAGGGTATTAACCGGAACCGGACTGACCTGTCTGAAAACTGATTCAGAAGCTCAGGAATCGAAGAAAAGGCCGCCATTGTGCGGCCTTTTTTTTATGAATATTTATCAAGATAAAAGGCTATTACCGGGGCTGAATCGGGCTACAGATCAGATATTTATAAACTATCCTCTAAGGCTGAATGGGGGGGATATCACCGTCGTGATATTCCGGATGTTGTGGAAGCAATCATCCAGGGAGGAATCATCGTGAGCTTGCCAGAGGAGCAATCAAGCCAAAGGTCTGTGCTCTATATCAGGACGCATCAGGATACAGAGCCGTTTGAGCATTATGGGTTGTTTCAGGACTGGGATTTTAAAGCAGTAACCGGTTTATTGAATGTAATGCAAACCGAGCAGGAGCAGCCTGCCTCGGTCGGTCTGATTCATATCGAAAAGGTTGATATACACGACCTGCGTGCGCTGGAGAAGTTGCTCACAGAGCACCGGGAAACAGAATGGGTCATCCTGACTAGCACGGAATGTCTGGAAACCAAGGCGTTCTGTAAACTTATCCGTGATGCCTGTTACGACTACTTTACCCTGCCTCTGGGAGCCACCGGCACTCAGGCGTTGCAGGCCACTCTTGGTCATGCCTATGGTATGGCTTCACTGCATGTGGATGATGCCCGCAGCAGCCAGCAGGATTATGAAATGGTGGGCTCAAGCGCGCCGATGATGCTGCTGTTTGAGTCGATCCGGAAAGTCGCCTGCGTGGATGCCCCGGTGCTGATCACCGGTGAGAGTGGTACCGGCAAAGAGTTGATTGCTCAGGCGATTCATGAGCGTTCATCCCGAGCCGTCGGTCCCTTCATCGCCGTCAATTGCGGTGCCATACCGGAACAACTCATCAATTCGGAACTGTTTGGTCATGAAAAAGGTGCTTTCACCGGCGCTCACCAGTGCAAGGTCGGGCAGATCGAAGCGGCGTCAGGTGGCACACTGTTTCTCGATGAGGTGGGTGATCTGCCGCTGGAGCAGCAGGTGAATCTGTTGCGCTTTCTGCAGGAACAGGTCATTCAGCGGGTGGGTTCCAATCAGTTGATCCCGGTGGATGTCAGGGTTCTGGCAGCGACCCATGTGGATCTGGAGACTGCCCGTGAGAAAGGCGGTTTCCGAGAGGACCTGCTTTATCGGCTGAATGTCCTGCACATCGAAACCCCGGCTCTGCGTGAGCGGGACGGTGATATTGAAATCCTGGCACGGTACTTCTTTGAGCGCTTCCGTCAGGATGGCGGGCGGCGCTTGCGGGGCTTTTCCAGTGCCGCGCAACTGGCTCTGGAACAGCACAGCTGGCCCGGTAATGTCCGGGAACTCATCAACCGTATCCGGCGGGCGATTGTGATGTGTGAAGGGCGGCTGATAGGGCCTGATGATCTGGGTCTTAACGTGGTCGAATTTTACGGTGGTGGCCGGGTCCGTTCGTTGGAGGATGCGCGTATCGATGCTGAGAAAGAGGCCATTGTGTCGGCACTGAGAAGTTGTAAACAGAATATGACCCGGGCCGCTAAGGTGCTGGGTGTCTCTCGTGTAACACTCTACCGGCTGGTGGAGAAACATCAGTTGCAGAAAATGCTCAATTAAACTTTAACTTATTGATCTGTATAAAATTTAAGCCGCTTGATGCGGCTTTTTTGTGGCCGTTTTCTGGCGTCTGAGTTCTGGATTGAAACACCGGAAGCAGAGTGTTACAGCACGTTAACGGTTTTGTGTTTAATCCTAACTTATTGATGCGCAAGGAGTATTCATTCTCCTTCGGGAAATCTGTAACACGGTTGAAACGTTTTTGAACCACGAAAACCGCTAAACAACCCAGCAGTCTATGAAAACTTCCATGAAAACAATTGCTTAAGAAATCTGGTCCTGTACTTGCTGTTATCCGGTTGAGGTTTGACAGGAATAATGGGGGGATCAGTGATGATCAATTGGGTTTACTCAATCAGCAAAGGAACAGGAGTAGTGTGGCTTCTGGTTGCTGGCCTCGTGTTCACGCAGGTATCCCAGGCGCAGGATCAGCAACGGGGAGAAGAATGGGGCCGTTACAGGGCTGTGGCCTACCTGCCGGAAATGGAAGGGGTTTCTGATGCGACGTTGTCTTCGATCCAGGGACAGGGCATCAGGGCTCCGATTCCACACCTGCCTCAGCATCTGAGCGTCATTCTCTGGGATGAGGGTGATGTGAAGAAAGGTAACCGTAATCAATCAGGTCAGAGCTATCAGCTCCATACCTTAAGAATACGCATGGGGGGCAATGGCGATGGTCAGTAGCACTCTGCGTAATACCGTTTCCTGTGGTTTGTTGTTGCTTCTGTCGGTGTCTGATCTGGCTGCCGAAACGCCGCAGAAGCCTGAACTACCGGGATACAGCACTACGGCAGTCATCAGTGACTTTGCTCTGGAGGGTGGCCGTGGAGCCATCGGCGTTAATGTTGTCGCCGGTGATTCAAACGCTCAGCTGAATGCCCGTGCACTGGCTGTCAGTGTCGGTCAGGGGGTGAGTGCCACGGCGCAGATCAAAGCTTCACAGCATGTCGGACTACCGGAAGGCGGTCCGGATTCCGCCACCAGTCTGATTGGCGGCAATGCATTCTCCAATGCAACCGGCCTTATCTCTGTCAATCATGCCAGTGGGGCGGGTAACGCACAGCTCAATGATTTTGCTATCGGCGTCGCAGTGGGCGGGGTTGCGGTAACTGAAAGTGAGTTAAATCTCACGGTTACCGGTCAGCCTGTCGGTGATGCGGTGGTCGAGGACACTTCCGGACAGCACCGCGAAGTGGCGATCAGTGACTCAGCGTTCTCCGGTTCCAGCGGTGTGGTCCAGATCAATCAGCTGGCGGGATCAGGTAATGCAACAAGTAATAGTTTTGGTCTCAGTGTCTCGCTGGGGGCAGAAGAATAAGAAAAATCGGGCTGTCCCGATCGTAATGCAACAAGGAGAAAGATCATGAAACAGGTATTCAAACTTGCACCACTGGCTGCAGCTGTTGCGGCATTGACAGTGTCTGGCGTGACGGTTGCCAATGATCATCTGGACGAGGGTGCTCACCTGGCGAAGCACGTTGAAGTTGAAAAGCATGTCGCCTATGAGGGTAATGTCGATATTACGGGTCAGATTATCGTTAACTCATTGGGTATGGCGGTGGTCAATCAGGAGCAGGATAGTGACGACAATACCACTATCAATGACCGGGTTGATAATGATGCAACCATGGATGAGAACGCCTTGAGAAATGCCCGGGGTAATATCGGTGTGAACATCAGTGCCGGCGATAATAATGTGCAGAGTAATGCTGCCGCTCTGGCTGCGACTGACGCCAAATTTGTATTTGGTTCTGCCGATTCAGAGATCTTTATGGATCAGAATGCGGATAACAACGAGATCATGAACACCGGTACTGTCAATACGGCTTCTCTGGCCGGATTCGCGCTGCAGAATGCCAGGGGGAATATCGGAGTGAATGTTGCGTCCGGTAGCAGTAACGTTCAGGCAAATTCTTTTGCTGCGTCGGTTGCTTCGGGGTCCATGGGTGAGGCGACTGTGGATGTGCGTCAGGAAACGGAAAACAACACAATTACTAACCTGCCTGAGGATTATCAGGAAAGAATCACCCTGAGAACCCGGGTAGACGTTGATCTTGAGGGCGACTATGAAGGTCAGTCTGATCAGATCGGTGATCTGTATCTGGATAACTGGGATGGGGCTGACCATCCGGGCGGACAGAACATCGGTCATACAGATGTGGACCGCTTTGCCGATGGTGCACAGGATCTCAACGGAGATGGCGGTGCGTTTGCGTTTAATGAGGCCGGTGAAGTTGATCTGGCGGGTGTAATCACTGTCAGAGATGATTATATGATCACCCGTTATAGCCGTCATCATAATGATGCTTCCTTCGGTGGCAATGCCCTGCAGGGCGCCCGGGGTAATATCGGTATCAACATCACGGCGGGTTCCGGCAACCTGCAGAACAACAGTCTGGCTATGAACAAGGTTGATGCGCTGGATGTTGTCGCACCACCACCTCCAGGTGGCGGTGAAAACCCAAGCACTGGTGAATAACAGGCCTGGGTTATTAAATCTGAGCGAGCTTAAAACCGGTACCGGGCCGCTGCTGCGGTCCGGTACTCATAGGGTAAAAGCGATGAAATCAGACAATTTTGATGAAGATACAGCTGTTTATTTCAGGAGGTTTGCAGTGGCAGGCCTTCTGGCGTTTCTTTTCAGCTCTGCTTCCTACGGGGCAAGCATCAGCTTCGGTTATGTATTGCCGGATCAGGCCAGAGTGGTTAAGTCTGTTACCAGTATTAAAGAGCAGAAATTCGAGCATATTATCCGCCAGCAGACGGACTTCAGTTGCGGCGCTGCGGCATTGGCGACAGTACTGCGGTATGCCTATGGTCTTCGGGTAACCGAGGACGACATGCTGGATGGTTTGTTCGCGGTCAGTGATATTGACTTGGTGCGGGAGCAGGGGTTTTCTTTATTAAATATCAAACACTATGTGGAGCGCATTGGCCTGCGAGGCCGTGGGTATAAGGTGGAGCCGGATACTCTGGAAGAGATCAAAATCCCGACTATCGTGCTGCTTGACCTGAAAGGTTACAAACACTTCGTGGTTCTGAAAAAGACAGAGTCGGGACAGGTGTATCTGGCTGATCCGGCTCTGGGTAACAAGATCATGGATAAAGATGAGTTCATTGCTAGCTGGAACGGCATTGTCTTTGCCATTATCGGGCGAGGATTTAACCGTGCGTCAGTGTTACTCGATCCAAGACGTCAGTTAACCGCCAGAACACTGAGCAATACCTTTGCACCACTGAGTGATGTGCAGCTTCTTGAGCATGGGTTCCGTCATGCGGAGCTGTTCTGACTTTCCCGGAAGGGAGGAGAGAGTCATGAAAATTCGGCAAAGGGTTCAAACACGGGTATTTGCAGCAGGCGTAGCTGTTGCACTGATGGCAGGGTCCGGCACGGTGAATTCAGCAGAACGCAGAGGTCCGTTCGGGATACTGGGCGGTGAGGTGAGCGATACTGAACTGGCGTCTATGCGGGGGCGATTTGTCGATGGCCGCAATATTACCTTCTTTGGCATCAGGATGAGTACCGCCTGGCAACGGGTTGGCGGGCACAACTTCAATATGGAGATGCAGGTCAACTTTGATATGAGCCGGGGGCGCTATCAGCCTCAACTGACGATGTTTCATAGCCCGAACCTGGGCAACATATCCCAGAGCGCAGTGACCAATAATCTGGAAAACGTCAGCGACAACGGGGCGTTGGAGAATATCTCCGGGGTGGTTCAGAACATTCAGGTGGCCGGTAATAACAATACCGTTCATAACGGTGTTGACTGGGTGGTGACCGATCAACCGGATGACAGCGATGCCTCGGCGCTGGTGCCATTGCAGGATATTGGCAGCCAGACCCATATCTCCGATGACGGGGTGGCCACCCGGGTATCTGTGGGCGCAGAAGGAATTGGTTATAAAGTTGATATTCCGGATGTTGGCAGCGTTTCCCAGCAGATCAGTAAAGCCCAGCTGTCCGGCGGCAATATTCTGCAGAGCACCCAGCTGAACAGTAACCTGAATCAGGTTCTGAATCAGATCGGTTTAACCGTTGAGCTCAGCCCTCAGGTGAGCCAGCGCGCCAGCATTCAGCAGTTTCATGATGCCTTAGCCAATATTCGGGGGTTATAAGGCAGGATCTCTGGCCCGTGCTACCTTTAAAGATGTGCTTCCGGGCTGTATTCCTAAGATCAGTGGGACAGCCCGGTGGGGTTAAATTATAAGGAAGGGGACCAATCATGGTAGATCAGTTAAGGCCGCCGCGGTTGCTGGCCGGAACCGTTATGACGCTGCTGAGTCTGGCTGTATCGAGTACTGTCAGCGCTGCCTCGGAGGATGTTGTTGCCAGTGACGCGGAGCAACTGAAGTTTGAGATCAGGCAGCTGCAGTTAATTAACGAACGGCAGGCAAAAGCCCTGCAGGAGTTAGAGCAGCGCTTGTACCTGCTGGAAAATTCCGGCAGTACCGGAATTCAGCAGCAGGCAAAGGAGGCCCGGGTTGCTGAGCAAAGCCAGACCTCTGAGCCGGTTAAGAAAGCCGCAGATCCCAGCTCAAGCGTAGAGAATATTCTTCAGGAAGAGCACGCGCTGTTCGATGACAACTTTACCCTGGAAGTCGGATTTAACTACAGCCACTACGATCGTAAGGATCTGGTGCTGGAAGGATTTCTCGCGCTGGACGCTATTTTTCTGGGGGATATCTCTGTGGATGATATCGCTGCGGATATCTTTACCGTGGATCTCACCGGCCGTTATAACGTTACTGACCGCTGGCAGATTGGTGCGACTCTGCCGTTTGTTTATCGTCAGACCAACTTTCAGCGTAATGTGAATGTCGGTGTCGAGGCATCCGTTGACGAGGCCGATCTCGGGGATATCACGCTGTCGTCGGCGTATCAGTTGTATCAGGAAAGTGATTCATGGCCGGATATTGTCTGGAATCTGAGTGTCAAGGCACCCACCGGCAGTCACCCTTATGGCACTACTCTGGAGACGGTGGAACGGACCCGGGACGGCGATACGGACATCATTACTTTCCCGTCTGAACTGCCAACCGGCAATGGCCTGTGGAGTATCAGTAACAGCCTGTCGTTCGTGAAAACCACCGATCCGGCGATCCTGTTTGCCAACATCGGCTATACCCACAATCTGGAAGGCAGTTTTGATGATATCGGTGCCGCTGTGGGTGATCAGCCCGGTGATGTGCGGCTGGGCGACTCCCTGTACTACGGTATCGGTATGGCATTCGCGCTGAACGAGAAGATGAGCCTGAGTCTGTCACTGTCCCAGCGTCTGACTCAGAAGAGTGAAACCCGCAATGATGGGCAGCCGTGGGAGAAAGCCATTGGCAGTGATGGTAACTCTGCGTCGTTCACCATCGGCGGCACTTACGCGATCAACAGCAATATGTCGGTGTCCACCTCGCTGGGCATCGGTCTGACGCCGGATGCTCCGGATTTCAGTCTGGGGGTGAAATTCCCGTACCGTCTGTGACCTGCCAGAATACCGGATGATCCGTCATCCGGTATATCGTCATTAACCGTCAGATCCACTATAATTCCCGCTCTTTAAGTAAGTGTTGGAACTGGCGTTGGGTTATCTGGCTGTTATCTGGGGTTTTATCGGCATTGCCTTTATCTTTGGCAATGCCATCTTTCGTCTGGGCGCTATCGGGCTGGACACCTTTACCCATACTCTGAGTTGGTATCACTGGCTGGCGCTGTTGGTCAGTGTTGTATTCATGGGATTTGCGGAAGGCTATCGTGGTTTCCAGCAGGGCTATTCGCCACGTGTAGCGGCCCGCTTACTCTATCTTCGGGATAACGTTACCCCGCTGCGCTTTGTGCTGGCACCTCTGTTCTGCATGGGTTTTTTTGATATTCAGAAAAAGCGCATGATTGTCAGCTACTGCCTGCTATTGGGGATTCTGATTCTGGTTCAGCTGGTACATATGCTGGAACAACCCTGGCGTGGCATTGTTGATCTTGGTGTCGTCGTTGGTCTGACCTGGGGTACTGTTTCTATTGTCCTGTTTACGCTGCAAGCTTTCTTTACCGATCGCTTTCAGCACTCTCCTGAGATGCCCTGATGCCTCACTGTATCGTTGAGTATGCCTGTGAGCTGAATGCCAATGCTGTGCTGGAAGCGGTATATACCGGTACCGAACGGTCCGGTCTGTTTGTTCCTGAAGATATCAAACTGCGTGCCCAGCCCTTCCGGGATTATTTCAGCGGGGCTGGGAAACAGTGGTTTGTGCATGTCAGTGCCAGTATTCTGTCAGGGCGAACACTGGAGCAGCGTCAGCAGTTATCCCAATCCATTCTGCAATCGCTGGAGGCACTTGAGTTGCGCAACTGCTCTCTAACCGTTGAGGTGATTGAGATGGAAAGGCAAAGCTACGCCAAAACGGTCTCTGCACCGTAATGTACTGAACTGCGTCACTACGGAAAGGCGTAATAAAAGGATTTAATTCGGAAATGGAGTTTTCATGCGGATCAGAAATGTCCTGATTGTAACTGTGCTGTTGAACTGGGCTTTGCCTGGATATGCTGCGCTGGGTAACGATATCGAAAAGCTACTGAGTTGTGAGGCGGATAGTCGGGTATTTGATAATCCCGCTTCAGCAGAAAGCCGGATTTTGCATCGGGTGATGGCCAGCCTTGAATCCGGCGAAGAGGGCTTCGCGCCGCCTCGGCCGGTGAATGTATTTGGCATGACGCTGCACTCTTTCAAGCCCGGGGCTGGTATGTCGCCCGGTTTCAGTGTCACCTATAAACTTGAACGTGATGCGGTGCGCAAACAACTGGAAGAGCGGTACGGTATCCATTTCGAACAGTGTAATAAACGCAGCTGTTTTACCGAGTCTGAATCCAGAGCTCTGGTTCTGGGAGCGGAGGCAGGTCTTACCTACTTTTTCTGCGCTTATACATCCCGGCGATAGACCTACAATCAATAAAGGGGCTTAAAAGCCCCTTTATTTGTGATCAGCCCAGGAACAGCTTGTAGGCCGGGTTGTCTGTTTCTTCCCAGTAGTTATAGCCGATATCGTCCAGGAACTGGGCTACCAGAGGACGCTCATCCTCCGGTACCTGCATGCCCACCAGTACCCGGCCATACGCGGCACCGTGGTTACGGTAATGGAACATGGATATATTCCAGCGTCCGCCCAGTTTACTGAGGAAGTTCATCAGTGCGCCCGGGCGTTCCGGGAACTCAAACCGGTAGAGAATCTCATTGGTGACTGATGCCGGTGCGCGACCACCAACCATGTAGCGTACATGCAGCTTGGCCATCTCGTTATCGGACAGATCGATCACTTTATAGGCTTCGCTCTTCAGATCGTCGATCAGCTCCTGGCGATCGTTACCTTCACTGCGCAGCTGCACGCCAACAAAGATCTGAGCATCTTCATCGTCGGCATAGCGGTAGTTAAACTCGGTGATATTCCGTTTGCCCAGATCGGTACAGAACTGTTTGAAGCTGCCTGGCCGTTCCGGAATTTTCACTGCGATGATCGCTTCTCGGTTTTCGCCAATCTCAGAGCGCTCGGCAACGTGTCGCAGACGATCAAAGTTGACGTTGGCACCACTGTCGATAGCGATCAGTGTTTCGCCCTGCGCCGCTTCCCGGGCAACGTACTTTTTCAGGCCGGCTACCGCAAGAGCGCCCGCCGGTTCGGTAATTGAACGGGTATCCTCGAAGATATCCTTGATCGCCGCACAGATCTCATCGGTATTCACAGTGATGACTTCGTCGACATATTGCTGACAGATATCGAAGGTGTTCTCGCCAATCTGTGCTACTGCAACGCCGTCGGCGAAAATACCGACCTGCGGCAGAATCACTCGCTCGCCGGCTTCCATCGCGGCTTTCAGGCAAGCCGAATCTTCCGACTCGACGCCGATCACTTTGGTTTCCGGGCGCAGGTACTTGATATAGACCGCAATACCGGCGATCAGGCCGCCACCACCTACCGGTACAAATACCGCGTCGATGGGGCCGCTTTCCTGGCGCAGAATCTCCATCGCCACGGTACCCTGACCGGCGATAACATCGGGATCATCAAACGGGTGAACGTAGGTGTAACCTTTCTCTTCCACCAGTTTACGGGAGTGAGCCGAAGCTTCATCAAAGGTCTCGCCGAACAGCACTACGTTGCCGCCCCGGGCTTTAACACTGTTGATCTTGATGTCCGGAGTGGTCTTCGGCATGACAATGGTAGCGTTGACGCCCAGAATCTTAGCGGACATCGCCAGTCCCTGAGCATGATTTCCTGCAGAGGCAGCAATAACGCCCCGCTGGCGTTCTTCTTCAGTGAGCTGGGCCATTTTGTTGTAGGCGCCGCGCAGCTTGAAGGAGAACACCGGTTGCAGATCTTCCCGCTTCAGCAGTACGCGATTGCCCAGTCTGGCGCCGAGGCTGGTGGCCTCGTCCAGTGGGGTTTCAATCGCGGCATCATAGACGCGGGCATCTAAAATTTTCTTTATATATCGGTGTGCCATCGGTTGCTTTCAGTTATTTGCTGCAATCCCTGAAGGATCGCGGTGAGTGAAGAGATTGATGGTAATCTTTGCTATGGTTTTCGTCTATAAGATAGCGCGTTAAAACAGTATAATCAGGCGATCACTTACCTTATACGGGGTTCCCCACACAATGACTCAAGACGAGATGAAGCTGGCCGTAGCTCAGGCCGCTGTCGAGTATATCAAGCCTAAGCTGACTGCCGATTCCATCGTCGGTGTTGGCACTGGTTCTACTGCCAACTTCTTTATCGATGAACTGGCAAAAATCAGTCACCTGTTTGGCGGTGCGGTCGCCAGCTCAGAAGCAACGGCTGAGCGTCTGAAAGGCCACGGTATCGATGTTTTCGATATGAACTCTGTCGATCAGATGGAAGTGTATGTGGATGGCGCGGATGAATTTGATGGCCGGATGAATCTGATCAAGGGCGGTGGTGGTGCACTGACCCGCGAAAAGATTGTGGCTGATGTTGCAAGAGAATTCGTTTGTATCGTTGATGAGTCTAAGAAAGTAGACCTGTTGGGTAATTTCCCACTGCCGGTTGAAGTCATTCCGATGGCCCGTTCTCAGGTAGCCCGTGCACTGGTGAAGCTTGATTGCATGCCGGTATACCGTGAAGGTTTTGTCACAGACAACGGTAATGTGATTCTGGATCTGGAAGGTATGCAGATTGAGCAGCCGGCCGAGTTGGAAGCGACTATCAACAATATTGTTGGCGTAGTAACCAATGGTCTGTTTGCCCGTCGTGGCGCAGATGTTGTCCTGATGGGTACGCCGAATGGTGTAGAAACCATTAGCTGAACCGGATCTGCCGTAATAAAAAAGGCCTTCAGATGAAGGCCTTTTTTATTTGAACCGTGTCCGCTCAGAACTGGATGTTGCTCCAGCCCAGAATCGCAGGCATGCAGATCCATGCCAGTGCGCAAGCGTTGATCAGGAACCATACAGGACCTGAACCGTCACGGAAGTTTTCGTCATGACTAGCCATGATTTTGCACCCGTAAGTAAGATTGCTATAGAACTGTGAATATCACCGTAATTGCGGGCCTTAAGACCTCTTTTCCAGTGAAACCGCCGGCGATTTTACAGGGCGCAGGTACGCTTGTGTAGTTATATCTTTGGATTATTGCGCTGTATGTCGGGTTCAGACATGGCAGTAATAACGTGGCGCAGGGTATAGGAACCTGTCGTCGGTAGCTGCTACTATTCTGGTTATTACCGGCGCCAGTGGATGACGTGAAGCCTATGAAAAAGTTACTGAAAATCAGCCTGTTGTCTCTGTTTATTTTGTTCCTGACATTGCATACAGGGCTGCATATAGGCCGGGATATGGCGGTGCAATGGCTGCTGGATCAGGGTGCTGAATCTGCCAGAATACACAGTCTGCAAATTAACTGGCTGACAGGTCGTTTGCGGGTACAGGGGGTTGAAATCCGGACGCCGGAACAGCCTGATCTGCGCATGGATCGACTGGCTCTGCAGCTGGATTACGGGGCTTTGTTTAAACAGCGCATTCTGATTACCGGACTGACCCTGGAAGGTACAGCGCTGAATCTCAGACAGACTCGTGAAGGGGAAACGGATCATTTTTATCTGGGACCGGTGGCTTTACCTGCGGCTGAAACAGCAGCAGAAGAGCAGCCTGCAACGCCATCCCCGTGGGCATTTGGTGTTGCGGATGTACAGATCAGTGATTTTTCCTTTCAGGCCCTGCTGCCGGATCAGAGCCACAACCTGACGCTTAATGAAGGTTATCTCGATGCCCTGTATACCTGGGAGAAGTTGGCTTTTACTCAGGTAATGCTGAAAGGGGCGATTAACGGGGCAGACTTTGATCTGGATACCCGGTCACAGCCTTTGCCTGACACCAAACGATCAGAACTGACCATTAAGCTGGATAAGCTGCCGGTGCATTCCGTCACAGGGCCGTTTGTGCCCGGTCTTGAGGCCGTCGTCAGTGTTGATCTGACGCTGCAGGCTGAAGCGGGTGAGCAGATCAGCCTGCGACAGAAGGGCAGTATCCGGGTCGAGAATTTCCGTTTCCGCGATAAAGATCTTTCGGTTAGCCAGCGGTGGCTGCTCTGGCAGGGTGATGTCAGCGCGGAGCTGATGCCAGGAGAAAAGCAGAAGGTCGCTGTGAATGGCCAGTTGCAGGGGGCCGGACTCAGACTGAAGCAGCAGGATACCGATCTGACACTGTCTGACCTGAACTGGCAGGGACAGGTGGCGTTGTCAGGTATTAACAGTGTGATCCGGCACATCAATGAGACGGGCAGCCTGGCCCTCAGCGGGGTAGACGCAGTACTGCCGGATCTGGCGGTGTCACAGCAGAAACTGAACTGGAACGGCGGGCTGGATCTGAAGCTGGATCAGCAGGGCGTACAGAACATCGTATTTAAAGGCACTGTTGCCGGCGACAATACCGATCTGAAAATGCCGGACCGTTTACAAACCCGGCTCAGTTCACTGAACTGGAGCGGCGATCTGGATATGCAGCCATCAGAGCAGGGGTTCAGTATCCGTGGCGAACAAGGCGCGCTAAGTCTGGGAGCTCTGGATCTGCGCAGTGCAGATCAGCAGAGTGTGGTTCACACTGATGGTCTGAAGTTGCAGGGTATTACTCTGGCGCTGCCGCAATCTCTGGCAATCGGCAGTGTGTCCGGCAGCGGTATCAAGGTCGCTCCGGCGAAAGAGAAACCTTCGCTGGCAGAGCTGAATCTGGCCCTTTCTCAACTCCGGCTGACTCTGGGTAAACGGCTGGATATCGGTTCGGTTGCGATCACTGATCTGCGTGTCGATGAGACCCTTAGTAAAGATAAGAAACCCCGTAACACAGAGCGTCTGCTGGCGGCGGTGGATCAGCTTTCCGGCACGTCACAGTCTCAGGCAGAACCGGCAGAAGAGGCCAGCACTGATACCGGAAGTGCTGCTATGCGGGTCCGTGTAGCTGAGTTGATAATTAATGGTGACAGCCGGGTGAAGTTCAGAGATCTGGGTACCTCACCGGCATTCAGCACCGAGATGGCGTTGCAGAAAGTCCGGCTCAGCGGCGTGGATACGGTCAGCCAGACACCGGCTGAATTTGACTTAGGTTTGAAGCTTAATAGTTTTACCCGACTAGACCTGTTTGGCAGTACTAACCTGATCGCCGGTGGCGAGGATGCCCGGTGGAAGGGGGATCTGGAACAGCTGGATTTGCCGAGAATCAGTCCATACAGCATCCGCCATACCGGCTACTACCTCAATAGCGGACAGCTGTATCTGACCAGCACTGGTACCCTGAAACAGGGCCAGATTGATGGCAATAATGCGATCAGGATTAACCGTCTCGAAATGGAAGTGGCGGATCAGGATCAGATGGCGAAATTCAGCAAGCAGCTTTCAATGCCGCTGGGCACTGCGATTTCGATTCTGCAGGACAGCGATGACAATATTGAGCTGGATGTACCGGTCAGCGGTTCACTGGATGATCCGGATTTTGGCTTGCAGAGCGTGGTGAAACTGCTGGCAGGCAAAGGCCTGAAACAGGCTGCGTTCAGCTTCCTGACTAAATCCCTGCAGCCTTACGGCACTCTGATTTCACTGGCAGGCAGTGCCATCATGGAAGGTGCATTCGTGACGCTGCAGCCGGTCAATTTCACTCCTGGGCAGGCGCAGTTGAACGCTGAGGGGCTGGATTATCTTGGCAAGATCAGCACCATGATGGCGGACCGTAAAGGCATGCGGCTGAATATCTGCGGTCAGGTAGTGCAGCAGGATCAGCAATTGATTGTGGAGCAACTGGCAAAGGAAAATGCTGAGCGCAAAGAACCATTGGACGAGAGTGCCCTGGCAGAGCTGGAGCAGGAGCGGCTGGTTGCTCTGGCGCAGCAGCGATCCGATGCGGTGAAATCGGTGCTGCTGCAAAGCCTGCCCGGCGAGCGACTGTTCAGTTGCTTCCCGGTACCCAAGCTGGATGATCCTGCCGCTCCGCCACAGGCTCTGCTGGCTCTCTGATCCGGAGCGCTGCGTCAGGCCTTAGCTCTGACGCAGTTGCCAATAGCCGCTTTTACGGTGAGCGCCCAGGGTGCCGAGCAGGAAGATAACTGCTCCGCTTAAGGGGAGTAACAGCCAGATGGCGGGATGCCAGACCAGCGGCAGCTCCAGTAGACGCAGTCCGATCAATCCGGTCAGCAGTTCACTCAGTAATGCGGCCATCACCCCACTCAGTAATCCCAGCAGGGTGAATTCCAGCAGATCGAGCTTCAGTGTCTGGCCAGGGGTACTGCCGAGCACCTGTAACAGGGCGTTCTCGTGGCGGCGCTGTTCCAGTTCCTGATGCAGCAGTAACTGTACCAGCAGAATGCCGGCCGCCAGGGTCAGTCCGAGAACAATGGTTGAAGCCTGAATTAACTGATTAATCAGCGTGTTGGCCTGGTCGATCCACTGGCCTACATCAATCAGGGTTAGTGCCGGGAACTGCTTCAACAGCGCCCGGCTTATCTCTGCCTCGTCACTACTCAGGCGGAAGCTGGTGATGAACGTCTGTGGATAATTCTCCAGTGCCCCGGGACTGAAAATGACATAGAAGTTTGGCTTGAATGAACGCCACTCTACCTGCCGGACACTGGTTATGGTGGCGGTAATCTGCTGGCCGGCCAGCTCAAAGGTCATCTGGTCTCCCAGTTGCAGCCCCAGTGTTTCAGCAAACTCCTGTTCCACCGAAATCTCCGGTTGCTCCGGTGATGACCACCAACGTCCCCGGGTCAATGGATTATGGGCCGGACGATCCGCAGACCAGCTCAGATTCAGCTCCCGATGTAGCGCATTGTGCTCCATCTGCTGTTCCGACAAGGCTTGCTCCGGAGTGAGCCCGTTAATACCGGTGACCCGACCCCGGATCATCGGGTACAGCGTATGTTCTACAGATTGTTGCTGCAGAAACTCTCCGACCGCCTGCACTTCCCAGGGCTGGATATTGATAACAAACTGATTTGGTGTGTCTTCCGGTAGCTGATTCTGCCAGCGCTCAACCAGCTCTGTCTGGCTGAGGAAGAGGCTGCATAACAGAGCTAGCAACAGACTCATAATACCCAGCTGAATCCGGTGCCACTGGCGCTGTTGTCTTAAACGATAAAGCAGCAGGCGACCAAGTTTGAAGCGTTTGGCCAGCTGTCGTGCCAGGGGTGGTAGCAGCGTCGCGGCGATGACCCCTGCCAGCAGAGTACAGAGTCCGATAAGTAGCAGAGCCAGCAGCGCATTCAGGAGTGAGTCCAGATACAGTGCAAGTACTGCACCGAGTAGCAATATCAGAACAATCCTGGCCGGATAGGTCAGAGGGTTCTGACGTAGCAGTTCCTGCCTGAGCAATCCCATTACCGGTGTATTGCTGATCTGCAACAGCGGACTGAAGCCCAGAATTAACAACAGCGCCAGACTCATGACCGGGCCGACCAGATAGTACTCCGGTGACGGATCAGGCAAACCACCCGGGATCAGAGATTGCAGCAGCTGATGGGCAATAAACAGCAGCAACTGACTCAGCAGAGTGCCGGCGATGGCGGCGATAGCCCAGCCGGATAACAGCTTGAGCAGATAGAACTGCAGAATCTGGGTGTGTTGCATGCCCAGTGATTTCAGCAGTGCGCAGCGGCTCTGCTGGGCGCTGCTGTAACGGCGCAGGCAGAGACTGATCAGCAGACCGCAGAGCAGCAGGCCGAACAGGGATGACAGGCGCAGAAAACCGGAGGCATTTTTCATCGCCCCATCGGCCATCGGTTGGTCGGTATACACTGATGCCAGACGCTGTTGCGGGTTCAGTTGTGGCTCCAGCCAGTCAGAAAAACGGCGAATTGAGGCTTCATCACCACTGAACAGTAATCGATAGCCGATCCGGCTGCCGGGCTGAATGACGCCGGTGGCATCAAGATCCGCCCGGTTAATGATCAGTTGCGGGCTGAAACTGCGGAAACCGGTACCACGGTCCGGAGAGCGGACAATCGCGGCGGTGATCAGCAGCTCCTGATATCCCAGAGTGATGCGACTGCCGACCTCTGCGTTGAGCCGGTCCAGCAGGGTTTGTTCAGCCCAGGCGGTGCCCGGTGGCGGAATTGCACTGCTCTGTTGTGGAGCCGTGACGATTTCTCCCCGCAGGGGGTAAGGTGCGTTGACGGCCCGGATTGAACTTAGCAGGAGTTGCTCATCCTGGCTGATCATGGATGAGAACTGCACCACTTCCGTCAGTGCCAGGCTTTGTGACCTGGCCTGTTGAATCACTTCCGGGGCTGGCGGTCTGGCATCGGACAGGGTCAGATCAGCACCGAGTACTGCCGCGCTCTGGCGGCTCAGCCCCTGTTCAAGCTGGTGTCCCAAAACGGTCAGAAATCCAGCCAGAGTGGTTGCCAGAATGAGTGCCAGCAGTAACGAGCGCCATTCCAGTGTCCGCAGATCAGTCCGGCTCTGTTGTCGCAGCAGGCGCAGCATCCGGCTCCATGACAGTTGCGATTGCATCATAGTGGTTCCAGTGCTCCCTGGTGCAGGCGCAGACAGCGTTGGCAGCGCTGAGCCAGATGCGGATCGTGGGTGATCAGGATCAGTGTGGTCTGATGACTGCGGTTCAGCTCAAACAGCTGATCAATGATGTCCTGACCGGTGGCTTCATCAAGATTTCCCGTGGGTTCATCAGCAAACAGCAGGGCAGGCTCTGTGGCAAAGGCCCGGGCAATGGCAACCCGTTGTTGTTCCCCTCCGGACAGTTGAGCCGGTGTATGATCGTAGCGATCGGCCAGCCCGACTTGGTCGAGCCAGTATGCTGCCTGTTGTTCTGGTTGCGAGTGGCCCTGTATTTCCAATGCCAGTTGCACGTTATCGAGTGCGCTGAGTTCCGGTAACAGCTGGAATGACTGGAAGATAAAGCTGATATGTTCGGCCCGTAACTGAGCCCGGGTGGCTTCATCCAGTGAGTGCAATGGATGATTCAGCAGCGAAATGGAACCGCCGCTGGGTTCATCCAATCCGGCCAGCAGGCTTAACAGTGTCGACTTACCCGCTCCGGACTGACCGATAATGGCGATGCTTTCGCCACGTTTTGCGCTTAAACTAATATCGCGGAATATGGTCAGATCTTCCTGATGGCCGGGAAATGTTTTACTGATCTCACTGGCTTGTAGCACAAAATCGTTCGTTGGAGTCGACATGATTCGTATCGTTACTCTCTGTTTATTACTGTTCACCAGCACTGCCTGGAGCAGTTCGATTCTGGTACTGGGTGATAGCCTTTCCGCTGCCTATGGTATGCCTTACAAGGATGGCTGGGTAGCGTTGTTACAACAGCGCCTGCAACAGCAGGGATACCAGTATAAGGTCGTCAATGCCAGCATCAGCGGAGAAACCACCCATGGCGGTCTGACCCGGCTGACGTCTGCACTGGATCGCCATCAGCCTGCGCTGGTGGTACTGGAACTGGGAGCCAATGACGGCCTGCGTGGAGCGCCCTTGCCACTGATTCGACAGAATCTTGGGCAATTGATTCAAAAATCGAGAGACAGTGGTGCCGAAGTGCTGCTGTTCGAGATGAAGTTGCCGCCCAATTACGGCCCCGGTTACAGCCAGGGCTTCTCCGCTGTTTATGATACGGTGGCGCAGGAGTATCAGATTGCGATGGTGCCGTTTTTTATCGAACCGGTGGTGCTGAAACCGGAACTGATGCTGCCGGACGGTCTGCATCCGAATGCGAAGGCCCAGCCAGAACTATTGGAGCAGGTCTGGCCATATTTGCAGCCACTGCTGAAAAACCCTGGTGAATCGGAATAATCACCACTATGCGGGTCCCCTGGTCATGATTACGGCTGATCTGAAAAACGCCGCCTAAGGCCCGGACCCGCTCCCGCATACCGATCAGGCCAAAGCCTTTCTTGTACGCGATCGCATCAATGTCGAAGCCTTTACCATCATCGCTGATGGTGACTTCCAGTCTGTCACCCTGAATCTCCCGGCGTTCACCCTGGCTGATACGGTGAATATCCAGCCAGACATTGCTGGCCCCGGCATACTTAATGATATTGCTGAAGGCTTCCTGAGTCAGACGATAGAGGGTGATGTTGTAATCTTCTGACATCTCATTGAGCGCACCCTGATAATCGGTGTGCAGAGAGATGCCGTGTTCATCAAAGCGGTTGGCAATGATGCATTCCTGAATCGCGTCCATCAGTCCCAGGTCGTCCAGTGCTGATGGCCTCAGGGTGCGCATCAGGCCGTAGGTGACATCGTAGATGTGCTGAGCGATGGCATCGATTGAGTCAGCCGTCTGATTCACAATACTGTTCTCTTCCGGATGAATCCGTTTGAGAATCTTGGCATCGGTGCGGATCGCTGTCAGTGATTGTCCCAGTTCATCATGCAGTTCCTGGGACAGGTTGCGTCGCTCTTTTTCCTGAACCGCCAGGACCTGATGGGTCAGCCGGCGATTTTCCACCAGCTGATCATGCAGTTCCCGGGTGCGCTCATGGATGCGTTGTTCCAGCTGCTGACGTTCATTATTCAGCTTCTCGTAGATGCTGTTCTGTTCCTGGGCGGCGAGAATTTTGTGGCGCAGAAAGGCTTTCAGTAACACAAACAGGGCACCGGAAAACAGGAACAGAATCAGCAGTAAACCCAGATTCAGATTACGCCATTGTACCTGCTGGACAATCTGTAACCGGAACGACTGACCGAAGCGATTAATGGTACGTTCTTCTGTCAGCAGCGGGAGAATACCAGTTTCCACGCTGGTCTGATCCGGTGAGAGGCGCTGATCCAGCATCGTGCCCTGTTCATCCATCAAACGGATGCTGGCACCGGGATTGAGGAAGCTGGAGCCCGGTAACAGGCTGGCAATATTGATCACCAGCGACGCAATATAGAGATTTTGCTCATCGGGTTTGGTATTGCGGTCGAAAAACGCCAGAAACAGGGCGTAGCCGGATTGTCCGTTATCCAGCCTGAATGGCTGGGACGCCACTGGCTGATGGTAACGGCGGGCAATGCTGATGGTTTCTGTGAATACCGGGTCAGCCATCAGGTCGTCATTCAGAAGATAGCGGTTGTCGGCGTTCAGTGGCTCTACAAAGGTGATTGGAAACAACGCGTTACTGAGTGGCTGATCCGGCGAGACGTTGTGATTGGTGGTACTGCCATAGCTGCTTTGCGGTGCTGTTTTCTGCTGCTGAATCTGCAGCCGTTCGATATGGGGGTAACGCTTACGCATATCATTGGCGAAACTGCTGATCGCGCCGATATCATTGGGTTGTGAACTGACCAGAACCGTAAAGTTCTGTAGTAGCACCTCGTTGATGTAGGCCTTTTCGTAAACCGAGGAGTAAACGTAGTGAGCATCATTGCTGAGAGTTGTCTGCAGCCTCTTGTAATCGGCAAACAGACTGAGGCCGACCATCAGAAAGGTCAGAAGCAGCCATACAGCAGTAATCAGTGAAAAATGGCTTTTTCGCATGGTTGAGAAGCGTGTCCCTGTTGCACGTTGAATTCCATCTCCGTCAGGTAAGTGTAATATATTTTTCGTTCAGACGAAAAAAAAGGCACCCGAAGGCACTGCTGTCCCACAATTTTTTAATCATAAAAGGATCCTCATTTGAGGATCCTTTTTTCGTTTTCAGCCCTAAACCACCTACTTCAGTAGGTGGTTATCAGCAATTTGGGCTTTGCCCGAATACCTACCCATGTTAGAAGCCGCAGCGATTTTTAGCGAAGTCGTGAGGAAACTAACATGAGTAAGTATGAGCAAGCATCGCATGTCTACTGGCGCTGTCAATATCACATAGTCTGGACGCCGAAATATCGATTTCGGATACTGAAGAATAAGGTGGGTAGGGATGTTTACCGAAGTATCCATGTATATTGTGCGCAGCTAGGCTGTACAGTTTTAGAACTGAATGTCCAAATAGATCATGTCATCTGGTGGTAAAGATACCGCCTAAGTTGGCAATATCTAAGCTGATTGGTGCACTCAAGGGCAAGATAGCTCTGAAGCTATTCAGTAAATATCCCTATTTGAGAAAGAACAAGTTGTGGGGAAATCACTTTTGGCAGAGGGGGTATTTTGTTGATTCGGTTGGAATCAATGAGGAAATAATCAGGCGTTATGTAAGACATCAGGAAAAGGTTGAAAAAGAGATGGAACGAAGCCAACTGAACCTGCTATAGAAGTCAGCCCCCTTCGAGGGGGCTTCATCAAAGCCACCTTCTTTAGAAGGTGGATTTTTACTTGGTCAGAAGTCCTGTGAGGATGGCTATGTTTGAGTTCCTACCCGACAGTATTTCACAGGCAGCAGCCATCGTGTTGCTCACTACCAGTTTTGCTACCTCGATGCTGACTGCAGCAATGGGCATCGGTGGTGGTGTGCTGTTGCTGGCGGTGATGGCGACGATTGTGCCGGGGGCTGCGCTGATCCCGGTGCACGGTCTGGTACAGATGGGTTCCAACGCCAACCGGGCAGTGATGACCCGTGAGTATATCGACTGGTCGTTAACGCGTCTGTTTATTGCCGGTGCGGTGCTAGGCGCTCTGATCGCCAGTCTGATTGTGCTGCAGTTGCCGGTGTCGACCATTCAGTTGGCGGTCGCAGGTTTTATTCTGTTTATGGTCTGGGGACCAAAACCCTCGAAGCATGAAGTTTCTGCTCCCGGGTTAGTGCTGGCGGGAGCCGTGACGACAGTTATCTCTATGTTTGTGGGCGCAACCGGGCCTTTAGTCGCGGCATTTGTGCACCGATTGGGGTTTGATAAGTACAGAACGGTCGCCAGCTTTGCTGCCTGTATGACGGTTCAGCATCTGTTGAAAATTGTGGTATTTGGTTTTATCGGTTTCGCATTTCTGGATTGGTTGCCGATGGTTGTGGGTATGATCGCAACCGGCTTTGCAGGTACCTGGTTTGGCCTGCATATCCTGAAAAAGATTCCGGCGGAACGCTTCCAGTTGCTGTTTAAGCTGATTGTCTCAGCGCTGGCACTGAAACTGATCTGGCAGGTACTTGCAGGCTGAAATTTCTGCACTGCCCGGACAATAAAAAAGCAGCCAGTTGACCACTGCTGTCCCACAATTTTTTAATCATAAAAGGATCCTCATTTGAGGATCCTTTTTCCGTTTATCCGGCGGTATGGGATTAAGCAGTTCCGACAGCGGCTTACGCTCAAATAAACTGACCTGCAGAACTCGCATAATTCGCTGCACTGTCCACCCCTTCTTTGCGCAGTGCCGTACATATGCCAACAACAGATAGCTGATCATCGCAATCCAGATCTGAGTCATTACGGCATTCTGCGAACTCCCTAAAAACGCTTTGATTTTAAGGTTCTGTTTAATCGCTTTGAAGAATAGTTCAACTTGCCAACGGTCTTTATAGATTGCGGCGATAGTAATAGCGGCTAGTGTGAAGTTATTGGTTATAAAGCGATACGCTCGCTTGGTTTCAGGGCAGGTATAGCCCACTAAACGTAGCTTCGGCGCACCTTGTTTCTGGGCATGCTGGCTTGTCAGCTCAATGGTCTGATCATAATCGACACCGATACTATTATGCCGTTCGACAACCTTGTAAACGGCATTAGGTCGCAACCGAGTAACAAAGCTAACCCCTTGTTTTGTCAGTAAACCGTACCAGCTATAGTCGTTGTAACCTTTATCAAATGCCACAATACTGCCTTTCGGAAAGTTGAGCTGACGGCCTTTGATCAATTCACTTTCCAGACCATGACTGAGCGATACAAACTCTGGAATCAGAGAGCCATTATTCAAGCCGACATGTAGTTTCATCGCGGCTTTCGTTTGATGGCATTTCGCCCAGGGGAAGAGCTTAAGTGACAGATCGATGATGCTGGCATCTAACGAATAGAGGGGATTCTTAAAGCGAAACTTATGATTGCTTGTGCGTAATGAGCAACGCTGGAGTAGCTTATAAAACACCGCTTCATAGAGCTCAGCAGGCTGCTTTTCGTTCAGTCGAGCCAGTGTAGTGCGAGCAATTGGCTTGGCACCCAGGTGATAAAGCTTATGTTTCTGGCTGCATAAGCTCGACTCGATATCACGTAGACTCTGCCGGCCAGCTAGTTGAGACATGGTCATCCCAATGAACTGATCCCAACGGGAAGCAGAGCGTAATTTCTGGCCCTGATGATGCTGTTTTGCCAGCGCTTCAAATTCATGTCTCGGGAGTGGTTGAAGCAACTGATGAAAAGCAGTGTTATGATGTGACAAAGCCTGAGTCCTTTGATTTTACTGGTGTGTGGTAACAACAGTTTATCAATGGATCTCAGGCTTTTTCATTTACCGTCTTAAACTATGGGACAGCAGTGGCCCTGAGGCGGTTTTTCATAAACATATTTTAAATGATCAGCTGCTGCATTTCTTACAGGTACTGACACCCAGCACACGATACAGCGGGCACCAGCCAAACAGGGCAATCGCGATGACCGGGATACCGATCCAGCCCCATACAGTCTGCGGACCGACAAACACGAGCGCAATCAGAACCAGACCCACCAGTACCCGGATCGCTTTATCGACATTACCAATATTCTTTTCCATGAGTTGTTACCTCTGCCACCGGGGCATTTATGACGTTGATGGAGGTATTATCCAACTCTGAAGACAGGAGTTCTGTGACTTAGTCACATTCAGCAAAAATTATTCACTCTTTGCCAGCACCCGGATCGCATCTTTATTCAGGAACATAATCTGATTGCGGCTCAGCGCCAGCCACTCCTTCTGCTCGAGCGCTTTAAGATGACGACTGATCACCTCCCGGGCAGTACCCAGTTCATCAGCAATATCCTGATGAGACCGCAACAGCACAAAGCCTGAACCACTATGATCAATCAGATACTTGGCCAGGCGCTGGTCGATACGCTCAAACGCGATCTCCTGCACCAATCCGATCATTGCTGCCAGGCGCTCACCATAGGAGTCAAAAATAAACCGGCGTAATCCTGCTGATTCTGCCAGCGCCTGCTGAAAATCCGTGGCCGTGAGCAGGAACGCTCTGACCTCGGTCTCGGTGATCCCTTCAGCCGGATACTGTTCGCCCCCCAGCAGACAGGAGGTAGTCAGCACGCAGGAGCCCTGCTGCTCGATCCGGTAGAGCACAATTTCACGACCAGAGGCGCTGCGCCCCATCACCTTCACAGTACCGGACACCACAATAATGTAGTGGCTGCACTGATCACCCTGATGGAACACAATCTGCTCAGCGGGCAGGGTTACCTGCTTCGCCCGCGACAGAATCGCAACACCCGGTTCATCCAGCCCTTCCAGTAAAGGAAACTGTTGCGCCAGCGCTGACAGCTCAGTCATTACCGTTCTGATCCACCTGCTCTTCACGCTGCGCTCTCACAGCCAGCATGACAAAGCGAACGTTGTACGCAAATCCGATCACCAGTGCGATCGGCATCGTTACCAGGAAAACACTGCCGAAGGCAGGATCTTCGAAAAAGTGGCCCAGCCAGAGACACAGAATACTGACCACAGCGACCGGAATACCGGTACGCATCATCATCTTCAGCCAGCGGTCAGCACGAATCTGTTTTTTATCAATTGCCATTTTTTTCTCCAGATACAGAATCCCGTAAGCATACGGTTTTCAACGGCGAAACAGTAGCCCACCTTCGGTGAAGGTGAATGATGAAGGTGAATATTTCGCAGGAAGGACTCCCCCGCGCAAGAGTTTTGCTATAATCTGCGGTCCAATGAAAAGCACTGTTGAGTGCTTATACCGCTTAGAAAACCACTTATCGCTAAGTCGCTGAGGTCTGTGCATGCCACAATATCGCTCCAAAACCTCCACCGCTGGTCGTAATATGGCTGGCGCCCGCGCGCTGTGGCGCGCCACCGGCATGAAGGATGATGATTTCCAGAAACCGATCATTGCCGTTGCTAACTCATTTACCCAGTTCGTACCGGGTCACGTGCACCTGAAGGATATGGGTCAGCTGGTTGCCCGTGAAATTGAAAAAGCGGGCGGCGTCGCGAAAGAGTTCAACACCATTGCGGTGGATGACGGTATCGCGATGGGCCACGATGGCATGCTGTACTCCCTGCCTTCCCGTGACATCATCGCCGACTCTGTTGAGTATATGGTAAATGCTCACTGCGCCGATGCGCTGGTTTGTATCTCCAACTGCGACAA
The DNA here is from genome assembly GCA_963669425.2 of uncultured Amphritea sp. Taxonomy (GTDB): domain Bacteria; phylum Pseudomonadota; class Gammaproteobacteria; order Pseudomonadales; family Balneatricaceae; genus Amphritea. Next base: position 1,286,624 of record CAXXNC010000001.1, read on the forward strand.
GATCACGCCGGGGATGCTGATGGCCTCTATGCGCCTGAACATCCCGGTCATCTTTGTTACCGGTGGCCCGATGGAAGCCGGTAAAACCAAGCTGGCTGAGCACAAGCTGGATCTGGTTGACGCGATGGTACTGGCCGCTGACCCAACCGCCTCTGACGAGCTGGTTGACGAAGTTGAGCGTTCTGCCTGCCCGACCTGTGGTTCATGTTCCGGTATGTTTACCGCCAACTCCATGAACTGTCTGGCAGAAGCGCTGGGTCTGGCGCTGCCGGGTAACGGTACCGTGGTTGCCACTCACGCTGACCGTGAACAGCTGTTCCTGCGCGCCGGCCGCACCATTGTGGATCTGGCACGCCGTTACTACGAACAGGATGATGAGCGTGTACTGCCACGTTCTGTGGGTTTCAAAGCGTTCGAAAACGCAATTACCCTGGATATCGCCATGGGCGGTTCCACCAACACCATTCTGCACCTTCTGGCGATCGCTCAGGAAGCCGAAATCGACTTCACCATGGATGATATCGACCGCATGTCGCGCATCGTTCCACAGCTGTGTAAAGTGGCACCGAATACCCCGCAGTACCACATCGAAGATGTGCACCGTGCTGGCGGTATCATGGGTATTCTGGGCGAGCTGGATCGTGCCGGGAATCTGCACACTGACGTACCGACCGTCCATGCGCCGACCATGAAAGACGCACTGGATGAGTGGGATATCATGCGCAACCCGACTCCGGAAGTCATGGAATTCTATAAGGCAGGCCCTGCCGGTATTCCTACCCAGCAGGCGTTTAGTCAGTCTACCCGCTGGCCGACTCTGGACGGAGACCGCGAAAACGGTTGCATCCGTTCCCTTGAGCACGCTTTCTCTCTGGAAGGTGGTCTGGCGGTACTGAAAGGTAACATCGCGCTGGATGGCTGTGTGGTTAAATCTGCCGGTGTGGATGAGTCCATCCTGGTATTTGAAGGTCCTGCTCACATCACCGAATCTCAGGATGAAGCGGTTGCCAATATTCTGGATGACAAAGTTAAGGCTGGCGATGTAGTTATCGTTCGCTACGAAGGCCCACAGGGTGGTCCGGGTATGCAGGAGATGCTGTACCCAACCTCGTACATCAAGTCCAAAGGTCTGGGTAAAGATTGCGCCCTGCTGACCGATGGCCGTTTCTCCGGCGGTACTTCCGGCCTGTCTATCGGCCACGTATCTCCGGAAGCAGCCGCTGGCGGCGCGATCGGTCTGGTTCGCAACGGCGACCGTATCCGTATCGACATTCCAAACCGTACCATCGACGTACTGCTGTCCGACGAGGAGCTGGCGGCACGCCGCGCTGAACAGGACAAGCTGGGCTGGAAGCCGGTTGAAGAGCGTCCACGTAAGGTGTCTGCAGCGCTGAAAGCCTACGCTAAGCTGGCGACTTCTGCCGACAAAGGCGCGGTACGGGATCTGTCCAAGCTGGACTAAGCCTTAAGGTATATACCTGCCACGCAATAACAAAAAAGCAGTCAACTGGCCACTGCTGTCCCATAGTTTAAGACGGTAAATGAAAAAGCCTGAGATCCATTGATAAACTGTTGTTACCACACACCAGTAAAATCAAAGGACTCAGGCTTTGTCACATCATAACACCGCTTTTCATCAGTTGCTTCAACCACTCCCGAGACATGAATTTGAAGCGCTGGTAAAACAGCATCATCAGGGCCAGAAATTACGCTCTGCTTCCCGTTGGGATCAGTTCATTGGGATGACCATGTCTCAACTAGCTGGCCGGCAGAGTCTACGTGATATCGAGTCGAGCTTATGCAGCCAGAAACATAAGCTTTATCACCTGGGTGCCAAGCCAATTGCTCGCACTACACTGGCTCGACTGAACGAAAAGCAGCCTGCTGAGCTCTATGAAGCGGTGTTTTATAAGCTACTCCAGCGTTGCTCATTACGCACAAGCAATCATAAGTTTCGCTTTAAGAATCCCCTCTATTCGTTAGATGCCAGCATCATCGATCTGTCACTTAAGCTCTTCCCCTGGGCGAAATGCCATCAAACGAAAGCCGCGATGAAACTACATGTCGGCTTGAATAATGGCTCTCTGATTCCAGAGTTTGTATCGCTCAGTCATGGTCTGGAAAGTGAATTGATCAAAGGCCGTCAGTTCAACTTTCCGAAAGGCAGTATTGTGGCATTTGATAAAGGTTACAACGACTATAGCTGGTACGGTTTACTGACAAAACAAGGGGTTAGCTTTGTTACTCGGTTGCGACCTAATGCCGTTTACAAGGTTGTCGAACGGCATAATAGTATCGGTGTCGATTATGATCAGACCATTGAGCTGACAAGCCAGCATGCCCAGAAACAAGGTGCGCCGAAGCTACGTTTAGTGGGCTATACCTGCCCTGAAACCAAGCGAGCGTATCGCTTTATAACCAATAACTTCACACTAGCCGCCAGTACTATCGCCGCAATCTATAAAGACCGTTGGCAAGTTGAACTATTCTTCAAAGCGATTAAACAGAACCTTAAAATCAAGGCGTTTTTAGGGAGTTCGCAGAATGCCGTAATGACTCAGATCTGGATTGCGATGATCAGCTATCTGTTGTTGGCATATGTACGGCACTGCGCAAAGAAGGGGTGGACAGTGCAGCGAATTATGCGAGTTCTGCAGGTCAGTCTATTTGAGCGTAAGCCGCTGTCGGAACTGCTTAATCCCATACCGCCGGATAAACGAAAAAAGGATCCTCAAATGAGGATCCTTTTATGATTAAAAAATTGTGGGACAGCAGTGGCCTGATAGGCGCCTTTTTTGTATCTGAAGAGAGTGGCTGGAACGTCACGGAAAGCGTGACTGGCTAGTGGCTTATGTGGACTCCCCTCTGTCAACAATGAATCGCCCTTTAACAGAAAAAACGCAAGCTTATGTCCGAGCTCACGATGGGGACGCGATCCCCGGCTCACTGAGATTTGCGCGAACAGTCTTATCATCTCTCGAAAGCGAGCGCTGAGCTCTTAGCCACTAACTGATTAAGACTGCATCTGTATCAAGCGCTTTTCATTGCCTACAGGTTCAGGCGGTGACTGCCTGAGCCTGATACTCGCTGCCATCCCGCAATAAAGCAAAGGCGGTACGTACTGTTTTATTGGCTAAAGCCACGGCGGCGCAGCGTTTACCCCGCCGCTCGATCAGATTTTTCAGCCAGACTTCTTTCTGGGATTTAGCGGATCGTCGGCTCAGTGCCCCCACCACGGCCATCGCGCCGCTGATGAGCTGATTTCGCACCAATTGGTTACGGATATGTTTACCTATGCTACCCAGCACGGCCTTACCACCGCTGGAGTGCTGTATTGGCGTTAGACCAACACAGGCCGCCGCTTCCCGACCACTCCTGAAACTCACGTCGTCCCCCAGCTTCAGCAGGTTGAAAAGATTAATCGCATTGATCACCGATACCCCTTCCAGCGCCATCAGACGTTGACAGTCCGGATGCTGCTTGATGACCTTAGCCAGCTGCTGATCATAGTGCTGAATACGTTCAATGATTGCCAGATAGGCTTGCCAGGTCAGATGCAAGGCCTCCCTGAAGATCATGCTGAAGCCGTTGTCTGCCGTTTCCAGTGTGTCCTGAACCGCTCTGCTCAGACCTCCCTGAGCCGGAGATGCAGTAATATTAAATTCAGCGAGTAGTGCTCTGATCTGATTACCCAGAGCTACTTTTTGTTTAACGCCCAGCTCTCGCATGCGCAGAATGGTTTGTAATTCCTGCTGTTCAAAGGTTTTGCCGGAGATGAACTGCACCTCAGGTAACTGTGCAGCCTGCGCAATCGCCAGTGCATCATTTTTATCAGTTTTCTGCTGCTGGCGAACCGCTGCAACCAGGCGAGTAGAGATCAGTCGTGCGATGTGACCGTGTTCCTGAGCCTTCTGCTTCCAGTAATTCGACATAGAACAGGCTTCAAAAACGATAACCACAGAGCTTTGGGTTGCCAGCCACAGACTGAATTCTGAAGCACTCATCGCTTCATTAAGTAAGAGTTTATGGCGTTTAACAACGCACACTTGAATCACTTTTTTGGCCAGATCGACGCCGACAATGGTATTGTTCATGTATTGGACTCCTAGCTAATTTTTGGTCGAATTCAGCATACCTCGCTGCTGATATTAGGGCGAGGGGAGTCCAATTCTCTCGTAGCTAGACCGGAAGGCGAAGTCTTCCTTGTTCGAACGGCTGATAAACCAGCCTTGCCAGAAAAAGCGAAAGTACCAACGTGATCGAGTAATGAGTCTGATATCAGGGCTTTTTCTCTTGAATCAGCAGCTCCATAAATTTCGTAAACCGTCTTTGTCGTGTTTCCGCTTTCTTCGCACTGAGTAAACCGTGTGCGATGACATAGCGACTTGATTTAGTAAGTGTTTCAAAGAAAGCTTTTGCTGCAGGTTCATTATCTAATGCGCTGATGAAGTCTTCCGGAACGTCCATCTCACTGGCGGTATAAGCATTGTCCCAGCGGCCGTCGGCCCTGGCAGCTTGGACCTGGATCAGTCCTGATTCGGTCATTCTGCCTGCGTTTATCAGGCGCTCTGCGTGGTCTCTGTTTCTTTTGGACTAGGGGCTTCTGGCTTTTCTTGGCGTGATTCTCTGTAAATAGGCGGTATCGTCGATGGATTTCTTAATTCCGTCAATCCAACCCCAGCACAGTGCTTCTATAACAACTTCGTCCCAGGTGACGCTGGGGATACGGGTCTTTTTCTTGAATATCTTTACCCATAACTCAGCTTCAGAGGCGTGATTAAGTTCCAGCCACTGACAGAGATCCTGTGGGGCAGAGAAGGTCGCAATTTTTGCTGGATCAGGTTCAGGCATGAAAATGCTCTTTAGGCAGAGTAGGGTGCGTTATAACGCACCTTTTAAGAAGGTGAAAGTAATCTGGTAATGGTGCAATACGCTGCGCTATTGCACCCTACGAAAACCGCAGCTCATACTCTGTTCGCCACTAGCCACTAGCCACTAGCCACTAGCCACGATAGCGCAATGCGCTATCGTTACTTCACTACAAGCGTATACCCGGCGCTGGCCAGATATTCGGCTTCCTGCTCCAGGTCGGCGTGGGTCAGGGGATAGTAGCTGAGCCAGTTATCCGGGAAGCTGAGCTCGATCTTTTCCTTTGTCGCACTCAGACGGAATGCCGGAATGCGTTCCTTACTGCGGCTGCGGTGCAGCACGATGGCCAGCCGTAACAGAATCGTCAGGCGACTGAAGTGCAGGGCTTTGCGGTCGTTGAATTCGTCAAATAGCGAAGTAGAGAATTTTCGGCGGTGGCCCTGAATCATGGCGGCCAGCAGAGATTGCTCGTGCTTGGTAAAGCCGGGCAGATCGGAGTTCAGCAGCAGATAAGCACTGTGCTTATGGTACTGACTGTGGGCGATGGTCAGGCCGGTCTCAAAGCTGCGGGCAGCCCAGCCGAGCATGTTGTGGTATTCCGGGTCTTCCAGATGCCAGTTATCCCGTACCTGAGTCAGCGCAATCAGAGCGGTCTGCTCGACGCGCATGGCGTGTTCCTGGTCCACATGGTAACGCTGCATCATAGCGCTGATACTGCGTTCACGAACGTCTTCATGGCGCAGGCGACCGGTCATATCGTAGAGCAGGCCTTCACGCAGGGCGCCCTCCGAGAAGCTGATCTCTTTAATACCCAGTGATTCAAACGCAGCGGAAAGAATTGCAATGCCAGCGGGCAGCACCGCTTTGCGTTGCTCTTTAAGGCCGTCGATATCGATATCATCGGCATGGTCGTAACTGAGAATTTTCTCTTTCAGCTGCTGCAGTGCTGCTGCAGTGACTTTGTCTTCGCTGAAACCGCAAGTAATACAGGCATTACGTACCGCTTTGATGGTGCCTGAGGAGCCGACACAGTCTTCCCAGCCCAGTTTGCGATAGCGGCGTTTGATGGTCAGCAGTTCGCGCTGAGCTCCGAATACCGCGAGCTGGAAGTTTTTCTCGGTGATTTTACCGTCCGGAAAATAGCGCTTGGTAAAGCTGACGCAGCCCATCTCCAGGCTTTCCAACTCCAGCGGTTCGAACCGCTCACCGATAATGAATTCAGTACTGCCACCACCAATATCAATAACCAGTCGGCGTCCGGTGTCACCGGCCAGGGTATGGGATACACCGAGATAGATCAGGCGGGCTTCTTCGATACCGGCAATGATTTCGATCGAACAACCCATCACCTTTTCCGCTTTGGCAATAAATTCAGCGCTGTTACGGGCTTCCCGCAGCGCGTTGGTACCAACAACACGGATCCGTTGAGGAGCAATATCCCGCACTCGTTGAGCAAAGCGGTTGAGGCACTCCAGACCGCGCTCCTGCGCTTCTTCTGTGAGCATGCGCTGATTATCAAGCCCGGCGGCTAACTGAACTTTTTCAGAAAGCAGATCAATGGCTTGCAGCTCGCCCTGATCCAGTTTGGCGATAACAATATGAAAGCTGTTAGAGCCCAGATCGATAGCAGCTAATAAAGGTGGCTCGTGATTACCGAGCGGGGTATTTTCCTGACTCATAAGTACACTGATGCAGATGAAAACAGGGCCTTAGCTTAACAGACTTTGCCGGGCGGGCGCAGGCGTTAAATCAACAGAAGTAAGCACAAACGTATAAGTTAGTAACTTTATGATTCATGTTGGACGCTTTTGTCCTATTCACAAGGGTCGAGCGACAGTGCTATTATCGGGCAAAATAACGATTTGCGAATCTCCCTGCAGAGGCTTTTTATGAGTGAAAACATTGTTAACGTGACCGACGCTTCCTTTGAAGATGATGTACTGAAAGCGGAAGGTGCGGTACTGGTTGACTACTGGGCAGAGTGGTGTGGTCCATGCAAGATGATTGCACCGGTTCTGGAAGAGATTGCCAAGGATTACGAAGGCAAGCTGAAAGTCTGCAAGCTGAACATCGACGAAAACAACGAAACACCGCCGAAATTCGGTATCCGTGGTATCCCTACCCTGATGCTGTTCAAGGACGGTAACGTTGAAGCCACTAAGGTGGGCGCGCTGTCCAAGTCTCAACTGGCGGCATTCATCGAAGCCAGTCTGTAAAGACCACGATTGGGGAGTGATCAGGATCAATGATTACTCCCCGATAAGCTGGACTATATTTGATCAACCCATTATAGTGTCATCTCCAACTGCTGGTTCCAGCCCCGGAATCCGCTTCACATATCAAATCAATCAGATCTGAATACTACATTCGCTGTTCTGCTCAAGGCGTCGAACCGTCTTCCAACAAATACATTATGAATCTTACCGAACTGAAAAAGAAAAGCGTTCCTGAACTGCTAAACATAGCAAAAGAGATGGGACTGGATAACCTGGGTCGTTCCCGTAAACAGGATGTTATTTTTGCTATTCTCAAGCGTCACGCGAAGAGTGGTGAAGATATCTACGGTGACGGTGTTCTGGAAATTCTGCAGGATGGTTTTGGCTTCCTGCGTTCTGCCGACAGTTCTTATCTGGCAGGCCCGGATGATATCTACGTATCCCCAAGCCAGATTCGTCGCTTTAATCTGCGTACCGGTGACACTATCTCCGGTAAGATTCGTCCGCCAAAAGACAGCGAGCGTTACTTTGCCCTGCTGAAAGTCGATAAGATCAACTTCGACAAGCCGGAAAATGCTAAGAACAAGATTCTGTTTGAGAACCTGACGCCGCTGTTTGCGCAGGACCGTCTGAAGATGGAACTGGGTAACGGCAGTACAGAAGATCTGACTGCACGGGTTATCGATCTGGTCTGCCCGATGGGTAAAGGTCAGCGTGCACTGCTGGTATCTCCGCCAAAAGCGGGTAAGACACTGATGCTGCAGAACATTGCCAACTCCATCACCCGTAACAATCCTGAAGTACACCTGATTGTTCTGCTGATTGATGAGCGTCCGGAAGAAGTAACCGAAATGCAGCGTACTGTTCGCGGCGAAGTGGTAGCGTCGACTTTCGATGAGCCGCCTTCCCGTCACGTACAGGTTGCGGAAATGGTGCTGGAGAAAGCTAAGCGTCTGACCGAGCACAAACAGGATGTTGTTATCCTGCTGGACTCCATTACCCGTCTGGCCCGTGCTTACAACACCGTAATCCCATCGTCCGGTAAAGTACTGACCGGTGGTGTGGATGCCCACGCGCTGGAGCGTCCGAAGCGTTTCTTCGGTGCTGCGCGTAATATCGAAGAGGGCGGCAGCCTGACCATCATAGCGACGGCACTGGTTGATACCGGTTCGAAGATGGATGAAGTTATCTTCGAAGAATTTAAAGGTACAGGTAACTCGGAAGTACATCTGGACCGTAAGGTGGCTGAAAAGCGTGTTTATCCGGCCTTCAATATCCGTCGTTCTGGCACCCGCCGTGAAGACCTGTTGACCACCGAAGAAGAGCTTCAGCGTATGTGGATTCTGCGCAAACTGCTGGATCCGATGGAAGATTCTGCAGCGATTGAATTTGTGCTGGACAAGCTGAAGGACTTCAAGACCAACGATGAGTTCTTCCTGTCGATGAAACGTTCATAAGCTCTTAATATAAGAGTTTCTGGGATTTTGTAAAAAGGGTAAGCTTTGCTTGCCCTTTTTTATTTTCAGCCCTAAACCACCTACTTCAGTAGGTGGTTATCAGCAATTTGGGCTTTGCCCGAATACCTACCCATGTTAGAAGCCGCAGCGATTTTTAGCGAAGTCGTGAGGAAACTAACATGAGTAAGTATGAGCAAGCATCGCATGTCTACTGGCGCTGTCAATATCACATAGTCTGGACGCCGAAATATCGATTTCGGATACTGAAGAATAAGGTGGGTAGGGATGTTTACCGAAGTATCCATGTATATTGTGCGCAGCTAGGCTGTACAGTTTTAGAACTGAATGTCCAAATAGATCATGTCATCTGGTGGTAAAGATACCGCCTAAGTTGGCAATATCTAAGCTGATTGGTGCACTCAAGGGCAAGATAGCTCTGAAGCTATTCAGTAAATATCCCTATTTGAGAAAGAACAAGTTGTGGGGAAATCACTTTTGGCAGAGGGGGTATTTTGTTGATTCGGTTGGAATCAATGAGGAAATAATCAGGCGTTATGTAAGACATCAGGAAAAGGTTGAAAAAGAGATGGAACGAAGCCAACTGAACCTGCTATAGAAGTCAGCCCCCTTCGAGGGGGCTTCATCAAAGCCACCTTCTTTAGAAGGTGGATTTTTACTGTGGATGACGTATACCGAGCCATGAGTAATCCAAAATACAAAGATCTGCGCGATTTTATCAACACTCTGGAACAGCGGGGTGAGTTGAAACGTATCGCCATGGAGGTGGATCCGGATCTGGAAATGACCGAGATCTGTGACCGTACCCTGCGTGCCGGTGGCCCGGCGCTGCTGTTTGAAAACCCCAAAGGTTATGACTATCCGGTGCTGGCCAACCTGTTTGGTACACCAAAGCGGGTGGCAATGGGTATGGGCGAGAATGATGTTGCCAGCCTGCGGGAAGTGGGTAAGTTACTGGCGATGCTGAAGGAGCCTGAGCCACCCAAAGGCCTGAAAGATGCCTGGGAAAAACTGCCGATTTACAAGCAGGTGATCAACATGGGGCCTAAGAAGGTGCGCAATGCCGCCTGTCAGACCCATGTGATTGAAGGCGATGATGTGGATCTCAGCACTATCCCGGTCCAGCGTTGCTGGCCCGGTGACGCCGGTCCGCTGGTGACCTGGCCGCTGGTGATAACCCGTGGTCCTTACAAGCAGCGTCAGAACCTGGGTATCTATCGTCAGCAGGTGATTGGTAAGAATAAGCTCATCATGCGCTGGTTATCCCACCGCGGTGGCGCGCTGGATTTCCGGGAGTGGAAAGAAGCCCACCCGGGCGAGCGGTTCCCGGTCGCTGTTGCTTTAGGTGCTGATCCGGCAACCATTCTGGGGGCGGTAACTCCGGTACCGGATACTTTATCTGAATACGCCTTTGCGGGTTTGTTGCGTGGCGGTAAAACCGAAGTGGCCCAGTGTATCGGTAACGATCTGCAGGTGCCGGCCAGCGCTGAATTCATTCTGGAAGGTTATATCGATCCGGAAGAGATGGCCGATGAAGGTCCATTTGGTGACCATACCGGTTATTACAACGAGGTAGACAGCTTCCCGGTATTTACCGTTGAGCGAATTACTCATCGCAAAGATCCGATCTATCACAGTACTTATACGGGGCGTCCACCGGATGAGCCAGCGATTCTGGGTGTGGCACTGAACGAGGTGTTTGTGCCGATTCTGCAGAAGCAGTTCCCGGAGATTGTCGATTTCTACCTGCCGCCGGAGGGCTGTTCCTATCGGATGGCGGTAGTGACGATGAAGAAGCAGTATCCGGGTCATGCCAAGCGGGTAATGCTGGGCGTGTGGTCATTCCTGCGTCAGTTTATGTATACCAAGTTTGTCATTGTCTGTGATGATGATATCAACGCCCGGGATTGGAATGATGTGATCTGGGCGATCACGACGCGGATGGATCCGAGCCGTGATACTACTATGATCGATAACACCCCGATCGACTATCTGGATTTCGCTTCACCGGTATCCGGGCTGGGTTCGAAGATGGGGATGGATGCCACCAATAAATGGCCGGGTGAGACTGACCGGGAGTGGGGTACACCGATTGTCATGGATGAAGCAGTTAAGCAGCGGGTGGATGATATCTGGGATCAATTAGGCATTCTGGGTGACTGACCACTACGCTATAACTGTTAACGATCAGTATGTTATTCAGGGATCGGTCGGACAGCCGGTCCTTGATAGCCTGACGCAGGCAGGTTACAGAATGCGTCACAGCTGCAGGAACGGAGTCTGCGAAATATGCAGGATTCAATTGCTGCAAGGCAGTATAATGCAGCGCTATCCCGAGCTGGAGCTCACAAAAGAAGAGGGGCAGAAGCCCTCGCAAGTGTTTGCGTGTACGGCTGTACCACGCAGTGATATTTGGGTGACTATTGAAGGACTGCTACGTCCTGGAGAGATGCAAGTGAAGAAACTGGTTTGTGACATCGCTGATGTTGAACAGCTCAGCAGTGATGTATTCCGGGTGCGACTGCACCTGCCTGTAACCGGACGTCAGGCGATTGAATTTCATGCCGGTCAGTATCTGGAGATTCTGCTACCGGATGGCCGTCGGGCGCCGTTCTCTATCGGCAGTGCGCCGGATATGAGCAGCGATGTTGAGCTGCATATCCGCCGTATGCCTGAAGGTGAGATGTCGATCGCTATCATGGACCACCTGCAGAATAATCCGAGCGTAGAGATTGAGCTGCCAAAGGGTGATTGTTATCTGGAATCCAGTCAGCTGAGTGCCGATACCACTGTTGTTCTGGCCGCGGCCAGCACAGGCTTCTCTCAGATTAAAAGCATTGCGGAACATCTGCTGGCCAATCAGGTGAGCAATCCTATCCATATCTACTGGGGCGCTCGGGTTGAAGAGGATTTCTACCTGGAAAAACTGCCGCTGCAATGGGCCATGGAACACACTAATGTGCATGTTCATCTGGTCGTCAGCGAGCCGGGTAACAGCCCGGGTTGGGCAGGTCGTACCGGTCTGCTGCCTGAGGCGATTGTGGCTGACTTTGACAGCTTTGATAATGTTGAGATCTTTACCAGTGGTTCACCGGCGATGGTATACGCTTTGTTGGATGCCTGCGAAGAGAAAGGTTTCGATGAAGCACACATGCACTCAGATGTATTTGCTTACGCGCCGAGAAATAAGTGATAGCCGGCTGATTATCCCGGACAGAAAAGCGCACCTTCGGTTGCGTTTTTTGTATGCTGTTTATTAAAGGATCATTTCTCAGGAGTAAAAGATGCACACTGAACCTAAACGACCTGTGAATAATCATAAAGCGTATCATGCACATGTCTATTTTGATGCGGAGACTCTGGCACTGGCTGAGCGATTGGCCGCAGAGAGCGGGAGTCGGTTCGGCTTGCAGGTAGGCCGTATTCATCAATGCCTGGTAGGGCCGCATCCGTGCTGGAGTGTACAGATAATTTTTTCACATAAAGATTTCGACGGCTTTATCAGCTGGCTGGATTTGGAGCGACAGGGATTAAGTGTCCTGGTACATGCGCAGACCGGTGACGACCTGAAGGATCATACGGACTACGCTTACTGGCTGGGTGACAGCGTGCCGTTGAAGCTGGATATGTTCCGTTAACGCTACCCCGATTAACTAAAAAACGCACCCTGAGGTGCGTTTTTTGTTTTCATCAGTTCACTTACTTGTAGATCAGTTACTCGATCGGAGTGAGTCGGGTGCCCTGCTTAGGCAGTGGCAGGGCGGTGAGGCCGCCGCCGACCAGTCCAAGATGCTTATCAATCAGCTTCTGGGTACGCTGAGTTTCACCCAGATTCTGCAGCAGGCGGGCCAGCTCACTCAGGGTTTCAACCCGGGGTTGCTGTTCCAGACTCTGTTCGAAGTAGGTGACGGCTTTACCCCAGTGCTGGTTACGCTGAGACAGGCGGCCCAGCGTCAGCAGCAGATCCGGATTCAGTGGGTAATCCTTCAGCCAGCCACGGGCCACATCCAGTTGCTTCTGCGGATTTTCGCCAGCGATACGACCGTACAGGTTAACCAGGTGGTCATCCCACTGACGTTTGATCAGGTCGCGCAGTACCGGCTCGGCTTTAGTTTCAGCGCCAATGCTGATCAGTAGTTCCGAGTAGTGGCGTGCCAGTTGATCGTCTTTGGTCAGCTGAGCGGGCATACTGTGCCACGCAATTCCCAGCGCTTTACTGCGTGCTTCAGTGTCGGTGCCTTCCGGCAGAGCGATGCTGTGTTCAAGCAGGCGCTTGTAGCAGAGCTGTTCAGTCTTGATCAGCTTCTCTGGTTTCAGTGCTTTGTTGCGACGCAGTTCAGGAATCAGTTCGCTCAGAGCCTGCCAGTCACATAGCTGGATATAGACATCCCGCAGTAGCTTCATGACGTAGGTGTTTTTCGGAGCTCTTTTGCGCAAATTCAGCAGAGTGGCCAGGCAGGGTTCGAACTGCCCGCGTGATAGCTGGATCTGAGCCTGACTGATACCGACCGCCAGTTCGGCTTCCGGAGTGGCTGTGCGGGCTTTCTGCAACAGCTCATCGCAGGCGTTCTCATCCCCCTGTTCCTGAGCAGCACGGGCCGCTGCCAGATAGTTGATCAGCGGCAGATCGGTTTTCTCTGCAGACAGGGATAGCAGTCGTTGTGCTTTCCACCAGTTGCCCTCAGACAGCGCAACCAGACCTTTCAGTGTTTTGGCGTGAGCGATGCGCTGGCTACGGCCGCGGTTCCAGAGACGGAAGCGGGAGCCTGACTGCAGCGAGCCTTTGATGAAATTCAGAGCCCAGTGCAGGGCAAAGAACAGCACTGTAATCAGTACCAGGAAAACCCAGAGGCTCATCTCAATAGTGGTCTGGCCGTAAGCCAATAGTGTGTATCCGGAATCCCGGATCATCATCTGGCCGATCCAGGCGCCGGCAAACAGCAGGATCAGCAGTAGGATAAAGAGGCGTTTCATCAGGCAGCCCCCTCTTTCAGTTTACGCATCTGCTGCAGGTAATTCTTCAGGGCTGTCAGTGAGCCAGAGATATCCGGCATCTGCGGTGCTACCTGAACCTGTTCCAGCTCTTTCAGGGCTTTCAACAGTGCCTGCGTGTTGCTGTGATTCTGTTCGAAGTAAGTACCTACCCACTTCTGAGCCTTCTCCAGACTGGCAATGTAGGAGCCCTGCTTACGTTGCAGCAAGGACAGTTGCGCCTGCTCCAGCATCAGATGCAGATTCTGTTGCAGGTAGTAGCTCTGCTGTGGCGACAGCAGTGGTTCAACCGGCTCATCGCGGTGCTGTACTACGACCAGTTGATCAAACTTCTCAGCGACCTTCGCCCAGGCTTCTTTGACATTCTGGCTGACGCTGCTGGCAAATTCCTCGCTGGTGACTTCGTCTACCAGTTCCGGCAGCTTGTGTTGTTCGGTCAGCGGGATGACCTGTAGCTGGTCAACCTGAGCATTGAGGGCGCCCAGGCGCAGGAACAGGCCTTCGGTGTCCAGCATAGGTACCGCTTCCAGTGCGGCAATATCAGCAGCAACGGCCTTGCGGATATCGTAGATGGTGACATCATCGGTTTCGCGCAGAATCTTATCTGCGGAGCGCAGCAGCTTCAGCGCACCCTGTGGGGTCTGCTCCATCAGTACCCGCTGGTTGGCCAGACGCAGAAGATATTCCACTTCCGCCAGCAACCAGTCTTTGCGGGTGTTCTTCTGCTCCGCAGTCACCTGCTGGATGCTGCGGGTCAGGCGGTCCTGCAGTTCATCAATGTTGGCTTTATCTTCAGCAGCTTTAGTCTGCAGACCGCTGATCTGCTGGTTCATGCCGCTGATCTGTTGTCCCAGTTCCTGCTTGTAGCTATTCAGGGTTGTTTCAACACTGTTCTGGGTTTGTTGCTGGGCCTGGACCTGTTGGTTGTTGGTCTGCAGTTGCAGCCAATAGAGATAACCGACACCGCCGATAGCCGCTACTGCCAGTACCAGTGCCAGTTTGCCGCTCCAGTTTGCTGGTTTTTTTTCAGTCGCCTGGTCGGCAGTGGCTTTATCAGGTTCCGCCTCAGACTTTGCGGCTTTGTCCGACTTTTTCTCGTCGGCGGGCTTGCTGTCCTTGCTGACCAGTTCTCCCTCAATTACCTCACCGTTGTTGCTGGCGTTGTCTGGGCTGTTCCCGCTTTTCTTCATTGTTTTTCATCCATATCGAGATTCGATAAAACTGCTTCAGCCATCGACCGGTCATCAGGGCCGTTGGCGACAATTACCCGAGTATAGCCCAGTGGTCTGGCGAGACTGGCTATGCGACTGCTGGGCACAACAATTAATGCAGTCTTTAAAAAATTCAGTTGCGGCTGCTGTTGCAGCAGCTGATCAAGATTATGCAATGCTTCGCCGCTGGTGATCAGTGCAGCAGCGACATCTTTATTGCCGATAGTACTGCTGATCTGGGCAGAGGTATAGTCAGGCGCGGTACGCTGATAGAGGTCGGCATAGTCGACCCGGGCGCCGCGAGCCTGAAGTTGCTCTGCCAGCAGTTCTCTGCCGCCGGTTCCCCGCATAATCAGAATGCGCTGATCTTCCAGTTGTTGCAGTGCAGGCAACTGTAGCAGCGCTTCACTATCATACCCCTGTTCCGGCGGAGTGGCACTGATGCCATAGTGTGATAACTGTTGGCAGGTTTGCTTGCCAATAGCCAGCCACTCAATGCCAACAGGCAGCTGCGGCCAGTACTGGTCAATCAGGTCCATCCCTGTATGCACAGCGTTAGCGCTGACAAAGATGATCTTGTGGTAAAGATCGAGATCGAGAATCCGGCTTTTTAACAGTGGATAGTGACTGTCATCTTCGCTGGTCGGGGTGATCTCCAGCAGGGGCAACAGCACTGGCTGAGCCCCCATGCTGGTCAGCAATTCCGCCTGGCCCGCCGCCTGGAGGCGGGGTCGGGTAACCAGAATGCCCGGTTCAGCCATTCTGCTGATAGACCTCAGCAAGGATTTTATCAGCACCGGCAGCCAGCAGACGCTCGGCCAGTTCGATACCCATCTGTTCTGCCTGGTCCGGTGTGCCACGCAGTTCGTCGCGCAGAATCTCGGTGCCATCGGTGCTGGCCACCAGACCGCGCAGGTAGAGTTCATCTTCGGCGTCGTTCAGGGTCGCGAAGCAGGCGATCGGCACCTGGCAGCCACCTTCCAGGCGACGATTCATAGCGCGCTCGGCGATCACGCGGTAAGCGGTTGTCTGGTGATGCAATGGCTTGAGCAGGTCGATAGTGGTCTGATCGTCGGTGCGACATTCAATACCGACGGCGCCCTGGCCGCCAGCTGGCAGGCTCTCTTCCGGCGTGATCTCGCTGGCGATACGGTCAGCCATCTCCAGGCGCAGTAGACCGGCAGTTGCCAGAATGATGGCGTCATACTGGCCTTCGTCCAGCTTGCGCAGACGGGTGTTTACGTTACCGCGCAGGGTTTTAATCTGCAGATCCGGGCGGCGCGCGCGCAGCTGGGCTTCGCGGCGCAGGGATGAGGTGCCGACGACTGAACCTTCCGGCAGTTCATCCAGAGTCTTGTACTTATTAGATACAAACGCATCTGTCGGTTTTTCCCGTGGGCAGATTACGGTCAGGCCCAGCCCCTCCGGAAACTCCATTGGTACGTCTTTCATCGAGTGAACTGCGATATCCGCTTCGTTCGCCAGCATTGCAACTTCCAGCTCTTTCACGAACAGACCTTTACCGCCGATCTTTGAAAGTGGGGAGTCCAGCAGCACATCGCCCTTGGTGGTAAAGCCCAGCAGTTCGACCTGAATACCCGGATGGTGCTTTTCCAGTTCAGCTTTGACATATTCGGCTTGCCACAGTGCCAGTGGGCTCTGTCGGGTGGCGATACGGATTACTTGATCGGTCATACAGGTTCCTGCAGGGCTAGCGCCCGGTAAACTTGACGAAATAAAGCAGGATTTTACCAGATAAGTTGGCTCGGAACAGCTGAACAGGCATGCCGGTTCAGTGGTGATTGCTGTATAATGCCCGCCATTGATTCAGGACAAGATCCGGGGCTTGTGATTTAACAGGCGGGCCCGGACAGAGATGATTTTGAGGTTGCAGAATGAGTGAAGATAAGACCAACCAGCAGTGGGGCGGACGTTTCAGTGAGCCTACCGATGCGTTTGTGGCACGCTTTACCGCGTCAGTAGAGTTCGATCAGCGCATGTATAAGCAGGACATCGAAGGGTCTGTGGCGCACGCGAAGATGCTGACCAAGGTTGGTGTACTGACTGAAGACGAGCGTGATGCAATTCTGCAGGGGTTGTCTGAGATTCAGGCGGATATTGAAGCCGGTAACTTTGAATGGTCGGTAGAGCTGGAAGATGTGCACATGAACATCGAAGCAGCGCTGACTAAAAAGATCGGCATTACCGGTAAAAAACTGCATACTGGCCGTTCCCGTAACGACCAGGTTGCGACCGATATCCGTTTGTATGTTCGCGATGAGATCGACAATGTGCTGGCTGAGATCACTCGCCTGCAGCAGGGTCTGATCGGTCTGGCGCGTCAGGAAGCGGACACCATCATGCCTGGCTTTACTCACCTGCAAACCGCACAGCCAGTGACTTTCGGTCACCATCTGATGGCCTGGTTTGAAATGCTCAGCCGTGACTATGAGCGTTTTGCTGATTGCCGTAAGCGGGTCAACATCCTGCCGCTGGGTGCCGCGGCGCTGGCGGGTACCACGTATCCGATCGATCGTCATATGACGACTGAGCTGCTGGGCTTTATTGCGCCGACTGAGAACTCGCTGGATTCCGTTTCTGACCGCGATTTCGCAATTGAATTCTGCTCCGCCTCCAGCCTGCTGCTGATGCACATGACCCGATACTCCGAAGAGCTGGTGATGTGGGCGTCTGCGCAATTCAACTTTATTGATCTGCCGGACCGTTTCTGCACTGGCTCCTCTATCATGCCGCAGAAGAAAAATCCGGATGTGCCGGAGCTGGTACGTGGTAAGAGTGGTCGTGTATTCGGTCACCTGATGTCACTGCTAACGCTGATGAAATCTCAGCCGCTGGCGTACAACAAGGACAACCAGGAAGATAAAGAGCCGCTGTTTGATGCAATCGATACTGTTAAAGGTTGTCTGCGTGCTTTTGGTGACATGGTGCCTGCAATTGAAGCGAAACGTGAGAATATGCGTGAAGCTGCGCTGCGTGGTTTCTCGACTGCAACCGATCTGGCTGACTATGTGGTACGTAAAGGCATTCCATTCCGTGATGCCCATGAGATTGTCGGTAAAGCGGTTGCCTACGGTATTGAGCAGAACAAAGATCTGGGTGAGATGACGCTGGCTGAGCTGCAGCAGTTCTCTGATCAGATTACCGATGATGTGTTCGATGTGCTGACACTGGAAGGTTCTGTCAGTGCCCGTGATCATATCGGTGGTACTGCACCTGCCCAGGTGCGTGCTGCCTGTGACCGTGCTGAGGAAAAACTGTCCCAGCGCGACTGAATCTGACGCGATTATGACAAAACCCGCCTGGGGAGACCCGGGCGGGTTTTTTATTACCCAACATGGTTAATGAAATTAAACAAAAGTCGAGTGTGAGCCGTTACATTAGCGTGACAACAAAAAAAATTACAAAACAGTACCCTGTGCAGAATGGCGCGAACCGATCTACAGGACAGGTTGTTTAACACACATAACCACACCCGGTTCGCTGCTGACTTCATAGGGATGCCGATCTATCAACACTGAATGGGCAGTGCTGGAAGATTGTTTTGGAGGTTCCATGAGAGTGAATGTCACGCACAAGTTCATTATCGGCTTTGCGCTGATGGTGGTCTTTATCGTCGTGGTCGGCGCCGGTGGCTTGTACGCCAGTCGGACGATCGTGAATCAGTTTGATAACGTTACTGAAGACGTTATTCCATCATTAACCGGTAGTCTGCATCAGATGGTGAATCTGCAGGAGGCAAACCGGGATCTTTTTGCTGCCTTGTCGCAGAATCAGGTTCGTGAACTGAACAAGCAGCGAAAGGCTTTTCAGGAGCGCGTTAAACGGTTTCAGGAAGAGCAGTTACTGCTATCAGAGAAAGTAGCTGAACATCCTAAGTTTGCCGAGCCTTTGCAGCGCATCGATAAGCTGGGCAATGAGTACTTTGCCTTGGCAGAAACGGTGCTGAAAGAACAGAAGCAGACGCTGGTGCTCGGACGACGTATTCTGGAAGGCGAAATCCAGTTTCAGAGTCTGATTGATTCCCTGAATGCTGCTGTGAATGAGATGGTGGCAACCAGCGATAATCGTACGGCGATAAAAGCGGCGAAGAAGTTCCGTCGTACTGTGGTACTGCATCGCTTTAATCTGACCAATTATCGCCGTAGCGGTGAGATGGGCGGTCTGGAAACCTCTCTTAAGCACTCAAAAGGCAATATGGAAGAGGCTTTCAATAATGCTGTGAAGGCCGGCGCAAATCTGGGGCGTGCCCGGGATACGATGTTCTCAATTCAGGGGCACCTCTATGAGCCCCGTGGACTGGTGGATTTCTACCGTCAGCAGTCGGCCGCCCGTGCAGCTCTGGATAAAAACCTTGAAAAGATCAATCTGCTTATCGTCCAGACCCGCGAAGCAGTAGATGAATTTATTCAGCTGAATAACAACGAACTGGCTGCCGCTGAAGCAACGGCCGCAGAGCAGGCGCGGTTGAGTCTGTTGTGGGTTGCTGGTCTGTCGTTGGTGGCTGTTGCCTGTGCTATCGGTATCGCATGGGTGTTGGTGCAGACCATTCGTGTACCGCTGGCAGAGATTCATAAAGGGTTGAAAGCACTGCGGGGTGGTGACCTTGCCATAGAGTTTGCCGAGCAGCGTAAAGATGAGTTTGGTGATCTGAGCGGTTACCTGAATTCTGTTGTGGTCGGCTTGAAAGAGATTCTGCAGCAGATCGCTGACGGTTCGGAAAAACTGTCGAATGTTGCCCAGAAGAATGTAGCAATCAGTGAGCAGACCACACAGTCTATGAATCTGCAGTCGATGCAGTTGGAGCAGACCTCTTCGGCTGCGGTTGAGATGGAGCACAGTGTTTCTGAAGTGGCGGATCACAGTAAGACAACACTGCAGGCTGTGCATGAATTTGAAGGCCTGAGTAATGATGTGAACACCCAAATCATGGACACTATTGCCAGCATCGAAGCGCAGGCGAAGGGTATTGATCAGGCGGTTGGTGTCAGTAACGAGATGTCTGCATTCGGATCCCAGATCGGCAATATCCTGACCAGTATTCAGGGCATCGCCGACAAAACCAATCTGCTGGCGCTGAATGCCGCAATTGAGGCTGCAAGGGCCGGGGAGCAGGGTCGTGGCTTTGCTGTGGTTGCCGATGAGGTACGTGCACTGGCTGCCCGGACTCGTGAATCAGTACAAGATATTCAGGCGATGGTGAGCAGCATGCAGGAGTCCATTGTTCGGGTGTCTGAGGTGATGACTCAGAGCTATCAGCAGACCCAAACCTGTGTTGACAGTGCGCATCGTTCGCAGGATGTTCTGCAGGCAATGAATGCCGCGGTATCGCATATTCGTGATCTGAATGCACAGATTGAGAATGCTGCATCTGAGCAGGCTTCTGCGGTGGCTGAGGTGAGTCAGACGCTTGTGACTATTAACACGGCCGCGGCTGAAACATCTCAGGGGGCGGAGCAGGCTTCATCCAGCAGTCATGAATTGCTGGGTGTTGCGCAACAGCAGCAATCACTGCTCTCTCGCTTTTCAATGAGCTAGCTTCAGGGCATAAAAAAAGCCGCGCAATTGCGCGGCTTTTTTATTGGCATGACATTCAGTTCAGAGTGATATCTACCATCAGATCGCTGGCAATCTCCTCAAGAGATTGCTGCAGATCGTCCAGATCGACATTCGCCGGTACCATCAGATCCGCGTCAGCTTTGAATAATTTTTCGGCGGACATCGAGCCGCTAATCAGCTCAGTGCCCAGACGTTCGACATTGATTTTGTAACCGCTGAGTACCTGAGAGATATCGCGGACAATGCCCGGATGATCGGAGCCAACCAGTGATAGTGAAATGTTGTTGCAGCCAATATCTGATTCGGGTTCGGAACTGCGTTCAGCGATGACCTTCAGCCCCTGGCTTTCCAGTCCGGCCAGGGCGTTAGTCAATGCTTCGGTATGGGCATCAGGTACCGATACAATCAGGATGCCGGCAAATTTCCCCGCCAGGCGGGACATGCTGCTTTCCAACCAGTTGCCCTCATGGGCAGCAATGGTTTGGGACAGTTGCTCTACCAGACCCGGTTGGTCCGGAGCGATCACTGTGAGTACGAGAGATGTCATTCTTATCTGCTCCTGTATGATGTGCCGTGCCGGACTCACTGTCCCCGTTGAGTCCGGCTTATACCGCCTGTGCAGATCAGGCGCAGGGCTTGCGGCTATTATTTTTTGCAAAGCCCTTAACTGGATTATAACCACATATGGAAAATATTCTCACGGCCTTATGGCCGGTATTTTTACTCATAGTGACGGGCTTTATTGTACGCCGCAGTGAGTTTGTTGATGAGGGGGTCTGGTTGCCAGCTGAAAAGCTGAGCTACTATCTGCTGTTTCCGCTGTTACTGATTTACAAACTAAGTCACGCGGAGATCGGTACGGTGCCCTGGTCGGACGTTGTCATCGGGGTGTTGGTTATGCTCGGTTGCGGTACATCGCTGCTTCAGGGTGTTCAGAAACTGTGGCCGGTGTCGGGACCTGCCTTTACTTCGGTCTACCAGGGTGGCATGCGCTTTAACACCTATGTCGGGCTGGCTTGTTGCTCTGCGTTATATGGTGACCAGGGGTTGGCGATCGCCGCTGTGATGGTGGGGTTGATGATCCCGCTGCTGAATATTCTGTGTGTGATGATGTTCTCTATGCATGTCAGCGCAGAGCGGCAGTCAGGCAGTGTTGTGCGCAGTCTTGTCCGTAATCCTCTGATTATTGGTTGTGTGGTGGGCATCGGACTCAATGTCACAGGGCTTGGGTTTCCGCAATTGCTGGAATCATCTGCGGCGATGCTGACAGCAATGGCGCTGCCGCTGGCTTTAATTCTGGTCGGGGCCGGAGTGCGGTTACAGGTTCTGCGTGATGGAACCGGTCTGGTTCTCTACAGCAGTGTTATCAAGTTGCTGTTTTTCCCGTTGGTGATGGCGCTCTATGTGCTCTTTTTTGTCGATAGCGGGTTGGTTGCTGCAGTGCTGATGCTATTCAGTGCGATGCCAACAGCGCCCTCTGCCTATATTCTTGCCCGTCAGTTGCGGGGTGATGCGGAGTTGATGGCGATGATCATTACGGCGCAGACACTGGCAGCAATGCTGATAATGCCGGCAGTTTTGCTGATTTTCGAAGCCGTTTGGTGAAAAAGTATCGAATGAGTTCTTATCGTTCGCGATCTTGATCAGTTTTTTCTAAATTTTCGGAGAAAATGCCGATATTTAGGGTCATAGGACGAGAAAGAACTTGAAATAAATCTGATTTATGGAAGACTGTGCGCTGTTTCAGGGCAGTCAAGTTCTGATTACCCGAATTGAGTAAAGTAGGCGAGCGAAATAGATTATGAAGAAGGGCCCCGATCTGGTCGTCGTAGTGATATCTGCGTTTGTATTGGGAACCGTGATCACGGGTGTAAGCCATAGCGATATCGAATTTATCGCTCTGGTTGGCCAGGTGCTGAACGGCTGATTTAACCGCTACTCTGTTATCGGGTTAGCTGTCTTGGCTGACCTGTCTGTGACACCCGTTATTGTTAACGGGCGCTGTAGAACTGTTTCTCTGTTGCTATCCCTTCCAGTGGAATGTCCCAGCTTTCCGTATTCAGGTGTGGGACCTTCTGCAGATCATGCGCAAGTCCGATCAGGCGGGTACCGCGCCCCTGTTTCCATTTCTGCTTGAAGGCAAAGGTGCGGTCATAATAGCCACCGCCCATACCCAGTCGGCCACCCTCTTCATCAAACGCCACCAGAGGGAGTAATACCAGATCCAGTGCCCATGCCGGGCGACGGGGTACCTTCACCAGCGATGGTTCCAGAATGCGATAGATGTTCCGGCGCATAGGTGTTTCTGAGGTGTACTCTACGAACCACAGGCGGTTGTGGCGGATCGGGTGCAGTACTGGCAGGAAGCAGCGCTTACCTAGTTTCCACAGGTGGCGGATAATCGGTTCCGGATTGATCTCACCATCGTTAGGCAGGTACAGCGCAATATTCTTACTGCGACGGAATTGCGGCAACTGCTTGACTGTACCCAGCAGGCCTTCGGCATGTCGTTGTTGCTGTGAACGGGTCAGAGCGCGACGCTGGTTGCGCATTTTTCTGCGTAACTGTTTCTTAAAATCGGGAGCTGAATTCATAGCGGTAGGGTACAGGGAAAGAAGAAAATGACTCCCCAAGGCTGCGGCGTTGGTTGTGGCCCTGAACCCGAAGGTTCAAGGTGGCAGCTTCTGATAAGTATTAGGCTTTCCGTCATGCGGACGTGCACATCAACAAACCGAGAAACTTCCAAAGGTGTGGTTATCGGCTCAAGGGACTTAACCAATCTACCAATAACCCCAGGGAGCTGTTCGCCATTATACCGCTGCAAAGCGGAATGTCAGCTCTTGAATTAAAACTTTTATGTGCTAATGGTATAGCGAAAAATACTTTTAATTGGCTGAAATAAAAGCAGAAAAAAGACAGGATGAAATTAATTCATCTGTCAGGTGCTAATTTTCCTGTTCCAGCGTTTGTCTGATCAGGTTGGTCAGATCTGATAGCTTGTTGCAGGTGTTCTCGGCCGCATCTGCCTGTAGAGTGTGCATCTCGTAAGCGATATTCAGGGCCGCCATCACGGCTACCTTCTCGCTGCCTATAATCCGTCCACCGGCACGAATCTCCTGCATTTTCTTATCCAGATGATTGGCCGCCCTGAGCAGATCCTGTTCGGCCTCTTCAGGACAGGCGACCATGTAGTCTTTACCCATCAGGTTCACGGTAATGGTGCGTGGTGTCTGGCTCATGCCTGCTGCTCCAGTGTTTTCAGGCGGGTAATCATCGCTTCGACCTTTTGCTCGGTAGTCGCAGCCACTGAGCGCAACTGGCTGCGTTCTTCCTGCAGAGAGGTGATCTGCTTGCGCAGATCGCGGTTTTCCCGCTGCAATTTCTGATACTGCTGGATCAGCTGTTGCAGGTGTTGTTCCAGATGGTTGAAATGTTGCTCAGGCATGGCGCTCTGCTCGTTGTATGGAACCGCTATGATAAGTCGAAAACGCCCGGCAATCGAGCGCTTCATTCTTGGTGCCTGTGACAGGGAAGTGCTACGATATAGCTCTTTGCACAACCTCAGGCGTACCCTGCGTAAGGGCGCTGAACAGAGAAGCCGGTTTTATGTCTGACGAGCAGTTACCCGAAGATTTTATCCCTGAATACTACGAAATGTCCGATATGCTGATCGCCGAGGACAGTATGGCCGAAAATGCCGCTGAACTGCATGGCTTGCTGTGTGGATATCTGTCGGCCGGTGCCCGTTTCAGCCATGAAGCGTGGCTCAAGCTGGCGGGAGAGTTGACGGATATCAGCGAGTATCGCCATGAAAGCTCTAAACTGGCGCTGACCGATCTGTATGACGGTGTTGTTGCTCAGCTGGAAAGAGCTGATTTTGGTTTCCAGTTGATGCTGCCGGATGATGATCTGACCCTGGCGGAGCGCGCGGAAGCGCTGGGGCGCTGGTGTCAGGGTTATCTGACTGGTTTTGGTTTGCAGGGTGGTCATACTAATGAGTCCCTCAGTCAGGAGTTGAAAGAAGCCCTGGGTGATATGGAGCAGATCGCACAGATCGAACTGGATCCGGAAGAGGATGATGATAACGAATCCGATCTGATCGAATTGCAGGAGTACGTACGTATGGCTGCAATGATGGTATTCAGTGAATTTAACCCGCTGCAACAGGAAGAACAGCCAGCGGCGCCGGGTACCACTCTGCACTAAGCCATATCTGGATATAGGATGCCGCCCATGAAGATCAGCCAGCAAAATTTTGCCCAACGTCGTCAGGCTCTGATGGCGCAGATGGAACCTGGTAGCGTTGCCATTGTGCCTTCAGCAAAAGAGCTGACCCGTAACCGCGATGTCGAATACCCGTTCCGTCAGAACAGTGATTTTTACTACCTGACCGGTTTCAATGAGCCGGATGCGATGCTGGTGCTTATTCCCGGTCGCAGTGACGGAGAGGTGGTGCTGTTCTGCCGTGATCGTGATCCTGAAATGGAGATCTGGAATGGCTATCGGGCAGGTCCGCGTGGGGCTGAAAACCAATACGGTATTCAGCAGGCCTTTGCCAATGATGTAATGGACGAAGAGATCCAGAATCTGCTGGATGGCCGGATCCGGCTTTATTACTCCATCGGTAGTTGTGACGATTTTGATCGACTGGTTCAGGACTGGCTCAGAGGTCTAAGAGCCAAAGCCCGCAATGGTGCGGTTGCACCGGGTGAGTTGGTAATGCTGGATCCGTTACTGCATGAATTACGGCTGTTTAAAGACGATGAAGAGCAGAATCTGATGCGTGCAGCGGGCCGTATCTCAGCTGAAGCACATGTGCGTGCAATGCAGGTTTGCAAACCAGGCATGGCTGAGTATCAGCTGGAGGCCGAAATTACCCATCACTTTGCAATGAATGGCTGCCGCCTGCCAGCGTATTCGTCCATCGTTGGCGGTGGTGAAAACGCCTGTGTGCTGCACTATACCGAAAATCAGGATCTGCTGAATGCTGGTGACCTGGTGCTGATCGATGCCGGCTGTGAGCTGGATTACTATGCCGGTGATATTACCCGGACGTTCCCGGTATCCGGTAGCTTCTCTGACGAGCAGAAAGCCGTGTACGAACTGGTTCTGAAAGTGCAGAAAGCCTGCATTGATGCGGTGAAACCGGGTGTGCTCTGGGACCGTATCCATGAGCTGTCGGTGGAATTGCTGACCGAAGGGCTAGTAGAGCTGGGGCTGCTGAAAGGTGAGCCGGCAGAGCTGATTGAAAGTGGCGCTTACAAAGCTTTTTATATGCACCGCATCGGACACTGGCTGGGGATGGATGTGCATGATGTGGGTAACTACAAGGTGGATGGTGACTGGCGTCCGCTGGAACCAGGCATGGTGATGACGGTTGAGCCGGGCATCTATATCTCACCGCAGAATGAACAGGTTGAAGCACGTTGGCGCGGCATCGGTGTGCGTATCGAAGATGATGTACTGGTGACGGTTGATGGCTGTGAGAATCTGACCGACGGCGTGCCGAAAGAGGTTGCAGAGATTGAAGCGCTGATGGCGTCTCAGGTGATTTAAAGAACAGAGTTAAAGAACTGACTGATGAGATCTGATTACGATATTGTCATTATCGGCGGCGGCATGGTCGGCGCCAGTCTGGCCGCGGCTCTGATTCCTGCTGCTGAACGGTTGGGACTGAACATCGCGGTAGTTGAACGCTTTCCTGTGGCGAGTGCGGAAACGCTGAATTATTCACCCAGTTATGATTCCCGGGCGACGGCGCTGGCATACGGAAGCCGGCTGATTTATGAACAGATAGGGATCTGGGAACAACTTAATCAGCACCTCTGTCCGATCTCAGATATTCATGTGTCAGACAAAGGCCGCTTTGGGGGTACCCGTCTGAACGCCTCCGATGAGGGGGTCCCGGCGCTGGGTTATGTGGTGGAAAATCACTGGCTGGGTCAGGTGTTACTGAACCGCATACAGCAGTCGGATGCCGGCATGATTGATCTGCTCTCTCCCGCTGAAGTCACCGATATCAACTATCACAACGACAGCATGCAGGTTCTGTTGCAACTGGGTGAGGAATCCCATGAACTGCAGACTCAGCTGGTGGTGATGGCTGACGGTGGGCGTTCGGAATTGCGGGAGCGTATGGGCATTGGCTATCAGCAGCAAAGTTATCAACAGCATGCCATTGTGACTAATATCAGCCCTGATCGTCCGCATAACAATGTTGCCTATGAACGCTTTACCGATACCGGTCCGATGGCGTTACTGCCGTTAGAAGATGAGGCGGGACAGCATCGGATGGGGCTGGTCTGGACAGTACCGGATGACAAGATTGATGAGGTGCTGGCACTGAGTGATAGCGATTTCATGGCGTGCATCCATGAGCGCTTTGGACACCGTGCCGGTAATTTTATCCGTGTGGGTGAGCGACACAGCTATCCTCTGAAGCTGACGCTGGCTGATGAGCAGGTACGCAAAGGGCTGGTAGTACTCGGTAATGCGGCGCATGCGCTCCACCCGATCGCCGGACAAGGCTATAACCTTGCGCTGCGCGGTGTGGTGGCATTAGCCGCAGAGCTTATCAACGCGCGCGAAGCGGGACAGAACCTGGGTGATCTGTCTCATCTGGCCCGTTTTGCCGAACAGATGCGCGGCGATCAGCATAAAACCATTGGGTTCAGTGATAAAACCATGAAGCTGTTCTCCAATGATCACTGGCTGCTGGGTCTGGGGCGTAGCGCCGGATTGCAGTTACTGGATAGCTGTCCGCTGGCGAAAACCGTGTTTGCCCGCAGCGCAATGGGGCTGGATATGCCCACTCCGAATCTGAATTAAGGCCGGGCCTCTTAACAGAGATTGAAGAGAATCAATATGAGCAACTCAGGCAGTGCAATGCATGCTGATCTGGTGATCGTCGGGGCTGGCATGGTCGGCCTTACGCTGGCGGCCCTGGTGGCACCTTCCGGATTGAAGATTAAGGTACTTGAAAGCCGGGATGTCGATCTGAAGGGGATTTCTGACTGGGAAGGCAGTGCGCGACAGCAGGGCTTTGATCCCCGGGTCAGCGCGCTGACAATTGCTTCACAGCAGGCATTGAGTGTAGCAGGGGCCTGGTCGCGGATTCAGGATAAACGAGTTACCCCTTACACCGGAATGGATGTCTGGGATGGTGAAGGGACCGGCAATATCCAGTTTCAGAGCAGTGAGCTACATGAATCCTGCCTTGGCCATATCGTGGAAAACCGCGTGACTGTTACTGCTCTGTGTGAAGCGCTGGCTCAGCTGGACAATGTTGAGCTGATCGCCGCCGCGGAGGTGGTTGATCTGAGTGAACCGAATGATCAGCAACTGCGGACTATTCAGCTGGCAAATGGCTGGAAGCTGAGTGCTTCACTGGTGGTAGCGGCTGACGGAGCTCTGTCAGATACCCGGCGCCTGGCGGGAATTGGTATGTGGGAGTGGGATTATGGTCACCATGCCATCGTGACCACGGTTAAGACCGAACAACCGCATCAGTCTACCTGCTGGCAGCGCTTTACCGATGATGGTCCACTGGCGCTGCTGCCACTGGACAGTGACGATGGTGATCACTACTGCTCGATCGTCTGGTCGACCTCGCCGGACCATGCCGGTGAACTGATGGCGCTGGATGAAGTCGAATTCTGTGAGGCGTTGGGGCTGGCGATTGAACAGCGTCTGGGTCGTATCAGCTGGACGGATCGACGATTTGTCTTCCCCCTGCGGCAGCGGCACGCGCGTCAGTATGTGAAGCCCGGTTTTGCGGCGATCGGTGATGCGGCTCATACGATCCATCCACTGGCGGGACAGGGTGTTAATCTTGGGCTGATGGATGCCGCAGCGCTGGCTGAAGTGATTCTGGACAGTGTGCGCGATGCTGAACCATGGCACTCCGAGTATGTGCTGAAGCGGTTCCAGCGGGCGCGGCAGAGTGAGAACCTGCAGATGGCTGCCACGATGGAAGGCTTCCGACGCTTATTCGGTACCGGGCAGCCGTTGGCAAGATTGCTGCGCAATGCCGGGA
This sequence comes from uncultured Amphritea sp., assembly GCA_963669425.2. Lineage (GTDB taxonomy): Bacteria > Pseudomonadota > Gammaproteobacteria > Pseudomonadales > Balneatricaceae > Amphritea. The sequence continues at coordinate 1,314,999 of CAXXNC010000001.1, forward strand.
TGAGTCTGATGAATAATTTGTCACCGGTAAAGAATCATATTGTTATGCAGGCAATGGGATTGAGCGGCGAGTTGCCGCGTCTGGCGCGACGGCCGATCCGATCCTGAGCCATTTTACTGACGCAGGTGATAAGCGTTGTCGGTCGCGGCTCTATAACTATGGTCTGGAGCGGTTGATCAAAGATTGCGCTGCCCTGAGATTGTCTATACATTGACAGCCCTTTTCTGTTGCCCGGCGGTGCCGCAACAGATGTGATGACGGATATAAGAGCGAGAACAGATGGGAAATAAGACGGCATTGTACGAACTGCACCAGCAGATGGGTGCGAAACTGGTTGATTTTGGCGGCTGGGATATGCCGATCAATTACGGTTCTCAGGTTGAAGAACACCACCAGGTGCGTCGCGATGCAGGGATGTTTGATGTCTCCCATATGACGGTGGTGGATATTACCGGCTCTGATGCACAGGAATATCTGCGTTACCTGCTCGCCAATGATGTCATCCGTCTGCGAGAGAAAGGCAAGGCTATGTACACCGGTATGCTCAATGAGACCGGTGGCGTGGTGGATGATCTGATTGTTTACCTGATGACTGATGCCGATGTCCCGGGCGAGTGGTTCCGTGTGGTGGTGAACTGCGCGACGCGCGAGAAAGATCTGCGTTGGATGTCTGATCACACTGCGCATTTCGATGATGTGGCTTTGACCGAGCGTCCGGAACTGTCCATGGTTGCCATTCAGGGGCCAGAGGCATGTGCCAAAGTGACTGCAGTTGTCAGTGAATCCCGCGGCAGACTGATTGAGTCTCTGAGCCCGTTTCAGGGGCTGGAATCCGAAGGCTGGTTTTTTGCCAGAACTGGCTATACTGGTGAGGATGGTCTGGAGGTCATGGTGCCGGAAGATGAGGTTGCTGATTTCTGGCAGGCTCTGGCAGATGCCGGTGTCGGTCCTTGCGGTCTGGGGGCGCGGGATACCCTGCGTCTGGAAGCCGGTATGAACCTGTACGGTGCCGATATGGACGAAAGCATTTCGCCGTTGGCAGCAAATATGGGCTGGACCGTTGCCTGGGAACCGCAGGAGCGTAACTTCATTGGGCGCGAAGCGCTGGAAAAACAGCGCGCTGAAGGTGTGGCTGAAAAGTTGGTCGGACTGGTGCTGGAAGGCCGCGGAGTGCTGCGCAGTCATCAGAAAGTTATTGTGGATGGTGAAGAAGTGGGTGAAATTACCAGTGGCTCTTTTTCACCGACACTGGGACACTCGATTGCAATGGCGCGAGTGCCTGTAACAACCGCTGAAACCTGCCATGTGGATATGCGTGGTAAACCGGTTGAAGTGCGTGTGGTTAAACCGTCATTTGTACGTAATGGCGAGAAAGTATTTTCATAAAACACTCATTGTAGGAAAGAAAAAATGAGCGATATCCCAAGTGATCTGAAGTATGTTGCCAGCCATGAATGGATCCGTGACGAGGGTGATGGCGTTGTCACTATCGGCGTTACCGATCATGCCCAGGATCTGCTGGGTGATGTGGTATTTATCGAGCTGCCGGAAGCTGGCGCTGAGTTTGCCAGCGGTGATGATATCGGTGTGGTTGAGTCGGTAAAAGCGGCATCGGATGTTTATGCACCACTGAGCGGTGAGATTGTTGCCGTGAACGAAGAACTGGAAGACTCTCCGGAGCTGGTGAACAGCGATCCATACGGTGATGGCTGGTTTATCCGCCTGCGTCTGAGTGACACCACCGAGCTGGATGATCTGCTGGATGCTGAAGGTTACGCGGAACTGTGCGAAGCTGAAAGCTGATAACAGAGTACATTCGATAAGCCCTGCTTTAGCGGGGCTTTTCTGTTTTCGGACGGTGTATACTTGTCCGATCATATAAATTCTGAAGGTAAACCTTTTGCAACATCTACGTCTGAATGCAGGGGCCGATAAGCGTCTGCGCGGTGGCCATGTCTGGATCTACAGCAACGAAGTGAACACCAAAGTATCGCCACTTAAACAGTTTGCTGCCGGTGAGCAGGTGGTGGTTGAGAGTGCTAACGGTAAAGCGCTGGGTCTGGCTTATGTAAACCCTAACACCCTGATCTGTGGTCGTCTGGTGAGTCGGTCGGTTAAAACACCACTGGATCGTTCGCTGATTGTACACCGCCTCAAGATCGCTCTGTCGCTGCGCGAAGCCTGTTTCGAAGCGCCTTGCTACCGGTTGGTATTCGGCGACAGTGATGGCCTTTCCGGACTGGTGATCGACCGTTTCTTCGATTATTTCGTGGTGCAGATCTCAACAGCCGGTATGGAACTGCTCAAAGATGAGATTGTTGAAGCTCTGCTCAAGGTTTTCAAACCGCAGGGTATTCTGTTCCGGAATGATGGCAAGATGCGCCAGCTCGAAGGGCTGGAGAGCTATGTTGAGACCGCTTACGGTGAAGTACCTGAGCTGGTACAGCTGGAAGAGAACGGCACCGATCTGCTGGCGCCGGTACACAGTGGTCAGAAGACCGGCTGGTTCTACGATCACCGCCTTAACCGTGCCCGTATGCAGCAGCATGTAGCCGGCAAGAAAGTACTGGATCTGTTCAGCTACGTCGGTGGCTGGGGTGTACAGGCGCTGGCAGCCGGTGCAGATCATGTTACCTGTCTGGATGCTTCAGAGTTTGCGCTGGACGTAGCGGATGAAAACGCCCGCCTGAATGGTGCTGAAGATCGTTTCCAGAGTCTGCACGGTGATGCTTTTAATGGCTGCAAGATGCTGTTGGAAGAAGATGAGAAATTCGATGTGGTGATTCTGGATCCGCCGGCCTTTATTCAGAAACGTAAGGATATCCGCAACGGTGAGCAGGCCTATAAGCGTATGAATCAGCTGGCGATGCGACTTGTCGCTAAGAACGGTCTGCTGATCTCAGCGTCCTGTTCTATGCATCTGCAGCGTGACCGGCTGGTGGATATTATCCGCTCAGAAAGCCGGGCTCTTGACCGTCAGGCGCAGATCTTCGATCAGGGCCATCAGGGTGGTGACCATCCGGTGCATCCGGCGATTCCTGAAACGGATTACCTGAAATCTTACTTTGTCAGAATGTTACCGGTCAGCTGATTCTACGGAGGGAAGGATGCTGTACAGAAAACTTGGCAGCAGTGATCTGAATGTCAGCCGTATCTGTCTCGGGACCATGACATATGGGCAGCAGAATACTGAGGCGGAAGGTCATGAGCAGCTGGACTATGCCTTTGAGCAGGGGGTGAACTTCCTGGATACGGCTGAGATGTATCCTATCCCCACCAACGCTGATACCCAGGGACGTACCGAGGCCTGCATAGGTAACTGGATGAAGGCTCGTGGTAATCGGGATCAGGTGGTTATCGCAACCAAAGCAACCGGGCCCGGGGAGATGGTCAGCTATCTGCGGCCGGATATTCACCATAACCGTGACAATATCCGTGCTGCTATTAGCGGCAGCCTGAAGCGTTTGCAGACCGATTATATCGATCTGTATCAGCTGCACTGGCCGGATCGTGCGACCAATTTTTTCAGTCAGCTGAATTATACCCATGCGCCTGAAAAAGACGGTACACCGATTACTGAGACACTTCAGGTTTTAAAAGAGCTGGTGGATGAAGGGCTGATTCGCTACGTCGGTTTGTCCAATGAATCCCCCTGGGGCGTGATGAAGTTCCTCAGTTATGCTGAGGCGCTGGGGCTGCCACGGGTAGTATCGGTACAGAATCCCTATAACCTCCTCAATCGTACCGATGAAATTGGTCTGTCAGAGGTGCTGATGCGTGAAGAGGTGGATCTGCTGCCATACTCGCCGCTGGCGTTTGGTGTGCTGAGCGGCAAGTATCTTGACGATTCAGCTGCGCCGGAAGCCCGTCTGAATCTCTTTAAAGGCTATACCCGTTATCTGAAAGATCTCGGTGTTAAAGCGACAGCGGAATACGTACAGCTTGCCCGTGAGCATGGTGTCGATCCTGCGCAGATGGCGTTGGCGTTTGTTAATAGCCGGCCATTTGTGGGCAGTAATATCATTGGTGCTACCACCATGGATCAGCTAGCGAGTAATATTGCCTCGATCGACCTGACACTGTCAGACGAGTTGCTCAAAGGAATTGAGGCGATCAGTGTGAAGTACTCCAATCCCTGTCCATAACAGAATTGACGAAAAAAATGCGCCAATTGGCGCATTTTTTATTTCTGAGGCAACCCGACAGCCCTTGAGCTGATTATTCAGGGCCGCCATGACCGCGCTACGCTGAACAACGCCGACCAGCTTCTGACCATCCATGACCGGATAGATTTTCGGTTTGTTGGTGGCCATCATCTGCGCCATTTCAAAAATCGTTGTGTCGAGTGAGATAGTGAGTGGCTGGGTGCGCATCATATCTTTTACCAGAACATGGCTGTCACAGTGATAGCTGTCACCGATCAGATAGGGAATGCAGTCGTGTTCTGAGAGAAAGCCAACCAGTTGCTTCTGGTTGTTGACCACCGGCAGACCAAGCATGTGGCTCTGCATCAGATGGTCAATGGCCTGTGCCAGTGACATCTGTTCATGGAGCGGTGTCAGATGTTCCGCCATGATGTCTTTTATCAGGATCATGATCGTGCCCTCCTGTTACTACCCTACAGTGTTGCACTGAATTGGTCATTGCACCAATGAGAAAAGAAGGCAAAGCCTTCTTTTCTGGTAGCGAGTGGCAGGAACGTCTCGTAAACGAGACTTGCTGGAAAACGCGAAAAGGATGGCTGCGTTTGAATGAATATTGTAGTGAGGCACGCCCTTGTGCCGATTAAAGAGTTAAGTGAATCGTGGCTGGAACGGCGAGCATAGCTCGCCTTGCTGGTGGCGGGATCGTCACGCAAGCGTGACTAGCTAGACGCAGCAAAGCTGCTTGCTAGAAGAAACTTGACGACGGCTGAGGGAAGCCAAATATTGTCGCCACTCGCCACTCGCCACTCGCCACTCGCCACTCGCCACTCGCCACTATCAGCGCAAGCTGATAATCGGCCAGCTGTTTTCTTCGGCAGCTTGCTTCAGCAGTTCGTCAGGGTCAACCGCGACAGGGTTGGTCACCAGATCCAGCAGTGGTTTGTCATTGATCGAGTCACTATAGAAGTAGCTGTCTTCTAATGAATGATCGTTGTTTTCCAGCCAGGCGTGAAGGCGTTTGACTTTGCCGTCCTGGAAACATGGAGTGCCCGCTACTTTGCCGGTATAGCGGCCATCAATCTGCTCAGGATCGGTGGCCAGGGTGTCATCCACACCGAGGTGTTCAGCAATCGGGCCGGTCACAAAACGGTTTGTGGCGGTAATGATCAGCAGGAAGTCGCCCTGGTCGCGATGTTTCTGCAGCAGTGTTGCCGCTTTCTCCAGCATCATTGGCTGAATCTTGGCTTGCATAAACTCATCATGCAGTTGCTGCAGGGTATCGGGTTCGTTTTCTGCCAGCGGCTTCAGCGCGAACTCGAGGAACTCCATAATGTCCAGGGTGCCGTTTTTGTATTGCACATAGAAGTAGTCATTGGCCTCGCGGTAAACCTCAGAATCAACAACTCCTTTCTCGCACAGAAATTCGCCCCAGGCGTGATCGCTGTCGCCATCTAACAGAGTGTTATCCAGATCAAAAATCGCCAGACTCAATTTTCTTCTCCTGTAGTGAACCTATTGTCAGGTTCCTGTCAAAAATGAGCGCTTAGGATAGAGTTTTGCCGCTTCGCAGGCAATTGTTATCGAGGCTTATTTGCTGTAACGGCGGCAGTTGTGGAACAATAGCAGAAAAGATTTTGTAAGGAATTCACCGTGATTGATTCAGACGGGTTCAGGCCGAATGTCGGTATCATTCTGGCTAACTCGATGGGTCAGGTGCTTTGGGCGCGACGTATAGGACAAAATGCGTGGCAATTTCCCCAGGGCGGCATTAACGAAGCAGAAACGCCTGAAGAGGCAATGTTCCGGGAGCTTAAAGAGGAGGTTGGCCTCTCTCCGGACGATGTTGAAGTGATTGCTGTTACCCGGGGCTGGTTGCGTTACCGATTGCCTAAGAGAATGATCAGGCACCATTCCCATCCGGTCTGTGTAGGCCAGAAACAGAAGTGGTTTTTGCTGCGAATGCTCAGCGAAGACAGTGCAGTAAGTATAGATGCAACCGATTCCCCCGAATTTGATGGCTGGCGCTGGGTCAGCTACTGGTATCCACTGGGACAGGTTGTAGCATTCAAGCGGGATGTATATCGCAAGGCGATGCGGGAGTTATCGCCAAAATTGACTAAGCTGGTTCTGCGGGGCTGGTAACAGGGGAAACACTGCATGCTGGAAATGCTGCGCAAGATTGTACAAGAAGTGAATGCCGCACCGGACCTTGATTCGGTGCTGGATGTGATTGTACGTCGGGTGCAGCGGGCGATGCGGACTGATGTGTGTTCGGTTTATCTGCTGGATAACAATCAGGAACGCTACATTCTGATGGCGACCCAGGGACTGAATAAAAAGTCTGTGGGTAATGCCAGTCTGTCGTTAGATGAAGGTATCGTTGGTGTTGTCGGCCAGCGGGCTGAACCTATCAACCTGGAGGACGCCGCCCAGCACAGTGCGTTCACCTATATCAAAGGCACTGGTGAAGAGAAGTTTCATGCATTTCTCGGGGTGCCGATTATTCATCACCGAAACCTGTTGGGTGTACTGGTTGTGCAGCAGAAAGCCAGTCGCCGTTTTGATGAAGCGGAAGAAGCGTTTCTGGTCACCATGTCGGCGCAGCTGGCGGGCGCGATTGCCCATGCTGAAGCCACAGGCTCGATCAATCAGGTTGGCAATGGTGAAAAAACCGAGTCAGATCGTAAGTTTGAGGGTGTTGCCGGTTGTATCGGTGTAGCCATAGGTCCTGCGGTGGTGATGACGCCACTGGCTGACCTTGATGGTGTGCCAGAGCGAAAGACTGACGATATCAAAGCTGAAGTTACTAAGTTCAAGCAGGCGCTGGCTGCGGTTCGTCGGGATATCAAAAAGGTGGGGCGCAGCCTTGCCAAACGGTTGCGTTCGGAAGAGCGTGAGCTGTTCGATGTTTATATCCGTATGCTGGATGACAATGCTATTGCCGGCGAGGTGATTGCCCGGATTAAGGAAGGTAACTGGGCTCAGGGTGCGTTGAAAAGCGTGATCAGCGAGCATGTTCAGCAATTCTCGATGATGGATGATCCCTATCTGCGTGAGCGGGCCACGGATATTAAAGATCTGGGGCGGCGAATGCTGACCTGTCTGCAGGAGTCCGGTCCGGCTCTGTCTGAGATTGAATTTCCGGAAGATACGATTCTGGTTGCCGATGAGCTGACACCGGCGATGCTGGGAGAAGTGCCGACTGAAAAGCTCGCGGGTCTGCTATCCGTGAATGGTTCGGGTAACTCTCACGCCGCGATTCTGGCCCGTTCAATGGGTATTCCGACGGTAATGGGGGCGGTGGATCTGCCCTATACCCGTATCGAAGGGCTGACCGTTATCCTTGATGGTTATTCGGGACGGGTATTCGTTAATCCGTCTGAAGATCTGGCGCAGTGTTACCGGGATATTCTCCGTGAAGAGAATGAAGTTAACGCCGGGCTTGAAGGGCTGAAAGAGCTGCCTGCGGAAACCACCGATGGTTATCGTATGCCGCTATGGGTAAACACCGGTCTGGTGACCGATGTGGCGCGTTCGCTGGACCGGGGTGCTGAGGGTATCGGTCTGTACCGGACCGAGATTCCGTTTATGATCCGGGACTTCTTCCCCAGTGAATATGATCAGATGGAAACCTATCGTCGCCAGTTGGAGGCGTTCGCGCCCCGTCCGGTGACAATGCGGACGCTGGATATCGGCGGCGATAAACCGTTGCCATATTTCCCGATTGAGGAAGATAACCCGTTCCTCGGCTGGCGGGGTATCCGGGTAACTCTGGATCATCCGGAGATATTCCTGGTTCAGATCCGGGCGATGCTGCGGGCTGCTGAGGGGTTGGATAATCTGCGCATTATGTTGCCGATGGTGACCAGTGTGCAGGAGGTTGATGAAGCCAAACAACTGATCGCTCAGGCGGTTGATGAGCTGCGGGAAGAGGGTCACGTGGTCAATCAGCCGCTGATCGGGGTGATGGTTGAGGTGCCTGCGGCGGTGTATCAGGTACGCCGTTTTGCCCGGCGGGTTGATTTTATCTCGGTTGGCTCCAATGACCTTACCCAGTACCTGTTGGCGGTGGATCGGAACAATCCACGGGTTGCGGACCTGTATGTCTCCTACCACCCGGCAGTATTAAAAGCGTTGCAGTTCATTGCCCGTGAAGCCCATAAAGAGAATGTTTCTGTGAGTATCTGTGGTGAGATGGCTGCAGATCCCGGTGGTGCCATTCTGTTGATGGCGATGGGCTACGATGTGTTGTCCATGAACGCAACTAATTTGCCGAAGGTGAAGTACGCTATTCGTGGTGTCAGTTTTGAACGGGCCAAAGCGCTGCTGCAGCAGATTATTGTGATGGACGATGTGGATAAAATTCACATGGTACTGCGTAATGCGCTGAAAGATCTGGGTCTGGGGCAGCTGACCCGGCCAAGTATTCCAGACTGAAGTGTCTGATTGATCTCAGGCCTTTTCTGTTTCAAGCTCTGGCTGAAGCGTGAACTGTTTCAGCTCGCTCCGGCCTGATTTGTCGTAATTCTGCTCGGCGATCTCAATATTACCGCTGTAATCTATCAGCAGGGCAGTAGTGGCCCGGGTGCCATAGTTTTCCATTGTGATAAAGCTGGCAGAGAGCGCACGTTCCCACTCCTGACTGATACCTGTGTCCGGTAACTGATCATCAGGATAGAGCGTCGGGTCGTTCATTAATGCAATCAGATCATCAGTGGTTACATCTTCTTGCTCAATAAGCGCTTCAAGGGCTGCCCGGCGACTATCAGTTTTTGGCCATGAGCTGTTCAGCACCGCATTGCTAAGGCCATATATTCCCGGTTGTAGTGTTGTTGGTTCGCTGCGATTGCTGAGGTAACAGAGCGTCTCTTCTTCGCCATAGATGTTGTCCATAACGATCTGATTAAAGCCGTCGTAGTCTTGCACGGTGGTCTGCATTGCAAAGTTGTAAGCGCTGTTTTTCCCTGTAATAAAGTCCAGCGGCAGAAAGCCCCGGGAGCGGATGCCGGTGGCAGGGCGCCGGCCATCGCGGTGATTGGTCAGGGCGCTGAACCGGCCATTTCTGTTCAGGCCGAGCCAGGTGCCACCTTGTTGCAGATCTTTGCCTGCCAGCAGATCAGGATTATCTCCCCAGAACTGCATCGGGGCGGTAGGGCGAGCAAAGAACTCATCCCGGTTGGCCGCAAGAATCAGTTTGTAGCGGGGGTGGCTGCGATAGGCAAAGACGATCAGGCACATGGCAACTTCAGGCTCACTTTCGGGTCACAGAACAGTCATTAAAAAACAATCCGGCTGAGATAGCTATTGTCTGGTGCTTCACGGCATGATTAGATCAGCGGGTTTTCTATGCAGGGGGATAGTTTTCCAGATGTGGGTTCATGACATAAATCCAATAGCCATTGCGCTTGGTCCACTTCAAATTCACTGGTACGGCCTGATGTATCTGGTGGGCTTTGGTTCTGCCTGGTATCTGGGTAACCTGCGAGCCAGGCGTCCGGGCTCGGGCTGGAATGAGCAGCAGGTTTCAGACCTGATCTTCTGGGGTGCGATCGGTGTGGTGCTGGGTGGCCGCTTTGGTTATGTCCTGTTCTATAACTTTGATCAGTTCCTGAATGATCCTCTCTGGTTGTTTGCTGTCTGGGAGGGAGGCATGTCCTTCCATGGTGGCTTGCTGGGAGTGATTGCTGCCATTGCATTCTTCTCATGGAAATATCAGAAGAGCTTCTTCGATATCGGAGACTTTGTTGCGCCACTGATCCCGATTGGTCTGGGTGCGGGGCGTGTGGGTAACTTTATCGGTGGTGAGCTCTGGGGCAGAGCGACCGATCAGAGTTGGGGGGTGGTCTTTCCTCGTGCCGGTGATGCGCTGGCCCGGCATCCGTCACAGCTGTATGAGTTTGTGCTGGAAGGCGTAGTGATGTTTGTGGTGCTGTGGTTCTATTCCGCCAAACCGCGACCGAAAATGGCAGTGTCCGGGATGTTCCTGGTTCTGTACGGTGTGTTCCGCTCGTTTGTTGAATTTTTCCGTGAGCCGGATGGCCATATCGGTTTCGTGGCGCTGGACTGGCTGACGATGGGGCAGCTGTTGTCGCTGCCGATGATTTTACTGGGTGCAGTTCTGGTAGGGATGGCGTATAGGAGAGCGTAGCGAGTGGCTGGAACGGAAGGCGCAGCCTTCCTGGCTGGACGTGGCTAAAGCCACTTACTGGAAAAAGCGAACATAGTGGCGGAGTTTTAAACTTCCTTGTAGCGAGGCACGCCCTTGTGCCGATTTGTTGGGAAAATAGTGGCTGGACCGTCGTGTGGGCACGACTAGCTAGACGCAGCAAAGCTGCTTGCTAGAAAAAACATGACGAGATTCAGGGCGAGACTAAATACTATTTAGCCACTAGCCACTAGCCACTAGCCACTAGCCACTAGCCACTAGCCACTAGCCACTAGCCACTAGCCACTAGCCACTAGCCACTAAGGCAGCTTTTTTGTTTATACCGAAAACGGATAGGCGATCGCTTCGTGGTGTTCGTAGCCTTCGACCTCGAAGTCGGCGGTGGTGACCCAGGTTTCCAGATCTTCCAGGGTTTTTATATCAGGATTGATCTTCAGCGTCGGCAGTGGCAGTGGTTCGCGCTTCAGCTGTACATCACGCATCAGTTCGATCTGATCTTCATAGATGTGAGCGTTAACGATCTTGTGGTATGCCTTGCCCGGTTTGTGTCCGGTTATCTGCGCGATGATCGCCAGCAGGAAATACACCTGGATCATATTGAAAGTCAGTCCCAGCGGTACATCACAGCTGCGCTGAGTGCTGTTCAGATAGAGGGTGTCGCCCAGCAGGGAGAAGTGGTGGCTGTACATGCATGGGCGCAGGCAGCCCATATGGAATGCGCCCGGATGATAAAAGGTATATATCTCGCCGCGATCGTCGATGCCGTTGCTGAGGTCGTCTACGATTTTGCGCAGCAGGTCAATACTGCCGCCGTCGGGTTTAGGGAAGTTGCGGCCGACTTTACCGTAGATAAAGCCGCAGTCATCTTCTCCTTTGCGGTAAGGGTTGTTCAGCCAGGCCTGATTGTCGTTGGCGTTGGCATCCCAGGTTTTAGTGCCGATGGCGCGGAAGTCAGCGGCATTATCATAGCCGCGCAGATAGCCGAGCATTTCAGCAATAGCTGACTTATAGAACGTTTTACGAGTGGTAACCATGGGGAACTCGCCGGCGCCAACATCATAGGTAAGATCGGCATTTATAACGGTCAGACAGCGCTTTCCGGTGCGATCATTTTCCACCCAGACGCCTTCATCGATAATCCGCTGACATAGATCGAGATACTGTCTCATTGGTTTGTTCTTCACACCTGTGGTTAAATTTATCGGCATTGCCGGGATGACGTGTTCATATCCGTCATCATAATTTCGTACAAGGCAATGTTACCAGCTGTATATAAAGGAGACACTATGAACCTGGCGATTATTGTGGCGCAGGCTCAGAACCGGGTGATCGGTATCAATAATAACCTGCCCTGGCATCTGCCGGAGGATCTGCGTTACTTCAAGCAGGTAACTATGGGTAAACCGATCATTATGGGGCGGAAAACCTTTGAGTCGATCGGGCGGCCTCTGCCAGGACGGACCAATATCGTCATTACCCGTGATCCGGACTATGCGCCGGAGAATGTGAAGGTGGTGCACAGTCTCGAGGCGGCGAAAGAGCTGGCCGAGAGTATCTGCATGATCGATGGCGGTGATGAGGCAATGATTATCGGTGGTGCTCAGATTTATGAGCAGGCGCTGGCCGAAGCGGACCGTTTATATCTGACTCAGGTTCATGCCGATGTGCATGGTGATGCCTGGTTCCCGGAGTTTCATCCTGGCGAGTGGATGGAAGTCGGGCGTGAGGACTTTGATGCCTCAGGTCATAATCCGTATGACTACAGCTTTATTGTGTTACAACGTATTCCGGTCAGCCCTGCACAGGATTAAGACAATGATGGAAGCGTTGCTGGAAGTATTGGCTGATGGGCAGTTTCACTCCGGTCAGGATCTGGGTAAGGTGCTGGGCGTCAGTCGCAGTGCCATCTGGAAGCAGATCAGGCTGATTGAAGAGTCAGGGGTTGAGGTATACAGCGTTAAGGGGCGAGGCTATCGGATTCCGGGCGGCTTGGATCTGTTGGCGCTGGAGCAGATTCGGGCGCATCTGAAACCGGAGGCTGCTCAGGCGCTTTCGAAGATCTCACTGAATCTGACGATTCCTTCAACCAATGCGATGGCGATGGAGTCGGTCTGGACCGATGGTCATGGTTCGCTGTATCTGGCAGAACAGCAGACCGCCGGACGAGGGCGTCGGGGGCGTGGCTGGGTCAGTCCGTTTGCCAGCAATCTTTGTTTCTCTCTTACCTGGCAGTTCAGTCGGGGCGCTGCGGCGCTGGAAGGACTGAGTCTGGCTGTGGGTGTGGCGCTGCTTCGTGGTCTGAAGGCTGTGGGAGTGGAAGGAATAGAGTTGAAATGGCCTAACGATCTGCTCTGGCGTGGTCGTAAACTAGCAGGCGTGCTGCTGGAAATGAGTGGTGATGCGGCCGGTGAATGCTTCGTGGTGATCGGGGTCGGTATCAATGTCACTATGCCAGACAGTGCGGATGACGCCATTGACCAGCCCTGGATCGATCTTAAGCGGGTCGCAGGGGAGGCGCCGTCGCGGAATCAATTGATTGCTGAGTTTATGAATGAGATGGTGCCGGTGCTGCAGCAGTTTGCCGAAGAGGGCTTTGCTTCATTTGCCGATGAGTGGCAGGCGTCAAATGCCCATCGGGGGCAGGTGATCAGTCTGCATCTGGGCAATCGCCAGGAGCAGGGCATCTGTCGCGGTGTGGATAACAGTGGTGCGCTGCTGCTGGAAAGTGATGGTGGTATTAAAGCGTATCATGGTGGCGAGGTCAGTGTGAGGCTGGTATGACGGTTCTTGATGTTGATATCGGGAATACATTTCTGAAGTGGCGGATGGTGTCGGAGAATCGGCGTGGAGCAATCAGGCTGGATGATCTTGCTAAGGAAGACTGGCCTGCTTTGGTTGAGCGGGTCAGGGTGGCTTCGGTCGCAGGTAAGGATGCTAATCAGCGAGTAGCCGACTTTTCGAGGGGCCGATGGGGTGTGGAGCCGGAGTTCGCACAAACTGAATCTCGTTGTGGTGGGGTTGTGAACAGCTATGCTGACCCTTCGCGAATGGGGGTTGATCGCTGGCTGGCGATTCTCAGTGGTTGGGATAAGGCAAAGCGTGCCTGCTGGGTAGTGGATTGTGGTAGTGCTATCACTATTGAGCAGATTGACGATCATGGGTGTCATAAAGGCGGGTATATTATCCCCGGCATTCAGCTGATGAGTCGGAATCTGCTGAGTAATACGGCAGAGATTATCGTTGATCATTCGGCGGAAGCGTTCGAGAGTCGACCGGGTGTGAATACGACTGAGGCTGTACAGCATGGGATTAATCTGACGTTTATGGCCCTGGCTAAGCAGGTGCGGGAGATGGCGGGTGATGCGCCGCTCTATGTTACCGGCGGGGATGGTGAACTGTTCTGTTCCCTGGTGGATGGTGCGCAATGGTGTCCGGATCTGGTGATGGACGGTCTTGAATTGGCATTGGATTAAGGATCGATATGATGCGTTGGCTGTTTATTCTGTTGCTACTGGTAAACGCGCTCTATTTTGGCTGGCAGATGCGGCAACAGCAGGATAGTCAGATCACGGTTGAACAGTTTGACGGTGTATCCCGGATCAGAATGCTGGGAGAGGTGGATCAGTCGTTACTGCTGCCGCGAGAGGCAGTTGCTCCCGATGATGCCCGACGTTGTGACATGCTGACCGGTGTGAAAAGCCTGCCGGTGGCTGAATTGCTGCAGCAACGCTTACAGGAGTTGCAGATCCGGTCAGTTATCAAGCCTATGGATGAAGAACGTGTACTGGCTTACGAGCTGGTATTGCGTCAGCCGTTATCGGAAGATGCCAAGCACAGTATGTTGCAGAACCTGCAGCGGATGGGATTTGGTGCTGAGGTTGCCGAGATGAATCAGGAAGCGGTGTATATTGTGGGGCGCTATGCGACCCGTACTGAGCTGAACCGGGCCCGCGATCGTATGATCGGTCTGTTTAATCCCGATCTGTATCAGGTAGTCAGCAAGCGAGATCTGTTTGAAGTCTGGCTGGAAGCCGATGCATTCAAAGAAAGTGCTAATAAAATCAACGCCCTGAAGAAATACTTCCCAAGCGGAATAAAAATTGAAAAAAAATTATGTAAAGGGGTTGCAAGCACCGGGGTGCGTGAGTAATATGTGCGCCACTTCGCTGCTGATGCCGGTATAGCTCAGTTGGTAGAGCAACTGACTTGTAATCAGTAGGTCCCGAGTTCGACTCTTGGTGCCGGCACCATTTCAGACGCGAAGTAACGGCAAGGTGGGGTTCCCGAGTGGCCAAAGGGATCAGACTGTAAATCTGACGCGCGAGCTTCGGTGGTTCGAATCCACCCCCCACCACCAAGCTGTATAAGGCGGGTATGGTATAGTGGCTATTACCTCAGCCTTCCAAGCTGAAGAGGCGGGTTCGATTCCCGCTACCCGCTCCAGCAGTTGTTGTGCTCATGTGGCTCAGGGGTAGAGCACACCCTTGGTAAGGGTGAGGTCGGCGGTTCAAATCCGCCCATGAGCTCCATATTTCCAGAGGGTAGATATAGCAATATGTCTACCCTTTGTTGTATCTGTCAATGTGGTAACTTTCACGCAAGGTAATAGTAATGGCTAAAGAACAATTTGAACGCTCCAAGCCGCACGTTAACGTTGGTACTATCGGCCACGTTGACCACGGTAAAACTACTCTGACTGCTGCACTGACTCGTGTATGTGCTGAAGTATTCGGCGGCGAAGCAGTAGCATTCGACGGTATCGATAACGCTCCAGAAGAGCGTGAGCGTGGTATCACAATCGCAACGTCTCACGTTGAATACGATTCTACTATCCGTCACTACGCGCACGTAGACTGCCCAGGACACGCTGACTATGTTAAAAACATGATCACCGGTGCTGCTCAGATGGACGGCGCGATCCTGGTATGTGGTGCGACTGACGGCCCAATGCCTCAGACTCGTGAGCACATCCTGCTGTCTCGTCAGGTAGGTGTACCTTACATCGTTGTATTCCTGAACAAAGCTGACCTGCTGGCTGAAGACTGTGGTGGCGTTGATTCTGAAGAATACGAAGAGATGCTGGAACTGGTTGAAATGGAGCTGCGTGAGCTGCTGGACCAGTACGAATTCCCAGGTGACGACACTCCAATCATCGCAGGTTCTGCGCTGATGGCTCTGAACGGCCAGGACGACAACGAGCTGGGTACTACTGCTGTTAAGAAGCTGGTTGAAGCACTGGATTCTTACATCCCTGAGCCAGAGCGTGCAATTGATCAGCCATTCCTGATGCCTATCGAGGACGTATTCTCTATCTCCGGTCGTGGTACTGTAGTAACTGGTCGTGTTGAGCGTGGTATCGTTAAGACTGGTGAAGAGATCGAGATCGTTGGTATCAAGGAAACTCAGACTACTACCTGTACTGGTGTAGAGATGTTCCGTAAGCTGCTGGACGAAGGTCGTGCGGGTGAGAACATCGGTGCGCTGCTGCGTGGTACTAAGCGTGACGAAGTTGAGCGTGGTCAGGTACTGGCTAAGCCAGGTTCTATCACTCCTCACACTCGTTTCGAAGGTGAAGTATACGTACTGTCCAAAGATGAAGGTGGTCGTCACACTCCATTCTTCAAGGGCTACCGTCCACAGTTCTACTTCCGTACAACTGACATCACTGGTGCTTGTGAGCTGCCAGAGGGTGTTGAAATGGTAATGCCAGGCGATAACATCAAAATGGACGTTACTCTGATCAACCCAATCGCGATGGAAGAAGGTCTGCGTTTTGCGATCCGTGAAGGTGGTCGTACTGTAGGTGCAGGCGTTGTATCTAAAATCGTCGAGTAATCGTTGATTTTTAGCAACTTAACTGTTGCTACCGAACGGGGATGCGTGTAATATACGCGTCCCTGTTAGTACTAGGCCAGTGGCTCAATTGGCAGAGCAGCGGTCTCCAAAACCGCAGGTTGGGGGTTCGAGTCCCTCCTGGCCTGCCAACTTCCTTCGAAGTTGGTGTCCTAGCACTACAAATCATAAACAAATCTTCAATACCGAGGCCGATCGTGAGCTCTAAAGTGACTTCCGAAGGTTCAAAGCTGGATGGCCTGAAGTGGGCTGTCGTGATAGCGCTGGTTGCAGCCGGTGTGGTGGGTAATTCTGTTTATTCAGAAGAGTCTCTGCTTTATCGCGTAATTGCTCTGCTGGTTCTGGCGGGTGTTGCAGGGTTTGTTGCGCTTCAGACCGCAAAAGGTGCAGCGTTCTTTACGCTGTTTAAAGAAGCGAAGGCTGAGATCCGTAAGGTGGTCTGGCCGACACGTCAGGAAACTGCGCAGACAACGCTGATCGTTACGGTTGTTGTGCTGCTGGTTGGTCTGTTCCTGTGGGGTCTTGACTCATTGTTGAGTTGGGGCGTTTCCGGTGTGATCGGGTAAGAGGAAAATAGCATGGCTATGCGTTGGTATGTTGTACATGCGTACTCCGGTTACGAGAAGCGCGTGATGAACTCTCTGAAAGAGCGTGTTGAGCTGTATAACATGCAGGATGCTTTCGGCGATATTCTGGTTCCTACAGAAGAAGTTGTAGAGATTAAAGAAGGTAAGAAGCGTAAGTCCGAGCGTAAGTTCTATCCTGGCTATGTGCTGGTTCAGATGGATATGAACGATGAAAGCTGGCACCTGGTAAAAGATACCTCGCGTGTGATGGGCTTTATCGGTGGTACTGCAGACAAGCCGGCGCCGATTACTGAGAAAGAAGCAGATGCAATTCTGCAGCGCGTTGAAAGTGGTGTTGATAAGCCGCGTCCGAAGACTGTATTTGAGCCGGGCGAAATGGTGCGTGTTATTGATGGCCCATTTGCTGACTTCAACGGCGTTGTGGAAGAAGTGAATTACGAGAAGAACAGACTGCAGGTTGCAGTGCTGATCTTCGGTCGCTCAACCCCGGTTGAGCTGGAGTTTGGTCAGGTCGAAAAAGCCTGATAAACCCGAATTAAGGAGTAACCTCGGGCTCGTCAGAGCACTGGGGTTTTTCCGTCTTTGAAGCAGGGGAGTCGAAAGACGCTTGTACCCATTAGGAGTAAAACATGGCTAAGAAAATCGAAGCTTATATCAAGCTGCAGGTTGCTGCCGGTCAGGCGAACCCAAGTCCACCAGTTGGTCCAGCACTGGGTCAGCACGGTGTTAACATCATGGAATTCTGTAAAGCGTTCAACGCTGCGACTCAGAGCATGGAAAATGGCATGCCTGTTCCAGTTGTTATCACTGTATACGCAGACCGCAGCTTTACTTTCATCACTAAGACTCCGCCAGCGGCGATCCTGCTGAAAAAAGCAGCGGGTATCAAGAGCGGTTCTGGTCGTCCTAACACTGAGAAAGTGGGTACTGTTACCCGTGCTCAGCTGGAAGAGATTGCGACTGTTAAAGAACCTGATCTGACTGCTGCTGACATGGATGCAGCTGTTCGCACCATCGCGGGTAGCGCACGTTCTATGGGTCTGATTGTTGAGGGTGTTGAATAATGGCTAAGCTGACTAAGCGCCAGAAGGCGATCAACGAGAAAGTAGAAGCTGGTAAGCAGTACTCCATCGATGAAGCAGTTGCTCTGCTGAACGAGCTGTCTTCTGTTGGTTTCAAAGAATCCGTAGACGTTGCAGTAAACCTGGGTGTAGACCCACGTAAATCTGATCAGAACGTTCGTGGTTCTTCCGTACTGCCTGCAGGTACTGGTAAAGACGTACGCGTCGCTGTATTCGCTCAGGGCGAAAACGCTGAGAAAGCTAAAGAAGCTGGTGCAGACGTTGTTGGTTTCGAAGATCTGGCTGAACAGATCAAAGGCGGCGACCTGAACTTTGACGTTGTTATCGCAACTCCGGATGCGATGCGCGTTGTAGGTCAGCTGGGTCAGGTGCTGGGTCCACGTGGCCTGATGCCAAACCCTAAAGTTGGTACCGTAACTCCTGATGTTGTAACTGCAGTGAACAACGCTAAAGCAGGTCAGGTTCGTTTCCGTACTGATAAGAACGGTATTATCCACGCAGGCGTTGGTAAAGTTGGCTTCGAAGCCGATGCTATCAAGTCTAACGTTGAAGCGCTGATGGCTGAGCTGAAGAAGCTGAAGCCTGCTTCTGCTAAAGGCGTGTACCTGAAGAAAGTTACCCTGTCCACTACTATGGGTCCGGGTCTGGCGATCGATCAGAGCTCTCTGAGCCTGTAATAACTTTCTTAAAGAATTGAGGGTCTCTGCCATCAGGCGGAGGCCGTCAAAGACCGCAGGTGAGCTCCGGCTCTTAATCGATCAGCCTGCGCAGACGGTGTGATCCCCTTAACAAGGATCAATTCAACCACCGTACTCGGCGCTCAGTTCATAACGGGCTGGGCGATTGGTAAACAGTCGAAAAGACTAAACCCAGGAGTAAATCGTGGCATTAGGACTCGAAGATAAAAAAGCGATTGTCGCTGAAGTCCAGGAAGCTGCCAAGGGCGCTCTTTCTGCTGTAGTTGCAGACTCTCGCGGCGTAGCCGTTGAAGATATGACTGCACTGCGTAAGCAGGCACGTGAAGCTGGCGTATGGCTGAAAGTTGTACGTAACACGCTGGCACGTCGTGCAGTAGAAGGCTCCGATTACGAGTGCATCTCTGAAGCATTCGTAGGTCCTACTCTGATTGCATTCTCTACTGAGCACCCAGGTGCCGGTGCGCGAATCCTGAAGGATTTCGCAAAGGGTAATGACAAGCTGGAGCTGAAGACCGCTGCTTTCGAAGGACAGGTAGTTGACGTTGCAATGCTGGCATCTCTGCCAACTTACGACGAAGCTATCGCCAAGCTGATGGGCTGCATGAAAGAAGCTGCAGCAGGCAAGCTGGTACGCACTATCGCGGCCGTTCGCGAACAGAAAGAACAAGAAGCTGCTTAATTTTACAAGCCGCTTAGTAACGAGTTTACGAGCTTAGAGCTCATACATATTTTAGGAATTGAACCATGTCCGTATCTAAAGAAGATATCCTGAACGCAATCGCTGAAATGTCTGTAATGGACGTTGTTGAGCTGGTTGAAGCAATGGAAGAGAAGTTTGGCGTTTCTGCTGCTGCTGTTGCAGTTGCTGGCGCTGCTGGCGGCGACGCTGGTGCTGCTGCAGAAGAGAAAACTGAATTTGACGTTGTTCTGACTGCTGCTGGCGACAAGAAAGTTAACGTAATTAAAGCTGTACGTGCTGCTACTGGCCTGGGTCTGAAAGAGGCTAAAGGTATGGTTGACGGCGCTCCTGCTACCGTTAAAGAAGGCGTTAGCAAGGAAGAAGCTGAAGAGCTGGCTAAAGCTCTGGAAGAAGCTGGCGCATCTGTTGAAGTTAAGTAAACAGCGCTATGCTTCGTATCAGCTGCAAGGCTGCTGATACTCTACGGCTGGTGGCAAAATGCCACCGGCCTTTTTCCGTTATTAGTAAGAGCAAATAATAACGGTTCCACAGGCCGAGAAAATACCTTCGGTCTGGTTGAATCTTTCAGGTGCAGATGCTGGGGAACTTAGATGGCTTACTCATACACTGAAAAGAAACGCATCCGAAAAGACTTTGGTAAATTGCCAGAGGCGATGGATGTGCCATATCTGTTGGCAATCCAGTTGGATTCTTATTTGAAATTCCTGCAACAGGATGCTGATTCTGCAGAGCGCAAAGATGTTGGTCTGCACGCGGCTTTCAGTTCCGTATTTCCGATCGTTTCCTACTCCGGAAACGCAGCGTTGGAATATGTAGGTTACCGTCTGGGCGAGCCGGTATTCGACGTTAAAGAATGTCAGATGCGTGGCATTACCTATGCAGCACCGCTGCGCGTCAAAGTACGTCTGGTAATTTACGATCGCGATTCTTCCAACAAAGCGATCAAAGATATTAAAGAACAAGAAGTCTACATGGGCGAAATGCCTCTGATGACTGACAACGGTACATTCGTTGTAAACGGTACTGAGCGTGTAATCGTATCTCAGCTGCACCGTTCTCCGGGTGTATTCTTCGACCATGACAAGGGTAAGACTCACTCTTCCGGTAAGCTGCTGTATTCTGCGCGCGTAATTCCTTACCGTGGTTCATGGCTGGATTTCGAGTTCGATCCTAAAGATAGCCTGTTTGTCCGTATCGACCGTCGTCGTAAGCTGCCAGCAACTATCCTGCTGCGCGCGCTGGGCTACACTGGCGAAGAGATCCTCGATATCTTCTTCGATACCACTGAGTGGGCCCTGAACGGTGACAAGGTTCTGATGACCCTGGTGCCTGCGCGTCTGCGCGGTGAGACAGCGACTTTCGACATCAAAGATTCCGATGGCAACGTCATTGTAGAGTCTGGTCGTCGTATTACGCCGCGTCACATCCGTCAGTTGGAAAAAGACAACATGACTCAGCTGGATGTCCCTGCTGAGTACCTGGCTGGTAAGGTGATGGCAAAAGACATCATCGATCCAACCACTGGTGAGCTGATCTGCGAAGGTAACAGCGAGATCACTGAAGATCTGCTGGAGAAACTGAACGCTGCAGGTATTACCGAGTTTGAAACTCTGTACACCAACGAGCTGGATTGTGGTCCGTTCATTTCCGATACTCTGCGTAGCGATACCACTCGCAACCAGCTGGAAGCACTGGTAGAGATCTACCGTATGATGCGTCCTGGCGAGCCGCCAACCAAAGAATCTGCTGAAGCGCTGTTCGAGAACCTGTTCTTCACCGAAGAGCGTTACGACCTGTCTGCTGTTGGCCGTATGAAGTTCAACCGCCGTCTGAGCCGCGAAGATGAAACTGGCTCCGGTGTTCTGGACAAAGAAGATATCCTGGCGGTAATGAAAACCCTGATCGATATCCGTAACGGTAAAGGCGTTGTGGATGATATCGACCACCTGGGTAACCGTCGTATCCGTTCTGTAGGCGAAATGGCAGAGAACCAGTTCCGTGTCGGTCTGGTACGTGTTGAGCGTGCAGTACGTGAACGTCTGAGCATGGCTGAATCTGACAACCTGATGCCTCAGGATCTGATCAATGCCAAGCCGGTTGCAGCGGCAGTGAAAGAGTTCTTCGGTTCTTCTCAGCTGTCTCAGTTTATGGATCAGAACAACCCGCTGTCTGAGGTTACTCACAAGCGTCGTGTTTCTGCGTTGGGCCCTGGTGGTCTGACCCGTGAGCGTGCCGGCTTTGAAGTGCGAGACGTTCACCACACTCACTACGGTCGTCTGTGTCCTATCGAGACCCCTGAGGGTCCGAACATCGGTCTGATCAACTCCCTGTCCACCTATGCCCGTACTAACGACTTCGGCTTCCTGGAAAGCCCATATCGTAAAGTTATCGACGGTAAGGTAACGGACGAGGTTGAGTACCTGTCTGCCATCGAAGAAGGCCGCTATGTTATCGCACAGGCGTCTGCGGGTATGGATGACAACAACAATCTGACCGATGAGCTGGTTGTTGTACGTCACCAGGGTGAATCCACTGTAATGGGTCCTGAGAAAGTTAACTACATGGACGTATCTCCACGTCAGGTAGTATCGATCGCAGCAGCCCTGATCCCGTTCCTGGAGCACGATGACGCGAACCGTGCATTGATGGGTTCCAACATGCAGCGTCAGGCTGTACCGACTCTGCGTGCTGATAAGCCGCTGGTTGGTACCGGTATGGAGCGCTATGTTGCGCGTGACTCCGGCGTATGTGTGGTTGCCAAGCGTGGTGGTGTAATCGAGTCTGTTGATGCGGCCCGTATCGTGGTACGTGTAAACGACGAAGAGACTCAGGCGGGTGAAGCAGGTGTGGATATCTACAACCTGACTAAGTACACCCGTTCTAACCAGAACACCTGCATCAACCAGCGTTCTATTGTTCGCGAAGGTGAAACTGTACAGCGTGGCGACATCATGGCTGACGGCCCGTCCGTTGATCTGGGTGAGCTGGCGCTGGGGCAGAACATGCGGATCGCGTTCATGCCGTGGAACGGTTACAACTTCGAGGACTCCATCCTGATCTCCGAGCGTGTGGTTCAGGAAGACCGCTTTACCACTATCCACATTCAGGAACTGACCTGTGTGGCGCGTGATACCAAGCTGGGTTCTGAAGAAATTACCTCTGATATTCCAAACGTTGGCGAATCTGCTCTGGCGAAGCTGGACGAAGCCGGTATTGTTCACATCGGTGCTGAAGTAGGCCCGGGTGACATTCTGGTCGGTAAAGTGACACCTAAGGGTGAAACTCAGCTGACGCCGGAAGAGAAGCTGCTGCGTGCGATCTTCGGTGAGAAAGCGTCTGACGTTAAAGATACTTCTCTGCGCGTTAAGACCGGTACCGTAGGTAAGGTTATCGACGTTCAGGTATTCACCCGTGACGGTGTGCCAAAAGATGAGCGTGCTGTCGCGATTGAAGAAGCTGAACTGGATCGTATCCGTAAGGACCTGAACGAAGAGCTGCGCATTGTTGAGCAGGCTACGTTCGAGCGTCTGGAACGTGCTCTGGCTGGTCTGAAAGCGGAAGGCGGTGCTGGCTTCAAGAAAGGTGAAGAGATCACCTCTGAAGCACTGGCTGAACTGAAGAAAGCTGACTGGTTCAAGATCCGCGTGGCTGACGAAGCTGTGCAGGAGATGCTGGAAAAAGCTCAGGAGCAGTTGGAAGAGCGTCGCGTTGAGCTGGATGCCAAGTTTGAAGACAAGAAAGGCAAGCTGCAGACCGGTGATGATCTGGCACCAGGCGTGCTGAAGATTGTTAAGGTTTACGTGGCTACCAAGCGTCGCGTACAGCCAGGTGACAAGATGGCGGGTCGTCACGGTAACAAGGGTGTTATCTCCGTTATCATGCCGGTTGAAGACATGCCATACGATGAGAACGGCGAGCCGGTCGACATCGTACTGAACCCGCTGGGTGTACCGTCCCGTATGAACGTTGGTCAGGTACTGGAAACCCACATGGGTATGGCGGCGAAAGGTCTGGGCGTCAAGATCAATAAGATGCTGCAGGCTGAACGTGATCGTCTGGAAAAAGTGAAAGAACTGCGTGAATTCCTGGAACGCGTGTACAACAGCGAACTGGGTGGCTACAAGTCTGGCCGTCACGAAGATATCGCCGCTCTGAGCGATGAAGAGGTTCTGGAACTGGCGCACAACCTGAAAGGTGGTGTTCCTCTGGCGACCGCGGTATTCGACGGCGCGAAAGAAGTTGAAGTTAAAGAACTGCTGCGCATGGCTGATCTGAGCGATACCGGTCAGTTCAAGCTGTTTGATGGTCGCACCGGTGACGAATTCAGCCGTCCTGTAACCGTGGGTTACATGTACATGCTGAAACTGAACCACCTGGTTGATGACAAGATGCACGCACGTTCTACCGGTTCTTACAGTCTGGTTACTCAGCAGCCGCTGGGTGGTAAGGCGCAGTTCGGTGGTCAGCGATTCGGTGAGATGGAGGTATGGGCACTGGAAGCATACGGTGCTGCCTACACTCTGCAGGAGATGCTGACTGTTAAGTCCGATGACGTGAACGGCCGTACGAAGATGTATAAGAACATCGTCGATGGCGATCACCGTATGGAACCGGGCATGCCAGAATCGTTCAACGTGCTGGTGAAAGAGATCCGCTCGCTGGGTATCGACATCGAGCTGGAATCCGAGTAACCCTTTAACAGATAGTTTACTGCGTGGCCGATCAATCGCCGCGCAGTCAACTCCCCCGAGGAGCTGAATATAATGAAAGACTTACTTAATCTGTTGAAATCCCAGGGACAGAACGACGAGTTTGACTCGATCCGTATCGGTCTGGCATCTCCAGAGATGATCCGTTCCTGGTCCTTCGGTGAAGTGAAGAAGCCGGAAACGATCAACTACCGTACTTTTAAGCCAGAGCGTGATGGTCTGTTCTGTGCCAAGATCTTCGGTCCTGTAAAGGATTACGAATGTCTGTGTGGTAAATACAAGCGTCTGAAGCACCGTGGTGTTATCTGTGAGAAGTGTGGCGTAGAGGTTGCGCTGGCTAAGGTTCGTCGTGAGCGTATGGGTCACATCGAACTGGCTTCTCCTGTTGCACACATCTGGTTCCTGAAGTCACTGCCGTCCCGTATCGGTCTGATGCTGGATATGACGCTGCGTGATATCGAGCGCGTACTGTACTTCGAATCCTTCGTGGTTATCGATCCGGGTATGACGGCGCTGGAGCGTGGTCAGCTGCTGAACGATGAGCAGTACTTCGAAGCACTGGAAGAGTTCGGTGATGATTTCGATGCCCGTATGGGTGCTGAAGCGGTTCAGGAACTGCTGAAGTCTATCGACATCGCTGAAGAGATTGAGATCCTGCGCGAAGAGCTGCCGGCGACCAACTCTGAAACCAAAATTAAGAAGCTGTCCAAGCGTCTGAAACTGCTGGAAGGTTTCTACCAGTCCGGCAATAAGCCAGAGTGGATGATTCTGAACGTTCTGCCGGTTCTGCCGCCAGATCTGCGTCCTCTGGTACCGCTGGATGGTGGTCGTTTCGCGACCTCTGATCTGAACGATCTGTACCGTCGTGTTATCAACCGTAACAACCGTCTGAAGCGTCTGCTGGACCTGAGTGCACCGGATATCATCGTACGCAACGAGAAGCGTATGCTGCAGGAATCCGTTGATGCGCTGCTGGATAACGGCCGTCGCGGTCGTGCGATCACAGGTTCTAACAAGCGTCCTCTGAAGTCCCTGGCTGACATGATCAAGGGTAAACAGGGTCGTTTCCGTCAGAACCTGCTGGGTAAGCGTGTAGACTACTCCGGTCGTTCCGTAATCGTGGTAGGCCCTTACCTGCGTCTGCATCAGTGTGGTCTGCCTAAGAAGATGGCGCTGGAACTGTTCAAACCATTTATCTTCTCCAAGCTGGAACTGCGTGGTCATGCGACTACCATCAAAGCGGCTAAGAAGATGGTTGAGCGCGAAGAAGCACTGGTATGGGATATCCTGGATGAAGTAATCCGCGAACACCCGATCATGCTGAACCGTGCACCGACTCTGCACCGTCTGGGTATCCAGGCATTTGAGCCGGTACTGATCGAAGGTAAAGCGATTCAGCTGCACCCACTGGTGTGTGCGGCATACAACGCTGACTTTGACGGTGACCAGATGGCGGTACACGTACCGCTGACTATCGAAGCGCAGCTGGAAGCCCGCGCGCTGATGATGTCTACCAACAACGTACTGTCTCCAGCGAACGGTGAGCCAATCATCGTACCGTCTCAGGACGTGGTACTGGGTCTGTACTGGATGACCCGTGACCGTATCAACGCTAAAGGCGAAGGTACGATGTTCGCAGATATCCAGGAAGTTGAACGCGCTTTCGGTGCCAAGCAGGTTGATCTGCAGTCCCGTGTATCTGTTCGTATCAACGAAACGGTTCGTGATATCGAAGGTAACGAAGAGCAGCGCAGCGGTCTGATCGAGACCACTGTTGGTCGTGCGATGTTGTACAACATCGTACCAACCGGTCTGCCATTCGAGCTGGTCAACCAGGCGATGACCAAGAAAGCGATCTCCCGTCTGATCAACACGGCTTACCGTATCGTGGGTCTGAAAGACACGGTTATCTTTGCTGACCAGCTGATGTACATGGGTTTCCGTCAGGCGACCATGTCCGGTTCCTCTATCGGTGTTAACGACTTCGTTATCCCGGATGAGAAGGTCAACATCATCACTGAAGCGGATGCTGAAGTGAAAGAGATCGAGATGCAGTTTGCTGACGGTCTGGTAACCCAGGGCGAGAAGTACAACAAAGTTATCGATATCTGGTCCCGTGCCAACGAAATTCTGGCCAAGAAGATGATGGACAACCTGAAGAAAGAGCAGGTTGTGGACCGTGAAGGTAATGAAGTTGAGCAGGACTCCTTCAACTCCGTATACATGATGGCCGACTCCGGTGCACGGGGTAGCGCGGCGCAGATTCGTCAGCTGGCGGGTATGCGTGGTCTGATGGCGAAGCCGGATGGTTCCATCATCGAGACGCCAATCACCGCGAACTTCCGTGAAGGTCTGAACGTACTGCAGTACTTCATCTCGACCCACGGTGCTCGTAAAGGTCTGGCGGATACCGCACTGAAGACTGCAAACTCCGGTTACCTGACCCGTCGTCTGGTAGACGTTGCCCAGGATCTGGTTATCACAGAATCTGACTGTGGTACCGAAGAAGGTCTGGTGATGCAGCCTCTGATCGAAGGCGGCGACGTAGTCGTTGGTCTGGGTGATCGTGTTCTGGGTCGTGTAGTGGCGAAAGACGTCATGGATCCGACCGAGACTGAAGTGCTGATCGAACGCGGTACGCTGATGGACGAAGCCTGGGTTAAGCGCCTGGACGACGATGAGCGTTACTCCTCTATCGATGAGATCGTAGTACGCAGCGCGATTACCTGTGAAACCAGCTACGGTCTGTGTTCTGAATGTTATGGTCGTGACCTGGGTCGCGGTCACCTGGTTAACCCGGGTGAAGCAGTCGGTGTTATCGCTGCGCAGTCCATCGGTGAGCCGGGTACACAGTTGACCATGCGTACCTTCCACATCGGTGGTGCGGCATCACGGGCAGCAGCTGTTGACAGCGTTCAGGTTAAGAATGCCGGTGAAATCCGCATGCACAACCTGAAAGCAGTAGAGAAAGAAGATGGTTCTCTGGTTGCAACCTCCCGTTCCGGTGAGCTGGGTGTGACCGATGAGCACGGTCGTGAGCGTGAGCGTTATAAGCTGCCTTACGGTTCTGTGATCAAGGTTAAAGATGGCGCAACTGTTGAAGCCGGTGCGATCGTTGCTAACTGGGACCCGCACACTCACCCGATCATCTCCGAGGTGGCAGGTAAGGTGCAGCTGGTTGGCATGGAAGACGGTATTACCGTTAAGCAGCAAACTGATGAACTGACCGGTCTGTCTACCACTGAAGTACTGGATCCGAGTGCGCGTCCAGCTGCGGGTAAAGACATCCGTCCGCTGATCAAGCTGGTTGATGATAACGGCGAAGATCTGTGCCACCCAGGCACCGATCAGGTAGCGCAGTACCTGCTGCCTGCTAAAGCGATTCTGAACCTGAGCAATGGCGCTCATGTGGGTGTTGGTGATGTACTGGCACGTATTCCACAGGAAGGTTCTGTGAACAAGGACATCACCGGTGGTCTGCCGCGGGTTGCTGACCTGTTCGAAGCGCGTAAGCCGAAAGATTCTTCTATCCTGGCTGAGATCTCCGGTACCGTAACCTTCGGTAAAGAGACTAAGGGCAAGAAGCGTCTGGTTATCAGCCCGGCGGATGCTGATCCGATCGAGATCATGATTCCTAAGTGGCGTAACCTGAACGTGTTCGAAGGTGAGCACGTGGACAAGGGTGAGGTAATCTCCGACGGTCCGTCTAACCCGCACGATATTCTGCGTATCAAGGGTGTGACCGAGCTGGCAGAGTACATCACTGCTGAGATTCAGGACGTTTACCGTCTGCAGGGTGTAGGCATCAACGATAAGCACATCGAAGTGATTGTGCGTCAGATGCTGCGTAAGGTTGATATCACCGCTTCTGGCGATAGCTCCTTCATCACCGGTGAGCAGGTTGAGTTCCATCAGGTTGTGACTGAGAACAAGCGTCTGGAAGAAGAAGGTAAAGTACCGGCGAAATACGACCGTGTACTGCTGGGTATCACCAAAGCATCCCTGGCGACCGAATCCTTCATCTCTGCGGCGTCCTTCCAGGAAACTACCCGCGTACTGACCGAAGGTGCAGTATCCGGTAAGAAGGATTACCTGCGTGGTCTGAAAGAAAACGTTGTTGTGGGTCGTCTGATTCCGGCAGGTACCGGTCTGGCATACCACAAAGAACGTAAGCGTAAGGCTCAGGTGTCTGATGAAAGCGTTACTGTAAGTGCAGAAGACGTTCAAATGGCTCTGACCGAAGCGCTGAACCAGGCAGCGATGCCTGATTCTGAATAACGAACTGCTTTGCGGTTCTAAAAATCTGGTCGAATATTGACCTGACGGGCCGGGATTGAGTACAATCTCGGCCCTTTCGTGACAGGAGTCGAAGGATTCCTGTTTTTTTGGTGCTTAAATAAAGCGTGGAGTTTGCTTAATGGCAACTATTAACCAGTTGGTTCGACAGCCGCGCAAACGTAAAGTCGCTAAGAGCGACGTACCTGCTCTGCAGGCATGTCCTCAGCGTCGTGGCGTTTGTACTCGTGTCTACACAACGACCCCTAAGAAACCGAACTCAGCACTGCGTAAAGTATGTCGTGTTCGTCTGACTAACGGATTTGAGGTTACTTCCTACATCGGTGGTGAAGGTCACAACCTGCAGGAGCACTCTGTTGTTCTGATCCGTGGCGGTCGTGTAAAAGACTTGCCGGGTGTTCGTTACCACACAGTACGTGGCGCACTGGATACCAGTGGCGTTAACGACCGTAAACAAGGTCGTTCTAAGTACGGTACCAAACGTCCTAAGTCTTAATCGTTTTCCGGGACAGCGAAAGAAGTCCGGCATCGGTTGTGAAAACAACCTGCTATACAACTAGAGCTAGACCGCAAGCAATAAGAGTAAGGTCAGGTATCAATTCCTGAAATAACCTGAAGACCTGTTTATAAAGGGGCTTATCATGCCAAGAAGAAGAGTTGCGGCGAAACGTGAAATTCTGCCGGATCCAAAATTCGGTAACATTACGCTGGCAAAATTCACCAACCACCTGATGATCAGCGGTAAGAAATCTGTTGCTGAAAAAATCGTTTACGGTGCGTTGGACACCATCAGTGACCGCACTGGTGAAGATCCGATCGAAGTATTCAACAAGGCGCTGGAATCTATCCAGCCAATGGTTGAGGTTAAATCCCGCCGTGTAGGTGGTGCAACTTACCAGGTGCCTGTAGAAGTACGTCCAGCACGTCGTGCTGCACTGGCTATGCGTTGGTTGGTTGACGCTGCGCGTAAGCGTGGTGAGAAATCTATGGCACTGCGTCTGGCCGGTGAAATCGGTGATGCAGTAGAAGGTCGTGGTGCAGCTGTGAAGAAACGTGAAGACGTTCACCGCATGGCTGAAGCGAACAAAGCATTCGCTCACTACCGCTTCTAAGCTTTTTAGTACGACTCTGAGGATTGAGTTTTGGCTCGTAAAACGCCTATCAAACGCTATCGGAACATCGGTATCTGCGCTCACGTAGATGCCGGTAAAACGACGACTACCGAACGTATTCTGTTCTACACAGGTCTTTCTCATAAGATCGGTGAAGTACATGACGGTGCGGCGACCATGGACTGGATGGAGCAGGAGCAGGAGCGTGGTATTACCATCACCTCTGCTGCGACCACCTGTTTCTGGAGCGGTATGAATCAGCAGTTTGATCAGCACCGCATTAACATCATCGATACACCGGGACACGTTGACTTCACTATTGAAGTAGAGCGTTCCCTGCGAGTGCTTGATGGTGCGGTAGTGGTGCTGTGTGCATCTTCCGGTGTTCAGCCACAGACTGAAACAGTATGGCGTCAGGCCGATAAGTATGAAGTTCCGCGTATGGTGTTCGTCAATAAGATGGACCGTGCCGGTGCTGATTTCTTTATGGTTGTCGACCAGCTGAAAGATCGTCTGGGTGCGAACGCTGTGCCGATCAACTTCCCGATCGGTGCAGAGGATGAGTTTAAGGGCGTGGTTGACCTGATCCGCATGAAAGCCATTATGTGGAATGAGGCTGATCAGGGCATGAGTTACGAGCTGGAAGATATCCCGGCCGAGCTGCAGGACAAAGCAGAGCAGCTTCGTGAAGAGATGATCGAAGCTGCAGCAGAAGCCTCTGACGAGTTGATGGACAAGTACCTTGAAGAAGGAGAGTTGTCCGATGAAGAGATTAAAGCTGGCCTGCGCCGCCGTACCCTGGATAACGATCTGGTTCTGATGCAGGCAGGTTCTGCATTCAAGAACAAGGGCGTACAGGCAGTACTGGATGCGGTGATTGAGTTCATGCCATCTCCTGTCGAAGTTAAAGCGATCGAGGGTACCCTGGATGACGCTAACGAAACGACAGCAACCCGTGAAGCAGACGACAATGCGCCGTTTGCAGCTCTGGCATTTAAAATTGCGACTGACCCGTTTGTGGGCACGTTGACCTTTGTCCGTGTTTACTCCGGTGTTCTGGCTTCCGGCGACAGTGTGGTTAACTCTGTTAAGGGCAAGAAAGAGCGTGTTGGTCGTATGGTGCAGATGCACTCCAACAACCGTGAAGAGATCAAAGAGGTTCGCGCAGGCGATATCGCGGCTCTGATCGGTATGAAAGATGTAACGACCGGAGATACTCTGTGTAACCCGGACAATAAGATTGTTCTGGAGCGCATGGAGTTCCCTGAGCCGGTAATCTCTGTTGCGGTTGAGCCTCGATCTCAGGCTGACCAGGAGAAGATGGGTATCGCACTGGGCAAGCTGGCTCAGGAAGATCCGTCTTTCCGGGTGGAAACTGACGAAGAGACCGGCCAGACTATTATCTCTGGTATGGGCGAATTGCACCTGGATATTCTGGTGGATCGCATGAAGCGCGAATTCAGCGTCGAAGCGAACATCGGTAAACCTCAGGTGGCCTATCGCGAGAAAATCCGCAAGCCTGTTGATGCAAACCACAAGTTTGCACGCCAGTCTGGTGGTCGTGGTCAGTACGGACACGTTGTCGTCGAGTTCAGCCCGTCTGATGAAGAAGGGCTGGAGTTTGTCAACGAGATTGTGGGTGGTGCGATTCCGAAGGAATACATCCCGGCAATTGAAAAGGGTATCGAGGAGCAGATGAAAAACGGCGTTATCGCCGGCTATCCGCTGATCGGCCTGAAGGCGCGTCTGTATGACGGCTCCTTCCATGATGTTGACTCTAACGAGATGGCATTTAAAATTGCAGCATCTCAGGCACTCAAGAAGTACGCGATGGAAGCTGATCCATGTCTTCTTGAGCCTATGATGAAAGTAGAAGTTGTTACACCTGAAGATTATATGGGTGACGTGATGGGAGACCTGAACCGTCGTCGAGGTCTGGTTCAGGGTATGGAAGACAGCAGCTCCGGTAAGATAATCAATGCACAGGTTCCTCTGGGCGAGATGTTTGGTTATGCTACCGATCTGCGTTCCGCAACCCAGGGTCGTGCAACCTACTCAATGGAATTCTTTGATTATGCTGAAGCACCGAATAATGTTGCTGAAGCAGTAATCAATGCAAGATAATTTGCCCAATATATTAATGAGGTATTAATCGTGGCTAAAGAACAATTTGAACGCTCAAAACCGCACGTTAACGTTGGTACAATCGGCCACGTTGACCACGGTAAAACTACTCTGACTGCTGCACTGACTCGTGTATGTGCTGAAGTATTCGGCGGCGAAGCAGTAGCATTCGACGGTATCGATAACGCTCCAGAAGAGCGTGAGCGTGGTATCACAATCGCAACGTCTCACGTTGAATACGATTCTACTATCCGTCACTACGCGCACGTAGACTGCCCAGGACACGCTGACTATGTTAAAAACATGATCACCGGTGCTGCTCAGATGGACGGCGCGATCCTGGTATGTGGTGCGACTGACGGCCCAATGCCTCAGACTCGTGAGCACATCCTGCTGTCTCGTCAGGTAGGTGTACCTTACATCGTTGTATTCCTGAACAAAGCTGACCTGCTGGCTGAAGACTGTGGCGGCGTTGATTCTGAAGAATACGAAGAGATGCTGGAGCTGGTTGAAATGGAGCTGCGTGAGCTGCTGGACCAGTACGAATTCCCAGGTGACGACACTCCAATCATCGCAGGTTCTGCGCTGATGGCTCTGAACGGTCAGGACGATAACGAACTGGGTACTACTGCTGTTAAGAAGCTGGTTGAAGCACTGGATTCTTACATCCCTGAGCCAGAGCGTGCAATCGATCAGCCGTTCCTGATGCCTATCGAGGACGTATTCTCTATCTCCGGTCGTGGTACTGTAGTAACTGGTCGTGTTGAGCGTGGTATCGTTAAGACTGGTGAAGAGATCGAGATCGTTGGTATCAAGGAAACTCAGACTACTACCTGTACTGGTGTAGAGATGTTCCGTAAGCTGCTGGACGAAGGTCGTGCGGGTGAGAACATCGGTGCGCTGCTGCGTGGTACTAAGCGTGACGAAGTTGAGCGTGGTCAGGTACTGGCTAAGCCAGGTTCTATCACTCCTCACACTCGTTTCGAAGGTGAAGTATACGTACTGTCCAAAGATGAAGGTGGTCGTCACACTCCATTCTTCAAGGGCTACCGTCCACAGTTCTACTTCCGTACAACTGACATCACTGGTGCTTGTGAGCTGCCAGAGGGCGTTGAAATGGTAATGCCTGGCGATAACATCAAAATGGACGTTACTCTGATCAACCCGATCGCGATGGAAGAAGGTCTGCGTTTTGCGATCCGTGAAGGCGGTCGTACTGTAGGTGCAGGCGTTGTATCCAAGATCGTTGAGTAATTAATACTCTGATCTGAAAAAAGCCTCCTTCGGGAGGCTTTTTTTTGGATGTTTGATATGGCTCGGTTTTTGTTTTCTATCAAGCCAGTGTGCGGCCATATCAAACGTCGCATTGTAAAACCGGGCGCAAAGGAACTTTGCTGGGTTTTACTCGCTCGCATTTGCGTTCGCAAATGATTCTGTTGGTCTCTCTATCTCTATCACTTTTATAGCTGTTTTTGATGCGAGCTATTGGGTTCTTGGCAGGTTCCTAGCTTTCTGGTTATCTGCCTGAAAAGTGAACTGTTTATTCTATAGACAATATCCCTTGACTTGGTATGTAGGGGTAAGTAGAATGCGCTACCCCGTTAAATGGGGTTAGGTCGGCGCAAGCCGTTTTTTAATCTAGGAATTGTGATTAAAATGCAAAACCAGAAAATCAGAATTCGTCTGAAGGCTTTTGATCATCGCCTGATTGACTCTTCCGCTCAGGAGATCGTAGAGACTGCTAAGCGTACAGGTGCTCAGGTGCATGGTCCGATCCCACTTCCTACTCGCAAAGAGCGTTTTACCGTTCTGATCTCTCCTCACGTGAACAAAGATGCACGTGATCAGTATGAGATCCGTACTCACAAACGCGTTCTGGACATCGTTGAGCCAACAGAAAAAACTGTTGACGCACTGATGAAGCTGGATCTTGCTGCGGGTGTTGAAGTGCAAATTAGCCTCGGCTAATTAAGACGACAGGTGCGCAGATTACAGATCTGCGTGTGGAATGCCTTTAAGGCAGCCATAGCGGGTTTAAGCCCCGTACACAACTGGCAATTTGAGGTAAAAAAATGTCTGTAGGTTTAATCGGACGTAAAGCAGGTATGACCCGTGTCTTCACTGAAGACGGCGTGTCTGTGCCAGTCACTGTCATCGAGGTGGAACCGAACCGTGTTACTCAGGTTAAGACCGAAGAAACTGATGGTTATACTGCTGTGCAGGTAACTGTAGGTTCTCGTCGTGCTAACCGCGTAACCAAGGCTGCAGCCGGTCATTTTGCGAAAGCAGAAACCGAAGCTGGTCGCGGTTTGTGGGAGTTCCGTCTGTCAGGTGACGAAGAAATTAATGTTGGTGATCAACTGACTGTTGAACGCTTTGAAGCGGGTCAGAAAATTGATGTAACCGGTCAGTCCAAAGGTAAAGGTTTCCAGGGTGGCGTTAAGCGCTGGAACTTCTCCATGCAGGACGCGACTCACGGTAACTCACTTTCTCACCGTGCTCCTGGTTCTATTGGTCAGTGTCAGACTCCTGGTCGTGTGTGGAAAGGCAAGAAGATGGCCGGACACATGGGTGCTGAGCGTGTAACCGTTCAATCCCTGGAAGTTGTTCGCATCGATGCTGAGCGCAATCTGCTGTTAGTAAAAGGTGCTGTACCTGGCGCTACCGGCGGCGACGTAATCGTTAAGTCAGCTGTTAAAGTTGGCGCCTGAGGGGGTTTGAAATGAATCTGAATCTTGCAGGAGCTGGTGGAAGCGTTGAAGTTTCCGATCTGGCGTTTGGTAAAGAATTCAACGAATCACTGGTTCATCAGGTTGTTACTGCATACCTGGCCGGTGGTCGTCAAGGCACCAAGGCTCAGAAGAACCGTTCCGCAGTAAGCGGTGGCGGTGCTAAGCCATGGCGTCAAAAAGGTACTGGCCGTGCACGTGCCGGTACTATCCGTAGTCCTCTGTGGCGTACTGGTGGCGTAACTTTCGCTGCACAGCCGCGCGATCATGCTCAGAAAGTAAACAAGAAAATGTACCGCGCAGCGCTGCGTTGCATCTTCTCTGAACTGGTTCGTCAGGAGCGTCTGGTTGTTGTTGATAACTTCCAGGTTGAAGCACCTAAGACCAAGCAGTTCGTAGCTAAGCTGAACGAGCTGGAGCTGTCTAATGCTCTGCTGATCACAGAAGACGTTGAGCAGAATCTGTATCTGGCTGCACGTAACGTACCACACGTTGACGTTCGTGATGCAGCTGGCATCGATCCTGTTAGCCTGGTTGGCTTTGAGAAGGTTCTGGTGACTGTACCTGCTCTGAAGAAAATTGAGGAGGCGTTGGCATGAATCCAGGACGCATCTATCAAGTACTGCTAGGCCCACACATCTCTGAGAAAGCAACCATCGTTGCTGAAGGTTCTCAGCAGGTAGTATTCCGCGTTGCAGCAGACGCTACTAAGCCTGAAATCAAGAAGGCTGTAGAGCAACTGTTCGACGTTAAAGTAACTGGCGTGAACATCGTAAACGTTAAGGGCAAAACCAAGCGCACTATGCGTGGTATGGGTAAGCGCGCTGACGTTCGTAAGGCATACGTTTGCCTGGCAGATGGTCACGACATCGACTTCATCGATGGCGAATAAGAGGGGTCTGAGTAATGGCTGTTGTTAAATCTAAACCGACCTCTGCTGGCCGCCGTCACGTAGTTCGGGTTGTTAACCCGGATCTGCACAAGGGTAAGCCACACGCTGCTCTGGTCGAGAAGAAAAGCAAGACCGGTGGTCGTAACACCTATGGTCGCATCACGACTCGTCACATCGGTGGCGGTCACAAGCAACATTATCGCGTTATTGACTTCCGTCGTAACAAGCTGGACATCCCTGCGGTTGTTGAGCGTCTGGAATATGATCCAAACCGCTCTGCGCACATTGCCCTGCTGAAATACGCTGACGGTGAGCGTCGCTACATCATCGCACCTAAAGGTGTGAAAGCTGGTGATACTCTGGTTTCTGGTCAGAATGCTGATATTAAACCAGGTAACTGCCTGCCACTACGTAACATCCCTGTTGGTAGCGTGATCCACTGTATCGAAATGAAGCCAGGCAAAGGTGCTCAGATTGCACGTTCTGCTGGTACTTCTGCACAGCTGGTTGCACGTGAAGGCGCGCACGCTACTCTGCGTCTGCGTTCAGGTGAGATGCGTAAAGTGCTGGTTGACTGCTGCGCTACACTGGGCGAAGTAGGCAACTCTGAGCATTCCCTGCGTCGTCTGGGTAAAGCGGGTGCTACTCGCTGGCGCGGTGTTCGTCCTACCGTTCGCGGTGTTGCGATGAACCCTGTTGATCACCCACACGGTGGTGGTGAAGGTCGTACTTCCGGTGGTCGTCACCCAGTGACTCCATGGGGCGTACCGACTAAAGGTAAGAAAACTCGTAAGAACAAGCGTACCGATAAGATGATCGTACGCCGTCGTCAAGCGAAATAATCAGAGGATACAGCTGTGCCACGTTCACTGAAGAAAGGTCCATTTATCGACCTTCACCTGTTGAAAAAGGTAGAGGCTGCAATTGAGGCCAACGATCGTAAGCCGATCAAAACCTGGTCTCGCCGTTCTACAGTTTTTCCAAACTTCGTAGGACTGACGATTGCAGTTCATAATGGCCGTCAGCACGTCCCGGTGTTCATCACCGAAGATATGGTTGGTCATAAACTAGGCGAGTTCGCTGCTACACGTACCTACAAAGGTCACGCAGCGGATAAGAAAGCTAAACGCTAATCGGGAGTATAGAAAATGGAAGTAGCCGCTAAGCACAAAGGCGCCCATATCTCCGCTCAGAAAGCGCGTTTGGTTGCCGATCAAATCCGCGGTAAAGCGGTGGGCGAAGCTCTGAATATTCTGGCTTTCAGCTCTCAAAAGGGTGCGGTTCTCGTTAAGAAAGTACTGGAGTCTGCGATTGCAAACGCAGAGCACAACGAAGGTGCTGACATTGACGAGCTGCGTGTATCTGAGATCTTCGTTGACGAAGGTATGACGATGAAGCGCATTAAACCGCGTGCGAAGGGTCGCGCTGACCGTATTCTGAAGCGCACCTCCCACATCACCGTTAAGGTAGCTGACTGCTAGGAGATACCACTATGGGTCAGAAGGTAAATCCAACAGGTATTCGTCTTGGTATTGTTAAAGATCACACCTCTGTGTGGTATGCAGACAAGAACGAATACGCTAGTAAACTGTTGAACGACCTTCAGGTACGTGAGTATCTGGAAGGTCAGTTGAAAGCTGCTTCTGTGAGCCGCATCGAAATCGAGCGTCCTGCACAGAATGCTAAGATCACCATTCACACTGCCCGTCCAGGCATCGTGATTGGTAAGAAAGGTGAAGATGTAGAAAAACTGCGTAACGCTGTCTCTAAAATGATGGGCGTTCCTGTTCACATCAACATCGAAGAAATCCGCAAGCCAGAACTGGATGCCAAACTGGTTGCTCAGAGCGTTGCTAGCCAGCTGGAACGTCGTGTTATGTTCCGTCGTGCTATGAAGCGTTCTGTACAGAACGCTATGCGTCTGGGTGCTGAAGGTATCAAGATTCAGGTAGGTGGCCGTCTGGGTGGTGCTGAAATCGCACGCTCCGAATGGTACCGCGAAGGTCGTGTGCCACTGCACACCCTGCGTGCTGATATCGATTACGGTACTTATGAAGCGCACACTCAATACGGTGTGCTTGGCATTAAAGTCTGGATCTTCAAAGGCGAGATTCTGGGTGGCATCGAAGAAGTGCGCGCTCAGAAAAATGCTCAGCCTAAGAAGAAAGGTTCAAAGTAGGGGTAATTATCAATGCTGCAACCTAAAAGACTGAAATTCCGTAAGGTTATGAAGGGCCGCAACCGCGGTCTGGCTGAGCGCGGTAGCGCTGTTAGCTTCGGTGAGATTGCACTGAAAGCTACCGGTCGTGGTCGCATCACTGCTCGTCAGATCGAGGCTGCACGTCGTACTATGACTCGTCACGTAAAACGTGGTGGTAAGATCTGGATCCGTGTGTTCCCAGACAAGCCGATTACCGGCAAGCCACTGGAAGTACGTATGGGTAAAGGTAAAGGTAGTGTTGAGTACTGGGTAGCTCAGATCAAGCCAGGTAAAGTACTGTTCGAAATGAGCGGTGTATCTGACGATCTGGCCACCGAAGCATTCAAGCTGGCTGCTGCAAAACTGCCGGTAGCTACCACCATTGTTAAACGGACGGTGATGTGATGAAAGCAACTGAACTGCGTGAGAAGTCCGCTGAAGAACTGCAAACTGTTCTGCTGGATCTGCTGAAAGATCAGTTCAACCTGCGGATGCAGAAAGCAACTGGTCAGCTGGCTCAGAACCACATGCTGGGTCAGGTGCGTCGCGATATCGCACGTGTTAAGACCGTACTGAATCAGAAAGCAGGTAACTAAGAATGGCTGCAGAAAAACGTACACGTACTGTGACCGGTAAGGTTATCAGCAACAAAGCTGACAAAACTATTACCGTTCTGGTTGAGCGTAAAGAGAAGCACCCGATCTACGGGAAATTCGTAACTCGCTCTACCAAGCTGCATGCGCATGACGAACAGAACGAATGTGGTATGGGTGATGTGGTAACCATCGCTGAATCCCGTCCACTTTCAAAAAGTAAGTCTTGGACGCTAGTTAAGATTGAAGAACAGGCAGTAAAGGTGTAATATAACGCACCTTTGCTTCTGGCAGGCTGTTTTTCAGGCTTCTCGAAGCAGGGAAAACAGTCTGAATTTTGGAGTAGAGACCCATGATTCAAACAGAATCTATGCTTGACGTTGCTGATAACAGCGGCGCTAAGCGTGTACAGTGTATCAAGGTCCTGGGTGGCTCACACCGTCGTTATGCCGGTGTTGGTGACATCATCAAAGTTACCGTTAAGGAAGCAATTCCACGCGGTAAGGTGAAAAAAGGTCAGGTCCTGAATGCTGTTGTGGTACGTACCCGTAAAGGTGTTCGTCGTCCAGACGGTTCAATCATCCGCTTTGATACAAACTCTGCGGTACTGTTGAACGCAAACGACGCCCCTATCGGCACTCGTATCTTTGGCCCAGTAACTCGTGAACTTCGCTCTGAGAAGTTTATGAAAATCATTTCCCTGGCGCCTGAAGTGCTATAAAAAATCTCGACTTTCGCAAGTCAGGATTTATGCAAAAACGCTAAGCTCGTAAGGGCTTGGCGTTTTTAAGCATGAGAGGGTAGTAGGAAAGGATGGATAAATAATGCGTAAAATTATTCGTGACGACGAAGTTATCGTCATCGCTGGTAAAGACAAGGGCAAGCGTGGCAAAGTTCTGCGCGTTCTTGCAAACGATTGTCTGATCGTGTCTGGCATCAACATGGTTAAAAAGCACACCAAGCCAAACCCAATGCTGGGTAAAGCTGGCGGTATCGTTGAGAAAGAAGCTGCAATCGCTGTATCTAACGTTGCAATCTTCAACTCAGCAACCGGTAAAGGTGACCGTGTTGGTTTCAAAGTTCTGGAAGATGGCAACAAAGTCCGGATCTTCAAATCCAACGGCGAAGTTATCGCTAAGTAATAGGAGTTGATGCCATGTCTAGACTAAAAGCCCTTTATAATGAATCCGTTAAGCAGCAGCTGAAAGATGAGCTGGACTGCCCTAACGTAATGGCTGTTCCTCGTATCACTAAAATCACTCTGAACATGGGTGTTGGTGAAGCGCTGGGCGATAAGAAACAGCTGGAAAACGCTGTTGCAGATATGCAGCAGATCGCAGGTCAGAAACCTGTTGTAACCCTGGCTCGCAAATCTATTGCAGGCTTCAAGGTTCGTGAAGGTTGGCCAATCGGTTGCAAGGTAACCCTGCGCGGTGCGCGTATGTGGGAATTCCTGGATCGTCTGGTTGACATCTCTATCCCTCGTATTCGTGACTTCCGTGGCCTGAACCCTAAGTCTTTTGACGGTCGTGGTAACTACAGCATGGGTGTTAAAGAGCAGATCATCTTCCCTGAAATCGAGTATGACAAGGTAGATAAGCTGCGTGGTATGGATATCACCATTACCACTACTGCTCAGACAAATGACGAAGGTCGTGCCCTGCTGGCAGCCCTCAACTTCCCATTCAAAAAGTAAGGGTGAAGAGAAATGGCTAAGGAATGTATGAAAGCGCGCGAAGCTAAACGCGCAAAAATGGTTGCTAAGTACGCTGAGAAGCGTGCTGCTCTGAAGGCAATCATCAAAAACCCAGCTTCTTCTGAAGATGAAGTCTGGGAAGCACAGGTAGCTCTGCAAAAGCTGCCACGCGACGCAAACCCTGTTCGTCAGGTACGTCGTTGTCAGGTTACTGGTCGTCCACACGCTGTTTACCGCAAGTTCGGTCTGAGCCGAATCAAACTGCGTGAAGCAGCTATGCGTGGTGATGTACCAGGTCTGAAAAAAGCAAGTTGGTAAGCACAGTGGTCTGGGCAGGGGGATTCGCCTCCTGCTACCGCATTGCGCTGCACAAAGGAAAATAAACCATGAGTATGCAAGACACTCTTGCGGATATGCTAACCCGTATCCGTAACGGTCATATGGCTGAAAAAACAGCTGTAACTATGCCTGCTTCTAAACTGAAAGCTTCTGTAGCTGCAGTTCTGAAAGAGGAAGGTTACATTGCTGACTTCGCTGTTGAAGGCGAAGGTAAAGCTGTAATGACTGTTGAACTGAAATACTTCGAAGGCAAGCCGGTTATTGAGTCTATCCAGCGTGTTAGCCGTCCTTCTCTGCGTGTATACAAGGGCGCTTCCGAGCTGCCTAAAGTAGCAGGCGGTCTGGGCGTTGCTATCGTGTCCACCTCTAAAGGTGTTATGACTGACCGTGCTGCTCGCGCTGCTGGTATCGGCGGCGAAGTTATCTGCACGGTATTCTAAGGGAGCTAACACGATGTCTCGAGTCGCTAAAAGTCCCGTTGTTCTGCCGGCAGGTGTTGAAGCTAAGATCGATGGTCAGCAGATCAATGTTAAGGGTAAAAACGGTGCCCTGGATCTGTCTGTACACCCGTCTGTAGAAGTTACTAACGAAGAGAACTCTCTGAAGTTTGCCCCACGCGACGGCAGCAAGTCTGCTAACGCTCTGGCTGGTACTACCCGTTCTCTGGTTAACAACATGGTAGTTGGTGTGAGCAACGGTTTCGAAAAGAAACTGCTGCTGCAAGGTGTTGGTTACCGTGCTGCTGTTAAAGGCACCACGCTGAACCTGACCCTGGGTTTCTCTCACCCAATCGATTACGAACTGCCTGAAGGCGTTTCCGCTGCAATGGAAGGCCAGACTACTATCGTGCTGACTGCAGCCGATAAACAAGCTCTGGGTCAGGCTGCTGCAGAAATTCGCGCATTCCGTCCGCCTGAGCCTTATAAAGGTAAGGGTGTTCGTTACGCTGACGAATATGTTCGCCGTAAAGAAGCTAAGAAGAAGTAAGGTAGGGTCATGAACGAAAAGAAAACATCTCGTATTCGCCGTGCCCGCCGTGCCCGTTTCAAAATGCGTGAACTGGGCGCAGTACGTCTGTGTGTAACCCGTACTCCACGTCACATCTATGCGCAGGTTATTTCTGCAGATGGTGGCAAGGTTCTGGCTGCAGCTTCCACTGTAGAAAAAGAACTGCGTAGTGAGACTACCGGTAACACTGATGCCGCTACTAAAGTAGGCACACTGATCGCTCAGCGCGCTAAAGACGCTGGCGTATCTAAGGTTGCTTTCGACCGTTCTGGTTTTAAATACCATGGACGTGTTAAAGCGTTGGCAGAAGCAGCCCGTGAAGGCGGCCTGGAATTCTAAGGGGTTTGACAATGGCAAATCACGAACAGAAAGACGGTGACCTGCAAGAGAAGCTTGTACAGGTTAACCGTGTTGCCAAAGTAGTTAAGGGTGGTCGTATTTTCGGTTTCACCGCTCTGACTGTTGTTGGTGACGGTAATGGCCGCGTTGGTTTCGGTCGTGGTAAAGCACGTGAAGTACCTGTTGCTATTCAGAAAGCAATGGAACAAGCACGTCGTAACATGATCACAGTAGATCTGAACGGCACTACTCTGCAGTATCCTGTAAAAGCACGTCACGGTGCTTCTAAGGTTTACATGCAGCCTGCATCTGAAGGTACTGGTGTAATCGCAGGTGGTGCGATGCGTGCAGTACTGGAACTGGCAGGTGTACACAACGTACTGGCTAAGTGCTACGGCTCTACTAATCCAGTAAACGTTGTTCGCGCAACTATTAACGGTCTGGCTAGCATGACATCTCCTGAAGATGTTGCTGCTAAGCGCGGTAAGTCCGTAGAAGACATTCTGGGGTAATCAACGATGGCATCTACTCTCAAGGTAACACTTGTACGCAGCACCATCGGTATCCTGCCTAAGCACAAACTGTGCGTTAAGGGTCTTGGTCTGCGCCGTATCGGTCACACTGTTGAAGTGGAAGACACTCCTTCCGTTCGCGGTATGATCAACAAAGTAAACTACATGATTCGTGTAGAAGGCGAATAAGGAGTCCATTATGCGTCTTAATACACTGAGTCCTGCCGACGGTTCCAAAAAAGCGCCTAAGCGCGTTGGCCGCGGTATTGGTTCCGGCCTGGGTAAAACTGGTGGTCGTGGCCATAAGGGTCAGAAATCCCGCTCCGGCGGTTCTGTGAAGCCAGGTTTCGAAGGTGGTCAGATGCCACTGCAGCGTCGTCTGCCTAAGTTCGGCTTTACCTCTCGTCAGGCAGCATTCGTTGCTGAAATTCGCCTGAACGAGCTGGCTAAGGTTGATGCGGACGTGATCGATCTGGAAGCACTGAAAAAAGCGGATATCATCAAAGACAGCATCAAGCGCGCTCGCGTTTTCCTGTCCGGTGAAATCAACAAAGCAGTTACCGTTAAAGGTCTGAAAGTGACCAAAGGCGCGCTGGCTGCAATTGAAGCTGCAGGCGGAAAAGTCGAGGACTAAATGGCTAAGAAAGGACCAGTACCAGCAGGCAATCAGAACGGCCTGGGCGAGCTGAAATCTCGTCTGTTGTTCGTGCTTATTGCGATCGTTGTATACCGTATCGGTGCACATATTCCGGTACCTGGTATCAATCCTGATCGTCTGGCTCAACTCTTCGATCAGAACCAGGGCACAATCCTGAGTCTGTTCAACATGTTTTCTGGTGGTGCACTGGAGCGTATGAGTATTCTCGCTCTGGGTATCATGCCGTACATCTCTGCATCGATTATCATGCAGCTGGCGACGGTAGTAAGCCCTACTCTGGAACAGTTGAAGAAAGAAGGGGAAGCTGGTCGTCGTAAGATCAATCAGTACACCCGTTACGGTACTGTTATCCTGGCGACTGTACAGTCGTTCGGTATGGCAGTCGGCCTGGCTAACCAGGGCGTGGCATTCAGCACCGGTTTCAGCTTCTACTTTGTAGCGGTTGTGACTCTGGTTGCAGGCGCTGTGTTCCTCATGTGGCTGGGTGAGCAGGTGACTGAGCGTGGTATCGGTAACGGTATCTCGATTCTGATCTTCGCTGGTATTGTGGCTGGTTTGCCAAGTGCAATCGGTCAGTCCTTTGAAGCAGCCCGCCAGGGTGATCTGAATATCCTGGCGCTGCTGGCTATTGCTGTACTGGCGATTGCTACTGTGGGCTTTGTAGTGTTTATGGAGCGCGGCCAACGCCGTATCACCATTAACTACGCGAAGCGCCAACAGGGCCGTCGTATGTACGCTGCACAGTCCAGTCATCTGCCGCTGAAGGTCAACATGGCGGGTGTT
Source organism: uncultured Amphritea sp. (assembly GCA_963669425.2). Classification (GTDB taxonomy): domain Bacteria; phylum Pseudomonadota; class Gammaproteobacteria; order Pseudomonadales; family Balneatricaceae; genus Amphritea. The sequence goes on from CAXXNC010000001.1 coordinate 1,358,220, forward strand.
ATTCCGCCGATCTTCGCTTCAAGTATTCTGCTGTTCCCAGCCTCACTTGGCCAATGGTTTGGTCAGACTGAAGGTATGGAACTGCTACAGGATGTCGCTTTAGCGCTGGGTCCGGGTCAGCCGCTGTACATCCTGCTGTTTTCTGTTTGTATCATTTTCTTCTGTTACTTCTACACCGCGATTGTTTTCAATCCGAAAGATGTAGCGGATAACCTGAAGAAATCTGGTGCATTCATCCCGGGTATTCGCCCAGGGGAGCAATCTGCTCGGTACATCGATAACGTACTGGGTCGCCTGACACTGTTTGGTGCCCTGTACATCACTGCGGTATCTCTGATGCCTCAGTTCCTGGTAGTCGCCTGGAATGTACCTTTCTACTTCGGTGGTACATCACTGCTGATCGTAGTTGTTGTTGTGATGGATTTCATGGCACAAGTACAGTCACACCTGATGTCACATCAGTATGAATCTCTGATGAAGAAGTCGAATCTTAAAGGTGGCGGTTCTGGCCTGCTGCGCTAGTCCCCACTACTGGAGTTGATCATGAAAGTACGTGCATCTGTTAAGAAAATCTGCCGTAACTGCAAGATCGTACGTCGTAACGGTACTCTGCGGGTTATCTGCAAAGTTGAACCACGACACAAGCAGCGCCAGGGCTAATTAACCTGGTCTGGGAGTGGAAGGTGCGAACCCTTGATTTATTTTTGATCAAAGGGTAGAATCTCGCGCCTTCCATTAATAGAAGAATTTGCAGTACCTGCCATTGGGGCAGGTGTCATGCTAATAAGTTGGAGTAAATTGAATGGCCCGTATAGCTGGCGTCAATATTCCTGACAATAAGCATGCGGTAATTTCATTGACTTACATCTTCGGAATTGGCCGCACCACAGCGAAGGATATCTGCGCTGCTTGTGGAATTAATGAATCCACTAAGATCGCAGAATTGTCAGAAGATCAACTGGACAACGTACGTGGCGAAATCGCCAAGTTGACAGTTGAAGGTGATCTTCGCCGTGAAGTATCCATGAACATCAAACGCTTGATGGATCTGGGCTGTTACCGTGGTCTGCGTCATCGTCGCAGTCTGCCTCTCCGTGGTCAGCGCACTAAAACTAATGCGCGTACCCGTAAAGGCCCACGTAAGCCAATCCGTAAGTAAGTGGTAAGCGATAGGAATTTCCAATATGGCTAAGCCAGGTAATCGCACACGTAAGAAGGTTAAAAAGCAGGTTGTTGACGGTTTCGCTCACATCCATGCCTCTTTTAACAACACGATCATTACTATTACTGATCGTCAGGGCAATACCCTGAGTTGGGCAACTGCGGGCGGCTCCGGCTTCCGTGGTTCTCGTAAGAGCACACCGTTCGCAGCACAGGTTGCTGCGGAGCGTGCAGGTGTGGCTGCTCAAGAGTATGGTCTAAAAAATCTGGACGTTTTCGTTAAGGGCCCAGGCCCAGGCCGTGAATCCGCAGTGCGTGCATTGAACGCTTGTGGTTACAAGGTTAATAACATCACGGATGTGACACCGATTCCTCACAACGGTTGTCGTCCTCCTAAGAAACGTCGCGTTTAATTCGGAGACAGTAATAATATGGCTCGTTATTTAGGACCAACTTGTAAGCTGTCTCGCCGTGAAGGTACTGACCTTTTCCTGAAGAGCGGTGTACGCGCACTGGACAGTAAGTGTAAAGCTGAAAATGTTCCAGGTGTACACGGTGCTCGTCGGGGTCGTCTGTCCGATTACGGTCTGCAGCTTCGTGAAAAACAGAAAGTTCGTCGTACTTACGGCGTTCTGGAAAAGCAATTCCGCAGCTACTACAAAGAAGCAGCGCGTCGCTCTGGTGCGACCGGTACTAACCTGCTTCAGCTGCTGGAAGGGCGTCTGGACAATGTTGTCTATCGTATGGGGTTTGGCTCTACTCGTGCAGAAGCACGTCAGGTAGTTTCTCACCGCCAGATTACAGTAAACGGTCAATCTGTAAACATTCCGTCTTACCAGGTACAAGCTGGTGACGTTGTTGCAGTACGTGAAAAGTCTAAGAACCAGCTGCGTATCAAAAACGCTCTGGATCTGGCTTCTCAGCGTAGCGCTGTTGAGTGGGTAGAAGTTGATTCTGCGAAAATGGAAGGTACTTTCAAGTCCCTGCCAGAGCGTAGTGATCTGTCTGCCGACATCAACGAGCAGCTGATCGTAGAATTGTATTCTAAGTAATCATTGACTTCTTAATTGGTGGAACTATGCAGCGTTCAGTAAACGAGTTTCTAAGCCCACGTCATATCGACGTTCAGGAAATTAGCACAACTCGTGCAAAAGTTACTTTGGAACCACTGGAGCGCGGGTTTGGCCATACGCTGGGTAATGCGCTACGCCGTATCCTTCTTTCTTCTATGCCGGGTTGTGCCGTCACTGAAGTAGAGATCGAAGGCGTACTGCATGAGTACAGCACCATTGAAGGTGTGCAGGAAGACGTTATCGAAATCCTGCTCAACCTGAAAGGTGTTGCAGTTGCGTTGCACAACGGCGACGAAGCAACCCTGACTCTGTCTAAGAGCGAAGCAGGTCCTGTGACTGCAGCTGATATTCAGCTGAACCAGGACGTTGAAATCGCTAATCCAGAGCATGTCATCGCTCACCTGAGCGAAGGCGCAAGCCTTAACATGCAACTGAAGATCGCTCGCGGCCGCGGCTATGTGCCAGCTGACGCGCGTGTATCTGATGAAGACGAGTCACGGACCATCGGTCGTCTGCAACTTGACGCTACCTACAGCCCAGTTCGTCTGGTGTCTTATGTAGTAGAAAGTGCTCGTGTAGAACAGCGTACTGACTTAGACAAGTTGGTCATTGACATCGAATCCAACGGTACTATCGATCCTGAAGAGTGCATCCGTCGCGCTGCAACTATTCTGCAGCAGCAACTGGCTGTATTCGTAGATCTGGAAGGTGGTAAGGATCAGGTTAACGATGAACCGGAAGAGCCAGAGATCGATCCGATCCTGCTGCGTCCGGTAGATGATCTGGAGCTGACTGTACGTTCCGCCAACTGTCTGAAGGCAGAACAGATCTACTATATCGGTGATCTGATTCAGCGTACCGAAGTAGAACTGCTTAAGACCCCGAACTTAGGTAAGAAATCGCTCACAGAGATCAAGGACGTTCTTGCGTCTAAAGGTCTGTCGCTGGGGATGCGCCTGGAAAACTGGCCGCCAGCGAGCATCAGAAACGACGATAAAGTCGCTTCCTGATCCGCGGTTTGTTAACTGAATAGTTTGGCAAGGAATTAAAGATGCGTCATCGTAAATCAGGTCGTCACTTCAATCGTACAAGTGCACACCGTAAAGCAATGTTCAAGAACATGGCTGTGTCCTTGTTCGAACATGAGCTCATCAAGACCACGCTGCCTAAAGCTAAAGAGCTGCGTCGTGTTGCTGAGCCTCTGATCACTCTGGCAAAGGATGACACGGTTGCTAACCGTCGTCTGGCTTTTGCACGTACCCGCAGCAAAGAAGCTGTCGGTAAACTGTTTAACGAACTGGGTCCTCGCTATGAAGGTCGCCCAGGCGGTTACATCCGCATCCTGAAGTGTGGTTACCGTGCAGGTGACAACGCTCCTATGGCTTTCGTTGAGCTGGTTGACCGTCCAGCTGACGCTGTAGCGGTAGAAGATTCTGAAGATTAATCTCTTCGACTCTTAACAAAAACCCGGCTTTTGCCGGGTTTTTTATTGCCTGAAATAATTTACCCGGATACCTCGAGCTTTAATATTTGGCTGGTACTATAGCTGCTGAACATACTAGTGTTTTTTCTGCCCGAAACTATGATTAATTTCCAAGCTGCGATTTTCGATATGGACGGTCTGTTACTAGACACTGAGCGAGTATGCATGGGAGTTTTCGAAGAAGCCTGTGGCACCCTTGCGTTGCCGTTCTATCGAGAGACTTATCTCAACATTATTGGTCGTAATGCTGCAGGTATTAGGGAGATATTCCTTGAGGCATACGCTGACGATTGTGATGCAGTGATAGCCGAGTGGCGTAGACACTATCACGAGATTGTCGAGAACAAGGCTATCCCGGTTAAGCCGGGTGTCACAGAGTTGCTTGACTGGTTACAGGCAAAGCAGATCCCAATGGCGGTTGCTACCTCTACTGCCAGTCCTGTCGCGCAGAAGAAGTTAAAGCTGGCTGGATTGGATCAATACTTCAGTGCAGTCGCGACCGGCTGTGAAGTCAGTCACGGTAAACCAAGCCCGGAGATCTATCATCTGGCCGCTAGTCGTTTAGGTGTTGACGCCAATGACTGTCTTGCTTTTGAAGATTCGAATAATGGTGTACGTGCGGCAGTCGCCGCAGAGATGTTTACCTACCAGATACCGGATCTGGTTGAGCCCTGTGATGATGTCAGAGCGCTTGGACACCGTATCTTGCCTTCGATGCACCAGGTTCTTTCAGAGCTTAAGCAGTAATCCTTTCAGTCAATAAAAAAGCCGATGATAAAAATCATCAGCTTTTTATGCTTTTCGCTTTTTTGAGCTACCTGCCCAGCAGCCGGCACGTGTTCTTATCCAAGGCCTACCTGTGACCAGGTATAGATATAACTGAATATCGGCACGAGGTCGTGCCTCGCTACAGCGCTTTTTATACCCAATGGAGCTTTCGCTTTTTCGAGAGAATTGGACTCCCCTCGCCCTGATATCAGCAGCGAGGTATGCTGAATTCGACCAAAAATTAGCTAGGAGTCCAATACATGAACAATACCATTGTCGGCGTCGATCTGGCCAAAAAAGTGATTCAAGTGTGCGTTGTTAAACGCCATAAACTCTTACTTAATGAAGCGATGAGTGCTTCAGAATTCAGTCTGTGGCTGGCAACCCAAAGCTCTGTGGTTATCGTTTTTGAAGCCTGTTCTATGTCGAATTACTGGAAGCAGAAGGCTCAGGAACACGGTCACATCGCACGACTGATCTCTACTCGCCTGGTTGCAGCGGTTCGCCAGCAGCAGAAAACTGATAAAAATGATGCACTGGCGATTGCGCAGGCTGCACAGTTACCTGAGGTGCAGTTCATCTCCGGCAAAACCTTTGAACAGCAGGAATTACAAACCATTCTGCGCATGCGAGAGCTGGGCGTTAAACAAAAAGTGGCTCTGGGTAATCAGATCAGAGCACTACTCGCTGAATTTAATATTACTGCATCTCCGGCTCAGGCAGGTCTGAGCAGAGCGGTTCAGGACACACTGGAAACGGCAGACAACGGCTTCAGCATGATCTTCAGGGAGGCCTTGCATCTGACCTGGCAAGCCTATCTGGCAATCATTGAACGTATTCAGCACTATGATCAGCAGCTGGCTAAGGTCATCAAGCAGCATCCGGACTGTCAACGTCTGATGGCGCTGGAAGGGGTATCGGTGATCAATGCGATTAATCTTTTCAACCTCCTGAAGCTGGGGGACGACGTGAGTTTCAGGAGTGGTCGGGAAGCGGCGGCCTGTGTTGGTCTAACGCCAATACAGCACTCCAGCGGTGGTAAGGCCGTGCTGGGTAGCATAGGTAAACATATCCGTAACCAATTGGTGCGAAGTCAGCTCATCAGCGGCGCGATGGCCGTGGTGGGGGCACTGAGCCGACGATCCGCTAAATCCCAGAAAGAAGTCTGGCTGAAAAATCTGATCGAGCGGCGGGGTAAACGCTGCGCCGCCGTGGCTTTAGCCAATAAAACAGTACGTACCGCCTTTGCTTTATTGCGGGATGGCAGCGAGTATCAGGCTCAGGCAGTCACCGCCTGAACCTGTAGGCAATGAAAAGCGCTTGATACAGATGCAGTCTTAATCAGTTAGTGGCTAAGAGCTCAGCGCTCGCTTTCGAGAGATGATAAGACTGTTCGCGCAAATCTCAGTGAGCCGGGGATCGCGTCCCCATAGTGAGCTCGGACATAAGCTTGCGTTTTTTCTGTTAAAGGGCGATTCATTGTTGACAGAGGGGAGTCCACATAAGCCGCTAGCGAGCATTGCTTTGCAATGCGGTCGAGCGAGGAAGGCTTCGCCTTCCGTTCCAGCTACTCCCTTATCCCTCCAACATCGGCTTCAGGAACTGCCCGGTATAAGAGTGCGGCATCTCTGCCACCGCTTCCGGTGTGCCGGTACCGATTATCTGACCACCTTTAATACCGCCTTCAGGACCGAGATCGACGATCCAGTCAGCGGTTTTGATGACATCCAGATTGTGTTCGATCACCACAATGGTGTTGCCGTGATCGCGCAACCGATTCAGGACGTTGAGCAGTTGCTGGATATCGAAGAAGTGCAGACCAGTGGTCGGCTCATCGAGGATATACAGGGTCTTGCCGGTATCGCGCTTACTCAGTTCTTTTGCCAGTTTCACTCGCTGAGCTTCACCGCCGGAAAGCGTGGTTGCTGCTTGTCCTAAGCGAATATAAGACAGACCTACATCGATCAGAGTTTGCAGGCGGCGGGCCAGAGCCGGGATAGCATCGAAGAACTCACGGCCGTCCTCGACGGTCATCTCCAGCACTTCATGAATACTCTTGCCTTTGTACTTCACTTCCAGTGTTTCGCGGTTGTAGCGCTTGCCTTTACAGACGTCACAAGGGACGTAGATATCCGGCAGGAAGTGCATCTCTACTTTGATCACACCGTCGCCCTGACAAGCTTCACAGCGACCGCCCTTGACGTTAAAGCTGAAACGGCCTGGCTTGTAGCCTCGGGAGCGCGCTTCCTGGGTGCCGGCAAACAGCTCCCGGATCGGTGTGAAGATGCCGGTGTAGGTCGCCGGATTCGAGCGTGGTGTACGACCGATCGGGCTCTGATCGATGTCGATCACCTTATCCAGCTCTTTCAGGCCTTCGATAGCTTTATGCGGCGATGCATCCAGCGTAGTGGCTTTATTCAGCTCGGTGGCCGCAATTGGATACAGAGTACTGTTGATCAGGGTCGATTTCCCGGAGCCGGAAACACCGGTAATACAGGTCAGCAGTCCCAGTGGAATCTCCAGGTTGACGTCATTCAGGTTGTTACCAGTGGCACCCAGTAGCTTCAGCCAGCGGCCATCCGGTTCATGGCGTTTTACCGGTATTTCGATCTTACGACGACCAGACAGGTAATCGGCAGTCATTGACTGCTTCGATTTCATCAGTTGTTTCGGTGTACCCTGGGCAACAATTTCGCCACCGTGTACGCCTGCTCCCGGGCCGATATCGATAACATAGTCTGCCAGACGGATAGCATCCTCATCGTGCTCCACCACGATCACAGTGTTGCCCAGATCCCGCAGATGAATCAGGGTATTCAACAGGCGCTCGTTATCCCGCTGGTGCAAGCCGATGGACGGTTCGTCCAGAATGTACATTACGCCAACCAGGCCGGCCCCGATCTGGCTCGCCAGACGAATACGTTGTGCTTCACCGCCTGATAACGTCTCCGCGCTACGCTCCAGCGACAGGTAATCAAGACCAACATTGACGAGGAATTCCAGTCGCAGACGGATCTCTTTGAGAATCTTCTCGGCGATCTCGCCCTGCTTACCGGTCAGGTGTAGAGAATCAAAATATTCACAGCTGTCACCGATGGACAGGCGCACAATATCCGGCAGGGTCTTCTCATCAATATAGACGTGGCGGGCATCCCGGCGTAGACGACTGCCGTGACAGGCCGGACACTCCTGCATATTGATATATTTGGCCAGATCCTCGCGCACCATATCGGATTCGGTTTCCCGGTAGCGGCGCTCCAGATTATTCAGCACGCCCTCGAATGGATGCGACTTGCTGATAATATCCCCACGATCATTCAGGTAGCGGAATGCCACACTTTCACGGCCGCTGCCATAGAGTACTGCTTTCTGTTGTTTGGTGGTCAGTTCACCAAACGGCGTATCCATATCGAAGTCGTAGTGCTCGGCAACTGCTTTCAGCTGCTGATAGTAGTACAGCGCTCGACGATCCCAGCCGCGGATTGCGCCTTCAGACAGGGTCAGAGTCGGGTCGTTGACCACCTTGGCCGGGTCGAAGAACTGCTTTACACCCAGTCCATCACAGGAGGAGCAAGCACCGTGTGGGTTGTTGAACGAGAACATCCGTGGTTCCAGTTCCTGAATGCTGTGACCACATTCCGGGCAGGCAAAGCGGGCAGAGAACACCAGATCTTCACCGTCGCCGTCCATATAGCTGATGCGGGCGACACCGTCGGTCATATTCAGTGCGGTTTCAAACGACTCAGCCAGACGAATCTGCAGATCATCACGAACTTTGAAGCGGTCGACGACTGCTTCAATATCATGCTTTTTGTTCTTATCCAGCTCCGGAATACTGTCGATATCCACCACGATGCCATCAACGCGGGCGCGGACAAAACCCTGAGCTTTCAGTTCATTGATAGTATGTAAGTGCTCACCTTTACGACCCTGAATCACAGGTGCCAGTAGCATCAGCTTGGTGCCTTCGGGCAGCTCAAGTACCTGATCCACCATCTGGCTGACCGTCTGTGCCGCCAGTGGAAGATCGTGATCAGGACAGCGTGGCTCACCGGCGCGGGCAAATAACAGGCGCAGGTAATCATAGATCTCGGTGATGGTGCCCACGGTGGAGCGGGGGTTATGGGAGGTGGACTTCTGCTCGATGGAGATCGCCGGCGACAGGCCTTCTATATGATCAACATCGGGTTTTTCCATCATGGACAGGAACTGGCGGGCATAGGTGGAAAGTGATTCCACATAGCGGCGTTGGCCTTCGGCGTACAGAGTATCAAACGCCAGTGAAGACTTGCCCGAACCGGACAGGCCGGTAATGACGACCAGCTTATCCCGTGGGATTTCCAGATCGATATTTTTCAGATTGTGGGTTCTGGCGCCCCGTACCAGTATCTTGTCCATCGATGCTTCCGAGTCTGATGCAAAAGGAGAGATTATAAAGCCTTATGTACGTTACAGACACCAGAACCGGATGATATTTTCAGCGCTATATTGAGGATAAAAAGCGGGATATTTATGGTATGCTCGTTGGTTACAAAAATGGCTGCCTGAAATCTGTAAATGGGGGCAGTTAAGCAACAGAATACTGGAGAATTCAATGGCGTCGCGCGGTGTTAACAAAGTGATCCTGGTGGGTAACCTGGGGAACGATCCGGAAACAAAATACATGCCTAGCGGTAATGCGGTAACCAACATCACCGTGGCAACTTCTGAATCATGGAAAGATAAGCAGACCGGTCAGCAGCAGGAGCGTACTGAGTGGCACCGTGTGGTTTTCTTTAACCGTCTGGCTGAGATTGCTGGTGAGTACCTGCGTAAGGGCTCCAAGGTCTATCTGGAAGGTTCCCTGCGTACTCGTAAGTGGCAGGATCAGCAGGGTCAGGACCGTTACACGACTGAAATTGTTGCCAGCGAAATGCAGATGCTGGACAGCCGTGGTGGCGACTCCGGCGGTTATCAGCAGCAGGGTGGCTATCAACAGCAACAAGCTCCTCAGGCGGCTCCGCAGCAGCAGTATCAGCAGCAGGCACCGCAACAGCAGTATCAGCCACAGCAGCAGGCGCCACAGCAGTCTTACCAGCAGGCACCTCAGCAAGCACCACAGCAGGCGCCTCAGTCTGCTCCGGCGCCACAGCCAGCGCCTGGTCTGGATGATTTTGATGACGATATCCCGTTCTGACCAGTACGTATTTACTACCTGTTGATTAAAATCATTAAAAGCCCGCAATCGCGGGCTTTTCTTGTTTTAGGTGTTTGGTTTTGTAGGTATTAATGACTCAATGGTTTGTGCCTGAAAACGCAAAGTAAAAAATGTGGGTTTTACCTCTTGGTTTTGCTCCAGTTCTTCGTTCAATTATTTAATAGAGTAGAGAAAGTCCATCTGCATAATCGAAGCTCGGTATTCAGTTCCGATAAAACGAAGCAGACAGGTCAATTACGTTAAAATACGGCCTGATCAGGAGGGTGAGGCAAATATAGGAACTTATTCTGATGCTCCCTAAGGTTTGACAATTAAAAGTTTTGGATCGCTTCTGCAATACCCATGGTAATAGACTCGGCAATATCGTCATTGTGGACACCTTCTTTCTCCAGAAGATATATTTCAATGGAGCATTTGCTTGAAATTATCGACATGGCGTGATCTACCTTTTCTTTAGATTTAAAATCGAAAAGTTTATAATTAAGGCCTGCCTGAGTTGTGTTTTTCACGCAGTTTACTAACTTGTAGTGCAGGCTATCAGTGCCTGGATTGGCTGACGCCATCAAGCTGTAAAACAAAATTGATATTAAAAAGATAAATTTCATAAAGACCTCCAAAAATTGATTATAGGTAGTATAAAAGCTTTAATTAGCCCAGTAAATTCCCAACAGGTTTTGCAAAGTAATTCGCATTCAGTTACTCCTTTATGATGAGCCTTGGTCATCGAAAAATGTCATCCATTTTGCCATTGGATTCGACTAAATATCCCTGTAAAAACTGGCGGGAGTGGAAGTCATATCAAACTATGATGAGAAAATTATGTTTTATATTTAGCTTTCTTTCAGTTAGATAAATTAGGTTTAAAGGGTTTGCATAATCAATAAAATGTGGCGGTAAGAGGGATTACTCTAAACACATATTTATCAGCGATTTTTTCTTCATGCCTGAACAATCCAGTTCCCTGCCCGGTGGATAAATTGAATGTATTCGGAAGATGCGCATATCTCTTGATAGGCTAAATCCGTCATTATCATAAAAGGACATGAGCGCGCAGTAAGAAATATCTTTCTTTCGAGCCAGGCCCGATTTTTCTAGCGCCTTATACAGAATATCAACAGATTTATTAATAAATCTTTTTGGGAAGTTAGTCTTCAATCTTCCTGTCAAAGCCAAACATGCACCTTCAACACTATCATCATAATTTTTAATGAACTCGTAGGTCACAGCATCATAAGCTATAAAGTCATCCGGACGAGGGCGAAATGAGTCATGATAGTAAGTTTCAACTGAAATCCAATCCTCCGGAAATTCTTTGGGATTGATTCGGTGAAGCTCGTTGTTGAGAGCTTCCATGATCATGAACATTTTATCGCAATATTCTTTGTAGCGATGGTTAACAACATCGTCGACACAAAACTCTTCATTTGATGAAATCGACTTTTTATACTCATCATAGAGGTCTTCTTGATCAATGGTCTCTGCTAACACCTTTGGGTCGAGATCGTCAAGTTGGTTAAGTTGGTCAAGCCTATCATCATAGATAAAGAACCCATGCCACATATTTAAAATAGTAAGCTTTCCGGCAGTAAAGGAGAAATCTCCATCATCCAAACGACGAATTGGCCTGCTGTAGGTATTTCTAGCTGCTCTTTGAGACACAGTACTTATCGCTGACTGTCTGATTTGATCAATGTTAAAGCCTGGGATTGTAGAGCTATTTGATGAGTTGCTTACAGCAAATGCCATGCTGGAAAAGGCGGAGAAAATAAATAAAAAAACGATAGTGAAATAGTTTTATATATGAAAATTAAAATCCATAGCCTTTTCCCTTAAATTATTAGCGAATATTTGATGATGCTTTTCATCGTATTCTGATTTTTAGGCGTGTTAGAGTTATTGTTGATTAGCAGCATCTCTTAGTTTTCTGTGTCTTCTATGCCCGTAACGAATCGCTTCACGGTGAACGTAATCATCGTAATCCATAATATAGAAGTCAAGTTCCTGTTGAAAATCTTCCGGGCTTTTCTCACGATCAGTGATCAACTGAAAATTTGTGTGTGCCTTGCGGATACATTCTGCAATATAGCGTACAAACTTAGGAACATCGCTACGCATCTTTTTAAACTTAAGTAGCGCTCCAGAGTTAATAGTCTCATCCTTTTTTGAGATTTGCTCCATCATATAATCTGGAGTGACGACAGTCATATCCGTCCATATTCTTTCAAGAGGGATATCGTAGCCTTTATGCTCGCCCCACGCATCGTTAATCTCATCATTAGTCTCATCGTTATTCCTTAAGCGCAATGACATTGATAAAGTCTGAACGAGTGATAACGCCATATTTCCTCTATTGGAGTCAGAACCATTTGAGCTATTCGAATAAAGTTTAGTCATGGCCGAATCAAGGTCTTTTTCACAGGCACTACCAATATCATGTAAAAAGGCATAGTACTCATATGCAATTTCATTGAGTATTCGATAGTACTCAGGACTCCCTTCATAATTTCTCCCTGCCATATCAAGATGCCTTTTAGAGAGATAGTGACGATGGAAAATATTCAACAGCATGTGGTTAATAACAATCAGTGAGGAATAAAAGTGTTCCCCACCTGTTTCGGGAACTAAATAGTAATTTTGAAAAAACTCTTCTTTTAAGTCTTTGAACTCACCACGCAACGAGTTTCCATTCCTAATACTTTGATATAATTTCCCAATATCGGAGCTTGGATTCTTAACACCTTTATCATGAAGCTCACCTGCCATCTTATAGAGGGCCTGTCGTTTAGGAGAAATCTCAATATTAGCTAAGTCTTTATACTCTCCTCGACGTAGAACTTCGACTTGGCTAAACTGAACACTTCTTAGCGCATTTGGATTGTCATTTGATAGCATATGAATCAGGCCACGCGCCTTTCTAATAAATTTTTGCGTCCCCTCTTTACTTCCAGAACTTTGCCTATATGACTGAAGAAGGCTCTCTACATTTTCAACTGCAGCAGGGCTAAATCTCTCCAGACTATTAATCGTTTCTCCTTTATTCTTCCATGATTTCTTCAAATCATCATCAACAAGAATCATCGCCAGAAACTGCGCCTCCGGGGAACCATCCCCTGGCCGACTCTTCATGATTTGAGTTCCAAACAGACCATACTCATACTTTCTAGATTGCGGGTTAAAGGCTTCAAATGCCTTCCCTTGGTCATAGGCATTAACTTCTGGGCCAATCGTGTTGGTCTTTCTATTGTCTTGCTGTTGCTGCGCGGCTGTGGCCTTATCGGGCAGTCTTCCGGTTTCTTCGGCTTGTGCCGGGGATAAAGTTGAGATCACTACCAACAATAGGGATAAGAGTCTGATCAGATGCCGATGAACTCTGGGTAAAGCATTTCCCCGGGGAGTGAGGGAGAGGATAGATATGCGCTTTTGGCGCTTAATAATGCATGCCGTTTTTTCGTCTGAAATTTGCTTGGTAGATCTATGGTCAGGCTTATGCATGTAACTCACTCCATGTGCTGTATTATCCTCGCATGGAAGTCATTATTTAGCATAATGTATGTATGCTCAAGATATATGTTTTATTGTCCCATGGAGAAAGTACCTGACTGATTCGCAGCTTTAGGTGCAAAGGGCGACCCAACTTAACATATTTGAAAGCCGGGTTAATAGTCATGATGGATTTACGATTATTTTGTGGGTATAGCTTCCCACCCCTTTTCTGTTGGCTGGTATTCCTGATGCTGATGCATTGTCCTTCGGTTTATGCCACAGAGACAGAAAGTGCTGTAGAAACGCCTATTAATGAAGTGCCTATTAATAAGTATCCGTATAACTGGCAGTATTCTGCGACTGTGCGTAATCAGAGTCTGATTATTACTGATATCGAAAACCAGACTGTTGTAGCATCCTACGGGCTGGATGAATGTCTGTTCTGCGAAAGCGGTGAGGATAACGAAGATAACTGTCATCAGGACGGCATTTTCGAAATTGATCTGTTCTCTGTCGATCAGCCTTTACTGGGGGTTGTGTGCCATGTGGGTGCGCACAGCCAACGGTTTATGTTGTTTGCGCCGTTGATTGATGCTCAGATTCCAGTATTTTCGGTTACTGGCTTGTATGTGGTGCAGGTGACTATGAGCCGTGTGTCTATTGCTGTGGAATACGATGTGGATACAGAAGGGCAGACGAAAGTCCTTATCTGGCCGGATTGTGCAGACAGCCATTTAAGTCCCAGCGATCTATGCGCCAGATAAATTGACTGAAGGTGTGCTCTTAATGGCTGAAAAAATCGATTTTATCGCGCTTGCTCAATGGGTCACAGTGGCTGATGATTATCGCATTTCATTTACAGCGGTAAACTGCGGTTTTGATGCCAATATAGAGGTAAGAGGGACAGCAAGGGCTCCTCTGCTACGCCTGAAAATACGCCGAAAAATAATTGTGCTTGAGCATATTAAAGATTCCTCTTTGGCGATGTATCTTATCCGGCAGGTAAGAGTGTTTCTTGATAAAACGGCTTAACAGTCTGCAGGCTGATTTTGAGCATGTTTTTGCTGAGTTTTATACCGGCCTTTCGCGGTTATATAACAGTGGCTCGGATGTGTTGAATGGATTGCAGGGGGCGGCTATTGAGAATGAGTGAGTTCAAAGAGAAAAGAAAGATGTTTGATAGTCTTTCAAACAGTGTCAATCTTGGTATCGGCTATCTATTCAAGACAATCACTCGGGTCACTTGCCCTTGTTGCGGATATCCCACATTGGCAGAACGCGCGCGCTATGAAACATGCGTCCTATGTAATTGGGAAGATGATGGGCAGGACGATGTGGATGCGGTCAGAGTCCTTGGTGGACCGAATGGTGAATATTCCCTGGATGAAGCGCGTGAAAATTTCGCAAAATATCGAACCATGTATACGCCTGGTAATAACATCGTTGTTACAGGCGATGATTCGGTTGAAGCAGAAACTTTGAAAAAGCAGCTGATCGTTATATTTGAGGAAATGCTGCAAGCGGACAGTGCTGATATTCCAAAGATATGGAAACGGGTGTTCCGTTTAGAGCAAGATTTAGAAGCGACAATCTGTAAATAGCCCCGACCTCAATCCTGATGCTGTTCACTCAAGCATTTGAGCTAGATTTGGGTACGATAAAGAATTCGATACTGTCTTCAGTGTAGGCTTTATAAGTTTTTTCGTTGTGAGGCACGCCTCCGTGCCGATTTGACGCATTTTTCGGCACGGGGGCGTGCCTCGCTACAAGTCTAATCAAACGACATTTTAAGACTGGGTACTTAACCATATGAGTGCTTTTTACAGAAATCTTTTCTTAATTCTATTTTTGATTATTGATGTACAGGCTTATGCCGATTCAGGATCGAGCCGCGCCTACTGTGATCTGCCTGAGCAGCACACAGCCACGGGGCAGTTGATAAAGCCTTATCCGATTGTTGCACTGGATCTGACGGATACCAAATCCGATAAAGGTTGGCTTGAGTATCTGAATGATTGCGGTGGCGGGACAGTTTATCTGATCATTCGGGCAGATAGTATCAGTGAGGAGGTTGACTGTGATGTTACGGCGACCCATTGTGAGTTTGACCTCTTTCATGTAATGGAAGAAGACCTTGATCCTGATTTTGCCGGTGATGCTGCTGAGGAAGGTAGTAAACAGCTGTATTCAGTGAATCTGCTGCTTTCCGTTCATGATCATGGCGCAATGGATTTTAAAGTGCAGGAATGCCCAAGAGGCTCTCTGGTTGTCGCGACAGGTTTCTATCGTTTTTCGTACTTAGGCGGAAACTATGAAACTGGCGCATATGAAGCTAGAAGGGCGATTTACGATCCGGTGAGAGCTGAGGTTACACTTGATGCTGTCAACGATAGCTGCTTTGGTTTTGGTGATGTTTATGAATAGAACCTCTGTGAGGCTTGAATAAGCTTAACTCGATACAGGTTAACTGGATGGGAAATAGGCTGTAATGATGAAATTTTGAAATTACTATTTTGGGCTCTTTTTTCACGACTATATAGAACCTTTGTTCTACTGTGAGTGTGATTTTTTATTATGTTACTTCTAAAGCGTGCTCATTAGCTTTTTGATAATTGCCTGAATCCGTTATAAAAAATGCCCCGTTAACCGGGGCATTATTATTTCTGCCGCTTTCAGGCGTTCTCGCAGGGCTAAGGGTTGTGGTATCGTGTGAGTATTACCGCAAACGCGGCCGCTTTACCTCTTAAGCAGGCCTTAGTCAGTGAGTCTTAGTCAGTAGGAGTTAGTTTCACGCAATGCAGGATTTCCTGAGCACCCCGGCCAAAATTCTGATCACTGGCGCTGATGGCCAGATCGGTCGTTTTCTCTATCAGGCGGCCAGCGCCGATGCATTTTTCAATGTTGTTGCCTATTCTGACGCGGAGCTGGATATCAGTAATCCTGATCAGGTACAGGTAGCGTTGGATGAGCATCTGCCCGATTATGTGATTAACACCACCGGTTTTAATGCAGTGGATCGTGCAGAGGAAGAATTCGGTCGTTGTTTTGCGTTGAATGCTGATGCGGTCGAGATTTTAGGCCGCGCCTGCGGCGAGTTATCCATTCCGCTGGTTCATCTGTCGTCTGATTATGTTTTTGATGGTCACTATGCCAGTGGTTACAAAGAAGATGATCAGCCTACGCCGCTGGGCCTTTATGGTGAAAGTAAGTGGCAAGGTGAGGAGCGTCTGCGGGCAGTACTGCCACAGCATATTATTCTGCGGGTCAGCTGGGTGTTCAGTACCATTGGCGATAACTTTATGCGTCGGGCGCTGCAGCAAGCCCGGGAGCAGCAATCTATCAGTGCTGTTGATGATCGTCGTGGTTGTCCTACCTCTGCCGCGGACATTGCCCGGGTTATTACAGCGATGCTGAAGCAGATACATAACGGCGCTGACAACTGGGGCACTTATCACTATTGTGGTGCTGAGGTGACTTCCCGTTATGGCTTTACTGAAGCGGTTCTGGCTGCCGCAGGTCAGTATGAAAAGCTGGCGGCAGAAACTCTGGAGCCCATCAGCTCTTCAGAGCTGTGCAGTGATGCAGAGCGTCCTGCTTCATCGGTTCTGGTCTGTAACAAACTGTTGAATGCCTTCGGGATCCGTCAGATCCCCTGGCGTAATGAACTGATCGCAATGATCCGGTTGCAGTATCAGGAGCAGTCTCAGCAGGAAACAGAGACTGCTTAATCCGTCAGTCTCTTATATCAGCCAGGGCCATGGATAATGGGCTCTGGCAACCCAGACAATATAAAGAACCGATGTCAGTGCCAGGACCAGCGCAACGGTGCGTATTGTCTTATTCTTGCCGCGTTTCAGCGCTATAGTACCTAATCCGATATACCCCAAAAGAGCCAGAACTTTCGCTGTTAACCAGCCGTGAGTCAGTGGATACTGTTGTATAATCAGTGTCAGTGCAATGGCGCTGGCGAGCAACAGAGTATCGACAATGTGTGGCACAATCCTGACCCAGCGTTGATGCAGTTTCTGTGAATCGGTCAGCATCCAGAAGCCACGTACTGAGAAGAACAGAATACTGATCAGTGCGCAGGTCATATGAAAATGTTTCAGTGCCAGATACATGGAAATGTGTTCCCCTTAATATTTATCAAATATCCGATTAAAATGATCAGGTATATTTTTGCCGATGTGGCCGTTGGATACCAGTAATTCCTGAGTCAGAGCAGTATGTCAGAACAGCACCATAACAGCAGTCCGACCGAGTTAGTCGATCGTTTTGGTCGCAAGGTTGAATATGTCCGTCTTTCGGTAACCGATCGATGCGATTTTCGCTGTGTCTACTGCATGGCAGAAGAGATGCAGTTCTTGCCGCGTAATGAAGTGTTGTCACTGGAAGAGATCTATCTTGTCTCCCGTGCTTTTGTGGAACTGGGTGTTAATAAATTGCGTCTGACCGGTGGCGAGCCATTGGTCAGAAAGGGCATTCTGCAGTTAGTTGAGCAACTGGGGCAACTGCCGGCAGAACTGTTGATTACGACCAATGGTTCACAGTTGCCTCGTATGGCTCATGACCTGAAGCGTTTCGGTGTTGATCGACTGAATATCAGTCTGGATAGTCTGCAGTCCGAGAAATTCCGTCGCCTTACCCGTACCGGTAAACTGGATCAGGTGCTGGCGGGAATTGATGCCGCACTGGATGCAGGCTTTGAACGTATCAAGCTGAATGCGGTGGTACTGAAAGGCCGCAATGATGATGAAGTGCTCGATCTGGTGGAGTTTGCCCGCGGTAAAGGGATCGATATTACCTTCATCGAAGAGATGCCGCTGGGCTCAATTACCGAGCATGACCGGGCTGAGGCTTACTGTTCCAGTGATGAAATACTGGCGATGCTGTCTCAGCAGTATGAGATGATCGCCTCGACTGAAAAAACCGGTGGTCCTTCCCGTTATTACCGTATGGCGGATAGCCAGAGCCGGGTCGGTTTTATCTCTCCCCACAGTCATAACTTCTGCAGCGAATGTAATCGGGTGCGGATGACCGTTGAAGGGCGTCTGTTGCTCTGTCTGGGTAATGAGCACTCGATGGATCTGCGTCAGGTGATGCGAGAGCATCCGGGCGATATCGAATTACTGAAGCAGCACCTGATTCAGGCGATGGATCTTAAGCCTGAGCAGCATCATTTTGATCTGAATGAAGATGAGCCGCAGATCGTGCGCTTCATGAATATGACGGGCGGTTGATCAGAGTAAAGAAACTCTGTGATTCTGCGCTGAAATTATTCCCATCTCCCTGTAAAATACCCGCCTTTGATTATGCCAGTTCCAGGAGACATAATG
The DNA here is from genome assembly GCA_963669425.2 of uncultured Amphritea sp. Classification (GTDB taxonomy): domain Bacteria; phylum Pseudomonadota; class Gammaproteobacteria; order Pseudomonadales; family Balneatricaceae; genus Amphritea. Next base: position 1,376,721 of record CAXXNC010000001.1, read on the forward strand.
GTCGACAGCGCCAACAATGACCCGTATCAGAATATCCGCCCTTACAATGATAATGAGGTGCGCGATACGCTAAACCGTCTGTTGCGGGATGACGAGCTGATCTCGGCTATTACCCGATACCAGTTTCCGAATATGGCGGGCCCTCTGGGATGGCTGCTGAAGCCTGCTGTGCGTATTTTCCTGGCACAGAAAGTTGACGATATTAATAGCATTCAGGATTTCCAGAATCTGGTTGCTGGCTATATGGCGAAGATGATCGCCCGTACAACGACGCGTCTGACTTGCAGCGGCATTGAGAATCTGGAGCACGACGAAGCCTATCTGTTCGTATCCAATCACCGTGATATTGCGATGGATCCGGCGTTTGTGAACTGGGTGCTGTATCAGAATAAGATGGACACTGTACGTATCGCCATCGGAGATAACCTGCTGCGTAAGCCATACGTGTCGGATCTGATGCGTCTGAATAAGAGTTTTATTGTTAACCGTTCAGCAAAAGGGCGGGAAGTACTGACGGCGCTGGGACAGTTGTCCGCCTATATCGATCACTCGCTGGTGCAGGATGAGTCCAATGTCTGGATCGCTCAGCGTGAAGGCCGTGCCAAAGATGGTAACGATCAGACCGATCCTGCGATTCTGAAGATGTTCTACATGGCACACCGCAAGCAGCGCAGTTTTGAAGAGTTTCTGGAGCGAGCGAAGATCGTGCCGGTATCGATCTCCTATGAGTACGATCCATGCGATAAAGCGAAAGCGCAGGAGCTGTATGCCAAAGCGCAGGATGGCGATTACGAGAAGTCTCAATTCGAGGATATCGAGAGCATTGTGCAGGGCATTACCGGCAATAAAGGTCATGTACATCTGGCCTTCGGTGAAGTGATTACCGGGATTGATAACCCGGATGAACTGGCTGCAGAGATCGATCGTCAGATAATTAATAACTATTACCTTCACCCTTCCAATCTGATTGCAGCAGGTCAGACCTCTGATGAGGTAACGGCCCAGCATAAAGCAGATTTCGAACAGCGTATGGCTGATATGGATGAAGGCAGTGCTGAGATTCTGCGTCAGATGTACGCGAATCCGGTGCTGAACCGTAACAAACCACAGGAGGCCGCATGAGCCGATTGACCCACCTGGATGAGAACGGCCATGCCAACATGGTCGATGTATCTGAAAAGGCTGTCACTGCACGGGAAGCTACTGCTCAGGCGGTGGTGACAATGACTCCTGAAACCCTGCATATGATCACCGCCGGCGAGCATAAAAAGGGTGATGTACTGGCGGTGGCCCGTATCGCGGGTATTCAGGCGGCTAAGCGTTGTTCGGATCTGATCCCTCTGTGTCATCCGCTGATGCTGAGTAAGGTCAGCGTTGAGCTGACACCGCAACCGGAGACCAGCTCTGTGCTGATTACGGCGTCCTGCAAGCTGGCCGGCCAGACCGGCGTGGAGATGGAAGCGCTGACCGCTGCTTCGGTGGCAGGTCTGACAATTTACGATATGTGTAAAGCAGTCGATAAAGGGATGGTCATCTCTGACGTGAAGCTGCTGGAAAAGCTCGGTGGCAAGAGCGGCCACTGGACTGCAGATTCCGAATAAGGCACGGGATACAGGACGTTATGAATCATAAACCTTCGGCGTTGCTCTATATTCGCGCAACACTGTTTTATGCGGGCTTTTACCCGGTTACTTTTATCTATGCCGCATTCTGCATTCTGGTGGGTTGGGCATTGCCGTTTAAGGCGCGTTTTAAGCTGTTTACCGTTGCCAACTTTTTCTACATGTTCTGGTTGCGGGTGTGCTGTGGTCTGAAATTCCGGGTGGAAGGGCGTGAGTATTTGCATCAATCCCGCTCTTATGTGCTGGTGGCTAACCATTCCAGTGAGTGGGAAACCCTGTTTCTGCAGACCCTGATCCGTCCACAGAGTGCAGTCTTGAAGAAAGAGCTGCTGAGCATCCCGTTCTTTGGCTGGGCGCTAGGTATGCTGCAACCGATTGCACTGGATCGCAGTAAGCGTCGGGGAGCGCTGAAGCAGTTGCTGACCCAGGGTAAAAAGCGACTGCAGGATGATATCAATGTGGTGATCTTTCCTCAGGGTACCCGGGTAGAAAATGGCAAGCTGGGTAAGTTCAACAAGGGCGGAGCGATGCTGGCAGCTAGTGATAAAGCGCCAATTATCCCGCTGGTGCACGATGCGGGTCTGTTCTGGCCAAGTAAGAGCTATGTGAAGTATCCGGGTACGATCACGGTGCGTATCGGTCAGCCTGTGGATACAACGGAGCTGTCTGTGGATGAGATTCATGATGCGTCTGCCGGTTGGATTGAACGACAGATGCAGGAAATGAACCTGCTGAAACAAGAGGCCTGAGGCTGCAATCAGGCTGAATATATTTGGTTCTTCGCGGGTTAGGGGGAATTAGGAAGGAGACGGTGGTGCCTTCCGGTTAAGCTGTTGTCGACCAAAACCTCAGCTAACCAACACCACCGCCAACATGGATGCTAACCTGCTTAACCTTTTCTGGGAAGGCTTCGAGATTGATTGCTATGAAGCCTTCTCTGACCAATCGCTGTTAATCCTACTGCGACCTGACCCTGACTACACACCTCGCTGCAGTGGTTGTAACGCACCCTGTACTCAGATTCATGACCGACGGATAAGACGGGCTCGTGAGCGAGATCTTTTCGACTACAAAGTCTGGCTGGATGTACCCGTTCGGCGCCTGCGATGTACTCACTGCGGCCCAACGCTGGAGCGCATCGACTGGCTGTCAGGTCGATTTCGTCTCACCCACGCCATGCGCTGTTGGGTTGAAGCTTTAACCAAGATCCTGCCGATACGTCATGTCTCACAGTTGCTGAGCTTGCACTGGCATACGGTCAAGAATATCGATAAACAGCGTTTGGCCCGCGATATTGTTCCACCGGATCGGAGTAAGCTGCGACGGTTAATCATGGATGAATTCGCGCTTCACAAGGGGCACCGCTACGCGACCGTCGTGATCTGTGCCGATACACAGCAGGTGCTATGGATCGGCGAGGGGCGAAGTCGTGAAGCGATACGACCGTTCTTTCACTGGTTGGGCGAGGCCTGTCAGAACATAGAGGCTGTCGCGATGGATATGAACACAGCATTCGACCTGGAGGTTAAGCAGCATTGCCCAAAGGCTTGCGTGGTCTACGATCTCTTTCACGTGGTTGCCAAGTACGGTCGCGAAGTTATCGACCGGGTGCGGGTCGATCAAGCCAATCAACTACGTCACGATAAGCCAGCAAGGCGTATGGTTAAACGCAGCCGCTGGTTGTTATTGCGTAACCCCGAGAACCTCGCACCCGACCAAGTAAACAAGCTGGATGAGTTGCTTGCCGCAAACGCGCCATTAACGACCGTTTACATTCTGAAAGCGCAGCTCAAAGAACTCTGGTATGCACCTGATGAGAAAACCGCGAGAGCCCGTTGGGAAAGCTGGCTAGCTATGGCTGAAAAGAGTGGTATTTACGCCCTGCAGCTCTTCGCCAGACGTTTAGGCAATTATCTTGAAGGAATCGTATCCAGTGCCCGTTACCGCTTAAACACCAGTGTTCTGGAAGGGATGAACAACAAGATCAAAGTGCTGAAGCGGATGGCCTATGGCTACCGGGACAAGGCTTACTTCTTCCTGAAGATTAAGGACGCCTTTCCCGGTAAAGCGCGATGAACCATATATTTCAGCAATACGGATACAAAAAAACACAGCCACAGGGCTGTGTTTTTTATTGAAATGCAGAGTCTGATCAGGCGCTATCTCTACAGATCGTTAATTTCCCGGTTAAACTGATAGCGCTTGGATGTTACGTAACCTTCCATTTTTCTGAGCTTTTTATCCAAGGCCTGCAGGCGCTCATGGATAGCCCGCAGTCGCTGTCCCGCAGGTTTCTGATAGTTGAACGGATTGCGGTCCTGCTTTGTTTGTTGTTCGGTTTGTTCATGTCCATAGGTCCGCTGAGCCGGACGCTTAGCCAGAAGGAAGATCCCGGCGATATAAGCGATCACAAATAGCTGGGTAACAAAGATAAACAAACTGATAGCGATAAGGCGTGCAACCCAGATCGGGATATTGAAATAGTCCGCCAGGCCTGCGCAAATACCTGCCAACAGGCCTCGCTTGGGGTTGCGGTACAGATCGCGGTTGTAGCCGTTAGCTTTATTGGCGCTGTTGTTCTGCATAATGTTCTCCTTGGTTCGGCTTCAGGACTGATCCCGTTGCCAGCCCTGATGCTGATTGTCGAGAATGCGTTCCAGTGTGTGAATGCGCTGCTCCAGACCTTCGATGGTACCTGCCATCTGCTCCAGCAGCTGCTCCTCATCCTGTGATAGTCCCTGTCTGGACTTATGCTTGCTCCAGTAATGCAGGATCAGCCACAGGGGCGCAACGATGGTGAGAAATACCACCGAAGGCACGAAAAAAAATAGTGTTGCACTCATATGCGCTTCGCCTATTCAGCTTTATCGTTCATTTTGCTTTTGATAGCGTCCAGTTCCTGCTGAATGTCATCAGCCACCGCCAGGTCGTTGATCTCATCGGCGAGACTGGCTTTATGGCCTTTACCCATATCGTAGGATTCAACCTGTCCTTCGAGATCATCCAGCCGGCGCTCGTATTGTTCAAACTTATCAAGCGCCCGGTTCAGTGTTTCCCGGTTGCTCTGCTTGCGAATCTCCAGACGGGATTTACCGGTTTGCTCCCGGATCAGCAGCTCTTTCTGTTTTGCTTTGGCAGATTCCAGCTTGCTTTGTAGCTGGCCAATCTCATCATTGAGAATCTCCAGTTGCTCATTCAGCAGTGACAATTCCTGATCGCCAGCTTCGGCTGCATCTTCGACTCTGCGTTTCTCCAGCAATGCGCCTTTGGCCAGGTCTTCACGGCCTTTGCTGATCGCCAGCTCGGTTTTCTTCAGCCAGTCTTTGGCTTCTTCGTGCAGCAGTTCAATGCGGCGCTGTAGCTCTTTTTTGTCCGCAATCAGCTTAGCTGAAGTCGTGCGGACTTCGATCAGGGTGTCTTCCATCTCCTGAATCATCTGGCGGATCATCTTCTTAGGATCTTCGGCGCGATCCAGCAGGGAAGTAATGTTGGAATTCACGATATCCTGAAAACGAGAAAAAATACCCATGATGGTCTCCTGTTAGATGAATATGTTTCTTTGTTTCTCCCTATGGATATAGCCAGTACCGTGCCAGAATCGGTATTTATCTTATAACTTTATGTTTCTAATGAGCTTTTAGGTTTTTTGTTATATTCGGGTTTGAATCTGCTTTAGTTAATAAATACACTTTGTAGCTAATAAAGCTATTAAATGAGGCTAAATAAGCTAAATGGATATGCCCGCCATTATCGGTGAGTCTGACAGTTTCGACGCTGCGTTGGAGCAGTTGAGTCTGGTAGCGCCGCTCAATAAGCCCGTGCTGGTGGTCGGTGAGCGAGGCACAGGTAAAGAGCTGATGGGGCAGCGACTGCACTATCTGTCCAGTCGCTGGGATAAGCCGTTTATTAAGCTCAATTGTGCGGCGCTGAGTGAGTCGCTGCTTGAATCGGCTCTGTTTGGTCATGAGGCGGGGGCATTTACCGGCGCGACCCGGCAGGTAAAGGGCTGCTTTGAGCGAGCCCATGAAGGTACTCTGTTTCTGGATGAACTCGCCACGGCCTCAACCCGAGTGCAGGAGAAACTGTTGCGGGCGATTGAGTATGGCGAGCTGGAGCGGCTCGGTGGGCAGCAGACGTTACGTGTCGATGTGCGTGTCGTGGCGGCCACCAATGCCGATCTGCCTACCTTAGCAGAGCGGGGCGAGTTCCGGGCGGATCTGTTGGATCGTCTGGCGTTCGATGTACTGCATCTACCGCCTCTGAGATTACGTGATGGCGATATACTGCTGCTGGCTGAGAGTTTTGCTATGGCGATGTGCCGGGAGCTGGACTGGCCGGTGTTTGCAGGTTTTACTCAGGCTGCTGTTAATGATCTGCTGAGCTATCACTGGCCCGGCAATATCCGTGAACTGAAGAATGTCATTGAACGCAGCCTCTATCGTCATGTGGATGCTGAGGCGCCTCTTGATACGATAATTCTGAATCCTTTCCGGGTGCCCTGGGAGGATTCGGTTGCTGAGCAGGTTGTATCAGAGCCAGTTTCAGCGGAAGCTGTAATGCCACCGATATCAGAAAATGTGCAGTGTAATATTAAGCAGCAGGTAGCGGAGTTTGAATCCGGTTTGCTGAAGCGGGCGTTGCAACAGCACAACTATCATCAGAAGCATACTGCGGAGTATCTGGGGCTGACTTACCATCAGTTGCGGGCTTATCTGCGGAAGTACCCGCAGTTGCTAGAGCGTTAATGACAAGACGGCTATCAGACCGAAATACAGGCACAAAAAAACGGGACGCAAGGTCCCGTTTTTTATCAGCGGTAAACGCTTAGTCTGCCATCTTCTGGAATACCAGAGTAGAGTTGGTGCCGCCAAAGCCGAAGCTGTTGGACATAACACGTTGCAGATCAACACCGTCGCGACGCTCAGTCACAACCGGCATGCCTTCTGCGGCAGGATCCAGCTCTTCGATGTTAGCCGATGCGCAGATGAAATCGTTTTCCATCATCAGCAGGCTGTAGATCGCTTCCTGAACACCGGTAGCACCCAAAGAGTGGCCGGTCAGAGATTTGGTAGAGCTTACCGGTGGCATTTCATCACCGAAGGTTTCTTTCATCGCCTTCAGTTCCTGAATGTCGCCAGCAGGAGTAGAGGTGCCGTGAGAGTTGATGTAGTCGATACTACCTTCAACAGTGCCCATCGCCTGCTGCATGCAGCGTACAGCGCCTTCACCGGATGGCGCAACCATGTCATAACCGTCAGAGGTCGCACCGTAGCCAACCAGTTCCGCGTAGATCTTCGCGCCACGGGCTTTCGCGTGCTCGTAGTCTTCCAGTACCAGCATGCCGCCACCGCCAGCGATTACGAAACCGTCACGGTTAGCATCATATGCGCGGGATGCTTTCTCAGGCGTGTCGTTGTACTTGGTAGACAGTGCGCCCATCGCATCAAACATCACACTCAGGGACCAGTGCAGTTCTTCACCGCCGCCAGCAAATACGATGTCCTGCTTACCCAGCTGGATCTGCTCCATCGCGTTACCGATACAGTGTGCGCTGGTCGCGCATGCGGAAGTGATTGAGTAGTTAACACCCTTAATCTTGAATGGCGTCGCCAGACAAGCAGATACGGTGCTGCCCATGGTGCGGGTTACGCGGTATGGACCAACACGGCGTACGCCTTTGTCGCGCAGAATGTCAGCGGTCTCAACGATATCAGCAGAAGATGCGCCGCCGGAGCCTGCAATCAGGCCGGTGCGAACATTGGAAACCTGTTCTTCTGTCAGGCCTGCATCTTTGATCGCCTGCTCCATGGACAGGTACGCGTATGCCGCAGCATCGCCCATGAAACGCACCAGTTTGCGGTCGATCAGATCGGTGTAATCCAGATCAACGCTGCCGGCAACGTGACTGCGGAAGCCCATTTCTTTGTACTCTTCCTGGAACTTGATGCCGGAGCGGCCCTCTTTCAGGGAGTCCAAGACGGTTTCTTTATCAGTACCCAGGCAGGAAACGATGCCCATTCCGGTAACAACGACGCGTCTCATAGGATGCCTCTCTTATAGTAATTCTGTGTTTGTAAACGTTACAGCTGAGCGCTGCCCGCAGGCAGCGACTGATCAGAAGTTATCGGTGGACGTGAACAGTCCGACACGAAGGTCTGTAGCGGTGTAGATTTCGCGACCATCAACAGAAACAGAGCCATCAGCGATACCCATTACCAGCTTACGCTCGATAACGCGTTTCAGGTCGATACGGTAAGTAACTTTTTTGGAGGTTGGCAGAATTTGACCGGTGAATTTAACTTCGCCGGAACCCAGGGCGCGACCGCGGCCTTTGTTGCCACGCCAGCCCAGGAAGAAGCCAACCAGCTGCCACATAGCATCCAGGCCCAGGCAGCCAGGCATTACAGGGTCAGTTGGGAAGTGGCAGGTGAAGAACCACAGATCAGGATGGATATCCAGTTCCGCTTCGATATAGCCTTTGCCGAATTTACCACCTTCACCGGTGATCATAGTGATGCGATCCATCATCAGCATGTTGTCGATTGGCAGACGGGCATTGCCCTCGCCGAACATTTCGCCGTGACCGCACTGCAGAAGTTCTTCGCGATTGAATGAGGAAGGTCTTGTCATTGGAACTGTATATCCACTGTTTTTTTAGCCAAAATATCGCGCAATTATACCGGGTAAGTCGGTCAGTATCACGACTTGTATCAGCAAAAACGGCAAATTCAGGCGTTTAAGCGCACTTTTTCGGGGTTTTCAGACATATGCACAGTGACTTTTGGCACGATCGTTGGGCAGAGGGGCGGATCGGCTTCCATTTGCCGGAGAGTAATCCATTACTGAAACGGGGGGGGTCGGCGTTGAATGCGCAGGGTGAAGGACGTGTTCTTGTGCCTCTGTGCGGTAAAACGCTCGATATGCTCTGGCTGCGTGAGCAGGGGCATGATGTGCTTGGGGTAGAGTTGAGTGAGCTGGCCTGTCGGGCATTTTTTGATGAGCAGGAGGTTGCTGCAGAAAAGCAGGAGCGGGATGGTTTTCAGGTTCGCAGTGTAGATGGGCTGGATCTGTATTGTGGCGATTTCTTTGCGTTGCCTCAGCACTGCTATGACTCATTTGCCTGGGTCTATGACCGTGCAGCGTTGGTGGCATTTCCGCCGGAGATGCGTAAACAATATGTTCAGAGCCTGATTGAAAAGCTCCCTTCTGGTGTATCCATCCTGTTGATAACTCTCGAATTTGATGAGCCTCAGGGGCCTCCGTTTTCGGTAACTGAAACAGAAGTTCGGGAGTTGTACGATCAGCGTTTTGATATTGAGAAGCTGTTTGTCGAGCAGGGTGAAGGTAAAGGCGGGCGACTGGAAACCGAGACGGTGTATGTGTTGAGGGATCGGCAAGCGTAGCTTGCCGATAGTGGCTGGAACGGAAGGCGAAGCCTTCCTTGCTTGACCGGTGGGCAAAGCCCTCCTTGCTAGACGCAGCAAAGCTGCTTGCTAGAAAAAGCGTAGTCGCTTGGTTTGGTGCATGTGGGAGCGGCATCTTGCCGCGATTAGCTGCTTGCAAGAAAAAGCGAAGGGCTGCTGCTGAGTATGAATTTACGGCGTAGTGAGGCACGTCCTCGTGCCGATCTGGTGTTGGGTAAATAGTGGCTGGACCGTCTCGAAAACGAGACTCGCGGGACGCAGCGGAGCTGCTTGCTGGAAAAAGCGAACGTAGCTGTGGAGTTTCAAATTACATTGTAGCGAGGTACGTCCTCGTGCCGATTTGGTTCTGGGTGAATAGTGGCTGGACCGTCTCGTAAACGAGGCTTGCTGGAAAAAGCTTGGCTGTATCGGATGTTGAGCCAAATACTGATAGCCACTAGCCACTAGCCACTAGCCACTAGCCACTAGCCACTAACAAAAAACGCGCCCTTGGGCGCGTTCTTGAGTTTAGCTCTTTCGCTTAACCGCGAGGTCGGCCAGCTGGATCATTGTGGCTTTGAATGATGTATCCGGCAGGGCGTCCAGGGCGGCGATCGCTTTGTCTGCTTCAGCGTAGGCTGTATTGCGGGCGTAATCGATTGAGCTGGTGCTGTGGACAATTTCCATGATTGGTTGCAGATCATCCAGACCACCCTTGCGAATTGCCTGACGGATCAGTTGGCGTTGCTCGTCGTTGCCTTCGCGCATGGCGTGTATCAGTGGCAGCGTTGCTTTGCCTTCAGCCAGGTCGTCGCCGACGTTTTTGCCCATCTCTTCGGCGGTGCTCAGGTAATCCATTACATCGTCGATAATCTGGAAGGCGATACCGATATGGCGGCCATACAAGCGCAGGGCTTCACGTTCTTCGGCGGAGGCTTGTGCCAGGATCGCACCGGATTCGGTGGCGGCTTCAAACAACATCGCTGTTTTGCCCAGAATCACCTGCATGTAAGCATCTTCGGTCGTGTCCGGGTTCTTCGCGTTCAGTAGCTGCAGAACCTCACCTTCGGCGATGATGTTGGTGGCGTTGGAGATTACCTCCATCACTTCCATGCTGCCGATCTGGACCATAATCTGAAAGGCTCGGGAATAAAGGAAGTCGCCAACCAGTACGCTGGGAGCGTTGCCCCATTTAGCGTTGGCGGTATCATTGCCACGACGCAGTTCGGAGTTATCGACAACGTCATCATGCAGCAGCGTGGCGGTGTGGATAAATTCAATCACGGCTGCCAGAGATACGTGTTGTTCGCCTTTATAGTTGGCGGCGTTGGCTGCGAGCAGTACCAGTAGTGGGCGGATGCGTTTACCGCCACTTTCGACAATGTAGTGACCAATCTTCTCAACCAGCGGGACGCCGGAGTGCAGATGGTTGATAATGTACTCATTGACCGCTTCAAATTGCGGCTCGATCGCAGGGTTCAACTGATGTGGCAGCATGGGAACAGATACTAATACTCAGAAAATGTATGGCGCATGCTAGGGGGTGCGTTTGCGGGTGTCAAGAAAGCACATCAAGACTGTTGAATAATACTTGAGTCCGGATTTGAGTTTCTATATAATCTCGCGCCCTAACCCATCCAAATTCGCTCCCTACAATAGGGCAGATAGCTGAAGCCCTTAGAAGTAGGCGTCTTAAACAGTAGCAGGGCGGGTTTTAAATCTGGAGATTAAAATGTACGCAGTAATTGTGAGCGGCGGTAAGCAGTACCGTGTTCAGGAAGGCCAAACTCTGAAGCTGGAAAAACTGGCTGCAGAAGCGGGTTCCAACGTAGAATTCGATCGTGTTCTGCTGGTTGCTAACGGTGACGATGTAAAAATCGGCGCGCCAGTAGTTGAAGGTGCTAAGGTTGCAGCTGAGGTTGTAAGCCACGGTCGCGCTAAGAAAGTTCATATCATGAAGTTCAAGCGTCGTAAGCACCACATGAAGCAGATGGGTCACCGTCAGCACTACACCGAAGTTAAAATCACAGGCATCAGTGCCTAAGACTGTTTGATAGGAGAGTGACAAATGGCTCATAAGAAGGCAGCAGGTAGTACGCGTAACGGTCGCGATTCCGAGTCGAAACGCTTAGGTGTTAAGCGCTTCGGTGGTCAGGCAGTAGCAGCAGGTAACATCCTGGTTCGTCAGCGCGGTACTAAATTCCACGCTGGTGAAAACGTAGGTATGGGTAAAGACCATACTCTGTTTGCAACTGCAGACGGCGTTGTTAAGTTTGTTGTTAAAGGCCCGCAAAAGCGTAAATACATCACTGTAGAAACCGCTTAATCCGGCTTTTATGCTGAAAAAAGCTCCGCGGTGCGGGGCTTTTTTTGTTTGTGGGGAGCCTGTTGTTGCAAGTGCATCGGATCTTAAGTCTGAATAATGTGTGTGTTTGCAACAGCCGGTTCTGAGAAAGGCTAGAATTCCAGTATATCTGGAGGTGTATCGTGAAATTTGTAGATGAAGCCACAATTACCATTGAAGCCGGTAAAGGCGGTAATGGTTGTCTGAGCTTTCGACGTGAAAAATTTGTCGCCAAAGGTGGGCCGGATGGCGGTGATGGCGGTGATGGCGGTTCGGTATTTGTTGAGGCGGATGAGTCTCTGAATACCCTGATCGACTACCGCTTTCAGCCGCGCTATAAGGCGGAAAATGGTCAGAACGGCATGAGCCGTAACTGTACCGGTGCCAAGGGCGAAGAGCTGGTTCTGAAAGTGCCGGTCGGTACCACGGTTGTGGATATCGATACTGATGAAGTGCTGGCTGATATGACCGAAGTGGGTCAGGTAGAGAAGATCGCCCAGGGCGGTTTCCACGGTCTTGGTAATACCCGCTTTAAGAGCAGTGTGAACCGCGCTCCGCGCCAGACCACCAATGGCAGTATGGGCGAAACCCGTAACGTTAAGCTGGAGCTGAAGGTGCTGGCGGATGTGGGTCTGCTGGGCTTGCCGAATGCTGGTAAATCAACTTTTATCCGTTCAGTTTCTGCCGCGAAGCCTAAAGTCGCGAACTACCCATTCACCACGCTGGTGCCGAATCTGGGTGTGGTGCGTACTGAGAAGCATCGTAGCTTTGTGATCGCCGATATTCCGGGGATTATTGAGGGTGCTGCAGAAGGTGCGGGTCTGGGTATCCGTTTCCTTAAGCATCTGGCGCGCAATCGCATTCTTCTGCATCTGGTTGATATGGCGCCGTGGGATGAAGTTACGCCGGGTGAATCGGCTCAGGTGATTGCCAGAGAGTTGGAGAAGTTCAGTCCGACGCTGGCGCAGCAGCCGCGTTGGCTGGTGCTGAATAAGCTTGATATGGTTCCGGAAGAGGAGCAGGAAGAGCGTTGTCAGGCGGTGGTTGATGCGCTGGGCTGGGAAGGTCCTGTGTACCGTGTCTCTGCTATCAATAAGATGGGTACCCAGCAACTGGTGCAGGATATTCAGCGTTTTCTGGATGAGCAGGCTGAAGCGCTTGCAGAAGATCCGGAGCTGGCAGAAGAGCAGGCGGCGATGCGTCGTGCGATTGATCGTGAAGGTCGTGCCCGTATTGAACAGATGCGTGACGAAATTCGTGCCAAGCGTCGCGGCGACGACGATTTTGATGACTTCGACGATGATGATTACGACGTTGAAGTGGAATATGTGAAGTACTGATCAATCAGTCCAGGTATAGAGAGACTCTGACGTGAGTGAAGCGCGTAATAAGCTGACAACTTCCCGCCGCTGGGTGGTTAAAATTGGTAGTGCGTTACTTACTAATGATGGTGAGGGGTTGGATCTCTCGGCGATCAGTCGCTGGGTGGATCAGCTGGCGCAGTTGCGCAGTGAAGGTGTTGAGATTGTGCTGGTATCCTCCGGCTCGATTGCTGAAGGCATTGTGCGACTGGGTTGGCAGGAACGTCCTCATGAAATCTATAAGTTGCAGGCTGCGGCTGCCGTCGGTCAGATGGGGCTGGTGCAGGCGTATGAAACTAACTTCAAGCGTCATGAAACTCATACGGCTCAGATCCTGCTGACCCATGAAGATCACTCTAACCGCAAGCGCTATCTGAATGCTCAGGCAACCCTGAAAACCCTGTTATCTGTGGGTGTGGTGCCGGTTGTAAATGAAAACGACACTGTGGTAACTAAAGAGATTCGCTTTGGTGATAACGATACTCTGGGGGCACTGGTTGCAAACCTGGTAGAGGCGGATGCGCTGATTCTTCTGACTGATCAGAACGGTCTTTATACTGCTGATCCGCGCAGCAATCCGGATGCGACGCTGATCTCTGAAGCGATGGCGGGTGACAGCTCGTTGGATGCCATGGCAGGCGGTGGTGGTAAGCTGGGTCAGGGTGGTATGGCAACCAAGGTGCGTGCGGCCAAGCTGGCGGCGCGTTCCGGTGCTGTCACTGTGATTGCAAGTGGTCGTGAAGATGATGTGCTGCTCAAGTTGCGCAAAGCGGAAGATCTGGGTACGGTGCTGGTGCCAGAGCAGTCACCAATGGCTGCGCGTAAGCAGTGGATTGCCGGTCATTTGCAGGCGCGGGGTACAGTCACGCTGGATGCGGGTGCGGTGAAGGCTCTGGTTGAGCGGGGTAAGAGTCTGTTGCCTGCTGGCGTTAAGGCGGTTACCGGGTCGTTCTCCCGTGGTGAGATGGTGGTGATCTCCGATGAGCAGGGGCATGTGATCGCTCGCGGTCTGGTGAACTACGGCATTGAAGATGCGCAGAAGATTATCGGTAAGCCGAGTTCGAAGATTGAGGCGCTGCTGGGATTTGTCGGTGAAGAAGAGTTGGTGCACCGGGATAATCTGGTGCTTGCCTGATATCAGGAATGGCAGACATAAAAAAACCGGCGAATGAGGCTGTGTAAAAACGCCTCATAATCGGTAAAAATACCCGCATACATTTATGCGGGTATTTTTTATGCGTCATATACAAGGTGAGTCCCGGCAGCAAAGTACGCTGTTCCCTGAAAGACTGGATGACTATGTCAGTGCTGATAACCCCGTACGCATTATTGATGCCTACGTTGATCAGCTCGATATGGCGGCGCTGGGGTTTACTTATGCCCAAACCAAAACAACAGGCCGTAAACCCTACCATCCCGGTGATCTGCTCAAGCTCTATCTGTACGGTTACCTCAATCAGCTGCGCAGTACCCGCCGACTTGAAAAAGAGTGCCATCGCAATCTGGAAGTGGTCTGGCTGCTGAAACGCCTGGCGCCGGACTTTAAAACACTGGCCAACTTCCGGCAGCAGAACAGTCATGCGATAAGGCAAGCCTGCCGTGCCTTTATCCGTTTTTGCCGGGAGGCAGATTTGCTCGATGGCCGCATTGTAGCCATTGATGGCAGCAAGTTTAAAGCCGCTGCGAGTATGGATAAAACCTATAAGTCCGAGCAACTAAGTAAACTTCAACGCCATCTTGAGTATCGCATCGACGACTATCTTAAACAGCTTAAAGCCTCAGAGCAGGACGACACGCAAAACCGGGGGGATATCCAGAAAGCGTTAAAGCAGTTGCAGAACCGGCAAAGAGCGCTGAACGCGGGTGCTCAGACAATGGCGGATACCGGAGCAAAGCACTGCTGTGAGACAGAGCCCGAAGCCCGGCGTATGCGTTCAGGCCGGGACGGGATCGTGGTCGGCTACAATGTCCAGACAGCGGTTGAAACAAACACGGGGCTGATCGTGCATTACGACATCACCGATCAAGGCTCAGATAATCGCCAGCTGGAGCCGATGGCCAAAGCCGTTAAAACGGAACTGAAGGCAAAGGCATTGGAGATACTCGCCGATGCAGGCTACTCCAATGGTGAACAATTAGCGGCCTGTGAAGAGTCAGATATCACGCCGAATGTACCGACTAACCGTTCCAGCAATCCGAAAAAAGATCACTATCAGAAGAGCGACTTCCGCTATGATGCAGAGAAGAATCAGTACGCCTGTCCGGCAGGCCAGATCCTGACGCAGAAGACGAAAAACACAGCAAAGAAGTTGTATCAGTATACCCGCGTTGGCTGCGACACCTGTCCTCAGCAGTCTCGCTGCACAAGCGCCAAACAGCGCTGGATCAGTCGCCACTTTTATGAAGATGCATTAGAGCGGAGTCAGAAACGGATAGATGATGATCCCGGTTTAATGAAAACACGGGCAGCGACGGTAGAGCGTCCCTTCGGGCATATAAAACAGATGATGGGGTTGCGACGCTTCAGTTGTTGGGGAAAAAACGGTGCGGATGCAGAAATGGGGTTAAGCGTGCTGGCTTATAACCTGACGCGGTTAATGAACCATATAGGGGCGGAACGATTGCTCGGACTGCTTCAGGTGCGGGCATAATGATTAATTGATCACTTGAAAAGCAAAGAGCCCCGCTAACGCAGGGCTCTTGATAATCAAAACCGCTCAATTAAAGCTGTTTTTACACAGCCTCGAATGCCGGTTTTTTTATTGCTTGGTGCTAATCAGAGATTATGCAGCCAGCTTTTTGATTGCAGCGTTCAGGCGGCTCTTCTTACGTGCTACCTGGTTCTTGTTGTAAACGCCTTTAGTTACTGCGCTGTCCATTACTGGCTGAGCAGCAACGAAAGCTGCAGATGCAGCAGCGTGGTCACCGCTTTCGATAGCAGCAGCAACTTTTTTGATGTAAGTGCGAACCATAGAACGCAGGCTCGCGTTGTGTTGACGGCGCTTCTCGGCTTGGCGAGCGCGTTTACGGGATCCTGCGGAATTTGCCACGATCCGACTCCTTTTAACTGATACAGATTGATTAGCAGATGAAGAGCTGGCTTCTGGCGCTTAATCGGCGCTGTATAAGCATTGCACTACATCCAAATTTTTAAGACGCGAGATTATTCATGTTTGTAGCGCTGCTGTCAATAGATTGGTTGAGCTAATCGATGCAGATTCTGTGCGTCGGGGGAGCATTTTCCCCCGGGAGTCGTTATCATTCAGCGCATTATACATACACTGTTCATGGAAAAGCCTGTGTCTGAGTCCCAAACCCCGTCATCCAAGCCTGCAGAAAAAAGCCGGAGTCTGCTGCGTTCGAGTGCTGTAGTAGGCTTGATGACGATGCTTTCCCGGGTGTTGGGATTGGTGCGTGACGTCGTGGTGGCCAATTATTTTGGGGCAGGCAGCAGTGCCGATGCGTTCTTTGTAGCTTTTAAAATTCCTAATTTCTTGCGCCGCTTATTTGCCGAGGGGGCTTTTTCTCAGGCCTTTGTGCCGGTGTTGTCTGAATATCGCAGCCTTAAGGATCTCGCCGCGGTTAAGCAGTTGGTTGATCGGGTGGCAGGTAGTCTCGGTCTGGTGCTGATGCTGGTGACTGCGCTGGGGGTGGTTGGCGCACCAGTCCTGGCGGCGCTGTTCGCCCCAGGCTTCTATCTGAACGATCCGGTGCGATACGAGTTGGCTGTGGACATGTTACGCCTGACTTTTCCGTATCTGTTCTTGATCTCCATGACCGCCCTGGCGGGCAGTATTCTCAATAGTTATGAGCGTTTCGCTGTGCCGGCTTTTACTCCGGTATTGCTGAATCTGTCACTGATCGGCGCGGCGATCTGGTTGCAGCCGGTATTTGATCAGCCGGTGATGGCGCTGGCGCTGGGGGTGCTGATTGCCGGCACTGCGCAGTTGTTGTTTCAGATGCCGTTTTTATGGCGCTTGCGTCTGCTGCCTACCCCTAAAGCTGATTTCAAGCATGAGGGTGTAAAGCGGATTATGGTGCTGATGGTGCCAGCTTTATTTGGTGTCTCGGTGAGTCAGATAAACCTGCTGCTGGATACGCTGCTGGCCTCCTTCCTGCAAACTGGTAGTGTGTCATGGTTATATTATTCTGACCGTCTGGCAGAGCTTCCTCTTGGGGTATTCGGTATTGCTATCGCCACGGTGATTCTACCCAGTCTGTCTCGTAAACATGCTGAAAAGAGTACTGAACATTTTGCCCGTACTCTGGATTGGGCGATGCGGATGGTATTGCTGATCGGTGTGCCGTCGGCGATGGCGCTACTGGTCCTGGCTGAACCTCTGATTGCAACACTGTTCCATTATGGCGAGATGGCTGACCGTGATGTAACCATGGCGGCGATGAGTCTGCGTGCGTATGCCTGTGGTTTGCTGGCCTTTATGCTGATCAAGGTGTTGGCGCCGGGTTATTTCTCCCGTCAGGATACTAAAACGCCGGTTAAGGTAGGCATTATCGCGATGGTGGTGAATATGGTGTTTAACCTGATTCTGATCTGGCCGCTGGCGCATGTCGGGCTGGCGCTGGCAACGACGCTATCAGCGTTTCTTAATGCGGGTTTGCTGCTGCGCGGGCTGATTCGGGATGGCGTGTTCAGCTGGCAGCCTGGTTGGGGTAAGTTCGTTGTGCAGTTGTTGCTTGCGAATGGTGTAATGGTGGCGTTGCTGATCTGGTTGGCCGGTACGCCTGAGCAATGGCTGGCGTATGGTTTGTGGCAGCGAGTTATGCAGATGGCGCTATTGGTGGGTGTCGGTATTGCAGCCTATGTCGTAGTGATGGTAGTCGGTGGTCTCAGGCCGCGGCATCTCAGGCACTGATAATCGCTGGCGATGCATGGCTTATCGGCGGTGAACTGGGGTATAATTCCGCGCTATTTTTGATTTATACGGGCTGAGGTGACATGGAACTGATTCGGGGTTTGCATAATCTGCGCGACAAGCATAAAGGCTGTGTTGCAACGATCGGCAACTTTGATGGTGTGCATCTTGGTCACCAGCAGGTTTTGCAGCAGGTCCTGAGAAAAGGTGCGGAGCTGAATCTGCCGACTGTGGTCATTATCTTTGAGCCGCAGCCTCGCGAGTTCTTCAGTGGCCATGATGCGCCGCCACGGCTGACACGCTTTGGTGAGAAAGTGCGCCTGTTGCAGAAGCAGGGTGTCGACCGGGTGTTGTGCCTGACCTTTAACGAGCGCTTGCGCTCGATGTCGGCAGATCAGTTTGTTGACGAACTGTTGCTGAAAGGTCTGGCGGTTAAGCACTTTGTGGTAGGCGATGACTTCCGCTTTGGCTGCGATCGCAGCGGTGATTACGCAATGCTGCGTAGCAGTGGCGAGCGCTATGGTTTTACTGTGGCGAATACCGAAACCTTTGATGTTGAAGGTGAGCGGGTCAGTAGTAGTCGTATCCGTACTGCGTTACAGGCGAATAAGCTTGATCTGGCCGAGCGTCTGTTAGGGCGTCGCTACAGTGTGGCAGGTCGGGTGATGCACGGACAGAAGCTTGGGCGTCAGTTAGGTACACCTACTGCGAATGTGAGAATGCATCGTTTTGCCTGCCCGTTAGTGGGTGTGTATGCAGTGACTGCTACCGATGAAGGTGTCAGAGCTCAGGGTGTCTGTAATGTAGGCATGCGTCCGACTGTGAACGGTACCCATCCGGTACTGGAAGCCCACTTATTTGATTTTAATGCCGACCTCTACGGTAAGTTGCTGAACGTAGAATTTCAGGCATTTATCCGTCCGGAGCAGAAGTTCGACGGGCTGGATAAACTCAAGCAACAGATTAATGATGATGTTGAACAGGCCAGGGCATTTTTCCTGGCAGGTGCCGATCAGGCCAAATAACCGATCCAGAAGCGATTACAACAATGACCGATTATAAACCGACCCTGAACTTGCCAAATACCAAGTTCCCGATGCGCGGTAATCTGGCTCAGCGCGAGCCTCAGATGCTGAAACAGTGGCAGAAAATGGATCTGTACCAGAAGATTCGTGAAGTCAGTGCAGGTCGTGACAAGTTTATTCTGCATGATGGCCCGCCGTACGCCAATGGTGATATTCATATCGGTCACGCGGTTAACAAAATTCTGAAGGACATTATTGTTAAGTCCCGTACCCTGGCGGGCTTTGATGCGCCATATGTACCGGGTTGGGACTGCCACGGTCTGCCGATTGAGCACAATGTTGAGAAGAAGCACGGTAAGGCTGGCGTTAAGTTGTCTTTTTCTGACTTCCGTAAGAAGTGCCGTGAATACGCTGCCCGTCAGGTTGATGGCCAGAAGAAAGACTTTATCCGTCTGGGTGTTCTGGGTGACTGGGACAAGCCGTACCTGACCATGAACTTTGAGACCGAAGCGAACATCATCCGTGCGCTGGGTCGTATCGCTGAAAATGGTCACCTGGTAAAAGGCTACAAGCCGGTTTACTGGAGTGTGGTAGGCGGTTCTGCCCTGGCGGAAGCGGAAGTTGAATATCAGGACAAGTTCTCACTGGCGATCGATGTGCGTTTTGCGCCGGTTGATGAAACTGACTTCCTGAGTCGCTTTGAAGATCTGTCCGGCGATGGCGCAGCGTCAGTGGTTATCTGGACCACCACGCCATGGACGCTGCCTGCGAACCAGGCGGTGTCTCTGAATGCCGAACTGGATTACGTGCTGGTGCAGGCCAACGGTGAGCGCCTGCTGCTGGCCGAAGCGCTGGTGGAAGATGCGATGCAGCGTTACGGCATCGAAGACTATAGTGTGGTGGGCCGTTGCAAAGGCGCCGCGCTGGAAAATCTGCCGCTGCATCACCCGTTCTACGACAAACAGGTGCCGGTGATTCTGGGTGACCATGTCACCACCGAAGCTGGTACCGGTGCGGTGCACACGGCGCCGGATCACGGTGTGGATGACTTCAATGTGGGCCGTGCTTACGGTATCGAAACCCTGAATCTGGTCGGTCCTGATGGTGTTTATACCGACAATGCCGGCGAGTTTGCCGGTCAGCACGTTTACAAGGTTGAAGATGCCATTGTTGCGGCGCTGGAAGCGAATGATCGCCTGCTGCTGCAGAAGAAGTTTGAGCACAGCTACCCGCACTGCTGGCGTACCAAGACGCCGCTGATCTACCGTGCCACACCGCAGTGGTTTGTCAGCATGGAAGAGAAAGGTCTGAAGCAGGATGCCCTGGATGCGATCAAGCAGGTCGAGTGGTTTCCGGGCTGGGGCCAGAACCGTATTGAGGCGATGGTTGAGCAGAGCCCGGACTGGTGTGTATCCCGTCAGCGCACCTGGGGTGTGCCGATCGCGTTGTTTGTCAATAAAACCACCGGTGAGCTGCATCCTGAGACTGCCCGTCTGATCGAAGAGGTGGCGCTGAAAGTTGAGCAGACCGGTATCGATGCCTGGTTTGATCTGGACGCGGCTGAACTGCTGGGTGATGAAGCTGATCAGTATGAGAAAGTACTGGATACGCTGGATGTCTGGTTTGATTCCGGTGTGACTCACTACTCGGTACTGGATCGTACAGAGGGCCTGGAATTCCCGGCCAATATGTATCTGGAAGGCTCTGACCAGCACCGTGGCTGGTTCCAGTCCTCGCTCAAGACCAGTATTGCAATTAAGGGTTGTGCACCCTACAAGCAGGTTCTGACCCACGGTTTCACCGTCGATGGCGAAGGCCGCAAGATGTCCAAGTCTGTGGGTAACGTGGTATCGCCGCAGGATGTGATGAACAAGTACGGCGCCGATATTCTGCGTCTGTGGGTGGCAGCAACTGACTTCAGCTCTGAGATGACCGTATCCGATGAGATTCTCAAGCGGACTGCGGATGCTTACCGTCGTATCCGGAATACGGCGCGTTTCCTGCTGGCAAACCTGGAAGGCTTTAACCCTGAAACCGATATGGTGGCAGTGGATGATATGGTGGCGCTGGACCGCTGGGCGGTTGATCGCGCAGCCCGTCTGCAGGATGAACTGACCGGTCACTACGACCAGTACCAGATGTTGCAGGTGTATCAGAAAGTATCCCACTTCTGCTCGCTGGATCTGGGTGGTTTCTATCTGGATATCATCAAGGACCGTCAGTACACCGCGAAGGCGGATTCTGTGGCGCGTCGTTCTTGTCAGACTGCGCTGTACCATATTGTCGAAGCGCTGGTGCGCTGGATCGCTCCGATCCTCAGCTTCACCGCTGATGAGATCTGGGCAGAACTGCCGGGTGATCGTGCGGAATCTGTGCAGCTGGTGACCTGGTATGAGGATCTGGCGAAGCTGGATGACGCCGCGGCCATGGATGCTGATTACTGGCAGCAGGTGCTGGCGGTTAAAACGGCGGTCAACAAAGAGCTGGAAAACCAGCGTAATGCCGGCAATATCGGCGGCAGTCTGGAAGCGGAAGTGACTCTGTTCTGCAGCGATGAGCTGAAAGCACAGCTTGATCAACTGCAGGATGAGCTGCGATTTGTCCTGATCACCTCTAAAGCGGAAGTGCGCAGTGCCGCCGATGCCGCCGACGCGGTAGCGACCGAGCTGGAAGGCCTGAGCGTTGCCGTGGCAAAGACCGGGCAGGCGAAATGTGGTCGTTGCTGGCATCACCGCGAAGACGTGGGCAGCCACGCAGAACATGAAGACCTGTGTAGCCGCTGTGTTGAAAATGTTGCCGGTGATGGCGAACAGCGTCTGTTTGCCTGATCAGCCAGGAGCTTGCTGTCGATGACTCAATCCCGCAGTGCGCTGGTATGGCTGTGGCTCTCTGCCATCGTGATTGTGCTGGATCTGGCGATAAAGTACTGGGCAGATGCTGTGCTGCCCTACGGCGTTGCCCATCCACAGTTACCGGTGTTTGATCTGACGCTGCTCTATAACAAGGGAGCGGCGTTCAGTTTTCTGGCCGGGGCCGGTGGCTGGCAGCGCTGGTTCTTTGCCGTGATCGCTATAGGCGTGAGTATCGTACTACTGGTCTGGCTGGCGCGTACGCAGCGTGCGCAGCGCTGGCTGGGGTGCAGTCTGGCGCTGGTGCTGGGCGGCGCGATCGGTAATCTGTATGACCGCATTGTGCATGGTTATGTGATCGACTATATCTCCCTGCATTATGACCGGTATTACTTTCCCGCATTTAATCTTGCGGACGCAGCAATTACGGTGGGGGCAATTATGCTGATCATCGATATGCTGTGGTTCGCAGAAGCTGATAAAACTGAATAAAGGTTATATATGTCTGAACAGGTGATCGGTCCGGATTGTCAGGTAACGCTGCATTTTGCGATTAAGCTGGAGGATGGTCAGTTGGTCGACTCCAACTTTGACGCCAGTCCGGCTACTTTTACGGTGGGTGATGGCCAGCTGCTGGAAGGGTTTGAGACAACCCTGCTGGGGATGAAGGCCGGTGACGAAGCGGTAATCGATATCAGTCCGGAACAGGGCTTCGGGATGCCGAATCCCAACAACATGCAGCGGATACCGCGTCAGCAGTTTGCTGATATGGATCTGGAGCCGGGGCTGGTGGTTTCCTTTGCCGACGCGGGAAATGGCGAGTTGCCCGGCGTGATCGTTGAGTTTGACGACAGTAATGTAACGGTGGATTTCAACCATCCGCTGGCCGGAAAATCACTTAAATTTGAAGTCCGGATTATCGACGTCAGTTGCCAGATCTGAGTTGAATAGTTGTAAATAGTCCCGGGAGCTGTTTAAATATCATACAGCTCTGTAAATCCTGTAGCTAAAGATCCATGGTGGGATCAGCGACAGGTCAGACGACATAGCCATTCGAAAACCGGTTTTTCCTGTTTTCAGTTCAACGACAGGGATGTTGTATGAATCACCTGGGACGGGATAGTCATATCTCTCTTGCAGGCCTTTCACTGTGCGGAATTCATTCTGCAGGCAGGACCGCGTCCGGACCAACGCAGTGCGGTGTTACCCTTATTGAAGTGCTGGTGACCCTGCTGCTGGTGTCGATCGGTCTGGTCGGCTCGCTGGCACTTCAGGCCCGCGCCATGCAGGACAATCAAAGCGCTTACCTGCGTTCGCAGGCTGTTCATATGGCGACCGATATCGCCGATCGTATACGTCTCAATCCCGTGGCTGCCAAAGCCGATAAGTACAACATCAGCTGGACCTCAGTACCTGCCGGTTTCAGTGCCAAGGCCGGACAGCTGGCGGACAGGGACCTGTACGGCTGGCTGACCTGGATGAAGACCGGTCTGGGAGCCCGGGCTCAGGCTGAGATTTCCCATACCGGTGATAACTTTACCATCACTCTGCGCTGGCATGATCAGCGGCACCGGCGGGTCGATAGTCAGGGACAGCAGAATGGCCCTCAGTTCTCAACCTTTCAGCTGCAGATGGAGTTGTGATGAGCAGGCTTGAAGCGCAGTTGCGATGCTTACGACAGTCGGGTTTCTCTATGGTGGAACTGATGATCTCTGTCACCGTTGGGTTGTTTATGGTGGCCGCGGTACTGGTTGCCTATGTCTCTGCGGCGGAAAACTTTCGTTTACAGGAAGCGATGTCAGAAGTGCAGGAAGAGGGGCGTTTCTCGACGATCCGGATGCTGCATGACTTCCGGGAAGCCGGTTTCGATATGGAGGAGAAGGTGGCCGGATACCCCGCCACAACGGCGAGTTTGAAGGCGTTGGAGACGAAGGCCGCGCAGGAGGCTGCGGACGGTAACGGGGATATTATTCTGAGCTTAGCCCGGATTAAAAGCGGGATTCTCTACCTGCCCATGAAGAATACCGCAGGCGTCGCTTACTATGTGGCAAGCCACTCTGATGGTTCTGGCCGCCAGAGCCTGTATCGGAATAAGGACCCGATTGCAGACGGTGTCGAGCAATTCATGCTGGAGTTGGGTCTTGATGAAGACAACGATGATGTTGTCGACCTTTACAAGCAACAGCCGGGTATGACGGCGGCAGACTGGGCCAATGCCCGGAGCATCCGTTTCACTCTGTTGATCAGCAGTTCACTGACCCATGTGGTGGAAGCGCCCCAACAGCTCTACTGGCCGTTCGGTCAGGTGGATAGCAGTGATCGACGGTTATACCGGACCTTTAGCGGTACTGCTGTGATGCGAAATGCGGTGTTATGAGGTGGCTATGAAACGGAATATTTGTCTTACAAAGCAACGCGGCGCAACGCTTATCGTTGCGCTGATTGTGCTGCTGGCGCTGACCCTGCTGAGCACCGCCTTTCTGCAAAATAATGCGCTGCAATTAAAGATGACCGCCAATCAGCAGGACGTGGAGCTGGCCTTTCAGGAAGCTGAAGATCAGTTGCTCAGCGCTGAAAGAATGCTGGAAGCCCGCACCAAGCTGCCGTCGATCCATCTGTATTCTGATCTGCAGAAAAACGGGCAAGTTGTTGATAGCAGAGCGGATAGTGACGTCCTGCCTGCGGCGCTGCTGAATCAGAGGGATCAGTGGTTCAGCCGGGCCTGGAAAGCTGAAAAAAAACAAAAAGGCACTTCGGTTGAGCTTATTGAAGTCAGGTCGGATGAGATCGGCATCAGTAACGACTACCTGGCGCAGTCCGGGCTGGATCGATTCCGACAGATCAGCCTCAGCACCGGTGTGACGGGGAAAAGCGAAGTGATTCTGGTAACGGAGTACCAAAAAAGATTCAGGTGACGCTATGAAGAAAACAGGGATAAGTTTTACCAAAAATGTCTCGGTGGTGTTGCTGGCGCTGCCCACTCTGGTCGGCGCTGCCGATCTGAAGATCAGTGAAGTGCCGGTGCAGGTGCGCGACGGCGCCGAGCCAAACGTCATGATTCTGTTCGACAGCTCCTGGAGTATGCGTAACGGCGTGAGCAAGCCGGATGAGGAGTATAGCGATTACCGCTCCAATGCCGATAGCCGTAACTATCAGGCCCGGCAGGCGGCAATCCGGGTAGTGGATGATGCTGAAGGTGTCAGACTCTGTCTGGCGCGTTTTGGTTCATATGATAAAGAGGGGGAGTACAGCACCTCTGAGGGCGGACGAATTCTCGCGGCATGCGGTACTGATAAGGCCAGCATCAAAAAACAGATTGCTGAGATAAACGCCTTTGATTATACCCCGCTGTCAGAGGCGTATTACGAGGTAACCCGCTACTTCAGGGGGTTAACGGGCCGCTACAGTACTCAGAAATATACGAGCCCGATCATCCACGCCTGCCAGAAGAACTTTACCATTCTGGTGTCCGATGGCGGTCCCTACAAGGATTATATAAAGGGGGTGAGCAAGGCTAACGAGCCCCAGCTGAAGCTGCCGCAGTTTAAGGAATACTCAATACCTGACTGGGACACCTCGGATAATGACGACAGTGGTCTGGATAACGAGCAGGATCTCTATCTCGATGATCTGGCGAAGTTTGGCTGGGATATTGATATGTCGTCGGATCACACCGGTAAACAGAATCTTCATACCTACGTTATCGGCTTTACAGTCGACCACTCGATGCTGGAAAAAGCCGCTGCAAATGGTCATGGCAGATACTATACGGCGGGTGATGAAGACCAGTTGAGCAAATCCCTGAATGAAGCGCTTGCCGATATCAGCCGTAAAACCTTCAGTCATACCGCGCTGGGGACCAGCAGCGGCTCTGTTAGCACGGGTCTGAACCTGTTTCAGGCGCGCTACAACACCAATAACTGGAGTGGTGAGCTGAGCGCCTTCAGTGTCGATACCAGCCGCAATAGTAAGGATTTCGGCAAAGTGGCCAGTAAATCCAGTTGGGAAGCGGGCGCTGAGCTTGCTGGTCGTAAGCCAGGCAAGCGGGTGATCATCACCAATATCGGATCCGGTGCGATCCCTTTTCGCTGGAAAAAGATGAGCGATGAGATGCGTCAGGCGGTGTTTGAGAATAACAAGAAGATCTATCGCTATATCCGCGGTCACGATGTAGAAGGGTTCCGGGCCCGTGCAACCCCGCTGGGGGATATAGTCAACTCCAGCCCGGTCCATGTAGGTGCGCCAGTGGAGCGCTATACCAGTGATCCTGACTACCTGGCGTTTCGTAAAGCGCAGGCGAACCGGCAGGGGGTTGTCTATGTTGGTGCCAATGATGGCATGCTACACGGATTTCGGGTAAGCGATGGCAAAGAGCTGCTGGCTTATATTCCCGGTCAGCTGTTGCTTAAAGTCCATGAACTGGCGGATAAGCCCTATCAGCACCGCTACTATGTGGATGGCTCGCCCTCCGTGGCAGATGTGGTGATCGGCGGCAAGTGGCGTACTGTGCTGGTGGGCGGACTGAATGCCGGTGGTCAGGGGATTTATGCCCTGGATATCACCGACCCATCCAATTTTTCCGAAGCAAAAGCCGGCAAGATTTTCCTCTGGGAGTTCGGTGATAACCCCAAGGATAACCGGGGTGATAAGGATATGGGGTACAGCTTTTCCCGGCCGGCCATTGTGCAGATGCGCGACGGCAAGTGGTATGCGGTTTTTGGTAACGGATATAACAGCACGGAGTCAGATAGTTATCGCCCGGCAGACAGCAAAGATACCTATCTGAGTACCACCGGTGAAGCAGTTCTGTTTATTGTTGACCTGGCAACCGGCAAACTGACCCGGAAAATCTCTACCGGTGCCGGCCTGGCTCAGGCGCCGACCGATGTTGATACCCCCAATGGGCTTTCGACCGTGACGCCGGTGAGCCTGAAAGGGGATGGGGTGATCGACCTGATCTACGCCGGTGACCTGTATGGCAATATCTGGCGCTTCGATGTCCAGGAGGCTACAACAGATGACTGGAAGCTGGACTATAAGCTGTTTCAGGCTTGCGCCGGCACGGTGTGCAACGCGACGACGCTGCAGCCGGTTACTTCGCGGCTGGCGGTGACCCTGGATAAGTCCCGCAGGCATCCGCTGGTGCTGTTCGGCACCGGCAAAAGCTTTGAAACAGCCGATCGTACCTCTCTGTCCCTGAACTCGATCTACGGCCTGGAGGATACCGGTACTGCTATTTCCGGCGGTCGCAGCGGGTTGCTTAGGCAGACTATCGATCATGAGATCACCTACAGCTACAAGCATGGCCAGGGTGCGGCTGCTAAAACCGCGACCCGTCGGGTCAGAATAACCAGTCAGAACAGCAAGACCGCCCAGCAGCGGGGCTGGTATATGGATCTGATAGTGCCAGGGGCTGCTGCAACCGGGGAGCGAGTACTGGCAAGGCCCACGGTCAGGGGGCGCCGGGTTATTGTGCCGTTTTTTGCCTATGGCCAGGATCCCTGTGAGGTGGGTGGTTCCGGCGGTCTGATGGAGATCGATAAGTACTCCGGCAGTCGTTTAAGCTTTGTTGCGGTGGATCTGAATAAGGACGGCAAGTTCGATGATCAGGATAAAGTGGCCGAACCCGATGCGACTAATACGAAGGTAACAACATCCAGTATCAGCACCGATAGCGGTAATCGCCCGGTCATTGTGGATGCCGGAGGATCTGAATTTAAGTACCACTCAGAACATGACGGGATCATTCTGGATAAGGAAAGCGTGGATCCGGATGAGTCCGGGCGGCAGAGCTGGCGTTATTTTCAGTATCCCGATGGTTGAGCAATGAGAATGAATAACAGATCAGCCGGCCAGGGCTTTTCATTGATCGAGCTGATGATCGCGGTGGCGATCATCGGCATTCTGGCGGCGGTCGGCTATCCCTCTTATCAGAAGCATGTGATGGCCGGTCGTCGCTCGGCCGCGCAGTTGTGTCTGCTGGAGATGGCTAATCAGATTGAGCAGCGGTATGCCGCGGATCTGCTGTACCAGCCGGAAGATGCCAGTGCTGCCCAGGCCGCCCAGCAGCAGGTCATCAGTATCTCCTGTACCACCGAGGGCAACCTTGATCAGTTCTATGCTATGAGTTATCCGGTGGGGACGACGACAACCTATACGCTACAAGCGGCTCCTCAGGGGGCTCAGGCCGGTGATGTCTGCGGTACCATGCTGGTCGATCAGGATGGCAGGAAGTGGCTGGTGGGTGCCCGTCTGCCGCAGAATGAGTGCTGGTGATCTGCGATGGGTCTTATTCGGGGTATGCAAGGCGGCGTAACACTGATCGAGTTAATGGTCACCGTAGCGGTTTTGTCTATTCTTCTGACGGTCGGTGTTCCCTCCCTGACCCGGTTTGTCGAAGCCAGCCGGATTGATGCGGCTGAGCGGCAGATCATCGCGGCGGTTAAGCTGGCCCGTTCAGAGGCGGTGGCAAAGCAGCGTCAGATAACCATCTGTCCTCTGAGTGGCAGCGGTTCAAGCTGCGGCAAAAACTGGGCTGACGGCATGCTGATCTACGAAAACCGGGTAGCACCCGCCGAATTCCAGCAGGATAAGGATGAACGGGTAAAAATATATGACTACAGCAGTGACCTTGCGGTCACCATTAACCGTAACCGGTTAAGCTTTAATGCTTTTGGCCGTACCGGCACCACAGCCACGATTTCGATCGACCCTTCGACGCAAGACCCCTGCAATATCAAGGTCGATTGCGTTCAGCTTGCAATAGCCTCCTCCGGCCGTATTCGCAGAAAGTAGCCCCTTCTCCAGAGTGGAGAAAATTCAAACGACTGTTTCCCAAATCAGCAGAATCTGATATACCTTTCCCCCGGCGTCTGTTTTTATAACTGTTTTGGGTACTTTGCCCTTTGGTTCGCAGTCTGGCGCTGTCTAAAATATGATCAGGTGTTGCCAGTCAGGGAAGGTGGGCGGCCTCGATTTCTCTATTCAGGGATGAATTAACTTAAGGTGATATCTGTGCGATTTCGCTCCAGCTCGGGTTTTACCCTGACAGAGGTCATGATAGTCGTGGCTATCGTCGGTATTCTGTTATTGGTCGTTACGCCTAATTTTGGACGCTTTGTGGCCGATAACCGTGTTTCCACTACTAAGGATAAGTTGATCACGGCGCTGGCGCTGGCGCGCACCGAAGCGATCAGACGAGGAGAGCGGGCAGTGGTCTGTCGTGCGAATGCGGCGGGAGATAATTGCGCCAATAACGGCACTGACTGGTCCGATGGCTGGCTGGTGTTTGCGGATCTGGATGCGGATGGCGCTCTGGATGGTGGGGTGGGCGGCAACGAGATTATCCGTGTGCAGACCGATATTGATGATCTGATCACAATAACTTATGCCCAGAATACCGCTATTACCTACAATGGTCGTGGCATGCTGGTCCTGGCCGCGGCGGGTGATCAGACGTTTATTGTTAGCGATGCGGCGGATGCATCGGTTGAAAGTGGTCTGGCGATTCGTTCAACGGGCCGGGTTCGCTCATGCGCAGACTGGGACTACGGAACTCACACATGCAAAGACAGCTAGGATTTAATCTGATCGAGGTAATGGTTGCCCTGGTGGTTCTGTCACTGGGGATACTGGGTATGGCCTCACTGCAGCTGACTTCGATCCAGCAGAATCAGGATTCTTACCTGCGAAGTCAGGCGACCATGCTGGCTTATGATCTGTCAGACCGGATCCGGGTGAATAGTAACTCCAGAGATAATTATCTTGCTGTTGCGGCAGGGCTAGCAAATGCCAATTGTATGAGTTACGCCGGTGACAGCAATGGCTGTAGCAGCGCCAATATGGCTCAGCATGACCTGTTTGAATGGTACGCAACTCTGGGACGGGAACTGCCCAATGGTGGTGGTAGGGTATGCCGCAGTGATCTGCAGGGAGATGTGGTCAACCCCAACCCTAATCCCGATTGTGAAGCCAATAACTCCAATGAACCGGTGGTTATCTATGTCTGGTGGGCGCAGAAGGATGGCTCGTTCACAATGATGAATGTAAGTACTGAGATGTAATGATGGATAGGAAAAATGCTGCAATGATCAGCAAGCAAGTGGGCCTGACCATGATCGAACTGATGATCGCAATGGTCTTAGGGCTCATCCTGACAGCGGCGGTGCTGCAGGTGTTTGTGGGCAGTCGGATGACCTACTCAACCCAGTCAGGTCTTGCAAAGCTTCAGGAGAATGGCCGTTTTGCTATGGAATATCTGACCCACGATATTCGTCAGACCGGTTACGCCGGTTGTGCTCAGGGGACTACCGTGGTGAATGTTATCGATGACGGTAGCGGCATTAAGGATACTTTTGATATGGATAATGCGTTGTTTGCCCTTGATAATGCTGCCGTCGGCCTCAGTTATGATACGCAGACCGTGATTCCCGGTTCTGATGTGATAATGGTGAAGTACGCTATTTCCGGTAATACCTGCACAATCCGGAGTCACGATGCGGATAATGGTGTTATTACCTGTCAGGCAGACCATGTATTTCAAAAGGGGGAGGCGCTGGTTCTATCCAGCTGCGGTGAAGAGACCACGGCGATCTTTCAGCAGACGAATGTTAATCTGAATAACGGTTCGACGACCACCATCGAGCATAAGGTCGATGCCTCATTGAGTCCTGGAAATTGTTTCCAGACCATAGGAGAAGATACTGACTGCACTGCGAATGTGGCTGATCAACAGGAGTTTAATGTTGGTGATACTCTGCTTGAGCTGGCATCGTACCGCTACTTTGTGGCGAACAACCCTTTTGGGGAGCCCTCTCTGTGGCGCGAAGAGATCTCTTCGGTGGCTGTTGGTGGCAATATTACCCTTGGAACCAGTGCCCGTGAGCTGGTGGAAGGGGTGGAAGATATGCAGATCCTGTATGGTGTGGACACCAATAATGATGAACAGCCCGAAAAGTATGTCGATGCTGCAGCCGTTGGCGGCAATATCGATGATGTGATCGCGGTACGCGTCAGCTTACTGATGCAGAGTAATGAAGAAGGCGTGGTGCAGGGTAACCAGACCCTGCGTTTTAACGGTGCTAACCGGGTCTTTAACGATGGCCGGTTACGCAAGGTGTTTACCTCAACGATCGCCTTGAGAAACAGGATGTAATGGAATGAACAGAACACGTCAGAAAGGTGCGGTGCTGATTGTCAGCCTGATTATTCTCCTGATTATGACTTTCATCGGGTTAGCGGGCATGGAAATGACCGGCATGGAAGAGAAAATGGCCGGTAATATGCGGGATCGGAATATGGCGTTTCAGGCCGCGGAAGCGACTCTGTTGGAAGGTGAACAGTTCGTGGAAACCCAGTCACCGATGCCGCTGTTTGATGGGAATAATGGTCTTTACCCGTTACTGAGCAATGGTAAGAAGAGATGGGATGAGGTGGATTGGTCAGCTAACTCAGATATTCGGAGTTATGCTGGTCAGGGGCTTGGTGAGTTGTCTGCGGCCCCTGCATATATTGTTGAAGAGCTTCATTCGGCCTCATCAGATGACAACCTCGACCCCGGTGAGGTTGTAGAAGATGATCGGTTTTATTACAGGGTTACTGCACGCGCCGCTGGGCAAACCAATGCGGCGGAAGTGATGCTGCAAACTATTTACAGGAAGTGATGGTGCCATCCGTGCTAAACGGCAGGAGGATTTATGCGAAAGGAAAATAAGTTAGTTGGCGGCGCGCTGTTGCTGGCTATGTCGGGTTTAACCGCGGCGGAAGTGGCTCAGCAGCCGCTGTTTCTGCAGGTGCAGGTTAAGCCAAATATTTTCTTCCTGGTCGATGATTCGGGCAGTATGGATTGGGAAGTACTGAAGCGAACCGGTGTAAACAACCACTACAGCGGCAACCGTAACAGCGGATCACTGGATATTACCCCTAACCGCAGTAACAAACGGGAGCAGCTTGAATCCTGTGCCGGTTACAATGTTCTCTACTATAACCCGAGTGTGAGCTACGCTCCGTGGCTGGGCAGCGACAACAGTGGCAGTACCTACAGTAATGCCAGTATCAGCTCGGCCCGGACTAACCCCTATTACTCAGGTAGTGGTACTGTCAACTTAACCCGAACTGACGGCTCCAACGACCCGTCCGGTTATATTCCCTGGAATGATGCCGATGGCGATGGCGAGTTCGATCTGGGTGAGTGCGGAGATAATACTGACTACAACGGCGATGGTGACAGAGACGGTTACGATATGCATAGGAACTTTGTGCCTGTCAGTTCAATGAGTGCCGCTCAGAAGACCAACTTTGCAAACTGGTACAGCTACTACCGTAAGCGTGAGTATGTGGCAAAATCTGCCTTGATTACCTTGGTGAATGATGCCAGCGAACGGATGGGGCTGGCCACACTGCACCGGAATAACAGCGTCGGTTTTCCGGTTGCCGATATGGCGGTGGATGCCGATAAGGAGAGGCTGCTAACGCAGATAGAAAAGATCGACTCCAGTGGTGGCACGCCCCTGAGGACCAAGCATCAGCAGGTGGGTCAGTATTTTGAGAGCGGGAGCCCGTCCTCTCTGTTCGGTTCGAGTAAATCCTCCCCGATTCTGTCTGAGGCTCTGGGTGGGTCGTGCCAGCAGAACTTTGCCATTGTGATGTCCGATGGCAACTGGAATGGCTCTGCTCCCAGCGTTGGCAACGCGGACAGTGGCGGCGCGGGAGATTCCAATAACACCGAGTTTGATGGTGGCTCCCATGCGGACACGGCCAGTAACACCCTGGCCGATGTGGCGATGCATTACTATGAGCGGGACCTGAAACCAGGGCTTGAGAATAAGGTACGCACTGACGACCCGAATGTGACCGCCCGGCAGCATCTGGAAACCTATACTGTGGCTTTCGGTATCAAGGGAACTTTGAACAGCGGTCCGACCGACAGGGATACGCCGTTCAACTGGCCAACCCCATCCAGAAATAGTGCCACGACGATTGATGATATGCAGCACGCGGCCTGGAACGGTCGCGGAGATTTCCTGTCGGCTTCCTCGCCGCAGGAGCTGGTGGACTCGTTAGCTGCGGCGCTTAAAGATATCGCCGGTAAAACCGCGTCAGCCTCCTCTGTAGCGACCAACTCGACCCGGCTGGATACCAACTCCAAAGTGTATCAGGCGCGCTTTTCCAGCAATGACTGGTCCGGTGGGTTGGTGGCCTTCGATATTGCGATCGATAGCAGTACCGGCCTGGTGAAATACACTGAAGCCTGGAACTCTGGAGACCGGGTGCCGGCTCATGGTAGTCGGGATATATACACCTCAACGGGCAGCTCGCGAGGCGGTGCTGAGTTCAAGCACGCCAATCTGACTACCGCCCAACAGGCTCAGATCAGCGCGACAGAGTTGGACTATATTCGCGGAAACCGGGCTTACGAAGGAGCTACATCTGGCACAATCTATCGCACCCGGGGTGGAGTCTTCGGTGATGTTGTTAATTCCGATCCGCTGTATACCGGTTACGGAAACCATAAGTACTACAATGTTGAACCGGCCAGTAATCCCTCTTATTACAAGTATCTGACCGGAACCGGCAGTACCCAGAAAGGAAATCGTACGCAGGTGATCTTTGTCGGCGCCAATGACGGCATGCTGCACGCGCTGCTGGGTAAAGGTAATGGTTCTTCAAGCTGCTCGGTGGGCAGCAAGCTCTGCGAAGGGGAGGAGCTGTTTGCATACATACCCAAGGCGGTGATTCCTGAACTACCCAAGTTGACCGATCCGGATTATGTGCATCAGTACTATGTCGATGGGTCGCCCAAGCATGGTGATGCCTATATTAATTTCGATGGCAGCGGTAAACGCTGGGGTACCGCGCTGGTGGGGACACTGGCCGGTGGTGGAAAAGGGGTCTTTGCCCTGGATATATCAAATCCTGGTAACTTTACTGCTTCGGATGTGCTATGGGATCTGGATGTCACCGATCTGCCTCGCCTAGGCTATACCTTCAGCCAGCCGTCGATTGGCCGTATGGCCAATGGCAAGTGGGTGGCGGTGATCGGTAATGGCTATCAGAGTGTCGACCACGAGGCTGTGCTCTACATCCTGGATCTGGAAACCGGCAGCGTGATCAGGGAGCTTAGAACCGGTGCCTTCGGCAGTGCCGGTAATACCAATGGTCTGTCGACGCCGAGAATGACGGATTTTGATGGTGATAAGATCATCGATGCGATCTACGCTGGCGACTTGCAGGGCAATATGTGGAAATTCGATGTCTCGTCCAGCAGCGCCAGCAGTTGGAATGTCGCATTCAGTGGCAAGCCGCTATTCACCGCGTGTAACAGCAGTAGCTGTACCGGCAGTGACTATCAGCCGATCACCATGCAGCCGGCGGTGATTAAGGGCAACCACGGTAAACCACTCGTTCTGTTTGGAACCGGGAAGTACTTTGAGAAAGGCGATAATACGGACCTGAGTCAGATACAGACCTTCTACGGTATTCAGGATGATAAAGTGACGCCGGTGAGTAGTCGCAGTAAATTGGTGGAGCAAGAACTTATTGAGGAGTTGACAGCTAGCGCTGCTAATCTGAAAAACAGTATCCGGCCCACCACCAAAAAACAGGTGAAGTATCCGACACAAAAAGGCTGGTATATAGACTTCGACAGTACCAGCTTTCCGGGAGAACGGATGGTTGCTGAGCCGCTGGCCAGAAATGGACGTATCATTTTTGCTACCCTGGTGCCGGAGGCGGATCCCTGTTCCTTTGGTGGTACCAGTTGGATAATGGAGATGGATGCTCAGTCAGGGTCTCGTCTGGATATCTCCCCGTTTGATTATAACGAGGACGGCAAACTGACTTTGGGAGGGGATGGTATCGATACCGATGGTGATGGCAAAGCCGATACCTTGGGGTCAGGTATTCAGTCGACCGTTGGCATTGTTAAAACCCCGGGTGTTATTGCGATACCGGGTGAGGGCAGCAAAGAGGTAAAAGTTGCTGCGGGTTCCACCGGTGGAATTGTTGGTATTATTGAATCCGGTGACGGGAATGATGCGCGCCAATCCTGGCGGCAATTGAAATAGGGTTAGTCGTTAATGAGAAAAAGCCGGGGTTTTACTCTTATTGAGTTGATGATTACAGTAGCCATTGTCGGTATTCTGACAGCGATTGCGTATCCGTCCTATGTGACTTATGTGCAGGACGCCCGCCGGGCTGATGCCCAGGGGGTTCTGCTGGAGGTTGCTCAACGGATGGAGCGGGCCTTTACCGCCAATGGCAGCTATCTGGCGGGAGGCAATCCCGCAGTAGCGAATACCAAGTCGCCGCAGGATGGCAATGAAACATTTTACAATGTGGTGATTGCTGCGACAGCTACAACCTTTACCGTTACCGCAACCCGGGCCGGCGCTCAGGCTGGCGATCGTTGTGGCAATATGACGGTGAATCAGGTGGGGGTAAAAACCGCTGCGGAGAACGATTGCTGGTAAACTGGCCGGCGTCTCAACCACGAAAGCCCTTGTTTAAGGGCTTTTCTTTTTCCGAACTGATCTGTCTGAGCTGTCGCAATGTCTGATTTTCTTATCATAGGTGCCGGTGTTATCGGTATGCTAACCGCCCGGGAGCTGGCGCAAGCCGGCGCCAGCGTTACCCTGGTGGATCGTAAAGCCTGCGCCCGGGAATCCTCCTGGGCCGGTGGTGGCATCGTTTCTCCGCTCT
Source organism: uncultured Amphritea sp. (assembly GCA_963669425.2). Taxonomy (GTDB): domain Bacteria; phylum Pseudomonadota; class Gammaproteobacteria; order Pseudomonadales; family Balneatricaceae; genus Amphritea. The sequence continues at coordinate 1,411,897 of CAXXNC010000001.1, forward strand.
ATCCCTGGCGCTATTCTGAGCCGGTCACCGCGCTGGCGACCTGGTCCCAGACCAGCTATATCCATCTCGCCCAGCAGTTGCTGGAGGAAACCGGATTGGACCCTGAGCTGCGGCAGAAAGGGATGTTTATGGTGGATGTAAAGGATGAGTCGGATGCTCTGGCCTGGGGCAGAAAGTATCACCGGCCGATGGAGCGGGTCAGAGCGGATTTCCTCTACCAGAAAGAGCCCAATCTGGTGGGGGGCAGAGAGTCAGCACTGTGGATGCCAGAAGTCAGCAGCATCCGTAATCCCCGTTTGGGGCGCTCTTTACGGCGTAGCATGGCGCTTACTCCTAATATTCAGCTGGCTGAGCATCACTCGGTGGAGGCCTTGCTGGTGGAGAATGGGCGGGTGACCGGCGCTGTGACGGATCAGGGTAATCTGTATGCTGATCAGGTGGTGGTGGCGGCTGGGGCTTGGAGTCATGATTTGCTGACGCCACTGGCTCTGTCATTGCCTGTAGAACCGGTAAAGGGACAAATGATGTTGTTTAAGGCTCCGGTGGGGCTGATCAACCGGGTGGTGCTGATGGGGGGGCGATACCTGATTCCGCGCAATGATGGCCGGATTCTGGTAGGCAGCACCCTGGAGCGGGTCGGCTATGATAAAACACCGACGGAGGCGGCCGGTAGCTCTCTTTATGAGACCGCGCTGTCTATCTGTCCGGCTCTGAAAGAGTGTGAGCTGGAGCATCACTGGGCCGGCTTACGGCCGGGATCGCCCGAAGGGATACCCTATATCGGTGCTGTCCCCGGTGTGGATAATCTGTATGTCAATGCAGGGCAGTTTCGCAACGGGCTGGTACTGGCCCCGGCATCGACCCGCTTGCTGGCGGATATTGTGCTCAACCGTGATCCGGTGGTTGATCCGGCGCCTTATCGGTTGCAAGGCCGGATATAAGTCGCTGTTTCCGGCAGCAAACCGTTGCCGCCGGAAGTTTTTGGTGTCAGTCGTAGAGGGTCGGGATCGGCTGGCGCTTGTGCTCGGTGCGACGATAGATATCGATCAGACGCTGCTCCACTTCTGCGGTTACCGGTTTCCCTTCCAGAAAATCATCGATCTCGTCATAGCTGAGACCCAGCGCATCCTCATCGGCTTTCTGAGGGGCTTCGCATTCAAGATCGGCGGTTGGGGTTTTGCTGACCAGATGGGCTGGGGCGCCCAGATGGGCCGCCAGTGCCCGTACCTGACGTTTGCTCAGGCCAAACAGTGGTGCCAGATCACAAGCGCCATCACCCCACTTGGTGTAGAAGCCGGTGATGTTCTCCGCCGAATGATCGGTGCCCAGAACCAGACCGCCCAGTAAGCCGGCAATTTCATACTGGATCGTCATACGGATACGGGCTTTGACGTTACCTTTGGCAAAGTCGATCGTGGCTGAGTCGCCCGTTGCCACACCGGCTTCTGCCATAGCGGCCATCGTCGCGCTATGAACGCCGTCCGCACCGGGTTGAACGTTGACCGTGAGACATTGGCTGGGGGCAATAAAGTTAACCGATGCCTGGGCGTCATCCTCATCCTGCTGGGTACTGTAGGGTAGACGAACGGCGATGAAGCGGTAGTCGGGAGTGTCTTGTCCGGCGTTGAGCTGATCCACCGCCAGCTGCGCCAGACGACCGCAGGTTGATGAGTCGACACCGCCGCTGATACCGAGTACCAGAGTATGGCTGCCCGAGGCTTGCAGGGTGCGCTTAATAAAGTCTGTGCGACGCTGTATTTCGGCGGCGGCATCGATCTCGGGCTGTACCTGCATGGCGGTGACAATGGCGGCTCGGTCCATAACGGTTTCTCTCATAAAATAGTAGCTGAGGGCCCATTCTAGTGTGACGGACGGCGGCTGTGAAGTGGGTGGGCCAATGCCCGCTCAGGTGCACTTTTATGATGCAAAAAAGGCGCTCCTGAGAGCGCCTTTTATCAATTATGTGCAATATAGGGCAGGTTATTCCTGTTCTGCCGGCTCTTCGTCATTATCAAACACGCCGAAGGTCAGGCGACTGAGCCAGGAACGTTCCTGGCTGGCTTCGGCGGCAGCCTGGGCGGAGGTGCGTGGTTGATCGGAGCTGTTTTCGCTGGAGCCAAACAGACCGAAGGTGGCCGATTTCAGCAGCGATTCCCGCTTGGCCCGCTCAATATTGGAAACATAGTCCGGGAAGTTGGCATCCAGTACTGCCTGGGAATCCGCGGCCAGATCAGTCATGCCCAGCTCATTGTAGGCCAGAACCATCACTGTCAGCGCATCCGGTACCGCCGGCGTTTCCTGGTAGTTCTCGATCACATAACGTCCCCGGTTTGCCGCTGCGACCCAGGCTTCGCGTTTCACGTAGTAGCGGGCAACGTGCATTTCGTAGGTTGCCAGGCGGTTTTTCAGGTAGGTCATCCGCTTCTGGGAGTCCGGCGCGTATTCACTGTTCGGGAAGCGGGAGACAAGTTGGTGAAAGCTCTGGAAGGATTCCAGGGCGCTGCCCGGATCACGCTGGGTCTCGTCGATCGGCAGGTAGCGCTCAAAGAAGCTGCGATCCTTCTCAAATGCGGTCAGGCCTTTGAGGTACAGTGCGTAGTCCAGGTTCTCATGGTTCGGGTTGAGGCGGATGAAACGGTCAGCGGTTGCCCGCGCCGCTTCTGATTCATTGTTCTTGTGGTAAGCAAAAATCAGCTCAAGCTGGGCCTGTTCAGAATAGCGGCCAAAAGGGTATCGCGCTTCCAGTAGCTGAAGTTTTTCGATGGCCAGCGGGTAGTTTTCCAGTTCCAGAAAATTAAGCGCCTGCTCATAGAGCTCCTGCTCTGGGATATCCGGTGTTTCATTCTCTCCGCCGCCAAACCATGAGCAGCCTGAGATCAACAGGGTGAGAGAGAATACTGCAAGCAATTTCGCCAGATGCATATAGTTTTTCCTGCCAAATGTAAGAGTTACCCGTTTGATAACAGCGGTATCATTTTGTTTCGGGTATACTGAGCAAAATTTAATCCGGCCTATTTAAACACAACCGAAAGACAAGCCAAAGCATCGGAGCGGTTTACTTGCCCCGAACGATGTTTTTCTATTCGATTGCAGATGAAAGATGTTTCCAGAATGACAGATAAGGTTCAACTCACCGCCGTAGTCACCGATGCAATGGTAGGCAAGCGCCTGGATCAGGCAGTGGCAGAATTATTCCCCGATTACTCCCGTTCCCGTTTGCAGACATGGATCAAGGAGGGGGCGCTGACCGTCGACGGGGCAGCGAAGCGGCCGCGGGACAAGCTGTTCGGCGGAGAGCAGGTGGCGATCAACGCTGAGCTGGAAGTGATCGATCAGTATAAAGCGGTGCCGATGGATCTGAATATTGTCTACGAAGATGATGATATTCTGGTGATTAATAAGCCGGCTGGACTGGTGGTTCACCCAGCCGCCGGTCACTGGGATGACACGCTGCTCAATGGTCTGCTGCACGACTATCCCGACATCGCTCAGGTACCCCGGGCGGGGATCGTTCACCGACTGGATATGGATACCACCGGCCTGATGGTGGTGGCAAAGACGATTCAGGCCCAGACCGAACTGGTGGAACAGCTGCAGGAGCGCACCATGGGGCGCGAATATGAAGCGATCGTTAATGGTGTGATGACCGGAGGCGGCACCGTCGATGAGCCGATGGGGCGTCACTCCCGCAACCGGCAGAAGATGGCGGTTGTGGGGCTGGGTAAAGAGGCGGTGACCCACTATCGGGTGCTGAATAAGTTTCGCGCCCATACCCATATCCGTCTGAAGCTGGAAACCGGCCGTACCCACCAGATTCGGGTGCATATGTCCTATATTAACTATCCGCTGGTGGGTGATCAGCTATACGGTGGTCGCTTCCGTCTGCCGAAAGGGATCAGTCCGGAATTGCAGGGATGCCTGAAAGGCTTCCAGCGTCAGGCGCTACACGCAAAGCGTCTGGAGATCTGGCACCCGGTGACCGGCGAGCCAATGGCCTGGGAGGTGGATCTGCCTGACGACATTCAGCAGCTTCTGGACGGCCTCGCCGCAGATGCTGAGTACCACGAGATCGATCTGTGAGACTGATCACCGCCGACTGGCCGGCGCCACGAAATGTCCGGGCTTGCGTGACGATGCGGGACGGTGGTGTCAGTAAGGGACCATATTGCGGCCTTAATCTGGGGGATCACGTCGATGATGATCCTCAGGCGGTGGCGGTTAATCGTCAGGCCCTGGCTGACAGGCTGAATTTTCAGCGTTCTCCCCAATGGCTGGCTCAGGTGCACGGTACTGATCTGATCAGGGCCCGGAGTGATGGTTCAGTGCCGCAAGCGGATGCCTGCTGGAGCGATCAGGTTGGTCAGCCCTGTATCGTGATGACCGCTGATTGTCTGCCGGTATTTTTTTGCGACCGACAGGGCTCCAGAGTGGCCGTGGCGCACGCGGGTTGGCGGGGGCTGGCTGACGGTGTGCTGGAGCAAACCCTTGCGGTATTCAGTGCTCCGGCCGATGTTCTGGTCTGGTTCGGCCCGGCTATCGGGCCGGATACCTTTGAAGTGGGCGGGGAGGTGCGTGAGCAGTTTTGCCGCTCCCTGTCTGAATCAGCCGAGGCTTTCAAACCCTCCGGAACCCCGGGTAAATGGCTGGCGGATATCTATCAGTTAGCGCGCTTAAGACTGCAGCGGGCCGGTGTATCGCAGATCAGCGGTGGCGATCTGTGTACATACTCCGATGCTGAATCATTCTTTTCTTATCGTCGGGATGGCGTGACAGGGCGTATGGCAAGTATTGTCTGGCTTGAAGCCTGATCTCTCTATATAAGAATCACCTTATGTAGGCCTTGAATTCACCGGCGACGCCCTTACCTATTTATACGAAAGCAAATCAACCCGCCGTCTGTCCTGATATCGAGAGGGCTTGAAACCGGCGGGGCGTATAGATAGGAGGGGAAGATGCAACCCGAACGTTTTACCAGCAAACTGCAATCCGCACTGGGGGATGCCCAATCCCTGGCTGTGGGCAAAGACCACAACTATATCGAACCGGTTCACCTGTTGTTGGCGCTGCTTGATCAGCAGGGCGGTGCTACAACACCACTACTGACCCAGGCTGGCGCCCGTATGCCGACGCTGAAAAGCGGTGGGCAACAGCTCCTGAATGATCTCCCGACCATTACCAACAGTGATGGCGAACTGCGTTTTTCTCCGGCAATGGGTAAGCTGTTCAATCTGACGGATAAGCTGGCACAGCAGCGAGGCGATCAGTATATCGCCAGTGAATTGTTTGTACTGGCAATGCTGGAAGATAAAAGCGGTATCGGTAAATTACTGAAACAATCGGGTTTAACAAAGCAGGCACTGGAACAGGCAATTATGCAGATGCGTGGTGGAGAAGGTGTGAATGATCCTAATGCCGAAGAGAACCGACAGGCGCTGGATAAATACACCATAAATCTGACGGAGCGTGCTGAATCGGGCAAGCTGGATCCAGTGATTGGCCGAGACGATGAAATCCGCCGTACTATCCAGGTTTTGCAGCGCCGTACTAAGAATAATCCGGTGCTGATTGGTGAGCCGGGGGTTGGTAAAACTGCAATTGTAGAAGGGCTTGCTCAGCGCATCATAAATGGCGAAGTACCTGAAGGTCTGAAGAACAAAGAGGTGCTTTCACTGGATATGGGGGCACTGATCGCCGGTGCGAAATTCCGGGGTGAATTTGAAGAACGGCTTAAAGCGGTACTGAATGAGCTGTCCAAGCAGGAAGGTCAGATCATCCTGTTTATTGATGAACTGCATACCATGGTCGGTGCCGGTAAGGGTGAAGGCGCAATGGATGCGGGTAATATGCTGAAACCTGCATTGGCTCGTGGTGAGCTTCACTGTGTTGGTGCCACCACTCTGGATGAGTATCGTCAGTATGTGGAAAAAGACGCAGCCCTGGAACGCCGATTCCAGAAAGTGCTGGTGGATGAGCCGAGTGAAGAAGATACCGTTGCAATCCTTCGTGGTCTGAAAGAGCGATACGAAATTCACCACGGTGTTGATATTACCGATTCCGCTATCATTGCTGCAGCCAAACTGTCGCAGCGCTATATAACGGATCGTCAACTACCTGACAAAGCGATCGATCTGATCGATGAGGCGGCCAGTCGTATTCGCATGGAAATTGATTCCAAGCCCGAGAATATGGATCGCCTGGAACGCCGTCTGATTCAGCTGAAAATGGAGCGTGAAGCGCTGAAGAAAGAAAAAGATCAGGCGGCACTGAAACGTCTTGAAGAGTTGGAACAGACTATCTCCGGTGTTGAGAAAGAGTATTCCGACCTGGAAGAGATCTGGAAAGCCGAGAAGGTTGCTCTGCAGGGCTCGCAGCAGATCAAAGAAAAGCTCGATGCCGCCCGCACTGAACTGGATCAGGTCAGTCGCTCCGGTGATCTGAGTAAAATGTCGGAACTCCAGTACGGTGTGATCCCTGAACTGGAAAAACAGCTTCAGGCCGCCACTGATGCCGAAGATCAGCCCCAGCAAAACCAGTTGTTACGTAACCGGGTCGGTGAAGAGGAAGTGGCAGAAGTCGTATCCCGCTGGACGGGTATCCCTATCTCGAAAATGCTCGAAGGCGAGCGTGAAAAGTTACTGCGTATGGAAGACGCGCTGCATCAGCAGGTTATCGGGCAGGAAGAAGCTGTACTGGCGGTATCTAGCGCCGTGCGCCGTTCCCGTGCGGGCCTTGCTGATCCGAATCGTCCGAATGGTTCGTTCCTGTTCCTGGGGCCAACCGGTGTCGGTAAAACTGAGTTGTGTAAAGCGTTAGCTGGCTTCCTGTTTGATACAGAAGAGGCGATGGTGCGCATCGATATGTCAGAGTTTATGGAGAAGCATTCTGTGGCTCGACTGATCGGTGCACCTCCTGGATACGTCGGCTATGAAGAGGGTGGCTATCTCACCGAAGCTGTACGTCGTAAACCCTATTCTGTTTTACTACTTGATGAAGTAGAGAAAGCGCATCCGGATGTGTTCAATATCCTGTTACAGGTATTGGAAGATGGTCGCCTTACTGATGGCCAGGGACGCACCGTTGATTTCCGTAATACCATCGTGGTGATGACATCGAATCTGGGGTCGGATCTGATTCAGAACTTCAGTGACGATGATGATTATGATCTGATGCGTAGCGCAGTGATGGAAGTAGTCGGCACGCACTTCCGCCCAGAGGTGATCAACCGTATTGATGAAGTAGTTGTTTTCCACAGTCTGCGCAAAGAACAGGTACGAGGAATTGCAGAGATTCAACTGGATCGTCTGCGTAAACGCCTGATTGAGCGAGAGCTATCATTAACTCTTACTACTACTGCTATGGATAAGCTGGTGGATGTTGGGTTTGAACCAATTTACGGTGCACGACCTCTGAAGCGGGCTATCCAGCAATGGATCGAAAATCCACTGGCGCAGGAGATACTGGCGGGCAACTATAGCTCCGGTGATGAGATTGGGGTAGATGTGGAGGCGGGTGAATTTATCTTTAGATAAATTCAGTGGCGAGACCGGATGGCAAAGCCAGCCTCGCTAGTTGCTGGACCGGAAGCTGAAGCTTCCTTGCTCGAAACCGCAAAACATAAAACCGCCGTCAGAGGCTGTGTAAAAACAGCTTTAATTGAGCGGTTTTGATTATCAAGAGCCCTGCGTTAGCGGGGCTCTTTGCTTTTCAAGTGATCAATTGGATTAGTTCAGACCAAATCTGACACTTCTTCTTGAAAAAGAGAGGGTTACCGATTTTGATTGAAGGTGACTAAACCTGAAATCAATCATAATCAGAGGTAACCCTCATGCTTCATACTAACGACAAGATCGTCAAACACAAGGTAGGCCTGCTTAATCTGGCTGATGAGCTGGGCAACATATCCAAAGCCTGCAAGATGATGGGCGTATCCAGAGATACGTTCTATCGATACAAAGAAGCGGTGAGTGATGGTGGTGTTGAATCACTGTTAGAGCAGAACCGCAGAGTTCCCAATCACAAGAACCGTGTTGATCCGATGGTTGAGTCAGCCGTCATTCAATATGCCATTGATGAGCCTGCTCATGGCCAGGTGCGAGTCTCCAATGAGTTGCGCAAGAAAGGCATCTTTGTGTCTCCCAGTGGAGTTCGCTCGATCTGGCTTCGCAATGACTTAGCGAACTTCAAACTGCGGCTGAAGGCACTGGAAGCCAAAGTAGCCGAAGACGGTCTAATCCTGACGGAACCACAGGTTCAGGCACTGGAGCGGAAGAAACAGGATGACGAAGCCTGTGGTGAGATTGATACCGCACACCCTGGCTATCTGGGGTCTCAGGATACGTTCTATGTCGGCACTTTCAAGGGGGTTGGTCGTGTCTATCAGCAAACCTATGTGGATACCTACTGCCGAGTGGCTCACTGTAAGCTCTATACGACCAAAACGCCGATCACCGCAGCAGATCTACTCAATGATCGTGTGTTGCCGTTTTATGCCTCAGAGGAGCTTCCTGTGTTGCGTATTCTGACGGATCGAGGCACTGAATACTGCGGTAAAGCAGAAAGTCATGATTACCAGCTCTATCTGGCCATTAACGACATCGAGCACACCAAAACCAAGGCTCGACATCCCCAGACTAACGGTATCTGTGAACGCTTCCACAAGACCATTTTACAGGAGTTTTATCAGCCGACTTTACGACGGAAAATCTATGGTTCAATAGAGGAGTTACAAGCTGATCTGGACGACTGGCTGGAATACTACAATAATGAACGAACTCATCAGGGTAAACGGTGCTGCGGCAGAACACCGATGGAAACGTTGCTCGATGGGAAATCAGTCTGGAAGGAAAAGTTCGTGAACTGAACCTGACCTGACAGACACCTTCATGAAAAATCGGTAACTGTCAGATCAAGTCTGAATTACTACAGATCAATTAATCATTATGCCCGCACCTGAAGCAGTCCGAGCAATCGTTCCGCCCCTATATGGTTCATTAACCGCGTCAGGTTATAAGCCAGCACGCTTAACCCCATTTCTGCATCCGCACCGTTTTTTCCCCAACAACTGAAGCGTCGCAACCCCATCATCTGTTTTATATGCCCGAAGGGACGCTCTACCGTCGCTGCCCGTGTTTTCATTAAACCGGGATCATCATCTATCCGTTTCTGACTCCGCTCTAATGCATCTTCATAAAAGTGGCGACTGATCCAGCGCTGTTTGGCGCTTGTGCAGCGAGACTGCTGAGGACAGGTGTCGCAGCCAACGCGGGTATACTGATACAACTTCTTTGCTGTGTTTTTCGTCTTCTGCGTCAGGATCTGGCCTGCCGGACAGGCGTACTGATTCTTCTCTGCATCATAGCGGAAGTCGCTCTTCTGATAGTGATCTTTTTTCGGATTGCTGGAACGGTTAGTCGGTACATTCGGCGTGATATCTGACTCTTCACAGGCCGCTAATTGTTCACCATTGGAGTAGCCTGCATCGGCGAGTATCTCCAATGCCTTTGCCTTCAGTTCCGTTTTAACGGCTTTGGCCATCGGCTCCAGCTGGCGATTATCTGAGCCTTGATCGGTGATGTCGTAATGCACGATCAGCCCCGTGTTTGTTTCAACCGCTGTCTGGACATTGTAGCCGACCACGATCCCGTCCCGGCCTGAACGCATACGCCGGGCTTCGGGCTCTGTCTCACAGCAGTGCTTTGCTCCGGTATCCGCCATTGTCTGAGCACCCGCGTTCAGCGCTCTTTGCCGGTTCTGCAACTGCTTTAACGCTTTCTGGATATCCCCCCGGTTTTGCGTGTCGTCCTGCTCTGAGGCTTTAAGCTGTTTAAGATAGTCGTCGATGCGATACTCAAGATGGCGTTGAAGTTTACTTAGTTGCTCGGACTTATAGGTTTTATCCATACTCGCAGCGGCTTTAAACTTGCTGCCATCAATGGCTACAATGCGGCCATCGAGCAAATCTGCCTCCCGGCAAAAACGGATAAAGGCACGGCAGGCTTGCCTTATCGCATGACTGTTCTGCTGCCGGAAGTTGGCCAGTGTTTTAAAGTCCGGCGCCAGGCGTTTCAGCAGCCAGACCACTTCCAGATTGCGATGGCACTCTTTTTCAAGTCGGCGGGTACTGCGCAGCTGATTGAGGTAACCGTACAGATAGAGCTTGAGCAGATCACCGGGATGGTAGGGTTTACGGCCTGTTGTTTTGGTTTGGGCATAAGTAAACCCCAGCGCCGCCATATCGAGCTGATCAACGTAGGCATCAATAATGCGTACGGGGTTATCAGCACTGACATAGTCATCCAGTCTTTCAGGGAACAGCGTACTTTGCTGCCGGGACTCACCTTGTATATGACGCATAAAAAATACCCGCATAAATGTATGCGGGTATTTTTACCGATTATGAGGCGTTTTTACACAGCCTCGTCAGGCGGTTTTATGTTTTAAGGGCTTTATTCTTTTATGCTTTCAGAAAAGATCTCAGGCCTCCCTTACAACGCTCGTTTTCATATACACCTATATAGAAGGCTCTTTCCAGCCACCCGCCACGAGCAAGGAAGGCTCCGCCTTCCGGTCCAGCCACTTCTTTTCTATTCAGGAAAAGAAAATATGACAATTTCGTAACTTTTTCCCTATCCCCTGTTGACTCTGATCCACCCGCCTGTAGAATACGCCTCCTCGCTTGAGACAGGCACCGGAAACGGCCACTGAGACAGGACGAGGAGCTGAAAATAACCGCTTGATAAGCAACAACTTTTTAAGTGTGTGAAATCAGTTCGAAGCCAATCCGGCGTTTTGAAAATTTACTGAAAATTCTCAAACAAAACGGTTGACTTCAACGGGGTGTTGAGTAGAATGTGCACCTCGCTTGAGACAGGCTTCTCAAGCCGCTGACCGAGGTCAGCAACGCTCTTTAACAGATGGATCAGATAATTCGTGTGGGCGCTTGTTGAGATGAAGCACAAAAGCTTTATCAAAGATAAGCAACCTAGTGAATTCATTTAAGATGTTTTTATGCAAAGTTGTTTAATGCTTTGAGCTAGATTTAAGTGATCATATTCCGATCACTGATTTAAACTGAAGAGTTTGATCATGGCTCAGATTGAACGCTGGCGGCAGGCCTAACACATGCAAGTCGAGCGGTAACATTTCTAGCTTGCTAGAAGATGACGAGCGGCGGACGGGTGAGTAACGCGTAGAAATCTGCCTGGTAGTGGGGGATAGCCCAGAGAAATTTGGATTAATACCGCATACGCCCTACGGGGGAAAGCAGGGGCTCTTCGGACCTTGCGCTATCAGATGAGTCTGCGTCGGATTAGCTTGTTGGTGAGGTAATGGCTCACCAAGGCGACGATCCGTAGCTGGTCTGAGAGGATGATCAGCCACACTGGAACTGAGACACGGTCCAGACTCCTACGGGAGGCAGCAGTGGGGAATATTGCACAATGGGCGCAAGCCTGATGCAGCCATGCCGCGTGTGTGAAGAAGGCCTTAGGGTTGTAAAGCACTTTCAGCAGTGAGGAAAGGTTAGTAGTTAATACCTGCTAGCTGTGACGTTAACTGCAGAAGAAGGACCGGCTAACTCCGTGCCAGCAGCCGCGGTAATACGGAGGGTCCGAGCGTTAATCGGAATTACTGGGCGTAAAGCGCGCGTAGGCGGTTTGTTAAGTCAGATGTGAAAGCCCAGGGCTCAACCTTGGAACTGCACCTGATACTGGCAAACTAGAGTACAGAAGAGGGTGGTGGAATTTCCTGTGTAGCGGTGAAATGCGTAGATATAGGAAGGAACACCAGTGGCGAAGGCGACCACCTGGTCTGATACTGACGCTGAGGTGCGAAAGCGTGGGGAGCAAACAGGATTAGATACCCTGGTAGTCCACGCCGTAAACGATGTCTACTAGCCGTTGGGGTACTTGATACCTTAGTGGCGCAGCTAACGCACTAAGTAGACCGCCTGGGGAGTACGGCCGCAAGGTTAAAACTCAAATGAATTGACGGGGGCCCGCACAAGCGGTGGAGCATGTGGTTTAATTCGAAGCAACGCGAAGAACCTTACCTACTCTTGAAATCCTGCGAACTTGGTAGAGATACCTTGGTGCCTTCGGGAACGCAGTGACAGGTGCTGCATGGCTGTCGTCAGCTCGTGTTGTGAAATGTTGGGTTAAGTCCCGTAACGAGCGCAACCCTTGTCCTTATTTGCCAGCACTTCGGGTGGGAACTCTAAGGAGACTGCCGGTGACAAACCGGAGGAAGGTGGGGACGACGTCAAGTCATCATGGCCCTTACGAGTAGGGCTACACACGTGCTACAATGGTCGGTACAGAGGGCCGCAAACCTGCGAGGGGGAGCAAATCTCAGAAAACCGATCGTAGTCCGGATTGGAGTCTGCAACTCGACTCCATGAAGTCGGAATCGCTAGTAATCGCGAATCAGAATGTCGCGGTGAATACGTTCCCGGGCCTTGTACACACCGCCCGTCACACCATGGGAGTGGATTGCACCAGAAGTAGCTAGCTTAACCTTCGGGAGGGCGGTTACCACGGTGTGGTTCATGACTGGGGTGAAGTCGTAACAAGGTAGCCCTAGGGGAACCTGGGGCTGGATCACCTCCTTAAACGATAGTGGATTCTTAGCAAGCGTTCACACGAATTATCTGGTCACTGATAAAGAGAGCAACTAGCAGCCGAGAGGCTGTTTTTTATGCGATAGGCTTGTAGCTCAGCTGGTTAGAGCGCACCCCTGATAAGGGTGAGGTCGGTGGTTCAAGTCCACTCAGGCCTACCAATTTTGCGTAATGCTTTGTTATTTTTTACCTCGTATAGAAAGCTATGCGTCGATAAAAAATGCCTCGCCTTACCCAAAATTATGCAGTTCAAGATTTCCCATTGGGTTTATCTGGACGACATGGGGCTATAGCTCAGCTGGGAGAGCGCCTGCTTTGCACGCAGGAGGTCTGCGGTTCGATCCCGCATAGCTCCACCATTCATTAGAATGCAAAAACTAGTGAATAGCTTGTGAATAACTTTTAAATAAGTTGTTTGTAAGGTGTTTGTTACTTTTTGTCTTTTATGACAATACGCTCTTTAACAATTGAATCCTGTAACGAGAAAAGAATGTACAAGCGCTAATCCGGCGTTAATGTATCGTTACTTCAGCGTCACGAAAGTGACAATGAAGTTTTATCAGTCTCTTCGATCAGACCCTTTTGGGTTATATGGTCAAGTGACTAAGCGTGCACGGTGGATGCCTTGGCAGTCAGAGGCGATGAAGGACGTGGTAACCTGCGATAAGGTTCGGGGAGGCGGTAAACAGCCTTTGATCCGGACATTTCCGAATGGGGAAACCCACCCAGCATAAGCTGGGTATCTCTTGAGTGAATACATAGCTCTTGAGAGGCGAACCCGGGGAACTGAAACATCTAAGTACCCGGAGGAAAAGAAATCAACCGAGATTCCCCTAGTAGCGGCGAGCGAACGGGGACCAGCCCTTAAGCTGTGTTGTAGTTAGAAGAACACTCTGGAAAGTGTGGCCATAGTGGGTGATAGCCCCGTATTTGAAAACTTATACACAGTGAAATCGAGTAGGACGGTACACGTGAAATACTGTCTGAACATGGGGGGACCATCCTCCAAGGCTAAATACTCCTGACTGACCGATAGTGAACCAGTACCGTGAGGGAAAGGCGAAAAGAACCCCTGTGAGGGGAGTGAAATAGAACCTGAAACCGTGTACGTACAAGCAGTGGGAGCCGTTTTCGGACGGTGACTGCGTACCTTTTGTATAATGGGTCAGCGACTTAATTTTAGTAGCAAGGTTAACCGTTTAGGGGAGCCGTAGGGAAACCGAGTCTTAATAGGGCGTGTAGTTGCTAGGATTAGACCCGAAACCGAGCGATCTATCCATGGGCAGGTTGAAGGTTGAGTAACATCAACTGGAGGACCGAACCGACTGTCGTTGAAAAGCCAGCGGATGACTTGTGGATCGGAGTGAAAGGCTAATCAAGCTCGGAGATAGCTGGTTCTCCTCGAAAGCTATTTAGGTAGCGCCTCATGTCTCACCTACGGGGGTAGAGCACTGTTTCGGCTAGGGGGTCATCCCGACTTACCAACCCGATGCAAACTCCGAATACCGTAGAGTGCAATCATGGGAGACACACGGCGGGTGCTAACGTCCGTCGTGAAAAGGGAAACAACCCAGACCGCCAGCTAAGGTCCCAAAGTTATGGTTAAGTGGGAAACGATGTGGGAAGGCTTAGACAGCTAGGAGGTTGGCTTAGAAGCAGCCACCCTTTAAAGAAAGCGTAATAGCTCACTAGTCGAGTCGGCCTGCGCGGAAGATATAACGGGGCTCAAACCATACACCGAAGCTGCGGACGCAATTTATTGCGTGGTAGAGGAGCGTTCTGTAAGCCGTTGAAGGGAAAGCTGTAAGGCATCCTGGAGGTATCAGAAGTGCGAATGCTGACATGAGTAACGATAAGGGGGGTGAAAAACCTCCCCGCCGGAAGACCAAGGGTTCCTATCCAATGCTAATCAGGGTAGGGTGAGTCGACCCCTAAGGCGAGGCTGAAGAGCGTAGTCGATGGGAAACAGGTTAATATTCCTGTACTTCTTGTTATTGCGATGGGGTGACGGAGTAGGCTAGGCCATCACGGCGTTGGTTGTCCGTGTTTAAGGCTGTAGGCTGAGATCTTAGGAAAATCCGGGATCTCATTAGGCTGAGAGCTGATGACGAGTCCTCTTTTGGACGAAGTGGTTGATGCCATGCTTCCAGGAAAAACCTCTAAGCTTCAGATAACAAGAAATCGTACCCCAAACCGACACAGGTGGTCAGGTAGAGAATACCAAGGCGCTTGAGAGAACTCGGGTGAAGGAACTAGGCAAAATGGTACCGTAACTTCGGGAGAAGGTACGCCGCTGACGGTGATCGGACTTGCTCCGTAAGCTGTTGGTGGTCGAAGATACTAGGTGGCTGCGACTGTTTATTAAAAACACAGCACTCTGCAAACACGAAAGTGGACGTATAGGGTGTGACGCCTGCCCGGTGCTTGAAGGTTAATTGATGGGGTTAGCTTCGGCGAAGCTCTTGATCGAAGCCCAAGTAAACGGCGGCCGTAACTATAACGGTCCTAAGGTAGCGAAATTCCTTGTCGGGTAAGTTCCGACCTGCACGAATGGCGTAACGATGGCCACACTGTCTCCACCCGAGACTCAGTGAAATTGAATTTGCGGTTAAGATGCCGTATATCCGCGGCTAGACGGAAAGACCCCGTGAACCTTTACTATAGCTTCGCAGTGGACTTTGATATTACTTGTGTAGGATAGCTGGGAGGCTTTGAAACCTGGACGCCAGTTCAGGTGGAGCCAATCTTGAAATACCAGCCTGGTAATATTGAGGTTCTAACTCAGGTCCCTTATCGGGATCGAGGACATTGTGTGGTGGGTAGTTTGACTGGGGCGGTCTCCTCCCAAAGAGTAACGGAGGAGTACGAAGGTGCGCTCAGCATGGTCGGAAATCATGCAACGAGTATAAAGGCATAAGCGCGCTTGACTGCGAGACAGACACGTCGAGCAGGTACGAAAGTAGGTCTTAGTGATCCGGTGGTTCTGAATGGAAGGGCCATCGCTCAACGGATAAAAGGTACTCCGGGGATAACAGGCTGATACCGCCCAAGAGTTCACATCGACGGCGGTGTTTGGCACCTCGATGTCGGCTCATCACATCCTGGGGCTGAAGCCGGTCCCAAGGGTATGGCTGTTCGCCATTTAAAGTGGTACGCGAGCTGGGTTTAGAACGTCGTGAGACAGTTCGGTCCCTATCTGCCGTGGACGTTTGAGATTTGAGAAGAGTTGCTCCTAGTACGAGAGGACCGGAGTGAACGAACCTCTGGTGTTCCGGTTGTCACGCCAGTGGCATTGCCGGGTAGCTATGTTCGGACAGGATAACCGCTGAAAGCATCTAAGCGGGAAGCCCCCTTCAAGATGAGATCTCACTGGGACCTTGAGTCCCCTGAAGAGCCGTTCAAGACCAGGACGTTGATAGGCTGGGTGTGTAAGCGTTGTGAGGCGTTGAGCTAACCAGTACTAATTGCTCGTGAGGCTTGACCATATAACGCCAAAAGCGTTTGAAGAAAGCTGATAGATACATGCTGAGTTGATTGAAGAAAACAATCAGCCAGACGAAGGATTAGAGTTTGTACAAACTCTCGTAAGACACAGGATTCAATTAGACGCAACGCGTCAAGAGCAACCAGTTTTGCTTGGCGACCATAGCGAGATGGAACCACCCGATCCCTTACCGAACTCGGAAGTGAAACGTCTTAGCGCCGATGGTAGTGTGGGGTATCCCCATGTGAGAGTAGGTCATCGCCAAGCACCTAATTAAGAGAAAACCCCAGCACATTGTGCTGGGGTTTTTTCGTTTCTGGGCGGTGGCGATGACAGAACGGTAAGCAAGCTTACCTGCGGGTAGCGAGACCGCATTGCAGGCAATGCTTGCTAGTGGCTTATGTGGACTCCCCTCTGTCAACAATGAATCGCCCTTTAACAGAAAAAACGCAAGCTTATGTCCGAGCTCACTATGGGGACGCGATCCCCGGCTCACTGAGATTTGCGCGAACAGTCTTATCATCTCTCGAAAGCGAGCGCTGAGCTCTTAGCCACTAACTGATTAAGACTGCATCTGTATCAAGCGCTTTTCATTGCCTACAGGTTCAGGCGGTGACTGCCTGAGCCTGATACTCGCTGCCATCCCGCAATAAAGCAAAGGCGGTACGTACTGTTTTATTGGCTAAAGCCACGGCGGCGCAGCGTTTACCCCGTCGCTCGATCAGATTTTTCAGCCAGACTTCTTTCTGGGACTTGGCGGGTCGTCGGCTCAGTGCCCCCACCACGGCCATCGTGCCGCTGATGAGCTGACTTCGCACCAATTGGTTACGGATATGTTTACCTATCCTGCCCAGCACGGCCTTACCACCGCTGGAGTGCTGTATTGGCGTCAAGCCAATACAGGCAGCCGCTTCCCGACCACTCCTGAAACTCACGTCATCACCCAGTTTCAGGAGGTTGAAAAGATTAATCGCATTGATCACCGATACCCCTTCCAGCGCCATCAGGCGTTGACAGTCCGGATGCTGCTTGATGATCTTAGCCAGCTGCTGATCATAGTGCTGAATACGTTCAATGATTGCCAGATAGGCTTGCCAGGTCAGATGCAAGGCCTCCCTGAAGATCATGCTGAAGCCGTTGTCTGCCGTTTCCAGTGTGCCCTGAACCGCTCTGCTCAGACCACCCTGAGCCGGAGATGCAGTAATATTAAATTCAGCGAGTAGTGCTCTGATCTGATTACCCAGAGCCACTTTTTGTTTAACGCCCAGCTCTCGCATGCGCAGAATGGCTTGTAATTCCTGCTGTTCAAAGGTTTTACCGGAGATGAACTGCACCTCAGGTAACTGTGCAGCCTGCGCAATCGCCAGTGCATCATTTTTATCAGTTTTCTGCTGCTGGCGAACCGCTGCAACCAGGCGAGTAGAGATCAGTCGTGCGATGTGACCGTGTTCCTGAGCCTTCTGTTTCCAGTAATTCGACATAGAACAGGCTTCAAAAACGATAATCACAGAGCTTTGGGTTGCCAGCCACAGACTGAATTCTGAAGCGCTCATCGCTTCATTAAGTAAGACTTTATGGCGTTTAACAACGCACACTTGGATCACTTTTTTGGCCAGATCGACGCCGACAATGGTATTGTTCATGTATTGGACTCCCTGCTAATTTTTGGTCGAATTCAGCATACCTCGCTGCTGATATCAGGGCGAGGGGAGTCCAATTCTCTCGAAAAAGCGAAGAGCATTCGATGCCATAAACAGTAGTGTAGCGAGGCACGCCCTCGTGCCGACAAGGATTAAGGTCATTGGTGGCTCCAACGATGAGCAGGCTCACCTTGCTGGGCGCGGCTAACGCCACTTGCTCGAAACAGCGTGTCGCGGTGTTATTTGAAAGCTGTGGGAGGGGCGCCCTCGCCGTGAGATGGGGGGACTACTAACCTGCTAATCGCCGCGGGGGCGCGCCTCCCACAAAAGATTATCGAGCCACGTAGGGTGCGTTATAACGCACCATTTATTAGAAGTTATTGGTGCAATACGCTGGCGCTATTGCACCCTACATTAATCGATGATGTTCACCACGAGCAATGAGCTATGACTTCTTAACAAATTCCACATCTTCATCTGCCATCCATACCGCGATCTTTTCTGGCCTGCCTGACAGGCTTAATTCCAGATAGCCGATGCCGTTGCCCAGATTCAGGCGTTGCTCGGGATTGGATGAGACTCTGCGGGCACGGATGCGCATGCGGCGCCGCTTGGTAAACCAGTTGAGAGGCGATTTTGAGCCATAGAGAATGGTGTTGAGTCGGTCGAAGATCCGGATCAGTTTTTCCGGGAATTCATTCTTGAAGCCGCTGCAGGTAATTTGCCAGATATCCGGGCTGGATCTCCTTGAGCGCAGGCGGATATCGTAGGCGAATGAGTAGTGCACATCACCGGATAGAACTATAAAGTTCTCTGGTGTTTTTGGGTGCTGGAATATATTCAGGATGACATTGGCGGATCCTGGATGTGCCATCCAGTTTTCAGCATCGACTACCAGGGGTTTACCTATATAGGTGAATATCCTCTGTATCGCTTCGATCAGTTTTACCCCGAAGATCGGCGCGGGCGAGATCAGCAGTACCGATTGTTCATCAATCAGCTCGTTCTGCAGTTCTGAGAGGGCTTCCCAGTCCATCAGTCCTGATGGTTTGTTGGCATCACTCTCCGAGCGCCAACGATGAGTCCGGGTATCCAGAGCGATCAGCTTGGGGGATGTCGGCACCGTGTAATGCCAGTGACCGAATTCCAGAATCTCTGTGATCAGTCGCTGGTGACTACCTGTGTCCATGTTTTGCAGCGTATCCCTGAAGCGATCAATCATTTCTTCGGGAAATGCGGTTGGGTTATTTCCCCAGCCCTGGCAAAGCCAGTAACCAAGCAGGGCGTTCCCCAGCATCTGGCGGGCAAAAGGATTGCCATAGGCCGTTTCTTCCCAGCCTCGTGTCAGGTTCCAGTCATCGGTGACATCATGATCATCGAACATCATATAGGTGGGGATATGCGCCAGAAGTCGCTGAACCTGATCCAGGCCATCTCTGAACTGCTCTATCTCGCTCAGTTCCTGAGTATACAGGGGGTGGTGTTCGTCATTGACTGCATCGGGGCGATCAAGCTCGAGATGGCGCCATAATACCGGCGACCAGACCAGTAGATACATGGCGAATACTTCACCAAAAGTAATCAGGTGGTTATGCGCGGAGTCACTGGTAAATATTGGCTTGCGAACGCCTTGGAAAAGTCGCCTGAGTACATCTCCAGCGGGCTTATCATCCGGTAGTAGCTGATCCCTGGCATAATAACTATTAGCGTGGCTGTAGAGTTCTGATGCATTGTGTATCGTTGAACCGGGCAGTTGTTCGTCGGGGATGCCCAGCATGCGAATTACCTGATGAATGCTGTGTAGCATTGGCCCTGCAACGTCATCTGCATAAATCTGATCGCCTGACATTATCAGTAGCGCGGGGCGCTCTTCTGCTGGCATTCGACTTATTCTCTGATCAGCCACGACCAGGGCGTCTGTTCCCGGATGATGAGGCTTGCGACACGAGCCGTGCAGTACTGAATTGAGGTGCGGCTGATAGCAGAGAGTAAGTCTGCTCTCTTCGCCGTAAAGCAACTCAGGGTTAAGCTGCAGTAGCGAAGTGGATGTGTTGGCCTGCTTAAATAGCAGGTCGTAGCTGATAATATCTCCCGGGCGAAGCGCTTCTTCAAAATTGAGCTCCATCAGGTAAGTGAATGCTCTTTCACCTACCTGCAGTTCCCGGATACTCGATTGGACGGCTATTGTTTCATGTTGCCTTGATAAATCGACTGTAGGCTCGATCTTCTGGCTGGTAACCAGCCAGAGACAAAGCTGTTTATCGGTCAGGCGACGAGCAATCGGTCCAGCAATTAAGAGTGGCAGATCAGTCATTTAGCGATACATCTACGGCAGCGAAACATAGGGTTCACCTTAGCAGAAATACACTGATAGTCGATGATCTTTACCTTTGTTTACTGAACTGTTGTAGCAGTTGCATCAGGTTATTACCGGTATGATCGACTTTACCAGCGTACTGCTTGTTATTCTCAGCTTCGACGGCAGAACGCTGAGATTGTTCAACGGTCATATTGATAATCTCGGAAATCTGCGACGTGGTGGCGGCCTGTTCTTCAGTCGCCGCCGCGATCATGGTGCTCATGCTGTTGATTTCATCGATGGATGCGCGGATTCGGTCAACGCGCTGTTTTGCGTTATCCGCCAGTTCAACCGTTGTCAGCACCAGTTCCTGCTGCATTTCGACACGGCTGGAGGTCTGGTCAATGGCGCTGTTGAGCTTAACAATAATCTGTTCGATGTTGCTTGCGGCATTCGCCGTATTCGCTGCCAGGTTACGGACTTCGTCGGCAACCACTGCAAAGCCCCGGCCGCTATCTCCGGCTCTTGCAGCCTCAATGGCAGCATTGAGCGCCAGCAGGTTAGTCTGTTCTGCAAAACTCTGGATGATATGCAGGGCTTCACCGATCTCCTTGCCGTCATTTTTCAGCTGTTGCAGTGTTTCGTTGGTGGATGCGGTTTCGTCTGCCAGGCGCTGGATACTGTCACTGGTACTGTTCATTTCTTCGACGCCATGCAGCGCCAGCTCTGTTGCCATCCGGGTAGCTTCAGAGGTATTAACCGCGTTCTGAGCGACTTCCTGATAAGAGCCTCCCAGTTGCTGGACCTGTACAGAGGCGCTTTGAGTCGAGGCCTGTTGTTCCGATACGATTTTCTCAAGTGTCGCGGAACTGCTGTTCAGATCCCGGCCCAACTGGTCAAGGATGGAGCTTTCACTGTGTATCCGGGTGATCAGTTCGGCAAAGTACTTGTTCAGGCTGGCGATGGAATCCGTCAGTTGTTGAAGTTCGGTCACACGGTGTTTGTTGGTGCCTGCAGTCAGTAGCTCTCCCTGGCTCAGCTGATTCAGCTGTTGGCAGGTCTGGCTGATGAAGCGACTGAGACTGGTGTTCAGCAGAGCCATGACAGTGCCGGTGATAATGATAAGGGCGATGCAGATAATCAGCAGTATATAGACCCTTTGGCGTGTCTGGTCATACTGTTCCTGCAGCTGATTCTGAACCGTTGCGAGTTCTCCGGTCAGGGTATTGATTGCCTGAGTTGCGGTATCAATAGCCTGTTGCTTCTGGTCATAGAGCTTTTCGATATTGCTCAGCTCTTTGGTGTAGCGTCGGATCAGGCTGTTAATCTCCTGAATCTGCAGGTCACCGATCTCTTCCTGTTCCTCTGCATCGCTATCGCTGTCGTTGCCTAGCAGTGACTGGAGACCATCGTTTTCTGCTTCGGCGTAAATATCAAAACGCGGTAGTTGCTCCAGTGTTTTTCCCTGCTCCGCGAGACGGTTCAGGTTGTGCTCTATATTTGTTCGATTGCGAGGCTGACTGGAGAAGTAGCTTTCCCGGCTGTGGGCAAGTGCCGGGACAACCGTCTGCATATCGCTGATCAGGTTTTCATACTTCAGACGTAATGTACTGAAAGATGAAGCACCTTCGCTGCTGTATTCCCTCAGCTGGCTCAGCGCGCCCAGCAATTCGCGTTCGTTGTTTATCAACAGCTCCTGAGGCTTTTTCAGTTTGCCTGCTTCGCGAAGCTTATACAGTGCATCTGACTGCAGATTGGTAAGAATGTCCTGCAGGTCTGGCTGGTCAGTCTGCGTCAACGCTGCAACTCTATCGTCTTCAGTGATCAGCTGAGTCAGTGCATTATCGATGTCGGTAAGTAGTGTGGCGTTACCTGAGCTCAGATAGATCAGAATTGTCCTGCTGACATGCTCGTTAATATCAGTCTGCAGGTTGTTGTAATCACGGGTTTTGTCAAAACTGCTATCCAGCTGAGCCAGTGACCAGATCATCGCTGTGGCCAGACTGATAACAACCAATAGAAGAGTGCCAGCAGCAATAAGATTGATGCGGGATATATTCATAATATAGAGCCAGACTCTGGGTTGGGGAGTTGCGCTATTTATAGTCGGTAAATATTTCAGAAATGTTAAATGATATCAGGCGGGGTTGGGTCTGTTACCCAATTTGGGGATGTATGCAACATAGACAAGTGACAACAGATCATCTAGAATACGGCCGTTTGCATGCAGGAAATGTGCGATAAAGAATTCTCTACAAAAAAGCGAGGTGGACAGTTTGTTCTACCTCGCTTTTTTGCAACTTACGATTATTAATTCTGTTTAGGTATTCGCTCTAAGCGGGGAGGTTAAATTGACAAGACCAGCCATTCTGGCCCTTGAGGACGGCAGCATCTTCCGGGGAGTAGCGATTGGCGCGGATGGCCAGTCCAGCGGTGAAGTAGTTTTCAATACATCCATGACTGGTTACCAGGAAATCCTGACGGATCCATCCTACTGCCGTCAGATTGTAACCCTGACTTATCCACACATCGGTAACGTTGGTACAAACAAAGAGGATGAAGAGTCCTCCAAGACCTGGGTTGCCGGTCTTGTTATCCGTGATCTGCCTCTGGTTGCCAGCAACTGGCGTAACCAGCAGTCTCTGGATGAATATCTTAAGGCTAACAATATTGTTGGTATCGCTGATATCGACACCCGTCGACTGACTCGTATCCTGCGTGAAAAAGGCTCACTGGCTGGCTGTGTAATGGCTGGCGATGATGTGTCTGAAGAAGCGGCTCTGGAAGCGGCTAAAGCTTTCCCAGGTCTGAAAGGTATGGATCTGGCGAAGGAAGTCACTACTTCCGAGCAGTACAGCTGGACATCTACTACCTGGGACCGCGTTGAAGGTCATCAGGACATTGCTGAAGCAGAGCTGCCACACCACGTTGTTGCTTACGACTTCGGTGTGAAGAGCAACATCCTGCGTATGCTGGTTGAGCGCGGCTGCCGTCTGACGGTTGTGCCGGCAAAAACCCCGGCGGCGGATGTGCTGGCGCTGAATCCGGACGGCGTATTCCTGTCCAATGGTCCGGGTGACCCGGAACCATGTGATTACGCTATCGAAGCGATTCAGGAGATCTGCAAAACTGATCTGCCTGTATTCGGTATTTGTCTGGGTCACCAGCTGCTGGCTCTGGCGTCAGGTGCGCAAACAGTGAAGATGAAGTTCGGTCACCACGGTGCCAACCACCCGGTACAGGATCTGGATTCTCAGCAGGTGATGATCACCAGCCAGAACCACGGTTTCGCGGTGGATGAAGACTCTATGCCTGCGACGCTGCGTGCGACGCATAAGTCTCTGTTTGACGGCTCTCTGCAGGGTATCGAGCGTACTGACCGTGCGGCATTCAGCTTCCAGGGTCACCCTGAAGCCAGCCCGGGTCCGCACGATGTCGCACCGCTGTTTGACCGCTTTATCCGCGATATTGAAGCGCGTAAAGCCTGAGCTAAACGTTCTGCCCGGTTGAGTCACTCCCGGGCAGAGATGATGAATTACTAAATTTCGATCGGTTAATTACACATGCCAAAACGTACGGACTTAAAAAGTATCCTGATCCTCGGTGCGGGCCCTATCGTTATCGGCCAGGCCTGTGAGTTTGACTACTCCGGTGCCCAGGCTTGTAAAGCCCTGCGCGAAGAAGGCTTTCGCGTTATCCTGGTGAACTCCAACCCTGCAACTATCATGACCGATCCGGCGATGGCTGATGCCACTTACATCGAGCCGATCCAGTGGAAGACAGTTGCCAAGATTATTGAACAGGAACGCCCTGATGCTCTGCTGCCAACCATGGGTGGTCAGACGGCGCTGAACTGTGCACTGGACCTGGAACGTGAAGGTGTTCTGGAACAGTTCGGTGTTGAGATGATCGGCGCGAACGCTGATACCATCGATAAAGCAGAAGACCGTGATCGCTTCGATAAAGCGATGAAATCTATCGGTCTGGAATGTCCGCGTGCTGCGATTGCGCACAGCATGGAAGAGGCGCTGCAGGTACAGGATCAGTTGGGCTTCCCTTGCATCATCCGTCCATCCTTTACTATGGGTGGAACCGGTGGTGGTATCGCGTACAACAAAGAAGAGTTCATGGAGATCTGTGAGCGCGGTCTGGACTTGTCACCAACCAGCGAACTGTTGATCGACGAATCCCTGATCGGCTGGAAAGAGTACGAGATGGAAGTTGTGCGTGATAAAAACGACAACTGCATCATCGTCTGCTCCATCGAGAACTTTGACGCAATGGGCGTGCACACCGGTGACTCCATCACCGTTGCCCCAGCGCAGACTCTGACCGATAAAGAATATCAGTTCATGCGTGACGCCTCTCTGGCGGTACTGCGTGAGATCGGCGTTGAGACCGGTGGTTCCAACGTACAGTTTGGTCAGTGCCCGCGTACCGGCCGTTTCGTCATCATCGAAATGAACCCGCGTGTATCCCGTTCTTCTGCACTGGCGTCTAAAGCAACCGGTTTCCCGATTGCGAAAGTGGCGGCGAAGCTGGCGATCGGTTACACCCTGGATGAGCTGCAGAACGATATCACCGGTGGTGCAACTCCGGCATCTTTCGAGCCGGCTATCGACTACGTTGTTACCAAGATTCCTCGTTTCACCTTCGAGAAGTTCCCGCAAGCGAATGACCGTCTGACCACTCAGATGAAGTCTGTGGGTGAGGTGATGGCGATTGGTCGTACTCAGCAGGAATCCCTGCAGAAAGCCCTGCGTGGTCTGGAAGTCGGTGCAACCGGCTTTGATCCGATCATTGATCTGGATAATGAAGACGCGCGTGCCGATATCGTACGTGAAATGAAACAGCCGGGTGCTGAGCGTATCTGGTTCCTGGGTGATGCTTTCCGTCTGGGTATGAGTGTTGAAGAACTGTACGAACTGTCCGGAATCGACCCGTGGTTCCTGGTTCAGGTAGAAGACATCATCAAAGATGAGCAGCGTGTTTCTGAGATGGCGCTGTCCGAGCTGGATAAAGATGCGTTGTTCCGCCTGAAGCGTAAAGGTTTCTCCGATGCGCGTCTGGCGACTCTGCTGGGTGTATCTGAGAAGCAGGTACGTAAGCAGCGTCAGAAACTGGATATCCGTCCGGTATTCAAACGTGTAGATACCTGTGCCGCTGAATTCGCAACCGACACCGCTTACATGTACTCCACCTACGAGGAAGAGTGTGAAGCGAACGCCTCTGACCGTGACAAGATCATGGTTATTGGTGGTGGCCCGAACCGTATCGGTCAGGGTATCGAATTTGACTACTGCTGTGTACACGCAGCACTGGCTGCTCGTGAAGACGGTTACGAAACCATCATGGTTAACTGTAACCCTGAAACCGTATCTACCGACTACGATACTTCTGATCGTCTGTACTTCGAGCCGATTACGCTGGAAGACGTGCTGGAGATCGTTAACGTTGAACAGCCTAAAGGTGTAATCGTTCAGTACGGTGGTCAGACACCGCTGAAACTGGCGCTGGCGCTGGAGCAGGCGGGTGTACCAATCATCGGTACTTCTCCGGAAGCGATCGACCGTGCGGAAGACCGTGAGCAGTTCCAGCAGATGCTGAAGCGTCTGGGTCTGAAACAGCCAGAAAACGCTACTGTGCGCTCTCTGGAAGAAGCGATCATTGAAGCTGAAAAACTGGGTTACCCGCTGGTTGTACGTCCTTCTTACGTACTGGGTGGCCGTGCGATGGAGATCGTATACAAAGAGGCGGAACTGCGTCAGTACATGAATACTGCAGTACAGGTTTCTCACGATGCGCCGGTACTGCTGGATCGCTTCCTGAATGCTGCGGTTGAAGTGGATATCGATGCCGTATGTGACGGTGAAACTGTCGTGATCGGCGCGATCATGCAGCACATCGAGCAGGCGGGTGTTCACTCCGGTGACTCTGCGTGTTCTCTGCCGCCGTATAGCCTGTCTGAAGAACTGCAGAACGACATGCGTGAAATGGTGCGTAAGATGGCACTGGAACTGGGCGTTGTTGGTCTGATGAATACTCAGCTGGCGTATCAGGACGGTGAGATCTATGTGATCGAGGTTAACCCTCGTGCGTCCCGTACTGTGCCGTTCGTGTCCAAGTGTATCGGTGTCTCTCTGGCGAAGATCGGTGCACAGGTAATGGCTGGCAAGACTCTGGTCGAGCTGGGCTTTACTGAAGAGATCGTGCCTGAGCTGTTCAATGTTAAAGAAGCTGTTTTCCCGTTCAACAAGTTCCAGGGTGTTGACCCGATCCTGTCTCCGGAGATGAAATCTACCGGTGAGGTAATGGGTGTCGGTGCAACCTTCGGCGAAGCCTTCATGAAGGCGCAGATGGGTGCCGGTGAAGTAATGCCGAAGAAAGGCAAGGCGTTTATCTCTGTTCGCGAAGTCGATAAGCAGAGTGCTGTATCTCTGGCAAAAGATCTGGTTGCGCTGGGCTTCACTCTGGTCGCAACCCGCGGTACTGCGGCACTGCTGGAAGAGAATGGTCTGAGTGTTGAAGTGGTTAATAAGGTGATGGAAGGTCGTCCGAACATTGTTGATATGATCAAGAATGACGAGATTGCCTACGTGATCAACACCACTGAAGGCCGTAAGGCTATTGCTGATTCTGCTGAGATTCGTCAGTCTGCGCTGCAGCACAAAGTCCCTTACAGCACTACGCTGGCAGGTGCTGAAGCAATGACCATGGCGATGCAGTACGGCGAAGAGAAAGACGTACGTCGTCTGCAAGACCTGCACTAAGGAAGTACGAAATGCAAAAAGTCCCAATGACTGTGCAGGGCGAAAAAGCCCTGCGGGAAGAGCTGGATGATCTGAAAACTGTTCAGCGTCCTACGGTTATTGCTGCCATCGCAGAAGCCCGTGAACACGGTGACCTGAAAGAAAATGCTGAATACCATGCTGCCCGCGAGCAGCAGGGTTTCATCGAAGGCCGTATTCAGGAGCTGGAAGGTAAGCTGGGTTCAGCTCAGGTGATCGATGTGACTCAGATTCCACATACCGGTAAGGTTATCTTCGGTACCACGGTTGAAATTATCAACATGGATACCGATGACACCGTGCGTTACCAGATTGTGGGTGATGATGAAGCTGATATCAAAAACGGCAAGATCTCCGTCAGCTCTCCTATCGCGCGTGCTCTGATCGGTAAAGAAGAAGGCGATATCGCTGTGGTACAAACGCCGGGCGGTGGTGTCGAGTATGAGATTGATCAGGTGCATCACATCTGATCAGTTGTTTCTGCTATAAAAAAACCGCCATCTGAGGCTGTGTAAAAACGCCTCATAATCGGTAAAAATACCCGCATACATTTATGCGGGTATTTTTTATGCGTCATATACAAGGTGAGTCCCGGCAGCAAAGTACGCTGTTCCCTGAAAGACTGGATGACTATGTCAGTGCTGATAACCCCGTACGCATTATTGATGCCTACGTTGATCAGCTCGATATGGCGGCGCTGGGGTTTACTTATGCCCAAACCAAAACAACAGGCCGTAAACCCTACCATCCCGGTGATCTGCTCAAGCTCTATCTGTACGGTTACCTCAATCAGCTGCGCAGTACCCGCCGACTTGAAAAAGAGTGCCATCGCAATCTGGAAGTGGTCTGGCTGCTGAAACGCCTGGCGCCGGACTTTAAAACACTGGCCAACTTCCGGCAGCAGAACAGTCATGCGATAAGGCAAGCCTGCCGTGCCTTTATCCGTTTTTGCCGGGAGGCAGATTTGCTCGATGGCCGCATTGTAGCCATTGATGGCAGCAAGTTTAAAGCCGCTGCGAGTATGGATAAAACCTATAAGTCCGAGCAACTAAGTAAACTTCAACGCCATCTTGAGTATCGCATCGACGACTATCTTAAACAGCTTAAAGCCTCAGAGCAGGACGACACGCAAAACCGGGGGGATATCCAGAAAGCGTTAAAGCAGTTGCAGAACCGGCAAAGAGCGCTGAACGCGGGTGCTCAGACAATGGCGGATACCGGAGCAAAGCACTGCTGTGAGACAGAGCCCGAAGCCCGGCGTATGCGTTCAGGCCGGGACGGGATCGTGGTCGGCTACAATGTCCAGACAGCGGTTGAAACAAACACGGGGCTGATCGTGCATTACGACATCACCGATCAAGGCTCAGATAATCGCCAGCTGGAGCCGATGGCCAAAGCCGTTAAAACGGAACTGAAGGCAAAGGCATTGGAGATACTCGCCGATGCAGGCTACTCCAATGGTGAACAATTAGCGGCCTGTGAAGAGTCAGATATCACGCCGAATGTACCGACTAACCGTTCCAGCAATCCGAAAAAAGATCACTATCAGAAGAGCGACTTCCGCTATGATGCAGAGAAGAATCAGTACGCCTGTCCGGCAGGCCAGATCCTGACGCAGAAGACGAAAAACACAGCAAAGAAGTTGTATCAGTATACCCGCGTTGGCTGCGACACCTGTCCTCAGCAGTCTCGCTGCACAAGCGCCAAACAGCGCTGGATCAGTCGCCACTTTTATGAAGATGCATTAGAGCGGAGTCAGAAACGGATAGATGATGATCCCGGTTTAATGAAAACACGGGCAGCGACGGTAGAGCGTCCCTTCGGGCATATAAAACAGATGATGGGGTTGCGACGCTTCAGTTGTTGGGGAAAAAACGGTGCGGATGCAGAAATGGGGTTAAGCGTGCTGGCTTATAACCTGACGCGGTTAATGAACCATATAGGGGCGGAACGATTGCTCGGACTGCTTCAGGTGCGGGCATAATGATTAATTGATCACTTGAAAAGCAAAGAGCCCCGCTAACGCAGGGCTCTTGATAATCAAAACCGCTCAATTAAAGCTGTTTTTACACAGCCTCATCTGGCGGTTTTTTAGTTTCTGGCGATGCCGTCCGATGAACTTTTCCCGGAGGATTGATCTAACGGGACGGCTGACAGGGTATAAACTGTTAACGTAGCAGGTTAGACAGTTTTGGATCAGGTTTGCGGGCCGCGCGGTAATACAGAGCGACATTGCCGATCTCCTGAACGATCTCGGCTTCAACAATCTGGGCCATTTCCTGAATCAGCTGCTTTTTGGCTTCACGGTTGCTGACGGCGAATTTAACTTTGATCAGCTCGTGATCTTCCAGAGCGCGATCAGCTTCCAGCAGGATGTTTTCGCTCAGACCGTTACCGGCAACGGTGATAATCGGATTCAGGCCGTGGCCGATGGTGCGAAACTGCTTCTTTTGCGTAGGGGTTAAGCTCATACTAAAATACTTGGCCTTTAAATAAAGAGCGGCGTTCCGCTCATGAATGTAATTGACTAATTTTACCTGAGTTGGGCGGCAGAGAGTAGCGTCGGACTCAGAAACCGGAGTATTGGGTGGCAAGATCTAAAAGCAGTGGCCGTTGGTTGCAGGAACACTTCGACGATCAGTATGTCAAAAAGTCGAAGGAACTGGGGTATCGCTCCCGTGCCAGCTTTAAACTGCTGGAACTGAATGAAAAGGATAAACTGATCCGGCCAGGTATGACCCTGGTGGATCTGGGGGCCGCCCCGGGTGGCTGGTCCCAGATAGCTGCAGAGCTGGTCGGTGATGACGGACGGGTCGTGTCATCGGATATTCTGCCTATGGACCCTTTGCCGGGGGTGCAGTTTGTTCAGGGGGACTTCACTGAGGAGTCTGTGCTGAATGAAATTCTGCAAACTCTGGGAGAAGAGCTGGCAGACCTTGTAATTTCTGATATGGCCCCCAATATGAGTGGTATGAACGCTGTCGATCAGCCGGCAGCGATGTATCTGGTAGAACTGGCGCTGGATATGGCGCGTCAGGTGTTGCGCCCTGGTGGTGATTTCGTTGCTAAAGTCTTTCAGGGTGAGGGCTTTGACGAGTATATGAATGATATGCGCACCAGCTTTACCAAAGTGTATACCCGTAAACCGGACTCTTCGCGGGCCCGGTCGCGGGAAGTCTATCTGATCGGAAGAAATTTCCGTCCCTGATATGGCTAATGCGGCGTAACTGCTGTAGTTTTGTCTGCTTGATATGCGGACGCAAAATTTGAGTAAACAGAGGGTTTTCCTTTGAACGATATGGCTAAGAATCTGGTTCTGTGGCTGGTGATAGCAGCAGTACTGTTGACTGTTTTCAATAACTTTAACAGCGAGAGCAGCTCACAGAATCTGAATTACTCTGACTTTATTACTGAAGTTAAGCAGGACAGAGTAAAACGGGTAATCATCGACGGTTTCACCATTCAGGGCGAGCGGATTAGTGGCGAGCGCTTTGAGACTGTGCGTCCGGCACTGCAGGATCCGAAACTGGTAGAGGATCTCTACAACCATAATGTAGAGATTGAAGGTAAGCAGCCTGAAAAGCAGAGTGTCTGGACTCAGCTTCTGGTTGCTAGTTTCCCGATTCTTATTATTCTTGCCATCTTTATGTTTTTCATGCGTCAGATGCAGGGCGGTGGCGGCGGCAAAGGCGGTCCGATGTCCTTTGGTAAGTCGAAAGCCCGCATGATGAGCCAGGATCAGATCAAGACGACCTTTGAAGACGTTGCCGGTGTTGAGGAAGCGAAAGAGGAAGTTAAAGAGCTGGTCGACTATCTGCGTGATCCGGGCAAGTTCCAGCGCCTGGGTGGTCATATCCCTCGCGGTGTACTGATGGCAGGTAACCCAGGTACTGGTAAGACTTTGCTGGCAAAAGCGATCGCGGGTGAAGCTAAGGTACCGTTCTTTACCATTTCCGGTTCTGACTTCGTTGAAATGTTTGTTGGTGTGGGTGCATCCCGTGTCCGTGACATGTTCGAGCAGGCCAAGAAGAATGCGCCGTGTATTATCTTTATCGATGAGATCGATGCCGTGGGTCGTCACCGTGGCGTTGGTATGGGCGGCGGTAACGATGAACGTGAGCAGACTCTTAACCAACTGCTGGTTGAGATGGATGGTTTTGAGGGTACCGAGGGTATCATTGTCATTGCAGCGACTAACCGTCCGGATGTACTGGACCCTGCGCTGCTGCGTCCGGGGCGATTTGACCGACAGGTTCATGTGGGGCTGCCGGATATTCGGGGCCGTGAGCAGATTCTGAAAGTGCACATGCGTAAAGTGCCACTGGGCGATGATGTGAAGCCTGAGTTGATCGCGCGGGGTACGCCGGGCTTCTCTGGTGCCGATCTGGCTAACCTTGTTAACGAAGCGGCGCTGTTTGCAGCCCGTGCCAGCAAACGTACTGTCGGCATGGTTCAGTTTGAACGTGCGAAAGATAAAATCATGATGGGCGCAGAGCGTAAGTCGATGGTGATGTCTTACGAGGAGCGTCTGAATACTGCGTACCATGAGTCCGGTCACGCGATTGTTGGTCGTCTGTTCCCTGAGCATGATCCTGTTTACAAGGTGTCTATTATTCCTCGTGGCCGTGCATTGGGTGTAACAATGTTCCTCCCGGAAGAGGATCGTTACAGCCATAGCCGTAAGATGCTGATCGCTAATATCTGTAGCCTTTATGGCGGTCGTATCGCCGAGGAGATGACGCTGGGTAAAGATGGTGTAACTACCGGCGCGTCTAATGATATTCAGCGTGCAACAAGCATTGCCCGTAACATGGTCGCTCGCTGGGGTCTGACCGATGAGATGGGCCCGCTGCTGTATGATGATGAAGAACAGGATCCGTTTAACCGTGGTTACGGTCAGCCAGGCAAAGTGCTGTCTGAAGACGTTCAGCAGAAGATCGATACTGAGACTCGTCGCATTATCGATGAGTGCTACGCAAAAGCTTATAAGATGCTTGAGGATAACCGGGATATCCTGGAAGAGATGACCCAGGCGCTGATGAAGTATGAGACTATCGATAGCAAACAGATTGATGAACTGATGGATCGTAAGCCGGTCAGCGCTCCGGATGGCTGGGTGGAAGATGAGGCTAAAGCTGAAGCTGATAAGGCTGAATCCAAGCCGGATGAGTTCGATCTGGATGATTCTGACGATGATATGGATGATTCCGATCGTCGTTCTGATAAAGATTCAGATGCGCCAGATCAGAACCTGCATTAAGCTATCGGGTATAGTATCTCAAAGGCCGGTCACCTGACCGGCTTTTTTATAGCTGTTATTAACCGTAACCGCCTTTGTAAGGAATGAATGTGAGTGATCTTTCGGCATTCTCTTTCGGCCAGCGGACGCTGGATCTGACCCGCCCTCAGGTGATGGGCATAGTCAACGTTACCCCGGACTCTTTCTCGGATGGTGGTACTCTGTTCGAGTCGCGTCAGCTCTGCGTTGATATGGCAATTGAGCGAGCGCAGCAAATGGTTGCTGACGGTGCCACGATTATCGATGTCGGCGGTGAATCAACCCGTCCCGGTGCAACACCTGTTTCTCTGCAGGAAGAGATGGATCGTGTACTGCCGGTCGTCGAGCGGCTGAATAAAGAGGTTGATGTGGTTGTCTCGGTGGATACCAGTTCACCGGAACTGATTACTGCTGTCGCTGAACTGGGTGCAGGGCTGATCAATGACGTCCGTGCACTGGGGCGTGAAGGGGCTCTGCAGGCTGCGGCTGCAACAGGGTTGCCGGTATGTCTGATGCATATGAAGGGCAGTCCTGCGACGATGCAGGATGCTCCCTCTTATGATGATGTCGTTGAAGAGGTTGCCAGCTTCCTGGGTTACCGGGCGGAACAGTGTGTTGCCGCGGGTATCGCGAAAGATCAGATTATTCTTGATCCGGGATTTGGGTTTGGTAAAACCCTGGAGCACAATCTGCGGTTGCTGAATAATCTCGATCAGCTTCAGGCACTTGGCCTGCCGGTCCTGCTGGGTACATCCCGCAAGAGTATGATCGAGCATGTGCTGGGGCGTCCGGTCGATGAACGTCTGGCGGGTGGTCTGGCAACAGTCGCTGTCGGTGTGGTGAAAGGTGCCTGTCTGTTCCGGGTACACGATGTAAAAGAAACAGTGGATGTGGTGCGGATGACCGAAGCCGTACTGAATGAGCGCAAGGTATAGCAGATGACAAAACGATATTTTGGTACCGATGGTATCCGCGGCAAAGTTGGCGTTGCGCCGATTACGCCGGATTTTATGCTGAAACTGGGCTGGGCTGCCGGTAAGGTGTTTGCCCGTGAAGGTCGCAGTAAAATTATTATCGGTAAAGACACCCGTATTTCGGGGTATATGTTTGAGTCAGCTCTGGAGGCGGGATTGTCTGCGGCGGGTGTTGATGTGCTGTTGCTGGGGCCGATGCCGACGCCGGCTATTGCCTATCTGACCCGCACCTTCAACTGCAACGCCGGGATTGTCATCAGCGCATCCCATAATCCGTTCTATGACAACGGTATCAAGTTCTTCTCTTCTCAGGGCACCAAACTGCCGGATGAGATTGAGCACGCCATTGAAGCGCAGATGGACATGGCGATGACCACTGTGGAAGCAGCGCAGTTGGGTAAGGCCCGACGTATAGATGATGCTGCAGGTCGATATATTGAGTTCTGTAAAGGCACGGTGTCCGGTGATCTGAATCTGCGGGGGATGAAAGTGGTACTGGATTGCGCCAACGGTGCAACCTATCACATCGCGCCTAAGGTTCTGGCGGAACTGGGGGCTGAGGTAATTGATATTGCTTCCTCGCCGGATGGCCTCAATATCAACGAAGATTGTGGCGCTACCTCTACGCGTTTGCTGGAAAAAGTTGTTGTTGCCGAGCAGGCTGATCTTGGGATCGCGCTGGATGGTGACGGTGACCGTTTGATTATGGTGGATCATCGCGGCGAAACGGTCGATGGTGATGAGTTGCTGTTTATTATTGCTCAGGAATTGCAGCGTCAGGAGGCTCTGAAAGGTGGTGTTGTTGGAACTCTGATGAGTAACTTCGGCCTGGAGCAGGCGTTGAAGCAGGCAGGTATCCCGTTTGTGCGTGCGAATGTAGGCGATCGTTATGTGATGGAAGTGCTGGCAGAAAATGACTGGTGTCTGGGCGGTGAGTCTTCCGGGCATCTGGTGTGCCGTCATCTGACGTCTACCGGTGACGGTATTGTGGCTGCGCTGCAGGTTCTGCGGGCAATGTCTGTGAATGATGCGACTCTGAACGGTCTGAAGCAGGGCATGAATAAGATGCCTCAGAAGATGATTAATGTCCGTCTGAGCGAGAAGAAAGATGTGGTCAGTCTGCCTGATGTGCAGGCGGCTGTGGCTGATGTTGAAGCACGGTTGGGTGATCGTGGTCGGGTGTTGTTACGGCCTTCAGGAACTGAACCTCTGGTGCGGGTGATGGTCGAAGGCGATGATCCGCAATGGATCGACGAGTTGTGTCAGGAACTGGTAACAGTCGTTGAGCAGGCACTCTGACCGGTAAGTCATTCATAACAGACATTTTACAGTGTCCGGGTTGCTTGTAAGTTGTCCGGAAACTGGGTACTATGTGCGCCGCTTTATACCAAGGGGATTTCATGCGTAAGACAATCGTCGCCGGAAACTGGAAAATGAACGGCTCCAGCGAGTCTATCAAATCGCTGATGGGCGCTCTGACTGCTGGCGTGGTTGCTGTGGATGGTCTCGAAACTCTGGTATGTCCGCCTGCGCCGTATATCGGTCTGGTGGCAGACCTGAAAGGTGAAAGCCCGATCGCGTTAGGTGCGCAGAATGTTTCTGCCCAGGAATCAGGCGCATTTACCGGTGAATGGTCACTGGGGATGTTGCAGGATCTGGGATGCAGTCACGTTATTCTGGGGCATTCTGAGCGTCGTAGCCTGTTTGGTGAAGCCGATGCCGATGTGGCAGATAAGTTTGTCGCGGCGGTTGATGCGGGTGTTATACCGGTGCTCTGTATTGGAGAAACGCTGGAGCAGCGTGAAGCAGGACAGACTATTGATGTGGTCAGCGCTCAGGTTGATGCTGTATTGAATCAGGCCGGTTCGGAAAGATTCATGAATGCAGTTATTGCCTATGAACCGGTATGGGCTATCGGTACCGGGCTGACAGCAACACCTGAACAGGCGCAGGAAGTACATGCGGCGATTCGTGCTCAGCTGGCACAGGCTGATGCGGATATGGCTGCGAAACTGCCGATTCTTTATGGCGGCAGTATGAATGCCGGTAATGCGGCGGAGCTACTGGCTCAAAACGATATCGATGGAGGCCTGATTGGTGGCGCTTCATTGAAAGCTGATGAATTCCTGACGATCTGCGCAGTAGCTGCAGAATGTCGTAAGTAAGTGGAAAAGTAAATGGAAACTCTGGTTCTTGCTGTACACGTACTGCTGGCGGCTGCCATCATTGCTCTGGTTCTGCTGCAACAGGGTAAGGGTGCTGAGGCGGGTGCGTCTTTTGGTGCCGGTGCATCTCAGACTGTTTTCGGTAGTCAGGGTACTGGCTCATTCCTGAGTCGTATGACTGCGATTGTGGCGACTGGTCTGTTTATTACAAGCTTTGTGCTGGCTGTCTATGCGAAAGAGCAGGCTACCAGTGTTTCTGATGCCGGTATCCCGGACGCGCAACTGATTGAAAGTGCTGCGGAGCAGGCTGATCAGGTGCCTGTGCTGGAAGAAACTCAGGCGCCTGCAGGTGATGCAGACGTACCGCCTGCGGAGTAAGCCTCGACAAAATTTGCTGGAGTGGTGGAATTGGTAGACACGCCATCTTGAGGGGGTGGTGGCCTATGGCCGTGCGGGTTCAAGTCCCGCCTTCAGCACCATATTTTAAAAAGCGCTCTTAAAGAGCGCTTTTTTTATGCAAACGAGGCGCAGAGCACCTCGTTTGCCGTGGCGAGATTGGAAGGCAAAGCCTTCCTTGCTGGATCGTCACGCAAGCGTGACTGGCTGGACGCAGCAAAGCTGCTTGTTGGAAAAAGCTTGACGAGCAATCAGATAAAACCAAACATTGTTCGCCACTCGCCACTCGCCACTCGCCACTCGCCACTCGCCACTCGCCACTCGCCACTCGCCACTCGCCACTCGCCACTCGCCACTCGCCACTCGCCACTCGCCACTCGCCACTCGCCACTCGCCACTCGCCACTCGCCACTCGCCACTATATTCTCTTTGGCGTTGATCAGTCCTTGAACTGATTTGTTTGGGCGAGTATAATTCTCCGCGTTTTCTGGTGCGGGGTGGAGCAGCCTGGTAGCTCGTCGGGCTCATAACCCGAAGGTCGTCAGTTCAAATCTGGCCCCCGCTACCAATTTCAGAAAGCATCCGGATTGCGGTCCGGCAGGATAGTGCGGCGACGAGCGCTATATCCTGAGTCCAATTTCAGCAATGTGTAACAGGTTGTTTGTTGGCTGAAATTGTCGATCAAGTAGTACGTTGATTGGCCCCTTTATGGGGCTTTTTCGTACTTGCGATCTGGCAGATCGCACGTGGAAATGGGTCTTTGACCCATTTTTTGTTTGCCAAGCAAGCGTTATCAGAGGTTTTGCGTGTCAGCAAAGATGAATGTTTTACACGAGTTGATTGAGCCTTCAGTGGTTGCACTGGGTTATCAGCTCTGGGGCATCGAAATGTTATCGCAGGGGCGTCACAGCATGCTGCGTATCTATATCGATGCCGAAGCGGGTATTGATGTTGAGGATTGCGCCAAAGTAAGCCGTCAGGTGAGCGGTATCCTTGACGTTGAAGATCCAATCAGTGGCGAGTACACCCTGGAAGTTTCCTCTCCGGGTATGGATCGTCCACTGTTTACGCTGGAGCAGTACCAGGCCTATATCGGTCATGTGGTACAGCTGAAACTGCGTATGCCGTTCGATGGGCGCCGTAAATTCAAGGGCGTACTGAATGGTATCGAAGATGAAGATATTGTGCTGGTGGTTGATCAGGATGAATACCTGTTGCCGATCGACCATATCGAAAAAGCAAACATTGTTCCTCAGTTCTGAGAGCAGAGAAGAATTCAATATTGAGGTTGGGGCAGTTGTATGAATAAAGAAATTCTACTGGTTGCAGAAGCGGTTTCTAACGAGAAGGATGTCTCTAAAGAAGTCATCTTCGAGGCGATTGAGCTGGCGCTGGCAACAGCGACCAAGAAGCGCTACGACGAAGAAGCAGATATTCGTGTCGTTATCGATCGCGCTACCGGCGACTATGAAACGTTCCGTCAGTGGAAAGTGGTAAGCAACGAAGACGTACCAATGCTGGGTACTGAGCTGACCATGGAAGAAGCGGAAGAGATCGACACCAGCCTGCAGCCTGGTGATATCCATGAAGAGCAGGTTGAGTCTGTTAAGTTTGGTCGCATCGCGGCACAAACTGCTAAGCAGGTTATCGTCCAGAAGGTTCGTGAAGCAGAACGTGCCAAAGTAGTTGCGCTGTATAGCGATCGTCTGGGTGAACTGATTTCCGGTTCTGTCAAGAAAGTGACGCGCGATAACATTATTGTTGATCTGGGTAACAACGCAGAAGCGGTACTGCCGCGTGATCAGCTGCTGCCACGCGAAGCATTCCGTATGGGTGACCGTGTACGTGCAGTACTGAACGAGATCCGCACCGAAGGTCGTGGTCCTCAACTGATCATGAGCCGTACCTGCTCTGAGATGCTGATTGAACTGTTCCGCATCGAGGTGCCTGAGATCTCTGAAGAGGTTATCGAAATTCGCGGTGCGTCCCGTGATCCGGGCTCCCGTGCCAAGATCGCAGTGAAAACCAACGACGGTCGTATCGACCCGGTTGGCGCTTGTGTGGGTATGCGTGGTGCACGTGTTCAGGCCGTTTCTAATGAACTGGGCGGCGAGCGTGTGGATATTGTGCTGTGGGACGATAACCCGGCGCAGCTGGTAATCAACGCAATGTCTCCTGCCGAGGTGGTTTCTATTGTTGTTGATGAAGAAACCCGCTCAATGGATGTCGCTGTTGCTGAGGAAAACCTGGCGATGGCGATCGGTCGTAGTGGTCAGAACGTACGTCTGGCTTCTGAACTGACCGAGTGGAAACTGAACGTTATGACTGAAGAGGAAGCTCAGGAGAAGCAGCAATCTGAAGTCGGTTCAATTCTGGAAATCTTTATCAAGCATCTGGATGTCGATGATGATGTTGCAGAAGTACTGGTTGATGAAGGCTTTACCTCTCTGGAAGAGGTGGCTTATGTACCGGTTGACGAGATGCTTGAAATTGAAGGCTTCGACGAGGATATCGTTGAAGAACTGCGTAACCGCGCGAAAGATGCTCTGCTGAACCTGGCGATCGCTGATGAGGAAGTACTGGAAAGTGCTGAGCCTGCACAGGATCTGCTGGAAATGGACGGTATGGAGCGTCACCTGGCATTCGTGCTGGCGAGCAAAGGTATCGTAACCATGGAAGATCTGGCTGAGCAGGCAGTAGAAGACCTGCTGGATATTGAAGAGCTGGATGAAGAGAAAGCAGCGGCGCTTATTATGACAGCCCGTGCACCATGGTTTGCGGACGAAGAGTAATCAACGGAGGAGATTAACCCAGATGGCAGAAGTCACAGTAAAACAACTTGCCGAAGTAGTTGGCGTTCCCGTTGATCGTTTGCTGACGCAGATGAAAGAAGCCGGTATCGCAGGTAAAAATGCAGGCGCATCTGTTACCGAAGATGAGCGTCAGAAACTGTTGGATCATCTGAAGCGTAGCCACGGTGAAAAGACCGACGGCGAGCCGAAGAAAATTACCCTGAAGCGTAAGACAACCAGCCAGATTAAAG
Organism: uncultured Amphritea sp.; assembly: GCA_963669425.2. GTDB lineage: Bacteria > Pseudomonadota > Gammaproteobacteria > Pseudomonadales > Balneatricaceae > Amphritea. Next base: position 1,450,580 of record CAXXNC010000001.1, read on the forward strand.
TGGCGGGTGCTTCCGGTAAGAAAACGATCAATGTTGAAGTGCGTAAGAAGCGTACCTACGTGAAGCGTTCTGAAGTGGAAGACGAGGCACCGAAGGATGCGCCTCAGTCTAACCTGCAGGCGGAGCTGGACGAGCAGGCTCGTCGCGATGCTGAACTGCAGGCCGCTCAGGAGAAGCAACGCGAAGAAGCGCGTGAGAAAGCTGAAGCCGACGCTAAAGCCAAGGCTGACCGTGAAGCAGCTGAAGCGGCTAAGAAAACGCAGGAAGAAGCTAAGGCTAAACCGAATACTCAGCAGCAGGAACGAGCTAAACCTGCACGTGAGAAGAACTTCCGTAACCAGGACAAGCCTTCTGCTGGTCGTAAAGGCGGTGGTAACGATAAGCGGGGTGGCCGTAAAGCGGCTGGCGGTCGCGACGCTGGACGTCGTGCCGGCGGTAAGCCGCAGCGCAAAGCGATGACCAGTGCTAACGTGCAGGCATTCGAGAAACCAACTGCTCCGGTTATCCACGAGGTTCAGATTCCTGAGTCTATCGTTGTTGCTGAACTGGCGAAGAAAATGTCCGTTAAAGCAGCGGACGTGATCAAAGTGATGTTCAAGATGGGCGCCATGGCGACTATCAACTCCGTGATCGATCAGGATACTGCAACCCTGGTGGTTGAAGAGATGGGCCACACACCGGTAGCCATGTCTGAAAACACCGTTGAAGATCAGCTGCAGGAAACCTCTGACAGCGAAGCGATTGTGGGTGATGAAGTAGAGCGTGCACCGGTTGTAACCGTAATGGGTCACGTAGACCACGGTAAAACCTCGCTGCTGGACTACATTCGTGAAACCCGCGTGGCATCCGGCGAGTCCGGTGGTATTACCCAGCACATCGGTGCATACCACGTAGAAACCGGTCACGGTATGGTGAGCTTCCTGGATACGCCTGGACACGCAGCGTTTACCGCAATGCGTGCCCGTGGTGCTCAGCTGACCGATATCGTAATCCTGGTAGTTGCTGCGGATGATGGTGTAATGCCTCAGACCGAAGAAGCGGTTGACCACGCGAAAGCGGCGGGCGTACCTCTGGTTATCGCGGTTAACAAGATCGATAAAGAAGAAGCTGATCCGGATCGTGTTAAGAACGAGCTGGCACAGCGTGATGTTATCCCTGAGGACTGGGGCGGTGACGTTCAGTTTGTGAACGTGTCTGCTAAGACCGGTCAGGGCATCGATGAGCTGCTGGATGCGGTACTCCTGCAATCTGAAATTCTGGAACTGAAAGCGGTTCCTGAAGCGCCGGGTCGCGGTGTGGTTGTTGAATCCCGTCTGGATAAGGGCCGTGGCCCTGTGGCAACACTGCTGGTACAGAACGGTACTCTGAAGCAGGGTGATATCGTGCTGGCAGGTCTGCAGTACGGTCGTGTTCGTGCGATGCTGGATGAAAACGGTAAGCCGGTTAAATCCGCAGGTCCTTCTATCCCGGTAGAGATTCTGGGTCTGGACGGTACACCGGGTGCCGGTGATGAGTTCACCGTAGTATCCAACGAGAAGAAAGCCCGTGAAGTGGCGCTGTTCCGTCAGGGTAAATACCGTGAGATCAAACTGCAGCGTCAGCAGCAGGCGAAACTGGAGAACCTGTTCGAGAACATGCAGGCTGGCGATGTGAAGACTCTGAACATCGTTCTGAAGACCGACGTACGTGGTTCACTGGAAGCACTGACCAGCTCGCTGGTAGATCTGAGCACCGATGAAGTTAAAGTGAACATCGTTTCTGGCGGTGTTGGTGGTATCGCAGAAACTGATGCCAACCTGGCGCTGGCATCCAGCGCGATCATGGTCGGCTTCAACGTTCGTGCTGATGCTCAGGCCCGTGCAGTGGTTGAGCGTGAAGAGATCGAACTGCGTTACTACAGCGTTATCTACGACATCATCGAAGATGTGAAACAGGCGATGACCGGTCTGCTGTCTCCAGAGTTCAAAGAGGAGATCGTTGGTATCGCTGAGGTACGTGACGTGTTCCGTGCGCCGAAGATCGGTGCAGTTGCCGGCTGTATGGTGACTGAAGGTTCTGTGTTCCGTAACAAGCGTATCCGCGTACTGCGTGACAACGTAGTTATCTATGAAGGTGAGCTGGAATCCCTGCGTCGCTTCAAGGATAACGTTAACGAAGTCCGTCAGGGCATGGAATGTGGTATCGGCGTGAAGAACTACAACGACGTGAAAGTGGGCGATCAGATCGAAGTCTACGACACCGTTGAAGTTCAGCGTTCTCTGTAAGGTGCGAATCTAAGAGCATGGCAAGAGAATTCAGTCGTACACAACGGGTAGCGGACCAGATCCAGAAGGATCTGGCCCAGCTGATCCAGCGTGAAATTAAAGACCCGCGTCTGGGTATGGTGACCATCAGCTACGTCAAGATCGCTAAAGATCTTGGCTACGCTGATATCTATATCACCGTAATGGCGATGGGTGGTAAAGATGAAGCCACCGCAGTGAAGGAATCTCTCAAGGTTCTGAACAATGCGGCGGGCTTCCTGCGTGGTCAGCTGTCCCGGCTGATCAAGCTGCGGGTAATGCCACAGTTGCGGTTCCATTTTGATGAAAGCGTTGATCGCGGCCGTCGTCTGAATGATCTGATTATTCAGGCGTCCCATGCGGACAAGCGAAATCAGAGCCCGGACGAGGAGTAACCCTTGACAAGGCGGGCAAAAGGCCGGCCGGTCAACGGTATCTTCCTGCTGGATAAGCCGGGTGGGATATCGTCGAACCGGGCGCTGCAAATCGTAAAACGAATCTATGGTGCGGCCAAAGCTGGCCATACCGGTGCGCTGGATCCTCTGGCGACCGGTATGCTGCCGCTGTGCTTTGGTGAAGCTACCAAGTTTTCCCAATTCCTGTTGGATGCCGATAAACGTTACATCACCACTGCCAAGCTGGGTCAGCGCACTGATACCAGTGATGCCGATGGTGAGATCGTTGAGGAACGTCCGCTGCCGGAAAACCTGACCGCTGATCAGATTAATGATCTGCTGCAACAGGATTTTGTCGGTCAGATCACTCAGGTGCCATCGATGTTCTCGGCGCTCAAGCACAATGGTCAGCCGCTGTATAAGCTGGCGCGCCAGGGTATTGAGGTCGAAGTCAAAAGTCGTCAGGTGACGGTATTTCAGATCGATCTGCTGGATTTTCGTGGCGATGAGGTGGATCTGGATATCCGTTGCAGTAAAGGCACCTACATCCGCTCGATTGTGCAGGATATGGGTGAGATGCTGGGCTGCGGAGCCCATGTTAAAATGCTGCGCCGACTGGATTCCGGGCCGTACAAAGCAGAAAATATGATGCCGCTGGACGAGCTGGAAGCATTGTCGGAAAAAATAGCCACAGAAATGGGTGATGAAGCCACTCCAGAAAGCATACAAATGCGTCTGGATGAGTTATTATTGCCGCCCTGGAGTCCGGTGGCCGATACTCCGGAGCTGCGTCTGACTGAAAAGCAGACCCGTACGCTCTGTTTTGGCCAGACCGTGATTCTGGAAAATCCGGAGCCTGCTGAGCTGGTACGCATTATTGATGATGCCAGTGACCGGTTTCTGGGTATCGGGGAAGTCAACGTTCAGGGGCAGTTGTTGCCACGGCGTCTGATGAGTACCCAGTAAAGAATTTGCCTGCCACGGTCAGCGTGACGGGCAATCTGACGTTGTACTGAAAATATGCTCGGTCCAACGCGACTTTTAATCCACCACAGACGTGGTGTGCATATTAATCTTAGGAGTTATTAAAATGGCATTATCTGCTGCACAAAAAGCTGAGATCGTTGCTGAGTACGCTCGCGGCGAAGGTGACACCGGTTCCCCAGAGGTTCAGGTTGCTCTGCTGACACACAACATCGTTGGTCTGCAGTCTCACTTCAAGGGTCACATCCACGATCACCACTCTCGTCGTGGTCTGATCCGTATGGTTAACCAGCGTCGTAAACTGCTGGACTACCTGAAGAAGAAAGATGTTAGCCGTTACGCTGATCTGATCAAGCGTCTGGGTCTGCGTCGCTAAGATAATGTTCCGGGGTCATCTTTGATGACCCCGGTGCTTTTCAGCCCCTGGAAAGACACTATACCAACCAGCCTGTACTCTGATGTGTTCTGTATCGATAGTGGATATCAGAGTACTGGCTAAAAGAGGCCGGTGTGGTGTGATTCAGGGTTTTGTTATTTTGCATTGAGGAAATATTCATGCCACAAGCAATTACTAAAACGTTCCAGTTCGGTAACCACGAAGTTACGCTGGAAACTGGCCGTGTAGCTCGTCAGGCGAGCGGTGCAGTACTGGTTACTATGGGCGGTGTACAGGTTCTGTGTACTGTTGTGGGCGCTAAATCAGCTCGCGAAGGTCAGGACTTCTTCCCACTGTCTGTTCACTACCAGGAAAAATACTACTCTGTAGGTCGTATCCCGGGTGGTTTCTTCAAGCGTGAAGCGCGTCCTTCTGAAAAAGAGACTCTGACTTCCCGTCTGATCGACCGTCCGATCCGTCCTCTGTTCCCGAAAGGTTACATGAACGAAGTACAGGTTATCTGTACTGTGATGTCTGCGGATAAAGTAAACGATCCTGATATCGCTGCAATGCTGGGTACTTCCGCAGCACTGGCGATCTCCGGTATCCCGTTCCAGGGCCCGATCGGTGCAGCCCGTGTTGGTTACACTGAAGATGCTGGTTACTCCCTGAACCCGACGTTTGAAGAACTGCAAAGCTCCATGCTGGACATGGTTGTTGCGGGTACTTCTGATGCGGTTCTGATGGTTGAATCCGAAGCTCAGGAGCTGTCTGAGGACGAGATGCTGGGTGCAGTTGTATTCGCGCACCAGCAGATGCAGGTAGCGATCACTGCGATCAACGAGCTGGCCGCTGAAGCCGGTAAAGAAGCGTGGGAATGGTCTCCTGCTGAGAAGAACGAAGCCCTGATCGAGCAGGTTCGTGGTGTGGTTGGCGAAGATATCGCTGCTGCTTACCAGACTGCAGACAAGATGGCGCGTCAGGCAGCATTGGGCGCCGCTCGTGAAAAAGCGGTTGAAGCACTGTGCGGCGACGAAGAAGGTCAGCCTTCTGCCGGTGAAGTATCCGGTATCGTCAGCTCTCTGGAAAAAGAAACTGTTCGTGGTCGCATCCTGGATGGTCAGCCACGTATCGATGGCCGTGACAGCAAAACTGTTCGTGGTATCGAAGTTGAGATCGATATTCTGTCCGGTACTCACGGTTCTGCGCTGTTCACCCGTGGTGAAACTCAGTCTATCGCAACCTGTACTCTGGGTACTGCTCGTGATCAGCAGATCATCGATGCGATCGAAGGCGAGCGTAAAGACCCATTCATGCTGCACTACAACTTCCCTCCATACTCTGTAGGTGAAGCAGGCCGTATGGGCGCAACCGGTCGTCGTGAGATCGGTCACGGTCGTCTGGCTCGTCGCGGTGTTGCAGCGGTACTGCCGACTCAGGAAGAGTTCCCATACACTATCCGTATCGTATCTGAGATCACTGAATCCAACGGTTCGAGCTCTATGGCGTCTGTGTGTGGTGCATCTCTGTCTATGATGGATGCTGGTGTACCTCTGAAAGCGCCTGTTGCGGGTATCGCAATGGGTCTGGTTAAAGAAGGCGATCGTTTCGCAGTCCTGACTGATATCCTGGGTGACGAAGACCACCTGGGTGACATGGACTTTAAAGTTGCGGGTACCGAAGCAGGTGTTACCGCGCTGCAGATGGATATCAAGATCACCGGTATTACCGAAGAGATCATGGATATCGCACTGGAGCAGGCGTACGAAGCCCGTGCGCACATCCTGAAAGAGATGGCGAAGGTTATCGGTTACGCTCGTCCAGAGCTGCCTGACAATGCGCCTGCAATGACTCTGCTGGAAATCAACCCAGAGAAGATCCGTGACGTTATCGGTAAAGGTGGCGCGACTATCCGTGCTCTGACCGAAGAGACCGGTGCAACTATCGACATCGAAGATGACGGTACTGTACGTATCTACGCTGCTGACAAGGCTGCTGCTAAGCTGGCAACCGATAAAGTGAAAGAGATCACTGCAGAAGCGGAAGTGGGCAAGATCTACGAAGGTAAGGTTGTTCGTATCGAAGAGTTCGGTGCATTCGTTAACATCCTGCCGGGTAAAGACGGTCTGGTACACATCTCTCAGATTGCTAACAAGCGTATCGAGAAAGTTACCGACTACATCAAGATGGACGATGTGGTTAAGGTTAAAGTACTGGACGTTGATCCACGCGGTCGTATCAAGCTGACTATGCGCGATATGGAGCAGGATGAGTCTGTAGAGTAAGGTATCTTATTCTGAAAAAGCCCCGCAATTGCGGGGCTTTTTTGTATCTCATGAGGTGTCGGTTCGGTACGCTTTTCTGGCTGCGTGCGGCCTGAGCAGAAGTTGGTTACATACTTGGCTGCCACCTATGGTTAAGTCGGTGTGTGTCATTATTTATAGGGAGAGATGGTAATGAAGAAACTACTGTCAGTCGTGTTGGCTCTGGCTCTGATCGGTTGCAGCGATGATGAGGTAGGGGATGTGTCGCTGGGGATGCTGACCACCAAGGATATTAAACTGAATGTGTTGGTGGACCCTAAGGTACCCGGAGTTACCTGCCATATCGCCAGCGTTGAGGCGAATCTGGATTTTGCTGATCCAAGCGACTCATCGATTGCCTGTCGTCAGACCGGAGAGATCACGCCGCAGATGATTGCAGATATTGATCGCTCAAAATCCGGCGAGGTCGTGTTCAGAAAATCCAAGAGCGTTCTGTTTAAAAGCATGAAGGTGCGGCGCATATTTGATGCAGAAAGCCAGACCCTGATGTACCTGTCTTATTCGACGAAAGAGACCAGCGGCAGTTATAAACACAGTCTTTCCACAGTGCCCCTGTGGGGCACTTCTGCTTATCAGAAAGTCACCCCGGCATCAGAATAGAATGATTGAGAAAGTCCGCCTGTATCGCTTTATGTGGCTCCCTGCAGGAAGCGTGTTCAGGCGGCAATCACCGAGCGTCCTTCCCGGCCGTATTCTGCCTGATCTGTGTACATAAAGTTCTGCAGCAGGCGGCTGGTGATACAGCTGAAGCACTGAGGACCATTCTTCGCACAAAGCGAGTTGGCGCAGGCTGTCAGCAACAGCTCATGAGCAGCTTGTTGTTGTACTCTGGGATTCTCTGAAAATAACTCCTGGCAGGTAATTACGCCCTGCTCAAGCAGTTCCTGTACGGCGTCTCCACGCCATTGTGCAATCAGATGGTTTGACATTTCGCTGTGCAGGGAAATGATCGGTTCTGCTCGTTCCAGCCAGGCATTGATTCGCAGTGCTGCCATGATATCTCTCCTTAGATGCAAATGAGAATGATTATCGATAATCTATCTTTTGCATCAATAAATCAAGCTCTTTTTTATCCTGCTTTGCGGTAGCGGTTGGGTGTCTATTAAACCGACAATCCCTGCAGCCTGCTGGTGCCGGGGCTGGTATGAGTTTTCACAGGGTTATACACAGTGTTGTCCCTCTGTTTCTGGGGATAGTTTTGTTTATCTGTTCTGTGAAAAAGAAGTGAACCGCTATCCCGGCTAACAGTCACAGATACAAACAGGAGGTACAGTATGAAGTTGATAGCCCGCAGTCTTATGCTGTTGATGCTGAGCTGGAGTTCAGCACTATTTGCGATTCAGTTGGAAAAACCACTGCCCGCGCCGGATTTTACTCAGGCTGATCCTGAGAGTTGGATCAACAGCCCCCCGCTGAAACTGGAGCAGTTGCAGGGCAAGGTGGTGTTGCTGGATTTCTGGACCTTCGACTGCTGGAACTGTTACCGCTCCTTCCCCTGGATGCGTGAGATGGAGCAGAGGCTTGCTGACGAGGCGTTTACAGTGATTGGTATCCACAGCCCTGAATTCTCTCACGAGCGTGTCAGGGCGAACGTAGAGGCCAAGGTGAAGCAGTTCAAGCTACATCATCCGGTGATGATGGATAATGACTTCGGTTACTGGCAGGCGATGGGGAATCGTTACTGGCCAACCTTTTATATTCTCGATAAACAGGGGCTGGTTCGCTCTGTGTATATCGGGGAGACGCACGCCGATACGCCTCAGGCTAAGCAGATAGAGGCGGATATCAGAGCTCTGCTCGAAGAGTAGAGCGGCGAGCGAAGCTCGTAGGAGAGTGGCTGGACCGTCTCGCAAGCGAGACTTGCTGGACGCAGCGAAGCTGCTTGCTGGAAAAAGCGATCGCTGCTGCGGAGTTTCAGATTACATTGCCGTGAGGCACGTTCTCGTGCTGATGATTTAGTCGTGGCTGGATCGTCACGCGAGCGTGACTAGCTGGAAAAAGCAAAAGCTTGATAGTTTTTGGCGGTAATACAAACTCTGTTAGCCACTAGCCACTAGCCACTAGCCACTAGCCACTAGCCACTAGCCACTAGCCACTAGCCACTAGCCACTAGCCAGCAGATTTCTATTCCTGTTCCTCAGGAGTGCCGCCCTCTCGCATCACACAATACAAACGGTAGCCGTAGATGGTGTAGAGGCAGTTCATAAAGCCGAATACGACGTCCATCACCGCACGTACTGCTGTCGACATCAGGCCTGCGCTGGTGAGGATACCTTCCAGGATTACGTTAGCGCCAAACAGGATTACGAACAGCACTGCGAGACCGTTCAGGAGCGGCCAGAAGAAGTCTGAGGTGTCGTGCCAGCTGTTACGCAGGGCGTCTACCGGTGAGTCCTTTTCAATAATGCAGTGATACTCGGCGAAGGCCCAGCGGATCAGGACGTAGATACCGGGCACAAAGAACAGAAACAGTCCCATCACGATACCGAATGCACCGAGCAGTTTGGCCAGAAACAGTGAACCCCAACGGCTCATACCAATTTTCAGCGCGGCCATGGTGCTGATCGGCTTATCGCGCACGACTGATTCCAGATAGGCGATAGTCGCACCGGCATATAATGGCAGCAGAATAAGGCTGCAGATGTAGAACATGGCGATGGAGTTGTTCATCTGCGGATTCTCTGTATCCATCGATTCCATCGCGCTCATGCTGATCAGGGTGATCAGAATGATAAAAGGCAGCTGGATCTGCATAATCGCGCCGAGATTAGCGCGGAAAAAGTACCAGGTTTGTTTAAGATACGTGGGGACCATAGTGGCTCCTGACAACAGAGAAAGTCGTAATACTGCTTTGTTAAAAGGTTATTTTGGCTGTGCCAGCCGAATAAGTTTGAAGTTACCATTATCGGCAACGATCTCGGCTTTTTTGAACCATTTTGCTGCTTTGCGTTCCAGCGGAATGTGCAGGTTGGTGACAAAGGCGGCTATCCCATCCTGCTGCAAATGCCGATGAGCACTGGCAATAAAACGATCGGTCAGATCGCCATCGGTACTGAAACCCTGATGGAAGGGCGGATTACAGATGACCATCGGGTACTTTTCTGAAATCCCTTCAGCGCAATTATCCGCGATCACCTCGCCCTGAATACTTGCTTGTGCAAAATTAGCCTGACAAGCGCTGATCGCCCCGGCGTTATTATCGGTGGCGGTGATCATAGTGTCTGGCAGGAGCGCCGCACACTGCAGTGACAGATAGCCATAGCCGCAACCCAGGTCCAGAATCGAGTCAGGTTTTGCCGTCATTGAATCAAGAAAGCGTGGTAGCTCTTCAGCCAGGTAGGCGCTACCCCTATCGATTTTGTTCCAGCCGTAGACGCCGGGTTTACTCTGGTATCCGTATTGTTCGTCTGCCGCTACTTCGCGCAGTTCAGCATAGCGCTGATCTTCCAGCAGTTCGGTATCGGCTTCACCGGGAGATTGCAAAATCCCCATCCAGGTGTTTTTGTCCGATTTCACCAGTTCAATCTGGCCGGCAAACAGCTTCTTAGCTTTATCCAGATAGGTTTTGATCCCTTCGTTTTTCAGTCCGGCAATACAGAGTTCGCCGCCGGGCTTCAGAATCCGGATCGCCTGATTGATGACATGGTGTACCACCGGCTTCTCTTTTGACACCCGATAGACGATACGGCTGATGGAGTGGTCCGCAATCTCGCTGAAATCAAAGTCGGAAAAGACCGTATTCCAGCCAGCCTGCTGCAGCTGTTGCATCAGATCGTAGCGGTTGGTGATTACCTGAACGTTGTCGTTAATCCGGCTGAGCTGGTTCAGCAGGTTCTCGTCGGCGATCCACAGGCTGGACTCTGGTGCTTTATCCAGCTCCGGTTTCAGTAGTTCAAATGCCGCGTCTTTCATCAGACTGAAGCTACCTCTGCAGCGGTCAGAAAACGGTATTCGCCCGGTTCCAGTTCATCATCCAGCACAATGCTGCCGATCTGTTCCCGGTGTAGTCCGATTACCTTATTGCCCAGCGCCGCGAACATCCGCTTCACCTGATGGTAGCGACCTTCCTGCAGGGTAACCCGCGCTTCGGTATCAGACAGGATCTCCAGTGTTGCAGGCAGCGTTGGCTGGTCTTCGTTGCGCAGCTCGATACCGTTGGCGAACTGCTCGATGTAGCTTTCATCGATCGGATCAGCAGTGGTAACAAAATAGACTTTATCGCAGCGATGCTTGGGTGAGGTGACCCGGTGTGACCACTTACCGTCATCGGTAATCAGTACCAGACCGGTGGTGTCGATATCCAGTCGGCCCGCCGGATGCATGTTGCGGATATTCTCCAGATCCAGTAGATCGATCACGGTTGGGTGCTCGCTGTCTTCGGTCGCGCACACAGTCCCTTCCGGCTTATTCAGCATCAGATATTTAGGGCCCGGTGGCAGAATCTCACGGCCTTCGAGCAATATTTCATCATCGGCCTGTACCCGGTAGCCCTGATCCTGGTTGATCTGACCGTTCACTTCGACATTCTTACACTTGATCTGCCGCTTGATCAGACTGCGGGGCAGGCCGGTAGCCTGACTGAGATATTTATCCAGACGCATCGTTGGTTACATTTGCTCTTAAAGAAAAGCCGCTAGTATACATTAGAGACTGTCACTGTAGCAGTGAAATGGACGGTCTGATCCGCTAGAATACCCGACCAATTTGATAAATTACTGTGTGAATCTCTGTGAAACTGTTTGTTGATAACCTGACCAATGTCGATTTCTCCTACCTGCATCCTCAGCGCGGCCTGTTGGGTGAGTCGTGGCTGGTGCAACTGGTGCTGGATGGCAGCCTCAACGAGCAGGGTATGATCTGCGATTTCGGTATCGTGAAAAAAGCCGTGAAACAGTGGTTCGATAACTGCATTGATCACGCGCTGGTGGTGCCGACCGGTATGCAGCGCCTGTCTGTAGACCGGGTTGAAGGTGAAACCGCAGTAACCTGGCAGTATCCGCAGGGTGGCGAATTTTTCTGCCGTTCACCAGAGCAGGCCATCGTGCTGGTGGATCTGGATGAGGTGAATGAACAGACTCTGGCGCAGTGGTGTAAATCTCAGCTGCTGGCGCTGTTTCCGGAGGAAGTGAAGGGGCTGGAGATCAGCTTTGTGCCGGAATCGATCAACGGAGCTTTCTACCACTACAGTCACGGTCTGCAGCAGCATGACGGTAACTGTCAGCGTATCGCCCATGGTCATCGGTCAAAGATTGAGATCTTCCTGGACGGGCAGCGCGATACCGCGGTTGAGCAGCAATGGGCAGAGACTTACCGCGATATTTATATCGGCACTCGTAATCATCTTGTTTCCGAGCCGACGTCTGAGCATCACTATCGTTATGATGCACCACAGGGCGAGTTCGAGATCCGTCTGCCGGCAGATTATTGTTACCTGATTGATACCGAAACCACCGTTGAACAGATCGCCTGTCATCTGGCAGAGCAGGTGAAAGCGGCGCATCCTGATAAGGAAGTGATGGTGCGAGCGTTTGAAGGGGTTGGGAAAGGGGCCATAGCGACGGCGTAGCCGTTGCTATGCGTGGCGAGATCGCATTGCAGAGCAATGCTTGCTAGTGGCTCGACCGTCTCGCAAGCGAGACTTGCTGGAAAAAGCAAAAAGTTCGACAGCGGGTAGGGTGCGTTAAAACGCACCGGCTTTTTGTGATGGTGCAATACGCTGCCGCTATTGCACCCTACCTGGTTAAATATATTCTGTTCGCCACTCGCCACTCGCCACTCGCCACTCGCCACTCGCCACTCGCCACTCGCCACTCGCCACTCGCCACTCGCCACTCGCCACTCGCCACTCGCCACTCACCACTCGCCACGACATTCCGACACAAAAAACGCGGCAGAAGCCGCGTTTTCTTTTTCTGGCTGTTCGCGCTTATCGCTCAACCGCCAGCGCAGTACCCATACCGCCACCGATACACAGGGTTGCCAGGCCTTTCTTGGCATCGCGGCGTGCCATTTCGTGCAGCAGGGATACGAATACACGGCAACCTGAAGCGCCGATTGGGTGGCCCAGTGCAATCGCACCGCCGTTTACGTTAACGATGTCGGTGTTCCAGCCCAGATCCTTGTTTACAGACATTGCCTGTGCGGCGAAGGCTTCGTTAGCTTCTACCAGATCCAGATCGGATACAGACCAGTCCGCTTTCTCCAGTGCTTTCTGCGTAGCGCAGATAGGACCGGTACCCATGATGGACGGATCAACACCCGCATTGGCGTAAGCTTTGATGGTTGCCAGTACTGGCAGACCCAGTTCAGCTGCTTTCTCTGCAGAACATACGATTACCGCAGCAGCGCCATCGTTGATCGTGGAAGCGTTACCGGCGGTAACAGAACCGTCTTTCTTGAAGGCTGGGCGCAGTTTGCCCAGCGCTTCAGCGGTCACGCCGTGGCGTGGTTGCTCATCGGTATCGAATACAACATCATCACCACGACGCTGTGGAATCACAACCGGGATAATTTCTTCGTCAAACTTTCCGGCTTTCTGTGCTGCTTCTGCTTTGTTCTGAGACGCTGCGGCGAAAGCATCCTGCTCTTCACGGGTGAAGCCGTATTTCTCAACGATGTTTTCGGTAGTGATACCCATGTGATAGTCATTGAATGCGTCCCACAGACCATCTTTGATCATGGTATCAACCAGTTTCCAGTCACCCATGCGGGCACCGTTACGGGAGTTTGGCAGTACGTGAGCGGAGGAGCTCATGTTTTCCTGGCCGCCAGCGATAATGATCTCTGCATCGCCACAACGAATCGCCTGAGTCGCCAGTTGAATCGCTTTCAGACCGGAGCCGCATACCTTATTGATGGTCATTGCAGAAACTTCGATCGGCAGACCTGCATTGATAGACGCCTGACGGGCAGGGTTCTGGCCACAACCGGCGGTCAGTACCTGACCCATGATAACTTCATCGACCTGATCAGCCGGTACGCCGGATTTTTCCAGCAGGCCTTTAATTACAGTCGCGCCAAGATCACTGGCAGCAACAGACGCCAGAGTACCATTGAAAGCACCGATTGCCGTACGACCGGCAGCTACTACAACAACATCACGCATGATTATTCCTCTTGCTTGTCTGAATGCTACAAGAGTGTAGATCACGGCTGTGACCGTTTTATGGCAGATACAGTCAGAGACCCGCCAGAACCACTTTGCAGCGTTATAATTATTTCATTGTGCAGTGCAGTACAACACAGAGACAGGGCAACTGCAATATACCTGTCAGGTTGGCTGGTATTGGGGAACCTGCGAACAAGTCATACACTTTCTCTGCGGGACGATAAAGCCGTCTTATACGCGAAAGCGTGAGTAGGAAATGGTTAACCCTTTTCAAGCACGCTGACACGGCTTTAGCGCCCGCCCTTCGGGGCTTACAGAGCAATCCGATCTCTGTGTTAACGATTTTCGACAGGCAACCAGCATGCCTGTAATCGTTGTCGGGAACTCGAATCGCTCTGAAAGCCAGAGGTGTGTATGACTTATTCGCAGGTTCCTTAACCCGAACAGAAATAGAAAACTAGCAGCTGGTGGATAATTAACCAAGGCGACTTAAGGTGTAAGCAGAAACCAAAAACGCCGTCTTTCAGGGACGGCGTTTTAATGTGCTGGTGAAAGATACCCGGATCAGATATCGATAACCATATTGTCGATCAGGCGGGCTTTACCAAGGTAAGCCGCTGCGATCAGTACCAGCTCGGTGTCTTCGGTGGACGGTGACTGCAGATCGTGGCGACGGCAGATGCGGTAGTAATCCCGCTGGAATCCGCTTTCTTCGAGTGCTGCCTGCGCCGCTTCTTCCAGTGCTGCGTAATCCCGCTCGCCTGCTTCAATCCGGGAGACGGTTTCACGGATGGTGCGGTTAAGCGCTGGTGCGACAGCCAGCTCTGCTTCACTCAGGTAGCCATTGCGGGAACTGAGTGCCAGGCCATTATCGGCCCGGGCAATCGGTGAGCCCTGAATCTCAACCGGCAGGAACAGATCTTCAGTCATGCGACGGATGACCATCAGTTGCTGGAAGTCTTTCTCACCAAAGATAGCGACATCCGGCTGTACGATACCGAACAGTTTACAGACGACTGTTGCGACACCGCGGAAATGACCCGGACGGGTTGCGCCACAGTGAATATCGGAGATACCCGGTACCTCGACCTGAGTCTGAATGACCTGGCCGTTAGGATAGATCTCTTCGATATTAGGGGCGAACAGATAGTCACAGTCTGCGGCTTCAAGCTTTTGCTGATCCGCTTGCAGTGTTCTCGGGTAAGCGTCCAGATCTTCGTTTTCACCAAACTGCAGTGGATTGACGAAAATACTGGAAACAGTGATATCACTGTTGTCATTGCACTGGTGAACCAGCTGGATATGACCTTCGTGGAGGTTACCCATGGTCGGTACCAGACCGATTCGTTTACCCGCACGACGCTCTGCACCGAGTACTTCGCGTAACTCAGCGATAGAAGTAATTGTCTGCATAATTTACTCGAATCCGTGTTCCGGTCCCGGGAATGTGCCGGCTTTTACCTGATCAGCGTAAGCTTTGAATGCACCAGCGATATCACCGCTGTCTGCCAGGAAGTTCTTCACAAAGCGTGGCTTGCGGCCCGGAGTAATGCCCAGCATATCGTGCATTACCAGCACCTGCGCGTCGGTATCAGGACCTGCGCCGATGCCCACCACAGGGATGTCCACGGCCTGAGTGATTTCCCGTGCCAGTAGTGATGGAACACACTCCAGCAGTAACATGGCTGCTCCGGCTTGTTCCAGACGTACAGCGTCTTCGATCATCTGCTTGGCGACTTTATTATCGCGGCCCTGTACCTTGTACCCACCCAGCATATTGATGGTTTGTGGGGTCAGGCCCAGGTGAGCACAGACAGGTACACCTCGCTCAGCCAGCAGGTTGATGGTTTCATCCAGCCAGGCGGCGCCTTCCAGTTTGACGATATGGGCACCGGCCTGCATCAGTGCAGCCGCGCTGTCCATTGCCTGTTCCGGCGTGCCGTAACTCATGAATGGCAGGTCTGCCATGATCATTGAGCCCTGATTGCCTGCTTTAACTGCAGCGGTATGGTAAGCCATCTCTTCTACAGAGACCGGCAGTGTGCTGTCATTGCCCTGCAATACCATGCCCAGAGAGTCGCCCACTAACATCACCTCAACACCGGCGGTGCTGATAAGGTGGGAAAAACAGGCATCATATGCAGTCAGAACTGCAAATTTCTCACCGGCCTGTTTTCGTGCCATTAGCGTATGTAGGGTAATGTTGCTCATAAGAGAACCTGTATTTTGTTACTCACACGGGTGGGGATTATACCTATGCCCACCGGGTTTAACTATTCTCTATTGTGCTAAGCAGCAAAAACGAAATAACCTTTTGTCTGCTAAGGAGAATGCGCTGTTAAATTCTTTCCAGCGTATCGATGGCGCAAGCTTTCAGTAGTGCGTCCATTGATGTGCCATCGGGAAGTGACAGTTCAGGGCTGAGCTCCGCCAGAGGGTAGAGTACAAAATTGCGCTCGCGCAGAAAGGCGTGAGGCACAGTCAGGCGTTCGCACTCAATGGTTTGATCACCGTACAGCAGTAGATCCAGATCGAGTGTGCGTGGGCCCCAGTGTTGGATGCGTACGCGCTGATGTTCCTGCTCAATCGATTGCAGGGCGTCCAGCAGTGCCAGTGGCTCGAGAGTGGTTTCGATGCTGGCAACGGCATTGATGTAGTCCGGCTGGCCCGGCGGGCCGACGGGGTCGCTACGGTAGAGGCTGGAGTGTTCCAGATTGCGGCACAGGGGCAGACGTTCAAGTTCCAGTAGCGCAGTGGCTACCTGGGTGACTGGATTTTCCAGATTGCTGCCCAGACCGATATAGCAGCGAATCCATTCAGAAGACACACTCATAGAATAGTACCTGTTGAAGTAAACGGGGCTGAAGCGCTACCAGTCTGCGGGATCAGAGAGCAGGATCTTGTCTGTTCATTCCTGCTCTTTAACCCTGCCTTTAGTCTTGCTTAGGTGGTTGCTCAGTGCGCTTCTTGTTCGGGCGTCGACGTCGGCGACGACGTTTTTGTGGCTCGTCCTTATTCGCTTCCCGAGTCATCTGATTGCGGGCCTGAGGATTCTGAGCCTGGTAGTCTGTCCACCACTGACCCAGTCCCTTGAGATCTTCTCCGCTGTTTTCACGCAGAATCAACAGATCATAAGCGGCTCTGAAGCGAGGGTGTTCAAGCAAGCGTTCTGCGCGTTTGCCCTGGCGGCGTGGCAGACGGAACTGCAGTTCCCAGATCTCCCGGATCGGTGTGGAGAAGCGGCGTGGGATAGCGGTCTGGCGAATCTGTTCGCCGATAACCTGGTTGGCAGCTTCGTGCATCGCCGGAACCGGTGGCAGACCCTCTTCACGCTGTAGTTGTGCCATCCGGCTGACCATCGGATACCACAGGAATGCTGCAAACAGAAATGCTGGTGTGACGCTCTTACCCTGTTGCAGGCGACGATCAGTATTGGTCAGCGCATTCAGCACCAGCGCTTCGACCGGATCATCGCCAGGATTATCCAGGCTCTCAACGGTCTGGCGGAACAGCTGCTGCATCAGGTTGTGCTTGCGGAACTGATGGAAAGACTCGACGCCGTGGCCGGACTGGAAGATTTTCAGTGCTTCATCAAACAGACGTGCCGGAGCGATATCATCCAGCAGGTGTGCCAGGCGGGCAATGGGTTCTTCGGTGGCTGGTTCTATGGTGAAGTCCAGCTTTGCAGCAAAGCGGGCAGCTCGCAGCATCCGTACCGGGTCTTCACGGTAACGGGCTTCCGGATCGCCAATCATTCTCAGGGTGCGATTCTGCAGGTCACTGTAGCCGTTGGCGAAATCATAGACGCAGTGATCTTTCGGGCAGTAATACAGTGCGTTAACCGTGAAGTCGCGGCGCAGGGCATCATCTTCGATGGTGCCATACACGTTATCCCGCAGGATCAGACCACTGTCATTCTGGCGACCATGTTCACCATCATTATTGGTTGGCTGGCTGTCATGGCTGGCACGGAATGTTGCTACTTCAATCAGATCCCGGCCAAAGCGGACATGCAGAAGCTTAAAACGACGACCGATCAGCCGTGAGCGACGAAACAGTTCATGGGCTTGTTCGGGCGTAGCGTTAGTCGCGACATCGAAATCTTTCGGGCGCTTATCCAGAAGCAGGTCCCGGATACAACCGCCAACCAGATAGCCCTCGTAGCCTTCATCCAGAAGATGGTAGGCGGTCTTCATCGCGGCATCATTAAGATGGCGGCGGGGAATCTGATGCACCTCTTCAGGAATGAGTTGCCGGCCATTTTCTAATGGTGCAGCGACAGTGCCAGCAGATTCTGCCTGATCACGGCCCAGCAAGCGCCGGAAAAATGAACCGATTGGTGACGATGACTTCTTGTCCATAGAGAGAAATACAGATTGCCCAGAGTTAAAGACGCGCATCATAGCATGAAATGTGCGTTTTTCGCCCGATTTTCAGGAACGATTCAGATTCAGGTATTAGGGTAGTCAGGTAAAGAAGGGATGGGTAAAGCTGACCGCCTAAAGACAACAACGCTAGCCTTAGCTTGTTGTTTTTATTTCTAAGAGCACTGATTCGGGACCGTTGTTAAAAGGTGTCGTATCAGCGATCAGCTTTGTAAGCCTCATTTTTATTATTGTTCGAGGCAGGGTTACTTATCGGCACACAATCTGGGTTTTATTTTTATTGTGATTATCTGCTTAAAGTATTCTTTTTCTTGTTGCGTAAATAATAGCAGGCGCTGTGCCAGTTTTTGTAACTTGTTGTTATTTAATGCTTTTTGATTTTTTTATAACAAATGCTCTGGAATTGTTACCGGTGCTACCCTGTAAAGTGTTACCTATCTACCCATGCTGCATCTGCGTAATGCGGGAAAGGTAACACTTTGGGTGTAACGGTAACTAAAACTTAAGTATAAACGACAGCTTGTTGTCGTGTTTGGTTCGGATTTCCTCTGATGAATAAAAAGCCCTGCAAAACTGTCTTTGCAGGGCTTTCTTTCCGGTATTGGCGTGGGCGCGTTAAAAAAGATCAGCGTTTACGCGGAATACCTAACTTCTGACGTCTTTCCCACAGGCATTTGCGGCTGATGCCCAGCTTTTTCGCCAGCGCGGTTTCACTCATGCTGTCCTGATTGTCGAGCACAAAGCGCTGAAAATAATCATCCAGCGACAGACTTTCTGTTTTTCGCTCGCTGCGATCCATATCGGATTCACCGGCCAGTGAGCTACTGCTGGTAAAGCTGCTTTCAATAGAGGCTAAGGATTCAGGCTCGATATCCAGACCCAGAAGATCAGTGGTGATCTGATGGTCATCGGCTAGAATAACTGCTCGTTCGATGGCGTTCTGCAGTTCCCGGACGTTACCGGGCCAGTCATAGCGCAGCATGGTCTGGCAGGCATCATCACTGAATTCCAGCATCTCTGAGCCAAGCTTTTCACAACTGCGTTGCAGGAACTGGCGGGCGATTTCGATGATATCTTCACCGCGCTGCCGTAATGGGGGCATCTGCAGTTCCATGACATAGAGCCGGTAGTACAGGTCTTCCCGGAACTCGCCACTTTTAGCCAGTGCCTTAAGGTTACGGTGAGTTGCCGCGATCAGACGGACATCGACATTGATTGACTTAACAGAGCCGACCCGGCGGATCTCACTTTCCTGCAGAAAACGCAGCAAGCGAGCCTGGGCTTCCAGTGGTAGTTCACCAATCTCGTCGAGGAACAGGGTGCCGCCATTGGCCGCTTCGATCAGGCCGTTGCGGGTCGCATCTGCGCCGGTAAAGGCGCCTTTTTCATGGCCGAACAGTTCGGATTCAATCAGCGTTTCAGGGATTGATGCGCAGTTAACTGACACCATCGGTGCGTCAGCCCGTGCGCTTTGTTGATGAATTGCCCGGGCAGCCAGTTCTTTACCGGTACCGGATTCACCCTGGATCAATACCGTGGCATCTGTGCCTGCGACTTTACTGATCCGTTTGAACAGTTCCTGCATCGGCTTGCAGTTACCGACCATCTCATTAGCAGAGCGGGGGGCTGCCGGTTGATCATCCTGAGCGGGCTTACTTTCAGTACCACGCATCTTCAGAATATTGCCGATGGTTTCGATGATCTCATCGTGATCAAAGGGTTTGGCGATATAGTCCACCGCGCCAAGCTTCATTGCCTCAACCGCGGAGCGCATACTGGCGTAACTGGTCATAATCACGACGGGGACCGCTTTGGCCAGATTGATCAGGTCAGTGCCCGGTGCACCTGGCAAACGCAGATCGCTGATAATCAGGTTGTAGTCATTGAGATTGAATTGCGCGGTCGCTTCATCGACGGAACCGGCATCATCAACAGTGTAATGATTGCGTTCCAGCAGTCGGCGCAGGGCCGACCGGATAATCGTTTCGTCTTCGACGATCAGAATTCGGCTCATTCGGTTTACCTTATCTTCCTACAAAGAAGGCCTCCAATAAGGAAGCTTCCTGAACATCTTTCGCCGGTGTTATGTTTCCTGCGAACTTTTTGGGAGGGTGATAACCACCTGAGTGCCTGTGTTCTGATTTTTATTGGCGGGACTCACAATACTGATACTACCATAATGCTCTTCGATGATGTTATACACCAAAGGCAGTCCAAGGCCAGTGCCTTTGCCTGGATCTTTAGTGGTAAAAAACGGCTCGAACAGCTTGTGCTGATGCTCCGGGGCGATGCCGCTGCCCTCGTCGGTGACCATCACTTTAACGGAATTACTGCCCTGTTCGGCATCGATCCAGACAGACGCGCCATCATCCGAAGCGTCGCTGGCGTTGTTTATCAGGTTAACAAAGACCTGTAACAGTTTCTGAGGATCACCGGTGACCCGGAACACCGGCGCGATCCGGTTAATCAGTTGCTGTTGTTTGCTCTGACTGTCCAGGGACAATAGATGGATAGCATCGTCAACCACCTGTTTCAGATTGACCGTTTCGATCAGTGCCTGACCATCGCTCTGGCCGGTATGGGCGAAGCGCACCAGGGATTGCACGATACGGGTAATCCGGTGGGTCTGCTCGAGTATCTGTTCACCACTTTCCAGTACCGGTTCCTGATCGGTTTCATATTTCAGGTTCTGCGCCAGACAGGCGATACCGGTGACCGGATTACCGATTTCGTGAGCCACCCCGGCGGCAAAGCGACCGATGGAGGCCAGCCGTTCGTTATGGGACAGGCGGTTCACAAGAATCTGATTTTCGGTTTCATTTTCCAGCAGGATGACCATCGCATTGCTGTCATCGGTAAGGGTGGCTTTGTGCAGGCTTAACCAGCAGTTCTCACCATCAATAAGCAGATGGTGCGACAGAAGGTGATTCTGTTCCTGCGCAGAGAACTCAGTCAGTAGTTCACCCCAGGGAGCGGCAAGATCTGTCAGCGGTTTACTCAGTACTTCTGATACCGGAATGTCGGTCAGATGCTCCATCTCGCTGTTCCAGAAAATAATCTGCCCCTTATCATCCAGCGAGCAGGCACCGATCGGCAACCGCTGCAATGTCATCCGGTGGTGGCGGCGCAGGTTATCCAGCTCGGCGGCAAGACCGGTGAGTCGTTCCTGATAATTTTCCAGCTGACCTTCCATCAGATGGATATCCCGGGTGCGGTACTGGTCAGTCGCGGCAGGGGGGATGTTAGCGTTCAACAGTGTACTGGCTTCTACCGGACCGAACAGAGCACTGAGGCGGCTCTCAATCAATGAGCGCAGCCGGATCAGATCCATACCATTGAGCGTGCCCGGTTGCAGATGAAGTTCGCGCAGGGCATTGTTTATCTCCCGCTTTGCCGTTGCATGACCGAGGCGTTTGCTCAGCAGGGTTACCAGCTCATCGGAATGGCTGATGTTCAGCTGTGGGCCTGATGGGCGGTGCAGACTGTTGTGCAGGCAGGCGGTGGCGCTGCTGATCTCTTCGCTGGAGCTGCGGGTCAGCATTGATACAAGCAGGAATATGGCAATATTGGCCGCCAGAGAATAGATCGCATATTGATGCCAGGCTTCCTCGGTAAACAGCGAGGTATCAAAACCGATATCTTCTCCTCGCAACAGTTGCAGAGCCATGGTGGACAGCCAGATCATCATGCCGATACAGAGACCGGCGCAGAAACCTTTACGATTTGCTGCGGGCCAGAACAGAGTCGCCAGAATACCCGGCAGGAACTGCATAAAAGCAACAAATGCCAGGGTACCCAGCCAGTGTAGATTATGGCTGGCACCGATTCGGATATAGAACAGATAGCTGCACAGCATCAGACCCATGATCAGTAACCGCCGTAACCATAACAAGCGGGCATAGATCTGCTGGTTGCCCGGGGTTTGCAGCATCGGCAGGAAGATATGGTTCTGCAGCATGGAAGCGATGGATATGGTGGCAACGATGATGATGCCGCTGGCCGCTGCCAGACCGCCGATAAATGCCAGGACCGTAAGCAGATCGGATCCGACGGCGGTACCCAGATACAGAATCAGATAAGTCGGTTCGTGGGCAACGCCCAGTTTCACTGCGGCCCACAGAATAGGAGGAACCGCCAGTGCCAGCAGTAACAGGTACAGCGGCATCCCCCAGCTGGCCTTATACAGACTGTTGGATGAGGTGTTTTCCGTAAACATCATGTGGAAGGTGTGGGGCATGACGATGGCCGCCGAGAAAAAGCCCAGCAGCATAGTGCGCCACATATCGTTATCCAGCGGTGTGTTGAAAACTTCCAGTTGCTCCGGATTATTCTGTAGCCACTGATTGAGTCCGTCCTGGCCGCCCAGTACTTCAAAGAATACATAGAGAGAAATGCCGCCAAGGGCGATCAGCTTGATCAGGGAGCTGGTGGCCATAGCGACGATCAGCCCGGTGCGGTTGTAGCGCAGAGACGGATGGCGTGCGCCGAACAGTATGGAGAACAGGCCTATCAGGGTACAAAAGCCCATGGCGATCTGGCTGGAGGTAAAGTCATTGTTCAGCAGGTGCAGCGAGTCAGCCACCGCCTGAATCTGGATCGAAATAAGCGGCAGTGTTGCCAGCACCGTGAACAGTGCTGTCAGGGTCCCTGCCGTAGCTGAGCGGTAGCGGAAGGCAAACAGATCTGCGAGAGAGCTTAGCTGATAGGTGCGGGTAATCCGCAGGATCGGCACCAGTAACACCGGAGCGAGGAAAAAGGCAGCGGATGCTCCGAGATAGGATGCCAGAAAACTGTAACCAGACTCTTTGGCCAGGGCGAAAGTACCGTAAAAGGTCCAGACACTGGTAAAGATGCCCAGTGACAACACATAAGTAATCGGGTGGTAGATCAACCGTTGCGGAATCCAGCCTCGTTCAGTGATGTAGGCGGTTCCGAACAGGAAGGTCAGATATGTAATGCCGATGACCAGCAGCTCGGCGAGATTAAAGCTCATCGCGGCGACGCCTCCATTCCAGAATCGCGACCATTATGATCAGTACGCCCCAGATCAGGAACGGACGGTACCAGGGGGAAGCGGAATCCGGCCACCAGGCTTCCAGTATCGGTGATAGCAGGTAGCCGCCAATCACCAGAACGATCAGCAAACGGTACAGATGCATTAAGTGCGTTCCTCCCAGTGGATGGTGGTTTGTGGCGGTATCTTGTTGATATCCCAATGGCTGACAGCCCATTTCAGACATTCATCAACACTGGCCAGGAGCAGATCCTGCGGCGGTTGCTGACCCAGAAAGTCGAGAGCTGCAACCAATTGCGGTACCGGTTTTTCATCATCCAGCGCCTTGGCAAAGGTCTGCTTGCTCAGCTTCTGACCCTCAGCATTACTGGCCACAGGGATGTGGGCATACTCTGGCTGCTCATAACCCAGTAACTGCTGTAAACGCAGTTGTTTGGGAGTGGAATCCAGCAGATCGGAACCGCGCACGATGTGACTGATATTCTGGGCCGCGTCATCGACAGTGACTGCCAGTTGATAGGCGAAGAAACCGTCCCGTCGGAAGATAACAAAGTCTTCCCGTAACGCCGGGAACTGCTGTCGGCCTAAAATCCGGTCAGTGAACGGGATATCTTCAGGGCAACGACAGCGAACGGCTGCGCCTTCATTATTCTCAGGTGGATGTTCAAAACAGTAGCCGTCATACAGTGAACTGCCGCTGCGCTTACGCAGTTGTGTTCGGGAACACTGGCAATAATAGCTATCGCCCTGTGTTATCAGTTGTTCCAGAATATCCCGATACCGAGACAATCTCTGGCTTTGCCAGATGGCGCTGTCATCCCAGTGCAGGCCAAAATTTTCCAGCGAATGGAGGATACGATCACAGGCACCGGGCATCTCCCGGGGCGGATCAAGATCTTCAATACGGAGTAACCAACGGCCCTGTTGGGCGCGTGCGTCAAGGTAACTGGCCAGTGCTGCCAGCAGGGAGCCGAAATGGAGCGGGCCGGTAGGCGAGGGGGCGAAACGTCCTGTATAGACCATTCTTAGCCGCTGGGTTAACAAGAGTAGCGGCCAGGGGGTAGCTGGCCGCAGACAGGTCAGATACCGAGCTGTTTCTCTTTGATCTCAGCCAGGGTCTTGCAGTCGATGCACAGGGTTGCTGTCGGACGGGCTTCCAGACGGCGAACGCCGATCTCTACACCGCAGGCCTCGCAGTAACCGTAATCATCCTCATCGATGCTCTCCATCGCCTTGGAAATCTTGTTGATCAGCTTACGTTCGCGATCGCGGGTGCGCAGCTCCAGGCTGAATTCCTCTTCCTGGCTGGCACGGTCGCTGGGATCAGCGAAGTTGGTGGCTTCTTCCTGAAGATGGCTAACGGTACGGTCAACCTCTTCCATCAGCTCCTGTTTCCAGGCATTGAGAATGGCGCGGAAGTGATCTTTCTGCGCTTCGTTCATATACTCTTCGCCTTCCTTAATAGGATACGGCTCGAAGTGTGTGAATTGTGTATCTTGATTCGGCATAGTCTGCCTCGCTTCTCTCTCAACAGGCCGGACTTTCGTGTCACGGCACTCAGGCTGACCTCTATTGCTAGGTCGGTCAGCTAAAACCAACTATCAGAAGGGAGCTGAAGTTACCAGAACCCACCGGCTTTCACCAGCCCCCACCGCATAAAATCTTTATCGTGGTGTTTCTGTTGTTTTATCAAGCTGTTGTGGCATTACTGTTAACACAAATCATGTTATCAGCTAAATATAGCAGGAATTGTCGGGAGCACCGTGCGATTCGGTGAATCTGGTTGCTTCGGGCCCTGTTACTGATTTGATGGCTCTTTCCCGCACAGTTCTGTGCATGAGTTAGTACTAAGGAATCTACGAACAAGTGCCGCAGTTTGAACCATTCTGCTTATCAAGTCGTATTTGCGCCGTAATTACCCGATATTTGATCGTTTATCATCGTCTGTATGCCGATTTTCCAGCATACAGACGGACTTACCCTACGCCCGCAGCATCTGATCCACACGCACAACGTTCGCCAGGGCGAACAGCATGGCCAGTTTGTTATCGTTCTTCATCAACCCCCGGTAGCGCGCCTTGGTAAAACCGAACTGGCATTTGATGATCCGGAACGGGTGTTCAACTTTAGCCCGGATACTGGCTTTCAGGTATTCCGTTTTCAATGGAACTTTATTGATACGCGGATGTTTCTTCAGCGCTTTAACCTTGCTGGGGATTTCAGCAATGTGCCAGTCAGCCTTCACCTCTTCGAGTTCTTTTCGATTCTCTGCACCCCGATAACCACTGTCGGCGAAGATAAACTTTTCTTTACCATGGAGTAGATGTCCGGCCTGGTTGAGATCATGCTCATGAGCGGCGGTCGTAGTGAGGCTATGCGTCAGACCCGTTCTGGCATCAACACCGATATGGGCTTTCATGCCAAAGTACCACTGACTTCCCTTCTTAGTCTGGTGCATTTCAGGATCACGCTTACCCGTTTTATTTTTGGTAGAGCTGGGCGCTTCGATGATCGTCGCATCCAGTAGCGTCCCTTCTTTTACCAGAACGCCCGCTTCGCTGAGCCAGTTACTGACCTCTTCGAATATTTTACGCGCCAGCCCATGCCGCTCCAGCAGATGGCGGAAGTTCATGATGGTGGTGTGATCGGGTATCGCGCCATCCAGTGAGAGGCCAGCAAACAAGCGCATGGATGCGATCTCATAGAGTGCATCTTCCATGACCGGATCGCTCATGCAATACCATTGCTGCATGCAGTGAATACGCAGCATAGTGGGTAATGGATAGGGCTTGCGACCGTTACCAGCCTTTGGATAATAGGGTTCAATAACGGACTCGAGTCGCTGCCAGGGGATCAGCTTCTCCATACGACCGAGAAACTTTTCTTTGCGAGTCTGACGACGTTTGTTATTGAACTCGCTGTCAGCGAAGGAGAGTTGGTGATCCATGGATAGCCTCTACACATAAGAACGTGGATTGTCTCATATCGGGGACTTATTCGCAGGTTCCCTAATGTATAATCCCTGCTTTGCGAAAATCTTAAGGACATAGCTGAGATGAATCACTGGTCGGACCGGGTTGCGGATATTGATTCCTTTAAAGTGATGGACCTGCTGAAGCGAGCCAAAGAGCTTGAGTCACAGGGTCATGATGTGGTGAATATGTGCGTGGGTGAGCCGGACTTTTCGACACCGGAACCGATCTCTGAAGCGGGTATCCGGGCTATTCAGGCAGGTCATACCCAGTACACCCCAGCGGCGGGTATTCCTCTGCTGCGTGAAGCGATCGCGGGCTTTTATCAGCAACGCTATGGTCTGGATATCAGTCCGGAGAGGGTCATCGTGACCGCCGGCGCTTCCGGGGCATTGTTAATGGTGTTCGCGACCCTGGCCAATCCTGGGCAGACCTTTATGATGACCGACCCGGGCTATCCCTGTAATCCGCGTTTTCTGCGGCTGGTGGAGGCGCGTGGCCAACTGGTGCCGACCACCGCAGATGATAACTATCAGCTGACACCGGAACTGATTGAGCAGAACTGGCAGGAAAATACTGCGGGGATTCTGCTGGCTTCCCCGGCTAATCCAACCGGCAGTGTGGTATCCCGTGAGCAGTTTGAACTGATTTCTCAGACTGTTCGGGGGCTGGGTGGGCACCGGGTAGTGGATGAGCTGTATCACGGCCTGACTTACGGTCTGGATGCGCCATCGGTACTGGAGGTGGATCAGGACGCGTTTGTACTGAACAGCTTCTCCAAATACTTCGGTATGACTGGCTGGCGCTTAGGCTGGACTGTGGTGCCTGAAACGGCAGTCGGCGAGATCGAGCGTCTGGCACAGAATCTGTTTATCTCTCCGCCAACTATCTCGCAGCATGCAGCGCTGGCTGCTTTTGAGCCGGATACCATTGCGATTCTGGAGCAGCGTCGCGAAGCATTCCGTGAACGCCGCGATCTGCTGGTGGCAGGCTTGCGTGAACTGAACTTTGAAATTCCTGTAACGCCGGAAGGGGCGTTTTATGTCTACGCTGATGCCTCACGCCTGACCGACAATGCGTTCGATTTCTGCTGGGATCTGCTGGAGCAGGACAAGATCGCAGTGACGCCGGGTGTGGACTTTGGTGAGTACCGTGCCAATCAGTTTGTCCGCTTCTCCTACACCACCGGCGTTGAGCAGATTGAGAAAGCGCTGGATCGACTGCGTAAAAGGCTGAGCTGATGAAACTGGAAAACATGCAGTCCGGACGACTGATTAAACGTTATAAACGCTTTCTGGCCGATATTGAGTTGGAGAATGGTCGGGAACTGACGGTGCACTGTCCGAATACCGGCTCGATGAAAAACTGCGCCGATCCGGGCAGTGAAGTATGGATTCAGGATTCCGGTAATCTGAAGCGTAAGTATCCGTTTGGCTGGGAACTGGTGCAGGTGGAAGGTCGCTTCTGGGCCTGTATCAACACGGGGCGTGCCAATGCGCTGATTCGGGAAGCGGTGGAAGCCAGCGTTATCGCTGAGCTGCAGGGCTATGACAGTCTGCGCCAGGAAGTAAAGTACGGTGACGAAAACAGCCGCATTGATCTGTTGCTGGAATCGGAAAGTAAGCCGAAGTGCTATGTCGAAATTAAAAACGTGACCCTGCTGGAAGGACCGGGGTTAGGCGTTTTTCCTGATGCGGTAACCACCCGGGGCGCGAAACATCTGCGGGAACTGATGCTGATGGTAGAGCAGGGACATCGGGCGGTGCTGATGTTCTGTGTACCTCATACTGGCATCGAGCGAGTGCGGCCGGCGGATCACATTGATCCTGAGTACGGTCAGTTGCTGCGTGAGGCCAGCGCAGCGGGTGTCGAAGTCTACGCCTATGGTGCACGAATCAGTCCCGAAGAAGTGACTATCTGCCGGGCACTGCCGGTCGAATTATAGTTGCGGCTCTGAGACGAAAGGTCAGATAAGAAGAATCAGATAACGATCCGGTTATCGATCACTTCAAACTCAACCGGCTTCAGGCTGGCGCCGTTACAGGGGCCGGCAATGCAGAGCCCCTGGTCGATGGTAAACAACGCGCCATGGGTTGAGCACTGGATAAACTGCTTATCCGGGTCGAGAAAGGTGTCAGGCATCCACTCCAGCGGGATGCCTTTATGAGGGCAGCGGTTCTCGTACAGATAGATGCTGTCGCCCTTGCGCACCGCAAACAATTTGCGGCCTTCAATATCAAAACCTTTAGCGCCATTGTCGGTCAGCTCATCAAGCGCGCACAGTGCGGTCATTATCCTAATCCTGTTGTCACTAATTCAGTTCGAGCGCGATCATCGGGTCGCTGTGCAGTGCCCGGGTCAGTTGTTCAATGCCTAAGCCGTGGCTGGTATCAATCAGGTAGGCCAGCGCCTGTTCCTGTTCGCTCAGATGCTGCTGAGTTTCCCACTGCTGGCGCATGATAGTCACATCGGCATCCGAGGGGTCTGTGCCCTCTAGCTGACGTAGCTCCAGCCGTTGTTCCATCACCGCAGGATCACACTCGCAGGCGATAATACGGATCTCTATGCCCAGTTTTTCTGCCATGCTGATGTAGCTGCTACGGGTGCGTTCGCGGATGAAGGTGGCATCAACAATCACCGATTCCCCGACCCGCAGTAAACGTTCGGTCAGTGCTTTGAGATGATTGTATGTGTGGACATTCATCTCATGGCCGTAGAGTTCCAGTTTATTCCCTAGCAGGCTGTATTCCCGGTGTAAGCGTTTACGCTCGATATCGGAACGGATACGGATTGCGCTGCTGCGCTCCAGCAGTTGCTGGCTGATAAAACTCTTGCCGCTGCCGGACACACCCTGCATCAGAAACAGCACCGGGGCTGGTTTATTGGCGTAGGACAGTGCCAGCTGCATATAGCGGTGATACTCATTCAGATCCCGTTCGGCACCGATCATCGCTACCTTGGCGCGCACCATGGCTCGGTAGCCCTGATACAGATTGAGTAGCTGTACACCGTCATAATCTCCGGTGATCTCCAGATAACGATTCAGACAGCGGTGTGCCAGACGCGGCTGGTGGTTGGCTTCCAGATCCATCAGCAGGAAGGCCAGATCACAGATGGTATCGATCCAGCGGAATTCCAGATTGAACTCGATACAGTCGAATAACCGTACCTGATCGTTCAATAGGGTAGTGTTAGCCAGATGCAGGTCACCGTGACATTCGCGGATATGACCTTCCTGTTTGCGTTGAATGATCTTCTGTTCCAGGGCGCGGAACTGCTGGCTGATCTGATATGACAGCTGTTGTAGCTGCATCCAGTCGTCCAGTGTGTCGAGATGCTCACCGGCATGCAGGAAGTTGTCACTGACCACCTGCCAGATGGTTTCCGGTGCTCCCCATGGGCCGTCCGCTGTAGCGTGTGGTACCTGCAGATGGAAATCCGCGATCTGCTGGCTCAGGGCGTCGATATGTTCAGGGGTCAGAGCGTTATTGGCCAGCAGACGGTCCAGACGCAGCGATTCGTCAAACTGTCGCATCTGAACGGCATATTCGAACGGCTCACTGTCGCCATTAAATGTCGGTTGTTCCGGGGAGCCGGTAAAACCCACCACTGACTCATAAATATCCGGCGCTAAGCGCTGGTTAAGGCGCAGTTCTTCATAACAGTAGTGTTTACGGCTCTCCAGACTGGTAAAATTCAGAAAGCCAAAATCGACTGGTTTTTTGATCTTGTAGGCGATTTCGCCGGTCAGCACGATCCAGGAGATATGCGTCTCAATAACGCGTATCTCCGTTACCGGATGCGGGTAGCAGTCTGGATTAGTCAGGGCTGTAAGCAGTGCTGGATACATAAAGTCACGATATCGTCGCCAGAATTCACAGAGGATTATACGTAGCCAATGGCAAAAAAGAGAGGGGCAAGCAGTTCCCGGTCAAAAAAGAGTCGTCGCAGTCAGCCCCGTAAAGGCCAGGTGAAGAAAACCAGCTGGTTCCGACGCCTGTTTAAACTGTGCCTGAAGCTGAGTCTGCTGTTGCTGATTGTCGGTGGAGTGGGGCTGGTGTATCTGGATGCGCAGGTGCGGGCCAAATTTGAAGGCAAGCGCTGGGCGTTGCCGGCCAAAGTGTATGCGCGACCGCTGGAACTGTATCCCGGTCAGCAACTGAGCCGGGACGACCTGAAAATTGAACTCAAAGGTCTGGGATATCAGTTCCGTCAGAAAGCCAGTCAGCCCGGAACCGCTGAGTGGGCCAGCCGTCGTGTGCGGGTTTATACCCGCGGCTTTGAATTCCCTGATGGTCTGGAGTCATCGCAGCAGCTACTGATCGATTTTAATGGTGCTCAGGTAAGCCGGATTCGGGATGCCCGGGGCAGGGATCTGCCACTGGTGCGTCTTGAGCCGATTCTTATCGGCGGCATCTACCCTAAGGATAATGAAGACCGGGATCTGATTCAGTTACAGCAGGCACCGGATTATCTGATCGATGCCCTGATCGCTATTGAAGACCGTAACTATTACGAACATTTCGGAATCTCCCTGAAAGGCATAGCCCGGGCGATGGTGGTGAATGTCAAAGCCGGTCGCTTTGTACAGGGCGGCAGTACCCTGACTCAGCAGCTGATCAAGAACTTCTATCTCACCTCTGAGCGCTCGCTGTCCCGTAAGTTGCTGGAGATCCCGATGGCGATCCTGCTGGATCGGCATTACAGCAAGGATGAGATCCTTGAAGCCTATCTGAACGAGGTGTATCTGGGGCAGGAAGGCTTGCGGGCGATCCACGGTTTCGGTCTGGCCAGCCAGTACTTTTTTGCTCAGCCGATTCAGGAGCTGAAGCTGCATCAGGTGGCGCTGCTGGCAGCAATGGTGAAGGGACCGTCTTACTATGATCCGCGACGTAACCCGGAGAGAGCAACGAAACGCCGTAATCTGGTGCTGAAGGTATTGCAGGAACAGGGTTCAATTACAGCAGCGCAGCGTCAGGCTGCCGAGACAATGCCGCTGGGTGTAGTAAAGCAGCAGAGTCTGCATAAAGGTGCTTACCCGGCGTATCTGGATCTGGTGAAGCGCCAGTTGCGCGAAGAGTATCCGGAAGAAGCCCTGAATAGTGAAGGCTTAAGGGTGTTTACCGGACTGGACCCGATCGCTCAGGTACGTGCTGAGCGCAGTATGGTTACAACATTGCAGCGGCTGCAGAAGGGCTACGGCAAAAAGCTGTCTGAGCTGCAGGGCGGTATGGTGGTCAGCAACCCTCACAGTGGTGAAGTGCTGGCCATTGTCGGTGGTCGTAAAACCCGTTATCAGGGCTTTAACCGGGCACTGGATGCGCAGCGACCGATCGGCTCTCTGATAAAGCCCGCCGTGTATCTGGCGGCGCTGGAGCAGGGATATAGTCTGGCGTCGATTCTGGAAGATGAACCGGTCACCATTGATCTGCCGAATGGTGATCAGTGGCAGCCGCAGAACTATGATCGAACCAGTCATGGCCCGGTACCGTTGCATCGGGCTCTGGCGAAGTCTTATAACCAGTCGACTGCGCGTCTGGGCATGGCGATTGGCACCGATAAAGTGGTGGATATGCTGGAGCGCCTGGGTCTGCAGCGGCCGGTGAAATCCTATCCATCAATGCTGTTGGGAGCCACTGCTATGTCTCCGGTAGAAGTTGCACAGCTCTACCAGACCATTGCCGGGAATGGTTTTCAGGTACCTCTGCGGGCAATTCGTCTGGTGACTGATAGTCAGAATGAAGAGCTGTCCCGCTATCCGTTCAGTATTAAGCAGACAGTTGCCCCCGGGCCGGTTCATCTTATTCAGTACGGTTTGCAGGAAGTTGCCAGGGAGGGGACGGCGCGTTCATTGTATAGCTCCTTACCGGCGAATCTGAATGTAGCGGGTAAAACCGGGACCACCAATGATCAGCGTGACAGTTGGTTCGCCGGTTTTACCGGTGACCGGTTGGCGGTGGTCTGGCTGGGGCTGGATAATAACGAGCCTCTGCCACTGACTGGCAGCAGCGGTGCTCTGAAAGTCTGGACAGAGTTTATGCGGCTGGAAAAACCACAGTCATTTATGGCGGAAAGACCCGACTCAATCCAGTATCATTGGATCGATGATGCCACTGGGCTGTTATCCGGTGAGTATTGTGACGGCGCGCGTCAGTTACCTTTTGTTGCCGGCACTGAACCGACAGAGTCATCAGGTTGCGGTGACGCTGTGGTGAAGAATCCACTGGACTGGTTCAGACAGTGGTTCAGAACAGAATAGACTCAGGAATATCTGAAACATGAAGAAAGCGATCAGAGATGCCCGTAACAAGGGAACTCATTCAACAGCGACTCTTTTAAAACACGCAGTGGCAGTACTGAGTGCATTATTACTGAGCGGTTGTATCAGTACCGGGAATATGGCTCCGCCACCAGTGGAAGATCGCTCCGGTGCGGGTACAGTACCTTCTGGCTCAGTCGTGGATATTGATCGCAATGGCAGTGGCGCTGCGGTCACGACGGCGGTTGCGACTGACAGTGGCTTTACTGTGGTTTCGCAGGAAAGTCAGGCTACTGCTCCGGTAACCGAACCGGTCACGACTCAGGTCACCGCTCCAGAGCCTGTTGTTCAGCGTAATCCCGCAGTGGTTGCGTTGCTGGATTCGGCGCAGCAACAGCAACGTTCCGGTGCATACAGTTCCGCCCAGAGCAGTCTCGAACGTGCCCAGCGGATTGCTCCCCGTGATCCACAGGTGTACTACCAACTGGCGGATCTGCGTCGCACTCAGGGTCAATACCTGCAGGCTGAGCAACTGGCCCTGAAAGGTGTGGCTGTGGCACAGGGGCAGAAAGCTATGCAGCGTAAACTCTGGCTGTTGATCGCGGATATTCGCAGCGAAGGTGGCGATAGCGCTGGCGCCAGAACTGCAAAGCAGAAGGCCGGTTCGCTCTGATCGGTTCCATAATCTAAAAGCGGCTCTTATGAGCCGTTTTTAGTTTTCTGCCACCAGTTGCAGAATATCCAGTGTTGAAATTACCCCGCAGACACCGTCATCACTGGTGACAAATACCCGGTGGATACCATGATCGGCCATGGTTCTGGCAACGCTGGCTACCGGAGTATCGTCAGAAACACTGATAATCTCATCGGTCATGATTTCCCGAACCAGGTGATTACTGTGGCGATCACCTTCTGACAGCCCCAGCTCTTCAGGTGTATAGCCTTCCAGTGTGGAGTGGTAATACTGGTTCATGGGGCTCTCTTTCAGGGCTTCTTCCGGCTGGCTGTCAAAACGCATAACGTCACTGAGGCTTACCACTCCGGTCAGTTGCCGTGTGGCAGAGAGTACCGGTGCACCGGTGATTTTATGACGGGTGAGGAAGTCGATCAGCGTTGTGATCGACCAGTGGTCGGCGACAGTCAGCAACTGCCTGGTCATGATGTCGCCGGCGGAAATGTCTTTTAGCGTGATCATTGTGAATACCTGTAGGATTAGCGAAGTCCTTTGAAAATCCCACAGAGGAAGGTTACGAGCTATATCTCGTTAGAGGTAATTATCTGTCTCTCTGATTAAAAACTGATCAGTATCAAGGGTTCGGGCAGCGCCTGCCACTGACATGAAAGTGCTGATGGCTCATCGCTTTTGCCAGCGCAATCATTCCGATCAGAACAAAACCGGTGTGTACCACAATCAGATAGAGTAGCAGTATGGAAATACCTGAAGGGCTGCTGCCTACAGTCTGCCAGATGAGTAGGCCTCCTCCGCCCAGAAGACCTGTCAGCCAGGCGCTGAGAGTCAGGCTCTGGACTAGATGGCAGCGCCCCAGGCTGTCGTGACTGCTGCGGTTTTTCCACCACAGTACAACCAGCCCGATCAATGCCAGTCCCGGCAGTAATAACAGATTCAGCAGGTAGAGTGACTGGGCCAGGATCGCCAGAGTATTTCCCGCGGTCTGAGCCCCGGTTGTTTTCTTCATGTCCTAATTCCCAGGGTTTTTATCAAGTATTTTCGCCAAATTGATTGTGGTCAAGGTTGCAGCCGCTGCTCCGGGGACAATGCATCTCACCACTAACAATTCCTGTCGGATGGTCCGGAGCTAAAGATTGCTCAGGGTTTGGAGAGAGCAAATGAATCAAACATTTACCAAGTCGATGGCCAGGAACATCTTCTACGGTGGGAGCCTTTTTTTCCTGCTGTTGCTGATCGGCCTGTCCATGCACACCGTGAAGGTTCTGCCTGAGCGGGATAATCGCCAGAATATCACCCCCGAAGTGGCGTTGGGGAAAAAAGTCTGGGAAGAGAATAACTGCATCGGTTGCCATACCTTGCTGGGTGAAGGGGCTTATTATGCGCCGGAGCTGGGTAATGTTTACCAGCGCTTCGGTAAGAGCAAAGAAGCTATTAAGGGCTTTATTCAGAGCCGCCCTGTAGAGGGAATTCCCGGCCGTCGCAGTATGCCGCAATTTAATCTCAGTGAAGAGGAACTGGATGCTCTGGCAGAGTTCCTGAAGTACTCGTCTGAGATTGATACCAATAACTGGCCACCAAACATTCAGGGGTAAGAGGCGATTATGAAATATTCATCTCAAGCAGTGGCCAAACCGTATTTTATTGCGGCAATTGGTCTGTTTGTCGGACAGATTCTGTTCGGCGTTATTATGGGGTTACAGTATGTCATCGGTGACTTCCTGTTTCCTGAAATTCCGTTCAATGTTGCGCGTATGGTGCATACCAACCTGCTGATCGTCTGGCTGCTGTTCGGCTTTATGGGGGCGGCGTATTATATGGTGCCAGAAGAATCCCATACCGAACTCTATTCACCAAAACTGGCGATGCTGTTGTTCTGGGTATTCCTGATTGCCGGGGCACTGACTATTGTTGGTTATCTGGCGGTACCTTACGCGACGCTGGCGAAGCTGACCGGCAATGATCTGCTGCCCACCATGGGGCGGGAATTCCTGGAGCAGCCCACCATTACCAAGATCGGTATAGTGATCGTTGCGCTGGGCTTCCTGTTCAATATCGGAGTGACTATTCTGCGCGGTCGCAAGACCGTTATATCGATGGTCCTGCTGATCGGGCTGGTGGGTCTGGCACTGCTGTTCCTGTTCTCTTTCTACAATCCGACCAATCTGGTGCTGGATAAAATGTTCTGGTGGTGGGTTGTTCACCTCTGGGTAGAAGGGGTCTGGGAACTGATTCTGGGTGCAATTCTGGCCTTTACCCTGATCAAGGTGACCGGAGTTGATCGCGAAGTGATTGAAAAGTGGCTCTACGTCATCATCGCCATGGCGCTGATTACCGGTCTGCTGGGTATGGGTCACCACTACTTCTTTATCGGTACACCGGAATACTGGCTATGGATCGGTTCGGTGTTCTCTGCGATGGAACCTATTCCGTTCTTTATGATGACTCTGTTCGCCTTCAATATGGTGAATAAGCGTCGTCGTCAGCATCCTAACCGTGCTGCGGTTCTGTGGGCGCTGGGTACCGGTGTGATGGCGTTCCTGGGCGCCGGTGTATGGGGCTTCCTGCATACTCTGTCTCCGGTGAACTATTACACCCACGGCTCACAGATTACTGCCGCACATGGCCACATGGCTTTCTATGGGGCTTACGTGATGATCGTACTGACCATGATCTCCTATGCAATGCCGATGTTGAATGGTCGTGATGCGGCGAACAGCAACAAGTCTCAGGTCGTTGAGATGTGGGGCTTCTGGCTGATGACTGTCTCCATGGTGTTTATCACACTGTTCCTCACTGGTGCCGGTATCCTGCAGGTTTATCTGCAGCGCTACAGCGAGACTCCGTTGCCATTTATGGTGGTACAGGATCAGATTTCGTTGTTCTACTGGTTGCGCGAAGTCGCGGGTGTGATCTTCCTGCTCGGCCTGTTCGTGTATATCGCCAGCTTCTTTGTCAAAGGTGAGGAAGCCCGGCTGACCAAAGCAGAGAGTATGATCTCTCGCTAAAGGAAATCCGCCCTGCCATAGCGGCAGGGCGGTTCTGGAATACCCATGCTGCAACCTCATCAACGTATCAGGACATTTACCCGGGTCGCTTTCTTCAGCCTGTTCATGCTGGCGCCAGTGACAGATCTGTTTCGTTACGATCTGACTCAGGGGCATTTTGTGCTGTTTGGTCAGGTGCTGGGACTGGGGCTGGAGCAAGCGTTACAGCAGAGAGATCAAAGCGCCGCTGCTGTACAGATTCTTTTACGGGTGCTGTTGCCCTTTATCGGTCTGGTGGCTGTGGGTATCTGGATTGCTGCCAGATATGGTCGGCTCTATTGCGGTTGGCTGTGCCCACATTTCTCGGTGGTAGAGCTGATCAATGGGCAGATGCAGAAATTGCTGGGCCGGCCAACAGTCTGGGAGAAAGGCAGCAAGCCTCACAGTGTCAGGGCCTGGATCGCACTGGTGATCAGTGCAGCATTGATTGCATGGATCTGGGCCATTGGTCTGTTGGGCTATCTGGTTCCGCCACTGGATCTGTACAGGGATATCCTGAATGGTGAGCTGAGTGGTGGCCGACTGATATTTATCATTGCTGCCACTCTGGTGCTGATGATCGATTTTCTGTTTGCCCGGCATCTGTTCTGTAAATTTGGCTGTGCTCTGGGAGTAATGCAGAGCCTGTTGTGGATGGCTAACCCGAAAGCACTGCTGGTGAACTTTGATAATCAGCGGGCGGATCTGTGTAAGGGCTGTAACAGTGCTTGTGACGCCGCCTGTCCGATGCGATTGCCGACCCGGAGTATAAAGCGACGTAAATTCACCTGTACTCAGTGCAGTGAATGTATCCAGGCCTGCAATGAGGTGCAGAAAGAGAATCCGGAGGGTGGGTTACTGCATTGGAATATAGGTGATAAGCGGCGCAGTGCTGACAGTGACCGGATGATTCCCGTGCTGGATCTGAATAACCAGGCAGATAAACGTGATATCCATGAATAGTCGTAGTGAGTCATTAGTAAGCTCCCGGCAATTACCCGGCGACTTTGCTGTCTGGTTGTTTATTCTGGCCGAGCTGAGCGTGTTCGCGTTGCTGTTTATTCTGTTTGCGGTGGCCCGTGCACGTTATCCGGAAATGTTTAGTACCGGGCAGATTAATATCGATACTTCGGCCGGACTCTGGAACACCATCGCATTACTGAGTAGTAGCTATTTTGTTGCGCTGGCTCAGCTTAGCCTGCGGCAGAATAAACGGTTAGCTGTGGTGA
This sequence comes from uncultured Amphritea sp., assembly GCA_963669425.2. Lineage (GTDB taxonomy): Bacteria > Pseudomonadota > Gammaproteobacteria > Pseudomonadales > Balneatricaceae > Amphritea. The sequence goes on from CAXXNC010000001.1 coordinate 1,487,622, forward strand.
TCAGTTTATTGTCAGCGCTGGTTTGTGCCGCTGCATATCTGTTGATCAAAGGTTTCGAGTATCAGCATTTGCAGAGCCTGGGATTTGGTCTTGATAGTAATGATTTTTACTTTTTCTACTTTGGCCTGACCGGTTTTCATATGTTGCACGTAGTGCTGGGAATGCTGGTGCTGCTGTTTATCGCTTTCGGTGTCTGGCGGGGTAAGTATCACTCCCGTCGGATGAATGAATTCGAAAGTGGTGCCTGTTACTGGCATATGGTGGATCTGCTGTGGCTGATGCTGTTTCCGTTGGTATACGTACTGAAGGTCTGATGATGCTGACGATGTTGAAAAATCGCTGGACTGGATTGTGGCTGCTGCTGATAGTGCTGACAGGATTCAGCGCGCAGTTTGCTGAATCACGAACTATCACTATCGGCATCGTGATGCTGATTTTGTTGATTTCAGTGATCAAGGCGTCAGTGCTGGTGGATTACTTTATGGGACTGCGGGAGGCCCCTCTGTTCTGGCGAATGCTGTTGCTGGCCTATGTGCCGGTTATCGCTGTAATTATTACGCTGACCTATCTGTTTTAAGATGATGAATAACTGCTTATCAATAGCCGGAGGGGCAATATGACCTCAGTTTCTCAACTCAATACACAAGCTGAACTGCCGTTCTACGAACCGCAGGGTGATGAGGTAGAACTCTTCCAGCATGCCTATGAACATCAACTGCCGGTGTTGATCAAAGGCCCGACTGGTTGCGGTAAAACGCGCTTTATCAGTTATATGGCCGAAAAACTGGGTCTGCCGCTTTATACAGTGGCTTGTCATGATGATCTCAGTGCTGCAGATCTGGTGGGGCGGCATCTGATTACGGAAGGGGCAACGGTCTGGAGCGATGGTCCGCTGACCCGTGCTGTCCGTGACGGGGGTATTTGCTATCTCGATGAGGTGGTGGAAGCCCGTAAAGATACGACGGTTGTGATCCATCCGCTCACCGATGATCGTCGTATTCTGCCGATCGACCGCACCGGAGAGACCCTGCAGGCGCCGGATAACTTTATGCTGGTGGTGTCTTATAACCCGGGCTATCAGAATCTGCTCAAAGGCATGAAGACCAGTACCCGTCAGCGCTTTCTATCGCTCAGTTTTGGCTATCTTGCACCGGAGTCTGAGGTTGAAGTGCTGCTCAGCGAAACAGCAGTGGAAAAACCCACGGCACAACGGCTGGTAGCACTGGCTAACGCACTGCGGGAACTTAAAGACCAGGATCTGGAAGAGGGGGCCAGTACCCGTCTGCTGGTTTATACCGCGACACTGATCGGTACCGGCTTTGATCCGGTTAAAGCCTGCCGGGCGGGCATGATTGAACCACTGAGTGATGATCCGGATACCGTCGAAGGGTTGATGGAACTGGTTCAGGCGGCGTTTGGTTCCAGTGAGGATGCGGAGTAAACGCCAATGGAAGAGCGTGTAGGTCAGATCTGGGATCGCTTTATTACCCGTATGGCACATCAGGGCTATCCCGATGCTGCTGTCACGTTGGATCAGGTACGCAAGCCACTGGCTGTATTTTATCGGGCGCTGGGCGGTGACAGTGCATTGCGTATTGCAGCGACCACCGCAACCCTGCATCAGGCCCGACGAAGCTGGCTGCATAAGATTGCCGGAACCGGCAAAAAAACCGAGTTGGCCTGGTATGACGAGAGCTGTCTCTATCTACCGGAACAACTCGATCTGTTCCCGGATCCTGCGCTCAACCGGGATCTTTATTTCTGGTTGGCGGCACTGGCCGGAACACCGGCTTATGCAACGGAGATACCGGAACAGTCAACAGCATCATGGATCGTCGAAAACCAGAATCGTACCCTGCGGACACTGACAAAGTTTCAGGGGCTTGAACGGCGTTATCAGAGACTGGTAAACAGTTTTATCTCACAACGATCAGTCACGCGAATGAAACCTGACGAAGCGAGGCAGGAGCAGGCTATACAGCAGGCATTGCTGAATCCAGGTTCCGTATCTGAATTGCCACAGGCTCGCTATGCCCCGCTTCCAGTACCACTATGGTTACATCCCGACCCTCCTCATAGCGGTGGCCTGAGCCGACAGGATCCGGATCAGGATCGTACTGCACAGCAGGGTGAGACCCGTCAGGCGCAGCAGAAGCGTCGTCAGGCAGAGCGGGTGGAAAAGCCGGAAGATGAGGGACCGACGCTGGGGGTGCGCCATGAAGCGGATCTGTTCTCTTTTGCTGAATTCAGTAAGCTGGATCGCAGCACTGACGAAGAAGATAATCTCGATCAGGCTGAGAATATTGCCAATGATATCGATCAGATGGCGGTGACTCAGGATAGTACCACGGTCGCCAGCCGGATTAAGTTTGACCTCGATCTGCCTTCAGCGGAAGAGGATGATATTCCACTCAGTGAAGGCATTCTGTATCCGGAATGGGATTATCGGAAGCAGCGGATGCTGGAAAATTATTGTCGGGTGATTCCCATGGTCGCACGCGGTAATGACTGTGTTGATCTCCCGGAACGGTTGCAGAAATCTGCCCGTCGCCTGCGCCGGCAGTTTGAATGTCTTTCTGCGCGCCCGCAGTGGCTGCGGGGACAGTATGAGGGAGATAAACTGGATCTGGATGCCTATATCGATTATCGCGGTTCCTGTTCACTGCAGGGGCAGGCAGCTAAAGGTGATCCGAGACTGTTCTTTCAGAAACGACCTCAGCACCGGGATATGGCTTGCCTGCTGCTGGCAGATCTTTCTCTTTCAACGGACGCCTGGGCTAACGATGACAGTCAGGTGATTGATGTGATCCGGGATGCTGTGTATCTGTTCGCCGAGAGTCTGCACGCCAGCGGTGATCAGTTTGCGATTCATGGTTTTTCTTCCCGGCGCCGGGATCACGTACGCTTTAACTGCATTAAAGAATTTCAGGAAACTTATGGTGGTGCAGTGCGGGGGCGTATTGCTGATATCTCGCCCGGATTCTATACCCGTATGGGGGCGGCGATTCGGCATGCAACTGAGAAATTGGGGCAGCAGCCAGCCCAGAAAAAACTGCTGTTACTACTGACCGACGGTAAGCCTAACGATCTCGATCGCTATGAAGGGCGACATGGTGTTGAAGATACCCGTAAAGCCATACTGGAAGCTCGCAGTCAGGGGCTGATTCCTTTCTGCATTACCATTGATGAGCAGGCATCAGAGTATCTGCCCTATCTGTTTGGCAGGCAGGGCTATACTTTTATTCGCCAGGCCGATCAGTTGCCTAAGAAACTCCCACAGTTGTATATGACGCTGACGGGTCAGTTACTCGGAGAGTGACATTTACCAGTGACAATGCAATGATCGATAGCCAAATTATCAGCCACGAAGTGAACGTCTGATGTCTGAATCAAGAATACATGCTGCTGTCGCCGAACATTTCCTGTTTTCCTCTTTGCCGGAAGCTGAGCTGGATCGTTTGTGCCAGCATTGCCGGACCATCTCTCTGAAAAATGATGAAAGTCTGTTTCATCAGGGCGGAGAAGCGCACAGTTTTTATATTGTTCTGTCTGGCAGTATCAAGCTGTTCAGGGTTTCACCCGATGGTCATGCCAAGGTGATTGAGGTGATTCGCGAAGGCGGTGCATTTGCCGAAGCTCTGATGTTTATGGAGCAGATTAAGTATCCGCTGAACTCTGCTGCTATGGGTAAAACTGAGGTATTGGTGATACCAAACCATCTCTATAAGGAGATCCTTCTGGCGAACCCTCAGAGTGGTCTGAAACTGATGGGGAATATGGCGATTAAACTGCATCGACGCATCAATGAGATAGAGATTCTGACGCTGCAGAATACCCGCCACCGGTTGGGGAATTATCTCTTTGGTCTGGCTTCAGACCCTGCTGCAAGTAAGTGCCAGCTAACCCTGCCGATGGCTAAGCAGTTGATCGCATCGCAGTTGGGGATGCAGCCGGAGACATTTTCCCGGTTGATGAAGGAGATGAAAGAGGAAGGTCTGATTGAAGTTCAGGGAGCACAGGTAACGGTGCATGATCTGCAGGGGTTGCGGGAGTTTGGGCATTAAACTCATAGCGATCTGTTAAACTAAAAAAGGCCACATTGAGTGGCCTCTTTTTATTGGAAGACGTCATTCAGCTCGCATTATCGGCTTTGTATCGGACTGTCTGCAATATGGCTGTAGCTGTTAATGGTAATGCTGCAGCCAGCAGTAATGAGTACACAAAGTCGCTGTTATATTCAGATAACAGAGTGCCAGGGCCTGCTATCATCAGCGCCAACGCCATATTTACTGTGGCAAACAGAGACAGCCCCCGCAGCAGTTTATGGCTTTGCATCAGCGTAGCAATCAGCATCACTACCGGTACCAGAACAGCAATGATCTGCGTGTAGAGTTCTCCCTGTTCCATGCGCCGGAACAGTTCAAAGAAGGCAAACAGACCGATCAGCCAGCGGCCCCACGCGGGGCGGGACCAGTGGTCGTCGCGGACCGCAACGACCAGTGCAGAGGCAAGGAACGGCAGGGCAACAAAGTAGCCCAGACTGCCCAGCATTCGTTGCAGGGTACCAAGATCTGCATCGGCAGGATCCAGCAACAGATCTCCCATGGCTGCCAGTCCGACAAACAGTGCTGCCAGGGCGCTGGCGTGCAGGGTTACCTGGGCCTCAGGCTTAACCTTTTCTGCACCGCGCTGCAGTTGCCATGCGGCATACAGCGCACCGATCAGCAGTGCGCCCAGAGCCATTGACGTCACGCTTATTCGGCCGCCAGTTTAGCGAATACGCGACCAGCTGCTTCGATGGTGGCGTTGATGTCTTCTTCGCTGTGCGCCTGAGACATAAAGCCTGCTTCGAATGCGGAAGGTGCCAGGTAGATACCCTCTTCCAGCATGCCGTGGAAGAAGCGGCCAAACTTATCGGCGTCGCATTTCATGACCTGTTCAAAGCTGGTGACTTCTTCCTGATCGGTGAAGAACAGGCCGAACATACCGCCTACCTGGCTGGTGGTGAATGGTACACCGTGACGCAATGCCATCGCTTCAAAGCCTTGTGCCAGCAGCTCAGTTTTAGCGCTCAGCTTTTCATGGAAGCCGTCTTCCTGCAGAGCGTTCAGCATGGCCATACCAGCAGCCATCGCCAGTGGGTTACCGGATAGGGTGCCCGCCTGATATACAGGCCCCAGCGGTGCGATATATTCCATGATTTCGCGTTTACCACCAAAGGCGCCAACCGGCAGACCGCCGCCGATCACTTTACCCATGGTGGTCAGATCAGGAATGACGCCGTAGTGACCCTGTGCGCCGGTCAGGGAAACACGGAAACCGGTCATTACTTCGTCGAGAATCAGCACCGTGCCGTACTCATCACACACTTCGCGCAGGCCTTCCAGGAAGCCTTCAACTGGTGGAATGCAGTTCATGTTGCCGGCTACCGGTTCAACGATGATGCAGGCTACTTCGCTACCCACTTCGGCAAAGGCTTTGCGTACGCCTTCGATGTCGTTGTAGGTCAGGGTGATGGTGTGCTCGGCCAATGCCGCCGGTACGCCTGGAGAGCTGGGTTCGCCCAGGGTCAGCATGCCGGAACCGGCTTTAACCAGCAGGGAGTCGGAGTGACCGTGGTAGCAGCCTTCAAATTTAACGATCTTATCGCGACCGGTATAACCGCGAGCCAGACGGATCGCGCTCATGGTCGCTTCGGTGCCGGAGTTCACCATCCGCACCAGATCCATACCCGGCATGATGTCGCAGACTTTGTCGGCCATTTCGATCTCGATTGCGGTTGGCGCACCGAAGCCCAGACCGGAATCCATCATCTCACGTACCGCGTCCATTACCGCTGGATGTGAGTGACCCAGAATCATCGGACCCCAGGAGCCGACATAATCGATGTAACGTTTGTCATCTTCGTCGTACAGGTAAGCGCCTTCACCGCGCTTGAAAAATACCGGTGTGCCACCGACGCCTTTGAATGCGCGAACCGGGGAGTTTACACCACCAGGGATATGGGCCTGTGCGGCCTGAAACAGGGATTCTGAACGGGACATGGTATCTCTCTTTGAAAAACTTAGGCTTTGAAAAACGTAGGCTCTGAAAACTTATGGATTGAACAGCTGCTGGAAATGGCCAGCCTGTGCGCAGATATCATCATTGGCGAACAGGTTGTGGATAACGGCGACCATATCGGCACCAGCTTCAATAACTTGCCCCGCATTATCCATATTAATACCGCCAATCGCTACCACCGGAACGGGTAGGCTTGATCTGGCTTCCTGTAGCAGTGACAGAGGTGCCGGGCTGGCATTGGGTTTGGTACTGGAAGGGAAGAACGCACCGAAGGCAACATAGTCGGCCTGCTGTTCGACAGCCGTTTGTGCCAATGACAGAGAATCGTGGCAGGTATTGCCGATGATCTGATCCTGGCCAAGATATGCTCTGGCCTGACTGACGATGCCGTCACTCTGTCCCAGATGTACACCGTGGGCTGCGACTGCTTTGGCCAGCTCGACGTCATCGTTGATCAGCAAGGGGCGATCAAACTGGTTGCACAGATCCACCAGAGCCAGAGCTTGCTGGTGGCGCTTTGCCTGATCGGTGGATTTATCCCGGTACTGGACAATCCGTGCGCCGCCGCGCAGGGCCTGCTCTACATGAAACAGCAGGCTATCAGTATCGGGCATCAGTTTGCTATCAGTTATGGCATACAGGCCACGCAGTTCAAATTGGCTCATCAGTGCAGCTTCTGGGTATAGAAATGTTCTACCTGATCACGGGTGATAATCCCGCTGATCTGGTCATTAAGATCGATAATGCACAGCGCGTCGAGTCGATCATGATTCATCTTGTCGAGGGCTTCTTTCAGGGTCGCATTGACCGAGAGAGGTGCAATATCTTTACGTACCGCGGGCAGCTCGGTTAGATCCAGTTCCAGTTCCGGGTTGTAGCCATCCCGATCTGACATGCGCTGAATAAAGTACTCAACATCCGCGGGAAACAGAATATAGCGGGCGATACCTTTGCGATCTTCGAGGATTATCCACTCGAGTCTCTGATCGGTTATCTTCAGAGCGGCTTCGGCGGTGATGGTGTAGCTGCAGCGGACAAAATCGGTGTGCATCACACTGGATACCCCGAGGCGGGATAGTGCCTGAGTCAGTGGCTCCTGACGGTAATCCAATCCCTGGGCTTTCAGTGAGGTCAGGAATATTGATGGCTGATTAAAGGCATAGCGCACCGTGGTGCTGGCTACCACAATGGCCAGCATCCCCGGGAATATGATATTCGGGTTAGCGGTCAGCTCCAGCAGGGCGATCAGAGCCGCCAGTGGTGCATTCAGTACAGCGCCCATCATCGCGCCCATGCCCAGCATGGCGTAGAAGCTGACGCCGGAATGATCAAGACCGGTAAACAGGGTCAGCAGCATTGCAAACACGGCGCCGGTGACCGCGCCGATATAGAACGTCGGGCCGATTAAACCACCCGGCACACCCAGTCCCAGTACCAGCGGTGTCAGCAACCATTTTGCGATCAGCAGCCCTAACAATACTGAGAGTTCGGCGTTACCTTCCAGCGCTGTTGAAACGGTGTCGTAGCCAACGCCCATTACCTGTGGATACCAGATGGCGACGACGGCTGTCAGAAGGCCTGCAATCGTTAAACGGACGCCCAGCGGCCACTTAATGTTCAGCTGTGTCTGGATCATGATGCGGATAAAGCCAGCAGCCATCAACGCACATACAAGTCCAAGCAAAATAATGTAGGGAGTTTCGGTCAGTGACTGAATCTGTACGGCAGGAATGGTGAATGCCGATTCGTCGCCATAGGTCGCTTTAATCAGTAATGCTGCTGTGACAGATGCCACCAGAACCGGTGTAAAACCGATTACGGTGTACTCCATCAGAATCACTTCCATGGCAAAGATCACACCGGCCAGAGGTGTGTTGAATGAAGCAGAAATAGCAGCAGCGACACCGCAACCGACCAGCAATCTGAGTGAGTTGTTAGGCAGTTTGAGCGCTTGTCCCATCAGGCTGCCGCAGGCTGCGCCCAGATGTACAGCAGGGCCTTCACGGCCAACCGAATGACCGGAAAGAATAGCGATACCAGCACCGAAAAACTGAACAAAGAAGTTTTTCGCAGGCAGGTGGCCCTGATGGTAACTGAGCCGCTCAAGGACGTGAACAACGCCGACCTTGCGGGTTTTCAGAGCCAGCTTCCAGAGCAGAAGAAACAGGGCCAGCGAGCCGCACAATGGAAGGATGATCCGGGCGATGACCGGTAGCCCTTCAAAGTTCTCGTTGCTGTTGCCCGGTAGCCAGGTTTCCAGTGGCAGATCGATCATCAGACGAAATGCGAGAATCACCCCGCCAGATACCAGACCGGAAAGAATTCCCAGAAGAACCAACTGCGGCAGAGCTTCGGCATGCGCCAGCCGGTTACGGAAATGCTCGAATGATAGTGAATCTTTAAACATTAAACTCCCGGATACAGGTCTGATTGCCGAAGAAATAACCGGTCCCGCATAGTAATGGCAGACCGGGCTTTGTATCATATAGCACTGAAAGAAAATCAAACAGATGAATTATATGTGAGGTCAAAGTGATCAAAGTAGGTATCGTAGGCGGCACCGGCTACACCGGCGTAGAGCTGCTCAGATTGTTAGCAAACCATTCAGGCGTTTCTGTGGAAGTTATCACATCACGTTCTGAGGAAGGTGTGCGCATCGACGATATGTACCCGAACCTGCGAGGACACTACGACCTGCAATTCACCGTGCCGGATGTTGATCAACTGGCGCAGTGCGATGCAGTGTTCTTTGCTACGCCTCACGGTGTAGCCATGAAGATGGCACCGGAACTGCTTGAGCGCGGTGTGAAAGTAATTGATCTGGGTGCGGACTTCCGGATTAAAGATCTGGAACTGTGGTCTAAGTGGTACGGTATGGAACATACCAGTCCGGAAGCTGCGGCAGCCGCAGTGTATGGCCTGCCAGAAGTAAATCGTGAAGCTATTAAGTCTGCTCAGCTGATTGCCTGTCCGGGCTGCTACCCGACAGCAACGCAGCTGGGTTTCCTGCCGCTGATTGAAAACGGATTGATCGATCATCGTTACCTGATCGCCGACTGTAAATCCGGTGTCAGCGGTGCTGGCCGTGGCGCAAATGTTGGCTCTCTGCTGTGCGAATCCAGCGAATCGATGAAGGCCTACGGCGTGCCGGGTCACCGTCACCTGCCGGAAATCAAGCAGGGCCTGAGCGAGGCGGCTGGTCGTCCTGTGGGACTGACGTTTGTGCCGCATCTGACGCCAATGATTCGCGGTATTCACGCGACACTGTACGGCAAGCTGAAAGATCCGGTAGATGGTCTGCAGGAACTGTTCGAAGCCCGTTATGCCGATGAGCCATTTGTTGATGTAATGCCTGCAGGCAGTCACCCGGAAACCCGCAGTGTGAAAGGCGCGAATATTTGCCGGATCAGTGTATTCCGTCCGCAGGATGACGACACCGTTGTGGTGCTGTCGGCGATCGATAATCTGGTGAAAGGCGCTGCCGGTCAGGCGATTCAGAACCTGAATATTATGTTTGATATGGCTGAGGACGAAGGTCTGCGCCATGCCGGGATGATGCCTTAATCAGCGTTGGCTGATAATGAAGTTATAAAGTAACGTTCAGGTGTGTTTAAATACTTGACTGAAATGCTTGGTTAAATAGATAATAGCCAGCCTGAAGAGTTTATGTAGTGTGGAGACGTTATGACAGAGAGCACTGACCAGGACCTGACCATGGTATTTACCGATGCCGCGGCAGCCAAGGTAAAGAGTCTGATCGAAGAAGACCAGAATGATAATCTGAAGCTGCGGGTGTATATCACCGGCGGTGGATGCGCGGGCTTCTCCTACGGCTTCACCTTCGATGAAGCTATTGCGGAAGATGATACTGAGATCGTTAATGACGGTGTCAGCATGGTGATCGATCCGATGAGCTTCCAGTACCTGGTGGGTGCTGAAGTGGACTATAAAGAAGGTCTGCAGGGGTCGCAGTTTGTGATTAATAACCCCAATGCCTCAACAACCTGTGGCTGTGGTTCATCTTTCTCAATCTGATCTCCGGTCTTCCTGAACCAGAAAAAGCCAGCATTAAGCTGGCTTTTTTGTTTTTGGCAGGCGGCGTTTCAGAAGACCGCTGAGTCGGGCCAGGAACAGACCGCTGAATACACCATTCATGGTGCTGACAATGAATATAAAAACGCTCTCTGTGGTGATTTCAGGTACCCGGGCCAGTGTCACACCGACGCAGTATTTCATCAGGAAAATTCCCATCATCAATGCTAATGGGGTCCAACTGCCGGGCACCCTAAACAGCTGCGTCGTTTCACAATATTGCAGGCGGACAGGATGTAGTCGCTGAATCGTCAGGGTGGTTATCGCCAGTCCGCTAATCCAGCAGAGCAGGGACAGAAAGTCGATGCCGAAGGCGGAAATAACGCCGTATAGAGACAGTACCATCATTGCAAAAGGCAGTATCAGAAGCCGGGTTCTGCTGACCTGGCGGGTTCTGCTTTGCTGGATTCCGAGAACAATCAGTACCACAAGCAGGATATAAACCCACATCGGGGTGTGCTGTAAAATGGTCAGTAGCATACCTTAACTCCCTGTTATGTCCCGGTACTGAAGCCTGTCCGGGAGTTATCCTAACATATGCGAAATATAACATTTTGCTCCTACGCCGAACAGTGTCATCCCGGTCAGTAAGCCCAGGAAAATAGCTCGTCCCTCCCTGTTGGCGCCTGATTTCAGGGATACATGCCAGACCGTCCAAAGCTTGAAAATAACCATGCCGATCAGGGCAAAGAATACAGCAACCTCTGTTGTTGACCATTGAACCATCGGTTTTGCCTCTATTATTATGCATTTGACATGCATGTTATATCTCAATAATATGCATTTCAAATGAAAGTTATTGTTCTGGATGTGGAATTAATCATGAAAAGGTCTGAACTGCTACAGCCCCTGAGTCGTGAACATCATACCGCGTTGGTGTACGCGAAGAGATTACTGGATAGCCAGGATGATGAAGCGCGGTTGCAGTACTGGTGTCAGATCAAAGGGGATCTGACGACAGAGCTTGAACAGCACTTTGCTATAGAAGAGCGCTGTGTTGAGTCGTTGAAAGGCCCGCTAGCAGAGCGGCTGCTGGATGAGCATCAGCAGCTGCGGCGGCTTTTGCAGGCAGAGACCGGAACCGAACTGAGCGAATTTGCTGTGCTGCTGAAAAATCATGTCCGGTTTGAAGAACGTGAGCTGTTTCCATGGTTGGAGACTGCGCATTACGACATTCTCAAGCGCATGCTTGAGCAATGAATGCGGGATTTGATCTCGTACCAATACTTATAAATATGCATTTTAAATACTTGTATAGGGTGAATATGAAAACTGAAACCATTGCGATCGTTAAAGCGACAGTACCGGTGATTAAAGAGTCTGGACAGGCGATTACTGAGCATTTTTACAGCCTGCTATTTGCTGAGAATCCGGACCTGCAACATGTCTTTAATATGGCTAATCAGGCGAGTGGCCGGCAGCAGTCGACCCTGGCGGTTGCGATTTTAAGCTATGCCGCGAATATCGATAATCTGGGGGCTCTGGGTGGTGCCGTTGAGAATATTGCGGCAAAGCATTTCAGTCTGGATATCGCACCAGAGCAGTACGATATCGTTGGTCGGAATCTGCTTCGGGCGATTCGTGAAGTGCTGGGGGAGGATATTGCTACAGATGACGTGCTGGATGCCTGGGCCGAGGCGTATCAGACGCTGGCTGATGTGCTGATTGGTCGTGAACAACAACTCTATCAACAGGCAGAAGCGCAGGGCTGGTCGGGTTTTAAAGCATTCCGGGTGGATCGGATTGTGGATGAAAGTAGTGAGATCCGTTCGTTTTATCTGAGTCCTGTGGATGGTAAACCGCTACCGGCCTATCAACCCGGTCAGTTTCTCAGTGTTAAGGTGGCTGATCCGGACTGGGACTATGAAGAGATCCGTCAGTACAGCCTCTCTGATAGGCATACACCACAGGGCTATCGTATCTCTGTTAAGCGAGAGCAGTCGGCCAGTGAAGATATTCCGGATGGCAGGGTGTCAGGTTACCTGCATTCGTCAGTGCGGGTTGGCAGCTTGCTGGATCTGCATATGCCCGCAGGTGATTTCTATCTGCGTTCCGGGACGCGCCCAGTGGTGCTGATCAGTGGTGGTGTTGGTATCACTCCGGTGCTGAGTATGCTCAATGACATGATGATCCGGCAGGATAGCCGTCAGGTTGTCTGGCTGCACGGAACCCGTAATTGTAAAACCCATGCTTTTGCCGCGCACATTGAGCAGTTGAAGCGGGAATATTCGGGCCTGAATGCAATCACCGCATATGAGGATACGGCAGGGGCAGATCAGGGTGTTGATTATGATCACCAGGGCTATATTACCCGGGCTTTGCTGGCGCAGCAGTGCCCGGCTGATGCTGATTACTATTTCTGTGGCCCACTACCGTTTATGAAAGCGATCTACGCTCAGCTGAAGGTGCTGGGTGTGGCCGATGACCGCCTTAACTATGAAGTGTTCGGGCCTGGCGAAAGCCTTGCCTGAAACGGATGCGCCTGGCGTTAAAGAGTGCCGTGGTTGCCGGTGTGATGTCACTGTTTTTTTGTATCAGTACGGAACAGCTGGATGAGTGGGTATCTCTCTATCCACAAGCGGCAGCGCTGGCATTTTGCTGCAACCTGATCCTGCTCAGGTTTTAAGTGTCTGGGCGCCTTAGCGCTACTGCCAGATACCTAAACGGGGTATAGTTACAGGCTGTATCCCGTTGTTTCTGCACCCATCAATTCTGGAGATGATCTATGCGACTGACCGCTTTCACCGATTTCGGCCTGCGTACCCTGATGTACCTTGCCAGTCTGGAGGAAGAGCAGTTAAGCAGTGTCTCCGAGGTAGCCTCAATCTATAACGTTTCTCAGAATCATATGGTAAAAGTGATCGGACAGTTAGCCAGGCTGGGCTACGTGCAGACCATTCGCGGCAAAAATGGCGGTATTCGTCTGGCCATGAAGCCAGCGGACATCAATATCGGTGACGTTATAGCGCAGATGGAGAATCATCTGGATGGCGTCGACTGTATCTCTACCTCGTGCCAGCTGATCCCCTGTTGCGAGCTCAAACATGCACTGGCTGAAGCGATGAATGCGTTTCTGGATACCATGCGTCGATACACGCTGGCTGATCTGGTTGCGAACAAGAGCGAGCTGATTCCGCTGATGGTAGCCCGTTAAGCCCGTTTTGTTGCATTGAAATAGCGTTTACCCAGAATTACCAGCAAGATTCCCCCTAGTACCAGCAGTGCTGAGGTGATCAGTCGTATATCGATGTTTTCACCGGCAAATACTACCCCACCGGCGGCAGCTATGATCGGAACTGATAGTTGTACTACTGCCGCCTGAGTACCACTAAGCCCTTTCAGCGCAATATACCAGAGAGTGTAACCGATACCGGAGGCCAGACTGCCTGACAGGATTGCCAGTAGGATGCCTGCTGTGGAGATGTTATTGCCTGTCTCTGGATTGAACAGATCGCTCTGCCAGAACATTAAGGCCAGCAGAATCAGCGCGGCGGGAAGGGTACGCAGGAAATTAAACGCAGTATCTCCCAACGGGTGCTCTGAACCGCGGCCTTTCAGGGTATAGATACCCCAGGCGATACCGGACAGACTCATTAACAGAAAACCGCTCAGTGAAGGTGTGGTCAGTGTGGGCAGAACCAGCCAGACAAAACCAGAAAAGGCGATCAGCACGCCCAGCCATTCGCTGCTATGCAGGCGCTGTCCCTGAATAACGCTGATCAGAATCATGGTGATCTGCACGGCACCGAACAGGATCAGTGCGCCGATACCGGTATCCAGTGTCAGATAAGCATAGGAAAATGTCACAGCGTAGAGCAATAACATTAACGATGCGCTCCAGCTGCCACGACCGTTTCTGGCTGCTGTTTTATTAGGGCGAGAAACGGCGAGAATCACTAGCAGAGTAATAATCCCCGACAGTAGCCTCAGGCTGGTAAAACCAGCGGCATCAATAGCCTCTTCACCCAGCGCCAGACGGCAGAGTATGGAGTTGCCGGCAAATGCCAGCAGGGCAAGCAGGGTCCAGATCGAAGTGGTAGCGACAGAAGGTGTCATCAGTATTGCTCTTAATTAAAGCTCTTAAGTAGAACTCTTAAGTAAAGCACTTAAGGAAAGCTCTCAGAAAAAGGTTGTGTTGTTCTGATGCGCAGAACGACAGCCAGTTCCTGACAGTGGCAAAAGATTCTCTACTGACCCCAGTAAATTGCCCCTAATGGACGGTAGCCTTCTGCACCCGTTACCTGAGGCTCGTTACCGCTCTGATGATTGAGTGTACGGTGGGCCAGCCAGGCAAATGCTGCCGCTTCAACCCAGTCTGGATCAAGCCCCAGCACTGTCGTCGTATCCAGTTCGAACGGTTTAAGGAGGAAAGTCAGCTGATTTTTCAGGCGGGCATTATGGCTGCCGCCGCCGCAAAGGAAAATCTGCGGATTGTTCAGGTTTTGTGCCTTGATTGCATCAGTAATCGTTAGCGCCGTCAGATCCAGCAGGGTCGCCTGTACATCCACCGCCAGCGGTTCACTATCCAGTTGGCGTACCATCTGCCGTACCCAGAGATTGTTGAACTGTTCCCGACCGGTGCTTTTGGGCGGTTCTTCTGAGAAAAATGGTAGTGCCAGCATATTGTTCAGCAGGGTCTGATTGACCTGGCCGGATGCTGCCCACTGACCATCACAGTCAAAGCTGCTCTGGTGATGCAGCTGAATCCAGCTGTCCATCAGTACGTTGCCCGGGCCAGTGTCAAAACCGCGTACCGGTTTACTGCTGTCTGCCTCAAGGATAGTGATATTGGCCATCCCGCCGATGTTAACCAGTACCCGATCCCGGGTTTTATCGCGGAACAGTGCGTTATGAAAAGCCGGAACCAGTGGCGCACCCTGACCGCCGGCGGCCATGTCCCGACGGCGGAAGTCCGCCACGGTTGTGATGCCGGTATGTTCGGCAATAACATTAGCGTCGCCGATCTGCAGGGTAAAGTTGGCTTCTGGACGATGACGGATAGTCTGGCCGTGGCTGCCGATTGCGGCAATATCTTCCCGTTTCAGACCACTTTTCTGAATCAGGTTCAGTGTCGCCCGGGCGAACAACTCACCCAGTTCCAGATCCAGCCGTCCTAAACGCTCAATCTCATTTTCGCCGGGATTGAGCATCGAATGAATACGGCGATCAATGGCCGCCGGGATCGACTCACTGTGACTCGCGATCAGTTCGAATTCGGGCTCAAAGCGCACCGCCACAGCATCAATGCTGTCGAGGCTGGTGCCGGACATCAAACCTATATAGATCGGTGCGGCCATGGAGTTCCTGTCCTGGTTGACGGAGTCGCTGCTGGGTAATCAGTTGCTGCGGCTTGCCAGCTGGGTTGCCTTGTGGCTTTCCAGCTGTGCCAGAGCTTCTTTCGCAACGCTGAAGAAGCGCTCGCGCTCTGCTTTGGCAATGGGCGCTGCATGTGGCAGTTTAACAGTCTGTGGGTTTTTGTGAACACCGTTGACGCGGAATTCATAGTGCAGATGGGGGCCGGAAGCCAGCCCGGTTTTTCCGACATAGCCAATGACCTGGCCCTGTTTTACCCGGGTGCCGACCCGCTGACCTTTGCGGTAGTTATTCATGTGGGCGTACAGTGTGGTGATGTTGCCACCGTGCTGAACGATGACGCATTTACCGTAACCGCCTTTGGTGCCGCGCCAGATGATCTTGCCTTCTCCGGCAGCTTTGATCGGGGTACCGGTGCGGGCGGCGTAATCAGTGCCTTTATGCGCCCTTGTTGTACCGAGCACCGGGTGCTTACGACGCTTCTTGAAACTGGAGCTGATACGGGCAAAATCAACCGGGCTGCGAAGGAAGGCTTTGCGCATACTGCCACCTTCTGGTGAGAAGTAGCTACTGTTGCCGTCGCTGTCGGTATAGCGGATCGCGGTATAGGTATTCCCGCGGTTGGTGAATTCGGCTGCAAGGATCTCGCCTTCACCGATCATTTTGCCATCCAGATATTTCTTTTCGTAGACCATGCTGAAGCTGTCGCCTTCGCGCAGGTCCAGAACAAAGTCGATGTCCCAGCCAAATACAGCAGCCAGTTCCATGATCATCTTATCTGACAGGCCTGCCTGAGAGGCATCATAAAACAGGGAGTTCTCTATAGCCCCTTCTGCGAACGCCGGAATGATCTTTGGTTCACGCTCAATATTGTTGACCTCATAGCCTTCATCAGTGCGGGTAATGAGGGCGCTCTTCATCTTATTCTGGATATGCTTAAGCTTCTTCAGTTGGTCTTCTTCGATGACAAAGCTCAGGGTCTGTCCCGGATAGATCCGGCGTAGAACGTCTGTGCCTTTGACCGCGGCGGTGACGTTATACACATCCCGGGCAGTGAGTCCGGCACGTTTGAAAACAGCGGTCAGGGTATCGCCTGAACGGATCTTGAAATCCTGCCAGTGCTCGGGTTCGGGTTGAACTTCTGGAGCAGTTTCGGGAGATGATACAACTTCCGCTACAGCTTCGGATTGTGGCGGTTGCGCAATTGTCGCAACCGGTTGCGGCTGATCGCTGATATCAGCGACAGGCAGTGGCAAAGGCTGGCCAGAGCGCGCCGAAGCATCGCTGCTGGGTAACAGAGCTGCAGTGAAACTGATGATAACGACACAGATAGTCGCTGCCAGCATATGTGTCACAGGCATATGTTGTTTTAACCGCTCAAGCAGACGCACCCCGATGACCCTCATCTCTGTTTTTTTACGCATAAATTTCGCGGATTATACCGGAACTGAGCCTGGAAACTAAATTATTACATTTTTGTTATGGTTATTTATCGACCTGCCTGGTGGAAAATTGAGCAGGAAATAGTGGCTATGGTTTGTGGGATGCGGGTCTGCGGGGTAGAATACGCCCCTATTTTTGACACGAACATCTATTGAAAGGTTACAAAAAAGCGATGACAGACATGACACTGCTACAGGATCTGAATGCGCGCGGATTGATTGCGCAGATGACCAGTGAGGAAGAACTGGAACAACACCTGGCTGAAGGCTCTGTCACCCTTTATTGTGGCTTCGACCCAACTGCAGACAGTCTTCATATCGGTTCACTGGTGCCTTTGCTGGCGCTGAAACGTTTTCAGGAAGCAGGTCATAAGCCGCTGGCGTTGGTGGGCGGTGCAACCGGTCTGATCGGTGATCCGAGCTTTAAAGCGCAGGAGCGTAAGCTGAACAGTGATGACACTGTGGCAGGCTGGGTTGAGAAACTGAAAGGCCAGGTGAGCCAGTTTATCGACTTCGACTGCGGCGATAACAGCGCCGAGGTTGTGAACAACCTGGACTGGACCCGCAACGTCGACATTCTGACTTTCCTGCGTGATATCGGTAAGCACTTCTCTGTTAACCAGATGATCGCTAAAGAGTCGGTGAAGCAGCGTATCGACCGTGAAGGTGCCGGTATCTCCTTTACCGAATTCACCTACATGATTCTGCAGTCCTACGACTTCCAGCAGCTGAACGCCAGCCACAGCTGTACGCTGCAGATCGGTGGCTCTGACCAATGGGGTAACATCACCGGTGGTACCGAACTGACCCGCCGTATGAACGG
This sequence comes from uncultured Amphritea sp., assembly GCA_963669425.2. Taxonomy (GTDB): domain Bacteria; phylum Pseudomonadota; class Gammaproteobacteria; order Pseudomonadales; family Balneatricaceae; genus Amphritea. Next base: position 1,505,355 of record CAXXNC010000001.1, read on the forward strand.
TAACCGCGCGTTTGGTCTGACTCTGCCGCTGATCACTAAGTCTGACGGTACTAAGTTCGGTAAAACTGAGAGCGGTACTATCTGGCTGTCACCGAACAAAACGTCACCGTACGCGTTCTACCAGTTCTGGCTGCAGACTGCGGATGCGGATGTATACCGCTTCCTGAAATACTTCACTTTCCTGTCAGTGGAAGCGATTGATGTGCTGGAAAAAGAAGATGCTGAGCGTCAGGGCCGCCCTGAAGCACAGGCGGTGCTGGCCCGTGAAGTGACTCGTCTGGTTCACGGTGAAGAAGGTCTGGCGGCAGCGGTACGAATCACCGAAGCGCTGTTTAGCGGTAACCTGTCCGATCTGAGTGAAGCGGATTTTGAACAGCTGCAACTGGATGGTCTGCCATCTTCAATGCTGAGCGATGCTGATCTGGCGGACACGCCACTGACAACTCTGCTGAGCGATGCGGGTATGGCTAACTCTGGCAAGCAGATCAAAGATGCGTTGCAACGTAATGCGGTGATCGTTAACGGTGAAGCCAAAGGCATGGATGACAATATGAAAGCGGCTGAAGTCTTTGCCGCTGCGAATGGCACCTATGGCCGCTTCTTCCTGGTGAAGCTGGGTAAGAAAAAGCACCACCTGTTCGTGATCTGATCGCTGCTGACCAAGTATAAAAAACCGAGCATAAAAAAACGCGCAGCCTGTGAAGGGCTTGCGCGTTTTTTTGTATCTGCTGTCTGCGGATCAGTACATAAGTTGTCAGTACAGAGCTTGTTCGTCCCGTACCAGATCTTTCAGCATTTCCAGGAACAGTGTGTCTGCTTCCGTGTGCTCAACAGGGATCTTCACGCTGGTGGTGGCTGACAGCTCGTCGGCGATCTTAACGTTGGCGTGTTCGTCGTTGAGATGCTTGCGGGCGATCTCCATCGCGGTAGCGCAGATTTCCGGTTCAACCATGATCTTACGCAGTACCAGAATCAGCTCATCAATAGCACGTTCTTTGTTTTTAATTTCAGCGGCGCTCATCTAACGATACTCCGATACGGAAAATAATAAGTTCTCAGGCACTATATCACTGTCCTGCCGGGGACTGCACGATACATTTTCTGTTCATTCCAAAGTATATGCGGTTTTTATAATTTATTGCTGATCATCTCTTGATCAATGCTGCAGCTGCTGTCAGAATACGCTCACAATTTGATATGTTTCCGTGCTAAGTAGGTCACCCCGAATCGGAAACGTAATAAGCACACCCAGCTTATTTTCCCGGGCTTTCATTGTGTACCCACAGGTCAGCACCGGATGAAGAGCGCTTTTGCCTTTCTCTGACCGTACCGGTCACCACTGCAAAAGCCTGCTGGTTGATGTTTGTGCTCACCGGCAGGCGAATCACAACATCCACCAGTATCGAATTTATGACATACATGCTATCTGGCGTGTAATTTGAGGATACTATTGTGGAACAACTTTCAGGCGCAGAAATGGTAATTCGCGCCCTCCGCGATGAGGGTGTGAAGTACGTTTACGGTTATCCTGGCGGTGCATTGCTGCATATCTATGATGCACTGTTTCAACAGGAAGAAGTCGAGCACGTTCTGGTGCGCCACGAGCAAGCTGCCACCCATATGGCTGATGCGTATGCCCGTGCCACCGGTAAAGCCGGTGTCGCGCTGGTAACTTCCGGCCCGGGCGCAACCAATGCTGTAACCGGCATTGCTACTGCTTACATGGACTCTATCCCGATGGTGGTTCTGACCGGCCAGGTCATGAGCTTCCTGATCGGTGAGGATGCTTTCCAGGAGACCGATATGATCGGTGTCTCCCGTCCGGTTGTTAAACACAGCTTCAGCGTGCAGAACCCTGAAGATATTCCGTCGATCATTAAGAAAGCGTTCCACATCGCAGAAAGCGGCCGTCCAGGCCCGGTGGTTGTAGATATTCCTAAGGATATGACTACGCCGACTGATCGCTTCAACTACGAGTACCCGAAGAGCGTTAAGATGCGTTCTTACAACCCGGTTAGCCGTGGTCATACCGGTCAGATCAAGAAAGCGATGGACATGATTCTGGATGCCAAGCGTCCGGTTCTGTACACCGGTGGTGGTGTCATCATGGGCGATGCCAGCGCGGAGCTGACTGAGCTGGCGCAACTGCTTAACGCACCGGTAACCAATACCCTGATGGGCCTGGGTGGTTACCCGGGTACTGACCGTCAGTTTATCGGTATGCTGGGTATGCACGGTAGCTACGAAGCCAACATGGCGATGCACCATGCAGACCTGATCGTCGCGGTAGGCGCACGTTTTGATGACCGTGTAACTAACGGTACTGATAAGTTCTGTCCGACTGCGAAAATCATCCACGTGGATATTGATCCGGCGTCTATCTCAAAAACGATTAAGGCGGATGTACCGATCGTAGGTCCGGCTAAGCACGTTCTGCAGGAGATGGTCGGTCTGGTTAAAGCCAGCAAAAAGCAGGCAGACAAAGAAGCGATCGATGCCTGGTGGCAGCAGATTGAAGAATGGCGTGCCCGCCACGGTGGTCGTTTCCGTACCGATGACTCTGAGCTGATGAAACCTCAGCAGGTTATCGAGATGCTGAGCAAAGTGACCAACGGCGATGCCTTCGTTTGTTCTGACGTAGGTCAGCACCAGATGTTTGCGGCGCAGTACTACAAGTTCAACAAGCCGAATCGCTGGATCAACTCCGGTGGTCTGGGCACCATGGGCTTCGGTCTGCCAGCGGCAATGGGCGTTAAGATGAACTTCCCGGATGACGAAGTTGTCTGCGTTACCGGTGAAGGCAGTATCCAGATGAACATTCAGGAACTGTCTACCATCAGCCAGTACGATATTCCGGTGAAGGTTATCTGTCTGAACAACCAGTCTCTGGGTATGGTTCGTCAGTGGCAGGATATGAACTACGAATCCCGTCACTCCCAGTCCTACATGAAGTCTCTGCCGGACTTTATCAAACTGGTAGAAGCCTACGGCCACGTGGGTATGAAGGTTGAGAAGTATGAAGATCTGGAAGCGGCGATGACAGAAGCCTTCTCCCTGAAAGATCGCATGGTGTTTATGGATATCGCAGTTGACCCATTCGAGCACGTTTACCCGATGCAGGTACCGCGTGGTTCTATGCGTGATATGTGGCTGAGCAAGACGGAGAGAACATAATCATGAGACATATCATTTCTGTACTGATGGAAAACGAGCCGGGCGCGCTGTCCCGGGTTGTGGGTCTGTTCTCCCAGCGTAACTTCAACATCGAGTCACTGACCGTGGCGCCGACTGAAGATTCCACGCTGTCCCGTCTGACGGTGACCACTATCGGCAATGATCGTGTGATCGAGCAGATCACTAAACAGCTGAATAAGCTGATCGACGTGGTAAAGGTAGTTGACCTGACTGAAGGCGAGCACATTGAGCGTGAGCTGATGATGATCAAGCTGAAAGCCAGCGGCCAGATGCGTGCGGAGATCAAGCGTACTGCTGATATCTTCCGTGGTCAGATCATCGATGTGACGCCGAACACCTATACCGTTCAACTGGCCGGTTCCAGCGATAAGCTGGATGCCTTCATCGAAACCCTGGGTACTACCCATATTATGGAAGTAGTCCGTACCGGTGTCTCCGGTCTGTCCCGTGGTGAGAAGGTACTGAGCCTCTGATCCTGATCGGATAATGCTGAAAAAGCCGCTCTATTGAGCGGCTTTTTTGTATGTTTGATCAGGTTAACTGATCTGACAAGCGCCGTTTAGCGTCTATACTTCTAGGTCCCCCCTGAAAAAAGAGGGGAGCATCCGGATCAGATTCTGACCAGACTGTTGCAAGAGCTCTTGCAAGAGCCGGAATCGATCTGAGGAGGAAGGTAATGATCAGAGTACTGCAAGTCATGGCAATCGTGATGCTGCTGAGTCTGCCGCAGACTGACACCGTGCGTCAGGATATTTCGGGCATCACAGAATTGTCTGCTTTCCATCTGGAGCCATTGCACTGGCGTCAGACACGTATTTTCCCGCGCTGGGAAGATACCTACGAAGTCGTGTTCGAGCAGGAGATGCTGGCCTGAATTTGGTGCTGGTGTTTCTGTTATATGCGTATTAATCTTGGTGGATCAATTCGACCAGGATAATTGTTTATGAGTGGAAAACTGCTCTATCTGATTGGCGCATCCGGCAGCGGTAAAGACAGCCTGCTGGAAGGATGTCGTCAACGTCTGCAGCCGCATCATGGCTGCTTTGTCGCCCACCGTTATATCACCCGCGCTGCTAATGTCGGTGGCGAGAACCATATCCACCTGTCTGAAGATGAATTTGATATGCGTGCCAACATGGGCATGTTTGCGATGCAGTGGTATTCCCACGGTTATAGCTACGGTATCGGCTCCGAGGTTGATAGCTGGCTGGCTAAGGATGTCAACGTAGTGATCAACGGCTCCCGTGATTACCTGCAGATCGCCATGGCCAGTTATCCCAATCTGATTCCGGTGCTGGTGGATGTTGATGATGAGATCCTCTACAAGCGTTTGATGAAGCGTGGTCGTGAATCAGAAGAGGAGATCGTGCGTCGTCTGGATCGTCACCGCCATATTGTCGATACCCTGCCAGAAGGGCTGATTACTATCGATAATAACTCCGATCTGCAGGACGGGGTGGATTCGCTACTGAAGCTGATTGAATCGATGGCACCGCATTCTCTGAAACCGGTGCGGGCGACTCACTGATAGTCATACAACGGTGTTTCATCGACCGGGAGGGTGCTACTATCGCACCCTCTTTTTTTGCCGCGATTTAATGAATGGGAGCAGGGCATGTTCAGAATTGAGTTTAAAGTCAGGGATTATGAGCTGGATATGCAGGGCATTGTAAATAACGGTGTCTATTTCAATTATCTGGAGCATGCCCGTCATGAGTTTCTGCTGGCCAGTGGTATCGACTTTGCTGCACTGACCGAAGCGGGCATCCATCTGGTGGTGATCCGTTCTGAACTGGATTACAAAGCGTCCCTGAAAAGTGGTGATGAGTTTGCTGTCGAGGTTGCTTTGGAGCGCATCAGCAAAGTGAAGTTCGGTTTCCGCCAGCGTGTTGTGCGCCTCAGCGATGAAAAAATCTGTGTCGAGGGGCTGGTGATCGGTACTGCACTGAATCAGCGTGGCCGTCCTTATATCTCTCCTGAGCTTGAAGCCTTGTTTGTAAACTAAGGCTTTAACTGAGGCCGTTAATTGAGTCCTTTAATTAAGCTCGTTAACTCAGCCCTCCAATCTACTTTCACGGATTTGATTTCTGTTTATGACTCCGAAGACCCGCCTGGATGGCCTGGCTATCATGCTGATGATCGCTCTCTGTATGCTGTTCGGGCTGAATCAGATTGTCGTTAAGTTTGCGCTGGAAGGTATCTCACCGATGATGCAGGCGGGGTTGCGTTCCATGGGTGCAACGCTGCTGTTATTGGTCTGGATGCGCTGGCGTGGCGAGCGGATACTCTATAACGATGGCGCTATCGGCTGGGGCGTGCTGATCGGTGCACTGTTCACCGCTGATTTCTTCTTTATGTATCTGGCGCTGGTACATACCTCAGCGTCCCACGTCACGCTGTTCCTCTATACATCGCCGTTCTGGGTGGTAATGGGGGCGCACCTGTTTCTGCCGAATGAGCGTATGCGTCTGTTACAGATGATCGGACTGATGATCGCCTTTGCCGGGATAGCTATCGCCTTTGGTGGTTCCGGCAGTGGGGACACGACATTAAAAGGTGATCTGCTGGCGTTGGCCGGAGCGGTCTGCTGGGCGCTGACAACTCTGATCATCAAGATTGCTCCGCAACGCAGTCAGAGCGCCGCCCGGGTGTTGCTCTATCAATTAGCTGTATCAGCTATACTGTTTCCCTTGCTGTCGGTGCTCATGTCAGAACCTGGCATCTTTGAACCAACGACTGCGGTATTCAGTGCCTTGTTGTTCCAGATTGTGATGATTGCGCTGGTGGGATATATGGGCTGGTTCTGGCTGTTAACGCAGTACCCGGCCGGTACCTTATCCAGCTTTACGTTCCTGACGCCGTTGTTTGGGGTACTGGCAGCCTGGCTGGTATTGGATGAGCCGTTAACGCTACAGCTGATCGGGGCTCTGATGCTGGTTGGCGCAGGTATCTATCTGGTCAATAAGCCCAGAAGCAAAGGGCGCTGATTAGCGAAACAGGTTTTGTTTTATTCTCTGAAAGGGAGTAAGGCAGCCTCCATCAGACTGGTATTCATGGGGGCGCGAGTCACGTTGTAGCGAGGCGCTTCCAGCGCCGATATAGTATTATCGAACCTGTGACCAGAACGCTTCGATCAACGGGCTTTGCAGCTTTTTCTTCAGTGCAAACAGGCCGACATCGTAGGCTTTCAGTTGCGGTTCAACCTCAAGAATGCGCACTTTACCTGCCAGCGGGCTGTTATCGAGCACGATCTTGGGTACCACGCCGACCCCGAAACCCAGACTCACCATGCTTACAATGGCCTCATTACCGGCGACCTGAGCATAGATCAGCGGTTTGACATCCTGCTGCTTAAACCAGCGATCAATGCGTTTCCGGGCGACACCTTCCTCAGACAGGATCATCGGTATCTCTGCCCAGTCTATTTCACCCCGCAGTAATTCGTTCAGTGGTGACTCCTGCTCCGGGGCGATAAATACCAGCGGTGAAGTGGCGATATGTTTGAAGGCCAGGGTGGCAGGCATTGAGTCTGGTCGGGCGGCAATGGTGATATCTTCGGTTTGATTCAGTACATGCTGAATAGCGTTTTCCGCATCGCCTGTATGCAATTTGATTTCGATGCGCGGATGCTGCTGTCGGAACTCGCTGAGTATCTCGTAAAGAAAGCTGTAACTGGCGGTGACCGAGCAGTACACGCTGATTTCGCCCTGCAGCTCCTGAGCTTCCTGTAGCAGGTCGTTACGAATCACATCCCATTGCATCAGTGCATCCTGGGCGTAGCTCTGAAACTTCTCGCCTTCCTGGGTCAGGCTCACCCGGCGATTATCCCGCTCAAACAGCTGTACTCCGAGGGACTCTTCGAGCTGGCGGATGGTTCGGGTCAGAGCTGAGGCACTGATATGACAGGCTTCACTGGCGCGGCCAAAATGCAGGGTTTCGCAGAGGCTGAGAAACAGTTTCAGAGAGCGGAGATCCATCGATGATGCCTGTTTATACTGTATTGCAAATTATGAAATATTGTACTGTGTATATATCGAATAGCTCAATGGTGCAGAACGTTGAGCGAAGCTTGCCTTGCGAGACCGTAGTGGGTGGCTGGACGGAATGCAGAGCATTCCTTGCTGGACGCAGCAAAGCTGCTTGCTGGGAAAAGCGAAAACTTTGACGCTGTTTGGCAATTACTCAGGTTCTGTTCGCCACTCGCCACTGCTGTGGGAGGGGCTTCCAGTCCCGATGGTTTAGCAAGGCATCATATAATCGCCGCGAGGGCGCGCCTCCCACAGAATCTTTTCGAGAGAATTGGACTCCCCTCGCCCTAATATCAGCAGCGAGGTATGCTGAATTCGACCAAAAATTAGCTAGGAGTCCAATACATGAACAATACCATTGTCGGCGTCGATCTGGCCAAAAAAGTGATTCAAGTGTGCGTTGTTAAACGCCATAAAGTCTTACTTAATGAAGCGATGAGCGCTTCAGAATTCAGTCTGTGGCTGGCAATCCAAAGCTCTGTGGTTATCGTTTTTGAAGCCTGTTCTATGTCGAATTACTGGAAGCAGAAGGCTCAGGAACACGGTCACATCGCACGACTGATCTCTACTCGCCTGGTTGCAGCGGTTCGCCAGCAGCAGAAAACTGATAAAAATGATGCACTGGCGATTGCGCAGGCTGCACAGTTACCTGAGGTGCAGTTCATCTCCGGCAAAACCTTTGAACAGCAGGAATTACAAACCATTCTGCGCATGCGAGAGCTGGGCGTTAAACAAAAAGTAGCTCAGGGTAATCAGATCAGAGCACTACTCGCTGAATTTAATATTACTGCATCTCCGGCTCAGGGTGGTCTGAGCAGAGCGGTTCAGGACAGACTGGAAACGGCAGACAACGGCTTCAGCATGATCTTCAGGGAGGCCTTGCATCTGACCTGGCAAGCCTATCTGGCAATCATTGAACGTATTCAGCACTATGATCAGCAGCTGGCTAAGGTCATCAAGCAGCATCCGGACTGTCAACGTCTGATGGCGCTGGAAGGGGTATCGGTGATCAATGCGATTAACCTTTTCAACCTCCTGAAGCTGGGGGACGACGTGAGTTTCAGGAGTGGTCGGGAAGCGGCGGCCTGTGTTGGTCTAACGCCAATACAGCACTCCAGCGGTGGTAAGGCCGTGCTGGGTAGCATAGGTAAACATATCCGTAACCAATTGGTGCGAAGTCAGCTCATCAGCGGCGCGATGGCCGTGGTGGGGGCACTGAGCCAACGATCCGCTAAATCCCAGAAAGAAGTCTGGCTGAAAAATCTGATCGAGCGGCGGGGTAAACGCTGCGCCGCCGTGGCTTTAGCCAATAAAACAGTACGTACCGCCTTTGCTTTATTGCGGGATGGCAGCGAGTATCAGGCTCAGGCAGTCACCGCCTGAACCTGTAGGCAATGAAAAGCGCTTGATACAGATGCAGTCTTAATCAGTTAGTGGCTAAGAGCTCAGCGCTCGCTTTCGAGAGATGATAAGACTGTTCGCGCAAATCTCAGTGAGCCGGGGATCGCGTCCCCATAGTGAGCTCGGACATAAGCTTGCGTTTTTTCTGTTAAAGGGCGATTCATTGTTGACAGAGGGGAGTCCACATAAGCCACTAGCAAGCATTGCTTTGCAATGCGGTCTAGCCACAGATACTGGTAAGGCCCTTAAGGCCTTACCAGTATCTCAACCCCCTATACTCCAGCCAGCCGTGGGGATGCTTTCCCCCTGGATCTTTATGGGTCCAGTGAATCACACCGCCCTGATTATTCCATTCGTACTCGCCGTAAAAGCGAATGGTCTCGCCGGTTTTCAGATCTGGGACCCCTGGGAGCCAGATCGATATTATGGGCTATAAGAATCGTCTGGCCGTGACTTAGCTGAATAAGAAAACGCTGGTGACGGCTACCCTTATTGTCATCAGGGAGTATTTTCTTAATACGAGCGCTGCCCTCAATCTGCAGATCACTTTCCAGTTCATTGAAGGCCTGAAGCAGACGGGTGTCGGTGGTCTGTGGCGATGCATCAGGTGCAACTGGCGCTTGTCGGGGCAGAATAAATGCAGCGCTCACCGCAATAACAATTAACAGTATCAGCCGATTGAATTTATTCATGCACGGTGCTCTTTAAATCACTGTCTGTTCTTCTGAAAGTGTATGCTTTTTCTCGCCACTCGCCACTCGCCACTCGCCACTCGCCACTCGCCACTCGTCTATGCCTTCTTCCTTACAGCCCCGGGAGTTTCTCCGGTAATACTTTTAAAGGCTTTGCGAAACGCTATCTCTGAATGATAGCCACATTGCTCGGCAATAGAGATGATGGACTGTTCTGTAGTGCGAAGCAGTTCGGCAGCCTGCAGCATGCGCCACTCTGACAGATAGCGCATAGCGGTTTGGCCGGTCAGTTCGCGAAACTGCTCACTGAATGCGGTGCGGCTCATTCCGGCTTGTCGGGCCATGGAGTCCAGTGTCCAGTCCTGTTCCGGATGACTGTGGATCTGATTCAGGATCTGACCAATACGGGGATGGAACAGCGCAGCCAGTACGCCCTGCTCTATTCCTTTGCTGATCTGACTGCGCAGGATGTGGATGAACAGTGCGTGGGTCAGATGGTTAACGGCAATACGGGTACCCGGATCATTCTCCTCGAGTTCAGCGATGATCAGGTGCAGCAAGGTGCGGGTATTGCCCATCCGGCTGGTATCGCTCAGTTCCAGTACTATCACATCTGGCAGGCTATCCAGCAACGGCCAGGCGGCTTTATTTTCAAACTCAAAATAACCACAGGTCAGTCCTGTAACGGGGCCGACTTCATTTCCGGGCTGTCCGAGTTGCTCCAGCGTTTCATCGACCAGTTCTATGGATGGGGTCTCTTCTTCACTGCTGAGGAAGTGCTGAGCGTCCCGGGGGAATATCACCAGATCTCCGGTGGACAGCAGTTGTGGCTCTTTACCTGGCAGATGCAGCCAGCTACGGCCGCTGTTTATCAGGTGAAAGGGCACATGGCGCTGACCGGAGGTATCCACCGCCCAGCACCCCTGAAAGTCCGCATGAACGTAGATTTCAGCGTTCAGTCGGAGCCATTTTAAAATCTGGCTTAATGCATCATCTTTCATTGGTTTGTACGATTGGTTAGTTATTTTGGATTTTATAGCATATTTCGTACTGAATTGTTGTTTTAAAGTGTAGTTGTTTCTGAGGCGGTGTCGGTCACCGTTCAAACACTTTAATGATATGAGGAAAAAACAATGAGCTTTTTCAAACGTCTGACGACTGCCTTTGTTCTGCTGGCAGCTCTGGTTGCTTCACCTTTCGCCGCGGCGGGGACTCCTGAGACCCGTGAAGATGGTGTGACTGTTATCAATCTGGATCAGTATGGCGGTCACTTCACTGCCCATGAAACTGTTGCGGGTCTGAAAGCGGGTGTTTACGAGTTTGTCGTGACTAACAAAACTGACAAGCTTGTCGGTTTCCAGATTCAGAACTTCAAGACTCATGAGGGTCTGGATATGTTCCCGCTGGAGCCAGGTGAGCAGCGCGTTTCCCGTGTGACTGTGACTGAAGAAGGTGTACGTTTCCGTTGCCCGATCAACCCGACTCCATGGTACGACCTGGATAACATCGGTAGCTGAGAGCGTTCTCACTCCAGTTCTTAAATCGCATCGTGGCAGGCCGTCGTGCCTGTCACACCCTTTAATGTATCGGAGTCACTCTCATGCAGAAGATCGAAGTCTATACCAAAGGTTATTGCCCCTACTGCCATGCAGCGAAGAAATTGTTAAAGCAGCTGGGCTGGAACTACACCGAATACTCTATCGATAATAATTTCCGTAAGCGCGAGGAGATGATTCGTCGTTCATCCCGTCGAACCGTACCACAGATTTTTATCGGTGATGAGCATATCGGTGGTTATGATGATTTCTCCGCCTATATCCGCTCGCTGGCGAAACTAGCCTGACAGATTGGGGAGGTAAATCGTATGATTCTTCTGATCAGTGCGCTGCTGTTATGCAGCTGAATATTCCGGACTCAGGCTGGTTGAGATCAACGGAGATAGACGTCATAGAAGAAGTACAGCGTAATCAGTATGCTGGCGACGATAACAAAGTTACGAACCCAGTGCTGGGGCAACTTGCGTGACATATGGGCGGCAGTATAACCACCGCTCAGTGTCCCCAGCAGTACTATCGTGCCTTCATACCAGGCGATCACGCCATCCTGAATAAACAGCACAATCGCGATGATTGAAACAAAGCTGGAAACCAATAGCTTGAGACCGTTCATAGTGTTGATATTGGTATAGCCTGCCAGTGCCAGGTAGCTCAGGGTAATAATCCCCAGCCCGGCATTAAAGAACCCCCCGTACAAACACACTCCCAGTAGCAATACTCCCAGCGCGGCACTGGCTGCAAGTGATGCATGTTTATGCTGTGAGCCGTGCTTGCGAAGCAGATTATTCAGTTGGCCACCGAAGATAAACAGTACCGTGGCGAACAGCAGTAGCCAGGGGATCGCGGCTTCAAAAGCCTGTTCAGGGGTCTGCAATAGCAGCCATGCGCCGGCAATGCCGCCTGTCAGGCTGAGCAGGATAAACCGCGGGAGCTGGTCTTTTATCTGCTTAAGTTCATGTCGGAAAGCCCAACTGCCACTGATATAACCGGAGCATGAGGCAAAGGTGTTTGTGGCATTAGCGCTGATCGGAGGAACGCCGACCAGCAAGAGAGCAGGGAAGGTGATAAAGCTACCACCTCCGGCAATGGAGTTAAGAATACCGCCCAGTAAGCCGGCAAAGAACAGTAACAGAATTTCGCTTAGCATCCGCTGATAGCTCCGGACAGTGATACAGAGGGGCTTAGTCTAGCGTTGTCGATAAAACCGGTACAGATACACTTAAGTTGGCTGTATTTACAATCTGTATAGGTTTTTCAGGTACAGATCAGGGGAATAGCTTTTTCAGCAGGTGGCGGGCCTGCTTGTCCAGCAGCTTCTGATAATTATCATTCACCGAATGAATCAGGACTTTGTCCTCTTCGGCACGATGAATATCGGCGCCAGCCAGCAGGCTGACTTTGAGGTCCGGTGCTTCACTCAGCGCGGTATGGGTAATCAGTTCATTGCTGTCAGTGCTCTGGGTCAGTGCTTCACTCAGCGCGGTATGGGTAATCAGTTCATTGCTGTCAGTGCTCTGGGTCAGGAAGCGAGCTTCTTCCTGCAGGCGTGGCAGCTTTTTATGGTGTCCCCGTACCAGCGCCATATGCAGATTCAGAACTGGTTTCATCTGTCGTATACGTTGCTGATTAAACAGCTTGTAGAGCCGGTTAAACAGTTGGCTGGCGCAGATCGCGTTTACCCCGTGGGAATCATCTTTGTGGGGCTTCAGGAAAGCCAGTTGCAGATCACCATTGCTGATTTTTGCAGCTTCGCCCTGATAGATGGCGATCACCATATCCAGCATTCGTGAATAATATTCCTGCATCTCCTCCAGTTCTGTGGCTGAGATGTTGTCAGAGTGACCCGAGGCCAGATCGAGGTAGAGCAGATAACCGGCCTGATCGGCGGCGACAATCAGCTCCAGCTCCTGTTCGAAGGAGTAAAGATCCAGTTGTACTTCGTGTTTATCATTTTCGAACAGCGGGTTCTTCAGTTTCGATTCCGGTTTGCCCGCTGGTTTAGGTGTAATGCTGATCTCTTCGATAACCGGTTTCTTCTCTTCTGCCGTAGGAAGTACCGGAATGCTGACCTCTTTATGATCACTGAACGGTGCGAATTCCGGCATCTCCGGTGCATCATCGGCAGGTTTCAGAAGATCGACCAGCAGGTCGTCTTCCTGTCTGTTGGCGTCATTGTATTCCGGCTCTTCGGGCTCTGTTTCTGTCAGCACCGGAATGATCTCCGGTGGAATGCTAGCGGCCGAATCCTGTTCAGATTCTGTGGTGCTGAGAGCGGTGCGTTTCAGCCACTGCCACAGAGCCAGCAGGGTGGCGATGATCACAATCAGCGCCAGAATAAGCGCCTGTATCATCAGGGTGTTGAGTTGATAATGGTAAGGAGCAGGATTCAGATGCAGCTCAAGGTAGGCCAGCGGTTGTTCCTGCTGGCTGATGGTAATTTCCTGCTGAATCAGATTGTCACGGGTTGTTTCACCGGCGCGCCCCAGAAGACGGTCTTTGGTGTCTTTAAGGATGATCGCTTCGATAAAAGGATGTCCCGACTGTTGATTAAGGACAAAGTTCAGGCTGACCGGGTCGGCGGAAAGTAGTGCCGGACGTAACAGGTTGACGGTCTGCTGGCCGAGCAAGCGTCCCTGATCCCGGACCTGTTGTTCAGCGATGCGGCCTGTGACAAATGACAGATACAGACTGGCTATCAGCAGACCGCCGAATAGCATGCAGGCAGCGAGCAGCAGCAGACGGGTCTGGGGCTGAGTGTTCAGGCGCGGGAGCTGCGGTCGGTCCATATCCGGTTATCTGTATCCTGACTGTCGGTTTTTGTAGACAGGTTTATGATAAAAATGCTTATTTATCAGGTAGATGGCAGGCTTTTCTGAAGCCGGACACTGAATCGCACCCGAATCCGCAGATAATAGCAGTATTCCCCTACCCCGATAAACGGCTTTTTTACGCTTTATCTTGTTCGTTGCGATGACCCTGTTGCCGGGTCAGGGTATACTATCCGGTTCTTAACCGTCGCTGGGCGGACAGAATCGGGCAGATCAACGGGCAGGTAAAACTGGGTATGAACGTTAAAGAATATATGGCAGAGCTGGGTCAGCAGGCACGTGTTGCGGCACGTTCCATTGCAAAAGCGGATACCGGCGTGAAAAACAAAGCGTTACTGGCGATGGCGGAGGCGATCGATGCGTCCCGCGATGCGCTGGTTGCTGCCAACGCTAAAGATCTTGAACAGGGCCGTCAGAACGGTCTTGATGATGCGATGCTGGATCGACTTGAGCTGAAACAGTCTCAGATCGATACTATGATCGAAGGTTTGCGTCAGGTTGCCAGTCTGCCCGACCCGATTGGCGCAATCACCGATATGAACTATCTGCCCAGTGGTATCCAGGTAGGGAAAATGCGGGTGCCTCTGGGGGTTATCGGCATTATCTATGAGTCCCGTCCTAACGTAACGGTTGAAGCGGCAAGTCTGTGCCTGAAGTCAGGTAACGCCACCATTCTGCGCGGCGGTTCTGAAGCGATTCACAGTAATGCGGCTGTGGCTGAGTGCATTCAGACAGGCCTGAAGGCGGCGGGCTTGCCAGAAAATACGGTGCAGGTCGTGAAAACCACCGACCGTGAAGCAGTGGGTGAGTTGATTACCATGCCGGAATATGTCGACGTGATTGTTCCACGTGGCGGTAAAGGTCTGATTGAGCGGATCAGCCGTGATGCCAAAGTGACGGTGATTAAGCATCTGGACGGTATCTGTCACGTCTATATCGACGAAGAGGCGGATAAGGGTAAGGCGATCAATATTGCGATCAATGCCAAAACTCATCGTTACGGTACCTGTAACACGATGGAAACTTTGCTGGTACACGAAGCCTGTGCGGCAGATATTCTGCCGGAACTGGCAGATCGTTATGGTACGATCGGTGTCGAGCTGCGTGGCTGTGCGAAAACCCGTGAGTTACTACCGCAGGCGGTTGAAGCGACCGAAGAAGACTGGAGCACAGAATACCTGGCGCCGATTCTGGCGATTAAACTGGTGGCGGATATGGATGAAGCGATTCGCCATATCAACCAGTACGGATCTCACCATACCGATGCCATCATTACTGAAAATTACACCAAGTCGCGGGCCTTCCTGCGCGAGGTGGATTCCAGCTCGGTAATGGTCAACGCATCCACCCGTTTCGCTGACGGTTTCGAGTATGGTCTGGGCGCTGAGATCGGTATTTCAACCGATAAAATTCATGCCCGTGGCCCGGTCGGCCTGGAAGGTCTGACCTCGCAGAAATATGTTGTACTGGGTGATGGCCATATTCGCCAATAATCCTGACGAGCAGCTTCAATGAGTAATAGCCCCATGGTCTTTATGGGTGGGACCTTTGATCCCATCCATAACGGACATCTGCGTACGGCGCTTGAGATTAAGCAGTGGCTCGGCGTAGACCAGGTGGCTTTGCTGCCTTCCAAAGTGCCTGTGCACCGTAAACAACCTGAGCGTAGCGGTGCCCAGCGACTGGAAATGGTCCGTCTGGCCGTGGCTCAGGAGCCGGCATTGTATGCTGATGACTGCGAAGTACTGTCGAATCGGGAATCCTATACAGTGCTGACGCTGGAGAATTACCGCCATCAGGTGGGTGATGAAACACCGATCTGTATGGTACTGGGTATGGACGCCTATCTGTCGTTACCCCACTGGGACCGTTGGCAGTCTCTGTTGCAGCTGTGCCATATCGTAGTGGTTAAGCGACCTGGCTGGGTCTATCAGCCTTGTGAAATCATGCAGCAGACCAGTCGGACCCATGAGGTAACCGATAAAAATAAACTGCTGCAGAAGCCCGCCGGTTGTGTGATTTTTCATGAACTGACACCGTTGGGCATATCCGCTACGCAGATCAGGGATCTGGTGGCGCAGCAACACTCTCCCCGCTATCTGATTCCGGATGCGGTCTGGAACTATATACAACAACAAAAGCTGTACGGCTTTGTTAATACTGATGAAGGTAAATAATTACTGATGGAAATGGATCAGATGATCAGCGTTGTTCGCAACGCACTCGACGATATGAAGGCTAAGGATGTTGTCGAGCTGGACGTGACTGAAAAATCGACGGTAACTGATCGAATGATCATTGCCAGCGGAACTTCCAAGCGACATGTGGCGTCTATAGGCCAGCATGTACAGGAAGAGGTGAAGCACAGCGGTCTGATTCCGCTGGGTATTGAAGGTCAGGACACTGGTGAGTGGGTACTGGTGGATCTGGGCGATCTGGTAGTGCATATCATGATGCCGGATGCCCGTAGCTTCTATGACCTTGAGCGCCTGTGGGGCTTTGACGAAGACGAAGCTTAACCGTTTACCTGCACTGAGAACTGGTCAATGAAAATTCGCCTGATTGCAGTCGGCACCAAGATGCCTGGCTGGGTAACCGAAGGCTGCAATGAATATATCAAGCGTCTGCCGCACGAGTTTGCCCTGGAGATTGTTGAAATCCCTCTGGGGCATCGTGGTAAAGGGGCTGATCTGGCCCGGGCTAAGAAGCAGGAAGGCGAACAGATGCTGGCGGCCATTCCTAAGGGTGATCGGGTGATTGCGCTGGAGGTTGGCGGTAAGAACTGGAGTACTGAGCAACTGGCGCAGCAGGCGGAAAACTGGCAGATGTCGGGGCAGAATGTCTCCTTGCTGGTGGGTGGCCCGGATGGGCTGGCACCGGAGTGTGTCGCCATTGCTGATCAGAAGTGGTCTCTCTCCGGTCTGACGCTACCGCATCCGCTGGTGCGCATTATCCTGGCTGAGCAGCTGTACCGTGCCTGGAGCATCCTGCAGGGTCATCCCTATCATAAATAACGAGCAACAACCGGAATTGTAATGCCCGCATTTGACAGCCTGAAGGACCACTCCAGAGAGGGGAAAGTTTTCTTTTCCCGGGCTTCGATCGCGTTTGTCATCGTTCTGCTGATGATGGGATTGTTGCTTAGTCGTCTCTACTATCTGCAGGTGGTTCAGCATGATCACCTGACCGCCCTGTCTGATGATAACCGGGTTCAGCTTAAACCGGTGGGACCGACCCGTGGTCTGATCTATGACCGCAACGGCATCCTGCTGGCGGATAACCGGCCCAGTTACAGTGTTACCCTGCTCAAGGAAGAGGTGAAGGACATTGAGGCAACTCTGGCTGAATTACAGAAGCTGATTCCGGTAACCGAACGGGAGCTGAAGTCGTTCCGTAAGAGGCTTAAGCAACGCCGTCGCCCCTACGAAACCGTGCCGCTGCGGTTTCGTCTGACCGATGCCGAAATTGCCAGTATCGCCGTGAACTATCAGCGTTTGCCTGGCGTACAGGTTGAAGCGGACCTGATTCGTTACTATCCCTATGGTGCCAGCCTGGTGCACGCACTCGGTTATGTTGGGCGGATCAACGAGAAAGAGCTGAAGCGGGTTGATCTGAAAAACTACAGTGCTACCCACTATATCGGGAAATTGGGTATAGAGCGTTTTTACGAAGACCTGTTGCATGGTGAGGTTGGTTACCAGAAGGTAGAAACCAATGCCCGTGGACGGGTCATGCGGGTACTGGAACGTACTGATCCTGTGCCGGGTAAGGATATCGTTCTGCATCTCGATATTCGTCTGCAACAGGCCACTGAACAGCTGGTCTCAGAGCGTCGTGCAGCTGTCGTTGCGATTGATCCGAACAACGGCGGCATTATGGCGCTGGTCAGTAATCCTGGTTACGACCCGAATATGTTCGTGACCGGAATCAGCACTAAAGACTATAAAGCATTGCGTGAGTCACGGGATCTGCCGCTGTTTAACCGGGTCTTGCGAGGACAGTATCCGCCGGGTTCAACGATTAAACCGATGGTGGCGATGGGTGTGATCGACAGCGGTGTTATCAGTCCCACTCATAAAGTGAACGACCCTGGTTTTTATACCCTGACCAAAGGCGGACGACGTTACCGGGACTGGAAACGAGGCGGTCACGGTATTGTCGGATTGGATAAGGCGATTTATCAGTCATGCGATGTCTGGTTTTACGATGTGGCTAATCGGACCGGAGTCGACATTATGTCGGACTACCTGGGTAAATTTGGTTTTGGTCAGGTTACCAGTCTGGATCTGCCGGAAGCGCTGCCGGGTATTCTGCCATCGCGGGCATGGAAAAAGCGGACCGGGCGAGGAGCCTGGTATCCGGGTGATTCTTTGAATCTGAGTATTGGCCAGGGGTGGATGCTGGCTACGCCACTGCAACTGGCGACAGCAACCGCAGTCATGGCGAATCGGGGCGTCTGGAAGCAGCCGCGAATGTTGAAAGGGGTTATCAGTCGGGAAGAAAGTGATGTCAGCGGTTATCAGGAGGACTCGGTTGTTGATATCAGTGGTCTGGAAGGGACCGGAGCGGTTTTACCTAATGTGCAGCTGAATAATGATGAGTACTGGCAACTTATTATTGATGCGATGGTGGATGTGGTGCATGGCCCGAGGGGTACTGCACGCAAGATCAGCGAAGGTATTGATTTCCAGATTGCCGGTAAAACCGGTACCGCACAGGTGGTTGGCATTAAGCAGGATGAGGTGTACGACGCTGACAAACTGGATGAACGGCATCATGACCATGCGCTGTTTATCGCGTTTGCACCGGTAGATAAACCGGAAATAGCGGTGGCCGTAATCGTTGAAAACGGTGGCGGTGGTTCCACCACTGCAGCGCCGGTTGCCCGTAAGGTGATAGATGCATTCAATGCGCTGAAAGCAGAGGATATTGCTCTGCAGCAGGAGGCCCTCTGATGAGAGATTTTCAGCGCAGTATGCCGGATGCTCAGCCACACCTTGCTCGCCGGCGGGGATTGTGGTCTTACACTCATCTTGATGCCTGGTTGCTGCTGTTTATTCTGATTCTTTGTGGCTACGGCTTGTTGATACTGTATAGCGCATCCGGTGGTGATATGGGCTATGTCACCCGACAGGCGGTACGTATGGGGGCAGGATTATTTGCAATGATTATCCTGGCCCAGTTCAGGCCCCGGTTTTATGCCCGCTGGGCTCCGGCTGTGTATGTGATTGCGCTGGGCTTATTGCTGGCAGTACTGCTGGTTGGAGTAGGGGCTAAAGGGGCGCAGCGCTGGATCGCCTTACCCGGATTCCGTTTCCAGCCTTCAGAGATCGTCAAGCTGGTGCTACCGCTGATGATCGCCTGTTATCTGGCTTACCGGCCGTTACCGCCGGGCTTTAAGCATATTGCTATTTCGCTGGTGCTGATTTTTGTGCCGGTGGTGATGATTATGAAACAGCCTGATCTGGGAACCTCACTGCTGATCGGTGCTTCCGGCGTGTTTGTACTGCTGTTGTCCGGAATCTACTGGCGCTATATCTTCGGTGCGCTGGCTGTTGCAGCAGCTGGATTACCCGGTCTGTGGATGGTTATGAAGGACTATCAGAAACAACGGGTACTGACTTTCCTGGACCCGGAAAGTGATCCATTAGGTTCCGGCTGGAACATTATTCAGTCGAAGGCTGCAATTGGCTCTGGCGGTCTGGATGGTAAGGGATGGATGCAGGGTACTCAGTCGCAACTGGACTTCCTCCCGGAAAGCCACACGGACTTTATTATTGCGGTATTAGCAGAAGAGATGGGTATGATCGGGGTGCTGATTCTGTTAGCTATCTATCTGCTGATTATCGCCCGCGGACTGATTATCGCGATCAATGCTCAGGACAGCTTTGGGCGTCTGGTTGCTGGCAGTATTACGCTGACATTCTTCGTTTATATTTTTGTGAATATCGGTATGGTAAGTGGATTGTTGCCGGTGGTTGGGGTGCCATTGCCATTGGTCAGTTATGGCGGTACGTCGATCGTAACACTGATGGCCGGATTCGGATTGCTAATGTCGGTGCAGGCACATAAACAGATGATCACCCACTGACGGAATTTTTGCCGCAGAAACAGATCAGAAAGAATCTGATGTGGTACAGTCGGTGTTCATTTAGGGATTGTATTATCCCTGCTTTCAGGCAGGGAATTGAGGCGGGAATAGCCTTAAAGGTAGGGTGAAATGTTAAGAACAAAGTTGACACAGATTATTAGTGGTTGCCTGCTTAGCGCAGCAGTAGCAATGCCTTCTATGGTTCAGGCGCATGGCTATGCAGACCATCCGGTGGCGCAGCCGTTTATTGATCAACTGGTGAGTGAGGGATTTGATCGCCAGGAAATCCGGGATGTTCTCCTTAAGGCTGAGCGCAAAGACAGTATTCTGAAAGCGATCTCCCGCCCTGCTGAAAAGCGCCTTACCTGGGGTGAATACCGCAATATCTTTCTGAAGCAGAAACGCATTAATCAGGGTGTCAGCTTCTGGAATGAGCATGCTGACACGCTGGCCCGGGCTGAAAAAGAGTACGGTGTTCCGGCGGAGATCATTGTTGCGATTATCGGTGTAGAAACCCGTTATGGCCGTAATATGGGGAGCTATCGGGTTGTCGATGCGCTGTCGACACTGGGCTTTGATTACCCGAAGCGGGGTAAATTCTTTCAGGGGCAGCTGAAAGAGTATTTCTACCTGATTCGTGATGAGAAGGTTGAGCCGTTTTCTCTGAAGGGATCCTATGCCGGGGCAATGGGTTTCGGCCAGTTTATCCCGAGCAGTTTCCGTAATTTCGCCGTCGATTTTGATGGCGATGGTAAGAAAGATATCTGGAACAACCCGGTGGATGCTATTGGCAGTGTGGCCAATTACTTTAAAGCGCATCACTGGAAAGCCGGAGCGCCGGTCCGCAGCAATGTGGTGATGACCCAGATGGCAAAAGATGAGTGGATCAATAAAGGCCTGAAGCCTGAGCTGACGCTTGCGCAGTGGGCAGAGCGAGGTATTCAGACCCGCCGCGATCTGGCTGGCGATAATCCGGCAACACTGATGCGTCTGGAAACCAAGGGTGAGTTCCAGTACTGGTTCGGATTACATAATTTTTATGTAATTACCCGTTATAATCACAGCCGTTTATACGCCATGGCCGTTTATGAACTGAGTCAGGCGGTCGCGGAAAAACGTAACGCAAAAGCAGGTTAACGCCATGAAACTGATCTTGAAACTGTTTGCTCTCTCGATGCTGGCAACACTGGTGGGTTGTTCTACCGGTGGTGGCGGTGGTCGCTATGCAATTCAGCAGGATCATGGCCCGGCTCAGGCTGTGGATGTGTCCCGGGTTCCGGATGCGGTACCGCGGGTAGAGCCCAAAAGCCGGGGTGGCAACAAAAGCCCCTATACGGTTCTGGGTAAAACTTACTATGTAATGCCCTCTGCGATCGGCTACAAAGAGCGTGGGGTGGCGTCCTGGTACGGCAAGAAGTTTCACGGTCATAAGACGTCTAATGGCGAGATATACAATATGTACGCCATGAGTGCTGCGCATAAGTCGCTGCCGTTGCCTGCTTATGTTCAGGTTACCAATCTGGCTAATGGTCGTAAGGTCATTGTCCGGGTTAATGACCGGGGGCCGTTCCATGGTGGCCGTATTATCGACCTCTCTTATGCGGCCGCGTCGAAACTGGATATGCTCGGCAGTGGAACTGCCCGGGTAGAGGTAGAGGCGATTGATGCCCGCAGCTGGAACGGTAGCAGTGCGCAGATCAAGGCAATCAGCAGCGCACCCGCACCGGCACCGCAGGTTGTGGCCGGGACCGGGCGTTACCTACAGGTAGGTGCATTCAGTCTGCAGGCGACAGCTGATGAAGCACGCCAGCATCTGGAAGGGCTGCTGCCCGGATATCAGGTGCGGATTGTGCCGTTGCAACGGCAGGATCGTACCCTGTATCGGGTTCAGGTCGGGCCGGTACAGTTAAATGCCAATCTGGCTGAGTTGGTATCCAGAATCGAAGCGGCAGGTTATCTGCGTCCGCATCTGGTAGAATAACCGGCTTTAATACGTGCAGGTTCGAACAACTGTTTGTAAGAACTTGTCAGAGAAATACGGGTCACAGCAGGAACGTCAGTCAGATGGCTGACAGGAAAGAGTCGTCCCCTGACTTTAAGACCCACGTACACTATTAAGAACTGCAAATCATGATCAAGAACTTCATTGTCCGTACCCTGTTGCTACTGGTTGTAGTGGTAGCCCCGGCTCAGGCCGCTACGATTATTCCTGCTCCTCCTCAGATTGCGGCTCGCGCCTATATGGTGATGGATGCGGATACTGGCAAAGTCATTATGTCTGACCGTGAGCATGAGCGTTTCCCGCCTGCCAGTCTGACCAAAATGATGACCAGCTACATTCTCGAGGCTGAACTGAGCAAGGGGAATGTCAGTAAAACTGATCTGGTACCGGTTTCAGTTAAGGCCTGGCGTGCGCCGGGATCCCGGATGTTCATCAAAGAGGGCACTCAGGTTTTGCTGAGTGATCTGATGAAAGGGATCATCATTCAGTCGGGTAATGATGCCAGTGTTGCAGTCGCTGAATACATTGCTGGTAGTGAGGCTGCGTTTGCCGATCTGATGAATCAGCATGCCACCCGTCTGGGTATGGAGAACACTCAGTTTATGAATGCTACCGGTCTGCCGGCGGAAGATCATTTCTCCTCAGCCTATGACATGGCGCTGCTGGCTCGTTCAATCATTAATGATTATCCGGAGCACTATGGCGTCTACTCTGAGAAGTACTTTACTTACAACAAGATCCGCCAGCCTAACCGTAATAAGCTGTTATGGCGCGATAATTCCGTTGATGGTCTGAAAACAGGCCATACCGATGCGGCCGGGTACTGTCTGGTGGCGTCTGCCAAGCGTGACGGTATGCGTCTGATTACTGTTGTGATGGGGACAAACAGCGAAGAAGCGCGGGCGCAGGAGAGTCAGAAACTGCTGGCTTACGCATTCCGCTACTTCCGCACACACAAGCTGTATGATGCGAACCAGGTTCTGGAAACAACCAAGATCTGGGCTGGTGAAACTGATCAACTGAAGGTGGGTCTGACCGAAGCGCTGGCGATCACTATCCCGCGGGGACAGAGTGACCAGCTGCAGGCGGTGCTGGATCTGGATAAGGTGATCAAAGCGCCGGTGAATAAAGGCCAGCAATTTGGTTCGGTTAAAGTGATGCTGAATAACGAGGTGGTGGCTGAAGCACCGGTAGTCGCGCTGGAATCTGTTAATGAAGCAGGCCTGCTGCAGCGTATCTGGGATGCTATTGCCCTGTTCTTCTATAATCTGATCAACTGACAGGCGTAATAACATAGAGGAATGGATGCCCGGACACTGTTTCGGGCATCTGTCGTTAAAGAATATGGAAACGGTTTATCTGAACGGTGAGTTTATCGATGCCACGGACGCGAAAGTGTCTGTGTTTGACCGTGGTTTCCTGTTCGGTGACAGTGTTTATGAAGTAATTCCTTTCTATCAGGGGCGTGGTTTCCGGCTGGATGAGCATCTGCATCGTCTGGCGTACAGTCTCAGGGCGATTCAGATCAACCTTGAAGAAGACTGGTCGGCACTGCTGCATGAACTGGTACGGCGCAATGGCGGCGGTAATGTATCTGTTTATCTGCAGATTACCCGCGGTGCCGCTGAGTATCGGAATCATAACTATGATGACAGCATGTCGCCCACGGTGTTTGCCTGTTGCCGGGCAATTCGCGATATCTATCAGGATGGTGCAGACGCTGTGCAGGGTATTACGGCCATGGTGACCGCAGATTTGCGCTGGCATCGCTGCGACATTAAATCAACCGGCCTGCTGCCTAATATTCTGGTGCTGCAACAAGCACGGCAAATGGGCGTTGATGAGGCTCTGATGATTCGGGACGGGTTTCTGACCGAAGGCGCTTCATGCAATCTGTTTGTAGTCGATAAGGGTGTCATTTATACCCCTAAGCGCAGTTCTGAAATCCTTGGCGGCACGACGCGTCAGCTGATCCTTGAGCTGGCAGCGGAAAGTGGTATTCCGACCCAGGAAGTGGATATCGATTATGACCGCCTGGTTGATGCCGATGAAGTATGGATTTCCAGCTCAACCCGGGGGGTTGTGCCGGTTCTTAAAATTGATGACAGAGCCATCGCTGATGGCAGAAAGGGTCCATTGTGGGCCCGGATGTTTGAACTTTTTACCCACTATCAGCAGCAGCTGATGAAAGGTTAATCAGGTTGAAGAATGACAGAAAATACTGAACAAGAAGCACCCAAAATTGAATTTCCGTGTCCGGACTATCCGATCAAGGTTATTGGTCGTGACGGCCCGGATTTCAAAGAGCTGGTGATCAATATTGTCCTTCGCCATGCGCCGGATCTGGATATTTCCAAGGTGGAAGAGCAGGGCAGCAGCAAAGGTACTTTCGCTTCGATTCGTATGAAAATCACCGCAACAGGCGTAGAACAGCTGGAAGCTCTGCACAAGGACCTGAAGGATAGTGGTCGTGTGCAGATGGTGATCTGATGGAGCACGCAGAACAGATCATTATCCGTGACCTGGGGGTGGTGGAGTATCTGCCTACCTGGGAAGCGATGCAGGCTTTCACTGCAGACCGGCAACCGGAAACCGTCGACGAGATCTGGCTGCTGGAGCATGAGCCTGTGTTTACGCAGGGACATGCCGGTAAAGAAGAGCATGTACTCGCGGCCGGCGATATCCCGGTTATCCCGGTTGATCGTGGTGGTCAGGTAACCTATCACGGTCCAGGTCAGTTGGTGGTCTATCTGCTGCTGAACCTGCGTCGCAAAAAGTTCGGCGTTCGTGAATTGGTGGCGCGGATGGAGCAGAGTATCGTCGAATTGCTGCAACAGTACGGTGTCGAGGCCTATGCCCGCGATGATGCGCCCGGTGTTTATGTGGACGGTGCTAAAATATGTTCCCTCGGGTTGCGGGTACGACGAGGCTGTTCATTTCACGGGCTGGCATTCAATCTGGATATGGATCTGGAACCGTTTAACCGTATTAATCCCTGCGGCTATTCCGGGATGGCGGTAACGCGTCTGATCAACCTGGTCGACAATATTGACCGCGATACCGTGAAAGAAACACTGAAAGAAATACTGGTAAAAAGACTCGGGTACACCGGGCAACGCCGTTATAACTCGCTGGAAGAAACAGATGTCTGAAAAAAGTGCAAAGCCCCAACGTGCTGAGGCCGGAGTTAAACTGAGAGGCGCTGAAAAAGTTGCCCGGATTCCGGTTAAGGTTATTCCAACAGAGCGTGAGCAGATTCAACGTAAGCCTGAGTGGCTGCGGGTGAAGATGGGCACTACCCAGAAAGTACAGAGCATTAAAAAACAGCTACGTCGCCACAAGCTGGCATCTGTCTGTGAAGAGGCCAGCTGTCCGAATCTGGGTGAGTGCTTCAGTCACGGTACCGCCACCTTTATGATTATGGGCGATATCTGTACCCGTCGGTGTCCGTTCTGTGACGTGGCCCACGGTCGTCCAAAACCGTTGCCGGAAAATGAGCCGAAGGAGCTGGCTGAAGCGATCGCGGATATGGGGCTGCGCTATGTGGTTATTACCTCGGTAGACCGGGATGACCTGCGTGATGGCGGTGCAGAGCACTTTGCCCGCTGTATTACGGAAACCCGTAAAGCTATACCAACCATTCAGGTAGAGACTCTGGTGCCCGATTTCCGTGGCCGTATGGAGGTTGCACTGGATGTTCTGGAGCAGACTCCACCGGATGTTTTCAACCACAATATGGAAACCGTACCGCGTCTGTATCGTCAGGTACGTCCGGGTGCGGATTACGAATGGTCATTGAAACTGCTGCAGCAGTATAAGCAGCGTCGTCCTGAGGTTCGCACTAAATCCGGCCTGATGGTCGGGCTGGGTGAGACCAAAGAGGAGATCATTCAGGTTCTGAAAGATCTGCGTGCTCATGATGTGGATATGCTGACGATCGGTCAGTATCTGCAGCCCAGCCGCAACCACCTTCCGGTAGATCGCTATGTCACACCGGAAGAGTTTGACGAGTATGCCGCGATCGCTAAAGAGCTGGGCTTCTCTCAGGCCGCCAGTGGACCGTTGGTTCGTTCGTCCTACCACGCTGATCTGCAGGCTAAAGGTGAGTCTGTTAGCTGATCAACCGGCCATGGATGTCTGTGACAGAAAAGACTGCTGATGAAAAAGAACCTGCTTAAAACCGGAATCTCTCTGCTGATTCTGGTGATCACTCTGGTGGTGGTTGAGACCCAGATCGGCTGGATCAAGCTACTGACCTCCTGGGAAGGGTTTGCACCACTGACACTGGCGTTGTTGGTGGTGCTGTCTCTGGCCAGTAATGTGTTGCGTGCGGTGCGGATCAAAATCAGCTTTGAGCTGCCGTTAAACCGTTTCAGTGACATGTTCTATCTCAGTACCAGCCATAACCTGCTGAATAACCTGTTGCCGATGCGTACCGGTGAGGTGGCTTTTCCGGTCCTGATTAAGCGCCATTTCAGTATTGGTTTGCTGGAGTCAGGTTCACATCTGCTGCTATACCGGCTACTGGATCTTGTCGCGCTGTTGTCGATTGCCGCGGTGCTGATTATCTGGCAGTACTCGATACCAGCAGCACTGGGTTTTACACTGCTGGTTACGCTGGGGTTGTGGTTGTTTGACCGGGCTAAAGGGCTTGGCGTTAAGCTGCTCTGTTGTTTCAGTCACAGCAAACTGCTGAAACTGGCGGATGCGATCGAAGCTCTGCCAACGCGCGGGCACCATTTCTCAGCCATTGTTATCACCACCTATGCAATCTGGATGACTAAACTGCTGGCGTTTCTGGGGGTTGTGCTGCAATTGTCGGAACTTACCCTGGCGCAGGCGGTCACCAGTGTGGCGATTGCCGATCTGTCCTCGATCCTGCCGATACATGGTGTGGCGGGTTCTGGCACATTTGAAGCGGCGTTTGTACTGGCTGGTAAACTCTACGGTACCGATACCACCGCGTTGCTGACAGTAGCGGTGCAGTTGCACCTGTTCCTGCTGCTGATGTCGTTTATTGCCTGGGGGCTTGGCTGGCTGATTACAAAGCTGTCTCCCAGAGCGGTCCCAGTGAGCTGACAGTCGCCGTAGCGCGGGCGCTGGCAGGGCTTTTTCTTCATATAAGAGGCCCGTTGTGATAGAGTCCGCTTTTATCCTATCTCCCTGTTTTCAAAGAATCCTATGAAGTCATTATCGATCGTTGTACCCCTGTATAAAGAAGAGGAAAACGTGTTTCCGCTGGTGGAGCGGGTACATGAGGCGCTGGACACTTATGAAGGTAAGTGGGAGCTGATCTGTGTCGATGATGGCAGTCCTGACAGCACGGTTAAAACGCTGAAGCAGGCGCAGGAAAAGTGGGGTAGTCATCTGCGTATTGTTGAGCTGCAGCGCAACTTTGGTCAGACAGCGGCGATGCAGGCCGGTATTGATGCGGCACGCGGTGAAATCATTGTGACTATGGATGGTGATCTGCAGAACGATCCGAAAGATATCATGCGTATGATCGATGAGATGTACGAGCGTGATCTGGATATGCTGCAGGGCTGGCGTAAGAAGCGTGAAGATGAGTCGACCCGGAAGTTCTTTTCCCGTCAGGCCAATAAGCTGATTGCCAGGGTAACCGGTGTAAAATTGCATGATTACGGTTGCAGCCTGAAAGTGTACCGTGCCAGCGTCCTGAAACAGATTCGTCTGTTTGGTGAGATGCACCGCTTTATTCCGGTCTGGGTGGCGTCTGTCACCAAGCCAGACCGTATTGGTGAGACGATTGTAGATCACCATGCTCGTCAGTTTGGCGAGTCAAAATACGGCCTGTCCCGTACCTTCCGGGTTATTCTGGACCTGCTGGTGGTGTTCTTCTTCCTGAAGTTTCGTACCCGTCCGGGACACTTCTTCGGTTATCTGGGCATGGGTATGGGTGTTCTGGGTGGCCTGATCATGAGCTGGCTGATGGCGGTCAAGTTTGTGCTCGGTGAGGACATTGGCAGTCGACCGTTGTTTCTGGTGGGTATATTCCTGTTAGTTGTATCGTTGCAGTTCATCACCACCGGGGTGCTGGCAGAGGTGTTGTCACGGGTGTTCTTCGAGACCAGTAATAACCGCGGTTATACCCTGCGCAAAGAGATGACTGGTGAAGATGACGATCACTGGTTCCAGAATGAACCGGTTATTCCAGCTGAAGAGACTGACACGCATGACAGCAACACTGCTCCGCAGTAAGTATGCCGAGGCCGGCTTGCTGCTGGCCGCCATTTTCTTCGCGTTTTTCTGGAATATCTGGGGCTTTCCGCTTTTTGACCTGGATGAGGGCGCATTCTCTGAGGCGACGCGCGAAATGCTGGCGAACCGCAATTTTGCGGCGACCTACCTCGATGGCGAACCTCGTTACGATAAACCGATTCTGAGCTACTGGTTTCAGGCGCTCAGCGTCTCTCTGTTTAATCTGAGTGAGTTCTCACTCCGCCTGCCGTCCGCGATTGCCGCGACCCTCTGGTTGTTAGCCTGCTATAGCTTTGCCCGCCAGCAGTGGGATCGGGCCAGTGCGATGTTTATTGTCCTGATTATGGCGAATACCCTGTGGATCGGTATTATCGGGAAAGCCGCCATTGCCGATGCCTGGCTGAATCTGTTTATTACCCTGACAGTGCTGGATATCTGGCGTTACTGGCAGGATCAGCGCCGTACACTGTTGTTCCGGGTATACCTCTGGATGGCTCTTGGCCTGCTGACTAAAGGCCCTGTTGCCGTGCTGATTCCACTGCTGGTGAGCGGTATCTTCTTTGTCTGGCAAGGACACTGGCAGCGCTGGCTGAAGGCTATTTTCTATATTCCGGGCTGGATTCTGCTGCTGGTGATTCTTACCCCGTGGTTGTATCTGGTCTATGAGGATCAGGGGATCGGATTCTTCAGGGGCTTCCTGCTGGAACATAACCTGGAACGCTTCAGTTCTACCCGGGAGGGGCACGGTGGTAATCTGTTCTACTATGTTGTCGCACTGCCGTTAGTCCTGTTGCCTTTCAGTGGCGCTCTGTTCAGCTTGCTGAAAAATGTCCGTAGCTACTTCCGTGAGCCGTTGGCTTTGTACTTGCTAATCTGGCTGGCAGTGGTGTTTACACTGGTCTCCTTCTCCGGCACCCAGTTGCCTCATTATGTGGTATATGGCATCACCGGTATTCTGCTGCTGTTTGCCCGCTACCGTGAGCAGCTGTTTGCCAGTCGTCTGATCTATATTCTGCCGGTGCTGTTTTTCGGACTGATGGTCGCGTTGCCGTGGTTGCTGGATTATGCCTCAGCCAATACCCGCAAGCTCTATGATCAGCAGATGCTGGCTCAGGTGTGGGATGTGATCAGCTGGCAGTACTAT
Source organism: uncultured Amphritea sp. (assembly GCA_963669425.2). Lineage (GTDB taxonomy): Bacteria > Pseudomonadota > Gammaproteobacteria > Pseudomonadales > Balneatricaceae > Amphritea. Next base: position 1,534,511 of record CAXXNC010000001.1, read on the forward strand.
GTTGGTAGCGTTGCTGCGCTGATTATCACTGTCTGGCTGGCGGTTACGCCAAAATGGTCCAACAGCGGTAAAATTGTAGCGATCGGCTTTGCTCAGACGTTGTTTATGTTTGGCTGCTTCATTCACCTGATGGCTGACCTGCAACAGGGTCCGATCAAACAGGCCGCTGAGATTGCCCGGCAGATGCCGGATGCGCATATCATCGCTTATGGTCTGCATATGCCTAGTTTCAGTGTCTATCGTGACGCGATTACGCCCGGTATTGAGCCTTCGCCGGGGGATGTTATTTTTACCGACAGTGATAACTATCTGAAACTGCAGCGCCAGAACAGTGAAGTGCAGTTCCGGGAAATTTATCAGCAGGGCGGTATTCTACTGGTGGAGTGGTCTGATGCTCAGTCTGATCGAACAGATTAAGCGCTGTTTTATCGGGGAGGGGCTGCAGCCTCAGCTGGATGAGTCCCGCTATCAGTTTCTGAGTAACCCGGATGATCATGGGCTTAAGCAGCTGATGATCACTGCTGCGGTTTGTCTGGGATTGGCGTTTCTGCTCTGGGTGATTGCCGGTTATCACGGTGCTTTCCATCTGCTTAATCAGTTTACCCCGGTTCTGCCTGCTGGCCTCTGGCAATGGCTGACTTTCATGGGAGATACCACGCTGGTACTCTGCCTGACGCTGATATTTGCCCGCCGTAACCCTGCGATGCTCTGGGTGGTCTTTATTGCTGCAGTTTATGGCACGCTGGTTGTACACGGTTTAAAAAATCTGCTCGATGCGGTCCGGCCTCCGGTTGAACTCGACCCGGGCACCTACCATCTGGTCGGGAAGGCCCTGAGAAACGGGAGCTTCCCGTCTGGGCACTCGCTGACCGCGTTCGTATTTGCGTCTGTTCTGTTTTACTTTGTCCGTAACCGTTATCTGCGAATCGGCTTGCTGATTATGGCTGCGCTGGCGGCAATCAGCAGAGTCATGGTGGCCGCCCACTGGCCTGTCGATGTTCTGGTGGGCAGCGCTTTCGGTATGCTGGTTGTGGTGGCCGCAGTGCATACCGCAAGGCGCTACCGCTGGGGTATCTCGCGACCGATGCACCTGTTTACGGTATTTCTGATGGTAGTCGCTGCGCTGATGATTCTGGGCGGGCATGATGGAGGCTATCCTGCGGCACTGTTGCCGGCCAAACTGGTGGCATTCAGCTGCCTGCTGATATTTGTGATCGAGTATTTCTACCCTTCGAAGCAGACACGTAACTGATCATCCCTTCATAAGGATATATCCAATCGCAATATAGATATGCGATAATCCTAATATTAGAGTTTTCTTAACTAATGAGGGAGAAGATATATGCCAGCCAGTAAAGTGATCTCAGTGTCTACATCCATGCGAGCAGGCGCTCAGGTTCATGCCGATATTCGTGGCCATAAAGTAACCATCGATCAGCCTGCTCAGGCCGGTGGTACCGATGAAGGCCCGACACCGCTGGAATACTTCCTGTTCTCCCTGGGCGGTTGCATCGCCAGTATTGCCCGGATTGCCGCGACTCAGCAGAAGCTGGAGATGCGTGGTATCGATATCGATGTCGCCGCGGATCTTAATCCAGCAGGCCTGCTGGGCAAGCCGACGGATGATCGTGTGGGTTTTCAGTCAATCACGGTGAAAGCAAAGATTGATGCGGATATGACTGAGGCAGAAAAAGTGAAGTTCCTGGATGAAGTGTGCGACCGCTGCCCGTTGCACGACAATATTAAGCTGGCAACGAAGGTCGAGCATTCGTTAGACCAGAACTAAGATCAGGCACTACGGAGTTTGAAATTAAACTGTAGCGAGGCACGACCTCGTGCCGATATGAGTGAGTGGCGGGACCGGAAGGCGAGGCCTTCCTTGCTGGACCGTCACGCAAGCGTGACTTGCTAGACGCAGCAAAGCTGCTTGCTAGAAAAAGCTTGTGTGGGGCTGGGAGAAAGCCAAATACTGTTTAGCCACTAGCCACTAGCCACTAGCCACTAGCCACTAGCCACTAGCCACTAGCCACTAGCCACTAGCCCTAACTAAAAAAAGCGCCGTAGGCGCTTTTTTTATCTTTCCAGATTGAGGTTAACTCCTGCCAGTTGCAGAGTGACGCCGGTAAGTGTGAGCCAGGCATCCCCTGGAGCCCCTTTTATCTGCATGTCTGCTTCGGCACAACGGCTGAGCATCTGCTTCAGGGATACTGGATGGATGCGCTGCGCCGTAGCTCTTACCCAGTTTTTCCGTTTACCCCAGATGCGCTCTTTCTGGCAGATGGTATCGAACGGTGTACCATTCAGAAGGCCTTGCTGAATCGCGAGTAACGAGCGGATCTCCCGGCTGATTGCCCAGAGTGCTACCGCAGCTTCAGTGCCTTCCTGACGCAATACTTCGATGATTTTACTGCAACGACCTACCTGCTGCTGAATAGCGGCTTCTGTGAGGCCGTAGATGTCGTAACGGGAGCTATCGGAAACGCTGTCCATGACCATGTCGGCAGTCAGTGTCTGGCCCGGATAGAGCAGATTAAGCTTATCCAGTTCCTGCTTGGCGGCCAGCAAGTTACCCTCAATCCGCTCGCACAGCAGTTGAGTGGCGTCATTGTCCAGGGTCAGGCCGATCTGACGTGCGCGGTTGTTCAGCCAGCCAGGAAGCTGCTGTAGTTCAACCGGCCAGATCTCAACGATAACGCCCTGCTTATCAATGGCTTTAAACCAGGCGCTTTTCTTAGCCGTGCCGTCGAGCTTGTCGGCGATGATCAACAGGACATTATCCGGCGCAGGGCGCTCCAGATACTCCCTGAGAATCTCGCTGGCTTGTTTATTCGGTTTGCTGCTTCCGAGGCGTAGCTCGATGATTTTCTGCTCGGCAAACAGCGACAGAGCATTAGCGCATTCGAGCAGGTATTCCCACTTAAAACCAGCTTCTGCGTGCAGGGTTTCCCGCTCGCTGAAGCCGATCTGGGTAAGGTGGTGGCGTATCAGGTCACAGCTTTCTTCAACCAGCAGTGTTTCATCGCCGGTAATCAGATAAACCGGTGCTGGCGGCTGTCCAAGATTGGCGCCCAGCTGTTCCGGTTTAATCTTCATCGCAGTCTGTTACTCACTGAGCCGGGTTGATGGCGGCGTACAGTCGCACGATCTGGCTGGCCAGTTGCTGATTCATTTCGCGTCTGAGCTGGGTTTCCTGAACGCTACTGGCAGTGGCGTTATTGTTGTCGTAGTCATAGGTGCGCTCCACGGAAAGTGAGCGCTCCAGTACGACTCGTGGTTCCTCGCCGCGCAGATCGGATACCGTAAAACCGATTCGGGTGGTCAGCTCATACTCATCAACATCGGCGCTGGCGCTGAGGGTCGCTTCCCTGCGGGTCTGGCTTTCTGAAGTGATCTCCAGCGTGTAGTTGGCCGACTCGGTATCGACCAGCTGTACGCCATTGCCTTTCAGATAGCGTCGTAGCGGAGTGTCCAGTTCGCTGCGGCTACCTTCGCTGATGAGCGAAAGCTGCTGCAGAGGTGCTGCAATATCCGCAGCCCCTCGTAGCTGAAAACCGCAAGCGCTCAGGAACAGGCAGGAGAGTGCCAGTAAAGCGATGGAAAATCTGCTTTTCAGTACCGGAGTCATCCCTGTTTCCTCAGTTAGCCGACAACGATGTTAACCAGTTTGTTTGGCACGACGATCTGTTTACGGATCGATTTGCCATCCATGTGGCGCTGTACAGACTCATCTGCCAGTGCGGTATGCAGGACGATGCTTTCATCAGCGTCCGCTGGCACGTTGATCTTAGCCCGTACTTTACCGTTGACCTGCACAACCATCTGAATGTTAGCGCGGGTCATGGCAGCTTCATCAGCAACCGGCCACTCTGCGTCCAGAAGGCTGTCGTTATTGCCCAGATCCTGCCACAGTTGATGGGTGATGTGCGGTACGATCGGTGCCAGCAGTTGTACTGCTGCGGTCAGTGCTTCACGGGTAACTGCGCGGCCCTGATCGCTGGCATCAACGAAGCGGCTGATCGCGTTGGTCAGTTCCATCACCGCAGCGATAGCAGTGTTAAAGGTCTGACGGCGCTCGATATCGTCGGACACCTTCTTGATAGTCTCGTGGGTTTTCAGGCGCAATTCTTTCTGGCGGTCATCCAGTGCATCTGCATTCACGGCAACGACGTCGCCTGGGTACTGCAGGTGATCGTATACCAGTTTCCACAGACGACGCAGGAAGCGTTGAGCACCTTCGACACCGGAATCAGACCATTCCAGAGACTGCTCTGGTGGTGCTGCAAACATCATGAACAGACGCACGGTATCAGCGCCGTACTTGTCGATCATCATCTGCGGATCGATGCCGTTGTTCTTGGACTTGGACATCTTGCCCATGCCGGCAGAGAATACTTCTTCGCCATCGTCGATATGAGTGGCCTTGATGACACGGCCTTTCTCATCACGCTCTACTTTAACATCAGCTGGTGAGATCCAGTTTTTGCCGCCTTTGTCATCTTCGCGGTAGTAAGTTTCAGCCAGTACCATGCCCTGACACAGCAGACGCTCGAACGGCTCATCAGAGTTCACCAGGCCTTCATCGCGCATCAGCTTGTGGAAGAAACGAGAGTAGAGCAGGTGCAGAATGGCGTGCTCGATACCGCCGATATACTGGTTTACAGGCAGCCAGTAGTTAGCGCTTCCGGATCCAGCATGGTGTCGGCGTTACGGCAAGCGTAACGGGCGTAGTACCAGGAGGATTCCATAAAGGTATCGAAAGTATCGGTCTCGCGCTCAGCATCAGCGCCACACTTCGGACACTTGCACTGCTTGAAGCTGTCCATCTTCTTGATCGGAGAACCGACACCGTCAAAGGTCACATCCTCTGGTAGGACAACCGGCAGTTGATCTTCCGGTACCGGCACCGCACCACAGCTGTCGCAGTTGATCACAGGGATCGGCGTACCCCAGTAACGCTGACGGGAAACGCCCCAGTCGCGCAGACGGTAGTTGATTGTAGTTTTGCCTTTGCCTTTGCTCTGCAGTTCGGCAGCGATCGCTTTGAACGCCATCTCGAAATCCAGTTCATCAAAGTTACCGGAGTTCAGCAGGATGCCTTTATCGGTATAGGCCTCTTCGTCCAGATCGATGGCCAGAGAGCTATCGGCAGGACGGATAACCTGTCTGATCGGCAGGTCATATTTTTTAGCAAATTCAAAGTCGCGCTGATCGTGCGCCGGTACGGACATCACTGCGCCGGAACCGTAATCCATCAGGACGAAGTTAGCGGTCCAGACTGGTACTTTGTCACCGGTGATCGGGTGGATCGCTTCGATACCCAGAGCAAAGCCTTTTTTCTCCATGGTGGCCATATCCGCTTCGGCCACTTTCATGTTCTTGCACTCTTCGATGAACTCAGCCAGCTCAGGATTATTAGCTGCGGCTTTCTGAGCCAGTGGGTGAGCCGGTGCAACAGCCACGTAAGTAACACCCATCAGGGTATCAGGACGGGTGGTGAATACTTCCAGCTCACCGAAACCTTCAACATCAAAGCTCAGTTCAACACCTTCAGAGCGACCGATCCAGTTGCGCTGCATGGTGCGTACCTGTTCAGGCCACTCGTCCAGCTTGTCGAGATCGTCCAGCAGTTCGTCAGCATAGTCGGTGATCTTCAGGAACCACTGAGGAATTTTCTTACGCTCAACCAGTGCACCGGAGCGCCAGCCGCGACCGTCGATAACCTGCTCGTTGGCCAGAACTGTCTGATCCACCGGATCCCAGTTCACTTCGGCTTCTTTCTTGTAGACCAGGCCTTTATCCAGCAGCTTGGTGAAGAACCATTGTTCCCAGCGGTAGTATTCCGGATGGCAGGTAGCTACTTCACGACTCCAGTCATAGCCGAAACCCATCTGGTCCAGCTGATTGCGCATGTAGTTGATGTTTTCGTAGGTCCAGCCAGCCGGTGGGACATTGTTTTTCAGAGCCGCGTTTTCTGCTGGCAGACCGAAGGCATCCCAACCCATAGGCTGCAGGACGTTTTTGCCCTGCATACGCTGATAGCGGGAAACAACATCGCCGATGGTGTAGTTACGAACATGGCCCATGTGCAGTCGACCGCTTGGGTACGGGAACATGGACAGGCAGTAGAATTTCTCTTTCGATGGATCTTCAGTGGTCTTAAAACTGTCGTTCTCAACCCAGTAGTTCTGTACTTCGGGTTCGATGTGCCGTGGCTTATATTGTTCGTTCATTTTGACTCTGATGATAAAAAACCGGCAGTCTGTTGGTGCCGGTCAATGGAAAGTTTCTGGTATGGGGCATAGGATACAATATATGTGTTGTTACATATAGTTTTTCATCGGAGTGAGCAGTATATGAGCGACAAAAAACACAGCCCTGAGGCAAGACCTGCTGATCGCAGTAAAGAGTATAACCGGGTATTGGATCGCCTGCGCCGGGAATTGGAAACCGCGGAGCATAAATCCTGGGATTATCTACAGGAAAAGATCGATGAAGCGGTGCGTCTGGAGCTGACCGCGGAAGAGATGACCCGGGATGAGATGGATCTGCTGGGCGCGTATCTGAAGCGTGATCTGAAAAAGCTGGGCTACTATGCCCATGAAACCGGCGAAGGGATCGCCGCCTGGCTGAATTTTGATCTGAACATTCTGGAGCAGAAGGTGGCTCAGCAACTGATGGATCTGGCGGATAAAACCCGCATCGGAATCACGGAGCTGGAGCAACGACTGGATCAGGATGAGGATCATTACGCCGCAGGTGATGTAGCGGCTGCTGGTACCTTTGCCTGTACCGCCTGCGGCGAAAAAGTCACTCTGATGTCAACTGCACGTCTGAAGCCCTGTGCTAATTGCCGGGCTTCGTTATTTGTACGAGACATTGCTCCGTGGTCGGGTGAACAAAGCGAACAGTAGCATCAGGCATATTATTATCAACAGCGGTTGAACCCCCAGTTGTTGATAGAGGGTCTGGCCGGTACGACGTTCCACTGTACCTACCAGTACAGCCTGTTCGTACTGCGGAATTGAGGCCGTGATCTGACCGTCTGGACTGACCAGTGCGGTGATGCCGTTATTGGTGCTGCGAATCAGCCAGCGACCGGTCTCTAGAGCCCGCATCCGAGCGATCTGCATATGCTGGGCTGGCGCTATAGAGCGGCCAAACCAGGTATCGTTACTGACGGTGAGAAGAATGTCGCTGTTGATACTGTTCTGACGCACCAGTTCAGGGTAGGCGATCTCGTAACAGATAAATGGTGATATCCTGCTGTCTTTAACCGCCAGCGGCTCCTGATTAGCCGCGCCACGACTGAATTCAGACATAGGCAGATCGAAAAAGTCGATCAGCCCCCGCAATTGTTGCTCCAGTGGCACGTACTCGCCGAATGGCACCAGTCGTTGTTTATCGTAGCGTCCGCTGCCGCCGGTCATAATGGTAATACTGTTCTGGTAGCGTTTGCCTCGTGGTGCTGTTGGATCATCAAACACCGAAGGAATGCCACTGATCATCGCCGTATTACTGTCGTTCAGGTAACGGATCAGAGGATTGAGCTTAAAAACGGCGTTGTTATAAAACGTTGGAATGGCGGTTTCCGGCCAGATCAGCAGATCGACTTTGTCGGCATCCATGCTCAGATCGACGTAGCGCTGAAGGATTCCCTCCAGCTGATCCCTGCGCCATTTCGCTTCCTGAGGAATATTTGCCTGTACCAGCATCACCTTTAATGGCTTGCCTTCTGCGACTGTGCCATTTTCTGGCACTTTATCCAGATGTATCGCAAGCCAGGGTAGCCCCAGCAACACCAGTACTGCTGCAGATTGCAAAGGGTGACTGAGGCGCTTGAAAAAAGTAATTACCAGAGTGCCGCAGAGCACTACATAGAAGCTCAACAGCCATACACCACCGAATGGTGCGAACACGGCGAGAGGTGTATCGATCAGGCCATAGCCCAGATAGAGCCAGGGAAAGCCGGTGAACAGCCAGCTACGTAACCATTCGAAGCCAAGCCAGAGTGCGATAAAGCCAACAGCGTTGAAAAAGAAGCGCCGGAACAACCAGCACTGTACCGCCGGAATGATGGCCAGTGCAGCGACAAAAGCACCTGTCATACCGCCAGCCAGCAGCTCTGAAGCATTGCCATGCTCATGGATGCTGACGAATACCCAGGACACGCCGGTACCGAACAGCCCCAGCCCGTAAAACCAGCCGAGCCAGCCGGCAGCCTTTACCGTGCAGTTATGGAGCAGAAGATAGAGCAGTGCAACAGAAATTGCCCCGGCATACCAGTAATCAAACGGGGCGAGAGAAAGCGGCGCTATTGCACCGGCGATGATCGCCAGCAGCAGCCGTAAAAACAGATAGGGCGTGCTCTTGGCGATCATAACTGAAACCTGTTATTCGGCGCGGATAACCTGTAGCAGACGGATGCGTCGACTGTCTGCGCTGAGTACTTTAAAACTGAATTCATCGATCTGTACTGTCTCATCCTTGCGTGGCAGGTGACCGAATTTCTGGGTCACGATACCGCCAATCGTATCAAATTCATCATCCGGCATACCGACATCAAAGAACTCGTTAAAGTCCTCAATTGGCGTCAGTGCTTTGACTATGTAGCCGTTTTCGTCAAACGGCTTGATATTGCCGTCATCTTCTTCGATATCGTGCTCATCCTCGATCTCACCAACGATCTGTTCCAGAACGTCTTCAATGGTGATCAGGCCCGAGACACCGGCATATTCGTCGATCACGATTGCCATATGATTACGGGTGGCGCGAAACTCTTTCAGGAGCACATTCAGGCGCTTACTTTCCGGGATAAAGGTTGGTTTGCGCAGATGCTGGGTGATATCAAAGTTTTCCAGGCTGCCGTCCAGAATCAGTGGCAGCAGGTCTTTTGCCAGCAGAATGCCGAGCACTTCATCCGGGGTTTCACCGATCACCGGGAAGCGGGAGTGGGCGGAGGAGATAATGACCGGGAGGAACTCTTTCGGTGTCTGGTCGGCTTCGACCACGACCATCTGTGAGCGGGGAATCATCACATCCCGAACCTGCTGGTCAGATACCTGCATGGCGCCTTCGATAATGCTGAAGGCTTCCTGGTCCAGGACGTTTTCGTCGGTGGCGTCTTTCAGATCCGCCAACAGATCTTCTCGGGTTTTGGGCTCATCAGAAAATGCCTGTGCCAGTTTGCCCAGCCACGATTTCTGTGTGCCGTTGCCCGATCGGTCTTCGCTCATTGTGTTCCCCGGTTGCGCATCATGCGCTTGTTATTACTGTTCTGTATATGGGTCGGGAATATCCAGAGAGGCCAGAATCTCGCGTTCTAACTGCTCCATCTCTTCCGCTTCTTCGTTATTTATATGGTTGAATCCAAGCAGATGCAAGACTCCGTGTATGACCATATGCGACCAGTGGTGCATTAACGGCTTTTTCTGCTCCTGCGCTTCCCGGGCGACAACCTCGGCGCAGATTACCAGATCACCCAGCAGATCCAGTGTGATGCCCTCAGGCATTTCGAAGGGGAAAGACAGGACGTTAGTGGGTTTGTCTTTGCCGCGGTACTGACTGTTAAGCTGCTGACTCTCTTCATTATCAACGATACGAATCGATAGTTCAGCCTGTTCCAGACGGCCATTCAGGGCAGCCGTGACCCACTCGGTCAGAAGTTCTCCAGACGGCAGATCGACATCGTCGATCATGCACTGGCGGTCGACGTAGTAGGGTGATTCCAGGTTCTTTTCGTCGCTCATTTCTGGGTGTTTTCCTGGGCTTTTTCGAAACGATCGTAAGCTTCAACAATATGCTGTACCAGAGGATGACGTACCACATCTTTAGCCGTGAAGTGGGTAAAGCCGATACCTTTTACATCATCCAGTACTTCTATTGCGTGTTTCAGACCGGAGCGCACGCCTTTCGGTAGGTCGATCTGAGTGGTATCGCCGGTGATAACAGCGGTTGAACCGAAGCCGATCCGGGTCAGGAACATCTTCATCTGTTCCCGGGTGGTGTTCTGGCTTTCGTCGAGAATGACAAACGATCCGTTCAGTGTACGACCACGCATATAGGCCAGCGGTGCAACTTCGATAACATTCCGCTCAATCAGTTTAGTGACCCGCTCGATCCCCAGCATTTCATAGAGAGCGTCATACAGAGGGCGCAGATAAGGGTCGACCTTCTGAGTCAGATCGCCGGGCAGGAAGCCCAGCTTTTCGCCTGCTTCTACCGCAGGACGGACCAGCAGAATCCGGCGTACTTCTTCACGTTCCAGTGCTTCACAGGCGCAAGCGACTGCCAGGTAGGTTTTACCGGTACCGGCAGGACCAATACCAAAGTTAATATCGTGCGTCAGAATTGAGCGAACATAGCCCTGCTGATTGGGCCCCCGTGGACGAATCTGCGCCTTGCGGGTTGAGATGACGATATCCGATTGATGGGCGATTTCTGCCTGCAGATCGTTTTTCAGCTGCTCAACGCCGGATTGTTGCATCAGTAGATGTACCTGATCCGGTGTGATCAGAGTACCACCCTGAGCATCCTCATAAAGTTGCTCCAGCATCTTTGCGCCAGCGCGCACTACACTCGGATCGCCCGCCAGTTTGAAACTGTTGCCCCGGTTGCTGATCTCAATGCCCAGTCGTTGTTCCATTAACCGCAGATGCTCATCCAACTGGCCACACAGGTTTGACAGGTGTTCCGGGTTGTCCGGTTCCAGTGAGAGCTTAATGGTTTGCGCTTTATTCAAAAGTATTCCTTAACGTACAGAGCATAGTTTCAGTGTAGCTTACCGGTTGTCTGGTTTTCAGTTCTGGAAGCTGCGGGTCTCTTTCAGTGCAGGGCTTTAATGCCGGGCTTTAATGCCGGGCTTTAATGCCAGGCTTTAATGCAAAGCTTTAATGAAGAGGCCCGTCCAGCTCCGAGGCAACCAGTTCACCCAGCAGGGAGTTGGCATAAGCTTCAGCGATGCGGACATCGGCAAAGTGACCGATCAGATCCGGATTATCGCAACGGAAGTTTACAACCCGGTTGTTCTCGGTGCGGCCCTGTAGCTGACCCGGATCTTTCTTGGAGTAGTCGGTTACCAGAATGCGTTGCACAGTATCCACCATGCGGCGGCTGATCTGCATCGCCTGCTGATTGATACGGTCCTGCAGAATCTTCAGACGCTGCTTCTTGGTTTCTTCTGATACATCATCCGGCAGATCAGCTGCCGGAGTACCCGGGCGACGGCTGTAGATAAAGCTGAATGAGTTGTCGAAACCGATCTCTGCGATCAGATTCATGGTGTCCTGGAAGTCAGCATCGGTTTCACCGGGGAAGCCGATAATAAAGTCAGACGATAGAGTAATATCAGGACGGGCTGCACGGATCTTGCGGATCAGCGACTTATATTCCAGCGCCATATGACCACGTTTCATCGACATCAGAACACGGTCAGAACCGCTCTGCACCGGCAGGTGCAGGAAGCTTACCAGTTCCGGTACGTCACGGTAGGCTTCAACCAGGCTATCGGTGAACTCAACCGGGTGAGAGGTAGTGAAACGGATACGGTCGATGCCATCAACCGCAGCAGTGCAGCGAATCAGCTCAGCCAGATCGGCAATATCGCCGTCGTGGGTAGCGCCGCGATACGCGTTAACATTCTGACCCAGCAGGTGAATCTCGCGGACACCCTGTTCAGACAGTTCAACGATCTCTGTGAGAATGTCGTCCAGCGGACGGCTGACTTCCTCACCACGGGTGTAAGGTACCACGCAGAATGTGCAGTATTTACTGCAGCCTTCCATAATCGACACAAAGGCTTCAGCGCCTTCCACACGAGGGGCCGGCAGATGATCAAATTTTTCGATCTCCGGGAAGCTGATATCGACAATGCCTTTGTTGGCATCGGAAGCGTTGGTCAGGTCGATCATCTCTGGCAGACGGTGCAGGGTTTGTGGACCGAAGATCATGTCTACATAAGGCGCACGCTTGAGGATCGCTTCGCCTTCCTGTGATGCCACGCAGCCACCGACACCGATCTTCAGCTCAGGATTGTTCTCTTTCAGCTTGCGCCAGCGGCCCAGTTGATGGAACACTTTTTCCTGCGCTTTTTCCCGAATCGAACAGGTATTCAGGAGCAGTACATCGGCGTCATCCTGATTATCGGTCAGTTCCAGTTCATGGCTTTCGCCCAGCAGATCCGCCATACGGGCAGAGTCATACTCGTTCATCTGGCAACCGTGAGTTTTAATGAATAGCTTCTTCGCCATTGCACACCTGTCGTTTCGTTAGATCAATTTCGATATATCAGCAGAAACTATAAGGGATTCCGGCTGACAGAGGTTCTTAGAAAAAGGGCAGGGATTATACTTTAAGGCGATCTGACTGCATAGTTTTTAACCGTATAGGGAAGGGATAAATAAGCCCCGTAGAGTATGGGCTTCCCGCTAACCCCTGAAGGGTGAGCATTACAGCCTGCATCTACTGTGTTACAGCGCTGGGCAATGGAACAACCATTACCTGCACACTGCGTCGTGTAGCTACAGGCTGTAATGCCCACAGATGACTAGCGGGGCTTGTTTCTCCCTTCTCTTGCATTCAAAAATCCTGTCCCCATATAGCTGCGATCCTTAAGTTTTAAATCGAGCTCCGTCATGCAGAAAGAAGCGATCTACCGCATTAAATTCCTCAATCAGGATGAGGTCTATGAAGTTTATGCCCGCAACATCTATCAGAGCGATCTTTGGGGCTTTCTCGAGGTTGAGAATTATGTGTTCGGCAGTCAGACCCAGATGGTGGTTGATCCGTCCGAAGAAAAGCTGAAACAGCAGTTCGAAGACGTAGAGCGCAGCTATATTCCGATGCACTCGATTATCCGTATTGATGAGGTGCAGGAAGGCGGTGTAGCAAAGATTACGGAAGCGAAAGGCACGGTGACAAACTTTCCGGTGATGCCGCCACGTAACTGAGAAACGTTCAATAAAAATAGTTTTGTTATTAACTGTTTGTTTTGTAGTGGACTTTTGTTAGTTTCTTCTACTCCGGAAAGGGTGTCTCCGGACGCTTCTTTTACGGATTTAGCAATTTAGAAGGAACTAACTATGACAACTGATGTTTATGAAACTCCCCGAGCAGATCTGACTAAAGATTCTGCTGAGATTGTGCCCCTTTCCCTGGCACAGGTTCTGTTCTCTTTTCAGGGGCGGATTCGTCGTAAAGCCTATTGGCTTGCAAGTCTGGGCATTATCATCGCTTATATCGTGCTGGCGGGAATCCTACAGGCTGTCGGCTTATCAGAGTCGGTACTGACCCTGGTGCTGGGAGTGCTCTATATCCCTGTTGTCTGGATATCTCTGGCTATTCAGGCTAAGCGATGGCACGACCGGAATAAAAGTGCCTGGTGGATTCTGATCAACTTTGTCCCCGTTATTGGTTCAATCTGGGCGTTGATTGAGAATGGTTTTCTGGCCGGTGACGAGAGTTCAAACAGCTTTGGCGCGCCGAGCGCTTAACGGCTGAGTGCTATCAGGAAGTGGATGCCTGCGGTCTGACCGCAGGCATCCAGTCAATTACGCCGGATCGGGGCGGGGCGTATCTTTTGTGGATGGTGGCAGTTGTGGCAGCTGGAAGCTTGGCTGATCACCGGTCAGGGTCTTCAGAAACGCGACGATCTCTTCGACTTCTTCAGGTTTCAGCTCTTTGCCCAGTTGCAGTTCGGCCATCACGCTGACAGCTTCATCCAGGTTCCATACTGCGCCGTCGTGGAAGTACGGGTAGGTTAACTCTACGTTGCGCAGGGTCGGTACCTTGAATTTGAAACGGTCGATCTCCTGACCGGTCACGGCAGAAAGTCCCGCAGCAGGGTTATCAGTCCTATAAGGCTTAACCAGCCCCATTTTCTGGAATGAGTTACCTCCCAGTGCCTGACCGTTGTGACAGGCGGTGCAGCCAATTGCCTTGAATCGCTCATAGCCTGCTTTAGCCATTCCGGAGATGGCATCCTGTTCACCTTTCAGGTAGCGATCGAAGGGGGCGTTCGGGGTCACTAGGGTTTCTTCGAATGCCGCAATCGCATCGGTGACCTGATCGATCTCGACAGTATCGGTGTTATAGACAGCCTTAAACGATGCTTTGTATTGCGGGATGGTATCCAGCACGTTGACTGCAAGCTGGTGGGTGAAACCCATTTCAAGCGGGTTGGCAATCGGGCCTCCCGCCTGTTCCTGCAGGTCTTTAGCCCGACCGTCCCAGAATTGAGCGATGTTCAGGCTGCTGTTCAGTACTGTCGGCGCGTTGATCGGCCCCAGTGACCAGTTATGCCCGATGGAGGTCGGCATATTGTCTGTGCCACCCATGCTCAGGTTGTGACAGGAGTTACAGGATATAAAGCCTGATTTAGACAGTCGGGGGTCGAAGTACAGCTGTTTACCCAGCTCAACTTTGGCGGGGTTATCGGCCTGATAGGGTTCGATCGGTTGAACTGGCTCGTTTGCCATTGCGGGAAATGCGGTTAACAGACCCAACAGGGCCAGACCAGAGTGTCGTTTCATGGTATAAATCTCCATTGTGAGCCCGCAGTGCGACTGAGTCTCCGACGCAGCCTGCCAGTTGAGACGGTGGCCTGGTCGCCTGTGCGGTTCCGCTTTTCAGCCTTCAGTGGTTATAAAGGCTGCCTTTTCCAATACCGTTACCGGTACCGACACAGTAGAGCCTCATAAAGAATGGGTATCTGACCTGTATCAATGGTCTTGATTAGCTTTGGCTATGCGCTTAATAGCCATTACCTATTCACGCAGAAATTACTGCATTGTGACTGATAAAATCAGTACTCAAGTACCATAGCTCGTGGGTCTGAACTCTGTAGACTGAGAAGTAAGGTGGCTAATCAGAGGCACGGCAATGGGAACAGTCAGAACGCTTATTCTGGGAACGTATCTGGTGTCGTCTGCTGCGATGGCGGACCTGTCAGCAGGTTTCTATGAGATTGTACTGCTTGATAAGCAACAGGCAGGCACAGTGGTAGGTACTCTGAATCTGAAGCCCCGCTCGGAAAGCTTTGAATATGCTCTGCATATGCACCATGAACAGTTCCAGGATTACTTTCTGTCAATGAAAGAGATGAAGTGCCTGGAGGGCCCGGAGTTATGGTGTCATCTGCCTTACCCCTACCCACAACCGCGCACCATTACTGCCGAAGATATGAGCTGGTTGTCCCATGACCTGTTGTTTATGTTCAAGAAGCCAGAGGAATTCGGCGCTAACTTCTGGAATGGTATCTATTACAGGATGCAGATCAGCGGTGATGAGATCAGTGGACAGGCTCAGGCCGTTGACCTGAACATGCTGGCATCGCCTCCGGAAGTTAAGGATCGACCGCCTATCGGAGAGCACGAACGGGATGAGATCGACAGAGATAAACGCTGGTTGCCGGATCTCATCATCAGACCTGTTGAGACAGACTGAGCAATACCCATTCCGGTTAGCTGACTCTGATCAGAATGCCCTCATGGCGACGCTGTTAGGCGACAGTTGATCAATCTCAGGATACACTTACAGTTTGTAGCGTTTTGCTGGACAGTTAGGGGTATCTGAATATGCTGAATCCGGAGCACCGGGTGCTGGAAGATAAAGACGGGCTCGTGCCACTGCAGAAGTGGCAGAAAACCGTTGATGTGATGGCGCGTATCTTCAATGCTCCGGCAGGATTTATTGTTCAGTACTGTCCTGATGCCTATCAGGTTGTTATCTCCAGTGATCAGGAATCCAACCCTTATGAGGCGGGCTGCCTGATTCCTCCGGAAACCAACATTTTTTGCAAGAAAGTGGTTGAGGAACAACAGGCGCTTTATGTGCAGGATGCCCCCCTTGATCCGGTGTGGGATACCAACCCGGAAGTAGTGGAGGATGGTTTCCGTTCCTATCTGGGGTTGCCGGTATGCTGGCCTGATGGTGAGCCTTTCGGAACGATCTGCGTGATGGATTTTGAGCGCACCGATTATCAGAATGATTACGTAGATCTGATCGCTGAGCTGAGGGATCTGATTCAGGCGGATCTTGAGATCCTGACTCAGTATCAGGAACTATCCAGTCTGGCGATGACTGATGAACTGACCGGACTGTATAACCGTCGTGGTTTTCTTTCGGTGGCGCGCCGTTATGTTGCTCTGGTGAACCGCTCTGGCCTGACGCTGGGAATGCTCTATCTTGATATGGATGGTCTGAAGAAGATCAATGATCAGCAGGGCCATGCGCAGGGCGATTTTGCTTTGAAAGCACTCGCACAGGCGATGCAGGAATCGCTGCGGGAAAATGATATTCCGGCGCGTTTATCCGGCGATGAATTTGTAATGCTGGCTGTTGTCAGCTCTCAGTCTGAGTTGAATGAGATCGCTCAACGGGTTGAACAGGCGATGTCTGATCGCGACCTCAGCGTCAGTATCGGTCAGGTACTGATTGCTGATCCCCGCCGCTCACTGGAATACTGGCTGGATCAGGCTGATGACCGGATGTACCAGCATAAACGGGCTAAAGCCGCGCATAGTTGACTGATACTACCGGTATCTTCAGTCTGAGATTCTGGACAGTCGGCTAAGAGCTTCTTTATCCTTATCTGCTTATCCCTGGTGTCGAAAAGAGATCATTAATGAACAGGTTACAGATACTGGTTTGCGCTGCAGGGCTTATGACTGGCTCTCTACAGGCAGGACAAACTGAAGTTGTGAATGCAGTGGCGCATCAACAAGGGACTGATACCTACCGTTTTGATGTTACCCTGCGTCATGCTGATACGGGGTGGAATCACTATGCCAATCGTTGGGATGTGCTCGGACCGGAAGGTGAAGTGCTGGGAACCCGGATTCTGCATCATCCTCATGTCAACGAGCAGCTATTTACCCGTTCACTGTCCGGGGTCAGAATTCCGGCTCATGTGAATCGGGTCTGGATCAGGGCTTCGGATTCTGTACATGGCGATTCGGAACAGCTTTATCCACTGACACTGGAGCAGAAATAGCGGCTGATCATCGCCGTTACCGCCTGTGCGGCAGCTGTCACTTCCGGGCCCGGATCTGACAGCGGTGTGAGATTAGCCAGTTGAATCAGATAGCATTCAATCTCGGGTAGTGGGTGGTCTACAGTGACCGCAAGCTGAAGTGTTTCTGCCAGTCCCAGTTGATGACTGGATCGCTGTTGCAGTTCGGCACAGGTCAGTAATTCTGCAAGCGTCAGATGTTTTACTTCGCCAGGCTGCCAGCCAGCATCACAGGCATCAACAAGAATCGCCTTATCGCAGTTGCTCAGATAGTTAAGCAGAGCCGGGCCGGGCCGATCCAACCGCAGTAGTTCTGCTGAGATGTCCGGCAGTTGTTGCAGGTGTTCGATCACGTTCCAGCCCACCTGATCATCACCATGAGGAGACCCCAGACCGATAATTCTGATACGGGGATTATTCAGCGCACTACTGCTCAATGTCGCACCGTATTCAGTTTCAGGAAGTGGGTGGCGCAGGAGATGCAGGGATCGTAATTACGAATCACTTTTTCACAGTGCAAGCGAATCTCGTCATCACTATTATCCAGTCCGAAACGGGTCAGCGAGCAGTGCAGATCTTCCTCAATACGGGCCTGATTCTGGCTGGTGGGCGGCACTAACCGGGCTTGTCTGATAATGCCCTGATGATCAGTTTCATAATGATGCCACAGTAATCCGCGAGGGGCTTCACTCCAGCCGTAGCCATGGCCTGCGCAAGGTTCGACGTCGACATAGCTTTGTGCTGGTGCAGTGTATTGATTCAGAATGGTGATCGCTTCGCGCAGTGCAAAGCAGATCTCAATGCCCCGTGCCAGCATACTGTCGAACATATTATTACTGGGGAAACGATCAGCGAATTTCTGCAGTAAAGGCTGCATTGTCTCTGGTAGCGTCGCAGTGTTCATATTCAGTCGCGCTAATGGGCCGACCAGGTAGGGGGCGCCATCCATATGACTCCACAGTGCTGTGGATTGTGGCTGGTGGAACTCGGTAAAGTGTTGTTCATACTGCTCTGGCTGTAACTGCAGCCCGGTACTGCTGATCAGTTCGCCACTCTCGACACCATAACCGTTGTTACGAAGCGCGACGCAGTGAAACTGCTGTGGATCATCTGGTATGTTGACCGTTGCCAGCCATTCGCACATCGCCTCAGCCTCAGGAAGCGCTTCCTCCAGCAGGCTCTGTAGCTGTTCTAGTCGATGCTCGTCCGGTGCTTTATGCAGTCCCCCAACCCGGATAGCGACCGGGTGGACCGAGCGGGCACCTATCACCCGCATAATTTCATTGCCCAGATTCTGCAGTTTTAACCCCCGGCGTACCTCGGCCGGATAGTCCTTTGCCATCGCAATACCGCTTTCATAACCAAAGAAGTCCGGCAGTGCCAGCAGATGGATATGCAGGGCATGACTTTCAATCCACTCGCCCAGATAGATCAATCGCCGCATTTTCTGTATCCAGAGATCGGGTTCAATTCCAAAGATCGATTCAAAAGCATTCACGGCGCTGACCTGATAGGCAACCGGACAGATACCGCAGATGCGGGCAACAATATCCGGAATCTCATGCCAGGCCCGCCCCTCCAGAAATTTTTCGAAGAAACGTGGCGGTTCGTAGATTCGCAATTGCAATTTTTCGATACGACTGTCCCGTATTTCAAGATCCATTGCACCCTCACCTTCAACCCGCGCCAGAATGGGGACGGTTAGCTTGAGGTTTCGTTTACTCATGTTCGCCAGCCTCCCGGGTGTCTGAAGTGGTCTGGATATAACGGGTTGGGTGGATCAGTTGAAACCGTCGCTGTATCTCGTCAGGTAACAACCCTAATCCGCTGAAGCGGCGACTCAATCCGGTTACATTGGTGTTTTCCGCAGGACCGTAACAACCAAAACAATCCCGTCCGAATTGCGGACAGAGGGCACCGCAACCGGTGCGGGTGACAGGTCCCAGACAGGGCTTGCCTTCGGTGACCAGAGTGCAGACCACCTGCTGCTGTTTGCAGCTCATGCAGACTTTGTCCTGATTGTCTTTCGGGCTGACACCGCGCAGCAGCGAGTTAACCAGTTCGATCACCTGATTGCTGTTAATCGGGCAACCCCAGAGTTCGAAATCAACCCGGACATAGTCTGCGATGGCGGCAGACTGTTCGAGGGAGTCGATATACTCCGGCTGACCGTATATCTGAGCAGGCCAGTGTTCTGCATCCAGGGCCAGGTTCTTCAGTGCCTGAATACCGCCGGAGGTTGCGCAGGCGCCTATGGTAATGAGGTACTCGCTGTTATCACGGATGGTTCTGATTCGTTGCTGATCGTGAGCCGTAACCACGCTACCTTCGATAAAGGCGATATCCACCCTGGCATCTTCGGCAACAGGACCAGCTTCGGCAAAGTGGATTATGTCGACCCGTTCGGCCAGATCCAGCAGGGTATCGCCCATATTCAGAAAGGCCAGTTGGCAGCCATCACAGGAGCTGAATTTATGGACCGCAACTCTGGGTTTATCTGCCATATTTATAACCCCCTGGCGCCTAATCGGTCACGTATCTGTGGATAACTGAATACCGGTCCGTCTTTGCAGATGAAGTCGCTGCCATACTGGCAGTGTCCGCAGTGTCCTACAGCACATTGCATGTTACGTTCCATGCTGAGATAGATTCGCTCTGATCTCAATCCCAGTGCTGACAGTCCGCTGGCTGCAGCTTGCATCATGCCTTCCGGCCCACAGAGCATGGCAAAGGCATTGTCCGGCTTAACGATACTCTGACTAAAAAGCTCCGTGACCCGGCCCTGATGAAAAGGCCACAGGGTTCCGCCCTGATCCGCAGCGATCAGCACCTGAGTGTCTGGCAGGGTATTCCAGTACTCATAACGTTGTCGCCAGATCAGATCATCCGAGTGCTTCACTCCCTGAATGATGGTGAGCTTGCCGAACGCCTGGCGGCGCATCAGGATGTAATTAATCACTGCGACCACAGGCGCGCAGCCCAATCCTCCGGTAACGATGATCACATCATGTCCTTTGCTTTCGGCCATAGGCCAGCCGCGGCCATAGGGGCCGCGGAGCCCGAGCTGATCGCCGGCTCTGAGTTGCTGCAGTCCGCGGGTTGTCCGGCCAACAGCGCGGATGGTGTGATCGATCAGTTGGTCGTCCTGAGGATCAGACACAATGGATATCGCCACCTCGCCGACGCCGTGCAGGTAGAGCATGTTGAATTGTCCGGGTGCAAAGCTGTAATTGCTGTTTTGCTGCACATCCGTCAGGCGTAAACGCAGGGTGAAGATAGTAGGAGACTCTTCGATAAACTCCACTATTTCTGCTGTCATCGGCAGGTAGGGGTGGCTATCGCAATGAGGGTTCTGTACGGGTCTGTTCATTCGTCGTCTCCACAGATACGGCAGACTTCGAGTGGGAAGTCGATTGCAGCCGGGCACCAGGTGCTGCAGCGACCGCAGCCGGTACAGCCACTGCGACCATACTGGTCATGCCAGTAACTCAGTTTATGAGTCATCCACTGCTGATAGCGTTCGCGAATGCCCGGGCGAGCCTGATGGCCGGCCATATAGCCATGGCCCTCGCTGAAGCAGGAGGCCCATTCACGGGTATGCTCGCTGACAGCGCTATTCAGAGAGACCTGTTCACCTTCGGCATGGCAGAAACAGGTTGGACAGACCTGAGTGCAGTTGCCGCAGGCCAGGCAGCGTTCGGCGATATCGTCCCATTGAGGATGATCACGTCGCTCGGCCAGCAGATCCCTGATCGGCAGTGAGGGCAAGGCTCGTTGTTGTTTGGCTGCGTGCAGCGCTTGCTGCAGCTGTTGATGTAACTGATTTTCTGTTGCCTGGCTGACTGGGAGTTGTTCGAGCAGCTGATCTCCCGGCTCGCTGCCGCTCTGTATCAGAAAGCCGTCATCCAGTTCGGTCAGGCAGAGATCAAAACCGGGCTGTTCTGAGTCGGCTTTCGCATGGGGGCCATCCCCGGTTGAGGCGCAGAAGCAGGTGTCTGCCGGATGGGAGCAGTTGACTGCTATCAGCAGCAGCCCTTTGCGGCGGGCAGCATAGTAGGGATCCCGATACTGGCCTTGCAGAAAGTGCTGGTCCTGCAGTTTAAGGGCTGCCAGATCACAATTGCGCAGCCCGAGAAACGCCAGTTTCCGGTCTGGTTGAGCCGGTTCAGAGAACTGAAGGGAACCATCCGGCTGGCGTTCAGCCTGCCAGATAATCTCTCTGGGAGCGAAAAGCCAGGGTTTAAGCGCCTGAGGACCGTTGGCCCAGGCAAAGTAACGCGGGCTATTGTCCCGCGTCATCCGGTAGGCGCCAGGAGCCTGTAGCTGTTGCCAGCCCCGCGGTAATTGTTCCGGATGTTGTATCGGAGTGTAGAGGACGGCGCCGTCTTTTACTGTCGGGCCGATTATTTCGTACTGGTTCTCCATAAGCGCTGTAAACAGCCGCTCAAGATCACTGCGCAGCAGAAAATGTGCTGTTGCTCTGTTCATCTGCAACCCCTCACCATCACTCCTTTGAGTTCAGGGTAGACCAGGTTGCTGCAGTGATGAAATGATCTGGATACGGAATATCCAATTTGGGCACATAAAATGCCCGGTTTTTCTCGAACTGTGTATCTTGAATAGGGTACATTAGAATCCATCCGCTGATGGTATATAACCAGAACAGTCAGTCGGTTCCGGAATTATCGAGTATTAAGAACAGCAGAGTATGGTTGCAGAAAATCCCCCGCGCAGTTTTTGGGACACTCCACTGATGCAATGGCTAATGACCCATGCTGTGCCCGGAATCGCGTACTGGCTGGTAGCAAAAGTCTCTTTATCTCTGTTTGCTATTCCTCCCAGTGAAGCATCGGCGGTCTGGCCGGCGGCAGGTATTTCCATTGCTGCGATAATGTTGCGCGGTTACCGTGCTGCATTCGGTCTGTTCATCGCTTGTATGCTGTTGTATTCCCAGTCCTGGCTGAATACTGACAGTACCGGGACACTACTCCGATCCTTAGGTCTGATGACCTTCCTGAGTCTGGCTGCTGTTTTGCAGGCGGTAGGGGCTGTATGGCTGGTTCGCCGACTGGCCGGTGATACTCCTGCACTGATTGATGATAAGTCGATCGCCCAGTTCCTGATGATTATCGGTCCATTGGCTTCACTGGTGGCGAGTTTGTCCACGATCAGCTGTTTTCTGGTGCTGGGGATTATTCAGCCCGGTGAGTTCTTTGTCAGTTGGTTGACATGGTGGATCGGTGACAGTATCGGAGCGATGGTTGTGGCGCCGATGTTACTGGCTTTCTTTGCCTCTCCCCTGAGTACTCTCTATCACCGGCGGTTGTCGATTGGTTTGCCAATGGCTGGGGTGCTGCTGGCAATCATTGTCTTGTTCCTGCAGACCAAGACCTATGAAGAGCAGGAGCGAAGGCAGCTGTTTAATAAACAGGCAGAACAACTGCATATCTACATGCAGGATCGCCTTAATGCCGGGTTTGAGGCGCTTTATGCGGTACGCAGTTTCTTCATCAGTACTGAGCACATCAGTGCGGCGGAATTCTCCAGTTTTACCCGTCACAAGTTGCAGCGTTATCCGGAAATAAAAGCGCTGGAGTGGATTCCCCGGATTGAGGACCGGCATCGAATCGCCTATGAAGCCTGGCTGGACGGTCCAGGAAAAATTACCGAGCGACAGCAAGATGGCCAGATGCTGTCTGCTCCTGAGCGTGATTACTACTATCCGATTACTTTTGTTGAACCGATGCGGGGTAATGAAAAAGCTTATGGTTTCAATATCGCTAGTAGTGAACTGGCCAGTGCCGCACGAGCCAGAGCGGAGTTGATAGGAAATGTCGCATTGACTGCGCCGCTTACGCTGGTACAGGAAGAGGGCTCAGCCTATGGTTTTGTCGCGTATCTGGCGGTTGAGCATGATGGCGTCGATATGGCGCTGTCGCGCAGCGGCATTGTGGCTGCGGTATTTCAGGTTGGACGCTTTATCAAGGCGGTATCCGGATTAAGGAAAGACCAGTCTGACGGTATTCATCTGCAGATGACGGATATTACGATCGCGGACAAACCGGTGCCGATGTCTGATCATACCGAACATCTGCACAATGATGAGCTGAAATGGAGCACCGTGATTCAGACCGGGGGTCGTAGCTATCGTCTTGATTACTATGCTGCCGATGATTTCTTTGTTGGAGTCACTCAGTGGAGTAGCTGGTTTGTGTTGCTGGCCGGAATGCTGTTTACGGCCTTGCTGGGAGGCTGGCTGCTTTCCCTGACCGGACGTACCTTGCGGGTCGCGCAGGTTGTGCATGAACGCACAGTGTCATTGCAGCATGAGATAGAGGAGCGCCGTCGGGCCGAGCAGGAACTGATGAAAGTCACCAAAGCGGTGGAATTCAGTCCGAATATGGTACTGATAACCCGGGCGGATGGTGAGATTGAGTACGTCAGTCCCCGCTTTACCGAAGAAACCGGTTACGCGGCCGATGAGGTGGTTGGTCAGAATATCAATGTCCTGCATTTTGAGCAGCCCGGTGAGCAGAACTATGCTGGCGTTTGGGACGCGTTACAGCTGGACCCCTCCTGGCACGGTGAGATCGTTAACCGCAAGAAGAGTGGAGTACTGTACTGGGCTCAGGTCAGTATCGCGCCGATCTTTGATCTGGATGGGATTCTCACCCACTTCGTGGTGACATTACTGGATGTCACTGAAAACCGCATGATCAATGAACAGATCAGCTATCACGCCAGTCATGATCAGCTCACGGCGCTGGTGAATCGCCGAGAATTCGAAATACGACTGAAAAATCTGCTTAGTGGACCTCAGGAACCAGGCAGTCAGCATGCTTTCTGCTTCCTCGATCTGGATCAGTTCAAAGTCGTGAACGATACCTGTGGTCATGTTGCCGGTGATGAACTGCTGCGTCAGGTGGCCGGTTTGTTACAGGATAAGGTTCGTGCCAGTGATACGCTGGCGCGTCTGGGGGGCGATGAGTTCGGCATTATCATGATGAACTGCCCGCTGGATAATGCCCGCACGCTGGCTGAAGCGATTCGGGATGAAATTGCCCAGTTCAAGTTCTGCTGGGAACAGCAGGTCTTTAACATCGGTGTCAGTATCGGTGTTGTTGAAATGAACGAACATAGTGTCAGCGCCACTGAAGTTCTGAAACAGGCTGATTCCGCCTGCTACGCCGCGAAGGATGCCGGACGCAACCGGGTGCACCTGTATGAGCCGGAAGACAAAATGCTGGCGCAGCGTGAAGGCGATATGCGCTGGGTATCGGAAATCAATTCGGCACTCGATGAAGACCGCTTCATGCTTTATGGACAGATCATAGAGCCACTACAGAATCCACAGCTGAAGCCGGATGTTGAGATTCTGGTGCGGATGCTGGATCGAGATGGAAACTGTGTCCCCCCCGGGGCGTTTCTGCCAGCTGCAGAGCGGTATCAGCTGTCGAGCAGAATTGACCAGTGGGTGGTTGATCATGCGTTTGGCTGGCTGGAACAGAATTTTGATCAGTTCACCCGGCATCTGGGCTGTTGTGCCATCAACCTGTCCGGTGGTTCGATGGGCGATAATCTGATTAAGGAAACCATTCTGTCACGGCTGGAAGGCTCCAGCATGCTGCCCTATAAGGTGAAATTTGAAGTTACAGAAACATCTGCAATCGCTAACTTGTCGGAGGCCCGGCGGTTTATCAATGCGCTGAAGGCTTATGGCTGTCAATTCTCGCTGGATGACTTTGGCAGCGGATTGTCTTCCTTCGCTTACCTGAAAAACCTGCCAGTGGATAATCTCAAGATTGATGGCATGTTTGTGAAAGACATTCTCGATGACAAGCTGGATCTGGCGATGGTGAAATCGATCAATGATATCGGCCATGTGATGGGGAAAGTCACAATTGCCGAGTTTGTTGAGAATGATGAGATCCGCCAGATGCTGACCGAAATCGGTGTTGATTATGGTCAGGGGTACGGGTTGGGTCGGCCGTTGCCACTGGACGATCTGCTGCAGCAGCTGATCGAGCTGGAAACAGAGCAGGGTCAGGTAGTCTGATACAGGCCGTTCAGCCCTGCTTTAGCTGATAACTGTCGAATCGCTGTAGTTTGTTGTGTCTGATCAGGCCTGACAGACGCTGAATATATTCCTGTCCCAGCTCACTGTAGTGCTGCAGATGCTGAATAAGAATCAACGAGTTCTGGCTTGTTTCAGTGGCCTGGCGCAGATCTTTATAGGGCTTGCCGCGTCCCAGAGTCAGCAGATAGTCATCAATTGCCTGTAGCAGTGATGGATAGCGTTTGACATAAACCGCCTTGCCGGCCCGACTTTTCCGGGCTTTCATTCTGGGTTCGTCAGGGTTATAGGACCAGACCCCGAAAACGTTATTTCCCTGCAGGAAAAACCGCGAGCTGCCCCAGCCGGTTTCGATCGCAGCCTGCGCCAATACCAGACTGTTGGGTACAGCGATCATCCGCGCAGGTAAGCGGGCAGCATCTTTCACTTTGTAACGCTGTTGCAGTTGCTCCAGCCACCGCTGCTCCTGCGTGGTCAGTGATGTTTGCTGCAGCAGTGTCTCTACACGCAGCCGTTGGTCCTGAAGCTGCTGTTTTGCTATCAGAATCGCCGGTAGCAGCATGGCGATGAACTTCTCTTTCTTTTCAGCAACCGGCAGTTGTTTTAAGGATTTGATGTCGGTGTAGGCCACCGGACTGACCTGAGTATCCTGCAAAGGCAGAATATCCGCGGTGTTCCGCAATGATATATAGCGAATGTCTATGGCTGAATCCGGTGCATCAGGACTGCCTATCTGTACCAGCATGCCGATGGGAAACATGCAGATCGCAATAAACAGCAGCAGGTTTTGAATCGCGGTGTTGGTAGTCGTTTTGCCGGTCATAATCTATTTCGTATCAATGGCTAGCAGGGTTTTCGCGCTGCGGCCGGGAATCTCCCGGGCCAGTTTCGGTACCAGATAACCCGGAAGTTCAGATTGCAGTGCCTGCATCAGTTGTCGGGCCTCATCATCGGGGACGTCGAAGTGTGCTGCACCTTTTACCGGATCAAACGTGAACAGGTAGTAGGGCAGAATGCCGCTGCTGAACAATGTTTCGCTGAGCGATTTCAATGCCTGCACTGAATTATTCACGCCCCGCAACAATACTGCCTGATTCAGTACCGTCACACCTGCCTGTCTGAGACCTGTAACAGCATTGGTTACGTCCTGATCAATCTCATTGGTATGGTTGCTGTGAACTACAACGACGGTCTGCAAGCGGCTGTTCTGCAGAATCTGACACAATTCTCGGGTCACTCGTTGTGGCAGAACTACTGGCAGACGGGTATGAATCCGTAACCGTTGCAGGTGAGGGATCTGTTCCAGATCGCTGATCATCTGCTGTAATCGCTTGTCGCTGGAGACCAGTGGGTCGCCACCCGAAAAGATTACTTCGGTGATGCTCTGTTCATTCTGCAGATAGGTCAGCACCTGTTGCCACTGATCCGGGCCAAGTCGGTTATCCTCATAGGGAAAGTGCCGGCGGAAACAGTAACGGCAATTGATAGCGCAGGCGCTGGTGAGAATGATCAGCACCCGGCCTTTGTACTTATGGATCAGACCGTTATGAGGGTTACTCTCCATTTCAGCCAGTGGATCGCTGACATAGCCGGGGACATCTTTCAGTTCTTCGCCCAGTGGTAGTACCTGACGCAGTAGTGGGTCGTTCAGGTTGCCTTTCTCGATCCGGTCAAGCCAGGGTCTGGGAATACGCAGTGCGAATTCCAGACTGGCTGCATTGGCGTCTTCCAGTAAGCGTTGGCTATCCGCATCAGATATCTCCAGATAACGAAACAGCTCTGCAGGGCTGGAGAGAGTCTGGCTCAGAAGTGTTTGCCAGTGATCTGGCAGCCGTACAGGTGAGGTCATAAAAATAGCTGAAAATGCTTAAGTTAAGTGCTTAGGTTGGATTAATTTCGCCGGAAATTTTGCTCGCATTCTCCTTTCAAGTAGAATGTCTGTCAATTTTGCGGCGCTGAAGCCTGATTCCAATTTGTTTCGAGATTGTTATGGCAAACTATTCTACCAACCAGTTTAAAAACGGCCTGAAAGTGATGATCGATGGTGATCCTTGCTCCATGGTTGATGTTGAATTCGTAAAACCGGGTAAAGGTCAGGCCTTCACCCGTGTGAAACTGAAGAACCTGATGTCTGGCCGTACCTGGGAACGCACCTTTAAATCCGGTGATAGCGTAGAGGGTGCTGATGTGATGGATACTGATATGGAGTATCTGTACAACGACGGTGAGATGTGGCACTTCATGGATCCGAACACCTACGAGCAGGTGGCTGCGGATCAGACAGCGATTGGTGATACTCACCTGTGGCTGAAAGAGCAGGATGTTTGCCAGGTAACTCTGTTTAACGGCAACCCTATCTCTGTGACCCCGCCAAACTTTGTCGAACTGCAGGTAACTGAAACTGACCCGGGTCTGAAAGGTGACACGGCTCAGGGTGGTTCTAAGCCAGCGACTCTGCAATCCGGTGCTGTGGTACGTGTGCCACTGTTCATCGAAGAGGGCGAAGTGCTGAAGATTGATACCCGTACCGGGGAGTATGTATCCCGCGCTTAAAAATTGTTTGAATGCTACTGCGCTTGTAATAGCTGCGTTATAACCAGTTATGAAATACTCACTTAGTTTACTAAGCTCCGTTTCCACAGCTGGTTATGCCTGGCTCTTACAGCGCTTGTAACGCATTCAATGCAATTTTGATCTGAAAATGGCAGCTCCGGCTGTCATTTTTGTATCTGAAATACAGGATTAAAACGGTTTAACAGGTGAACCTGATGACTGAACAGTGGCGGGCGACGGCACCGGTTGAGAATCTGCGCAGGCGGGCGGAAATACTGGCGCAGATCAGAGCATTCTTTGCCGAACGGGGTGTGCTGGAAGTAGAGACCCCGCTGATGACTCAGGCAGCGGTCAGTGATCCTTATATCGATACAATCGAATGCCGCTATCACCCTGTTCCGGGACAGCAGGAAAGCGCTCGCTACCTGCAGAGCTCACCGGAATATGCGATGAAGCGACTGCTCTGTTCTGGCAGCGGGGCGATCTATCAGATCTGTAAGGCATTCCGTAACGGTGAATCAGGCAAACGCCATAATCCGGAATTTACCATGCTGGAATGGTATAGGCCGGATATGTCGCTGAATCAACTGATGGATGAGGTGCAGGCGTTGGTCAGTTTGGTGCTGAAAAAGTCGCTGTGGCAACGTTTCAGCTATGGCGAGTTGTTCCAGCGTTTTCTTCAGATTAACCCCTATCACGCCACTGCTACTGAGCTTGCAGCCATCACCCGGCAGCATATCGAGTTGGAGTTTGAGGATGACAACCGGGATAACTGGCTGAACTTACTGATGTCCCATGTGATTGAACCACAGTTAGCTGAACTGGGGGCGGTCTTTGTGTATGACTATCCGGCTTCTCAGGCGGCTTTAGCGCGGGTATCACAGAATGCTGAGGGTGAAGCGGTTGCCAGCCGCTTTGAGCTGTTTATTGGCGGGGTTGAGGTAGCCAACGGCTATCATGAGCTGACCGATGCCGCTGAACAGGCCCGTCGTTTTCAGCAGGATATTCAGCAACGCGCTGATGAAGGGCTGCCACAGCGGCCGACGGATCAACTGCTGGTGGATGCACTGCAGGCTGGTATGCCAGATTGCTCAGGTGTGGCGATGGGGGTAGATCGTCTGGTTATGCTGGCGCTGGGCACAGACCAGATTGATCAGGTGATTGCACTGCCGTTTCCAAGGGCCTGAGGGCACAGGCCCGATACAATTCTTTTTCACTCTGTAACAGATCTGAGATCCCGATCTCGCTGGAATTCTGCTGCAGCGCAACTGCCAGCGCTTTACGCATAGATTCTGCGCTGACCGGGCTCTGGTGGTGCATTACATAGGGCGGTGTCGGAGCTGTTTCGGTCCGATCCAGAATGGCCAGAGTATCGTCCTTTAACCATTGCCAGCTGTGGGCATCAATCGCGGCCAGATCAGCCCGCCCCTCTTTTATCCACAACAGGCTCTGTTGATGAGAGCCGCTGAAAAGCAGCCGTGCAGGTTCGATACCCTGCTGTTGCAGCCACTCCTGTAGGGCGATAAAACCGGACCGGGATGTCGGGCCGTTGGCGACTACTCTCAGTTCGTCACTGAGCTTGTCTGTACGACTGATTATATGGCTGAAATAGTATCCCGCTTCGCAATCCAGAGCATTGAATACCGGGCGGGCGATCACTTCCAGTTCAGGTGTATCCGGCCGAAACAGATCAGGGCCGCAGCACTGGCTCAGGATCAGTCCGGTGCTGTTCCACTGACGCTCAAGGCCTGTCTCACGGTCTAACTGATGCGGGAGTTGTTGTTGCAGATCCGGATGCTGCAGACAGAGCTGCTCCCTGAGTCGGTTCCAGAAAGCATCAAGCGCCTGGGCGCTGCCTGGCAGATCATACCAGGGCAGGCTGGCAATAAGCGTGTTTAAAGGTCGGTGCATCAGAATGATCAGCCACCTGGCAGATGGTTGGGCATGGCCCGGCGAATACGGGATACTGCTTCTTCCAGAGTGTCTCTCGGACAGCCGAAGTTCAACCGCATAAAGCGGTCATCACCGAAATCACGGCCCGGTGACATACCCACACCCGCCTGTTCAAAGAAGTGGGCGGGGTTCTCCAGCTTTGCCGCCGAGACATCGATCCAGGCCAGATAGGTCGCTTCTACCGGGTTCAGTTTCAGCCCCGGTATCTGGTTAATCTGCTCAACCAGATAATCGCGGTTACCGCGCAGGTAATCCAGTTGCTCTTCAAGCCAGCGGTCGCCGTCGGTATAAGCCGCCAGCGCTGCTGTATAACCCAGCAGATTAACGTCCGGTACGATGCCTTTTTTCACCTGAGTAAACTGCTTACGCAGCGTAGCATCCGGGATGATGGCAAATGAGCAACCCAGACCGGCGATATTGAAGGTTTTGCTGGGGGCCATCAGGGTAATGGTGCGCTGCCCGATCGTTTTATTCAGCGATGCCAGCGGGATATGTT
Source organism: uncultured Amphritea sp. (assembly GCA_963669425.2). Lineage (GTDB taxonomy): Bacteria > Pseudomonadota > Gammaproteobacteria > Pseudomonadales > Balneatricaceae > Amphritea. The sequence goes on from CAXXNC010000001.1 coordinate 1,564,592, forward strand.
TAAGACCCGGCTCCAGTATCAGGTCACAGTGGATCTCATCGGAGCAGACGGTCAGTTCGTGGCGTACACATATCTCTGCCAGTTTTTCCAGTTCTTCACGACGATACACCGTACCACCCGGGTTGTGTGGGTTGCAGAACAGCAGCAGTTTAGTGTCGTCCTCGATTGAGTTTTCCAGCGCAGCAAAATCGATCAGCCAGCGGTTATCCTGTTGTTGCATCGGAATTGTAATCAGGCTGCGATCTGACAGTCTTGGCGCCGACATAAACGGTGGATAAACAGGTTTGGCGGTTGCTACGCTGGTCTCAGAAGCACCGGTGCTGCGACAAGCCAGATGCAGCCCACATACGAGACCCGGTAGCCAGACAATCCAGTCAGCCTCTACCTGCCAGTTGTAGAGCTGTTGCATCCGCTCGATGACCTGCTGGTTCAGCTCGGCAGGGGTATTGGTGTAACCAAAAATACCGTGACTGATCCGTGCCTGCAGGGCTTCGATCACCTCGGTGGGAGCCATAAAGTCAGTATCGGCTACCCACATCGGCAGAATGTCGGTATCGCGGTACTTCTCCCACTTCTGGCTGGAGGTGGAAAGGCGGTCTACAGGCTGGTCGAAATATTCACGGTTCATGGGCTCAACCCCTTGTATTATGCGGTGATCAGGCTGTTATTTGTACGTGATTCAGTTGCAAATAGCCATCAGAAAGTTATATTAGTCGGTAATAAATACAGAGTGATACTGGCGTTGTTTATTCATCTTTTTTGCCAGTGGCCTACCCCGCTCAGGGATATCACTCGAAAATGACTTTTCCGATCCGGAGCGTACCGTTCAGAAACGCTGTTTCAGGACACAACGACCGGGCTCGGAACACCCCGTTGGAGCCTGCACATGACTGATAATAACCGCGTAATTATTTTTGATACCACCCTGCGGGATGGTGAGCAGAGTCCGGGTGCTTCTATGACCCGTGAAGAGAAGATGCGTATCGCCAAACAACTGGAAAAGATGCGTGTCGATGTTATTGAGGCCGGCTTTGCGATCGCCAGTCCGGGTGATTTTGAATCGGTTAAATCGATCGCTGATACGATTAAAGACAGTACGATCTGCTCCCTTTCCCGTGCACTGGATGCCGATATCGACCGCGCCGGTGAAGCACTGAAAAATGCTAACTCCGGTCGTATCCATACCTTTATCGCAACCTCGCCGATCCATATGCAGTACAAACTGCAGATGGAACCGCCAAAGGTGATTGAACAAGCGGTTTACGCGGTGAAGCGTGCCCGTAACCTGATCGATGATGTGGAGTTCTCGCTGGAAGATGCCAGCCGTTCAGAACTGGATTTTATGTGCCGTATTATCGAACAGGTGATCGATGCCGGTGCCCGTACAATCAATATTCCGGATACTGTGGGCTACGCGGTACCGGAAGAGTTCGGTCATACCATTAAGCAACTGATTGAGCGGATTCCTAACTCTGATAAGGCGATATTCTCAGTACACTGCCACAACGACCTGGGACTGGCGGTAGCTAACTCTCTGGCCGCAGTGAACTGCGGTGCCCGTCAGGTAGAGTGTACGATTAACGGTCTGGGTGAGCGTGCCGGTAATGCCTCTCTGGAAGAGATCGTGATGGCGCTGCGTACCCGTGAAGATGTGATGGGCCTGCATACGGGTATTGATACTACGCAGATCGTGCCGGCTTCCCGTTTGGTGTCCAGCGTGACTGGCTTCCCGGTCCAGCCAAACAAAGCGATTGTTGGCGCGAATGCCTTTGCCCACGAATCCGGTATCCATCAGGATGGCGTACTTAAACACCGCGAAACCTACGAGATTATGACCGCGCAGGATGTTGGCTGGAATGCCAACAAGATGGTGATGGGTAAGCACTCGGGTCGCAGCGCGTTCCGTAGCCGTCTGGAAGAGCTGGGTACCGTATTTGAGTCCGACGCTGAGCTGAATGAAGCCTTTGCCCGCTTCAAGGATCTGGCGGACAAGAAACATGAGATCTTCGATGAAGATCTGCAGGCGCTGGTCAGCGATACCCGCGCATCTCACTACGAAAAATATAAGCTGAGCAGTCTGTCAGTCACCTCGCAAACCGGTGAGACTCCGGTCGCCAGCGTCACTCTGGCAGTGGACGATCAGGAATCCGTTTCTGAAGCCTCGGGTAGTGGGCCGGTGGATGCGGCGTTTAAAGCCATTGAAGCGACCGTTAACTCTCAGGCATCACTGGAACTGTATTCTGTGAATGCGATTACCAGCGGTACCGACTCTCAGGGCGAAGTAACCGTGCGACTGGAAAAAGGTGGACGCATTGTGAATGGTCTGGGTGCGGATACCGATATCATTATTGCTTCAGCCAAGGCCTACGTGCATGCGCTGAATATGCTTGAGTCGACCGAAGAGAAAGCGCACCCTCAGGTGTAATGACTGAAATCGGATTGGTAATACAGGACTAACGGAGCAGGTTTATGGATCAGTCGTTGCGGCATGAATATCTCGATGCCATGGGGATCACCAGTTGGTTGCCCCGGCGTCAGCTTCAGGCTGCGCGACCGACACCGGACTGGGTGTTCGAGTTCTGCTGGCCAGAGCAAGCGCCTGCCGGTACAGCTCAGTCCAGCGGCGGCCCTTCAGCAACCGGTGGAGCTCAGCCGGCGGCTCAGGCAATGGTATCGCCTGAAGCATCCCGCGCTGCGGCGAAGCAGGCCCGTGCTGAACTGAATGCCAGTTTGTCCGGTGAGCCTGTACAGCCAGTCAGATCTCCTGTGGCAAGCGCACCTCCCACTGAGAATACTGTGCCAGTGGATGTTGCTTCAATCGTGACTGCCGCGGTACCGACACCGATTTCAGAACCGGAATATGTATCCGCTGCTGAGCTCGATAGTCCGGCGGATAAGTCGGTACAGGCGCCGTTCAAGCTGTCCTTTATGAGTTATGGTGATTGCCTGGTGATTGACTCACTACCTCCACACGCGCGTCAGTCGGCATCTCAGGCTGATACCCATCAGCAGATTCTGTTGGATAAAATTCTGCGCTCTATCGGTCTGAAAGGCGGTACTGCTGCCAATTACTACATGCTGCCCTGGCCGATGTTTGCCAGTAAATCTCTTGATCAGGGACCTGAGCAGGCGCGCATGACGGTACAGCATAAGCTGAAGAAAACTCTCGAAAAACAACCTGTGCCTGTGGTTCTGCTACTGGGGCAGGCTGCTGCGCAAATGGTACTGGAGCGTTCTGAACCACTGGAACACCTCAGAGGGATGCTGTTCAGTCTGCGCTCTGATGTGAAAACCCTTGCCAGTGCCAGCCTTACCGAGATGATGACGGTGCCGGGTTGTAAACGTGAAGTCTGGTCTGATCTGCAACCACTACTGGATCATCTTGAAAAGTCGGCTGGGGCCGCCGGGGCGTAATCGGTTGTCAGATTCTCTCTCTGTCAGGCCGCTGAGTCTGGCTGATCTCAATGAACTGAAAGTTATTCAGGCTGACTGCTTTGACTGTCACTGGTCTGAAGCGCAGCTTTGCGCGTATCTGAGTAATGAGTGTGCGCTGTTTGCAGGCCTTTTTCAGCAAGAGATTCTGGTTGGTTATGCACTGTTTACCACAGTACTGGACGAGGCTGAGTTGCAGCAGATTGCTGTTGCCCGGACATGTCAGGGGCAGGGATTGGCTAAAGGTCTGCTGCTTAACTGTCACCGTCAGTTGCTTAGTAATGGCGTAGTCAGGGTGTTGCTTGAGGTCAGGGCTTCTAACAGTGCGGCAATCGAGTTGTATCATCGGACTGGCTATCAGCAGGACGGTGTGCGAAAGGGTTACTATCCGCTGCCAGATGGTCGTGAAGATGCTGTTTTAATGAGCTGTGACATATCGACTCCTGCAACCGCTGACTAAACTGCCATCAATGTGATGATGGATCCATAAGATGAATCTGACTTCTGATCTGATAACTGGTTTCTGGTTCTGGTTTGCCCAGGCAGGCTACTTCAGTGTATTGGCAATTGCCCTCTGGTTTGCTCCCTGGAAAACCCTGCTCAGTAATCGTCAACTCCAGCACCTGTTTATGGGGACGACCGTTGCCCTGATGGTGCTATGGCAGATGCGAGCCGGTATTTCTCCGGGACTGGGTATCCATTTTCTCGGGGTGACGGTGTTGACGTTGATGTTTGGCTGGGATCTGGCAATTCTGTCTGCCAGCGCAGCTTTGCTGGGGACAACACTGATGGGGCAAGAGAGCTGGAACGGCTTTGCGGTCAATGGTCTGTGTACTATCGTGATTCCTGTCATCGCCAGTTATGGTGTCCTGCGTCTTGTGGAAGCCAGGTTTCCGCCTAATTTCTTTGTCTATCTGTTTCTCTGCGCGTTTCTTGGGGCTGGTTTTGCAACGCTGTGCGGCGGCTTGAGTATGGGCTTTCTGCTGTGGATCAGTGATGTCTACACCGGTACTAAAATCCATCATGAATATATACAGTACCTGCCGCTGATTATGTTTCCGGAAGGTTTACTTAACGGCATCATCATGACCGGTATGATGGTGTTTTATCCGGACTGGATTCGTACTTTCGATGCTAAAAAGTATATTGATGAGCAATAAAGTTTGTTTTCCTTGCGGGTCTTGTGATGGGGCATGATTTTGTGCCGATAGCTGGTGAAGGGGGATCGTGGCTGGAACGGTGAGCAGAGCTCACCTTGCTCGACCGCATTGCATAGCAATGCTCGCTAGTGGCTTATGTGGACTCCCCTCTGTCAACAATGAATCGCCCTTTAACAGAAAAAACGCAAGCTTATGTCCGAGCTCACTATGGGGACGCGATCCCCGGCTCACTGAGATTTGCGCGAACAGTCTTATCATCTCTCGAAAGCGAGCGCTGAGCTCTTAGCCACTAACTGATTAAGACTGCATCTGTATCAAGCGCTTTTCATTGCCTACAGGTTCAGGCGGTGACTGCCTGAGCCTGATACTCGCTGCCATCCCGCAATAAAGCAAAGGCGGTACGTACTGTTTTATTGGCTAAAGCCACGGCGGCGCAGCGTTTACCCCGCCGCTCGATCAGATTTTTCAGCCAGACTTCTTTCTGGGATTTAGCGGATCGTCGGCTCAGTGCCCCCACCACGGCCATCGCGCCGCTGATGAGCTGATTTCGCACCAATTGGTTACGGATATGTTTACCTATGCTACCCAGCACGGCCTTACCACCGCTGGAGTGCTGTATTGGCGTTAGACCAACACAGGCCGCCGCTTCCCGACCACTCCTGAAACTCACGTCGTCCCCCAGCTTCAGGAGGTTCGCATTGATCACCGATACCCCTTCCAGCGCCATCAGACGTTGACAGTCCGGATGCTGCTTGATGACCTTAGCCAGCTGCTGATCATAGTGCTGAATACGTTCAATGATTGCCAGATAGGCTTGCCAGGTCAGATGCAAGGCCTCCATGAAGATCATGCTGAAGCCGTTGTCTGCCGTTTCCAGTGTGTCCTGAACCGCTCTGCTCAGACCACCCTGAGCCGGAGATGCAGTAATATTAAATTCAGTGATTAGTGCTCTGATCTGATTACCCAGAGCCACTTTTTGTTTAACGCCCAGCTCTTGCATGCGCAGAATGGTTTGTAATTCCTGCTGTTCAAAGGTTTTGCCGGAGATGAATTGCACCTCAGGTAACTGTGCAGCCTGCGCAATCGCCAGTGCATCATTTTTATCAGTTTTCTGCTGCTGGCGAACCGCTGCAACCAGGCGAGTAGAGATCAGTCGTGCGATGTGACCGTGTTCCTGAGCCTTCTGCTTCCAGTAATTCGACATAGAACAGGCTTCAAAAACGATAACCACAGAGCTTTGGGTTGCCAGCCACAGACTGAATTCTGAAGCGCTCATCGCTTCATTAAGTAAGACTTTATGGCGTTTAACAACGCACACTTGAATCACTTTTTTGGCCAGATCGACGCCGACAATGGTATTGTTCATGTATTGGACTCCTAGCTAATTTTTGGTCGAATTCAGCATACCTCGCTGCTGATATCAGGGCGAGGGGAGTCCAATTCTCTCGAAAAAGCGAAAAGCGTTGCGGAGTGGAAAAAAACTACCGTAGCGAGGGGCTTCCAGCCCCGATTGAAAAGCTGTTTATGAACTGGTTGGGTTTAATCTTAATCTGTGGGAGCGACGCCCCCGCTGCGATAGGTTTGCATTGAATCAGGTTATCGCCGCGAGGGCGCGCCTCCTACAAAATCTTGTCGAGCCACGAGCCACGAGCCACGAGCCACGAGCCACGAGCCACGAGCCACTCCTATTTCAATGCTCTTCCCGCACCGGACGTTTTTGCAGTTTTCGTTGCAGGGTTCTGCGGTGCATGCCCAGTGCTCGTGCGGTGGCTGAGACGTTGCCGTCGTGTTCGGTCAGTACTTTCTGGATATGTTCCCATTCGAGTCGGCCTACCGACATCGGTTTGTTAGCGATTTCAATATCCGGGTCGGGTTCACTGTGTTGCAGCTTGGCGAGTATCTGATCAGCGTCGGCGGGTTTGGCCAGATAGTCGGTAGCACCCAGTTTGATCGCCTCTACAGCTGTGGAGATACTGGCGTAGCCGGTCAGAATCAGAATTTTCATATCAGGATTCTGCTTCACCAGTGCCGGGATCAGGTTGATACCGGAAGCGCCATCCATCTTCAGATCCAGTGTGGCGAAGTCAGGCGTGAAGGCTTTCAGTTGCTGCAATGCCTGTTCTGCGGAACCCGCGACGCAGGTTTCAAACCCTCTGCGCTTGATTGCCCGGGACAAAACCCGGGTGAACATCTCATCATCATCCACGATAAGAAAACGAAGTGGTTCAGACATGTTGCTCTCCTGCGATCGGGGGGGCGCTGCAAGGCAAGCTGACTTCTGTCAGTGTGCCGCCATCGGGGTGATTATAAAGTCTTACTTCACCACCATAACTGTTCAGCGCTGAGGCAGTCAGGAACAAGCCTATACCAAGGCCTTTCCCCTTGGTGGTGATAAAGGGTTTACCAATATCTTCGGCCTTTTCTAATGGGATGCCAGGACCCTGGTCGTGAATGGAGAAGACAATCCAGTTATCGCACAGATCCAGGTGGATATCCAAAGGTTCATCGGCAGCATCAGCGGCATTATTCAACAGATTGATAAAAGCCTGTTGCAGGGGGATGGAACTGAGAATGTCCGGGTAACTACTATCTGCAATCTGCGGATTATTGAGTCTTGCTGTCGGTCTCAGCAGGGTCCAGCGATCCAGTAGCTCTTCGATAAAACTGTCAGCCGGTATCAGTCGTGCCTCTTTCTGCTCTTCCCGCACGGACTGGGCCAGGTGCTGTAATCTTTCTGCGCAATGCTCGACCTGATTCTGAAGAATGTCGATGTCCTCCTGAAGCGTAGCATCGTCAGGATGGTCCAGCTTCATTTCATGTAACAGTACCCTCATAGTGGACAGCGGTGTGCCGATCTCGTGGGCTGTGCCTGCGGCCATGGTCGCAAGGGAGAGCAGCTGTTGATTGCGCAGGCTGGTCTCCCGTGCCTGCATCAGGCTCTGTTCTTTCTGCTGTAGATGCTCACGAATGCTGACGATAAACCAGGTGATCAGACCTACTGTCAGGATAAAGTTAATCCACATCCCCATCAGGTGCAGGTCGAATAACAGGTCCGTCTGATGCTGGTGTCCGGTGTCCGGTAGCTCAATAGGGACATAGAAACGCAGTAAAAGGGTGTAACAGATTGTCACCAGTAAACCGATCAGCCAGGTAAATCGGCGGGGCAACGAGGTGGCGCTGATGATCACCGGGATCAACAGTAAAGCAGAAAACGGATTGCCGACGCCGCCGACCTGATACAGCAGGCAGCCGTAGAAGGTGATATCGGCAACCAACTGGAAGAAAAATTCGAGTTGGGTAATGGGCAGTGGTGAACTCAATCGGTACAGTGACATCAGGTTAAGTAGCGCCATTGCCAGCAATGCCGTGGCAACCAGCCAGAAATTCAGACTTACCTGCAGGCCGAAAAACAGGTACAGCAACAAACCACCCTGACCAAAAATAGTGATGGTTCTGATATAGCCCAGCTGTAAGAGCTGGTGGCGGGTGTTACTGATGCTGTTCATAGGTTAACTGTCGCAGAAAGGGCCATTATAACCAAGCTATTGCAACGATTGGTGTGACAGTTTGTCGCAGTTGTTCAATGCTGTTCTGAGAGGTAGTTATTGAGCCCGGTGAGCTGTTCCTGAGTCAGCAACAGACCCTGTTTGGTCCGGCGCCAGAGGATATCATCTGCGGTTCGGGCCCATTCAAAGCATCGCAGATACTCTACTTCGGCCTGATACAGTTCTCCGCCAAAGTGATGTCCCAGCTCGGCTATTGTATGTCTGTCTCTGAGCAGAGTATGGGTCCGGGTACCGTAGCTGCGAAGATATCGTTGTCGGATGTTGTCTGGCAGCCAGGGGTAACGTTTCTGTAATTCGACAGCAAAGGTGACCCGACTGAGTATATCGCCGCCCGGCAGGGGGGGAATGGATGTCCAGCCGTTGCCGGATTCCGGGAAAAATCGCTTCAGTATATCCAGGGCGTTCTCTGCCAACTTTCGATAGGTAGTGATTTTGCCACCAAACACTGACAACAGTGGTGGAAAGTCTGTGCCTGATTTCAGTGTCAGGGTGTAATCCCGGGTAACATTCTGAGGTTGATTCTGGTGGTCATCCATTAACGGGCGTACGCCAGCATAGCTGTGCACAATATCCGCTTTACTCAGTTGTTGGGTGAAGTAGTCATTAACAGTATCCAGCAAATACTGAGTTTCCTCATCGCTAATACGTGCAGTTTCCGGAGGTTTGCTGTATTCAACGTCGGTAGTGCCAATCAGAGAAAAGTACTCCTCAAAGGGCAATATAAAGACGATGCGCTGATCTTTATTCTGCAGCATATAGGCGTGGGGCTGATCATGTAGTCTGGGGACCACAATGTGACTGCCTTTGATTAATCGGATGCAGTGTGGAGAGGGGCTTTGGAGGGCTGTTTCAAACAGAGATTCCACCCAGGGGCCAGCGGCATTGATCAGCGCTTTGCTTCTGAGACTGAAGCTATCACCATCAACCTGATTCTTAAGGGTTATGTGCCACCCGGAGGTATCATGGGAGGCGCTGATACAGCGATGTCGGGGAAGAATGGTTGCGCTCATCTCACTGGCGCTCAGGGCATTCAGTATTACCAGTCGGGAGTCATCGACCCAGGCATCAGAGAACTCGAACACACTCTGGTAAGGATCAAATAGCAGGGGGTCTGCGCCTGCCAGGGTACTGCTGGATGGCAGTAGATCTCTTCGGGCGAGGTGGTCATATATCCACAGGCCAATTCGAATCTGCCAGGCCGGTCGAAGTTTCCGTTGTACGGGTAGCCGGAATCGCAGAGGCCAGATAATATGCGGAGCGATATTGAGTAACACTTCACGCTCGGCCAGGGCCTCTCTTACCAGACGGAATTCACACTGTTCAAGATAACGAAGCCCGCCATGGATCAGTTTACTGCTGCTAGAGGAGGTGGCTGAAGCCAGATCATTCATTTCGCAGAGCGCGACTTTCAGACCCCTTCCTGCTGCGTCTCGCGCGATACCTGTGCCATTAATACCGCCGCCTATAATCAGAAGATCGTAGGAGTCTGACATACATAACACTCCCTTCCCGCCGGTCACGGGAGTCAGTATAGATGAATTAGAGAGCCTGCGAATTAAGTCCGGGACTTTCTCTGCGGATCGATAAAACAGTCTAACGCGCGAAAGGTAGCGCAGCGGAATGAAGAGTCCTTTCCAAGCTGCCTTGTTCTCGAACCGTCCTGTAAGCCAGAGGCGTATCGAACTTGTTCGCAGCTTTCTCAGCCTTAATCTGCTTTCCTGGCCTTCAGGTGAATCTCTTTTTCAACGCGGTTTCATATCGACGGTATTTAAGACGGATGTATCCGTATTTGCTTGTTGAGAACATTCTTATATAATCCCCGGCAAATAAAGGATTATTTATAGTACGTAGCGAGACCTCTTTCAGGTTCTGTGCTACAAGGGTCACGGAGTTGACGATCTTGAATACTCTCCTCGCAATCTCTGCTGTTGCTGCATTTGTTGGCGGCTTAGCCGCATTTTATCTGCTTAGTAAGTACTCTCTCAGTTTGTCCCGTTTGTATAAGACCCGGGTGATTAGTGATGTTGAAGAAAAACTGCGTATCAGTTTTATCAGCGCATCGCCGCGTTTTCTTTTATTAGCGTCATTGCTGGCCACGCTTCTGCTTCTCTTTCTGGGTCTCCTGTTGCTGGGTCCAGTCGGTGCTGTTTTAGGCACAGTGATCGGCTTGTCTGCTCCCTGGGTGTATCAGTACTTTTATCGCAAGCATCGTCTGACTCAGTTTGTTTATCAGTTACCGGATGCTCTGGCATCGCTGGCAGCGTCAATGAGAGCGGGAGGCAGTCTGGGTAAAGGTATAGAGATGCTGGCCCAGAGACAGCCTGCACCACTGAGCCAGGAGTTTGGCCTGATTGTGGCAGAAACCCGTGTAGGGCGGGATTTGGAAGACTCTCTGAGGGATATGAGCAAACGCCTGCACTGTCAGGAACTGGATCTTCTGACCACCGCTATTGTCATAGCCCGGGGGGTGGGAGGAAATCTTGCAGATACTCTGGATACACTCAGTGAAACCTTACGGGAAAAAGCTCAGGTTGAAGGAAAGATCAAAGCCCTGACTGCGATGGGGCGGATGCAGGGTTGGGTGATTAGTATTCTGCCAATTGGTGTGGGAACCATTCTGTTTTCGCTGGAACCGGAAAAGATGGCAGTGCTGTATACCGAATTGTGGGGGTGGGCGGTAATGGCAGTAATGACTGCCATGATGGCGCTTGCCGTATGGATGATCTACAAAATAGTGAACATTGATGTTTGATAGCAGCTTACAGGCCATCGGTTTGCTTTTCGCAGGCCTTTCCGTGGTGTTGGTGGTGATGATTCCGGCGGTATTAAGCCAGGTTGCGCCAGCAGATAATATATCAGAATGGCGCGATGTTTCTGGTACCAGCAGGCTGTTTAAGATGTTACGGCCACTGTTACGAATGTACTCTTCAGCGGTTGAGCAGTCTATGTCCCCGGCTCAGACCCGGGAGCTGACCGCTAAACTGCAGGTTGCCGGGCTGAGTTATGTTTTAACGCCTGCGGAGTTTGTCGTGCTGAAGCGTTTCGGTCTGGTTTTCGGTCTGCTTTTTTCTGCCGGGCTTTGCTGGTTGTCCGGCATGAATGATGGCTGGCGGATCGTGATGATAGTGATGGTCGTGTCAGCAATCGGTTTTATATTTCCCGACATTAAAGTCCGTGATCTGACCAAACGCAGACAGCTTTCCGTTGAAAAACACTTTCCCTTTTTTCTTGATCTGGTGGTTTTGTGCATGCGTGCCGGACTGCCTTTTACCGGTGCGGTACAGCAAGGGATTGAAAAGATGGTTCCGGGGGCTTTGAAAGAGGAGCTGCTGAGGTATCAAAGAGATATACGCACAGGTATTGAGCGTAGAGAGGCACTGGAAATGCTGGCGAAGCGGGTTAGTCTTGCGTCGATGACCAACTTTGTTGCCTCCATCATTCAGGCTGATGAAAGCGGGGGCAGTATCACCGGGGTATTGCAGAGTCAGGCTCAGCAACGGCGTAAGGAGCGCTTTCTCCGTGCTGAAAAACTGGCAAATGAGGCACCGGTAAAAATGCTGTTGCCTCTGGTGGGACTATTGTTTCCGCTGACATTTATGATTATTTCTGTGCCTATAGTGGTCCAGTTTCTGGAGTCCGGCTTGTTGGGGAAGGTTCTGTAAATGAAGCAATTATCCACCCGTGAAGGCCTTGATATTGTCGTGATGCAATCGTTTTCTGAACGTTTTACCGGCGCTATTACCCGACCTGTCAAAGGGAAAAATGCGCTACTGTTCTCTCCCGGAGGCAGTATCCATACCTTCTTTATGCGCCAGAAAATAGACGTTGTTTTTCTCGATAGATCAGGTCTGGTGCTTAAGTACAAGAAGGCGTTATCGCCCTGGAGGGTTTGTCTGGCACCCAGAAAAACACGTTATGTACTGGAACTGAACGCCCATATGGCGCGTGGCTTTGGTTTGAAGCCCGGTAACAGAATCAACCTGAGAGAAAAGTATAATGAAATACTTACTGATTAGTTTCATCTCTTTATTGATGCAGGGGTGTGTGTCTCAGCAGTCTGTGGGGGAAACGATGATCTTGCCTGAGGCTGATCTGGCAATGATGTCGAGCGAAGCGGTGAATGCATATGTTGAGAAAAACTGGGCGTTGAGCTATCAGAAGCATCAGGCCTTGCTGGCAGTACAGGAAGGTGATGCGGATTTCTGGTTTCGCTTTGGAGTCTCTGCATACCGTTTAGGTAAACAGCAGGAAGCGGAACGATATTTTGAGCATGCTGTATTGGCTGATTCAAGGCACCGCAAAGCACTATACAATCTTACGCTGATCAATCTTACGATAGGGCGAAAATATCTTGAACGCTATCTACAGGTAACTCCGCCTGATCAGCGTCAGGCCGTACTCGAAAAAACATTACATGATCTGCAGACCCTGGGCTGGTAGTCAGGCTGTTGTCTCAGGCCTGCTAATCGCTACTGGTTTCTCCGCGGCGTTGGCTTTTGATGGTTTTTCACTGGCGGCGTTAGCAGGTTATCTACTGTTGGCCAGGGTGTGCCATTGTGCATCTCCTGTTGTTTCAGGAGTGTTGGGATGTTTTGCAGGCGCCTGTGTAGCTGTTGTCATCTATGTTGCTGTTGTTAATGCATCCTGGCTGCTGTGTCTTTTTCTTATCATTACGCTGGCGGTTTCTTTTGCATTGATTGCATCTGCTTCGTCCGTACTGATAAGGCTTTATCCTGGTTCCGCGTTTATCTGGGTCATATGGCCGATGTTGATTGTCGAGGCCTTGTTGGGGTTCCTGGGTTACCCATTCAGTTTTAACACGTTCTTTGTCGATAGCCCGTTAATGGCGTTGTTACTGCCTCTTATCGGTGCCGAGTGGCAGATAGGATTGTATTGGGGAGGCGCGGTATTGCTGGCGCGGAGCCCGATGCTCATATTGTCGGGATTGCTTGTTGCCGGTGTCTGGTTTGCGGTGAGTGTAAACCAGCCGGATAGTGGTAGCACAAGAACGGATATTACCGTGGCCGTGATGCAAACGGACATGAGTGGTGAGATGATTGATTTTCCGGGCCTGCAGGGAAACCTGGAAGCCAGGACGGCATCAATTACCACGATCGCCCGGCAACTGGAGCAGCCCGTGGATCTTGTCGTATTCCCAGAATCGGTGTTGCCAGTTTTAACCGAGGAAATTCCTCCCTTCTGGTATGAGTTTTTCCAGTCAGTTCCCGCCGCTAGCCTGCTTTTCCACCGTTACAGAGCGGCAGACTCTGGTGGGCGAATCAGTGAAAATGTCTTACTGGATAGCGAACGACGGATCATCGGGATATCCCGGAAAGCTGCACCTGTGCCATTAGTGGAGTCCAATATTATTGCTTCAGGGTACAGGGCGCTGATGTTTATCCGTGAGGTGCCGTTCTTATCTATGATCTGCTCCGACAGTCTGCTTGCCTACCATTACAGAAATTTGTCAGAAACGGCTGGTTTTATTGTTCTAACAGCCAATGATCGGAGCCTGAGAGGTGGGTTGTTACCTCGGTTACATCAGAAAATTGATCAGATACGGACCGCTGAAACAGGGGTTCCTTTGATTCGGGCGGTGAATGGCGGTCCCGGTAGTTTCATCCGTTCGGATGGTTCGGTACAGGCAGTCATGGCAGAAGATGAGAGTGGCGTACTGGTCTCGCGTGTTCCGACAGTAAATCGTAGCTTCTTTATCCGTTACTATCAGAGCATTCTTCTGCTTACTGCAGTGCTATTGATACTGTCAGTTGTGTTTATGGGGGCCTGTTTCCGGCGTAACCCTGCGGTCTCGTCTGGATTACTAATACAGGGACGGGGGGGCTGGCTGGTTATTTTCTTTGTTGCTCTGGGGACGGTTATATTCGGGCGATATCCTCCCGAGTCGATGACAGAAGCAAGAACTATCATGCCAGGTGACCGTTTCCGGATTAATTACCGGACATTTTTATTGCGCCAATTCGGAATTAGTCAAGATCACAGTATTGAGCTATTCGAACGTTTTTTTGTCATGGTAAAAACCGATATTTCTACACCTGAAGGAATCCCTTCCGGGTGTGCAGCAGCTGTTATAAATACTATTGAAGGATCCTGGCTGTTACTTGATTACTCAGCAGAAAACTATCTGATCTTTAACGGGAAAGGCCTGCTTATTGTTCCTGGAAATGAGCTGTATCAAAAAACTATTGGCGACGTAGCGTTAATCGCTGAAAAAAATAATGTCAGGTATTGCAAATATTAATAATAATGATATTTTAGCCAGCCAATGGAATGATTAATTATCTGCGATCAGGCAGATCAATAGCTCTCAATTTAATACAAGGAACGTTGCAATGGATAATACCATCCGTCAATCTATTTCTCTCCGTAAAAAACAGCTGGGACAGGGTATGTCCGAGTATATTATTATCACTGCGTTGATTGCAGTTGCTGCGATTGGTGTGTTCGCTTCCTTCGGTGATGTTATCGGTAACCAGACTGCAGCCATGGCACAAGAGATGGCGGGTAAAGATGGCAAAGGCGATGTGACTGAGGCGGGCAATAATGCGAAGGCCGCCAGTGATCGCGGTAAAGTTACCGATACCCTTGCTACCTATACCGAACAGAACTGATTGATACATCAGGTTGGCGCTATGCTGACCTGAAGAAAATATCATGTATCAACGTGCTGAAGGGCAGGTACTTCCCCTGATTCTCTTTATGCTGGCGGTTGGTGGCGTGCTGATGGTGGTGATGTTTAACACCACCCAGAAAGCCACCGATAAAGGCATCGCCACAAATGCTGCCGATGCCGCTGCGTACAGTTCCGGAGTCTGGGTAGCCCGCAACCTCAATTATATGGCGTATACCAACCGGGCGATGGTGGCCAACCATGTTGCTGTCGGGCATCTGATCACCTATGTCAGTTGGGTCCGTTATATAGAAGATGCAGCGATAACCATTGATCGTTTTGCCCGCTACATTCCATGGTTGGCGGCGGCAAGTCAGGCAGTAAAGCAGTCTTCAGCAAGGATCCGGCAGCTTGCTGAGATCAGTGCTCAGGGGCTTGTTCCCTCGGTCAGTGTCATTAATGGCCTTATCTATGCTTCTCAGGGAGGAGCGGTCGCTGACCTGAACGCCGGTAAAATTGACCAACTGATGAAGGAGGTCGTAAAAACCTACGATCCTCATCTGAAAGTTAATAGTCCTGGCGAGCTGGTCGGTAGCGGTGCAGCGTTTAAAGATCTGGTTTCTACAATGATGCTGGCTCAGAGGGCGGCACTGGCCGGTGCGGTGCAGGTGATGGATCCGGGCAGTGACGGTGGAAAAATGAAACAACTGGTAGAGATGAGTTATGCCGGCTCAGAACGCTGGTTAAATAACCGCAGCTGGGAAAAGCAATTTAGCATTATTTTTAAGCTCAGAAAGAAGGCATCAACAACCCATACCATGGACGCTGAACTGACTGAGTGGCGAGCTAAAGATAAGCTCGAATTCGGGCGCTACGTTTTAACTAAACGGGGTTGGAAATGGTCCTGGAGTACTGTTGGTGAAGGGGCAGCTGATACCAGTGAGTTTGCTGGAAATTATCAGGGTATATCCGGTTATACCCGAATGAACGGTGCCGGATGGCTGAAAAGCGATGACTATCCACTTTATATGGATGTCGTAGCACTGACCACCAAAAAGGATAACCTCAGTACCCCGAATAAGCGGATGAATATCGATAGTACGGGGGTATCTATCAGTGCGCTAGGGCGGGCGCGGGTTTTTTTTAAAAAACCTACGGAAGGCTTTTCAGGGCATCAGGATGAATATGCCAATCTCTTTAATCCCTTCTGGAACACTAAACTAGTCGAGCCATTGCCGGGGATCTGATAATGAAAATACTCGCACTTATACTGTCTTTTATCCCAGGGCTTTTATGGGCCAGTGATTTCCCTCCACTTAACTGTGATACAGATGAAACTCCGGCATTCATTGTACAGTACAGTATTGATAAGCAGTGGGGGGTATTATCCTTAAAAGGCATCGATAAACCCGATCTGATAGCAAAGCGAAAGCAGATAATAACTCCTGCCTTACGTAAAGAGGAGATTGACGGAAAGCTCTACGATTTTGTCAGATCCAGGCTTCCTGAACAGGTTGTTTACTCTCCTTTTAAGCAGGTGCGCTGGCAAACCATCGAAGGAAAGATATATACCCACGATGCATCAAAGAATATTTATTCAGTCCGGCGGGCCAGTTCCAGGGATAAAGTAGAGCTTCCATGGCGGCTGGGTACGCCGGAGCAGGTCGATCCGGTGGGCCCAGAAGGTCGCGTCAAAGGGGTTGCTTGTGAACAGATAGATCCGGAATCTGCCCCGGGGCCTGTCAGCCGTACAGGTTGTGATGCCTACCTGTACGGCTGGCGAACCATACTGGATTCTGAAATGAGAAAGGCTGGCGAGCTGATGAGTAAACTGGAAGTCGCCAGTATCGCCCATCATTGTGTCAAACAGGCAGCTGTGGCAGTGCCTGAACAATATCCCTGGAAACAACATTGAGTGCTGGCGTTGCGCAGCGGGGCGCCGCGACACTGGAGCTGATCATCGGCTGTCTGGCGGCTATTCCTCTGTTTTTTGGCATCTCGCTGCTGGGTAAGTATGCCGATATGCAGCATAAAACTGTGGAATCCACCCGCTATGTTATCTGGGAAAATGTGATCTGGCCCGGAGGTCGTGAAAAAGACGCCTCGAAACTGGAGTATGAAACCACGGACCGCTTCCTTGGCCACCGTAAAGCACCGGTGGTTGATCATCAGATCATAGTGAATCAGGGCACGACAGAAGAGTTTCTCTGGCGAGATCATCGAACCCGTACCCTGATGGTCGCAGATGGCTCTACTGTACGGGTCGATGTGGCGAAGCGGCGTTCGGAGCCGGTTCGCCATAACCGTCTGGTGGCAGGAGGGGCTTATGCCGGTATCAGAGGTAAAGAACTCGGACTGACCCGTGCCGAGCTGAGTCACTATCAGGTGTCGATGCCGATTACGGACCGTATCCGTAATCCGGTGAAGCAGAAGCCCTCAACCCTGATTGGCTTCTTCGATCCGGCCAGTTACGAGAAAGAAAAAACCTTAAACCTCACCGCCACAGGAGCCATTCTTTCTGATACCTGGATCTCAGCCAGCGATGCTGAGTTTAAGCGTCGTACAGAAGGTTTAGTGATTAATGACGAGGTTGAGGCGGCTGTTTATCCGGGCACCCATACCTTTGGCGCATTTCCGCTATTTAAAGAGGGCCGGTATGGCCGTGATGTTGATGTGATCCCTGACAGTCATCAGATTTTATCGGAGTATATTCAATGAGCCGGTTCGGTCTGATGCTTTGTTTTCTGCTGCTGGGGTTGCCGGCTGCGGCGGAACTGCCTGCACCGGCTCTGCCTGAAGGGATCAGTGGCCACTGGATCTCCCGGGATATGGCCTATAACGGCCTGAAGATGAATATGCGAGGATTCCACGTCAATAACGATCTGGATTCTGCTACCGCTCAGTTCCAGATGTTTCTGCAAAAGCTGGGGGGCGGTGCGGATGTTTCACAGCTAAATGATAAGGGTTGGCTGCACCTGGGTACTTCTGATGGGGAATGGTTTTATTCGGTGCAATTGCGCCCCGACCTGACCGGAGTTGAAGGAGCCTTTTCCGTTTCTGAACTGCCTCATAAAAAACAGAACCTTTCCGGACTGGATAAGGAATATCCTGATGGTATGAAGAGCGTGATGCAGCAGCACTATGTTGATCAGGGGGTGCCCTATTCGATGGAAGTACTGGCCACCCATGCGGGGATAGAGGGCAGTCATGATTCGGTCGAAAACCTGCTTACCGAACAAGGCTGGCGCTTGCAGTCCAGGTCGGCCGCAAACCGATCTGTATTCCGCAAAGATCACAGTCGTCTGACGGTTTTTATTCAGTTGCGGGAAGATTACCCGGGTTCATTGGTTCTTATCACCACAGAGGGACAGCATGCACGATTACCGCAGCAATAACCGATACCGGATGGCTGGAAGTACACTGTTGGAATATCTCATTATTGCCAGCGTGTTTGCCGGTATCTTTTTCCTGGTTTTGCCCGGGGTGACCGAAGATCTGGAAACCCACCATGATAATTACTCAGATACATTGTCGTTACCGCATTAATAACTAAGGAAGTTGATAGCATGAAGGGACGCTTTCTCACCCTGGTGATGCTGGTAGGTGCGCTCTGCTCCGGAGCAGTGGCGGTATACCTTACCTTTCAGTACATCGAAAATTCAGTGGCCTCGAAAGAAGCCGAGCTTGATCGCCAGTACAAACCGGTCAAGGTCGTCGTAGCAAAGTATGACCTGCGTCCTGGGGATGTCGTCAGCCCCGCGACTGTGGCGTTGCGCGGTGTGCCCGCCGGATTTGTTCACTCCGATGCGATCGGTGAAAATGAGTTTGATCTGATCAGTGGATTTGCCCTGTCTTACGCGGTGAAAGCCGGTGAAACCATCCTCCAGTCCCACGTATCGCAGCGCAAAGGCGGTAAGTTTGCGGCGCTTATTGATACTGGCACCCGGGCGGTGACTGTCAGCGTGAATAAGCTCGATTCGGCGGCCGGTATGCTGTCACCCAATGACCGGGTCGATATGCTGCTGACAACCAAACGTTATGGCTCGCTGGCCACCATGCCCCTGCTATCCAATGTGCGAATCATTGCCACCGGTGTTGAAACTTCAGAGAATCCCACCGGTGAAGTGATTCAGTACAACACGGTAACTCTGGAGCTGACGCCGGAAAACGCGGCGAAAGTCACCCATGCTAAAAAGGTGGGGGATATCTCATTTATTCTGCGCGGTGTTCAGGAAACAGGCACCGCGTATAAGGACCCGGTCAGAAAGCGTGACCTGTTAGGTGTAGTGGCATCATCGGCCCCGGCTGTCGAGATCATCATTGGAGGAGAGTAAGTTGAAATTGATCCGCACATGGATTGTGATCATGGTCGCTGTAATCAGCACCACGGTTTCATGGACTGTCAGTGCAGCGGCTGATCAGCAACCGGTCACCCACTTTGTTACCCAGGGGCAGACGCTGCTGCTGCCCGCGAAGGATGTTGCCCGGGTCGCTGTTGGAAACGGCGAAATCGCGCAGGTTAAGCTTCTGAAAGACCGGGGGGAAGTGCTGCTGATAGCCCGTCAGGAAGGCATCACAGACCTGAGAATCTGGCCCCGGAAAGGGCAGCCTCAACTCCATCTGATTCAGGTTGATGGACAGCTTGCCGGCCTGAACCTGAATGAGCTACAGCAGTTAGTACGGAATGTTGAAGGTATTACAGTTTCTCAGATACGTAATACCTATGTACTGGATGGTCAGGTAGCCAGCGCGGTTGAGCTGCAACGGGTTGAGCAGATCGCCGGACAGTATCCGAATGTCTATTCACTGGTGCGTGCGCCGGAATTTGAACATAAACCCACGGTGCTGATACACGCACGGTTTGTCGAAGTGAGCCGCAATGCCCTGAAAAATATCGGCGTTAACTGGGCAGACCTGATGAATGGCCCGGTGTTTTCCTTTCTCGGCGACTATCAGACCAATAGTCTGTTCCGGGGGGCTCCTTTGCCCGATGGTGCAACACTGAATCCGGGGGTAACGGATATGCCCCTCAACGCCGGTAACAGTAACCGCTATTTTGGCTTGTCCACATCGGTCAGGTCGGTCATAAATCTGCTCGATAATAACGGTGATGCCAGAGTGCTGGCAGAGCCTACCCTGTCCTGTATCAGCGGTGGGGAAGCACGGTTTCTGGCCGGGGGCGAGTTCCCCATACCTTTCACCAACGACGGTGATATATCAGTTGAATTCCGCGAGTACGGCATCATTCTTGAGGTCAAACCGCAGGTGGACGAACAGGGGTATATTCGCTCCGATGTTAAGGTTGAGGTGAGCTCCATCGACCGTTCGGTCTCCATCCGTGAAGTGCCGGGCCTGCTGAAACGCACCACCCAGACCCAGATGAACGTCTACGACGGCCAGACCATGGTGATTGCCGGATTGTTCAGCCAGCAGGACTCCAAGATCGTTGATAAGGTCCCGGGGCTGGGCCAGTTGCCGATTCTGGGCGAGCTGTTTAAATCCAGAGAGTTCCGAAATAACGAGACCGAGCTGGTGGTACTGGTGACCCCCACAGTGATCGACGCCAACCATGAGCAGGTCGGTCAGCATCGACAAAAAGCGCAAACCCTCTACGCAGACAGCGAAGAGACCATGGGCTTTCATTTAATGGACTGAATGATGTTGCAGATAGAGATAACTGAACCGGGAAAAAAAGCGGTCATACGTGAGCTGGATTTTGGAAAACATACCCTGGGGCGCTCGCTGTTTGCCGACCTGCGTATTAAAGATAAGAGCGTGGGAAAGCTTCACGCAACCGTCGACATTGAGCCGGATGATGTTATTTTTACGGTTATGAACGGTTGCGCCATGCAGGTGAATGGCGAACCCCAGACCCGCTTAATCAATCCTGAAGCCCGATCACTGATTGAGCTGGGAGACACTCGCATCATGATCGTTGGTGCGCAGAACTGCACGGTATCCCCGGAGCCTGCCACCAACCCGGCGCAGGATAACCTTGCAGAGTCCGAAGCGCGGGTTCCTTTGCTAAAACCTCAGGCGATTGTCGCTCAGCCCCCGGCAGATCCCCGGACAGAGCAAGACTCCAAAGACTGGACCCGTCTGAAAAAACAGCTGCAGCAGAAAACGCTGGAGAAAATGGATCTGTTCAAGCGCACTCTGATCGATAGCTACACCGATGCGCAGTTGCGGGATGAGGCCGAAGCAACCGCTCAACAGATTATCAAAGGCGGCGAAATAAAATTGCCGCAAGGCTGCGATCATGCCCGGCTTATCCGGGAAACGGTGGCAGAATCGATCGGCCTGGGGCCGCTCGAGCCCTTGCTGGACGACGACTCGGTAACCGAAATCATGGTTAACGGCCCTGATCGTATCTATGTGGAAAAAGCGGGCAGGCTGAGTCGCTCCACCACCCGCTTTACCAGCGACGCATCCCTGCTCAGTGTTATTGAACGTATAGTAGCGCCGTTGGGACGCCGTATTGATGAAGGCTCACCCATGGTGGATGCCCGGCTGCCGGATGGCTCACGGGTTAATGCAGTCATCGCCCCTCTGTCCCTGACCGGGCCGGTGGTCACTATCCGAAAATTCTTTAAAGAACGTTTCAACATGAACCGGCTGGTGGAGTTTGACTCACTCAGTCCGGAGATGGCGAAGTTTCTGCAAATCTGCGTCAATCACCGTAAAAATATCATCGTCTGTGGCGGTACCGGCTCCGGTAAAACCACTTTTCTGAACGCCCTGTCTGACTGTATCCCTGAATCTGAACGGATCGTTACCATCGAAGATGCCGCCGAACTGCAGCTGGCGCAGGATCACGTGATCTCGCTGGAAAGCCGTCCCGCCAACGTTGAACAGCGCGGCGAAGTCACCATCCGTGATCTGGTGCGTAATGCCCTGCGCATGCGGCCCGACCGTATCGTGGTCGGGGAGTGCCGCGGCGGTGAAGCGCTGGATATGCTGCAGGCAATGAACACCGGCCACGACGGCTCACTGACTACCGCTCATGCTAACTCCCCCCGGGATCTGCTGTCCCGTCTGGAGGTGATGGTACTGATGGCTGGTATGGATATGCCGGTGAAAGTGATCCGCGAACAGATAGCATCAGCGGTGGACATTGTGGTTCACCAGAGCCGCTTCGCAGATGGCCGCCGGCGGGTGACCTCCATTGTCGAGATTGATGGCATCGAAGAAGACGTCATTCTCATGCAAAAGCTGTTTGAATTCCGGCAGACCGGTATCGGTGCCGAAGGGCAGATACAGGGGCATTACCGCAGTATGGGCATCGCCCCCCGCTTCTACACAGAGCTGCGGGAAGCCGGTGTCGAGCTTGACCGCTCGATCTTCGGTCTTGGGAGTACCGCGACAGAGAGCACGCTCTGAACCACTAAGGGAACCGATTCATGGATGAACTGAACCAAAATCCTGCACTAAAGGCCGGGATTGTTGCCTGTCATTACAGGGCTCGCCATCGGCACCTCCGCCAGCGAGGTGCCGCGATGGTGGAGTCCCTGATTGCCCTGCCGGTGATCATTCTGCTGCTGATGGGGGCGGTGGAGTGGGCGCGTATCTATGAAGCGAAAGTCACCGCCGATCATGCCGTGACCGTTGCGGCCCGCACCGGCTCGTTCAACAATGCCAGCCCCGCCTCGCTCTACCGGGGGTTAGCGAAAGGGCTGTTGCCCTACTACGCCCCAGGCAAAGGGCAGTGGCAGAACACCCTGACCAGAGTCAGTCAGCAACTGGTTCGTGACAGTCAGGTGCGGGTACTTAACCCCACCCGGGAAGCGTTTCAGGATTTTGGTATCAGCGACGGCGGCATCACCTACCTGCCCAACGACGCACTGCACCGTAAACCCACCACCCGGGGCAATAGTAGTGGCCTCAATATACAGGATGCCAACCTGCTCAAAGTCGAGGTGACCTGGGGGCTACCCCTGCGGATGCCGGTGATCAGTGATCTGATTACCAACTTCGGCGAGGTCTTTCTGGCCAGCAACGCCTTCGAAAGGCAGCTGTACGCCCGGGGCCAGCTACCCATCACCAGCAGCACCGCGCTACGGATGCAAAGCCCGGTAATACTGGGCGACCACATCTTATCGATCCGCGATATCCAGCGTTACAAACGGCACAAAGGTGGTCCTACAGACCAGCTACTGGCCGGCACCGCAACCGGCAGCACCGTTAGCGCCAACAAGGGCTATCAGGGCATTACCCCACTGATCACCAAGCCCCGGTCAGATACCGGTGACAACACTGATGGCGGCGCGGATGACGAGGCGGAGTCGGAGGGAGAATCTAACGCCGAAGAAGACAATAACGAAAAGGATAAGGATAAAGACAAGGAAAAGGAGGAGAAAGAAGAGAAAGAGGAGTTCAGTTGTGAAACTAACTGGGAAGATCCGCGTTACCAGACCGACAACAGTTTATCCTGGTGGAATCCTGAACGCTGGGTCAATGCGATTAAGGTGGCTGAGAATGTTATTACGGATTATGCCCTGGGGTTACTCGAAGGTGCCGGTAATCAGGCTGAAGAGCTGCTCGCGATTATTAAAAATCCAGGTGTTCTGGCGCAGGTTGCTGCAGCTTTTATCGAAAGCCCGAAGGCATTTTTAGAACAGCTGTTTGATGGATTGGTGGAAGACGCCGAAACCCTGATCAAGTGCGGGCCAAAGGATATAGGCCGGATAATCGGCGAAAACCTTAACCCGGTCGTTGTACTCAAGATCGTCGGCAAGCTCAGCAAACTGGCGAAAATAGATGGCGGCCCCTTAGCCGAATACCGGGACAAACTCGAGCGTCAGATCGCCTGCGCCAGCTTCCCGGCGGGTACGCCGGTATCCACCCCTGAAGGGCTGCGCGCCATTGAATCCCTGGCCCCTGGCGACCGGGTGTATGCCCGCGATGATACCCGCTATATCGACCAGCCGCAGGAGATTACCCAGCGCTTTAACCGTATCGCCGATGGCTATCAGCGCATCGAAACCGAACAGGGCACGATAACCACCACTCCGGAACACCCGTTCTGGGTACAGGGTAAAGGCTGGACAGAAGCGAAAGACCTGGAATGGGAAGACCCGATCGCTACCCGCTCCGGTGATCTGGTGGCTTACGGCAATACCTATATCGATAAACCGGTACGGGTATACAACTTCAGCGTTGCCAATACCCCGAACTACTTTGCCGGGGATATTCAAGCCTGGGTGCATAATGCGAATTGCGAAGGCAGTGTAAAAACAGTAAAGGGAAAGCTTCGTGGCCAGCTTGATCCCCAAAAGCAATACTCAAGTGAATGGAATGCGCATCATTTAATAACTTCAAAACATGCACCAGGTTCATCTGCGCTGAGAGCGGCGGCAGAGAAGGGTCTATATATCCAGGATTCTGCATTAAATGGCATAATGCTGCCTTCCAAGGTCGGTGCTAAAGCTCCCGGCGGTGGGATATCGCGAGATGCTACATTGCCTATCCACAAGAGTGGGCATACCGGCTGTGATACTGGTGGATGTGTAGGGAAAAGCTATCAGGATTATGTGAAAGATAAATTAAATGATTTAGATCAAGAGTATTTGGAGGCTAAACGTTCAAATAATCCTTGGGATGATAAAAGACTAGCTTCTGAAATACACAAGGTGCAGAGAGATATTGAAACAGATTTGATTGCTGGTAAAGTTCAGCTTTGCAAAGTTGGCTGTGAACCCCAGGTTTGGAGGTAGGTGGTGTGAACTATTTAAATGTTAAAGAGAGGTTTTCATCAGAGCATAATATTACTTATACAGATGCTACAAGAGATTGGTTCTTGGATAGTGATGATGAAAAAATATATTTATGGACTTGCTTGTCTCTAGTTAGATTTTTTGATGATTCTGATGTTTTGCCTTTTTATGATATTGATTTGATTGAGCTTGAGAACTATAAGGGGGAGAGGTTTAACTATGATTTGATTATGCCTGATGGGCGATTAATCGATTTTTTTACAGTAGGTATACAGTACTTTGTATCTGCAAGGCTTAAAGATATATTTGAATTTTTCTATGCTGAGGCATGCTTTTCTGAAGCAATAGTTAATATTGATGGTGTTGTTTATCCGGAAAAGTATTATCTTTTGTCACCTATGGATATGCTGGTTGCCTTTGATGAAGATAATTCAACCTATACAAAGAAGCTTAATCTTTTAGGAGAGGAGGTGGTTGATAAAGTAGAGAATTATTTTTTAGATTATGATTGTATTCCTTTCGGGCAGAAATTATTTGAACTTCGAGTTAAAGGTAAGCGAAGCCCTTTGATTATCTGTGATAAGGTTGCTGAAAAAGTCGTTGAGGAAAATATAACAGGTATTGATTTCGTAAAAGTTGAAGGTATGTAGAAAGTATATCTGGCACCAATAGGCGATGATTAGATACGATTTTCAAGATGACTACTGCCAAGGTAATTGAAATGTTAAAAAAGGCAGATGTGATTGCGTTGTGAAAAGAGATAGCAAATGACTATGAGGACTGGGACTTTGTTGCTGGAAGATTTAAAAATGTAGAATGTAAACATACAGCAAAGATGGTTATTCCCTCTTGGGTTTTTTCTCCTGGCAGTGCCTTGGCTCAGCCTGCGGTTTCAGTATCAAATAAGAGGATCAATAAAATATATAAGATGCTGTTATCCAGAGATAAAGGCTGGACACATCATGTGGATTTTGAACGGGGTGTAGATGATTATATTCGTCGTTTCCGTATCTATGAAATCATTGAAGATGAGGCTGAAAACCGGATTCGTCAGTTGATGGATAGAGGCATATAGGTTATTGAAAGTACTTATGACTTTAGTTCAGAAGAGGCCTTATTAAAAAGTATCCCGATTGATATTGAAGAAACTCCTGGTTTGATTAACTGCATCATTCAAGGAGAGTTCGGTAATGTTGATTTTATTGAAAAGTACTGCAAAGAAGAGATTGAAACAATTTATCCCAAAAGACTTAATGACGCTAAAAAAATTGCAGATTACTACGGCGTTAAACTGTAGAAAAAATGCGTGGTAGTTGAGTTATGCTGATTATTGCCAGTGATGGCAGTGTCAGCATTCAATCCGACTAATGCAACAACCCATAGATCACCAATACACAAGAGAAACGCATGGACGCCTATGTTGCCGGAGAGCTGACCGGCCGTTTTCTGCTCAGTTTTTTCCTTATCTACCTGATCGTGCTGGTTATCCACCGCTTTAAGCTGAAACTGGCGCTGCGGCGTAGCCTCCGTCCCTGGCCGCTTGCGGCCACCCTGCTGGTGTTTATTCTGGGGCTTGCGACCAGTGTTCATGCCCAGGAACGGGCTAAGCGGCCATTTGAGGTAACACCCGTCCCGGAGGCCGGTATCCAGCTGTATGTACCAGCCCGGCCCCGCTGGGAGATGAGCACCGAGCGCCGAGCCGATGCGGTCACCGTGATTCTGAATACACCGGCGCAGTATTACCCGCCCACCGCTATCGAGATAACCTATCATCCCCGCTGGATACTGCCCGCCGGCGACGGGTTCAGAGAGGTCGCCAGCAGTACCCTGAATACAGCCCGCCAACAGCTGGCTCTTCCAGAGCAGGCGAGTACTCACTTGCAATCGATCAGCTATGGTTCCCTTGATGGCTATCAGGAGCTGCTGACCGTTGATTTCGAAGGGCAGCAGTACCAGTTGCAGAACTTTATGGGACGTATGCCCTCCGGCCATGCAGTGACGGTCCTGACGGCAACAGGTGCAGGGCAGCTCTCCCATATCAGCCATATAGTTGAAAAAATCATAAAGCATATTGAAGTGCTGTGACCGGCAACGGGATTGTTGCCTGTCATTACAGGGCTCGCCATCGGCACCTCCGCCAGCGAGGTGCCGCGATGGTGGAGTCCCTGATTGCCCTGCCGGTGATCATTCTGCTGCTGATGGGGGCGGTGGAGTGGGCGCGTATCTATGAAGCGAAAGTCACCGCCGATCATGCCGTCACCGTCGCGGCCCGCACCGGCTCGTTCAATAATGCCAGCCCCGCCTCACTCTACCGGGGGTTAGCGAAGGGGCTGTTGCCCTACTACGCGCCAGGCGAAGGGAAGTGGCAGAACACCCTGACAAAAGTCAGCCAGCAACTGGCCCGTGACAGCCAGGTGCGGGTGCTTAACCCCACCCGGGAAGCGTTTCAGGATTTTGGCATCAGCGATGGCGGAATCACCTACCTGCCAAACGATGAACTGCACCGCCAATCCACTAGCCTGGGCAATAACAGTGGCCTCAATATTCAGGATGCCAACCTGCTCAAGGTCGAGGTGACCTGGGGACTGCCCCTGCGGATGCCGGTGATCAGTGATCTGATTACCCACTTCGGCGAGGTCTTTCTGGCCAGCAACGCCTTCGAAAAGCAGCTGTACGCCCGGGGCCAGCTACCCATCACCAGCAGCACCGCGCTACGGATGCAAAGCCCGGTAATACTGGGCGACCACATCTTATCGATCCGCGATATCCAGCGCTACAAACGGCACAAAGGCGGCCCCACAGACCAGCTACTGGCCGGCACCGCAACCGGCGGCACCGTTAGCGCCAACAAGGGTTATCAGGGCATTACCCCACTGATCACCAAGCCGCGGTCAGATACCGATGACAACACTGATGGCGGCGCGGATGACGAGGCGGAGTCGGAGGGAGAATCTAACGCCGAAGAAGACAATAACGAAAAGGATAAAGACAAGGAAAAGGAGGAGAAAGAAGAGAAAGAAGAGAAAGAAGAGAAAGAGGAGTTCAGTTGTGAAACTAACTGGGAAGATCCGCGTTACCAGACCGACAACAGTTTATCCTGGTGGAATCCTGAACGCTGGGTCAATGCGATTAAGGTGGCTGAGAATGTTATTACGGATTATGCCCTGGGGTTACTCGAAGGTGCCGGTAATCAGGCTGAAGAGCTGCTCGCGATTATTAAAAATCCAGGTGTTCTGGCGCAGGTTGCTGCAGCTTTTATCGAAAGCCCGAAGGCATTTTTAGAACAGCTGTTTGATGGATTGGTGGAAGACGCCGAAACCCTGATCAAGTGCGGGCCAAAGGATATAGGCCGGATAATCGGCGAAAACCTTAACCCGGTCGTTGTACTCAAGATCGTCGGCAAGCTCAGCAAACTGGCGAAAATAGATGGCGGCCCCTTAGCCGAATACCGGGACAAACTCGAGCGTCAGATCGCCTGCGCCAGCTTCCCGGCGGGTACGCCGGTATCCACCCCTGAAGGGCTGCGCGCCATTGAATCCCTGGCCCCTGGCGACCGGGTGTATGCCCGCGATGATACCCGCTATATCGACCAGCCGCAGGAGATTACCCAGCGCTTTAACCGTATCGCCGATGGCTATCAGCGCATCGAAACCGAACAGGGCACGATAACCACCACTCCGGAACACCCGTTCTGGGTACAGGGTAAAGGCTGGACAGAAGCAAAAGACCTGGAATGGGAAGACCCGATCGCCACCCGCTCCGGTGATCTGGTGGCTTACGGCAATACCTATATCGATAAACCGGTACGGGTATACAACTTCAGCGTTGCCAATACCCCGAACTACTTTGCCGGGGATATTGAAGCCTGGGTGCATAATGCCGATTGTACAACCAAGTTTCTTAAGTCCGATGGCAAGAATAAAGAGTTGAATAATCCTGAGCCCAATACAGTTTATTATGTTGATGGTCGTCACCGCTTTCAGACGGATGCTGAGGGGAGAACAACGTCTGCTAAATCAACAATTACAGAAAAAGATCTCGGAGAAGGTATTCGGAATTGCTATCAGCAAGGAAAATCTGGGAAGTGTGGTTTACCTGATGATGATGGTGGCCATATGGTTGCTACCCAGCTAGGTGGTCCGGGAGAACGTATCAATCTGGTACCTCAGAATATGAACCTGAATCGGGGCAGATGGAGAGTGATGGAAAACAGGTGGGCTAAAGCAGCAGCCGAAGGAAAGACCGTAGAAGTGGAAATAGATATCATATATGAGGGGAACAGTAAGAGGCCTGATAGGTTTGTTGTTACAGAGATTATAGATGGACGCGAGAACGAAATTACTATTCCTAACAAGGCTAGAGGGTGATGTGATGAAATTTGATGAAAGATTTATAGAGCTACTAAGGCTTTCGATTCAAGATGGATTTTCACGTATAAAGTATCAGCGCTATGTGCAGCGTGATGGTTTTTCAACATCAAAATATTTTCTTGAAAAAAATGATGAATGGAGTCGAGAAGTTTTGTTAGGTGGTCAAGATATGGCCCTGATATACGGGCAAAGAAGGCGCTGTAAAGTTTCCACGAAAAAGTTTATTGAAGATATTGGAAGTACCGAGTATTGGAATTGTTGTAATCTTATAGTTGACAGAGAGGGGGAATATTATTTTGATTATGAGTACCGGCCTGACTTAGATGAAGAATATAGACAAGAGATTATCGACTCAATAGGTCTGGATTTATACGATAAGTACCAGCAAGAAGACCGGCAACGCCGGGAAGCGGCTGAGCATTCCCCTGAAGATTCCGGTGCTGAAGCTGAGAAAACTCCAGAACCTTCCGTTTACAGTATCCCTGAGCTGTTGGGTTTTATGGTTGAGGAGTTATCACAGGATATCCCATCTGATTGGCAACAGTTAAAAATTGTTGCTGAGGTATTCGAAGAGCAGGGTAAACAAGCGGTGAGCACGGTCTATGCGCATCATACCGGTGATGAGAATTGGCAGGCGTTTTCAGCAACCAATTCCCTTGGCCCGATGAACGCGGTGCTAAAGGTGCAACAGCTGATGCAACAGGATGGTCAGACCTGGAGCAGAGCAACCCTGATTTTTTCAAGCGATGGCAGTGTCAGCATTCAATCCGACTAATACAACAACTTACAGACCATAAACACATAAGGGATACGCATGGACGCCTATGTTGCCGGAGAGCTGACCGGCCGATTTCTGCTCAGTTTTTTCCTTATCTACCTGATCGTGCTGGTTATTCACCGCTTTAAGCTAAAACTGGCGCTGCGTCGTAGCCTCCGTCCCTGGCCGGTAGCGGCCACCCTGCTGGTGTTTATTCTGGGGCTCGCAACCAGTGTTCATGCCCAGGAACGGGCTAAGCGGCCATTTGAAGTAACGCCCATCCCGGAGGCCGGTATTCAGCTGTATGTACCAGCCCGGCCCCGTTGGGAGATGAGCACCGAACGCCGAGCCGATGCCGTCACAGTGATTCTGAATACGCCGGCGCAGTATTATCCACCCACCGCTATCGAGATTACCTATCACCCCCGCTGGATACTGCCCGCCGGCGACAGCTTCAGAGAGGTCGCCAGCAGTACCCTTAATATAGCCCGCCAAAAGTTGGTTCTTCCAGAGCAGGTAAGTGCTCACTTGCAACCGATCAGCTATGGTTCCCTTGATGGCTATCAGGAGCTGCTGACCGTAGATTTCGAAGGGCAGCAGTACCAGTTGCAGAACTTTATGGGACGTATGCCCTCCGGCCATGCGGTGACGGTCCTGACGGCAACAGGTGCAGGGCAGCTCTCCCATATCAGGCATATAGTTGAAAAAATCATAAAGCATATTGAAGTGCTGTGACCGGCAACGGGATCGTTGCCCGCCATTCCCGGGCTCGCCATCGCCGCCTCCGCCAGCGAGGTGCCGCGATGGTGGAGTCCCTGATTGCCCTGCCGGTGATCATTCTGCTGCTGATGGGGGCGGTGGAGTGGGCGCGTATCTATGAAGCGAAAGTCACCGCCGATCATGCCGTCACCGTCGCGGCCCGCACCGGCTCGTTCAATAATGCCAGCCCCGCCTCACTCTACCGGGGGTTAGCGAAGGGGCTGTTGCCCTACTACGCGCCAGGCGAAGGGAAGTGGCAGAACACCCTGGCAAAAGTCAGCCAGCAACTGGCCCGTGACAGCCAGGTGCGGGTGCTTAACCCCACCCGGGAAGCGTTTCAGGATTTTGGCATCAGCGATGGCGGAATCACCTACCTGCCAAACGAAGAACTGCACCGCAAGCCCGTCACCCGGGGTAATAACAGTGGCCTCAATATACAGGATGCCAACCTGCTCAAGGTCGAGGTGACCTGGGGGCTGCCCCTGCGGATGCCTTTGATCAGTGATCTGATTACCCACTTCGGCGAGGTCTTTCTGGCCAGCAACGCCTTCGAAAAGCAGCTGTACGCCCGGGGCCAGCTACCCATCACCAGCAGCACCGCGCTACGGATGCAAAGCCCGGTAATACTGGGCGACCACATCTTATCGATCCGCGATATCCAGCGTTACAAACGGCACAAAGGTGGTCCTACAGACCAGCTACTGGCCGGCACCGCAACCGGCAGCACCGTTAACGTCAACAAGGGCTATCAGGGCATTACCCCGCTGGTTACCACTCCCCGCTCAGATGACAGCGGCGATGACGATACAGATGGCAGTACCAATGCGGCTGGTGAGGATAAGCCTGAGGGGGGGGGCAGAGCCAGCCCCTGAAGAGCCGGATCCGGAAGTATCGCCTGAAGGTGAGGAACCGGATTGTGAGGAAGCGCCCAGAGAAGAGACCGAGCTGGAAGAGGATGCCGATTACTTTGAAACGCTCTGGCATGATCTGAAAAAACTATCTCTGAATGCTTATGATTTTGTTAGAGGGTTCTGGGAGGGTATTAAATCACAGATATCCGATATCTATAACTTGGTGACCAGTCCGGTTGAAACCGCCGAAGGGTTGTATGAGCTGGGCAAGGCATTTTTAAAGGATCCGGAAGGTACAGCGAAGCTGATTTTTGATGATCTCTATGATGACTTCCAGAAAGTAACCCTATGTGGGCCTTATGATAAGGGCAAAATCGTCGGGGAATATGCCAATCCGGTCTTTATGCTGAAGGTCGCTACAAAGCTGACCAACTTTGCTGATCTGGCCAAAGTAGTGAAAGGCACGAAAAAGGAACTGGGATGTGCCAGTTTTGGTGCTGGGACTGAAGTATGGGGAGCTCAGGGGAAAATCCGTATTGAGGATATTGCCAGGGGACAGACAGTAGCGTCGCGCTCTGACCAGAGCTACAGTGATGCGCCGCAAAGGGTTACCCAGGTATTTGGTCGTGTAGCGGATCATCATTACAGACTGGCAACCGAGTCTGACAGCATACTGATCACCGCAGAGCATCCGGTTTGGGTACAGGGTAAAGGCTGGACAGCGGTAGAGAAAGTACAGCCGTACGATGTGCTCGCATCTGTCAACGGTGATCAGCGGGTTGCTTTTGTAACTCATGTTGATCAACCGTTACGTGTTTATAACTTCAGCGTTGCAGAGACCCCGAGTTATTTTGTAGGTAACGGTGGGTTATGGGTACATAATGCTCACTGCACGATACCCGACTATATTGTTGATCTGTCAAAACAGCGCTTGGATGGTATTGAAACGACCTCTGTCAGAGGGCTTGTTGGCGAAGGAAAGGTCGCAATGATCCTCGAAAAACAGCATGGCATGACTCCGCTGGGCAATAAGAATGTTAACTGGCGGAATCTCGAAAGCGAAGCGACCTTCAATGATGAGTATGGCAAATATGTGGGCAGTACCGGCATTGATGGGATCTTTAGAGGACAAGACGGCAAGATTTATATTGTGGAATCTAAAGCTTCGGGTGTAAAAGAAGGCTGTAAAGGGGGTAGCCTTTGCAAGTCTGATGACGGTAAGCAGATGAGTCGTGGTTGGTTGAATGAAGAGCGGCTTAGTAATACTGGTATCAAAGACCGTGATTTAGAGATGATTATGGATAGTTTAAAGAAAGGTGATGGAGAGGTTGTAAGACTTTATGCAGGTATCAATAAAGCAGGTGAAACACACTTCTATGAAATTACTGATAAAGGAGGGTCTATGACTAATGTGGTGGTAGAGCGTCAGGGAAATGAATATAAATTTTATGAGTGAGATTGATTTATGAGGTTGCATCAGTTTGTTAATGAGGATTTTTTAACTGAGTTTAAGGATGATCTTGATTTTTTAATACGAGCTTTTCAAAAAAACTTTGATGAAAAAAAGATCGATAGTGATATTAAAGAATACAATCGCCTGGATTTGAGAATACATACCTATAAACGTGGTATGGGAAATGGATTTAGTATCGTTTTATATCACTACCTTTTAGGTTATCCCTTTAATGAAACTAAAGCGGCTTGCAACGAAATTCTTGTGAGGCAAAAGCTGCTGATAGAGGAGTTGAGAAAATATGATCTGGATAGTGGGAGTAAAGCAGATCTCTGTGATCAACAAAAAATCAGCCTCTTTATCCTCTACTCAATCGTTAACGGTTTCACTGACGCCGACCGGAAACAGTTTGCAGAAGGAACGCCCGCGGGCGTAGACCGCTGTGTGGATCGTTTATTACAGCGTTATCAGCCTGAGCGGGAGGTTGGCGACAATATCCGCCATCCCCGTATGTTCAAACACCTCTATAACGTTTTTGATGCGACGCCGGAACAACGGCCTGCCCTGATTAAAGACTTTCTGGCGAACTGGGAAACGCGCATTAAAAAAGGCTATCACCCTTATATGAACTGGGGGCGCCACGAAGATCCGAGCTCCAACTTTGCCGGTTACTGGTGCTTCCCGGCCGCCGCCGTGGTGGCCGCCCTGAACATTGATGACAGCACCTTCATTGATGATGAGTACTATCCCGCTGACCTGATGCGCGAAGTGGCTAAACAGCGAGGCGAACCGGTGATCTTACCGCCATTAACGAACAGCGCACCGCTACCGGAACCGCCGGAGGTAGTGCCTGTCGAGCGGCCCTGGCCTGAGGATTTACAACCCTATCACAGACTGACCGAACTGATCTGTAAACCCCTGCCGAACAGCCTGCGCATCGCGATGCGCAACGCCCTGGTGGATGTAATCAACGACGAAGACTATGAAGTCTCCCGGCCCGATATACCGCTGCATGATTATTTTGCCTGTCTGAGTCAGGCACAGGCCGATATCGAGCTGAACACCGACTATAAACGTTGCGTGCTTCTGTATGTGGACTGGAAAGACCCAGAGAGCGGACTGTTTTTTGCCCGGCAGGTCGCCCGTACACACCACTTACCGGCATTCGATACGGATCAGGCCAGCACCGTGCCAGAGGTACTGAAAGCATTTTCAGAGTGGTTGGATGAACGGGTGTGGGATATGTACACGCCCGATCCGGGCTGCGATGCTTATATGGCCTTTATCGCGCCTAAGAGTGACCGGCAATATTATGAACAAGAGTTGACCCAATTGCTGGGTCAGCCTGTTTCATGGGATTAATCAGGTGTTGATATGGATATCACCGTCTACTTTATGGGCCAGCTACTGGGGCGTTTAGCTGCCTCGGTTCTGGTCGTCTGGTTGGTCTGCTGGCTATTGAGCAGGCTGAAATTCAAACCCGCGTGGCATGCTTTAAAACGCGGGTACTCACTGCTGGCCATTTTGATGATCTGGGTACTGGGGATGGTCGGCAACATTCATGCGGGCGAAGACACCCGTGCAATGATAATTAATCAGGTAGACCCATTGGATCTGGTTATCTGGACAGAAGCTGAGCCGGAGTGGATCACCCGCACAGAAATGTATCGGGATCGTCCGGTGTTTATCGCAGAAACCCCCGAGCATTACTATCCACCGGCTGCCATGAGCTGGACAGTGATGCCGTTCAGCATCAGTGATGCAGAGATGCCCGGTGTGATGCAGCAGGCACTGCGCGGTGCTCGCCAGAATTACAATCGCAGTGATACAAGCACGGAAGCACTGACACCGGCGCTGATAACCGACCAGCAATATGGCACTTTACGGGGACAACAAGCTGAATTCAATGGACGCCTGGGTGATACACCCGTTGATGTTCAGTTCTTCATCGGAGCAGAGCCAGGCAAGCCAGCAGTGATGATGCAGGTATATACCTTGCAAGGGAAACTGCCTCACCTTGAGCATCAGATACGCAGGAGCTGGAACAACGTTCACTACATGAAAAATCAATAGAGAACCAATATCTGATTATTCATTGTTCTGTTGACTCTCACTATACCGGGCGGCTGAGATCCTGAAGATACAAAGGGATAAAGAGTTGGATTTTCAGGGTGGAAGAGTGTTGCTATGGATATTGAACCGGATGATGTGATTTTCACTGTTATGAACGGCTGCACCATGCAGGTGAATGGCGAACCCCAGACCCGCTTAATCAATCCTGAAGCACGATCACTGATTGAGCTGGGAGACACTCGTATCACAGTCGTTGGCGCGAAGAACAGCACTGTATCCCAGGAGCCTGTCACCAACCCGGCGCAGGATAACCTTGCAGAGTCCGAAGCGCGGGTTCCTTTGTTAAAACCTCAGGCGATTGTCGCTCAGCCCCCGGCGGATCCCCGAACAGAGCAAGACTCCAAAGACTGGACTCGCCTGAAAAAACAGCTGCAGCAGAAAACGCTGGAGAAAATGGATCTGTTCAAGCGCACTCTGATCGATAGCTACACCGATGCGCAGTTGCGGGATGAGGCCGAAGCAACCGCTCAACAGATTATCAAAGGCGGCGAAATAAAATTGCCGCAAGGCTGCGATCATGCCCGGCTTATCCGGGAAACGGTGGCAGAATCGATCGGCCTGGGGCCGCTCGAGCCCTTGCTGGACGACGACTCGGTAACCGAAATCATGGTTAACGGCCCTGACCGTATCTATGTGGAAAAAGCGGGCAGGCTGAGTCGCTCCACCACCCGCTTTACCAGCGACGCATCCCTGCTCAGTGTTATTGAACGTATAGTAGCGCCGTTGGGACGCCGTATTGATGAAGGCTCACCCATGGTGGATGCCCGGCTGCCGGATGGCTCACGGGTTAATGCAGTCATCGCCCCTCTGTCCCTGACCGGGCCGGTGGTCACTATCCGAAAATTCTTTAAAGAACGTTTCAACATGAACCGGCTGGTGGAGTTTGACTCACTCAGTCCGGAGATGGCGAAGTTTCTGCAAATCTGCGTCAATCACCGTAAAAATATCATCGTCTGTGGCGGTACCGGCTCCGGTAAAACCACTTTTCTGAACGCCCTCTCCGACTGTATCCCGGAATCTGAACGGATCGTTACCATCGAAGATGCCGCCGAACTGCAGTTGGCGCAGGATCACGTGATCTCGCTGGAAAGCCGTCCCGCCAACGTTGAACAGCGCGGCGAAGTCACCATCCGTGATCTGGTGCGTAATGCCCTGCGCATGCGGCCCGACCGTATCGTGGTCGGGGAGTGCCGTGGCGGTGAAGCACTGGATATGCTGCAGGCAATGAACACCGGCCACGACGGCTCACTGACTACCGCTCATGCTAACTCCCCCCGGGATTTGCTGTCCCGTCTGGAGGTGATGGTACTGATGGCTGGTATGGATATGCCGGTGAAAGTGATCCGCGAACAGATAGCATCAGCGGTGGACATTGTGGTTCACCAGAGCCGCTTCGCAGATGGCCGCCGGCGGGTGACCTCCATTGTCGAGATTGATGGCATCGAAGAAGACGTCATTCTCATGCAAAAGCTGTTTGAATTCCGGCAGACCGGTATCGGTGCCGAAGGGCAGATACAGGGGCATTACCGCAGTATGGGCATCGCCCCCCGCTTCTACACAGAGCTGCGGGAAGCCGGTGTCGAGCTTGACCGCTCGATCTTCGGTCTTGGGAGTACCGCGACAGAGAGCACGCTCTGAACCACTAAGGGAACCGATTCATGGATGAACTGAACCAAAATCCTGCACTAAAGGCCGGGATTGTTGCCTGTCATTACAGGGCTCGCCATCGGCACCTCCGCCAGCGAGGTGCCGCGATGGTGGAGTCCCTGATTGCCCTGCCGGTGATCATTCTGCTGCTGATGGGGGCGGTGGAGTGGGCGCGTATCTATGAAGCGAAAGTCACCGCCGATCATGCCGTCACCGTCGCGGCCCGCACCGGCTCGTTCAATAATGCCAGCC
Source organism: uncultured Amphritea sp. (assembly GCA_963669425.2). GTDB lineage: Bacteria > Pseudomonadota > Gammaproteobacteria > Pseudomonadales > Balneatricaceae > Amphritea. Next base: position 1,601,313 of record CAXXNC010000001.1, read on the forward strand.
CCGCCTCACTCTACCGGGGGTTAGCGAAGGGGTTGTTGCCCTACTACGCGCCAGGCGAAGGGCAGTGGCAGAACACCCTGACAAAAGTCAGCCAGCAACTGGCCCGTGACAGCCAGGTGCGGGTGCTTAACCCCACCCGGGAAGCGTTTCAGGATTTTGGCATCAGCGATGGCGGAATCACCTACCTGCCAAACGATGAACTGCACCGCCAATCCACTAGCCTGGGCAATAACAGTGGCCTCAATATTCAGGATGCCAACCTGCTCAAGGTCGAGGTGACCTGGGGACTGCCCCTGCGGATGCCGGTGATCAGTGATCTGATTACCAACTTCGGCGAGGTCTTTCTGGCCAGCAACGCCTTCGAAAAGCAGCTGTACGCCCGGGGCCAGCTCCCCATCACCAGCAGCACCGCGCTGCGGATGCAAAGCCCGGTAATACTGGGCGACCACATCTTATCGATCCGCGATATCCAGCGTTACAAACGGCACAAAGGTGGTCCTACAGACCAGCTACTGGCCGGCACCGCAAGCGGCAGCACCGTTAACGTCAACAAGGGCTATCAGGGCATTACCCCGCTGGTTACCACTCCCCGCTCAGATGACAGCGGCGATGACGATACAGATGGCAGTACCAATGCGGCTGGCGAGGATAAGCCTGAGGGAGAATCCGAGACCGAAGCAGGTAATAACGACAAGGATAAGGAAAAGGAAGAGAAAGAAGAGCTCAGTTGTGAAACCAACTGGGAAGATCCGCGCTACCAGACCGACACCCGCTTATCCTGGTGGAACCCTAAACGCTGGGTTAATGCCATCGAAGTGGCTGAGAATGTGATTACGGATTATGCCCAGGGGTTACTCGACGGTGCCGGTAATCAGGCTGAAGAGCTACTGGCGATCCTTCAGGATCCCGGTGTATTACTGGATGTAGCTAAAGCGTTTATCGAAAGCCCGAAGGCATTTTTAGAACAGCTGTTTGATGGATTGGTGGAAGACGCCGAAACCCTGATCAAGTGCGGGCCAAAGGATATAGGCCGGATAATCGGCGAAAACCTTAACCCGGTCGTTGTACTCAAGATCGTCGGCAAGCTCAGCAAACTGGCGAAAATAGATGGCGGCCCCTTAGCCGAATACCGGGACAAACTCGAGCGTCAGATCGCCTGCGCCAGCTTCCCGGCGGGTACGCCGGTATCCACCCCTGAAGGGCTGCGCGCCATTGAGTCCCTGGCCCCTGGCGACCGGGTGTATGCCCGCGATGATAGCCGCTATATCGACCAGCCGCAGGAGATTACCCAGCGCTTTAACCGTATTGCTGCTGGCTATCAGCGCATTGAAACCGAACAGGGCACGATAACCACCACCCCGGAGCACCCGTTCTGGGTACAGGGTAAAGGCTGGACCGAAGCGAAAGAGCTGGAATGGGAAGACCCGATCGCCACCCGCTCCGGTGATCTGGTGGCTTACGGCAATACCTATATCGATAGACCGGTCCGGGTATACAACGTCAGTGTTGCCAATACCCCGAACTACTTTGCCGGGGATATTGAAGCCTGGGTGCATAATGCCAGTTGCATTCTGCCAAACAGAGGGCTACCGAATGGGTATACAGTTGAGCCGAATGGCAAAGTGACGGGACCTAAAGGAGGAACTGCGACAGTTACCGATCTGAAAGATGAAAGTGGTAATCGGATTTTCAGGCGTGACAGTGGGGGGTATTACACCATTGGTGCAGATGGTAAGCAGAAGGATTTCAGTTTCAATAATGGAAAGTCTCTCGAAGAGTATCGTCAGTATCATAACCAGCGGCAAAGCGATGCTGTCGACAGTTTGGAAAGTCAGGGGATAGAAAAAGCACAAACTGAAGTGACGGTGGTTGACCAAAAGAGCGGAACAAGAGCGCGTGCAGATATTGTAATTGAAGGACGGCCAGGGGATTCTATTCAGGTTCCTGATGGTTTTGAAGCTTATGACCTTAATGGGAATAGGGTGGATGTAATATCCTTGGACAAAGATGGTATGGCTATGATTGAGATAAAAACAGGTAATGCTGAGCCTACAAAAAATCAGAATATTTGTTACGGTAAGGCCTGCGAAGGTACGGGTGATGTTTTGGCAAAGGGCGATAATGCTGGTGCTATTGAGTTGAAAAATCAACCTGCACCTAAGTCTGTGGTAATTTTGCGAGATGTAAGAGGCTAGTATGCTTAAGAAAACGGAAATCATTTCACTTTGCAAAGAGGTAGCAAAGGACTATGAAGGCTGGGACTTTGTTGCCGGAATCTTTAAGAATAAAAAGATAAACCATACGGTAAAAATGGTTCACCCTCTATGGTCATTCTCTCCGGGTAGTGCTTTAGCTCAGCCAATAGCAGCTGTGTGTAATAAAAAAGTAGATAAAATTTATAAAGAAATTATAGGCTTCTCTGGAACATGGACCCATAATACCCGATTTGAACGTGGGGTAGATGATTATATTCGTCGGTTCCGGATCTATGACATCATCGAAGATGATGCTGAGGGGCGGATTCGTCAGTTGATGGATAGAGGAATAGAGGTTATCGAAAGCACTTATGATTTCAGTTCGGAAGAGGCTTTGTTAAAGAGTATTCCGGTCAATATTGAAAAAGATCCGGGTTTGATTAACTGCATCATACAGGGAGAGTTCGGAAATTTTGACTTTATTGAACAATATTGCACTGAAAAAATAGAGACAATTTACCCCAAAAGACTTGATGACGCTAAAAAAATCGCAGATTACTACGGAGTCAAACTGTAGCCTGATAATGCACGATGCTTGGGTTCTTCTGATTATCGACAGCAGATAGCAGTGTCAGCATTCAATCCGACTAATACAACAACCCATAAACCACCAATACTTAAGAGATACGCATGGATGCCTATATTGCCGGAGAGCTGACCGGTCGTTTTCTGTTCAGTTTTTTTCTGGTCTACCTGATTGTTCTGGTGATTCACCGCTTTAAGCTAAAACTGGCGCTGCGTCGCAGTGTCCGTCCCTGGCCGTTAGCAGCTACCCTGCTGGTGTTTATTCTGGGGCTTGCGACCAGCGTTCATGCCCAGGAACGGGCCAAACGGCCATTTGAAGTGACGCCCATCCCGGAGGCCGGTATCCAGCTATATGTGCCAGCCCGGCCCCGTTGGGAGATGAGCACTGAACGCCGAGCCGATGCCGTCACCGTGATTCTGAATACACCGGCGCAGTATTACCCGCCCACCGCTATCGAGATAACCTATCATCCCCGCTGGATACTGCCCGCCGGCGACAGCTTCAGAGAGGTCGCCAGCAGTACCCTTAATATAGCCCGCCAAAAGTTGGCTCTTCCAGAGCAGGCGAGTACTCACTTGCAATCGATCAGCTATGGTTCCCTTGATGGCTATCAGGAGCTGCTGACCGTTGATTTCGAAGGGCAGCAGTACCAGTTGCAGAACTTTATGGGACGTATGCCCTCCGGCCATGCAGTGACGGTCCTGACGGCAACAGGTGCAGGGCAGCTCTCCCATATCAGCCATATAGTTGAAAAAATCATAAAGCATATTGAAGTGCTGTGACCGGCAACGGGATCGTTGCCTGTCATTACAGGGCTCGCCATCGGCACCTCCGCCAGCGAGGTGCCGCGATGGTGGAGTCCCTGATTGCCCTGCCGGTGATCATTCTGCTGCTGATGGGGGCGGTGGAGTGGGCGCGTATCTATGAAGCGAAAGTCACCGCCGATCATGCCGTCACCGTCGCGGCCCGCACCGGCTCATTCAATAATGCCAGCCCCGCCTCACTCTACCGGGGGTTAGCGAAGGGGCTGTTGCCCTACTACGCGCCAGGCGAAGGGCAGTGGCAGAACACCCTGACAAAAGTCAGCCAGCAACTGGCCCGTGACAGCCAGGTGCGGGTGCTTAACCCCACCCGGGAAGCGTTTCAGGATTTTGGCATTAGCGACGGCGGAATCACCTACCTGCCAAACGATGAACTGCACCGCCAATCCACTAGTCTGGGCAATAACAGTGGCCTCAATATTCAGGATGCCAACCTGCTCAAGGTCGAGGTGACCTGGGGGCTGCCCCTGCGGATGCCGGTGATCAGTGATCTGATTACCAACTTCGGCGAGGTCTTTCTGGCCAGCAACGCCTTCGAAAAGCAGCTGTACGCCCGGGGCCAGCTACCCATCACCAGCAGCACCGCGCTACGGATGCAAAGCCCGGTAATACTGGGCGACCACATCTTATCGATCCGCGATATCCAGCGTTACAAACGGCACAAAGGTGGTCCTACAGACCAGCTACTGGCCGGCACCGCAACCGGCAGCACCGTTAACGTCAACAAGGGCTATCAGGGCATTACCCCGCTGGTTACCACTCCCCGCTCAGATGACAGCGATGGCAGTACCAATGCGGCTGGCGAGGATAAGCCTGAGGGAGAATCCGAGACCGAAGCAGGTAATAACGACAAGGATAAGGAAAAGGAAGAGAAAGAAGAGCTCAGTTGTGAAACCAACTGGGAAGATCCGCGCTACCAGACCGACACCCGCTTATCCTGGTGGAACCCCAAACGCTGGGTTAATGCCATCGAAGTGGCTGAGAATGTGATTACGGATTATGCCCAGGGGTTACTCGACGGTGCCGGTAATCAGGCTGAAGAGCTACTGGCGATCCTTCAGGATCCCGGTGTATTACTGGATGTAGCTAAAGCGTTTATCGAAAGCCCGAAGGCATTTTTAGAACAGCTGTTTGATGGATTGGTGGAAGACGCCGAAACCCTGATCAAGTGCGGGCCAAAGGATATAGGCCGGATAATCGGCGAAAACCTTAACCCGGTCGTTGTACTCAAGATCGTCGGCAAGCTCAGCAAACTGGCGAAAATAGATGGCGGCCCCTTAGCCGAATACCGGGACAAACTCGAGCGTCAGATCGCCTGCGCCAGCTTCCCGGCGGGTACGCCGGTATCCACCCCTGAAGGGCTGCGCGCCATTGAGTCCCTGGCCCCTGGCGACCGGGTGTATGCCCGCGATGATACCCGCTATATCGACCAGCCGCAGGAGATTACCCAGCGCTTTAACCGTATCGCCGATGGCTATCAGCGCATTGAAACCGAACAGGGCACGATAACCACCACCCCGGAACACCCGTTCTGGGTACAGGGTAAAGGCTGGATCGAAGCGAAAGAGCTGGAATGGGAAGACCCGATCGCCACCCGCTCCGGCGATCTGGTGGCTTACGGCAATACCTATATCGATAAACCGGTCCGGGTATACAACGTCAGTGTTGCCAATACCCCGAACTACTTTGCCGGGGATATTGAAGCCTGGGTGCATAATGCTAACTGCAAAGGATCACTCAAGGGGGATTCCACAAAACTGAGAAAAGAGCTGGATCCGGATGGTCATTACGCAAATAAAGGTTGGGCTGCACATCATCTAATAACGTCAAAACATGCTACAGATTCTTCTGCTTTAGCGGCAGCGGCAGATAAAGGCATTTTTGATCAGAATTCGTCATTTAATGGCATAATGTTGCCTTCCAGTGTTGGGGCCAAAGCTCCCGATGGTGGGATATCTCGAGAGGCTCAATTGCCTATCCACAAGAGCGGTCATACTGGCTGTGATACCGGTGGGTGTGTAGGGAAAAGCTATCAGGATTATGTGGAAGACAAATTAGATGATTTGGATGTGCGATACAGATCAGCAGTTAAATCAAATAAACCGTGGAG
>CAXXNC010000002.1:0-205000 GCA_963669425.2 uncultured Amphritea sp.
AAATGGTTCACCCTCTATGGTCATTCTCTCCGGGTAGTGCTTTAGCTCAGCCAATAGCAGCTGTGTGTAATAAAAAAGTAGATAAAATTTATAAAGAAATTATAGGCTTCTCTGGAACATGGACCCATAATACCCGATTTGAACGTGGGGTAGATGATTATATTCGTCGGTTCCGGATCTATGACATCATCGAAGATGATGCTGAGGGGCGGATTCGTCAGTTGATGGATAGAGGAATAGAGGTTATCGAAAGCACTTATGATTTCAGTTCGGAAGAGGCTTTGTTAAAGAGTATTCCGGTCAATATTGAAAAAGATCCGGGTTTGATTAACTGCATCATACAGGGAGAGTTCGGAAATTTTGACTTTATTGAACAATATTGCACTGAAAAAATAGAGACAATTTACCCCAAAAGACTTGATGACGCTAAAAAAATCGCAGATTACTACGGAGTCAAACTGTAGCCTGATAATGCACGATGCTTGGGTTCTTCTGATTATCGACAGCAGATAGCAGTGTCAGCATTCAATCCGACTAATACAACAACCCATAAACCACCAATACTTAAGAGATACGCATGGATGCCTATATTGCCGGAGAGCTGACCGGTCGTTTTCTGTTCAGTTTTTTTCTGGTCTACCTGATTGTTCTGGTGATTCACCGCTTTAAGCTAAAACTGGCGCTGCGTCGCAGTGTCCGTCCCTGGCCGTTAGCAGCTACCCTGCTGGTGTTTATTCTGGGGCTTGCGACCAGCGTTCATGCCCAGGAACGGGCCAAACGGCCATTTGAAGTGACGCCCATCCCGGAGGCCGGTATCCAGCTATATGTGCCAGCCCGGCCCCGTTGGGAGATGAGCACTGAACGCCGAGCCGATGCCGTCACCGTGATTCTGAATACACCGGCGCAGTATTACCCGCCCACCGCTATCGAGATAACCTATCATCCCCGCTGGATACTGCCCGCCGGCGACAGCTTCAGAGAGGTCGCCAGCAGTACCCTTAATATAGCCCGCCAAAAGTTGGCTCTTCCAGAGCAGGCGAGTACTCACTTGCAATCGATCAGCTATGGTTCCCTTGATGGCTATCAGGAGCTGCTGACCGTTGATTTCGAAGGGCAGCAGTACCAGTTGCAGAACTTTATGGGACGTATGCCCTCCGGCCATGCAGTGACGGTCCTGACGGCAACAGGTGCAGGGCAGCTCTCCCATATCAGCCATATAGTTGAAAAAATCATAAAGCATATTGAAGTGCTGTGACCGGCAACGGGATCGTTGCCTGTCATTACAGGGCTCGCCATCGGCACCTCCGCCAGCGAGGTGCCGCGATGGTGGAGTCCCTGATTGCCCTGCCGGTGATCATTCTGCTGCTGATGGGGGCGGTGGAGTGGGCGCGTATCTATGAAGCGAAAGTCACCGCCGATCATGCCGTCACCGTCGCGGCCCGCACCGGCTCATTCAATAATGCCAGCCCCGCCTCACTCTACCGGGGGTTAGCGAAGGGGCTGTTGCCCTACTACGCGCCAGGCGAAGGGCAGTGGCAGAACACCCTGACAAAAGTCAGCCAGCAACTGGCCCGTGACAGCCAGGTGCGGGTGCTTAACCCCACCCGGGAAGCGTTTCAGGATTTTGGCATTAGCGACGGCGGAATCACCTACCTGCCAAACGATGAACTGCACCGCCAATCCACTAGTCTGGGCAATAACAGTGGCCTCAATATTCAGGATGCCAACCTGCTCAAGGTCGAGGTGACCTGGGGGCTGCCCCTGCGGATGCCGGTGATCAGTGATCTGATTACCAACTTCGGCGAGGTCTTTCTGGCCAGCAACGCCTTCGAAAAGCAGCTGTACGCCCGGGGCCAGCTACCCATCACCAGCAGCACCGCGCTACGGATGCAAAGCCCGGTAATACTGGGCGACCACATCTTATCGATCCGCGATATCCAGCGTTACAAACGGCACAAAGGTGGTCCTACAGACCAGCTACTGGCCGGCACCGCAACCGGCAGCACCGTTAACGTCAACAAGGGCTATCAGGGCATTACCCCGCTGGTTACCACTCCCCGCTCAGATGACAGCGATGGCAGTACCAATGCGGCTGGCGAGGATAAGCCTGAGGGAGAATCCGAGACCGAAGCAGGTAATAACGACAAGGATAAGGAAAAGGAAGAGAAAGAAGAGCTCAGTTGTGAAACCAACTGGGAAGATCCGCGCTACCAGACCGACACCCGCTTATCCTGGTGGAACCCCAAACGCTGGGTTAATGCCATCGAAGTGGCTGAGAATGTGATTACGGATTATGCCCAGGGGTTACTCGACGGTGCCGGTAATCAGGCTGAAGAGCTACTGGCGATCCTTCAGGATCCCGGTGTATTACTGGATGTAGCTAAAGCGTTTATCGAAAGCCCGAAGGCATTTTTAGAACAGCTGTTTGATGGATTGGTGGAAGACGCCGAAACCCTGATCAAGTGCGGGCCAAAGGATATAGGCCGGATAATCGGCGAAAACCTTAACCCGGTCGTTGTACTCAAGATCGTCGGCAAGCTCAGCAAACTGGCGAAAATAGATGGCGGCCCCTTAGCCGAATACCGGGACAAACTCGAGCGTCAGATCGCCTGCGCCAGCTTCCCGGCGGGTACGCCGGTATCCACCCCTGAAGGGCTGCGCGCCATTGAGTCCCTGGCCCCTGGCGACCGGGTGTATGCCCGCGATGATACCCGCTATATCGACCAGCCGCAGGAGATTACCCAGCGCTTTAACCGTATCGCCGATGGCTATCAGCGCATTGAAACCGAACAGGGCACGATAACCACCACCCCGGAACACCCGTTCTGGGTACAGGGTAAAGGCTGGATCGAAGCGAAAGAGCTGGAATGGGAAGACCCGATCGCCACCCGCTCCGGCGATCTGGTGGCTTACGGCAATACCTATATCGATAAACCGGTCCGGGTATACAACGTCAGTGTTGCCAATACCCCGAACTACTTTGCCGGGGATATTGAAGCCTGGGTGCATAATGCTAACTGCAAAGGATCACTCAAGGGGGATTCCACAAAACTGAGAAAAGAGCTGGATCCGGATGGTCATTACGCAAATAAAGGTTGGGCTGCACATCATCTAATAACGTCAAAACATGCTACAGATTCTTCTGCTTTAGCGGCAGCGGCAGATAAAGGCATTTTTGATCAGAATTCGTCATTTAATGGCATAATGTTGCCTTCCAGTGTTGGGGCCAAAGCTCCCGATGGTGGGATATCTCGAGAGGCTCAATTGCCTATCCACAAGAGCGGTCATACTGGCTGTGATACCGGTGGGTGTGTAGGGAAAAGCTATCAGGATTATGTGGAAGACAAATTAGATGATTTGGATGTGCGATACAGATCAGCAGTTAAATCAAATAAACCGTGGAGCGATGAAAGACTGGCGGTTGAGATCCAGAAGATACAACGGGATATAGAGTCAGATTTGTTGGATGGTAGAGTGTTGCTGTGCAAATCTGGCTGCGAGCCGCAAAGCTGGAAATAAACGGATTAGAGTATGCGCTATTTACAAATTAAGAAGAGCTATTATTTTTCAGATCATAACCTTACATACACGGATGCTACAAGAGAGTGGTTTTTAAATAGTAATAATGAAAAAGTAGATGTTTGGATTGATCTGTCACTGATCCGCTATTATCAAGATCCTCAAACCTTTCCCTTAGAAAAGATTGATTTAATCGAGCTTGAAAATTACAAAGAAGAGAGCTTTGACTATGACATGATTATGCCTGAAGGGAGATTGATTGACTTTTTTTCAATTGGGATTTACTTCTTTGTTTCAAAGAGGATGATGCTGATTTTAAAAAGAAATGATATTGAAGCATACTTTTCAGAAGCGCTTATTCGAATTGATGGGATCGAGTATAAAGAACCATATTTCTTGTTTACCCCAAGAGATATGCTTGCTGCGTTTGATGAGGTGAACTCTGTATTCACGACGGAGCTAGATCTGGGCGGTGATGAAGTGATCAGTCACGTAAGTGAGTATCGGCTGGATTTCAATAAAATACCGGAAGGTCAGAAGTTGTTTTATTTGTTAGTTAAAGGGAAGGGGAGGCCTCTGATGATTCGTGAGGATGTGGCAAATGAAATTATCGAAGCGAAGATGATGGGTCTGGAATTTGTAAAAGTTGAAGATATGTAGAAAATCTGGTTATCAGTAGGTGGTCCGGGAGAACGTATCAATCTGGTGCCTCAGAATATGAACCTGAACCGGGGTAACTGGAGAGTGATGGAAAACAGGTGGGCTAAAGCAGCAGCTGAAGGAAAGACCGTAGAGGTGGAAATAGATATCATATATGAGGGGAACAGTAAGAGGCCTGATAGGTTTATTGTTAAAGAGGTCATAGATGGACGAGTATCCCCCCCCGAAGATAATAAAGAATGTTGCTGGAGGTACCTAAGGTGAATAGTGAATCTAAAATGATTAAAGAAATAGCAGGATTGCTGCGTGGCAATATACATAAAGCACAATTAGATGTTTATTACTTTGATTATTGGACTGAGCCTTCTATTGAATGGTTAGGAGAAGGCGGAGAATGTTATGATATAGAAATAGGTAAGGGAAATTCTGATGAATTATGGCAGTCCATATTTGACTTCTTAGATGATGTGACTGTCTATGATATTACTAAAGAAGAATATTGGAATAAGTGTATTGTTGATGTGAACAGAAATGGCAGTTATGACATTACCTATGATTATAAACCAGAGCTCGATGTGGCAAATAAACAAGAAATCATCGACTCAATAGGACAGGATTTATACGATAAGTACCAGCAAGAAGATCAGGAACGCAGGGAAGCGGCTGAGCATTCCCTTGAAGAGTCCGGTGCTGAACCCGAAAATACTCCAGAATCTCCCGTTTACACCATGCCTGAACTACTGGGTTTTATAGTAGAAGAACTATCACAGGATATCCCACCAGACTGGCAGCAGTTAAAAATTGTTGCTGAAGTATTTGAAGAACAGGGCAAACAAGCGGTTAGCACTGTTTATGCGCACCATACCGGTAATGAGGAGTGGCATTCGTTTTCAGCGACCAATGCCTTTGGCCCGATGAATGCGGTGTTAAAGCTTCAGCAGCTGATGCAACAGGATGGTCAGGCCTGGAGCAGGGCAACCCTGATTTTTTCAAGCGATGGCAGTGTCAGCATTCAATCCGACTAATACAACAACCCATACACCACCAATACTTAAGAGATACGCATGGATGCCTATATTGCCGGAGAGCTGACCGGCCGTTTTCTGCTCAGCTTTTTCCTTGTCTACCTGATTGTTCTGGTGATTCACCGTTTTAAGCTTAAACTGGCGCTGCGCCGCAGTGTCCGTCCCTGGCCGTTAGCAGCTACCCTGCTGGTGTTTATTCTGGGGCTTGCGACCAGCGTTCATGCTCAGGAACGGGCCAAACGGCCATTTGAAGTGACGCCCATCCCGGAGGCCGGTATCCAGCTATATGTGCCAGCCCGGCCCCGCTGGGAGATGCGCACCGAACGCCGAGCCGATGCCGTCACCGTGATACTGAATACACCGGCGCAGTATTATCCACCCACCGCTATCGAGATTACCTATCACCCCCGCTGGATACTGCCCGCCAGCGACGCGTTCAGAGAGGTCGCCAGCAGTACGCTGAATACCGCTCGTCAACAGCTGGGTCTGCCATCGCAAGCAAGCGATCACTTACAACCGATCAGCTATGGCCTCCTTGACGGCTATCAGGAACTGCTGACGGTTGACTCCGAAGGGCAGCAGTACCAGCTACAGAACTTTATGGGGCGTATGCCCTCTGGCCATGCGGTAACGGTACTGACGGCAACCGGTGCAGGGCAGCTCTCCCATATCAGCCCTATAGTTGAAAAGATCATAAAGCATATTGACGTGCTTTGATGGGGCTCAGGCTTCGGACATGATCGACAACATCGAGTGATGAATACGAAGACGCCCACTGAATCACATCATGGATGAACTGAACCAAAACCCCACGGCAAAGGGCGGGGCCGCTGCACGCCATCCGAGTGTCCGCCAGCGAGGCGCTGCGATGGTAGAGTCCCTGATTGCCCTGCCGGTGATCATTCTGCTACTGATGGGCGCGGTGGAATGGGCCCGTATCTATGAAGCCAAAGTCACCGCCGATCATGCCGTGACCGTTGCGGCCCGCACCGGCTCGTTCAACAATGCCAGCCCCGCCTCGCTCTACCGGGGGTTAGCGAAAGGGCTGTTGCCCTACTATGCGCCGGGCAAAGGGCAGTGGCAGAACACTCTGACCAGAGTCAGTCAGCAACTGGTTCGTGACAGTCAGGTGCGGGTACTTAACCCCACCCGGGAAGCGTTTCAGGATTTTGGCATCAGCGATGGCGGAATCACCTACCTGCCAAACGATGAACTGCACCGCCAATCCACTAGCCTGGGCAATAACAGTGGCCTCAATATTCAGGATGCCAACCTGCTCAAAGTCGAGGTGACCTGGGGACTGCCCCTGCGGATGCCGGTGATCAGTGATCTGATTACCAACTTCGGCGAGGTCTTTCTGGCCAGCAACGCCTTCGAAAAGCAGCTGTACGCCCGGGGCCAGCTACCCATCACCAGCAGCACCGCGCTACGGATGCAAAGCCCGGTAATACTGGGCGACCACATCTTATCGATCCGCGATATCCAGCGTTACAAACGGCACAAAGGTGGTCCTACAGACCAGCTACTGGCCGGCACCGCAACCGGCAGCACCGTTAACGTCAACAAGGGCTATCAGGGCATTACCCCGCTGGTTACCACTCCCCGCTCAGATGACAGCGGCGATGACGATACAGATGGCAGTACCAATGCGGCTGGTGAGGATAAGCCTGAGGGGGGGGCAGAGCCAGCCCCTGAAGAGCCGGATCCGGAAGTATCGCCTGAAGGTGAGGAACCGGATTGTGAGGAAGCGCCCAGAGAAGAGACCGAGCTGGAAGAGGATGCCGATTACTTTGAAACGCTCTGGCATGATCTGAAAAAACTATCTCTGAATGCTTATGATTTTGTCAGGGGGTTCTGGGAAGGTATTAAATCACAGATATCCGATATCTATACTCTGGTGATCAGTCCGGTTGAGACCGCCGAAGGACTGTATGAGCTGGGCAAGGCATTTTTAAAGGACCCGGAAGGTACTGCCAAGCTTATTTTTGATGATCTCTATGATGACTTCCAGAAAGTAACCCTATGTGGGGCTTATGATAAGGGCAAAATCGTCGGAGAATATATTAATCCGGTCTTTATGCTGAAGGTCGCTACAAAGCTGACCCACTTTTCTGATCTGGCCAAAGTAGTGAAAGGCACGAAAAAGGAACTGGGATGTGCCAGTTTTGGTGCTGGGACTGAAGTATGGGGAGCTCAGAGGAAAATCCGTATTGAGGATATTGCCAGGGGGCAGAAAGTAGCGTCGCGCTCTGAGCAAGGCTACCGTGATGCGCCGCAAAAGGTTACTCAGGTATTTGGTCGTGTAGCGGATCATCATTACAGACTGGTAACCGAGTCTGACAGCATACTGATCACCGCAGAGCATCCGGTTTGGGTACAGGGTAAAGGCTGGACAGCGGTAGAGAAAGTACAGCCGTACGATGTGCTCGCATCTGTCAACGGTGATCAGCGGGTTGCTTTTGTAACTCATGTTGATCAACCGTTACGTGTTTATAACTTCAGCGTTGCAGAGACCCCGAGTTATTTTGTAGGTAACGGTGGGTTATGGGTACATAATGCTCACTGCACGATACCCGACTATATTGTTGATCTGTCAAAACAGCGCTTGGATGGTATTGAAACGACCTCTGTCAGAGGGCTTGTTGGCGAAGGAAAGGTCGCAATGATCCTCGAAAAACAGCATGGCATGACTCCGCTGGGCAATAAGAATGTTAACTGGCGGAATCTCGAAAGCGAAGCGACCTTCAATGATGAGTATGGCAAATATGTGGGCAGTACCGGCATTGATGGGATCTTTAGAGGACAAGACGGCAAGATTTATATTGTGGAATCTAAAGCTTCGGGTGTAAAAGAAGGCTGTAAAGGGGGTAGCCTTTGCAAGTCTGATGACGGTAAGCAGATGAGTCGTGGTTGGTTGAATGAAGAGCGGCTTAGTAATACTGGTATCAAAGACCGTGATTTAGAGATGATTATGGATAGTTTAAAGAAAGGTGATGGAGAGGTTGTAAGACTTTATGCAGGTATCAATAAAGCAGGTGAAACACACTTCTATGAAATTACTGATAAAGGAGGGTCTATGACTAATGTGGTGGTAGAGCGTCAGGGAAATGAATATAAATTTTATGAGTGAGATTGATTTATGAGGTTGCATCAGTTTGTTAATGAGGATTTTTTAACTGAGTTTAAGGATGATCTTGATTTTTTAATACGAGCTTTTCAAAAAAACTTTGATGAAAAAAAGATCGATAGTGATATTAAAGAATACAATCGCCTGGATTTGAGAATACATACCTATAAACGTGGTATGGGAAATGGATTTAGTATCGTTTTATATCACTACCTTTTAGGTTATCCCTTTAATGAAACTAAAGCGGCTTGCAACGAAATTCTTGTGAGGCAAAAGCTGCTGATAGAGGAGTTGAGAAAATATGATCTGGATAGTGGGAGTAAAGCAGATCTCTGTGATCAACAAAAAATCAGCCTCTTTATCCTCTACTCAATCGTTAACGGTTTCACTGACGCCGACCGGAAACAGTTTGCAGAAGGAACGCCCGCGGGCGTAGACCGCTGTGTGGATCGTTTATTACAGCGTTATCAGCCTGAGCGGGAGGTTGGCGACAATATCCGCCATCCCCGTATGTTCAAACACCTCTATAACGTTTTTGATGCGACGCCGGAACAACGGCCTGCCCTGATTAAAGACTTTCTGGCGAACTGGGAAACGCGCATTAAAAAAGGCTATCACCCTTATATGAACTGGGGGCGCCACGAAGATCCGAGCTCCAACTTTGCCGGTTACTGGTGCTTCCCGGCCGCCGCCGTGGTGGCCGCCCTGAACATTGATGACAGCACCTTCATTGATGATGAGTACTATCCCGCTGACCTGATGCGCGAAGTGGCTAAACAGCGAGGCGAACCGGTGATCTTACCGCCATTAACGAACAGCGCACCGCTACCGGAACCGCCGGAGGTAGTGCCTGTCGAGCGGCCCTGGCCTGAGGATTTACAACCCTATCACAGACTGACCGAACTGATCTGTAAACCCCTGCCGAACAGCCTGCGCATCGCGATGCGCAACGCCCTGGTGGATGTAATCAACGACGAAGACTATGAAGTCTCCCGGCCCGATATACCGCTGCATGATTATTTTGCCTGTCTGAGTCAGGCACAGGCCGATATCGAGCTGAACACCGACTATAAACGTTGCGTGCTTCTGTATGTGGACTGGAAAGACCCAGAGAGCGGACTGTTTTTTGCCCGGCAGGTCGCCCGTACACACCACTTACCGGCATTCGATACGGATCAGGCCAGCACCGTGCCAGAGGTACTGAAAGCATTTTCAGAGTGGTTGGATGAACGGGTGTGGGATATGTACACGCCCGATCCGGGCTGCGATGCTTATATGGCCTTTATCGCGCCTAAGAGTGACCGGCAATATTATGAACAAGAGTTGACCCAATTGCTGGGTCAGCCTGTTTCATGGGATTAATCAGGTGTTGATATGGATATCACCGTCTACTTTATGGGCCAGCTACTGGGGCGTTTAGCTGCCTCGGTTCTGGTCGTCTGGTTGGTCTGCTGGCTATTGAGCAGGCTGAAATTCAAACCCGCGTGGCATGCTTTAAAACGCGGGTACTCACTGCTGGCCATTTTGATGATCTGGGTACTGGGGATGGTCGGCAACATTCATGCGGGCGAAGACACCCGTGCAATGATAATTAATCAGGTAGACCCATTGGATCTGGTTATCTGGACAGAAGCTGAGCCGGAGTGGATCACCCGCACAGAAATGTATCGGGATCGTCCGGTGTTTATCGCAGAAACCCCCGAGCATTACTATCCACCGGCTGCCATGAGCTGGACAGTGATGCCGTTCAGCATCAGTGATGCAGAGATGCCCGGTGTGATGCAGCAGGCACTGCGCGGTGCTCGCCAGAATTACAATCGCAGTGATACAAGCACGGAAGCACTGACACCGGCGCTGATAACCGACCAGCAATATGGCACTTTACGGGGACAACAAGCTGAATTCAATGGACGCCTGGGTGATACACCCGTTGATGTTCAGTTCTTCATCGGAGCAGAGCCAGGCAAGCCAGCAGTGATGATGCAGGTATATACCTTGCAAGGGAAACTGCCTCACCTTGAGCATCAGATACGCAGGAGCTGGAACAACGTTCACTACATGAAAAATCAATAGAGAACCAATATCTGATTATTCATTGTTCTGTTGACTCTCACTATACCGGGCGGCTGAGATCCTGAAGATACAAAGGGATAAAGAGTTGGATTTTCAGGGTGGAAGAGTGTTGCTATGGATATTGAACCGGATGATGTGATTTTCACTGTTATGAACGGCTGCACCATGCAGGTGAATGGCGAACCCCAGACCCGCTTAATCAATCCTGAAGCACGATCACTGATTGAGCTGGGAGACACTCGTATCACAGTCGTTGGCGCGAAGAACAGCACTGTATCCCAGGAGCCTGTCACCAACCCGGCGCAGGATAACCTTGCAGAGTCCGAAGCGCGGGTTCCTTTGTTAAAACCTCAGGCGATTGTCGCTCAGCCCCCGGCAGATCCCCGGACAGAGCAAGATTCCAAAGACTGGACCCGTCTGAAAAAACAGCTGCAGCAGAAAACGCTGGAGAAAATGGATCTGTTCAAGCGCACTCTGATCGATAGCTACACCGATGCGCAGTTGCGGGATGAGGCCGAAGCAACCGCTCAACAGATTATCAAAGGCGGCGAAATAAAATTGCCGCAAGGCTGCGATCATGCCCGGCTTATCCGGGAAACGGTGGCAGAATCGATCGGCCTGGGGCCGCTCGAGCCCTTGCTGGACGACGACTCGGTAACCGAAATCATGGTTAACGGCCCTGACCGTATCTATGTGGAAAAAGCGGGCAGGCTGAGTCGCTCCACCACCCGCTTTACCAGCGACGCATCCCTGCTCAGTGTTATTGAACGTATAGTAGCGCCGTTGGGACGCCGTATTGATGAAGGCTCACCCATGGTGGATGCCCGGCTGCCGGATGGCTCACGGGTTAATGCAGTCATCGCCCCTCTGTCCCTGACCGGGCCGGTGGTCACTATCCGAAAATTCTTTAAAGAACGTTTCAACATGAACCGGCTGGTGGAGTTTGACTCACTCAGTCCGGAGATGGCGAAGTTTCTGCAAATCTGCGTCAATCACCGTAAAAATATCATCGTCTGTGGCGGTACCGGCTCCGGTAAAACCACTTTTCTGAACGCCCTGTCTGACTGTATCCCGGAATCTGAACGGATCGTCACCATCGAAGATGCCGCCGAACTGCAGCTGGCGCAGGATCACGTGATCTCGCTGGAAAGCCGTCCCGCCAACGTTGAACAGCGCGGCGAAGTCACCATCCGTGATCTGGTGCGTAATGCCCTGCGCATGCGGCCCGACCGTATCGTGGTCGGGGAGTGCCGTGGCGGTGAAGCGCTGGATATGCTGCAGGCAATGAACACCGGCCACGACGGCTCACTGACTACCGCTCATGCTAACTCCCCCCGGGATCTGCTGTCCCGTCTGGAGGTGATGGTACTGATGGCTGGTATGGATATGCCGGTGAAAGTGATCCGCGAACAGATAGCATCAGCGGTGGACATTGTGGTTCACCAGAGCCGCTTCGCAGATGGCCGCCGGCGGGTGACCTCCATTGTCGAGATTGATGGCATCGAAGAAGACGTCATTCTCATGCAAAAGCTGTTTGAATTCCGGCAGACCGGTATCGGTGCCGAAGGGCAGATACAGGGGCATTACCGCAGTATGGGCATCGCCCCCCGCTTCTACACAGAGCTGCGGGAAGCCGGTGTCGAGCTTGACCGCTCGATCTTCGGTCTTGGGAGTACCGCGACAGAGAGCACGCTCTGAACCACTAAGGGAACCGATTCATGGATGAACTGAACCAAAATCCTGCACTAAAGGCCGGGATTGTTGCCTGTCATTACAGGGCTCGCCATCGGCACCTCCGCCAGCGAGGTGCCGCGATGGTGGAGTCCCTGATTGCCCTGCCGGTGATCATTCTGCTGCTGATGGGGGCGGTGGAGTGGGCGCGTATCTATGAAGCGAAAGTCACCGCCGATCATGCCGTCACCGTCGCGGCCCGCACCGGCTCGTTCAATAATGCCAGCCCCGCCTCACTCTACCGGGGGTTAGCGAAGGGGTTGTTGCCCTACTACGCGCCAGGCGAAGGGCAGTGGCAGAACACCCTGACAAAAGTCAGCCAGCAACTGGCCCGTGACAGCCAGGTGCGGGTGCTTAACCCCACCCGGGAAGCGTTTCAG
The DNA here is from genome assembly GCA_963669425.2 of uncultured Amphritea sp. Classification (GTDB taxonomy): domain Bacteria; phylum Pseudomonadota; class Gammaproteobacteria; order Pseudomonadales; family Balneatricaceae; genus Amphritea. The sequence goes on from CAXXNC010000002.1 coordinate 12,516, forward strand.
GATTTTGGCATCAGCGATGGCGGAATCACCTACCTGCCAAACGATGAACTGCACCGCCAATCCACTAGCCTGGGCAATAACAGTGGCCTCAATATTCAGGATGCCAACCTGCTCAAGGTCGAGGTGACCTGGGGGCTGCCCCTGCGGATGCCGGTGATCAGTGATCTGATTACCAACTTCGGCGAGGTCTTTCTGGCCAGCAACGCCTTCGAAAAGCAGCTGTACGCCCGGGGCCAGCTACCCATCACCAGCAGCACCGCGCTACGGATGCAAAGCCCGGTAATACTGGGCGACCACATCTTATCGATCCGCGATATCCAGCGTTACAAACGGCACAAAGGTGGTCCTACAGACCAGCTACTGGCCGGCACCGCAACCGGCAGCACCGTTAGCGCCAACAAGGGCTATCAGGGCATTACCCCACTGATCACCAAGCCCCGGTCAGATACCGGTGACAACACTGATGGCGGCGCGGATGACGAGGCGGAGTCGGAGGGAGAATCTAACGCCGAAGAAGACAATAACGAAAAGGATAAGGATAAAGACAAGGAAAAGGAGGAGAAAGAAGAGAAAGAGGAGTTCAGTTGTGAAACTAACTGGGAAGATCCGCGTTACCAGACCGACAACAGTTTATCCTGGTGGAATCCTGAACGCTGGGTCAATGCGATTAAGGTGGCTGAGAATGTTATTACGGATTATGCCCTGGGGTTACTCGAAGGTGCCGGTAATCAGGCTGAAGAGCTGCTCGCGATTATTAAAAATCCAGGTGTTCTGGCGCAGGTTGCTGCAGCTTTTATCGAAAGCCCGAAGGCATTTTTAGAACAGCTGTTTGATGGATTGGTGGAAGACGCCGAAACCCTGATCAAGTGCGGGCCAAAGGATATAGGCCGGATAATCGGCGAAAACCTTAACCCGGTCGTTGTACTCAAGATCGTCGGCAAGCTCAGCAAACTGGCGAAAATAGATGGCGGCCCCTTAGCCGAATACCGGGACAAACTCGAGCGTCAGATCGCCTGCGCCAGCTTCCCGGCGGGTACGCCGGTATCCACCCCTGAAGGGCTGCGCGCCATTGAATCCCTGGCCCCTGGCGACCGGGTGTATGCCCGCGATGATACCCGCTATATCGACCAGCCGCAGGAGATTACCCAGCGCTTTAACCGTATCGCCGATGGCTATCAGCGCATCGAAACCGAACAGGGCACGATAACCACCACTCCGGAACACCCGTTCTGGGTACAGGGTAAAGGCTGGACAGAAGCGAAAGACCTGGAATGGGAAGACCCGATCGCTACCCGCTCCGGTGATCTGGTGGCTTACGGCAATACCTATATCGATAAACCGGTACGGGTATACAACTTCAGCGTTGCCAATACCCCGAACTACTTTGCCGGGGATATTGAAGCCTGGGTGCATAATGCGAATTGCGAAGGCAGTGTAATAGCAGTAAAAGGAAAGCTTCGTGGCCAGCTTGATCCCCAAAAGCAATACTCAAGTGAATGGAATGCGCATCATTTAATAACTTCAAAACATGCGCCAGGTTCATCTGCGCTGATAGCGGCGGCAGAGAAGGGTGTATATATCCAGGATTCTGCATCAAATGGCATAATGCTACCTACTAAAGTTGGTGCTCAAGCTCCCGACGGAGGGATATCGCGAGATGCTATATTGCCTATCCACAAGAGTGGGCATACCGGCTGTGATACTGGTGGATGTGTAGGGAAAAGCTATCAGGATTATGTGAAAGATAAATTAAATGATTTGGATGAACGATATGAATTGGCTAGAGACTTAAATGAGCCGTGGAGCGATGAAAGGTTAGCTTCTGAAATATACAAAGTGCAGCAAGATATTGCAGCAGATTTGTTGAATGGTAAAGTTCAACTATGTAAATCAGGTTGTGAACCGCAAAGTTGGCAGTAATTGGATTTTTATGAACTATTTAAAATTAAAAGAGATCTACTATACAGAGCATAACTTTGTATATTCTTGTGCTACAAGAAATTGGTTTTTAAGTAGTGATGATATGAAAGTTCGAAAATGGAGAAACTTGTCTACTTATAGATACTTCAAGGAACCTTATGCTGTCCCCACGGAAAAGCTTGATTTGATCGAAATTGAAAATTACAAAGAAGAGAAGTTTGACTATGACCTGGTTATGCCTGAAGGACGGTTGATTGACTTTTTTTCAATTGGAATTTACTTCTTTGTTTCCGAAAGGATGATGCTGGTTTTAAAGAAAAATGATATTGAGGCATACTTTTCAGAAGCGCGTATTCGAATTGATGGGATCGAGTATAAAGAGCCATATTTCTTGTTTACCCCAAGAGATATGCTTGCTGCGTTTGATGAGGTGAACTCTGTATTCACGACGGAGCTAGATCTGGGCGGTGATGAAGTGATCAGTAACGTAAATAAGTATTGTCTGGATTACAATAAGATACCGAATGATCAAAAGTTATTCTATTTGTTAGTCAAAGGGAAGAGGAGGCCTCTGATGATTCGTGAGGATGTAGCAAATGAAATCATCAAGGCAAATATAACAGGTATTGATTTCGTCAAAGTTGAAGATATGTAGAAAGTATATCTGGCACCAATAGGCGATGATTAGATACGATTTTCCAGATGACTACTGCCAAGGTAATTGAAATGTTAAAAAAGGCAGATGTGATTGCGTTGTGAAAAGAGATAGCAAATGACTATGAGGACTGGGACTTTGTTGCTGGAAGATTTAAAAATGTAGAATGTAAACATACAGCAAAGATGGTTATTCCCTCTTGGACTTTTTCACCTGGCAGTGTCTTGGCTCAGCCTGCGGTTGCAGTATCAAATAAGAGGGTCAATAAAATATATAAAATGCAGCTCTCCAGAGATAAAAGCTGGACACATCATGTGGATTTTGAACGAGGTGTAGATGATTATATTCGTCGTTTCCGGATCTATGACATCATTGAAGATGATGCTGAAAACCGGATTCGTCAGTTGATGGATAGAGGCATAGAGGTGATCGAAAGTACTTATGATTTCAGTTCAGAAGAGGCCTTATTAAAAAGCATCCCGATTGATATTGAAGAAACTCCCGGTTTGATTAACTGCATCATTCAAGGAGAGTTCGGAAATGTTGATTTTATTGAAAAGTACTGTAAAGAAGAGATTGAAACAATTTATCCCAAAAGACTTGATGACGCTAAAAAAATTGCAGATTACTACGGCGTTAAACTGTAGTAAAAATGCGTGGTAGCTGAGTTATGCTGGTTATTGCCAGTGATGCCAGTGATGCCAGTGATGCCAGTGATGCCAGTGATGCCAGTGATGCCAGTGATGCCAGTGATGCCAGTGTCAGCATTCAATCCGACTAATACAACAACTTACAGACCATAAACACATAAGGGATACGCATGGACGCCTATGTTGCCGGAGAGCTGACCGGCCGATTTCTGCTCAGTTTTTTCCTTATCTACCTGATCGTGCTGGTTATTCACCGCTTTAAGCTAAAACTGGCGCTGCGTCGTTGCCTCCGTCCCTGGCCGCTTGCGGCCACCCTGCTGGTGTTTATTCTGGGGCTTGCGACCAGCGTTCATGCCCAGGAACGGGCCAAACGGCCTTTTGAGGTAACGCCCGTCCCGGAGGCCGGTATCCAGCTGTATGTACCAGCCCGGCCCCGTTGGGAGATGAGCACTGAACGCCGAGCCGATGCCGTCACCGTGATTCTGAATACACCGGCGCAGTATTACCCGCCCACCGCTATCGAGATAACCTATCATCCCCGCTGGATACTGCCCGCCGGCGACAGCTTCAGAGAGGTCGCCAGCAGTACCCTTAATATAGCCCGCCAAAAGTTGGCTCTTCCGGGGCAAGCAAGTGCTCACTTACAATCGATCAGCTATGGTCCCCTTGATGGCTATCAGGAGCAGCTGACGGTTGATTTCGAAGGGCAGCAGTACCAGTTGCAGAACTTTATGGGACGTATGCCCTCCGGCCATGCGGTGACGGTCCTGACGGCAACGGGTGCAGGGCAGCTCTCCCATATCAGCCATATAGTTGAAAAAATCATAAAGCATATTGAAGTGCTGTGACCGGCAACGGGATCGTTGCCTATCATTACAGGGCTCGCCATCGGCGTCTCCGCCAGCGAGGCGCCGCGATGGTGGAGTCCCTGCTTGCCCTGCCGGTGATCATTCTGCTGCTGATGGTGGCGGTGGAATACAGTTTATTATGTTGACGGCCGTCACCGCTTTCAGACAGATGCTGAGGGGAGAACAACGTCTTCTAAATCAACAATTACAGAAAAAGATCTCGGAGAAGGTATCCGGAATTGCTATCAGCAAGGAAAATCTGGGAAGTGTGGTTTACCTGATGATGATGGTGGCCATATGGTTGCCACCCAGCTAGGTGGTCCGGGAGAACGTATCAATCTGGTGCCTCAGAATATAAACCTGAATCGGGGCAGATGGAGAGTGATGGAAAACAGGTGGGCTAAAGCAGCAGCCGAAGGAAAGACCGTAGAAGTGGAAATAGATATCATATATGAGGGGAACAGTAAGAGGCCTAGTAAATTTATTGTTTATGAAACAATAGACGGAGTGGAAAATCCTGTGCCTATCGAACATGAAAATATTCCTGGTGGTTAAGATGGAAAGATTAGAAAATTTAATTAATGTCCTAAGTGCTAACCTTATTGAAGGCGCGGTATCACTTAAAGTTACTACGTACTATTTTGACTACTCTTATCAATATGAATTGATTTGGAAGGGACAAGACGGAAGTATAATTCAACACTCACTAGATCGTAAAAGAAGAAAAGAAATCATAATGGCTACCTCAGCGTATGTTGGAACCATTGTTGTTAGAGATAAAAATCAAAAAGGCTACTGGAATTTATGTGCAGTAGATCTTTCTTCTGATGGTTCTTACTCGGTTAACTGTAGCTATATGCCTGAGTTAGATGTGAAAACGGAACAAGAAATCATCGACTTACTAGGTCAGGATTTATACGATAAGTACCAGCAAGAAGACCGGCAGCGTCGGGAAGCGGCTGAGCATTCCCCTGAAGAGTCTGGTGCTGAAGCTGAGAAAACTCCAGAACCTTCCGTTTACACTATCCCTGAGTTGCTCGGTTTTATGGTTGAGGAGTTATCACAGGATATCCCATCTGATTGGCAACAGTTAAAAATTGTTGCTGAGGTATTCGAAGAGCAGGGTAAACAAGCGGTGAGCACGGTCTATGCGCATCATACCGGTGATGAGAATTGGCAGGCGTTTTCAGCAACCAATTCCCTTGGCCCGATGAACGCGGTGCTAAAGGTGCAACAGCTGATGCAACAGGATGGTCAGGCCTGGAGCAGAGCAACCCTGATTTTTTCAAGCGATGGCAGTGTCAGCATTCAATCCGACTAATACAACAACTTACAGACCATAAACACATAAGGGATACGCATGGACGCCTATGTTGCCGGAGAGCTGACCGGCCGATTTCTGCTCAGTTTTTTCCTTATCTACCTGATCGTGCTGGTTATTCACCGCTTTAAGCTAAAACTGGCGCTGCGTCGTTGCCTCCGTCCCTGGCCGCTTGCGGCCACCCTGCTGGTGTTTATTCTGGGGCTTGCGACCAGCGTTCATGCCCAGGAACGGGCCAAACGGCCTTTTGAGGTAACGCCCGTCCCGGAGGCCGGTATCCAGCTGTATGTACCAGCCCGGCCCCGTTGGGAGATGAGCACTGAACGCCGAGCCGATGCCGTCACCGTGATTCTGAATACACCGGCGCAGTATTACCCGCCCACCGCTATCGAGATAACCTATCATCCCCGCTGGATACTGCCCGCCGGCGACAGCTTCAGAGAGGTCGCCAGCAGTACCCTTAATATAGCCCGCCAAAAGTTGGCTCTTCCGGGGCAAGCAAGTGCTCACTTACAATCGATCAGCTATGGTCCCCTTGATGGCTATCAGGAGCAGCTGACGGTTGATTTCGAAGGGCAGCAGTACCAGTTGCAGAACTTTATGGGACGTATGCCCTCCGGCCATGCAGTGACGGTCCTGACGGCAACAGGCGCAGGGCAGCTCTCCCATATCAGCCATATAGTTGAAAAAATCATAAAGCATATTGAAGTGCTGTGACCGGCGTCCAGAGCACTGATATATAGAACGGCTGAAGCGAATAGTTCTGTGAATATTGGAACCTGAGGTCGATCTGTAATTTCTATGAAATTACTGATAAAGGAGGGTCTTTAACCGATGTGGTTGTGGATCGAAAAGGGAATGAGTATGAATTTTATAAGTGAGATTGGTTTATGAGGTTGCATAAGTTTGTTAATGAGGATTTTTTGCCTGAGTTTAGGGATGATCTTGATTTTTTAATACGCGCTTTTAAAAAAAACTTTGATGAAAAAAAGATCGATAGTGATATTGAAGAATACAATAGCCTGGATTTAAGAATACAAACCTATAAACGTGGTATGGGGAATGGCTTTAGTATCGTTTTATATCATTACCTTTTAGGTAATCCCTTTAATGAAGCTAAAGCGGTTTGCAACGAAATTCTTGCGAGGCAAAAGCTGCTGATAGAGGAGTTGAGTAAATATAATCTGGATAGTGGGAGTAAAGCAGACCTCTGTGATCAACAAAAAATCAGCCTATTTATCCTCTACTCTATCGTTAACGGTTTCACTGATGCCGACCGGAAACAATTTGCAGAAGGGACGCCCGCGGGTATAGATCGCTGTATGGACCGCTTATTACAGCGCTATCAACCTGAACGTGAGATTGGCGAGAATACTCTCGATCCCCGTATGTTCAAATACCTCTATAATGTTTTTGATGCGGCGCCAGAGCAACGACCAGCCTTGATTAAAGACTTTCTGGCGAACTGGGAAACGCGCATTAAAAAAGGCTACCACCCTTATATGAACTGGGGGAGTCACGAAGACCCGAACTCCAACTTTGCCGGTTACTGGTGCTTTCCGGCCGCCGCTGTAGTGGCCACCCTGAACATTGATGACAGCACCTTCATTGATGATGAGTACTATCCCGCTGACCTGATGCGCGAAGTGGCTAAACAGCGCGGCGAACCGGTGATCTTACCGCCATTAACGAACAGCGTACCACCACTGCCGGAACCACCGGAGACAGTGCCTGCCGAGCGACCCTGGCCTGAGGATTTACAACCCTATAGCAGACTGACCGAACTGATCTGTAAACCCCTGCCGGAAAGCCTGCGCATTGCGATGCGCAACGCCCTGGTTGAGGTGGTAGACGATGAGGACAATGAGGTCAGCCGACCGCTGGAATGGGCAGAGTACCTTTACTGCCTCAGCCAGGCCCAGGGTGATATCGAACTTAACCGTGACTATAAACGTTGTGTACTGCTGCATATTGACTGGAAAGATGTAGACAGTGCACTTTTCTTCGCGCAACAGCTCGCTCGTACTTCGGGCCTGCCGGAGTTCGATACGGAGCAGGCTGTCACCGTCCCTGATGTATTGGATGCCTTTCGTTCATGGATATCGGCACAGGGGTGGGATCTTTACCTGCCTCAAACCGGCGGCGATAACTATATGGCCTATATTGCTCCACAAACGGCCAGATCGCAGTACGAAAAAGAACTGGTTGAGCTGGACCAGCCTTTTTACCGTAGTGATTCAGAGGAAGTATCACAGAACTATTTTAAGCTTTTTTGTAAAGTGATCGAACAGGGCAACGATGCCATAACGGGCCTGGATAATGATCCACTCAGGGTGGCATCGGCACTGATGCTTGGCGCTATCCACTACACCACCTTTGCCTATGTTGGCAATGAAAAGTACATGCAGGAGGCTGAAATTAACTTAGTTGTTGAGCAGTTCAGAAAACGTTTGCAAGAGTATCAAAGCGAGCGCAAGAAAAAATTCGAACAGGGCGGCCCGCAGGAATAGATAGCCATAGATCCAGGGAAGGTACAAATAAGTCTATGGTTCCTCAGGCCCTCAGCCAATTGACTAATCAGGGCGAGCATTTGCAGGCCTAACGGAGTCAACAAAGCACAACGCATAGTAGTCGATTGGCTGTGGGCCCCCACTATGCCGGGCGGCTTAGATCCAGAAGATACAACAAGATATAGAGTCAGATTTGCTGGGAGGCAGAGTGTTGCTATGCAAATCAGGCTGTGCGCCACAAAAGTGGAAGTAAAGGTTTAAGCGAATGGACTATTTGAAAATTAAGCAGAGCTATTATACAGAGCATAACTTTACATTTACTGACTCTACAAGGGACTGGTTCTTAGTAAGTGATGATGAAAAAATACGTAAATGGCGAGTTTTATATCTTGTTAGGTTCTATGGAAACTCTGAAATACTACCTTTAGATGAGATTGATTTGATTGAAATCGAGAACTATAGTAAAGAGCCTTTTGATTATGATTTGATTATGCCTGAAGGAAGGTTAATTGACTTTTTCTCAATAGGTATATCCTATTTTGTCTCCCATAAGTTGATGTCATTATTTGTCAAGAATGGTGTAGAGTCTTGCTTTTCGGAAGCCTTGATAAAGATTGATGGTGTGGTTTTTGATGAGCCCTATTACTTGTTTTCTCCTAAAGATATGCTTGATGTATTTGATAAAGAGAGTTCTGTTTTCACGACAGAGATAGACTTGGGAGGGGAGGAGGTTGTTAGTGAGGTTGGAAAGTACTGCTTGGACTACGGTCGTATCCCGAGTGATCAAAAGCTTTTTTATTTGTTGCTTGAGGGTAAAATAAGTCCTTTGATGATTAGAGATGATATAGCAAGAATTATAATTGAAGAAAATATCACAGGCATTGATTTTATCAAGGTTGAAGATATGTAGAAAGTATATCTGGCGGCCAATCTAATATGACTGGATTGGCTTTTACATATTATTATCACTGCGGTAATGGGAATACTAAAAAAGGCAGATGTGATTTCGTTGTGCAAAGAGATAGCAAAGGACTATTAGGACTGGGACTTTGTTGCCGGAAGATTTAAAAATGTAGAATGTAAACATACAGCAAAGATGGTTATTCCCTCTTGGACTTTTTCTCCTGGCAGTGCCTTGGCTCAGCCTGCGGTTTCAGTATCAAATAAGAGAATCAATAAATATATAAGATGCTGTTCTCCAGAGATAAAGGCTGGACACATCATGTGGATTTTGAACGGGGTGTAGATGATTATATTCGTCGCTTTCGTATCTATGACATCATTGAAGATGAGGCTGAAAACCGGATTCGTCAGTTGATGGATAGAGGGATAGAGGTTATCGGAAGTACTTATGATTTCAGTTCAGAAGAGGCCTTATTAAAAAGCATCCCGATTGATATTGAAGAAACTCCCGGTTTGATTAACTGCATCATTCAAGGAGAATTCGGTAATTTTGATTTTATTGAAAAGTACTGCAAAGAAGAGATTGAAACAATTTATCCAAAAAGGCTTGATGACGCTAAAAAAATTGCAGATTACTACGGCGTTAAACTGTAGTAAAATGCGTGGTAGTTGAGTTATGCTGATTATTGCCAGTGATGGCAGTGTCAGCATTCAATCCGACTAATGCAACAACCCATAGATCACCAATACACAAGAGAAACGCATGGACGCCTATGTTGCCGGAGAGCTGACCGGCCGTTTTCTTCTCAGTTTTTTCCTTATCTACCTGGTGGGGAAGCTCGATGGTTAGGTATTGGTGATTAATAGGTCTCGCAGAGCGATTGAAGTTAATTCGGGCTATACATATCTTAATGAAGCTATTAAGTGAAGCTCGAATAGATTCTGTATTGAAGAGGCAGGGTTGGGATGAAAGTTGGAGTTTCGATGTTGCTCCTAGTAAAACTCTTCTTGCACTGCTTGATAAGAATAATATTAAATGGTCAGTTGAGGGTTATGAAGTTAATGGGTGATAAAGCATGAAAGAATATAGGTTGTATGAGTTGACGAGTGAGGATTGGTCTAAAAATTATATTATGGAGTCGCTTGCCAGCCTTGTTGTCTATATAAAGTCAAGATACACCACTGTTGAGGAACTTGAGGATGATGAAATATTTATCAATAGTGCATCCAGTTTTGTTGGTGAGGTTTTTATAAATGAGTATTCTGGAGAATGGGGGGTTGAGTGTGACCCTGATGATGTTTTTTTTGGGGAAAGAGTGTATAGAAAAGGTTTTGTAAAAGACTGTCCCAGGTCTTTAATTACTGCATGTGTTACACGAGAAGATTCTGATTATATATATGATATATTTAAAAATTATGGTGATTATTTGGAGTGATCTTCATGGTTTTTTTTAAATTTTAATAGTGGAATTAGATGTTTGAGGCGATCTTTTACCGACTAACTATTATCAATATTTTTCTTGGGAACCTGCGATTAAGTCCTTCAGCATGAGATAGTCCACGCTCTGCATGGAGGATGGGCTCTATGAAATTGCCTCGATGTGTTTGTTTGCTGGCCTCTCCCTGAATGGTGCAATACCCGATCACACCACCATCATGAACTTCCACCATCTACTGGAACGGTATGGTTTAGCTCGCCAAATATTCAACGAGGTCAGCACCTGGCTGAGCGAAGCTGGCGTGCTGATAAAAGAAGGAACACTGCTGGATGCGACTATTATCGAAGGCCCCAGCTCCACCAAGAATAAAGCGGGTGAGCGTGATTCTGAGATGCACCAGACCAAGAAGGGTAATCAATGGCATTTCGGTATGAAAGCCCATATCGGTGTTGATGCCAGAACAGGGTTGACGCACAGCTTCACCACTACCGCTGCTAATGAGCATGATCTCAACCAAGCTGAACACCTTCTTCACGGAGAAGAAGGCTTTATCTTCGCTGATAGTGGTTATCGTGGCGCAGATAATCGTGAAGAGCTCGAAGAAGTGGAGGCCGACTGGCACATTGCTGAAATCCCTAGTAAGGTCAAAGAGCTGAAAAAACATCCACGAATCAATAAGGTCCAATTGAAGACCGAGTACCTGAAAGCCAGTATCCGCGCCAAGGTTGAGCATCCGTTCCGGATTATTAAATGCCAGTTTGGCTTTACCAAGGCTCGTTATCGCGGATTGATGAAGAACGACAGCAAGCTGGCCATGCTGTTCGCGTTAGCGAATGTCGTGCGTGTGGATCAGATGCTGCGAGCGTAGGGCAGGTCCGTCTGCATGCTGGGAAATTGGCATGCAGGCGGCGATCAATGGCCACAAAACGGACTGTTTAGGCCCTCAGTGCCCTACGATCGGTGGAATAGATCAAACTACCGGAGTTATTCGCATGTTCCTCAGGCCCTCTATCTACGTTCCCTGTATTGCTAAATCGGCTTATCAGGAGTACAAATCAAAGGTCGGTTCCGTAGGTGATTGACAATTAGCAGGGCAAGGAGAGGCCGTTGGTTATTCCTGTGAGTGGATGTCTGGCGGACCCATCAACAGGTACCCGGCTGGCAGCCCGATCGACGCTTGACCGAATTTGGATTAATTGGATTTTCTAACGTAATAAGGATGTTATATGAAACCTGTGGTTCTGGCCGCTTCCCTGTGGCTTTCTTTTTCTACTCTCGCTTTTGGTTTTGATTTTAATACTCTGCTGAAAGATAAGGCTGAGGCTGTTCTAAAGGGCGTCGCCAGCGGCGATATTACCTCCATCGACAGCGCGATTGATGCGGCGCTGCCATCCATCTCTGAGGTCAGCGAAAGTTTCACCCGCCAGACAGTGGACAGCCCTGATGAGATTACTATGTATGTCACTCCCACCTGTGGTTACTGCATTCAGGCTGAAGAGTACATGAATGAGCGGGCTATCCGTTATAACCGCAAGGATGTCACCACCAGTGATGCGGCGATGAAAGATTTTCGCCGGCTGGGTGGCAAAGGCGTGCCATTGATTATTATGGGCAATGAGCAGATGGCAGGATTTGAGCCTGGGCGGTTCGAACAGATGCGGCGGCGTAATGGCTTGTAATCAAACCGTTGGTTTATCGGATTGTTCCGCTGCAGTGGCTGATGCCCCGTTGTTTCAGTTATTCTGAAGGGTACTTTGCCACCTGAAGAAGGATCTTTATGCTGGGAATTCCTGTTTTCTCGTTTTATCTGATCGTACTTGTCTTAGCTTTGCTGGTATCCGGTAGCCTGATCTGCTACCGGATGGAACGTCGTAATCCGGACCGGGACTATTCCGAACTGAGGCAGAGAATTCACTCCTGGTGGGTGATGGTCGGATTACTCTTTGCGGCCCTGCTGTTTGAGCAGAATCTGGCGATTATCTTTTTTGGCTTTATCAGCTTTCTGGCGCTGAAAGAGTTTCTGTCGATTGTACCGCCCCGGCAAGTTGATCGCCGCGCAATCTTCTGGGCCTATCTGGCTATCCCCGTGCAGTACTATTGGGTTGCCTCTGGCTGGTACGGCATGTTTGTGATCTTTATCCCGGTCTATGTGTTTCTTTTCTTGCCGGTGCGCATGGTGTTATTGGGCGAGACCAAAGGGTTTATTTATGCCGCCGGAGTGCTGCACTGGGCCATGATGCTCACGGTGTTCTCGATCAGCCATATCGCCTATCTGCTGGTGTTGCCGGTAAAAAATGAGATGGCCGGTTATATCGGTCCGGTGTTGTTTTTGCTGTTTATGACGCAGTTTAATGATGTCTGCCAGTACCTCTGGGGGAAGCGGTTCGGGCGCCGTAAAATACTGCCGAGGGTCAGCCCGAATAAGACCTGGGCCGGTTTTGTCGGAGGCTTGCTGAGTATTACTCTGCTAGCCACGCTGGTCGCGCCTTTTCTCACGCCCCTGTTCTGGTGGCAGGGTGCTCTGGTCGGGGCTCTGATCAGTGTGAGTGGCTTTTTCGGTGATGTGGTTATCTCATCGGTAAAACGTGACCTTGAGATTAAGGATACCGGCAACCTGATCCCTGGTCATGGCGGTATTCTCGATCGGATGGACAGTCTCATATTCACGGCGCCACTGTTTTTCCATTTTCTGCACTACAGCCAGTACTAGGAATTCCAGAGCATGGATCGGATAATAAAAGTCTTGTTCTTCGCACTGCTGGTGAAGCCGGTTGTATTGATTCTACTGGGGCTCAATATCCTGGGACGCAATCACCTTCCACAACAAGGGCCGGCGGTAGTGATCGCCAATCATAATAGCCACCTGGATACTCTGGTGTTGCTCAGCCTGTTCCCATTGTCCCGGATTCACCGGGTGCGCCCGGTCGCGGCGGCTGATTACTTTCTGGCTAATGGCGGGTTGTTAGCCTGGGTTGCCCTTAAATGCATTGGCATTATTCCTTTGGATCGCAGCGGCGGCGCCGATCGCGACGTACTATTTCGGGAATGCAATCGGGCGTTGGATAACCGCGATATTCTGGTGCTGTTTCCTGAAGGGAGCAGAGGCCGTCCGGAGCAGATGAGCCGGTTTAAGAAAGGGGTCTATTATCTGATAAAAGACCGGGGTGAGATCCCGGTTATTCCGGTGATGCTGCATGGCCTCGGCCGCGCTTTGCCCAAGGGCGAGGCGCTGTTTGTACCCTTTAACTGCGATGTGGTGATTGGTGAAAATCTGTCTGATAGAGAAAACTCAGAAGTTTTTTTGAATGCGGCATCGTCTAGTTTTAATACTCTATCTGAATACTGCCTGACAAAGCCGACAGACGATATTTGAGACAGCTGTAATGGACCGGTTAGTAAGATTATTCAATCAAGAGTGTTCACTGTTATTGGGAATTATTCTCTTACCTGCAGTTTGCATCGGCTTGGGCTACTTGCATCCTAAAATTCTTGTTTTGATGGTGCTATTGTATACGCCTTTAAGTTTGTTGTTATGGGTTGCGTGGACATTTAGTTTTTTCTCTGAAAATAGAAGTTCCGAAGGGCCGCAACTCGTTTCATCTTTATGCAGGCTGCTACTCTTTATAATTGCTGTGGCCGTTACAGGGTACTGTATACGATCGGCTTATGTAGCATTAACCAGCTTTTGACTCTGTAAGCTCAGCAAGAGCATTCTTTGCCCGATTCAAAATCGTCAGTATGAGTAGTGTATTGATTAGAATTAATATCAGAGTGGACCAGAGTCCCGGCATGATATCCAGACCATAAGTAAACCCTAAAAGTCCAAAGAAAAAAGCCCGGTCGCTTTTCCCCGAAGGGCCGTCATAACGGCGGCTAGCACCGATCTGTATGGCAACGACCCCGATCATCTCACTCATCACCGCCAGTAACGTGAGTATCACCAATAACGGAATGTGGATGCCGGGAATGGCTGCGAACGCCAGAAACAGGGCGCTGTCGGAAACAACATCCCCCATCTCGTTGAGAATGGCCCCTTGCGGTGTGGCCATGTTGTGCTCACGGGCCAGCATGCCATCGATATTGTTCAGGGCCATCCGGATAAACATCCACACGGGTATAGCCAGCCAGAAAAGGGGTGACATCGCTGTGAAGGTTTGCCCCAGATAGAGTAAGGCTGCTAACCCGACTGAGCCGAACATGGCGAACAGGGTGACCTGGTTAGCGGTTACGTTATGGGCGGCCAGAGCATTGGTGGCCGGGCGAAGCCGATCAGAAAATGCGGTTTTTAACTGGTAGATACTGGGCATTGTCAGGCCTTCAGAGTGATGGGTGGCTGAGTTGCATAATCAGGGTAGACAGGGTCAATATGGTAAGCAACAGGGTCAGCCCGCACTGTATTCTGAACAGCCGTTTTGTCCCCTGTAACCTTTGTTCCAAAGAGCGGGCAGCCAGCGTGCGGGCTTTGTCGGGGAAGATATCCCCCAGTGCCTGATCGAATCTGTGCTCTCCTTCAGATATAAGCAGTGGCAGGAGCTCTGTATCCAGCCGGACCCGCCAATGAAAATAGTTTTGCAGCAGCAGGATAATCAATCCGCTCAGAGCGAGAACCCGGCCAGGGACGCCGGTGCCAAAGATAGCAACTGCCGCGCAGATGCTGCCCATCAGTAAGCCTGACTGGAATAGCGGTGTTGCCGATTTCAGCAGTGCCAGAACTGTCTGAGCTTTGAGTCTGGTATCAGCGGCGGTCATGGTGCTGTTCCCTGTGCTGATGAAGTGCTTCCAGAACTGCAATATGCTCCCGATGCAGTATACAAGCAGGCCGGGCCGCTGTGACGGTGGCGACTGCTTGTTCTACGGTCGCTGCGTGGCGGCTATGAAGTAACCACCCGGCGACGACCACGGCGCTGCGTGATAGTCCCAGTGCGCAGTGCACCAGTACCGGAGAGTTGTTGCTCAGCATCCGGTCCAGACGTTGAATCGCCTGCTGTAATTGTTTCGCATCGGGAATGGCCAGATCCAGCAGAGGTTCGCGCTCAATTCCCTCTTGCGGGCGATTCAGAGGCAGCATCTCCGGGGTGAGGTTGAGTTGCCCGGTGGCACCGCAGTGTTGCAGGTCAGAACGGCGTGGGACCCGCCCCAGCCAGAGCCCTGCAATCACTTCGTTACAACCCGCCCGTTTGCGGCTGAGTATCCGGGCACTGATATGTGCTCCCAGCAAGTAGGGCGCCAGCAGAATCAGGGCCGCAAAGGCCATTCGCTGATGATGGTACTGGAATACCGAAATTCCGAGCCCCAGATACGCTATCGTGATAAGGGTTAAGGCGGCGGCAGGCCAGAGCGCAAGCCAGTAACTGCCGCCGGACAGTATGGCTGGAACAGCACAGATTATCGCCCCTGCTGCGTAGTAGCTGGCCAGACGGTAGTTGCGCTGGCTGCTGATTTGCCAACGCCGCTGATGGGTGGGAATCAGATAGAACACCAGCAAAGCCACGATCAGTCCGCCGATAATATCGATGAAGTGGTGCTGCCAGGTGGTCAGCACGGAGAGCCCGATCAGAAACATCCAGCTGTGCATCAGCGCACGCTTGAACAGGCCCCGGGTGTGTCGACTGAAGGTGTACCAGATAATACAGAGCAGGCTGATATGCAGGGAAGGCGCCTGATTGTAGGGTTTATCCAGACTGGTCAGCAGATCGAACAGCATGCCTGTGACGCCTTCAGTGGCAGGCCGGGGGAAGGTAAACTCCAGAGGCATGATCAGAAAGCAGGCCACGGAAATGAGAGTGGCTGATAGCAACCTCAGACTGTGTCGGTTCAGCTCCTGCTTACTGGTGCAGAGAAACAGTGACAAGGCATAGAGGAGATCAATCGACATGTACGGATAGATCGTCCACGGCCAGAACGGGATCGCGGTTTCCCAGTTGAGCACGAATGAGCCGATGTCGGTGCGGGTGGCCGTGTATTCATTCGCAAAGCCGTAGCAGATAAAGAAAGTCGGGCCGAGAAACAGTAACCAGGCCAGTGCGCGGGGCCAGAGTCTGGTTACTGTGCTTTCACAGTGGCTGGGTTGCATCATCACAGCTGCTCATTCCGTCTGGCGATACTGACGCTGAAGATACCCCACTGATCAATCAGTTGCTGACACTTCGTAAAACCTGCCTCTGCAACAAGCTGGTCCATTTCAGCCTGTGACCGGCAGCGCATTACCCAGGGCTGGTTGTCTCTATGGCTGGAGAGCGCTCTGGCGATAAGCTCCTGCTGGGGGTGCCAGGGCTGATTGGTGTAGATAAGATAGCCGCCCGGCGGTACGGCTTCTGCCAGACCTGTCAGTGACGCCTGCAGCAGTTTGTTATCGCTGAACAGTTCATAGAGACCGGATACGATCGCCAGCGTGGGGACGGGCTGCAGTCCGGCGACAGAGGCCTGATCAAACGCATCCCCCTGCTCAAATACACCGAAATCATCCAGGCCTCTCTGGCTCAGGGCCTGTGTACCTGCTTCAACATTGATCTCGCTGAAGTCTCTTAACAGCAGGCTGTCTATGTCCTGTTTACGGGGTTCAATCGCATCCAGAATATAGCGGCCATGACCGGCGGCGATATCCACAATCCGGACCGGTGTCTGCTGCGTTTTGAGCAGGTCGATGGCCTGATTAATTAGCTGTTCCAGATTACGCTTGCGTTGCCGAATGCCACGCCAGCCGATGCTGTTGAGGTAGGCCTTATCGATCTGTCGGCCCAGCCAGTTGTTTCCCTGAGGCTGGTTGCGGTAGACGTAATCCAGGGTTGTGCCGGAGTCAAAGCCGGTTTCGCGGCCGGTTCTATAGCCCTGCGACAGCTTTGCACCGATGCTGATAAGTTTCCGGAGTGTATTCCAGTAATGCCTCTTAAGGCCGGTTTCAGCAGCTTTAAGACCCTCGTAATGTTGAAATGCCTGGCCATGACTGTCGGCCTGGGTCAGTGACAGCCCCGTTGTTGCGCTGGATTCTACCCGGCTCAGGAATTGTCGGATTTCATTCAGTGCCAGGTCTCTGTTGTTTTCCCCCAGGGTATCGTGTCGGAATCCGGGCAGCTCAATCAGCTGTTTCTGGGAGCTACCCAGACGGGCCATAAACTCAAACTGAGGCGCTTTTTCAACTACCCAGTCCTCCCCGGATACCAGTGTCAGCGTCGGCACCTGGATCGCATGGGCATTGGCGATGCAACGTTTGGCTGTGATATCAAGATCCAGCAGCAGGTTGGATGCAATCGGTCGGGTGATCAGCGGATCTTCATTATAGCTATCGATACGCGCCTGATCGTGGGTCAGATGATGAGCTTTGACGTAGGAATTGACGGTAAAGATACCGGTCAGCCGTTGCCTCAGGGCGATCAGTTGACGGGCGAAAGGGAGATAGAGTTTAACTCTGAAGGCTGGCGCGGCCAGAACCATGGCGCGGATTTGCGGTGCATAGTCGTGTACCCAGGCCGTCAGAAGTACAGCGCCAACGCTCTGGCCGATCACCGCGATCTCATCGGGCTGATAGCCATAGGTATCGGTAATGTGGCGGAAAAACAGTCCATATCCCGGGTCAGCTCAGCCAGACTGGTGGCATGGCCCCGTTCACCGGAGGAGCGACCCAAACCCCGGGTATCCCAGGCAAAGAAAGCGGTGCCGGGCATCTGCAGCTCTTCCGGGAGGTGGGCAACCCGGCCACTGTGCTCATGGCCCCGGTGAAATATAACGATAGCCCGGATCGGCTTATTGTGTTGCGGTGTGACTGGCGCAGGCCAGTAACGATAAAAGAGCTCAGCCTGATCGTGGCTTTTAAAGTTGTGTTCTTCGAAAGGCCTCTGGGTGGGGCCTGCATCCTGCATTGGCTTGTTCATATGTCATATCCGTTGTGTTGAAAGTCCCTGGAGTATCCTTAGAAAGCGGGTATATGTTGAGCCTGTTGCGTAAAGTGCTGCCAGATAGTCCCTGACGTTTCATATTTTGCTACCTGGAGGCGTTGTAAAAGTCTGCTGGAGGCGAATATCCAGATAGATGGTTTTCTTCCGGGTTTCAGGCCCGCAGTAGATGTAATAGACAGGTCGCTCTTTGTGCTCCAGAGAGCGCCACCAACCGTGCATTGCTTCAAAGTCATTGAATTTACAGCGATGGGTTCCAAGCAGGTTAACAGTGACCTGCATAAAAACCGATTCATAGAGTTTGAAATCATCGGAGTCTCTGATGATTGTTCGTACCAGTTCTCTGTCAGCAAGTTGTCGCTGATGACGATTGAGGGGTGTGGATGACAGATATTCGGTTGCTACCCAGCCGGTGAGATCTGATTCAGGCTGATGGATCTTATGCCACTGGCGATTGCCATCGTTGATTAGTCTGACCGCCTGGTTACGAAACAGAACGCCGGCTTTTTTACTTTCGGTGGTGGGGGCGTACCTGACGTTCAGGGTATTGGCTTTAACGTAGCGAATGGCCTGGTGGGTGTCAGCTGCCGCTATGGCAGACAACAACACCATGGCCGTGGTTAGCATCCTTGTTTTCATCTTTACGCTTTCCATAAGCTGATTGCTAACAGTTTCGCTACTTTGTGGACTGAGTCAAGGCTTTTGGTTGCTGATCGTCAGCAGATCGGCGAAAATAGCGGCCATTCATTTTGACTGCTGTATTTACAGTCCGATATCAATTAGCCGGATCTCTATGTCTAATATTTCTCAGGAAGTATCGACCCGTCGTACTTTCGCTATTATTTCGCACCCGGATGCGGGTAAAACCACCATCACCGAAAAGCTGCTGTTGTTCGGAAACCTGATTCAGAAAGCCGGTACCGTTAAGGGTAAGAAGGCGGATCGTCATGCTACCTCCGACTGGATGAGCATGGAGCAGGAACGGGGTATCTCGGTTACCTCATCGGTGATGCAGTTCCCTCACAATGACCGTGTCGTTAACCTGCTGGATACACCGGGACACGAAGACTTCTCGGAAGATACCTACCGTACCCTGACCGCGGTTGACTCGGCGCTGATGGTGGTTGATGGCGCGAAAGGTGTCGAGGACCGCACCATCAAACTGATGGAGGTGTGCCGACTGCGGGATACGCCGATCCTGTCATTTGTGAACAAGATGGACCGGGATATCCGGGATCCGATTGAGCTGCTGGACGAGATCGAAGAGGTACTGAAGATCGCCGCCGCGCCGATCACCTGGCCGATCAGTATGGGTAAGGATTTCCGGGGTGTGTATAACCTGTACACCGATACCATCCACGTGTTCACGCCGGGCCAGGGTAATATCATTCCGGACGATATCCAGGTGAAGGGGCTGGAAAGTGCAGAGGCGCAGGAATTGCTGGGCGATCTGTATGAAGATTTTGTCGATGAGATCGAACTGGTGCGCGGTGCCAGCCATGAGTACGATCAGGAAGAATATCTGGCGGGTCGTCTGACCCCGGTTTATTTCGGTACCGCACTTTCTAACTTCGGTGTCCGTGAAATGTTGGATGGCTTTGTAGAGTTTGCACCAGCGCCGATCGGTCGTTCCACCATTACCCGGGAAGTGGCTGCTGATGAAGAGAAATTCTCTGGTTTTGTTTTCAAAATCCAGGCGAATATGGACCCGAAACACCGTGACCGTATCGCCTTTATGCGGGTTTGCTCAGGTAAGTACAGCAAGGGTATGAAGATGCGCCATGTGCGGATCGGTAAGGATGTGAAGATCGCCGATGCAGTGACCTTCCTGGCGGGTGACCGCTCCAATGTTGAGGAAGCCTGGTCCGGCGATATTATCGGTCTGCATAACCACGGTACGATTCAGATCGGCGATACCTTTACTGAAGGCGAAGACCTGAAGTTTACCGGTATTCCGCACTTTGCCCCGGAAATGTTCCGCCGTGTCCGTGCCAAGGATCCACTGAAGATGAAGCAACTGCAAAAAGGTCTGCAGCAGCTGTCTGAAGAGGGTGCTGTACAGCTGTTCCAGCCGATTGCAAAGAATGATCTGATTCTGGGTGCGGTAGGTCAGCTGCAGTTTGAGGTGGTTGTATACCGTCTGAAGGATGAGTACAAAGTTGAGTGCATGTACGAGCCGGTGACCATCGCTACAGCCCGCTGGGTGGAAGGCGATGACCGTAAGCTGGAAGAGTTTCGTAAGAAGGGTGATACCAATCTGGCGATTGATGGCGGCGGTTTGCTTACCTACCTTGCACCGACCCGGGTTAACCTGAGCCTCACCGAAGAGCGTTGGCCTGATCTGCAATTCCGTTCCACTCGGGAACACTGATAAAAAGGCGCCGAAAGGCCACTGCTGTCCCACAATTTTTTAATCATAAAAGGATCCTCATTTGAGGATCCTTTTTCCGTTTATCCGGCGGTATGGGATTAAGCAGTTCCGACAGCGGCTTACGCTCAAATAGACTGACCTGCAGAACTCGCATAATTCGCTGCACTGTCCACCCCTTCTTTGCGCAGTGCCGTACATATGCCAACAACAGATAGCTGATCATCGCAATCCAGATCTGAGTCATTACGGCATTCTGCGAACTCCCTAAAAACGCTTTGATTTTAAGGTTCTGTTTAATCGCTTTGAAGAATAGTTCAACTTGCCAACGGTCTTTATAGATTGCGGCGATAGTAATAGCGGCTAGTGTGAAGTTATTGGTTATAAAGCGATACGCTCGCTTGGTTTCAGGGCAGGTATAGCCCACTAAACGTAGCTTCGGCGCACCTTGTTTCTGGGCATGCTGGCTTGTCAGCTCAATGGTCTGATCATAATCGACACCGATACTATTATGCCGTTCGACAACCTTGTAAACGGCATTAGGTCGCAACCGAGTAACAAAGCTAACCCCTTGTTTTGTCAGTAAACCGTACCAGCTATAGTCGTTGTAACCTTTATCAAATGCCACAATACTGCCTTTCGGAAAGTTGAGCTGACGGCCTTTGATCAATTCACTTTCCAGACCATGACTGAGCGATACAAACTCTGGAATCAGAGAGCCATTATTCAAGCCGACATGTAGTTTCATCGCGGCTTTCGTTTGATGGCATTTCGCCCAGGGGAAGAGCTTAAGTGACAGATCGATGATGCTGGCATCTAACGAATAGAGGGGATTCTTAAAGCGAAACTTATGATTGCTTGTGCGTAATGAGCAACGCTGGAGTAGCTTATAAAACACCGCTTCATAGAGCTCAGCAGGCTGCTTTTCGTTCAGTCGAGCCAGTGTAGTGCGAGCAATTGGCTTGGCACCCAGGTGATAAAGCTTATGTTTCTGGCTGCATAAGCTCGACTCGATATCACGTAGACTCTGCCGGCCAGCTAGTTGAGACATGGTCATCCCGATGAATTGATCCCAACGGGAAGCAGAGCGTAATTTCTGGCCCTGATGATGCTGTTTTGCCAGCGCTTCAAATTCATGTCTCGGGGGTGGTTGAAGCAACTGATGAAAAGCAGTGTTATGATGTGACAAAGCCTGAGTCCTTTGATTTTACTGGTGTGTGGTAACAACAGTTTATCAATGGATCTCAGGCTTTTTCATTTACCGTCTTAAACTATGGGGCAGCAGTGCGCCATTGGCGCCTTTTTTATTATTCAAAGAAATCGTACTGCATATCTGGGCCGGGCGGCTGCAGATAGAAGCCTTGTACATAATCGACGCCGCATTTCCAGAGCTTGCCCATCAGCTTGGTGTCTTCCACCATCGGGGCAATACTGCTGATTTCCAGTTTTTTCAGATTAGCGATCATCGCCGCAAACTCTTTAATCTGCTCCGGTGTGCTGTTGTCCAGGTCTTCGATATAGGCACCATCCAGCTTGATCAGATCCGGTTTCAGCGCCTTGCGAATTGCCGTGCTTTCATCGGATATGCCGAAATGCTTGATGCAGAGCTTGCAGCCAAGTTTTTTCAGGCCGCTGCTGAAGCTTTCTGCTTGCGGCAGGCTGGTTGTGAGATCGGATTCACTGATCTGGAATGCCACCAGATCAGCGGGGATACGGTGCTGTTTGAGCTGGTCTGAGATCCAGGTAAGAATATCCGTCGCCTGATAGAACCGTGCTGTCAGGTTGATGAACACGCGGCTGCGTTTCTGTTCACGCAACTGTTCAGAAATTTTGCTGAAGGTATGTTCAATAACCCACTTGTCCAGGTTGATACTGGTTTCAGCATGATCGAGAGTCGTCATGAATACGTTGGTTGAGATATCGCTATCTGCAGCATCATTCAGGCGCAGGAATACTTCATAGTTACCCAGGCCGTTGGCTGAAGCGAGTCCCACAATCGGCTGGAACAACAGGTGGAATTTATCATCCCGCAGGGCTTCCTGAACCATCTGGAAGGCAACATCTTCCTCGTCGCTCTCATCCTGTTGCAGTTCATACAGCTTAACGCCGTTGCCTTTGAAGTCGGTCCCGCCGACAGAATCCGCCGCGTGGCGGGCACGATCAAGGACTTCAATATAGTGTGGCGCGTTGTCATTAATCGTACAGATGCCCACGCTGCAGGTGGTTTGTACGGTAATACCGGTTACATCGATCTTCTGCTGAGCGATAGCGCGGCGCAGCAGTTCTGCCAGTTTTGTTGCTTTTTCCGGACTTGGGTCGTGGAACAGAATGGTAAACACATCATCTTCAAGGCGGGCAAAGATATGGGCTTTATTGACCTTCTTGCTCAGCAGTTCGGCGATATCCGCCAGCACGATGTCACCGCCTTTACTGCCCAGATCGGACAGCAGGGTGTCGTAGTTATCAAACTTGATATACAGCAGGCTGCAATCCGCTCCACCTGGTAGGGCTTTATGCACAGCCTTTTCAAGCGCGTTGAGCATATAGCTCTTGTCATACAGTCGGGTGATCGGATCAAGGTTGGCGAAGCTGTGAGAATTAACTTTCACGTCCGGCTGAATGATCACCTGCAGAGCATCCTGGTTCATATACCGGGTATGCTGGATGGTAAAGGTAGCAGTGAAGTTCGAACCGTCGATACGACGACCGTTGAGTTCCAGTGTCACTTCATTTTGAGGTTGTTCCTGAACGGCTCTGAGCTGGCTCAGTAGCTGTTCACGGTCTTTCATGGTGACAAACTTATCCAGCGTCTGGCCATCCAGTAGCTGCGAATCTTCAACGCCGAAGGTTTTACTGAAAGAAGGGTTGCTGTAGAGCGGAGCCAGCTCCAGGTCCAGATAGACAATCGGAAACTGAGACAACGCTGCTAACTGCTGGCACTGTTTTTCAACTTCGGCCAGCTGTGCTTCGGTAGTTCTCATGCGCCGACGATTTTCCAGATGTTCAAGCTGGCGGCGAATCTGAATCAACAGCAGTTCCTGCTCTTCCAGAGAGATAACCGTGGCCATTTTAGCTTTCAGCCCCTGTAGCAGCGACAGGCTGTTACTGCGCGGTACCAGCTGAATAATAGGGATATCTTTTCCCTGGCGCTGAAGGATCTGTATCGCTTCTTTAGCGGTAAACGTGCCTTCCACCTGTGGGCTCAGAATAAGATCCCATGAACGCTCGCTGAGGGCGCTCTGGAACTCTTCAGCCGACTGTACCTGCTGTCCCCGCGGCGCAAGGCGGGCGCCCCGCAGTAGTGTAATGATGGGATCAGCCTCGGCTGCTGTCAGGCCAAGAAACAGGATATGCACATTCTTGCGCAGGCGTTGCCGTTTTTCTGAAATAATCCTTTTTAGCAGGGCTGACTGAGCACCTGTGGCTACGTTTCCGCTCATAAGTATTCTTCTTCTGTGAAAATACATCTGGTAACAGGGCAGTCTATCGACTTTGTATCTGCCTGTCAGTCAGATTCAGGTCATGGCAGGTTAAATTGTACGCAAAATGACCATTTTGTTGTTTTCAGACAATAGGAACAGCTTTGAAAAGCAGGATGTAATCTATCGAACCCGCAGGCTTTTGCATGTGCGGATGATACAGGAGATATTCTGAAATTTGAGATGTAACTGAAAGATGGATGGGGTAGGAGGATGGATCCTTATCGCTGTTGGCGATAAGGCCCCTACGGGCATCGCAGCACAGCTGCTCGTCTCAAATTGCATGCAATTTGTCGAACCTCGAGGTTCTCGCAGTCACTGATAGTTTCTTTGATTCTGGGATCTTGGAGCAGAACTTAAAGATGGCTGGGGTAGGAGGATTCGAACCTCCGCATGACGAGATCAAAACCCGTTGCCTTACCGCTTGGCGATACCCCAGCAAAATGGTGGCAATAGCGGGACTCGAACCTGCGACCCTCGCATTATGAATGCGATGCTCTAACCAGCTGAGCTATATTGCCTTTTATATAACAGTGGGTTTAAGAACCGTTATATAAATCTGATTGTTTCCAACCGCTTCTTTTTCATTAAGAGAAAGAAGATGGCTGGGGTAGGAGGATTCGAACCTCCGCATGACGAGATCAAAACCCGTTGCCTTACCGCTTGGCGATACCCCAGCAGAGTCGATAAAGGCATGGTGGCAATAGCGGGACTCGAACCTGCGACCCTCGCATTATGAATGCGATGCTCTAACCAGCTGAGCTATATTGCCTTAGCACTTATCGAGGTCGCGAATTATTCTCTTTTTTGGTAATCCTGTCAACCGCTTAGAGGTAAAAAAAAGGTCAATTTTCAGGTTTGTTTACTGCGAAAAAAAAAGGTTCATCGCGCTTTACCGGGAAAGGCGTCCTTAATCTTCAGGAAGAAGTAAGCCTTGTCCCGGTAGCCATAGGCCATCCGCTTCAGCACTTTGATCTTGTTGTTCATCCCTTCCAGAACACTGGTGTTTAAGCGGTAACGGGCACTGGATACGATTCCTTCAAGATAATTGCCTAAACGTCTGGCGAAGAGCTGCAGGGCGTAAATACCACTCTTTTCAGCCATAGCTAGCCAGCTTTCCCAACGGGCTCTCGCGGTTTTCTCATCAGGTGCATACCAGAGTTCTTTGAGCTGCGCTTTCAGAATGTAAACGGTCGTTAATGGCGCGTTTGCGGCAAGCAACTCATCCAGCTTGTTTACTTGGTCGGGTGCGAGGTTCTCGGGGTTACGCAATAACAACCAGCGGCTGCGTTTAACCATACGCCTTGCTGGCTTATCGTGACGTAGTTGATTGGCTTGATCGACCCGCACCCGGTCGATAACTTCGCGACCGTACTTGGCAACCACGTGAAAGAGATCGTAGACCACGCAAGCCTTTGGGCAATGCTGCTTAACCTCCAGGTCGAATGCTGTGTTCATATCCATCGCGACAGCCTCTATGTTCTGACAGGCCTCGCCCAACCAGTGAAAGAACGGTCGTATCGCTTCACGACTTCGCCCCTCGCCGATCCATAGCACCTGCTGTGTATCGGCACAGATCACGACGGTCGCGTAGCGGTGCCCCTTGTGAAGCGCGAATTCATCCATGATTAACCGTCGCAGCTTACTCCGATCCGGTGGAACAATATCGCGGGCCAAACGCTGTTTATCGATATTCTTGACCGTATGCCAGTGCAAGCTCAGCAACTGTGCGACATGACGTATCGGCAGGATTTTGGTTAAAGCTTCAACCCAACAGCGCATGGCGTGGGTGAGACGAAATCGACCTGACAGCCAGTCGATGCGCTCCAGCGTTGGGCCGCAGTGAGTACATCGCAGGCGCCGAACGGGTACATCCAGCCAGACTTTGTAGTCGAAAAGATCTCGCTCACGAACCCGTCTTATCCGTCGGTCATGAATCTGAGTACAGGGTGCGTTACAGCCACTGCAGCGAGGTGTGTAGTCAGGGTCAGGTCGCAGTAGGATTAACAGCGATTGGTCAGAGAAGGCTTCATAGCAATCAATCTCGAAGCCTTCCCAGAAAAGGTTAAGCAGGTTAGCATCCATGTTGGCGGTGGTGTTGGTTAGCTGAGGTTTTGGTCGACAACAGCTTAACCGGAAGGCACCACCGTCTCCTTCCTAATTCCCCCTAACCCGCGAAGAACCAAAAAAAAGCCGCTCAGAATCGCTTCTGAACGGCTGTTTTTTGTACAGAATCAGGCTTTAAACATTAAAGCGGAAGTGCACTACGTCGCCATCTTTCAGGATGTACTCCTTACCTTCCAGACGCCACTTGCCGGCATCTTTAGCGCCCTGTTCACCGTTGTACTCGATAAAGTCATCGTAGCCAACAACTTCAGCGCGGATGAAGCCTTTCTGGAAGTCGGTGTGGATAACACCAGCGCCTTCCGGTGCAGTTGCGCCCTGTTTTACAGTCCAGGCGCGAACTTCTTTAACGCCAGCGGTGAAGTAAGTGTGCAGACCCAGTAGCTTATAACCGGCGCGGATAACGCGGTCCAGGCCTGGCTCTTCCATACCCATTTCCTGTAGGAATTCCATCTTCTCTTCATCTTCCAGTTCAGAGATTTCGGCTTCCATCATGTTGCAGATAGCAACGATCTGAGCACCTTCTTCCTCTGCCAGCGCTCTCACCTTGTCCAGATGAGGGTTGTTTTCGAAGCCATCTTCGGAAACGTTGGCGATATACATGGTTGGCTTGGTAGTCAGCAGGTGGAACTGACGGATCTCAGCGCGTTCGTCATCGCTCAGCTCCAGCGAGCGAATCGGTTTGGCTTCTTCCAGGTGTGCCTGCATTTTTTCCAGCAGCGCTTTGGCTTTGAGGGCATCTTTGTCGCCGCTTTTCGCTACGCGAACCACTTTCTGAAGCTGCTTTTCAACAGACTCCAGGTCTGCCAGTGCCAGCTCAGTATTGATGATCTCGATATCGTCCATCGGATCGATCTTGTTGGCCACGTGAATAACGTTTTCATCTTCAAAGCAGCGAACCACATGAGCGATGGCATCAGTTTCGCGGATGTTCGCCAGGAACTTGTTACCCAGACCTTCACCTTTGGAAGCGCCAGCAACCAGACCAGCGATATCGACAAATTCCATGGTGGTTGCCAGTACCCGCTCAGGGTTAACGATTGCTGCCAGGGCATCCAGGCGTGGATCCGGCATAGGCACGACGCCTGCATTAGGCTCAATCGTACAGAATGGGAAGTTTTCCGCGCCGATACCGGCTTTGGTCAGTGCATTGAAAAGAGTGGATTTGCCAACGTTAGGCAGGCCCACGATACCGCATTTAAAACCCATGGCTGTATCCTGTCGTGTTCAGTTATTCGGCTTTGAAGGTGTGAAGGGTGGTCATTGCTTTGTGCCATTCGCCGGATGCGGCCTGTTCCAGTACACGCATCGCTTCGTCAATGGCTGCTTCTGTCAGATTGAACTCTGAAGCAGGGGCTTTTTTCAGCACAAAGTTGCTAACCTCGCCAGCGCTGCCCGGGTGACCGATACCTAAGCGCAGACGGTAAAAATTCTTGTTATTGCCCATTTTGCTGATGATATCCCGCAGGCCATTATGGCCGCCGTGTCCACCGCCCTGTTTAAAGCGGGCAACACCGGGGGGGAGGTCCAGCTCATCGTGAGCGACCAGAATCGATTCAGCAGGAATCTTGTAGAAGTTAGCCAGCGCGGCAACAGCCTGGCCACTGAGATTCATAAAGGTAGTCGGGATCAGCAGGTGAACAGGTTTACCATTCAGGCTGATCTTACCGTACAAACCGTGAAATTTATTTTCAGGTTTGAGTGGGGAGAGATGCCGGGCAGCGAGCTGCCCGACAAAGTCGGCACCGGCATTGTGACGGGTTTGATCATATTTCTGGCCCGGGTTACCCAGGCCAACAATCAGTTCAATCGGGTCTTGCATGCCAGTGCCTGTCGTCAGTAATTACTTACTTAGCAGCTTTAGCGCCACGTGGTGCGTAAGTCTGAGCGATGCCCTGGTCACGGTCAGCGCCACGACGCAGTTGAGCGATCTCAACACCTGCTGGCATAGTGATATCGGACAGGTGGATAACCTGACCCATCTCAACGTTAGACAGATCAACTTCCAGAGACTCTGGCAGTTTGTCAGCCAGGCAGCGAACTTTAACAGTTGTCTGAGACACAGTGTACTTACCAGACGCTTTGCCTGCTGGAGACTTAGCGAAGTTGGTGAAGTTAACAGGTACGATGATTTCGATCGGCGTAGACTTGGTTACGCGCTGGAAATCGATGTGCTGAACAGTGTTTTTCGCTGGGTGACGCTGAACATCTTTAACGATCACGTTTTCAGATTTGCCGTCCAGTTCCAGAGTCAGGATAGAAGAGAAGAAAGTCTGATCTTCGATCTGCTTAACCAGTACACGGTTTTCCAGAGAGATAGATACAGGCTTCTTACGCTTGTCACCACCGTAAACAACAGCAGGAACCTGACCAGCGTGACGCAGGCGGCGGCTCGCACCTTTCCCTTCGTCTGTGCGAGGCTGTGCATTCAATACAAAATCGGTCATTTTAATACCTTTAGTAAAAACAAAACTGCAAACACCTTGCGACCAGGTATTTGCAGTTATTTCAGTTAACCCTTACGGGCGGTTTTCCTGTCAGCGGATCGTTAAGTCGGGCTTAACGGAACATCGCGCTGATAGATTCTTCGTTGCAGACGCGGCGTACCGCTTCTGCCAGCATCGGTGCCAGTGTCAACTGGCGGATGCGATCACAGTTTTCCGCCGCTTCAGTCAGCGGAATAGTGTCTGTCACAACCAGTTCATCCAGATCGGAACCGGAAATGTTCTTAATAGCAGGGCCTGACAGTACTGCGTGGGTTGCGTAAGCAACAACTTTTACTGCGCCATTCTCTTTCAGTGCTGCTGCGGCTTTACACAGAGTGCCGGCAGTGTCACACATGTCATCAACCAGAATACAGGTACGACCGGTAACATCACCGATCAGGTTCATCACCTGGGACTCGTTGGCTTTTTCACGACGCTTGTCGATGATCGCCAGGTCGCAATCCAGTTGTTTTGCTACAGCACGTGCACGTACCACACCGCCTACATCAGGAGATACCACGATCGGGTTCTCGTAGTTCTGGCGTGCGATTTCGTCCAGCAGTACCGGAGAACCGTATACGTTATCCACCGGGATATCGAAGAAACCCTGGATCTGGTCAGCGTGCAGGTCAACGGTCAGTACGCGGTCGATACCTACACCGGCCAGCATATCTGCAACCACTTTAGCGCTGATCGCTACACGGGCAGAACGTGGACGACGGTCCTGACGAGCATAACCATAGTATGGAATAACCGCAGTAATACGGCTGGCAGATGCGCGACGCAGCGAGTCAGCCATAACGATCAGTTCCATCAGGTTATCGTTAGTCGGTGCGCAGGTAGACTGCAGAATGAAAACGTCCTTACCACGGGCATTTTCATGAATCTCAACGCTGACTTCGCCATCGCTGAATTTGGTTACGGTTGCTTCGCCCATTGGAATGTCGAGGCGTTCTACAACTTTCTCAGCAAGCTGACGGTTAGCATTGCCAGTAAAGACCATCATTTTAGGCACGGTGTCTACCTTCCCGGATGTACTGTCGTTTAATTGAGATTCGGTTGTTGAGTCTTGCGGGGCTTGCACTTTAATTCATCCTTATCGGAATGGGCCGCCGTTTTGCCTGGTGGGTAACCTGTATGTGGTTTTTGGAAGTGTCGTGATACAAAGCTATCCACTAAGGATGGCTGGGGTAGGAGGATTCGAACCTCCGCATGACGAGATCAAAACCCGTTGCCTTACCGCTTGGCGATACCCCAATATCCAGTCACTTCAGAGCACCAGGCTCGCAAAGAGGCGCACATTTTCCCGGAACAGGTACTCAAAGTCAATCAGTTGGTGGCTGAAAAACGACCATTTTGTGCGGCGATCTGCCACTCTTTAGCGACAATGGTTATGCGCAGATCTCCCCGGCTGATAATCAGCTTACCCGGAAGATCGACGCCGTCTGCATGGGTGTAGCGCAAGTATCTGATCTGCCAGCCTTTCTGGTTGAGGTTCTGGAGTCGGTTATCAGCGAATTCAGGGGCGTAGGGCAGGCCGGGAGCAGGAATGCCTTTGACCCAGTAAAGCAGCTCCCGGATCGGGAACTGCCAGCCCAGTGTTCTCTGCATCAGTAGTTCGGGCGACACAGCATGTACCGGCTCTTCCCCGGCGACATCGATCATCACGCCGCCACCATTACCTTCTATGCGGGCGCCGCCCTGGCCGAAGGGGCCGCTGAGCTCAATTTCGTAGTGTTCCTGAAGCTGCTGCCAGTAAAGGCTGGCGCTATGGCTTTCGCGGCTGTTACGGATGCCGATTTTACCGGTCAGGCGCCATTGATTGGTCGCCAGTAACTGTTGCTCATGGCTGGACCAGGAATCCGGCGCTGCGATCGGCTCCGGTGGTGTGCTGAAACCGGCGCAACCGCTCAGAAACAGTGTCAGCGCAACCAGCACAGAATAGGATAGGGAGCGACTCACTGTGAATTACTCTGCAGGCTCAGAAAGAGTCGATTGCGCCTCTTTCAGATATTCGTTGTCCGGATGCTTGGTCAGTTCCTGATCCAGCAGCTCGCGGGCTTTCTGCTCTTCACCGTTGGCGTGATAGGCCTGAATCAGGTGAGAAGACACTTCCGGATCCGGGAATGCATCATAGGCGCGTTTCAGGAACGGAATGGCTTCGCCGGTTTTACCCTGTTTAAAGAGAATCCAGCCCATGCTGTCGAGAATGGCCGGTTCATCGGGATTAAGCTCGTGGGCTTTGGCGATCAGCTCATAGGCCTCATCGAAACGGTCGGTATAAATGGTCAGCGTGTAACCCAGTGCGTTAAGCGCCAGACTGTTATCCGGTTCCACGGCCAGTACCTGACGCAGGTCCTGCTCGATCAGTTTAATATCCTGAGGGTCGAGCATCATCGCCCGGGTGTAGAGCAGATTAATATCATTATCGTACTGCTGCAGGGCTTCATCCATCAGGTTCAGGGCTGCATCACTGAAGTCGTTCAGGTGTAACCATTCTGCTTCGATCACATATAGCTGAATACCTATTTCAGGCAGGGAGTTGCGGGCATTCTGCATGATACGTTGCAGGCGATCACGTTGAGCAGGGTTGTCCAGCAGTGCAGAGATACGGCTGTATGCCTGCAGAATATTGTTGTTATCCCGTACCTTGCTGAAGTGACCGATTGCCGCTTCAGTATTTTTTGCGCGTTGCTCGATCAGGCCCAGATAGTAATGCGGCGTGGTGTTATTCGGGTAACGATCCAGCAGGTCCTGCATAATTGCCCGGCTCTGATCTGTCTCACCGTTTTCCAGCAGCAACAGAGCGATATAAAAATTCAGTTGCGGCTCATCAGGGAACAGAGCAGCAAGCTGACGGGCCTGTTCTGTGGCCTGCTCTTTCTCGCCGGACTGGAACAATAGCTGTACATAGAGGGTGTACAGTTGCTGGTTCGGTGTGTCCTGTTTGAGATAGGGTTTAATCAGGCGGATAGCCTGTGAGTACTGTTGCTGACTGCGCAGCAGTTCCGCTTTCTGGTAAACCGCTTCTTCATTATCGCTGTTCAGCTGAATCGCCTTATCGAACTCAGTCAGCGCGTTTTCATCATCATCCTGTTGCCTATAAAGCACGCCCAGAGTGGTGTGAAGCTGACTGGAGTTGGCTTGCTGGCTGTGTTCCTGTAGCAGTTCAATATAAGCGCTGAGTTCCTCATCACTGAACTGACTGGCCTGTGCGCTGATAACCAATAGCGCTTGTGTATCGGTGTGCTGCAGTGCTTTGCGCAGCAGCGGCAGAGCGGCTGAGAAATCACCTTCTCGCAGCAGAATGCTGGCGGCTATCTGATAGGGCTCTGCGTTGTCTGGTTCTGCCTGCTGCCAGATCTGGCTGGCTTTCAGGGTTTCCTCTTTGCGTTGCAGATACTGTGCGATATAGGTGGCGCGTTTGGCAATGGCGGGATCGGCGGTTTTTTCTGCCTGGCTGATGTACTTTTCCAGCGACAGATCAAACTCTTTACGCTGCCCGGCCATTTCGGCAACGATCAGCTCAAACAGGGTTTCCTTGTTCAGTTCTCCCGGCTGGTATTCCACATCTGAAAACTGATCCGGGGTGGCGTACAGCGGCGCACTGTTGTTATTAGCCGGCTGCATCGCGCAGCCACTGAGTAACAGAGAAAACAGGGTGATAGCGGGTAGTGATGTTTTCATTGAATCCGTGTGCTTATCGCTCGATTGAATGGCCCCACTATAGATGAACTGAAGGGCGCTTGTCATACTCTGTGGCAAGTGAACGACAGTATTGTTCCCAAAAACAGAAAAAATTGATCTGAACCCTCCACGGATTTTTAACCTTTCTGAGAATACAGTGTATTATTACGCGCTTGTTCAGATCTGGGTGTTGTATTCCTCTATGGCTTTGCTGGCGTTAGGTATTAATCACAAAACAGCTTCGGTGTCGGTTCGGGAAAAGGTTGCCTTTGCCCCGGAACAGATGTCGGAGGCGCTGGCGCAGGCCTGTGATCTGGCCCATCTGAAAGAGGTGGCGATTCTGTCCACCTGTAACCGTACCGAACTCTACTGTTCTACCGAGCTGGAAGGCACCCGGGCGTTGCTTGAATGGCTGGGCGGATACCATGATCTGGACCCTGACGAATTGCAGCAATGCAGTTATGCTCACTGGGATCAGGAAGCTGCCCAACACATGATGCGTGTGGCCAGCGGTCTGGACTCACTGGTATTGGGTGAGCCACAGATTCTGGGACAGCTGAAATCCTGTTATGCCGTGGCTCAGGACAGTGGTGTGGTGGGTGCCGAATTGGCACGTCTGTTTCAGCAAACCTTTGCCGTTGCTAAAAAGGTCCGTACAGATACTGCGATCGGTGAAAACCCGGTATCAGTGGCTTATGCATCGGTCAGCCTTGCGCAACATATCTTCTCTGATCTGAGCAGCAGTAAAGCACTGCTGATCGGTGCTGGTGAGACCATTGAACTGGTCGCCCGCCATCTGTTTGAAAGTGGCGTTAAAGAGATGACTGTTGCCAACCGTACGCTGGTGCGTGCTGAGGCGCTGGCAGCAGAATTCAGCGCCAAAGCAGTGCTGCTGGGTGATATTCCGGAAGCGCTGGAAGATGCCGATATAGTAATTGCCTCAACCGCCAGTCAGTTGCCAATTCTGGGTAAAGGTGCGGTTGAATCAGCGCTGAAGAAGCGTAAACACCGGCCTATTTTTATGGTGGATATCGCGGTGCCCCGGGATATCGAGCCGGAAGTGGCTGAGCTGGATGATGTTTATCTGTATACCGTGGATGACCTGAAAGAGGTTATCGAAGAGAATGTACGCAGTCGCGAAACAGCGGCCCGTGAAGCGGAAACGATTGTCGAAGCTGGCGCGGTTGATTTTATGCGACAGGTGCGTGCGCTGGGCGCTGTCGGGACCGTAATGGCTGTGCGTCAGCAGGCTGAGTCTCTGAAACAGAATGAGCTGGAAAAGGCGCTGCGTCAGCTACAGAGTGGTAAGTCGGCCGAGGCGGTAATCAACAGTCTGGCACATGGCCTGACGAATAAACTGATTCATACACCGACCGTACAACTGCGACAGGCCAGCGCCGAAGGGCGTGATGATTTTCTGGACATGGCCCGCGAGCTGTATCAGCTGTCCGATACTAAGAAAGAAGACTGATTTTCCCGATGAAAGAATCGATTTTACTGAAGCTGGATAATCTGGCGGATCGCTATGAAGAACTGGCCGCCCTGCTGGGCGATGCTGGGGTTATCTCCGATCAGGATAAGTTCCGTGCCTACTCGATGGAGTATTCCGAGATTGAGCCGGTAGTGAAGTGTTTTCAGTCCTATCAGCAGGCGCAGTCCGATCTGGAAGAAGCGCAACTGATGATGGAAGACTCCGATCCTGATATGCGTGAGATGGCGAAAGAGGAGCTGGCTGAAGCGAAGCAATCGATTGAATCACTGGAGCAGGAACTGCAGATTCTGCTGTTGCCGAAAGATCCCAATGATGCCCGCAACGTGTTCCTCGAGGTTCGTGCCGGTACTGGTGGGGACGAGGCTGCGATTTTCTCTGGTGATCTGCTGCGTATGTATACCCGTTACGCGGAGAACCAGGGCTGGCGCCTGGAAATTATCAATGCCAACGAAGGTGAGCACGGCGGCTACAAAGAAGTTATTACCCGGATTGTGGGTAAAGAAGTGTACTCGCGACTGAAGTTTGAATCCGGAGCGCACCGGGTGCAGCGGGTACCGGAAACCGAATCTCAGGGGCGTATCCATACCTCGGCCTGTACCGTGGCGGTAATGCCGGAGATGGATGAAGTCAGTGATATTGAAATCAACAAAGCGGATCTGCGGGTAGATACCTTCCGTGCCTCCGGTGCCGGTGGCCAGCACGTCAACAAGACCGACTCGGCGATCCGTATCACACACATCCCCACCGGTGTGGTGGTGGAGTGTCAGGAAGAGCGCTCACAGCATAAAAACCGTGCTAAGGCGATGTCGCTGCTGGCATCCCGACTGCAGGCGGCGGAGCAGGAGCGCCATGCGGCTGAACAGGCCAGCACCCGTAAGAGCCTGGTCGGTAGTGGTGACCGTTCAGAACGGATCCGCACCTACAATTACCCGCAGGGTCGGGTAACCGATCATCGTATCAATCTGACGCTCTATAAACTCAGTGAAGTGATGGAAGGGGCGTTGGGTCAGGTGGTCGATCCTCTGGTCAATGAATATCAGGCTGAGCAGCTGGGTGCCCTGGCTGACGAAAGCTGATCACGCCCATGAATGTTCTTCAGGCGCAGGCCCTTGCTGAGCAGTTGCAGGGGCTGAGCGATTCTCCGGAGCTGGATGTTGAGCTGTTGCTCTGTCATGTGCTGCAACGCAGCCGTACCTTCCTTTTTACCCGTGCTGATTATCAGTTGAGCGACTCAGAATGTGCCCGGTTCACCGCGCTGCTTGAACGGCGCAAGCTGGGTGAACCTGTTGCCCATCTGACCGGCACCCGTGGCTTCTGGACACTGGATCTGGAAGTGAATCCCAGTACCCTGATTCCAAGACCGGACACTGAAACACTGGTTGAAAAGGCTTTGGAACTTATTCCGGCAACGCCTGCCAGACTACTGGATCTGGGGACCGGGACCGGGGCTATTGCTCTGTCTCTGGCGCAAGAGCGGCCGGCCTGGCAGGTGATTGCGGTGGATTGTGTACCGGACGCTGCGGAACTGGCTGAGCGGAATCGTTGTCGACTGAATATCCGGAATGCTGAGGTGCTTCTTGGGAGCTGGTTTGAACCGGTGAATGGACGGTTTGAGATGATCGTCAGTAATCCTCCCTATATCGATCCGGAAGACCCTCATTTGCTGCAGGGCGATGTACGGTTTGAGCCGTTGTCGGCTCTGACTGCCGATGACCAGGGATTGGCTGATATACGTACCATTGCCTCGCAGGCGCGTAACTACCTGCAGTCAGAAGGGGTCCTGCTGTTTGAGCACGGCTATGATCAGGCGCAGGCGGTTCAGGATATTCTCCGGTCTCTGGGTTACGACAGAATTGATTCAGCTCAGGACCTGGGCGGGAACGACCGGATAACATGGGCGATCTGGACACAGACGCCGGATACAGGAGCATAACAATGCTGAATGATGAGCAGTTATTGCGTTACAGCCGGCAGATTATGCTGCCGGAAGTCGAAATTGCCGGACAGGAAGCCTGGTTGAACGCCTCAGTTCTGATCGTTGGAGTGGGCGGTTTAGGGAGCCCTGTGGCGATGTATCTGGCTGCTGCCGGAATCGGTCACCTGATTCTGGTCGATGATGATGTGGTGGAGCTGACGAATCTGCAGCGACAGATTGTACATACCACTGAGACATTGGGTAAGCCAAAAGTTGAATCGGCAAAGAGTGCGCTGTCAGGGTTAAATCCCGATACCCGGATCACCACCATCAATCGTCGTCTGACGGATGAAGAGCTGGCCGAGCAAATTGCAAGAGCTGACCTGGTGCTGGACTGCACCGATAACTTCAGTACCCGTTTTGCGATTAATGATGCCTGCGTTGCACATAAAAAGCCGCTAGTATCTGGAGCAGCAATCCGCCTGGAAGGTCAGGTCGCAGTGTTTGATCCTCGTCGGGATGATGCGCCCTGCTATCGTTGCCTGTATCGGGAAGGCAGTGATGAGAATCTGACCTGTTCAGAGAGCGGGGTACTGGCACCGCTGGTCGGCATTATTGGCTCGGTGCAGGCGATGGAAGCACTGAAGGTGCTGGCTGAAGTGGGAGAGCCCCTGGTCGGTAAATTGCTGTTGCTGGATGGTCGCTATATGGACTGGCGCAGTCTGAAGCTGCGTCGGGATCCGGAGTGTCCCTGCTGTGGACAACAGCCGGAAAAATAATAAACAGACCTGCGCGAGCAGGCCGCAGAGTGTGGAGCAGTCAATAATGGATACCGTTCGTCAGGTACTTGAAAGCAGTAAGACGATTGCGATGGTCGGGGCCAGCCCTAAGTCACATCGTGCCAGTAATCAGGTTATGCACTACCTGTTGTCTAAAG
Organism: uncultured Amphritea sp.; assembly: GCA_963669425.2. Lineage (GTDB taxonomy): Bacteria > Pseudomonadota > Gammaproteobacteria > Pseudomonadales > Balneatricaceae > Amphritea. The sequence continues at coordinate 49,139 of CAXXNC010000002.1, forward strand.
GTTATAACGTGATTCCTGTTAATCCGCTGAAGGTGGGTGAAACCATCCACGGCCGTGAAGTGGTTTCCTCGCTGGCTGAGATCAGGGAGCCGATCGATATGGTGGATATCTTCCGTAATTCTGCCGAGGCCGGTGATGTTGTGGATGAAGCGATTCAGGTTAATGCGAAAGCGGTGTGGATGCAGTTGGGCGTGATTAATGAACCGGCTGCTGAGCGTGCTGAAGCGGCGGGTCTGAAAGTGGTAATGGACCGTTGTCCGGCCATTGAGATTCCACGTCTCTGAGCTTTTATTCCTGGGGTGATTGTCCTGATCACCCCTTAGCAGATTCTTCTGTAATTTCTCCACATTAACCTGTTTTTGTCGTCATCTGGCAGAAATACAACAGTATCCGGCTGGTCAGATAATCCTGTCACGATAGAATTGTGTCTTTGAAACTTTCTCTGGGAGTCCAGCTATGTCCATCGAACGTCAGGAAATCGGCCAGCGTATGAGCCGTATTGTTAAACATAACGGTACTATTTATCTGTGTGGTCAGGTTGCAGCAGATGCTTCTGCAGGCATTAAAGAGCAGACCGAAACCATGCTGGCCAAGGTTGATACATTGCTGGAACAGGCGGGCAGCGACCGTGAGCACATCCTGTCTGCGACTGTGTATGTACGTGACATGAAAGATTTTGCAGCGATGAACGAAGTCTGGGATAACTGGGTACCAGCAGGTCATGCACCGGCACGTGCTTGTGTGGAAGCCCGTATGGCTCGCCCTGAGCTGCTGGTTGAAGTGTCTGTTATCGCGGCTGAAAAGTAAGCTCTTATATATGCACTGATATAAGTACTTATATCAAGCGCTTATATTAAGTGCTTACAGTTACCAGTCAGGCAGGTATCAGCCCAGCATGATCTGCCTGATTCTGAGATCCTCCGCACAGCGTTTCGCACACTGGAGGATCGCCTCGCTACACCATTCAGCAGGCATCTGATCAGGGATCGTTGCGCCGCTGTTAACCAGCATCTGTACTAAAGGCTGTTGCTCCAGTTGCAGCGCTTTCATCAGTGGACTTATGCCTTTATCGTCGGGCAGGTTAAGGTCTGCACCGTATTCATTTAAGCGACTCAGAAACAGCATCAGCTTTGCTGGCGGGCAATATTCAAAGCATGCGGAAACCGCAGAGTTTGGTGAACATTGCGGGTATTCGGTTTCGGCTCCTGCTTGTAGCAGTACGGTACAGAGCGCCAGCCCTTCAGAGGCCTGTTGCATCGCTTTGTACAGCAGCGGTGTGTCTTCACTGGCATAGCCGCAGCCAGCGTTAAGAAGCTGCTGCAGAGCTTTCGGTTGTCCTGTCAGAATAGCCAGTTCTGCCAGACTGACTGGTCGTCCCTGATAATCGAACTGGCGGCTTTGGCGCTGCTGCTCATCCAGCCGGGCTATCTGCTTTTTCAGCGCGGTGAGATCACTTTCAACTACTGCTGTAGCCAGTTTTTTCAGTGTGCGCTGGGTAAAAAACTTCATCGGCAATTGCTCTCTTCTGGTGTTTCCACTCTATATAATATTCCAGATCCGAAGCAGATAGATCCCCAGGCTTAAACTCAGCACCGATCCCAGCGTTGTGGTCAGCACAATATTGGCGGCCAGTTGGGCGTTACCCCCCATCCCTTTCGCCATAATAAAGCTCGCAGCGGCAGTTGGGCAGCCGAACAGTACAAAAAGAACACCGATATCCTGTCCCCGGAAACCGTATATCCAGGCTCCCAGAGTCAGTATTGAGGGCATAATCAGTAGTTTGATGATAGTGGCCCAACCTGACTCGTCGGAAGTGTCCCGCAGGCTTTTCAGGTTCAGAGAACCTCCGATTGCCAGCAGCGCCAGCGGCAACGTCAGGTTAGCAAAGTAGGTGCCGATCTTATTCCCGACCAACGGTAAACCCCAGCCGAAATAGGAGAAGGGCAGTGCCAGCAGAACGGCGATGATCAGTGGGTTGCGGGCGATCTCAATCAGTGGCTGTGACAGGCTGATACCGGCACCACTCTGGCGCTGCATTGGCAGGGTCAGCGCCAGTACCGAGAGCACATTATAGAGGGGGATTACGCAGGCTAGCAGTAGCGAGGCTTGTGCCAGCCCGCTATCACCAAACATATTAAAGCTGACCGCCAGACCAACAATTCCGTAGTTACCGCGAAACGCCCCCTGTATAAACACACCCAGATCTTCCGGACGCTGGATAAAGCGTCGGCTGACAGCCCAGAGCAGGACAAACGCGATCAGGGTGACTATGACAAAATAACCCAGTAGTTGTGGATTAAAAGTCGCCTGAAAATCCATCCGCGAGATACTCATAAACACCAGCGCAGGGAGGGTGATGGTAAACACCAGTCGGGAAGCAACCGTGACAAAGCCCTGATCAATCACCCGCAGCCGCATCAGCAGATAACCGAGAAATACGATAAAGAAGATCGGCGCAACAATGTTGCTGGTAAACAGCAGGGTGTCTATGTAGAGGTTCAAGGAAAGTCAGCTCTATGATGGATTCAGGGCGGCCAGTGTAACACGCGCCACAGAGGCTGGCTGTGACGCGATAGGGTGAGATAGTACGGCTGCTTGTAATGAAGTGTTGAGCTTGGATAGAGCTTAATAATCGGCGCTGGAAGCGCCTCGCTACACAGGGCTGTAGTGAGGGCCTTCCAGGCCCGATAAAAAAGATCTGCATTTTGTAGCAGTAGCGCTTTTTCCAGCAAGTCTCGCTCGCGAGACGGTCCAGCCATTAGCAAGCGGCTCCGCCGCGTTCGAGCCACGTCTTTTGACGTCCCTTTCACCCCTGATGCAGCTTAGGATAATCGAGTAATTCCAGCGTCCCACAAGATTCTGCCAACTCCTCCCAGCTCGTAATACTGAGGGCAATATGCATGATACCGCTGGTAGGAAACTTGAGGATGCGCTCTCCGGTGAGATAGTGGCCGGTCAGCTCCAGCGTTGGGTTATGGCCTACGACCATCAGGTGGCGATAATGATCGGACTGACCCTGAAGTAAATTAATCAGGGTCTCGAGGCGAACATGATAGAGCTCAGGTTCGTCAATGATCCGTTCCTGAGGGTAATTGAGCGCCTGAGCAACCTGCTCTGCGGTAGTCAGGGCGCGGAGCGCACTGCTGCTGAGAAGCAGATCTGGCTGCAGGTCGTATTCTACAAGGCGCTCCGCCATCAGTGGCAGATCCCGCTGGCCCCGTTTATTGAGTGGGCGGTCAAAATCACTGAGTTCAGGATTGTCCCAACTGGATTTAGCGTGGCGCACCAGAGTCAGCTTTTTCATTGTCCTTTACCTGCAGCCGGATATCAGGCTTCAGTATTGCCCATGCCGGGCCGAAAAGCTAACTCACCGCAGGGGCATACTGATCTGTATCAGTGTCATTGAGGTTGTCCATCAACTGGCGCCATACCTTGCGCATATGCCCCGGTGGGTGGCTGCCCGGATGTTGCAGATTCATGCTGCCCTCATAGAACAGTCTCGGATCCATCGGCGTCAGATCGTCATCAATAATCGGGCGGAAATCCATGTGCGCCAGAATGTCTCTCTGCAGGTCGACGCCCGGAGCGATTTCGGTAAGTTTCAGCCCTTTGGCGGTGAGAACGAATACTGCGCGCTCGGTAATAAACGTAACATTCTGACCTTGCTGGAATGCGTATTCGCCATTAAAGGTGATCTGCTGTACCTGACGCAGGAACTTCTTAACCGGCCCGTTTCTGATTATCTGCAGCTGTCCGTTGTTGATCTCAATCTGCTGCGGACCGGATGTGAAGGTGCCCAGAAAGTAGAGGTCCCGGGTGTTCTGAGTAATGTTAATAAAACCGCCGGCCCCCGCCAGCTTTTTGCCGAAACGGCTGACATTAACATGGCCTTCGGGACAGGTTTCGGCCAGTCCCAGAAATGCCTGATCCAGACCGCCGCCATCGTAAAAGTCGAACTGAGCAGGCTGATCGATGATGGCCTGAGCATTACTGACAGCGCCGAAGCTGAGGCCGCTGGCTGGTTGGCCGCCAATGCCGCCCGGTTCGACGGTCAGAGTGAAGTCATCCAGCATGCCCTCTTCTGCCGCAACAGAGGAGACCATTTCCGGCATGCCGATCCCCAGATTAACCACAGAGCCTTTGCGCAGTTCCTGCAGCGCTCTGCGGCCGATGACTTTACGTGCCGAGAGAGGTTCTGTTTCTTCTGTCTGGCTGGCGACGACTTCGCCGCAGTAGGCTGGATTGTATGACTCGGCAAAGGTCTGCGGATGATCATCCGGCTCAGCAACCACTATATGATCGACCAGAATGCCCGGAATACGTATCCGGTCCGGCGTCAGGTGGTGCTCGTGAGTGGTGCGTTCGACCTGAACAATCACTTTGCCGCCACTGTTGCGGGCGGCCTGTGCGATAGCCAGCGCTTCAAGAGGGAGCGCTTCCCGCTCCATGGAAATGTTGCCCTGAGCGTCAGCGGTGGTGCCTCTGAGTAACGCAACATCTACCGGAAATGCCGGATAGAACAGATAGTCTTCGCCATGAATATTCAGCAGTTCCACCTGATCGTGCTTACTGCGCTGGTTAATTTTGCCGCCTTCAAAGCGCGGATCAACAAAGGTGTTCAGGCCTACCCTGGTGAGGGTGCCGGGTCTGCCGGCTGCGATATCCCTGAACAGGTGACAGATCACCCCTTGCGGCAGGTTGTAGGCTTCTATTTTATTCTCGGTGGCCAGTTGCCCTAAACCGGGCGCCAGGCCCCAATGGCCGCCAATGACCTTGCGAACCATACCTTCATGACAGAAGTGATTCAGGCCGCGGGTCTGTGCATCCCCCTGACCGGCGGCGTAGACCAGAGTAAGGCCGCGAGGGTGCTGGTGATCAGTGAAGCGTTGTTCGATCGCTTTTGCGATGCCTTCAGCGAAGCCGATACCGATAAATCCGCCGGTTACCAGGGTGGCGTGATCCTGAATGAGTTCTGCTGCCTGCTGTGCACTGATCTGCTTAGTCATGGTGTAGTCCATTGTTATTGTGTTTTTCTATTTAACAGAGCAAGCCTCGGGCCATCATTATTATGTCATTATTTTTCAGTGACTTAGATTTTTAGCTGTCCGGTTTAGTCGTGCGTTTTGTCTATTCTTAGACAGAATGTGTATATAGGTGTTTACAAATTGTATAGTCTGAGCTGCTTGTACAGTGTAGCCCGGGAGATGCCGAGCAGCCGGGCTGCCTCGGTTCTGTTATGTCGGCAGGACTCCAGAGCCTGAATCAGCTTGTCTTTATCACTCAGCGTAGCCTGCGTGTCCGGCAGACTTTCAGCAGAAACTGCACCTGATTGTGGCAGAATATCTTCAGCGCCCAGATCGGCCGGTTCAATGGCTGATCCTTCCGCCATTACACAGGCACGCTCCAGCCGGTTCTGTAGCTCCCGGACATTGCCCGGCCAGTGATAGCTCTGCAGCCACTCCAGTGCCTGCGGGCTGAGTTTCAGATCCGGTAAACCGCTTTCCTGTTGAATGCGGTTAAGCAGAAAGTGGCTCAGTGCCTCGATGTCGTCAGGGCGTTCGCTCAGCGGTGGCAGTGATAGGGGGAGTACATTCAGACGGTAGTACAGGTCGGCCCGGAACAGTCCATCTTCGACCTGCTGGCGCAGATCCCTCGATGTTGCAGCAATGATTCTGACGTCCACTTTTTCGAGCTGATTCGAGCCCAGCGGCTCGACTTCCCGTTCCTGCAGTACCCGTAATAGTTTGGCCTGGATGGAGGCGGGCATATCTGCAATCTCATCCAGAAACAGAGTGCCGCCATCGGCGAGCTGTATTTTACCCAGACGACGCTTACTGGCGCCGGTGTAGGCTCCGGCAGCGCTACCGAACAGTTCCGCTTCTACCAGTGTTTCGGGCAGGGCAGCCATATTGATTCCCACAAAGGGGCCGCTGCGACGAGGGGAGGCATCGTGGATGCCGTGGGCCAGTAATTCCTTACCTGTACCGGTTTCACCCAGTAACAGTACGGTGGTGTCCAGCTGAGCTGCCCGTTGTGCCTGTCGTTTAAGCTGTTTCAGGGGGACTGAAGCCCCAATCAGGTCGTCCAGAGCATACTTGCTGGGGCGAATCAGCTTTTCAGAGACCAGTTGCTTCTTCAGGCGGGCAAATTTATCGAATACGGGCTGCAGGTTATCCAGGTCGTCGTAGAATACAAAACCGATAGCGCCAAAGACACTGCCATCGGGGTTCTTGAGGGGTAAGCGGGTCACCACACACCAGCGATGGTTGATCTGCATGAGATCCAGAAAGGCGGGTTGACCGCTATTAACAACCCGGGGGAGTTGTGTCGCCGGGAGAATCTCTTCAACGTGCAGGCCGAGAACCTGTTTAGCACCATCCAGTTGCAACAACTGACGGTACTGTTCGCTGAGCCAGACCACGCGGCATTGCTGATCAACAGCGATCGCTCCCTGGCAAAGGCTCGATAGCAGCTGTAACAGGTTGTCGCTATCCTGACTCTTAAGAAGGGTTTCCAACTGGGTCATGGCATACTCTGGTGATGGCTATTCACCGAGAGTGTGCCAGAAACGCTCGCGCTTCGCAGTAGTTGGTATAGCTGGGAAACGGTCAGGCTACCTTTTGTGACCTGGCTTTGGACACCAGTTCCCAGCGATGCGGGACACTGACCAGAGCGATCTCTGCTTCACAGTTTTCACACTTATAAAGTGTATGGTTATGTATGTGATTGATCTCTTTCAGACCGCTGTGCAGGCTGATGCTCTGATCTTCGAGTAGTGATCGACACTGTGGACACAGGCATTCCATCATATGTACCTCTGATAGTTCTTACAGGATTTTGCTGTCCTGAGCCTTAAATCCTTACGAGTTTCTGATCATAGTGTGAACATTAGGCGTCTTTTTTGAGACTATTTAATGTCGTGTATATGCGACGAATTCTACTACACTGAGTGTGTGTAATAAAATATCTTTTAACCTATTGAAATATAAGTATTTTATGATTTTTATTTGTTTTATTTAAAAGTGCTGGTCGATCAGAGGGCATAAAAAAAGCCAGCAAATGCTGGCTTTTGGGAAGGTAGGTTGCTGTTGATCAGCCGCCCAGATAGGCCTGCCGTACAGCCTCGTCGGTCAGCAGGTTGTGGCCGGTATCGGTTTTTACGATACGGCCATTTTCCAGTACATAACCACGATCGGCAATACGCAGTGCCTGGTTCGCATTCTGCTCAACCAGGAAGATAGTCACACCTTCATCACGCAGGCGTTCGATAATATCGAAAATCTGCTGGATGATGATCGGTGCAAGGCCCAGTGATGGTTCGTCGAGCAGCAGCAGACGCGGTTTACTCATCAGCGCACGGCCGATAGCCAGCATCTGCTGCTCACCACCGGACATGGTGCCCGCGCGTTGCTTGTAACGCTCTTCCAGTCGTGGGAACAACTCCAGCACGTGCTCAACAGTCTTCTGAGCTTCATCCTTGTCGCGGAAGTAAGCACCCATAAACAGGTTTTCTTCCACGGTCATGGCACTGAATACACGACGGCCTTCCGGCACAATCGCCAGACCTTTACGCATGATATCCGGGGTGTTGGAACCAGTCAGCTCCTCGCCATCGAACACAATGCTGCCAGAACTGGCCTGAGGTTCACCGCAGATGGTCATCATCAGCGTTGTTTTGCCTGCCCCGTTAGCACCGATCAGGGTGACAATTTCCCCCTTCTCAATGTTGACGGAGACATCATGCAATGCCTGAATCTGGCCGTAATGGGTGTTGATGTTATTAATCTGCAGCATCTTATTCCTCCCCGAGATACGCTTTGATCACGTCCGGGTTATTCTTCACTTCATCCGGTGTGCCATCGGCCAGCGGTGTACCCTGGGCGATAACATAGATGTGATCAGAAATACCCATGACCAGACTCATATCGTGTTCGATCAGCAGCACTGATATTTCGTGCTCATCACGTAGCTTGATGATCAGCTCATCCAGCTGTTTAGTCTCGTTCGGGTTCAGACCTGCAGCAGGCTCATCCAGCAACAGCAGTTCTGGCTGGGTGACCATACAGCGGGCAATTTCAAGGCGGCGCTGCTGGCCGTATGCCAGGTTACCGGCTTCCCGGTTGGCAAACTCCAGTAGATCCACTTCTTTGAGCCAGTGCATGGCTTTGTCCATGGCATCCCGTTCCAGGCGGCGATAATTCGGCGTCTTGAACAAACCGGACAGCAGATTAGTGTTCAGGTGACGGTGCTGAGCAACCAGCATGTTCTCGATCACTGTCATCTTCTGGAACAGACGCACGTGCTGGAAGGTCCGGACCAGACCCTTACGGGAGATCTGGAAATCTTTCAGACCAGCGATCTGTTCGTTTTTCAGCATTACGCTACCTTCGGTCGGGATATAGAATCCCGACAGGCAGTTAAATACGGTGGTTTTACCGGCACCGTTCGGGCCGATAATGGATACGATCTGGCGGTTTTTAACCTTCAGGTTAACACCGTTTACCGCTACCAGGCCGCCGAAGCGCATGGTCAGACCGTTAACATCGAGTAGTAACTGACTCATTGTTGTTTCAACTCCAGGTGCGGTCGTTTCATCGGTACCAGGCCTTCAGGGCGCCAGCGCATCATCAGTACCATCAACAGGCCGAACAGCAGCATCCGGTACTCGGAAAACTCACGGGCCAGTTCTGGCAGGATAGTCATCACAATCGCCGCCAGAATAACGCCGACCTGAGAACCCATACCGCCCAGTACCACGATGGCCAGGATGATTGCCGATTCGATGAAGATAAACGACTCAGGACTGATAAAGCCCTGACGTGCCGCGAAGAACGCACCGGCGAAACCTGCTGTGGATGCACCAATGGTGAATGCCGACAGTTTGATCGCAGTACGGTTCAGACCCAGAGAACGGCAGGCGATCTCGTCTTCACGCAGTGCTTCCCAGGCACGGCCGATCGGCATGCGCATCAGGCGGTTGATCAGGTACACCACAAAGATCACCAGCAGTACTGCGATCAGGTACAGGAATATTACCTTGTAGGAGCTGGAGTAGCTCAGATCGAAGTACTGGTGGAAGGTTTCAGCGCCTTCCTCTTTCGCCCGGCGGGTAAATTCCAGACCGAACAGGGTTGGTTTAGCGATACCGGAGATGCCGTTCGGGCCACCGGTTACTGCCGTCCAGTTGTTCAGCAGGATACGGATGATCTCACCAAAGCCCAGAGTTACGATCGCCAGATAGTCACCGCGCAGTCGCAGTACCGGGAAGCCCAGCAGGAAACCGAACAGTGCTGCCAGGCCGGCTGAGATTGGCAAACAGGCCCAGAAGGACATGCCAAAGTACTCAGACAGCAGCGCGTAGGTGTAAGCACCAACAGCGTAGAAAGCAACGAAACCCAGATCCAGCAGGCCGGCAAGGCCGACTACGATGTTCAGACCCAGACCCAGCATGATGTAGATCAGCGTCAGGGTTGCCAGGTCGACAGAGCCGCGGGAAACCATGAACGGCCAGATCAGCATCACAGTGATCAGTGCTGCCAGTAGCCATGGCTTCAGGGTGGCCATCTTTTTCTCTTCTGGTAGCAGTGCGCCCAGCTTAGGCTTGGGCATTTTACCAAACAGAGAATCAATCTGACTGCTAAAGAGCTGAGATAGGAAGACTGCGGCGATACCACCGACAATCCACATCCACTGTTCGGTGGTTGCACCGGATACCGTCAGCGTGGTGCCTTCAGTATCGAGCTTCACACCGATCATCAGGCAGGCCAGGATAAAGGTAATGCCCGCCGCGAAGATTGCGTTATAGAACTTGTTGGTGGTCATACTTTTTCAATCTCCGGCTTGCCCAGCAGTCCGCTCGGACGGAACAGCAGGATGGTTACCAGAAGACTGAATGCCACCACGTCTTTGTACTCAGACGGGAAGAACGCAGCAGTCATGGCCTCAGTCACACCCAGCACCAGACCACCCAGTACTGCACCCGGAATCGAACCGATTCCACCCAGTACCGCAGCGGTAAATGCTTTCAGACCCGCAATAAAGCCAACAAACGGGTTCACAACACCGTAGTACAGACCCAGCAGCAGGCCAGCAATCGCCGCCAGCGCGGCACCGATAACAAAGGTCAGTGCGATGATCTTATTGGTGTTGATACCCAGCAGGTTGGTCATACCCAGATCCTCAGCACAGGCACGGCAGGCGCGGCCCATACGGGAGCGGGAGATAAACAGGGTCAGGATGGCCATGGTGATAAAAGTCATCGCGAAGATCATCAGCTGCATATAGGACAGCGTAACTTCAAAACTGCTTGGATCACCGAACGCCCAGCCACCGGTAATCTGTGGTGGCAGCGCAACATCACGGGAGCCCTGAGACAGAACAACGTAGTTCTGCAGGAAGATAGACATACCGATCGCCGAAATCAGCGGGATCAGACGGTTGGAACCACGCAGGGGGCGATAAGCAACCCGTTCAACTGTCCAGCCATAGGTACTGGCGATGAACATTGCCACGATCAGGGCAATGACGAGGATGATCGGGAGACTCACCACACCCATGCTCACCAAGCCTGCGATGACAATAAATGTCACGTAGGAGCCGATCATATAGATCTCGCCGTGAGCAAAGTTGATCATGCCGATGATGCCGTAAACCATTGTGTAGCCGATGGCGATCAGGGCATAGGTGGACCCGATAGTTAGCCCGTTAATGAGCTGTTGCAACAGATAAAGTGAAAATTCTGACATTTGCAGGGACCATATAAAACGAATCCCCGAGGCCGGATCACGGCATCAGGGAGTCGGAGGCAGGCTATTCGCTGTTATATAGGTGAATAGCGCTAACCTTATGTTATTACTGAAAAATTACTTCGCAGGGGTTTTAGTACCATCTGCGTGCCAGTCGTAAACAACGAAGGAGAACTGAGTCAGATCACCTTTCTCGTCGAAGTCCAGCGTACCAGTAGTGGTTTCAAAAGTGTTGTTACGGATGTATTCCGCCAGCTTTTCAGTATCAGTAGTACCGGTCGCTTTCATCGCGTCGGTCATTACCTGTACTGCAGAGTATGCTGGGAATACAAATGGACCTGTTGGATCTTCACCTTTGGCTTTGATTGCTTCTACGCGGGCTTTGTTCGCAGGGTCGTTGTCAAAGCTTTGTGGCAGCGTAACAAGCAGACCTTCAGATGCCTGACCAGCGATTTTGGAAATGTCAGGGTTGCCGACACCTTCAGGGCCCATGAACTTCGCGTTCAGGCCTTTTTCTGCAGATTGACGCAGGATCAGCCCCAGTTCAGGGTGGTAACCGCCGTAGTAAACAAAATCAACATTGTTTTTCTTCAGCTTTGCGATCAGTGCAGAGAAATCTTTGTCACCCGTTGTAACACCTTCAAACATGACTGGCTTGATACCAGCTGCCTCTACACCAGCTTTAACTGCAGTTGCTAAGCCTTCACCGTATTGCTGCTTATCATGGATAATAGCCATACGTTCAGGCTTGATGCTGTTGATTACATACTCAGCGGCAAATGGGCCTTGCAGGCTGTCCAGACCGATGGTGCGGAAAACCATTTGAAAGCCTTTCTGAGTGATAGTAGGAGAGGTAGAGGCTGCGGTGATCATCAGCACGCCTTCTTCTTCGTAGATGTCAGTTGCCGGCTCAGTAGAGGACGAGCACAGATGACCTACAACGTGAGAGACGCCGTCATTCACAATTTTGTTTGCTACTGCTACAGCCTGCTTAGGATCACAAGCGTCATCATAGACAACGCCTTCCAGCATCATGCCGTTTACACCGCCAGCCTTATTGATATCTTCGATCGCAGCCATAACGCCGATCTTCTGCATATCGCCGTACTGAGCCAGAGCGCCGGTAGCAGGTCCTGCCAGACCGATTTTCAGCGTTTCTGCCTGCGCCGCCGCAGTCATGCCCATGATGCAGATAGCAGAGCCCAGACCCAGCATCGTTTTGCGGAATTGATTCATCGAGATGATCTCCATTTATTGTTTTTTTGCGGAAGTGCACGTATTAACAGAAGGGGCTTGTGGCCCCGGAGCTAAGACTTCCGTCGCACGCGCTAACTCTACATCTGCCCCTATGGCAATTGCAAATGCCGCAGAGGTTTTTTCTGTGATTTTATTGATCTGGAAAAAGAGGATGTCCCATTGACGACATTCGCACATAACTCTTGCCCGTCAATGGGATGCCGGGCACTGGCAGAAAGTGTTACTGATCCTGCCACTATTTGTTATTGCTGCCGTGAGCGTTTTTGTTAATGATTTGCGTTAAAACTGGCTCGTCGGCCATACTGCCGGATACCTGTTGTGAGAATACCAGGAACCGGATTCCTGATAATGATAATAACTGGGAATAATATGTATCAGAGTTCTGCGCCGCTAAGGCGTTTTTTATTGTCACTTTTTACCGGGGCTGTTACTGCATTACTCAGTCCGTCTTTGTTTGCTACCGATCGTCTGCAGGCTGAGTCCGTTCAGACTATCCGTGCGGCAGACACCCTGTTGCTTGATATCACCCTCGCCGGGAACCGTGTCGTAACCGTGGGTGATCACGGTGTGGTTTTGTATTCAGATGACCAGGGCCAGCGCTGGCTACAGGCCGATGTGCCCTTCAGTGTCATGCTTACTGCATTAACTTTTACATCTGCACAGCAGGGTTGGGCCGTTGGTCATGATGGTCTGGTTGCCCGTACCGATGATGCAGGCGAGCACTGGCAGACGGTGATGGATGGTGAGGTGATTAACCAGCTCCGTCTGACCAGACTGGAACAACTGTATGCTGAGATGGAGGTTGAGGTTGATGCCCAGCCTGATAACGACGAACTGTTGGATAAGCTGGATACTCTGTCTTTCCAGTTAGAGGATGCGCAGATCGCTGTAGAAGATGGCCCGGCGGTACCGCTGTTAGATGTCTGGTTTGCCGACAGTCAGACCGGCTATGTGCTGGGTGGCTATGGCTTACTGTTGCGCACCGATGATGCTGGGCAGAGCTGGCATTACTGGGGGGATCGGTTACCTAATCCGGATAGCTTCCACCTTAATTCAATGACCCGTGATCAGAAAGGTGTCCTTTATATAGCCGGTGAAGCGGGTCAGATTTTCCGTTCAGTTGATCAGGGGATTAGCTGGGAGCTGATCGATTCCCCTTATGACGGTTCCTTTTTTGCCATCGTATCCCAGCGGGATCAGCTCTACTTACTGGGATTGCGGGGCCATCTGTTTAACAGTCAAAATGGTATCGATTGGCAGGGGGTTGAGATCGCTACAGATAAAACCCTGACAGCAGCCGTACCGCTGCAACAGCAGTTGCTGCTGCTGGGGCAGGGGGGCGTAGTACTGGCTGGCAGTGGGCACTCTTTTCAATCTGTGGATAGTGGTGTCAGGCGCAGTTTCAGCGCCGGTGTCGCTGTCGCTGACAGCTGGCTCCTTGTCGGAGAACGAGGTATTACCCGGTTGAACGCTGAGTTACCGGAGGTCGGCCATGAATAAGCTGATCCAGTTACTGCTGGCACCTATCAAAGCCAGCGAAGAGTTTGCTGAGCGCTTCCTGTTTCATCGCCGGTTACTGGTGCTATTCCTGTTTGGTTTAGTGACAATTCTGCTTGGCTGGCAGGCGGCTCAGATCCGACCGGATGCCAGCTTCGTGAAAATGATTCCGACCTCTCATCCTTACGTTGAGAACTATCTTCATCATCGGGATGATCTGGCTGGGCTTGGCAACAGTGTCAGGGTTGCCGTTGCTGCCCGTGACGGTGATATCTTCACCGCGGAGTATCAGGCAACCCTGCAGCAGATCACCGATGAGCTGTTCTTTATTCCGGGAGTTGACCGCTCAGCGTTGAAATCGATCTGGACGCCGAATGTGCGCTGGACCGAGGTGACCGAGGAAGGGTTTGTCGGTGGCCCGGTTATTCCTGCAGAGTATGACGGCAGTGCCGAAAGTCTGGAGCAGGTGCGTACCAATGTTCTGCGTTCCGGGCAGGTGGGTATTCTGGTTGCGAATGATTTCCGCTCCGCCATTGTTCAGGTGCCACTGTTTGACAAGCACCCGGATACCGGTGAAAAACTCAACTATCAGGCTTTGTCTGAGCAGTTGGAGCTGTTGATTCGTGACAAGTACGAAACTGATTCGATCTCTATCCATATCACCGGGTTTGCCAAGGTGGTTGGTGATCTCATCAGCGGTGCTGCGCAGGTCGCTATCTTCTTCGGCATCGCTTTGTTAGTGACGCTGGTACTGTTGTTCCTGTATTCGCGCAGTATCACCGGTACGCTGGTGCCGCTGGCCTGTTCTGTGGTGGCGGTCATCTGGCAGTTGGGACTGTTGCGTTTATTGGGCTACGGACTGGATCCGTATTCCATGCTGGTGCCGTTTCTGGTCTTTGCCATCGCAGTCAGTCATGGTGTACAGATCGTCAACACAATCGCACTGGAGAGTGCCCATGGCGCAGACCGCTGGTTAGCGGCACGCCGGGCATTCCGGGCATTGTATATTCCGGGTCTGACAGCACTGCTCTCGGATGGTATTGGTTTCGTCACCCTGATGGTGATCGAAATCCGTGTGATCCAGGATCTGGCTGTCGCCGCGTCGCTGGGTGTGGCAGTGATTATTCTGACCAATCTGTTTCTGCTACCGGTCATTATGTCTCTGGTGGGTATCGGTAAAACAGCTACCGAGCGGGCTCGCCGTGCCGAGCAGAAAAGTCATTCTCATTGGGAGCTGCTGACATGGTTTGCCCGGCCAAAAGGTGCGCTGGTGGCGGTCGCGACAGCATCAGTGTTGCTGGCTATCGGACTGCAACAGGGGCAGAAACTGCAGATCGGGGATCTGGACACCGGGGCGCCAGAGCTGAGGCCTGATTCCCGCTATAACCTGGATAACACTTTTATTACCGGTAACTATTCAACGTCCAGTGACATATTCGTGGTGATGGTCGAAACGGAGGCGGAGCAGTGCTCCTCATTCACAACTCTGTCTCTGGTGGATCGCTTTCAGCATTACCTGACTAATATTGCTGGTGTGCAGTCCAGTATCTCACTGGCCGATGTTTCCAAGCGGGTAACCGCCGGTCTCAACGAAGGTAACCTGAAGTGGCGCAGTGTTAACCGGAATCAGTTGGTGATTAATGCTTCGTTGTCATACGTTCCGGCCGGGCTGATGAATGCATCCTGTTCGCTGCTGCCGGTCATCATCTTCCTGGATGACCATAAAGCAGAGACGCTGCAGGGCGTCACTGCTGCTGTTGCTGATTTTGCTGCTGAGTACGATTCCGATGCGATCCGCTTCCAGATGGCTGCAGGTAATTCCGGTTTTGAGGCTGCGACCAATGAAGTTATCGCCACTGCGCAGTACCAGATGCTGGCCTGGGTATACGGGGTCGTCGGTTTGCTCTGTCTGCTGACTTTCCGCTCACTGAAAACCCTGATCTGCATTATTGCGCCGCTGGCACTGACATCGGTGTTGTGTCAGGCCCTGATGGCGAATCTGGGAATCGGGGTGAAAGTGGCGACCCTTCCGGTTATAGCGCTCGGGGTCGGGATCGGCGTTGATTATGGTATTTACATCTATTCCAAGCTGAATACCTATCTGGTGCAGGGAATGCCTCTGACACAGGCTTATCTCAATACCCTGAAAACCACCGGTAAATCGGTGGCATTTACGGGGCTGACACTGGCGATCGGGGTGGTGCTGTGGGTTTTCTCGCCGATCAAGTTCCAGGCGGATATGGGAATTCTGCTGACCTTTATGTTCCTGTGGAACATGTTAGGGGCGCTGTTATTACTGCCTGCGCTGGCATGCCTGTTGAAATGCGCTGGCCATAAACAGCAGGAAAAACGCGATGCTGAAGCGGTAAAGGAGATGCATGATGCAGTTTGATAGATCTTTACTGGTGATTCTGGATGAGCAGGATGAGAGTTTTCTGGCGCTACGTCGCAGTGAACTGATTGCCCGCCAGCTGCATTGTGGTGTGCGTATCCTGTGGCTGGGAGACAATCAGACGAAGGCGCTTCAGTTGGAGGAACAGCTCAACTCACGAGGCATTCATGCGGTATCTGAAATCTGTGCCCCCCGGCAGATGCTCAAGCAGGTCACACAGCTGTGGAACTCACAACACTTTGCTTTACTGGTTAAGCGTTGCGATGCGCCCCGGCAGGGCTTTTCTGCTTCCCGGGATAGCCAGTTGCTGCGCGAGCTCCCCTGTCCGGTGCTGCTGGTGAAACATGATCAGCCCTGGCATGGACAGTCGACGATGGCTGCTATTAATCCTTTAGCGAAAGATCAGCTGCACCGTCAGTTGAATATTGATGTGATGTCGTTAGCGGCTCAGATTGTCCGGGCTACGGAAGGGCAGTTTGTGGCTGCCAGCGCGGCCCCTTCAGCGATGATGGGGGCTAATCCTGAAATGCAGTCAGAAGCGTTGATTCAGGAGCAGGTGAAGCAGGCTTTGCAAGCGTCGTTGAGTGAGTCCGGTTTGTCAGCCGATTCATTTGCTGTTGGGGAAGGGCCAGCGGAACACTGGATACCGGTTGCTGCAATTGAAAATCGGGCGGCGCTGGTTGTGATCGGTACAAAAGCCCGGAGTGGTTTGCAGGGGGCGCTGATCGGAAACACTGCTGAGCGGATATTGCATCGCCTGGATGCTGATGTGCTGGTCGTACGACCCGGATTAGCAGAAGCCGTAATCCCCATGGTTACAGAATAATTCTCGCTATTTGAAAGACTGAAAGCCCGCATTTGCGGGCTTTTTTGTTATTGGTTTTGATGTGGCTATGCTTTTTCAATGTGTTGAATTTATTGAATTTTTGTTTGCTTCTAGGTGGCGTGATTTATTCTGTTAATAAATGTGGCAGCTTTTGTTATTGGTAAGATCGGGCCTTTCATAGATCCTGTTAGCATCAAATAACAATGAGATTTCCCGTACTCAATTGGTAAGCGGGAAGCCGATACAGGATCTATCGAGGTGCACTATGCCGGAATTTAAAGCCCCCCTACGTGACATTCAGTTTGTACTGGATGAGGTGCTGGATAACGAACAGCACTATCAGAATCTGCCGGGCTGTGAGGACGCCACTCCGGATATGGTCAGTGCGATTGTTGAAGAGGGGGCTAAGTTTGCTGAACGCGTGCTGGCGCCTTTGAATCAGGTAGGTGATCGTGAAGGCTGTCAGTTCAACGACGGTGTGGTCACCACCCCTACAGGCTTTAAAGAAGCATATCAGCAGTATGTTGAAGGTGGCTGGCCATCACTGGCCCATGAGCCAGAGTGGGGTGGTCAGGGACTGCCTGAATCCGTTGGTCTGGTCATGAGTGAGCTGGTTGGTACCGCTAACTGGTCCTGGGGTATGTATCCGGGCCTGAGTCACGGTGCGATGAATACAATTGAAGCGCACGGTACTGATGACCAGAAGCAAACCTATCTGACCAAACTGGTCAGCGGTGAGTGGACCGGTACTATGTGTCTGACTGAGCCGCATTGTGGTACCGATCTGGGTATGCTGCGGACCAAAGCTGAGCCTCAGGCTGATGGCAGCTATCAGATCAGCGGTACCAAGATCTTTATCTCGGCCGGTGAACACGATATGGCAGACAATATTGTGCATATCGTACTGGCTCGTCTGCCGGATGCGCCTGCCGGTACCAAAGGCATCTCTCTGTTTATTGTCCCGAAATTCATGCCCGCTGCTGATGGCGCTGCGGGTGAGCGCAATACCGTTAGCTGCGGCTCTATCGAGCATAAGATGGGTATCCACGGTAACGCGACCTGCGTGATGAACTTTGATAATGCCACCGGTTACCTGATCGGACCTGAGAATAAAGGTCTGAACTGCATGTTTACCTTTATGAACACCGCCCGTCTGGGTACGGCGATGCAGGGGCTGGCGCACACCGAGTGGGGTTATCAGAATTCACTGACCTACGCCCGTGAGCGTCTGCAGATGCGTGCCCTGACGGGTCCCGCCTGCCCTGAAAAAGCAGCGGATCCGATTATTGTGCACCCTGATGTACGCCGGATGCTGCTGACTCAGAAGGCTTTTGCTGAGGGGGGGCGGGCACTGATCTACTACTGTGCGCAGCTGGTGGATAAGGTCAAACTGTCGGATGACGAGGATGTTCGCAAGGAGGCTGATACTCAGTTGGCATTCCTGACACCTATCGCCAAAGCCTTCCTGACCGAGACCGGATTTGAGTCCGCCAACCTGGGCCTGCAGATCTTCGGTGGTCATGGCTTTATCAGCGAATGGGGCATGGAACAGAACGTTCGTGATAGCCGCATCTCGATGCTGTACGAAGGTACTACAGGCATTCAGGCGCTCGACCTGCTGGGCCGTAAGGTACTGATGACGCAGGGTGAATCCCTGAAGTCATTCACCAAAGTTGTGCACAAGTTCTGTCAGGCTGAAGCGGATAATGCTGCACTGAACGAGTTTGTCGCACCGCTGGCTGAACTGAATAAGGAGTGGGGCGAGCTGACCATGCAGATCGGCATGAAAGCGATGCAGAACCGTGATGAAGTTGGTGCAGCCTCGGTGGATTACCTGATGTACTCCGGTTATGCCGTGCTGGCTTATCTGTGGGCTCGTATGGCGCTGACTGCGCAGCAGAAACTGGCCAGTGGCGAAGGTGATAGCGCCTTCTATGAAGCCAAACTGCATACCGCACGATTCTACTTCCAGCGCCTGCTGCCGCGCACCCGTACTCTGGCGGTGACCGTGCAGTCCGGTGCTGAAAACCTGATGGATCTGCCTGAAACCAGTTTTTCTAACTGAGTAGTTAAGACTGGTTATGGTAGCTAAAACATTACTCAGAAGCCGGGCTGGTCAGCGTGTGCTGGCCGGTGCCCTTAAACTGAACAGCAAAGTGCGCGGCACAGCTGGTAGCCGCGAAACAACAAGTACAACAGGAGAACACACAATGGCCGATATTCAGGCGATGTATGAAACCATGGCAGGTCGCTTTAATCCATCCGCAGCTTCCGGTCTGGAAGCGGTATTCCAGTACAAACTGGATGATGGGGCTGCCTTCTATGCTGCTGTGAACGATGGTAGCTGCAGTGTGGAAAGCGGTGAGCATGATGACCCATCGGTTATCCTGATGATGGACAGTCAGACCTTCGAAGAGGTGCTGACCGGCGAAACCAACGGTATGCAGGCGTTTATGTCCGGTCGTATCAAAGCGGAAGGCGACATCATGCTGGCGACCCGCCTGGAAGCACTGTTCCCGATCAGCTGATTGTTGAATGATTCAGAGGTACAGCCCGATATCCTTCCCTCCCGGATGGGCTGTATTGCTGTATAACATAGACATTTGCCCGCCAAGGCTTATGCTGAAGGCAGATGCAAGTGCAAGTTTTTTGTCATCCTGCATAACAATAACACCAGACAGGATCTGATGATGGATCAAAGAAATCCTCCCGGCTGGATTCCCGAAGCACTGAATCCGCACGGTTATAAGAATCTCAATGATGTGCTGGCACGCACAGCCCGCGATTATAGTGAGAAGCCCGCGTTCAGCAGTTTCGGCAATTCGATGAGCTTTGCTGAACTGGATCGGTTGTCGGACGCATTTGCTGTGTACCTGCAGCAGGAAACTGATCTGCAGCCTGGCGACAGAATAGCGGTTCAGTTACCCAATCTTAATCAGTACCCAGTGGTGTTGTTCGGCGCTTTTAAAGCCGGGCTGGTGGTGGTGAATACCAATCCGCTGTATACCCCTCGGGAGCTGGAGCACCAGTTTAATGACTCTGGCGCTAAAGCGCTGGTGGTCTATAAAGGTGTGGCGGACAATGTCGACAAAATCATCGCCAATACCTCTATCCGTTATGTCTTTACCACTCAGATAGCCGATCTGCATCCTCCGGTTAAACGCTGGCTGATCAATTCAGTGGTGAAGTATGTCAAAAAGATGGAGCCGAAGTTTAATCTGCCGCAGGCGGTTGAGCTGCGCAGTGCGCTGAACAGTAAAACCGGTCAGAAACCAAAACCGGTTGAGATTCAGAGCCATAATCTCGCGGTACTGCAGTACACCGGTGGTACCACCGGGGTTTCTAAAGGGGCGATGCTGACCCACGCCAATCTGATTTCTAATTTCCTGCAGGCGATCAAGCTGATCTCCGGTGCCGAAAAAGGCTGGCAGGAGACTATTATGGCCCCTCTGCCGCTGTACCATATCTATTCCTTTACCGTGTCGATGGTGGTGCTGGAAGCTGGTGGCTGCAGCGTACTGATCGCCAACCCACGTGATCTTGATGGTTTCGTCAAAGAGATGAAAAAGCACACCAGCACCGCTTTTGTGGGGCTGAATACTCTGTTTGTCGCGCTATGTAATCATAAAGATATCGGCTCGGTGGACTTCAGTCAGTTAAAGCTGACATTGTCTGGCGGTATGGCGCTGACTCATGACGCCTCTGAAACCTGGAAAAAGACCACTGGCTGCGAAATTCTGGAAGCCTATGGTCTGTCCGAGACCTCTCCTGCAGTGACGGCGAATCTACCATGGGATGTCCGTGTTGGTACTATCGGTAAACCGCTTGCAGACACAGAAGTCCGGGTGATTGGTACTGACGGTCAGCCCGTCGCTGAAGGTGAGACCGGTGAACTCTGCGTCAAAGGTCCGCAGGTGATGCTGGGGTACTGGCAGCGGGAACAGGCGACTGACAGCTGCTTCACCGATGATGGATTCTTTATCACAGGTGATATGGCGGTGTGGGAAGATGATGGCTATCTTCGTATTGTTGACCGGGCCAAGGACATGATCAATGTCTCCGGTTTTAACGTCTATCCCAATGAGATCGAAGATGTGGTGTCCTCGCATCCGGAAGTGATTGAGTGTGCCGCCATTGGTGTGCCGGATCAGCACAGTGGTGAGGCGGTTAAAGTGTTCGTGGTCACCAGTACTGTTATCGGTTCCGACGAGATACGCCAGTGGTGTAAAGAGCGACTGACACCTTACAAAGTGCCAAAACAGGTTGAGTTTACGGACGAGCTGCCCAAATCCAATGTGGGTAAGGTGCTGCGCCGAATGCTACGGCCAGAAGCCAAGCAGGAGAACGCTGCCTGAGCGGAGAGAGCGATGCCATTATCAAAGCCTGTCAGGCGTCGGCTACAGCACCGGCGTAAAGTGGAGTGCCGGGGTTTTTTACGCGAAGACGGTCTCTGGGATATCGAAGCCCGGATGCTCGATCTGAAGGCAGACACTGTTGAACTGCCGCTACGTGGTGATGTGCCCGCAGGAGAACCGATCCATGATCTGGGATTAAGGGTCACTCTGGATCAGCAGATGCTGATCCATGAGGTGGAGGCATTTATCGATGCCTCGCCGTTTCCTCAGTGCCCGGCTATTACATCAGCGTTTAAAAAGCTGGAAGGTACCCGTATCGGGCCCGGTTGGCAGAGACAATGCCGTGACCGGGTTGGTGGTGCGCTGGGCTGTACCCATCTGAATGAGTTACTACAGCCAATCGCCACCACTGCAATTCAGACGATGTGGCCCAACAGTGATATCGATGTCATGCGTCTGGGAGCTGATCTGATGGTTAATAGTTGTCACAGCTGGGCTCAGAACAGTGATGTCATTAAGACTTTACTGCCAGACCGTTATAAACCCTATCCGGCCGGAGCCGTGATTGAAAAGGAGTCATTGTGAGCGAACATATTCTGGAGTCACAGAGTGGTCAGGTCCGGCAACTGATACTTAACCGGGCAGATAAAAAGAATGCACTGACTCTGGCGATGTATAACCGGTTATCTGAAGCTCTCCTGGCAGCTGACAGTGATCCTGAAGTGCGGGTGATTGTGCTGCGGGCTGAGGGTGACAGTTTCTGTGCGGGAAACGATATTGCTGATTTTATTGCCGCAGTGAATAACCCTGATGCGATGCAGGCGCCACTGAACTTTCTCAGGGCTATATCCGGTGTCAGCAAGCCGGTGATCGCTGCAGTATCCGGTGCTGCTGTGGGTATAGGTTCGACCATGCTACTCCATTGTGATCTGATCGTGGCCAGCGAGCAGACGCGTTTTCAGCTACCGTTTGTCAAACTGGGGCTGGTGCCTGAAGGTGGTTCCAGTCTGATCATGCCGCAGCTGGCAGGTCACAGAAAAGCGTTCGAGTTGCTGGTTCTGGGAGAGCCATTCGACGCAGAAACCGGTGTTGAGCTGGGACTTGTGAACCAGATTGTGACTCCGGAACAGCTACAGCAGCGAACGATGCAGCTGGCTGAAGAGGTCGCAGCACTGGCGCCGGAAGCGGTACGTCAGAGTAAGGCGCTATTGAAGCAGAATATGCATGATCAGCTACAACAGGTGATACAGGCGGAGGGAGAACTGTTTGCGGCACGGTTACACTCGGCCGAGGCGCAGGAAGCGTTACAGGCATTTATAGAAAAACGTTCGCCTGATTTTTCCCGTTTTTAATCGCCCAGTTGATTGTGCTTATGGCGCAATAGAAGATCGCCGTACAGGGACTGTATCTCCTGAATATCTTTTTCAGCATCGCCACTGGTGTGATAGCAGCAATAGATGCCGGCTTTGCGGTTCTTCAGATCCAGGTAGGCCGGTAATACAGGAACGCCGGCCTGATGGGCAATATGATAGAACCCGGTTTTCCATTGTTCGACTTTTGAGCGTGTGCCTTCCGGGGCGATCACCATATACAGCTGGTCAGCAGTGTTAAACTGCTGCTCAGCCTGGCTGACCACATTGTGAGCGCCTGAGCGATCAATGGGTATGCCTCCCAGCCACATCATCAGACCACGGAAAGGCGGCCGGAAAATCTGAATTTTCCCCATCCAGTAGATCGGCAGCTCCTGGCTGAAACCCAGCATCAGAGCATAGGGCAGATCCCAGTTGCTGGTATGCGGTGCGCCGATAATCACACACTTCTCAATCCCTTTGCTGGCTTCGAAGTCCAGTTCCCAGCCTTTCAGTTTCAGTATCTTTCTCGATATCCAGCGTAACGCAGGGGCAAATATCGGGCTGTCAAAGATTGTTCTGTGCATATGTCTGGTCGATAGGTCCGTGAAGCAGGCCGGTTATTGTACGTGAAATCAGGGTAAACGCCTTGTCATTCTTCTGTATCCCGCGGGTGTATTTTGATCGCAAGCCTGTTCTGAGCTTTTTTGAATAACAAAACTGTTATTTGTGCATTCTCGTAACTTATTGAATTTTTTAGGTAATGGTAAAAAATAGGTGGAAATGTCATATAAAACGGTGCTTTTTGTTATTGCTGGTTTCTGGCTGCTGACTACTATGAAAGGACATCATTTTTACCGTGGTGACGGGAACTGTCGCCCCGGAGCTAACAACAATAAACCTGCGTATGGAGTTAACCATGCTATTTGAAGGTCAGGCGATACAGGTTCAGGCGTTGGAGGGTGGCTTTTACGAGCTGATCTTTAATCTCCAGAATGAGCCGGTGAATAAATTTAATCAGCTGACGCTGGGTGAGCTGAACGAAGCAGTTGCTCAGCTGGGACAGCAGAGCGATCTGCAAGGTGTGTTGTTCAGCAGCGCAAAGGATTGCTTTATCGTGGGCGCTGATATTACAGAATTCAGCACACTGTTTGCCGGTGATGAAGAGACGTTGATTGCGAAGCTGCTGGAGAATCATGCCATCTTTAATGCGGTTGAAGATCTGCCATGCCCGACAGTGACCGCGATTAACGGTATTGCCCTGGGTGGTGGTTTTGAACTGTGTCTGGCGACCGATTACCGTGTGATGGGCGAAAAAGCCAAAGTCGGCCTGCCTGAAGTAAAACTGGGTATTAACCCGGGTTGGGGCGGTATCGTACGTTTACCGCGTCTGATTGGTGTGGATAACGCCAATGAGTGGATCGCTGGTGGCGCTGAGAAACGTGCTGATGCGGCACTGAAAGACGGAGCTGTGGATGCAGTGGTAGCGCAGGACAAAGTCCGTGACGCTGGCCTTGATCTGCTGCGTCGCTGTGCTGCGGGTGAGTTTGATTATCAGGCGCGTCGTACCGAGAAGCAGACGCCGATTAAGCTGAATCAGATCGAACAGATGATGGCCTTTGAAACGGCCAAAGGGTTTATAGGCGCTAAGGCCGGACCTCACTATCCTGCGCCCCTGCAGGCGGTGAAAACGATTCAGAAGTCTTGTGGTATGAACCGTGAGCAGGCGATCGAAGCAGAAGTCCGTGGTGTCGTGAAGCTGGCGTCCGGTCCGGTGGTACGCGCGCTGGTTGGTCTGTTCATGAAAGACCAGTACGTTAAGAAAGTCAGCAAAGGTTACCAGAAACAGGCGGTTCCGGTTGAGCAGGCAGCAGTACTGGGTGCCGGTATTATGGGCGGTGGTGTGGCGTATCAGTCTGCTTCCCGTGGCGTGCCGATTCTGATGAAAGATATCAATGAGGCAGCGTTGCAGCTGGGGCTGGATGAAGCGAATAAGCTCCTCGGTGGTCAACTGAAGCGTGGCCGTATCGATGCGGCGAAGATGGCGCAGACGATCAACCGTATCCGTCCGACGTTGAGCTACGGTGATTTCGGTAATGTTGATCTGGTGGTGGAAGCGGTTGTGGAAAACCAGAAGATCAAACAGATGGTGCTGGCGGAAACCGAGCAGAACATCGCTGAGGATGCGATCCTGGCATCGAATACCTCGACTATCTCTATCAACGAGCTGGCGAAATCGCTCAAGCGTCCGGAAAACTTCTGCGGTATGCACTTCTTCAATCCGGTGCACAAAATGCCACTGGTTGAGGTTATCCGGGGTGAGAAAACCTCTGAAGCAGCGGTAGCCCGTACTGTCGCGTATGCATCGGCTATGGGTAAGACGCCGATCGTTGTGAATGACTGTCCGGGCTTCCTGGTGAACCGGGTTTTGTTCCCTTACTTTGGTGGCTTTAACGGCCTGCTGCAGGACGGTGCTGATTACCAGCAAGTGGATAAAGTGATGGAAGGCTTCGGCTGGCCAATGGGACCTGCCTATCTGCTGGATGTGGTCGGTATCGATACCGCGCACCACGCCGATGAAGTGATGGCGGCTGGTTTCCCTGATCGTATGGCCCATGAGGGTACATCGGTGATTGATCGGATGTTCTCACTGGAGCGCTTCGGTCAGAAGAACAGCCAGGGCTTCTACCGTTATGAACTGGATCGTAAAGGTAAGCCGAAGAAGCTGGTAGACGAAGCCGTTTCTGGTCTGCTGGCCGATGTGATCGGTGAGAGTCGTGAATTCAGCGATGCTGAAATCATCGAGCGGATGATGATTCCACTGTGTATCGAAACTGTTCGTTGTCTGGAAGAGGGCATTGTTGCCTCTCCTGCTGAAGCGGATATGGCATTGATCTACGGTATCGGTTTCCCTCCTTTCCGTGGCGGTGTATTCCATTATCTGGATGAGATGGGCATGGCAGAGTTCTGCGCAATGGCATCGAAGTATGCCGATCTGGGGCCTCTGTATCAGCCGACTGAACAGATGCTGGCGATGGCTGAAAACGGCTCAAAGTATTTTAACTGAGGAGGGAACGAAGATGAGTCTGAATCCGAATGATGTAGTCATCGTTGACGCAGTGCGTACCCCGATGGGTAAATCCAAAGGCGGTTCCTTCCGCAATGTGCGTGCTGAAGCATTATCAGCACGGGTTATGAATGCGCTGTTGGAGCGCAACCAGGCCGTTGATGCCAGTGACATCGAAGATATTATCTGGGGCTGTGTCAACCAGACCAAAGAGCAGGGCTTTAACATTGGCCGGAATGCGGCGGTGCTGGCGGGTATTCCACACACCGTGGCAGCGCAGACGGTGAACCGTCTGTGTGGTTCCTCTATGGCGGCTCTGCACACTGCTGCACAGGCGATCATGAGCGGCAACGGTGACCTGTTTATGGTCGGTGGTGTTGAGCATATGGGGCATCTGGATATTCTGCACGGGATCGATGTGAACCCGCACATGAGTAAGCAGGTGGCGAAAGCGGCCATGATGATGGGTATGACCGCAGAGATGCTGGGCAAGATGAATATGGTCAGCCGTGAAGAGCAGGATGCCTTCGGCGCCCGTTCGCATCAACTGGCCCATAAGGCCCGTGTTGAAGGCCTGTTTGATAATGAGATTGTGGCCGTTGAAGGTCACGACGAAAATGGTTTCAAGTCACTGCTGACTCAGGATGAAGTTATTCGCCCGGAAACCACTATTGAGACGCTATCGACCCTGAAACCGGTATTTGCGCCGAAGGTGGGTACAGTGACCGCAGGTACTTCTTCTGCGTTCTCTGACGGAGCTTCGGCAATGCTGATGATGTCAGCAGCTAAAGCTGAAGCGCTGGGCCTGAAGCCGCGAGCTAAAATTCGCTCAATGGCAGTGGCAGGGTGTGATCCTTCCATTATGGGTTACGGTCCGGTACCGGCCAGCCAGAAAGCGTTGAAACGGGCGGGACTGAGTATCGATGATATCGACTACTTTGAACTGAACGAAGCGTTTGCAGCGCAGGCGCTGGCAGTCCTCAAAGGTCTGAAACTGCAGGATAAGATGGACGATAAGGTTAACCTGCACGGCGGTGCGATTGCTCTGGGCCACCCGCTGGGCTGCTCCGGTACCCGTATCTCCACCACACTGTTGAATGTGATGGAACAGAATGACGGTGAACTGGGCCTGGCAACCATGTGTATCGGTATGGGACAGGGCATTGCAACCGTATTTGAGCGCCTTAACTGATACCGTATTGATAGCGCAGAAGTAATCAGATTCCCTGATTGCGCCCGTAGAATAAACCCCGGATACTGACTCTTCGGTCAATATCCGGGGTTTTTTATTTTGAACTTCTTTGCACATCTGATTCTGGCGGATGCTACGGTGCCTTCACGGGTTGGTAACCTGCTGGGTGATTTCAGTCGTGGGTTGGATATTGATTCACTGCCGCCTGTCGTACTGGCAGGCCTGCACAATCATCGACGGGTCGATCAGTTTACCGATCAGCATCCCCAGGTACAGCAGATGAAAAGCAGCTTTATCCGCCAGCGGCGACGTTTTGCGGGAATTGCGTTGGATGTGTTGTTCGATCACTTCCTGCTGGTGCACTGGAATCAGTACAGTGCGATTCCGAAAGAACAGCTGGTGGCTGAGTTATATGATGATCTGATCGCCGGTCAGTCGCTGATGCCGGAACGGATGCAACAGGTAACCAGCCGGCTGGTTGAGCACGACTGGTTCCGTTCATACGAAAGCCTCGATGGCGTAGCTTATGCGTTGGATCGTATTGCTACCCGTATCCGTTTTGAACACGGCTTTGGTGGTGTCGGAACTGAACTGGAGATGCACTATGAGCAATTTGAGTGCGGTTTCCACCAGTTCGCCGGGGATCTGTTTGCTGCCTTCCCTTCACCTGTGGTGGGCTGGGCTGAGCTCAGCCCGTTACACTGCCTCGACGGTTTGCCAGGCGAGCCTGCAGAGCACTAGCCAGGTCATTGCCTGAAGCTGGCTGGGCCTGGCTCACTGGCTTGTTATCGGAAGTGCTGCGATAGCGGGAAATGGTATCGGCGATACGCTCATCCTTGCTGATGGACGGGCGCTTTGGCCGAGTTGTGCGTAGTGCTACTTTCGGAGCCGGTGCCGGGGCTTTCTCAACAACAGGTTTGGCCTGAGCTGCCTGCTTTTTCTCCAGCACCATCTGCAGTTCTGCCTTGCTGTGTAGATCCTGATCCAGTTCCAGGCGCTTATCTTTCATCGCTTCAGGCTTTTTCAGGGACAGTGTCCGGCTGCTGCGAATGGCTGACTTAGGCTTGGCTTTAGGTTTGGTTTTACGCATCGACTGAGCACGGGCGTCGATACGGGCCATGATCTGCGCCATCTCCTGCGCTTCGGCTTTCTGTTTGGCTATTTTCTCTGCCTGACGCTGTTCCCGTTCCAGTTCGATCTGCTCACGGATCTTACGCTCCTGCTTAGCGGAGGAAACCTTACCGGTGGACAGCTTTTCGCTGCTTGCTTTTACTTCTGCCGGGCGTGCTGCTGCTTTGGGTTTGCTGCTGGCTGCGCGGGATTTACCTTTCTTACGGGACTCGATCCGGGCAATAACATGCGCCATTTCACGAGCCTGTTCCCGTTCACGCACAATGCGTTGTTCCAGTTCAGCATCGCGTTTTCTGGCCAGCGCAATCATATCGGTTTCTGCCGGATTGATTGAGTCTTCAATCAGCGGTTTTTTCTCTGCTGCCACCGGTTCAGAAGTGGTGGCAGGCTCGGCTGCCTCGGAGCCAGCTTCCGCTTCTGCCACGCGTGCTTTTTCAGCCTTACGTTCCTGTTCTGAAATGCGGAATGCGCTGCTGGTTTTGGGCTTGGTTCGCAGGCCCTGCAGGCTGATCGCGTTAAAGGTCTCCATCGCATCCTGCATCAGTTCGCGCAGCTCTTGCAGATCTTCGGCTACACCCCATTCAGCAATATCGAAACTGGCCGGTCCATGGTCGCGGATATCGTCATACAGTGGACTTTCGACGCCGGATTCGGCGGCGACTATCAGGGTTTCCCAATGGGCGTCAATCTCGTTGCGGGTAGACCCGACATAAACCTGCTCGGTGATGGAATTGGTGATGGTAAAAGCGATCAAAACAGTGCTGCTCCGGCCTGATACTGCGGACGAAAAAAGCGCGTATTATAGAGAGGGTTTTTGTAAAGGTAAGACTTGAAATTCAGTTTTTTTTCTTTCCCGGAAAAATCACGGATGAGACCGTATTCAGCCTCCTGTAGCTATCTTTTTGAAAGCAAATGAAAAGCTTCAAACGGGAGATAGAATCTGTCTTTTCAGGGCGTCAGACGGGCAATTCTTTGCGCCAGTTTTTTGTACTCACTGTATGCATCAACGGTGGGCTGGCGCAGTCCGTAAGGAATATATACCAGGCCTCTGGCTGAGCCGTCGGGTAATAGCAGAGACCAGGCTTGTCGGATCTGCTGATCTCTTTCCAGCAGAGTTGCACAGGCGGGGTAGGACCAGAGCTGATCAGCAGACAGAAGCGAATGGCTATGCTCCAGACAAGCGGTGACCAGAGGACGCTGCTTCTGAATAAACACCGCTGCGGATCTGGGGTCCTGCAATTGCATTGCTGAGCCCGACAGTGGAGTAAGGCTCAGCAATAAAACCAGTAGAAAAGAGGCTCGTCTGTACAACAAACTGTATCCGGTATTCCATGAATAATGGCTACAGTCTACAACATCAGACGAACAGCGCCTCAGTAAACTTTTAAGAAGCTACCCAATTCAGTGAACCGGATCAGTTATCAAACAGTGCCAGCAGTTCGCCATAGCCTTCCTCTGCCATCTGCTCTTTCGGGATAAAGCGCAGCGCTGCGGAATTGATGCAGTAACGAAGCCCGGTAGGTGCCGGACCGTCATTAAAGACATGTCCCAAGTGTGAGTCAGCATATTGGCTGCGCACTTCAGTGCGGGTCATAAAGAATGAGGTATCTTTATGCTCCTGAATCGCAACACCCTGAATCGGCTGGGTAAAGCTGGGCCAGCCGGTACCGGATTTAAACTTATCCAGTGATGAGAACAGCGGCTCACCGCTGACGATATCGACATAGATACCGTCACGTTTCTCGTTCCAGTAGGCATTCTGAAAGGCCCGCTCGGTGCCATCCTGCTGGGTCACTTTGTACTGGATATCGGTCAGCCGCTGACGCAATTCGCTGTCAGAAGGCTTGCTGTACTGGCTGAAACTGGTTGAATCCTTACTGCTGCTGTCCTGATTCTGGCCACGACCAAACTGGGTGAAGTCGGGATGCAGGTCTTCCCCCCAGGTTTTTTCCAGATACTGATCGCGGCCGGAATTAAAACGGTAGTAGCGGTAGCGTATCGGATTGCGCTCGTAATAGTCCTGGTGATAGTCCTCAGCCGGATAGAACACTGTCAGTTTGGTCAGTTCGGTTGCCAGTGGTTTACTGTAGCGGCCCGATGCTGCCAGCTCTTTCATCGATTGTTCTGCCAGTACGCGTTGTTGTTCATTGTGGTAGAACACTCCCGGACGGTACTGACTGCCACGGTCGACGAACGAACCATTACCGTCGGTAGGATCCATCTGTCGCCAGAGTGATTGCAGCAGGCCTTCATAGGTAATGACTTCAGGGTCATAGAAAACCTGTACCGCTTCTGTATGACCAGTTGTACCGGCTGATACTTCACCGTAAGTGGGTGTGTTGTCATGTCCGCCGGTGTAACCGGAAACCGCTTCTTTCACACCGGGTAACTTTTCAAAGCCCGCCTCTGTACACCAGAAACAGCCACCGGCAAACGTTGCGACGGCAAAGCCCTGTTGTTGCAGATCCGGACGCACAGAATCGGATTGTTCGGACGCAAGGGAGAAAACACTGATGCCCGTGGCGGCTATCAGTACTGATGCTAATTTATATTTCATATGCTATCCCTCATCGACAAATCTGTATTACAGAAGTTATGTGCTTCTGTGATCAATATGAGGCAAAGATAACCCTGTCTACTGAAACGAAGCTGAAAATACTAAAGAGGGGGATTTATTCGGGGATCAAAATGGCTAAAATTCACTATATCAGTGCGATAGCAGAGAAATTCAGAGGGAAACAATGTCAGCGAAAGGCGAAAACGGTCTGCTGGATACTTTACCAGTGATCGATTCAGGTACCGTGGTTCAGGTGAATGATTCCGGCGGTGGTATCAAGTATGTATCGCGTTTCGTGGGGATGGATAATCAGGTCATTATTACCCGGCTGCCGCCTGTCAGTCAGCTGAATAAATCCGGTATGGGAACGGAAGATCTGACCTACCGGGATACCTTTCATAAGAAACGCAAACTGATTATGCGGATGATTGTGAATGGCCAGATCTTTGCATTCGAAACCGAAGTGATTGATCTGATGCTGCAGGGCAGTAAGCTGCTGATAACCACATACCCGAAAGCCATTCAGTCCCGTCTGCTGCGAAAAGAACCACGTTATCCCTGCACTCTGCCAACAACGCTTACTGCAGGAGATGAATCTCTGGAAGGCGTGCTGATTAATCTCAGCTCCAGCGGTGGCTTGTTACAGCTTACCGGTGAATCTGAGCTGGAGTCGCTCCAGGCTCTGAAATCGGAGCAGGGTGAGGTATCCCTGAATGTGACAATGCCATTTGATGAGCAGCCGGTTGCGATTAAAGCGAAAGTCATGTCGCTGGCCGCGCCTGAATATCAGGTGGGTCTGGCATTTGTGGATGGCAAAGAAGCGATCCAGAAGTACATCACCACGCTCAAGCTGGACTCGATCGGCGATTTCTTCTGATTACCTCAGTCTGACAGGCGCACCGCTGGACTGATCGGAAACCTGCCCGATTACGCAGGCGTCGCTGAAACCCGCGCCTTCCAGTTCCTGAATAATCTGTTCGGTCTTCTCTGCCGGTACCGCCGCCAGCAGGCCGCCAGCCGTCTGCGGGTCAAATAACAGTTCCAGCTTCGGATGCTTACTGAACACCTGAAGGTTGTCTATATAGTCAGAGAATCTGCGGTTCTGTGGATGCAGGGAGCTGAATAAGCCGGCCTGAAGGCAAGCTTCGGCACCTTCCAGCGCGGGTAGGGCGTCCAGTTGAATATCGACGCTCAGTAAAGAATCTTCCAGCATTTCACTGAGGTGGCCCAGCAAACCGAAGCCGGTAACATCGGTACAGGCTTTGATCTGATGAGCGGTGAAAATCTGACTGGCAGGATAATTGGATTGCAGCATCTGCCTGATTGCCCGACTGATCCAACACCCCTGAGCCTGAGCACGCATATCGCTGGCGAACAGAGTGCCGGTACCCACGGGCTTGGTCAGGATAATAGCGTCTCCTGGTGCCAGCCCCTGTTTGGTCAACAGGCTGGTCTGATCGGCCAGACCGTTAACGACAAAACCCAGTGCCAGCTCGTTGCCTTCTGATGTATGTCCTCCAATCAGGCTGACACCGCACTCGCTGAATACCTTATTGGCACCACTTAGTAGGTGTTCCAGACGTTGTTCGAGGATCTGATCGCTGGCGTAGGGTAGAGTAACGATTGCCTGAGCGCTGTGGGGTTCTGCGCCCATGGCGAACAGATCACCCAGTGCATGGTTGGCAACAACCTGACCGAACAGATAGTCGTCATTGATCAGCTGTCTGAAGCTGTCGACGGATTGTACTAACAGCTGTCCCGGAGGAACCTCGATAACTGCCGCATCATCGGGCTTTTGCAGACCGACAGGAATATGTTGCGGTGTCTCTGGCAGCCGCTGCAGGACTTTACGCAGAATAGTGTGACCGACCTTGGCACCACAGCCCCCGCAGCGCATATCCGGGTTTTCCACCCGTATTGCTTTGTTCGGCTTCTCTGCGTCGGGAAGTTGCGTCAGATCGCTGAATCGACGCATGAATTTCTGATCAATATGATTCTTCCACCACCATACCCAGCGCCCACCAATATTCCACTGGCCACGGGAGGCAACCGCGTTTTTATCGCCGGTGCTGATCAGGCTGAGAAACTGTGTCTGAGGCTTATAGGGTTTGAGCTTCTTCTGTTCCAGCAGAGCTCTGAGGTTGTGCGCCAGTGGTGCGCCCTGGCGGACAGCAAAAACGCCGGCTTTAGGGCGGGGGTGGTTAACCATATCGGCGATATCACCGGTGGCAAAAATATCCGGATGGGATACGGACTGGAGAAAGTCATTGACTTTAATGCAGCCATTTTCAGCACATTCCAGTCCAGCCCGGGCTGGCCAGTCAGCACCGGTGGCTGCTGTTGCCCAGATAATTTCGTCCAACATCAGGGTGTTGCCCTGGTTATCGATGACCTGATCTGATCTGACTTCAGTGACCCGGAAGCCGGTATGCAGATGCACGCCGCGTTTACGGATAACCTTGCGATAACGTTGTTGTACACCGGCATTATGGCTGGGAAGGATCTGCTCCGGGCCGCAGACAATGTGGTAATGGATGTGATCAGTGCTGCGGTTGTGCGCTTTCATTAGTTGAGTCAGACGATGCTGCATCGCCAGAATGACTTCAACTGCGCTGGCACCGCCACCGATCGCGCCGATATGGATCTCTTCTGCCTGTGTATCATCAATCAGGCGTTGCTGGAGTGCGTCCCAATAATTCAGTAACTGTGTTACCGGTTTGACGCCGATGCAGTGCTGCTGAGCTCCTTTGACACCGCTCAGATCGGGTGTGGAACCTGTATCAATGCAGAGCAGGTCGTATTTAAAGTCCGGATGATTGAGGCATTGCACTGTACGGGTTTCAGGCTGAATACCTGTGACCCGATCTTCAATAAAGTCGATACCGGCATAGCGACAGAATCGGCCCAGATCAATATGAACCTGATCATAGTTGTAATGACCCGCGATCAGACCGGGTAGCATACCGGAGTACGGTGTCTGAACCCGATCTGAAATCAGTGTAATTCTGACCCCCGCCGGTTTGTTCATCGTCAGCATAAGCAGCGCGATTGCATGGGCATGGCCGCCACCAATAAATAGTAAGTGCCGCTCTGCGGGTGTCAGATCCTGTTGCATAGAGGGAGGTTACCTTTGCGCCGATAAAGATCAGAGTCATAGATCAAAGGCACTATAGTAACGGATTCTGGAATATCGGAGAGAAAAAAAAGCCGGGTGCATGCACCCGGTCAATATGACAAGAGCTTATACCCGGAAATCAGTGTGCAACACTCCGGATAGGTAGCTTGAAGCGGGAAGAGCCTGGCCAAATCAGGCCCTTCCCATAAGACAGATTACCGGTGAGGTGAGAGCAATCTGCCAACCACTTACGAGCGAGATTGATATTATTGTAAATAATAATGATTCGCAATACCTTTTCCATAAAATAATCTGTTTTTTGTCAGTCGCTGATGATTTAGCTGAATCCGGGCTTTGACAATTGCCACTGGTGGCCAGCGAAGATATGCGTTTGGAGGAGAGAATAAAAAAAGCCGGGGAGATCCCCGGCATAAGTAATGACAAGAGCCTGTTGCCAGAAACAGATACAACCATCTGCTGCAACAAATTCGTAATCGGATCGAAATCCGGGGAAGCGCCTGGCCAAATCAGGCAACTTCCCCCAGACAGAACACCGGTGAGGTGAGAGTGTTCTGCCAACCACTTACGAGCGGGATTAATATTATACTAATAAGAATTATTATCAATGGCATTTGTTAATTATTTTTATTTATTTCCTAAGGTGAGCTGGCTGACTATGCAGTGAACAATTTTCAGGGCAACAGGTTTTATCGGGGCTAGCGTGTTTTTAGCCAGCTTATGCCATGCTTATACACAGCTTTATCCACTGTTTTTGTGAGTATCACTGTCGTCTCCAGCCGTCGCTGCAGGAATGGTAATTCTGTTAATGACTTTGTGCTTGTATAAAAAATGATCGGCTGGAAATGGTTGTGCGTTCTATGATCATTTTTATATAGGCCAGTGTTAACGGGGGCTACAGGCTGGTTTTAAGAGTTATGCAGACTTTTCCCCAAAGCTTTTCCACAGAAACAGTGGAAAAGCCGGAGACCATTCATAATCGCGTTATTGGTGGCTCAGAATAGCAACACCCTGTTTATAACCCAGTCCGCCGTTACCATGAACGGCACCGATAGTTTCTTTGCTGTCGGAGAGTTGGTGATACATTTCAATCAGGCTGTTCAGAGCCGGATTGTTCCAGGGGCCTTTTGCCAGGTTCATACCGCCTGTGATCGTAATCTGGTGTTGTTCAAGAAATTCTGGGATCTGCTCCAGCAGATCGACAAGACCGCTGGTCAGAAGAAATGCCATAGGCACAACCGGATAGCAGGTATAGGTTTCCAGTAGTGCATTGCCCTGCCTGAACTGCTCTGCAAAATCGACACTGGCTTGCTCGCAGGCAGCCTGATAGGCCTGTTGCAGATGGTCATAGCTGACAATGTCTTCAACATGTTGCTTGCCGTCGCCGGGGAGAAAGCCGAGACCCACGCCTTCAACGATGACTCTTTCGTTGGCAGGAATGGACAGCAGATTCGCAATCTCCGGGTTACAGAGCAGTACCCTGCCGGTGAAGTCGATCAGCGGATTGGCGCAATCCACTCCCCGGAACAGGGGAGTGATATTGTTGTACCAGCGTTCATCCGGCAACAGATCGGCGGCAAGATCATCCGACACCACGTTGCGAAAGCTGCACTTATAGTTTTCAAACAGATGGTGGGCCAGATTCTGGAACAGCTCTGCACTGCTGTCATGGCGGTGAATAAACTGTTCGGCCAGTTCGTTGTAGGCTTTGGTTAATGGATAGTCCGGGCCATATACAGCCATCAGATCAAGCCGTTCCTGACGTTCGTAGCCGCTACGGAGCAGGTCTTTACCAGAGATGACTACGGCTTGCTGCTGGTCGCTGCTGATCAGCTCTCTGGCTCGTGCAAGGGCTTCTATCGGGGCGCAACCACTGCGAAAGTGGTTCTCTTCGATATCGCTGTGCCAGGGTGTGCTGAGAGGATCGATGGTCAGCTCGGTGACGCCAATCCCGGCTTGCTGTAACTGGTGCTCCAGCTGCAGGCAGTGTTCCAGGCTGCCGTTATCATCAATGATTTTAGCGGCGGCGATAATCAGCGTCGGGGTCATAGGATAGTCTCCTCAGATTCGGTGCAACTATCCTGTCAGGGTTTTCCTTTATTTTCTGCGCCGCTGTGGTTGAGCTGACTTATCAGTCCGGCGGATACCTTTCTCTTCAATGGTGATCAGGCGCTGTTTGTAGAGGTTGCCAATCGCCATCTTAAAGGCTTTCTTGCTGGCACCGAACAGTTTGTAGATCACCTTCGGATCGGTTTTGTCATTGGCTGCGATAAAGCCATCGTGTTCATCCAGCAGTTGCAGGATCTTGCCGGTAAGGTCTGCCGCTTTATGACGACCCAGCTTCTGCAGGCTGAGGTTGATCTTACCGTCGGGACGGATCTGCTTGATATAACCACGCATTTTCTGGCCGTAGCGCAGCGGTTTGAAAACATCGTTGTCGTATACCACGCCCCAGTGCTGACCGTTGATGATTGCCTTGTAACCGATATGGGTGTGATCTTCGATGATCAGATCTACCGGCTGGCCCTGCTTAAACTGATGCGGGTAGTTATCGATAAAGCGGTTCAGCTTGGTTGAGCCGGCGATACGGTCGGTTTCCTGATCCAGATAGATGTAAACGATATGCTCGCTGCCGGGCTCGATAGTTTTTTTATGCTCGTTAAAAGGTACTAGCAGATCTTTGCTGAGCCCCCAGTCGAAGAACGCGCCGACACGGTTTACATCAACAGCTTTCAGGCAGACAAACTCACCGACCTGACCTTTGGGCTTTTCCGTGGTGGCAATTAGATAATCGTCAGAGTCCAGATAGATAAACACTTCCAGCGAATCACCCACCTGTGTACCTTCAGGCAGATAGCGCTGTGGTAGCAGAATCTCGCCCAGATCGCCGCCATCCAGATAGACGCCGAATTTCACTTCTTTAACCACTTCAAGGGTGTTGTATCTGCCGATCATTGCCATGGGGGAAAGCCTGTTCTGTTCTTGGGAAAATAAAAAACGGAGCCATGCTCCGTTTTTGTGATGACGTAAGCGCTATGGGTTACTGCTGGCCTTCAAGGAAGCTCGGATCAAGCTTCAGATCAGCGTTACTGTTAACCCCGACGCCGCGATCTTTAATCTGTTCGGCGATCCCTTTGGCTTCAGTCAGTGAATGCATCTCGTAGGTGCCACACTGATACTCGTTCAGTTCAGGAATCTCGTTCTGTTTCTCGACATCCAGTACGTCAGTCATCGCTGCCAGCCATGCATTAGCAACCTGTTGCTCAGCTGGAGAGCCGATCAGACTCATGTAGAAACCGGTACGGCAACCCATCGGCGAGATGTCGATGATTTCAACGCTGTCACCGTTCAGGTGATCACGCATAAATCCGGCGAACAGGTGCTCCAGCGTATGGATGCCTTTCTCGCTCAGAATCTCTTCATTCGGACGGCAGAAACGCAGATCAAACACGGTAATGGTATCGCCACCCGGAGTTGTCATGGTCTTGGCAACGCGCACTGCCGGCGCATTCATGCGGGTGTGATCTACTGTAAAGCTATCAAGCAAAGGCATGGTACTGTCTCTCAAATAAATCGTATCCGGGTATTATCCCAGTATTTGGATTGGAAAATAACCCTTTAAAACGGTTTCAGTGTATTCAGCAGCTTCCGGGCTGGAAAGTTGAGCTTTTTCCCCAGCCGTGAAGCGGCGGGCTGCAGTCTGCGTGGCTGTATTTCCGGACATCTGGATTTAAAAGAAAAGCTGATCAGATTGCCTCCCGGTACAGGGATACACAGGCTTTCATTGCCGAAGGAATCCTCGATCCGTTGTTGAGCCAGGGGGTGTAAGCCTTTGCCCTCATCCCACAGATTCAGCACCAGAATTCCTTCGTCGCTCAGGAGTCGATGGCAATGACGGATAAACTCATCTGCCAACTGGCTGTCCTGCATGCCATCATCATTATAGATGTCGGCGAAGATAAGATCGGTGCTCGTGGAGGCAGTGCTCAGAAAATCGGTGGCATCGGCTATCGTTACTCTCAGTTGCTCGGCTCTTGGCAACATGAAATGGTTATAGGCAATGTCGGCAACGTCGGCGCGCAGTTCTGCAATATCCACCGAGAGACTTTCATCATAGTGATGCAGGGCATGTACCAGCATGCCGCCACCGAGCCCGAGTATCGTAGCGTGAGCCGGGCGGGGTAGGAACACCAGAGCCATAAGCATGCTCTGAGTATATTGATAGACGGGGCAGTGTGGATTATTGATATCAATCCGGCTTTGTTCTCCGCCGTCACCGAACCTGAGGAAGCGAAACAGGCCATCATCGAACACCTGAATAGGGCCGTGCTGATCGTGTCGCTGTTCAACTTTAATACCTTGCATGGTGATCCTTTTTTATTGCGCTGCAGAAGGGATATTGATGGCCGTCAAGGGTTTGTGGCTGATTATGAACCGGTTTCATTTCAGGTTCTGATCTGCTGCACAGTTTTCATACAATCTTATTATTTAGTTGAACAGTCATCACTTTGCAGATGGCCTAATATTACTGGTTCTGGCAGGGATTCAGAACAACTATAAAAATTCCGGGAGAGAATTATGAAGCAAAGTGAGCGAGCACTGGCGCAGTGTATTGGTTGTGGTTGTGATGATCATCGCAGCTGCGATACCGATTATGGTAAGTGCACATGGATTATCGTTGATCGTGAGCTGAAAGCCGGTGTCT
The DNA here is from genome assembly GCA_963669425.2 of uncultured Amphritea sp. Lineage (GTDB taxonomy): Bacteria > Pseudomonadota > Gammaproteobacteria > Pseudomonadales > Balneatricaceae > Amphritea. The sequence continues at coordinate 87,345 of CAXXNC010000002.1, forward strand.
GCAGTGGCTGTGAAGCGGCATTGCAGGCCTGGCATGATGGTGTCAGAACGCCACCGGAGATGGCTCAGGCTGCGAATGGCTGAGAGGCGATAAGCAAACACAAAAAAGGCGCTCAGATGAGCGCCTTTTTTGTCTCTCTGCTATCAGTGCGCTTGCTGGGCATACTGGTAGCAGTGAAAAGGATCAGCGTTTACCCATCCGGCGAATAGCTTGTGGTGTAAAGTCGCGATGTTTGAAGCGGGCGGTGAAGTCAAAACCGTCACCCTCTTCGTTGGTCAGGCTACCGACCAGATAGCGGCCGGATTGCAGGTCATACAGCACTTCGGCAGCCAGCCACGGTACCTGAGCGTCACGGAACTGGATCTGATGGGATTCGCCGACACGCCACAACTGGCCGCGGCCATCGTAGTGATCGACCACAGCGATCTGCCAGGTATCTTCATCGATAAAGAATACCCGCTTGGCATAGATATGACGGGCACTGTCTTTCAGTGTCGCCTCAACCTGCCAGACCCGGTGCAACTCATAGCGGGTCAGTTCGGGATTCATATGACCAGGCTGCAGGATCTGCTCGTAGGTCACATCCCGGTCAGCCAGCTTGAAGCTGTTATAAGGGATATAGATCTCTTTCTTACCGACCAGATTCCATTCATAACGATCTGGCGCGCCGTTGAACAGGTCAAGGTTGTCAGATGTACGCTGGCCGTCGGAAGCGGTGCCCGGTGCGTCGTAGGCTACCTGTGGTGCACGACGTACCCGGCGCTGACCGGCGTTATACAGCCATGCCTGACGGGGTTTAGCAATCTGGTTCTGAGCTTCATGTACCAGCAGTACGTTACCGGTCAGTCGGGCCGGTGCCTGAATCTGCTGGGTGAAGTAGAACAGGATATTGTCATCCTTCTCGTTCCGGCCGCCTTTCAGGTAGTCAGGCCAGGCCATCCGCTCATTGATTTTAACCGGCACAAAGTTACCGTTCTCATGTACCGGCACCTGAACGTAAGTACGCTCCAGAGAACCGCCACGGTAGCGGGTCATATGGTTCCAGATCGCTTCCAGACCGTTTTGCGGGATCGGGAAGGGAACACCTTCAACGGTGTTTTTGCTCAGGCCATTACCACCGTCAGTGAGTTCGGCGTTGACCGCATTCTGACGCACATTATCGTACAGTCGCTGCGGCAGAGAGGCGGTGCGATGAGTCGGATAGACATTCATGGTGAATGTCTCCGGATACTTGCTGAACATCGCCATCTGGCCTTGTGTCAGCTTATCTTTATGCTGCTCTGCGTTGGCCGCAGTGATCGTCATTAGCGGTTGTTCGCTCGCAAATGGATCAGCGTAACGGTCGCCACCTGCAGGTAAGCCGCCATTCCATGCCGGAATGGTACCGTCGGCATTGCCTGCTTTCTCTGCTCCCAGCGGGGTCAGGCTACTGCCCAGCTTAGCGGCTTCAGCTTCGCTAACCGCAGCCATCGTATGCAGGCTGAACGTCAGGCCCATGGCAGAACCCAGGATCAGCGCAGTCGATTTAAAATTCATCTTCAATTCTCCTTGGATTCAATACTCAGAAAGATACGGATGCGCTGATGGATACAAAATCACGATCCTTGATCGGATTAAAGTCACCACCAAAGAAGTTGGTGTAACCAACCTGTACCTGGTACTGGTTCAGATAGTCTGCTGTCAGGCTGAGGGACAGGGTCTTCTCACCTTCATTGAATGCGGCACCTGGCTGTGGGCCGTAACCTTCGAGGCCATGCTTCAGGCTTACTTCCGGTTTCAGATTCACGCCAGCAAAAACATCAGAGTAGGTCAGATTGGCACGGGCAACATAACCGTAAGAGTTCTGAGTAACAAAACCATCGTTATCTCCGGATGCATAACCAAAGATACCATTGCGGCCGTACTTCAGAGCATCGGCACTTTCATCAAAGTCATGAATATGCGTCCAGCCCAATTCGCCAATCAGTGTAAGTCGGCTGGCGCCCATCACCTGATCAACATACTTAATGAAGCTGGTTTGTACCTGAGTAATGTCGAACGCGGTATAGCCCTGAATATCAGAGCCCAGGCCGGCACCGCCTACTGGTACAACAACACCGTTAGCTGGGTTACCGGCGGCAGTACCCAGAGACAGCATAGATGCAACCAGCATAGGGCCGTTCAACTGAATAGGGACATCAGTTTTATGGCTGATTTCACCAGACCATGCAACATCACCAATATTGGTGCTGAAGCTGACACCGATCATTTCGATATCTTCAGGGTACTCAATAAAGTACTGGGATTCGAAAGGACCCAGGCCTGCAGGGTTGGTGGTTTTTACCCCGCTGATAATCGGCAAACGGCTATGATAACGGGCCAGATAGAGGCCGAACTCAGTACTGTTCAGTTCCTCGGCGAAATACCGGAACGCTACACCGAACTGGCCACTGTCGTCAGCTTCTCTGATACCGTCAGCGGCTCTGTTTACAACAATGTCAGGTGTTGGCGAGGGGCCGGCAAAGTTATTGAAGTAGATTGAGTCGGGATTGGATGTCAGGGATGCCAGAGTAGGGTTACTGTCTGATACGACCCGGATACCGTTACAACCTTCCGCAGTAAAATCATTGGTCGAGAAGTAAGTACCACAACCATCAATAGCTGTTTTTTCCCATTCCAGCTGGTAGAAACCTTCAACGCTGAGGTTATCGGTCAGACCCAGTGACGCAAATGCCATGTTTACAGGTAGCAGGCCCTCTTTTACCTCGGCGCCAGCACGGCGGAATGCACTGACATCAAACGGGTTAATGACGTTGATACCACCCTGAATAAAAACGCTTTCACCCCAGTTAACTACCTGGCGGCCTAAACGAACATCGAGAGGTTTGTCGGCAATTTCGAATTCACCGAAAACGTAAGCGTCAAGAATCTCGGCCCCGGTGAATTTCGCATAGTCGTTAAAATCACTGTCATCCAGGCTGGCACCTGACTGATAGCCATTGGGGATATGGCCATGATTGACCTGGCCTTCACTCTGAGCGTAGTCGTACCAGTACTTACCACGTATAAATGCCCCGATATTATCTTTGGTCAGTTCAAGATCATGAACGCCTTTAACGACGGTGGAGAAAGCATCGCCCGCAACGTAGTTCTGGGTACCATCATCATAACTACCGGAGCCAGCGCTATTACCACCGTTAGGTACAGAGACCAGATCGCCGCTTGGGTCACCGACCCGCCAGCTGGAACCGATAGATAGCTGCGAATCAAAGCGGCCTTCGATTTCTCCGATATTGAATTCAACTGCACTGGCTGGCAGGGCGAGGGCGGAAGAGATAATTCCCAGGGAAACACTTTGAGCGAGCCGGCGGCGCAGGAACCGCGGGCGGCAGGTTGCAGACGTCCTGTTCAGTCTGTGTGCCATTGCTTTCACCTTTAAATTGTATTGTTATTTTTGTTCGCTGTTTTTACTGACAAAAACAGTTGCGTGCTACAGGCTGATTCGGACAGCGTCGGAACATCGCAAATAAAGTGACGTTACGTCAGAGTAGATAATTTGCCAACTTTATTTCTATTCACAATAACAATAGCTGTCATTATCACTGACAAAAAAAACCGCAGCTATTTTTTTGCTTGCAACTGATATAAGTTAAATGAATAGTTTAGATCTGATTTTCGTCTGACAAACACAATAACATCACAGAGAAAATATGATGGACAAGACCATCACAGTTCCAAGCGGTTACGTCCTCTATCTGCTCCAGCAAGTAGAAAAGCAGGGCTACAATCTGACAGAGCTTCTTGATGAGTTGGGTATCGATCCCCGTGAAATTGAGATGCGAACCGAGTTTTCTGCTGTCAAATTCGGTCAGCTGTATCAGCGGATTATGTGGACTGCGCAGGATGAATCCTTCGGTATGCTATCGGGCGGCAGGGTTCCGAATGGCACTTTCAGGATGATGTGTCATGCCATTATTCACTGCCCGACGCTGGAGCGGGCGATCTACCGTTGCAGTTCCTTTTATGAGATCTGTCGCGGCACTCAGGTTAAGCCTCAACTGATCCGCAAGGGCCGCTATGCCAAGCTTTCGTTCGCGCCGATCAGCTCCGCTTCTGAAGAAGAAGTGAAAACGCTTCTGGAAAATGAGACGCCGATGGAGGTCCGTACCGGACTATCGATGTGGCACCATTTTATCAGTTGGTTGATTGGCACCCGATTGGATTTGAAAGCAGCTTATTTCCGTTTTCCTAAGCCCGATGACAGTTATCATTATGAGACACTGTTTCAGTCAGAAATTAAGTTTGATCAGCATGATCACGCAATCGTTTTTCCCGCCCGGTTCCTGGATTATCCTATCGTGCAGAATGATGAGACGCTGCGCTCATTCCTGCAGACGGCTCCTTATCAGCTGATTGTGATGGTGGATAACGACCAGAGTCTGACCTCCCAGGTCGTTGCGCTGTTGGGTAAGGATTTCAGCCGTGAGCTGCCAGGTTCAGAAGAGGTGGCCTTTAAACTGAATATGTCAGTTTCAACATTGCGCCGTCGTCTGTCCGAGGAAGATACCTCCTACCAGAAGATTAAGGATCAGTGCCGGATGAAGGCCGCGGTGAACTATATGGACTCGCCTCAGCTGTCGATCAATGATGTCGCAGAGCTGATGGGGTTTGATGAGCCTTCGGCGTTTTTCCGCTCGTTCAAGAAGTGGACCGGTATGACCCCGGGCGAGTACCGCAAGAGCGAGACATACGGCCAGAAGTACCGTTTGGTATCTGATTGATATTTATCTGTATTCATCAGAAAGCCCTGATCGGAGAAAAAATAAAAAAATTACATTTTTCCCGTTCAGAAGTATTGACACATTCCTCAAATCCTTTAATATACGCGGCCTCACTGGAGGGGTGGCTGAGTGGTCGAAAGCACCGGTCTTGAAAACCGGCGGGGGTTAATAGCCTTCCCAGGGTTCGAATCCCTGCCCCTCCGCCATTAAGGTGAGCAAGTGTTCCTCGATAGCTCAGTTGGTAGAGCAGTAGACTGTTAATCTATTGGTCGCTGGTTCGAGTCCAGCTCGAGGAGCCAGAACGGGTCGTTAGCTCAGTTGGTAGAGCAGTTGGCTTTTAACCAATTGGTCATAGGTTCGAATCCTATACGACCCACCACTTTCTCAGAGCAATCTGATGTAAAGTGGAGAGGGGAAAGAAGTTTGGTGTGGGTCGTTAGCTCAGTTGGTAGAGCAGTTGGCTTTTAACCAATTGGTCATAGGTTCGAATCCTATACGACCCACCACTTCATAGAAGAAACCGCTTAAAGGCGGTTTTTTTACGCCCAAATTTTGTCATCTGAAGCCTGATGTATAGGATGAGAACCGTAAAGGTTCGAGCCCCGCGCAGCGAGACAGCGTTGCCTATGGCAACGACCCGTAGGGCAAGCGCGATAGCGCGCAGTAATCCTATACGACCCACCACTTCTAAAGAAGCCACCTTAGGGTGGTTTTTTTGTGCCTGGAATTTGGCGAATTGACTTGGTGGTTTTTTCTGGGCTGCGTCGGTGGCGTGGCTAGACCGGAAGGCAAAGCCTTCCTTGCTCGACCGCATCACAAGTGATGCTAGCTGGTAGCTGGAAAAAGCGAACAGTAACGTGGAGTTTCGATTAGATTGTAGTGAGGAGCGTCTTCATTGCAGTTGATTCGATGCTGATTGATCGCCGCGAGGGCGCGCCTCCCACAAAAAAAGACTGATGCTGTTCCGCCACTGATAATTCTATCCCGGCTGGCACCCAAGGGCATGATAAAGCCCCGCCCACAAAATCTTTTGATCGATACAAATTACTGAGTCTCTTATCGGCACGAGGGCGTGCCTCACTACAGTGTGTTTTGCATCCATGATGCTCTTTGCTTTTTCCAGCTACCAGCTACCAGCTACCAGCGAGCATTGCTTGCAATGCGGTCGAGCAAGTCACGCTTGCGTGACGTTCCAGCCACGAATCTTATTCTTCCCTATATTCAATTCCGGTAACTTCGTACCAGATCTCTGAACCATCTGGTCGGCGGATAAAGAATTCATCCCCGATCTGCTTTTTCAGCAGCTGTCTGGCCATGGGTGAGTCCATGCTTATATAGCCGTCGGTGTCACCGATTTCGTCGGGGCCGACGATGCGGTAGGTGCTTTCGTTATCTTCTTCGTCCAGGACCGTGACCCAGGCGCCGAAGAAGACGGTATTGCGGTCATCCGGCAGGCGATCGACGACGGTCAGTACGTCCAGGCGTTTGGAAAGGTAGCGCACCCGGCGGTCGATTTCGCGCAGCTGTTTCTTGCCGTAGATATACTCGGCATTTTCAGAGCGGTCGCCCTGGGCGGCCGCTTCTTTGACCGCCTGCGTCACTTCGGGGCGCTTAACCTTCCACAGGTACTTCAGTTCATCGTCCAGCGCTTTCGCGCCAGCAGCGGTGATGTAGCGGGATTTTGGCGGGGTAGGTGGTCGGTAACGTCCCATAAGTGAACAAGGTCCTTATAAAAAGTTCTTATAAAAGGCTCTTATACAAAGCGCTTAACAAAAGCGCTTATCAAAAGTGCTAAAGAAAAACTGGCAGACGCCGAAACAGTATGGACTGTAATTGTAGGCAATAAGTCTTTTGAATTCATGCAAATAGATCGGATAGAACAGCAGATTGAGACGTACACGTCGTCGTTGACCCAGGCGGTCCACGAAGGTCGTGGTGCACAGTTCAGTATGCTGCTGAGTCTGATTCATAATGCAGAGGATCTGTCGCAGAAACAGCCCCGCACAAACAGTGCTGAGTTTAAGCTCCCAGAGGCGGAGGGTCTGCAGTATCCGGATCCAGACCGGCTCTATACCGAAGAGATTGCCGGCCGGCTGAATAACTCAATCCGTCATGAAAATCTGGGTGATTATGCCTACGTGGTTAGCCATCTGGATAGTCAGGCCAACACTCCGGCTAATGCGGAACTGAAGCAGGATTATTTTGCCCGGATCGGGCTGGCATCAGCCGGTAAGCTGATGCTGAGTGAGATTGAGAAATCGCAGTTACAGTTCAGTGCAACTGCGTGATATTGAGCTGATCGGTTGCGATCAGCTACGCCACTGAATCTTTTCCTGATGACCGTTTTCGACTTTCCACCACTCATCCGGATCATCGCCGGTATTCCAGCCACTAGCGATACAGCGAATCTGGGTATCCATCTCTTTAGCCGCTTGTTCGGCACAGTCCAGATCCTTGATCCACGGGGTTGAGTCGGAGTTGAACCAGACGCTGATCCAGGCTTTACCGTTGACCTTCTCATGGATCATGATCGGAATCTCCTGACCATCCACATTGCCGATATAGTGGTGCACCTGACCCTGGGCATAATCCAGCTGCAGAGGTTGGCACAGGCCTTTGAGCCAGTCGACAATTTGCTCTACCGAGCGGTCTTTTACGTAGATCTCAATATCAGGGTGGCGTTGGTTATCGGTCATAATCGAACCGTCAGTCCTTGTCTTGCTGTGTATCGGTTAACAGAAAACGGAAAATCCGCAGAATGCTCAGGCTAATATAGCCGAAAGCGGTGATAATTACTCCGATAACCGCCAATATCAGTCCAGCCAGGGCGAACAGCTCCTGAGTCAGGCTGGAGCGAAACAGAAATTCCGTAATACCCAGAGTAAGAAAACCCACAAGAAACACGCCACCACCAACCAGCATGATCCGGAAGTTCTGCTGCACATTGTCAGCTCTGCGGATCAGAAAGTCTCTCAGGCGGTAGCGTAAACGGCGGCTGCGCACAAATCAGCTCCGGGTAAAGCGCGCCAGATTGACGTCCAGCGTCAGCGTCAGTTGGTTCAGTTCGCTGATGCGTGCTTTAGCGGCAGGGTTGATGCGCCAGCCGTGGGGTGTCATTGCCAGCAATTGCTGAATCTCCTGCTGATTCTGCAGGGTGAAGTCGTAGCGTACGGTCTGTTGTTCAACAGCTTCAAAGCCTTCGCCCAGCACGCTGGCCGGATCGAAACCAGACTGGCGGACTTCGTCGTAGATCAGCTCCCGAAGCTGTAGCAGATGGCCTTCACCGGGATAGGTGACCAGCAGGCTGGCGCCGGGTTTCAGGGTGCGGCGGAACTCGTCAGGCATCAGGCGGCTGAACAGCACGGTGACCAGATCCAGCGACTGTTCTGCTACGGGCATGGCTGCGCCGGAGGCGACCATCCAGGTCAGTGCTTTGGTGCGACTGCAGGCCGCCTTCACGGCGTGCTTGGATATATCCAGTCCGGCTAACTGTAGATCGTTGTGCTGTGCCAGCTGTTGCTGCATCAGGGCTGTGTAGTAGCCCTCACCGCAGCCCATATCTACCATTCGGGCGGTCTCGCCAGAAGAGGTGTCTGGCAGTAAATCAGCAGCCGTTACGGCAACCTGCTCAGCCAGCGGCTGGTAGTAGCCCAGTTCCAGAAACGCGCGGCGGGCCTGTACCATTTCGGCGTTATCGCCCGGGTCTTTGGAACGCTTCTGGTTGGCCAGTAGTAGGTTCCAGTAGCCCTGGCGGGCGGCATCATAGCTGTGATTGTTAGTACAGCGCAGATGCTTGTTGTCGCCCTCTAAGGGCGACTGGCAGACCGGGCAGAGTAGTTGAAACTGGCTCACGGATATCACTTCTCGGTCAGCAGGCGAGCCATAATATTTTCATACAGCGAGGACAGGGTATCCAGATCCTCTGCTTTAACCCGCTCGTTGATCTGATGAATGGTGGCGTTGATCGGACCCAGCTCGACAACCTGCGCGCCTGTCGGAGCGATAAAACGGCCATCAGAGGTGCCGCCAGAGGTCGACAGTTCGGTTTCCCGGCCGGTGATCGCCTTGATCGAATCAACACAGGCATCCACCAGATCGCCGCGACCGGTGATAAACGGATTACCGCTCAGAGTCCACTGGATGTCGTAGTTGAGGTTGTAGCGGTTGAGGATATCGTAGGTGCGTTGCTTGATCTCTTCGGCGGTCAGCTCGGTAGAGAAGCGCAGATTAAACTGCACATCAATATGTCCCGGTACCACGTTGGTGGCACCGGTGCCGGCGTGGATGTTGGAGATCTGGAAGCTGGTCGGCGGGAAGAACTCGTTGCCTTCGTCCCACTGCTCGGTGGCCAGATCATGCAGTGCTGGCGCAGCCATATGGATCGGGTTCTCCACCAGGTGTGGATACGCCACATGACCTTGCTTACCGCGAATCGTCAGATCACCGCTGATAGAGCCGCGGCGACCGTTCTTGATCACATCCCCAACCTCTTTGGTGCTGGATGGCTCACCGACGATGCACCAGTCGATCTTCTCGTTACGGGCTTCCAGATGATCAACCACACGGGTGGTGCCATTGATGAACGGGCCTTCTTCGTCACTGGTGATCAGCAGGGCAATCGAACCTTTATGATCAGGATGGTGCTCAATAAAGCGCTCCAGCGCGGTCATAAACGCCGCCAGGCTGCCTTTCATATCAGCTGCACCACGGCCGCACAGGAAACCTTCCTCAATCACTGGTTTAAACGGAGGGTGGCTCCAGCGCTCTTCCGGGCCAGACGGCACAACATCAGTATGACCGGCAAAACAGAACAGCGGGCCTTCGGTACCGCGGCGGGCCCAGAGGTTGGTCACTTCCTCAAATTGCAGTCGCTCGATCTGAAAGCCGATCGCTTCCAGTCGTTCGATCATCAGTTCCTGACAGCCGGCATCATCCGGTGTCACTGAACGACGGGAGATCAGCTCTTTAGCAAGTTCAACGGTAGGAGAAAGTGTAGACATCGGGGCACCTTGAAAGGGTATATGAAACTATCTGCGTTGCCGCTGCGGCGTTAAACGTTGGCTTAAAATGCTTATTTATCATCTATAAACTGCGCTTTTGCGCCAACGTTTGCCTTGCATCGACCGCCTCGATTACGTTTCCCGTATCTCGGGGGTAATCGTTCTGTTGTATTGGATGCCACGGGCCGTGGCATCCGGGGGTATTGCTTAGTTGTGAGCGTGCAGCTCTTCGTTCAGTTCGATCGCAGACTTGTTAGTCTTCACTTCGATGCGACCGTTCTGAGAGTTACGACGGAACAGCAGATCCGGTTTACCCGCCAGTTCAGCTGCTTTAACAACGCCGACTTCATTGTTCTGGTCGTCCAGCAGTGTCACTTTAGACCCTGCAGTCACATACAGACCCGCTTCAACAGTACAGCGATCACCCAGTGGCAGACCCAGACCGGCGTTAGCGCCCATCAGGCAGTTTTCGCCCACAGAGATCACCACGTTGTTACCGCCGGACAGAGTACCCATGGTGGAGCAACCGCCACCCAGGTCGGAACCATTGCCTACCACAACACCTGCAGAGATACGGCCTTCAACCATGCTCACGCCCATAGTACCTGCGTTGAAGTTGATGAAGCCTTCGTGCATAACTGTGGTGCCTTCGCCTACGTATGCGCCCAGACGGATACGGGACGTTGCCGCCAGACGGGTACCTGCTGGTACAACGTAGTTAGCCATTTTCGGGAATTTATCCACAGAGTGAACGTCGATGATGCGACCCTGAGCGCGGGCAGCCAGCTGACGCTTAGGCAGGTCCGCCAGAGAGATTGCGCCTTCGTTAGTCCAGGCAACATTTGGCAGCTTGCCGAACATGCCGTTCAGGTTCAGGCTGTGTGGCTTAACCAGACGGTGTGACAGCAGTGCCAGCTTCAGGTAAACCTCAGCGGTGGATTCAGGATCCGCATCCGTTTCCAGAATGGTCAGGTACATCGGCTGAGAGGTGCCTTTGCAGATCTCGATGATCTCAGCCTGATCTTCCGCATCAACAGACAGGAATGCGCCTTCCAGATCGGTCAGCTGTGCTGCAGACAGTTCAATCGCCTGGTTGCCACCGGTGTAACCGGCTTTAGCCTCAATAGCGTCGATCAGAGACTGTGCGGGATTCAGCAGTGGCTGGTTGTAATACACTTCCAGCAGTTCGCCGGCAGAAGACTTGGTTCCGATACCCAGACCCAGTGCAAAAGTACTCATGGTGTTAACTCCGTAAAATCGTCAGTAATTCAGCTGAACAGCGCGCTGTAGTCGCTGTCTTTAAAACCTGTGTGCAGGGCTTCGCCGGTTGCCAGCACCGGACGCTTGATCAGCGTCGGCGTTGCCAGCATCTCGCGAATTGCAGAGGCTTCATCAATATTGTTTTTTACTTCATCACTCAGCTGGCGCCAGCTGGTGCTGCGTTTATTCAGTAGTGCTTCCCAGCCCAGTGCTGCAACCCATTGCTCCAGTTGCGCCTGAGTCAGTCCATCTTTGCGAAAATCGTGGAAAGCAAACTCGACATTGTTATCGTTCAGCCAGCGCTGGGCTTTTTTAACCGTGTCGCAGTTTGGGATACCGTACAGTGTGGTCATGCTCTGTTACCTTTCAGTTAAGCCTGCTTTTGTGATTACAGGGATTCAACATAACGGCGGATACGCCACGCGGCTTCCACGCACTCATCCATAGTGGCAACCAGTGCCATACGTACCCGGCCAGCGCCCGGCAGCTCACCGGTTTCGTCTTCGCGGGATACATAGCGACCCGGCAGTACGGTAACGTTCTGCTGCTCAAACAGGCCCTGTGCGAACTTGTCGTCAGCAATCGGGGTGCCTGCCCACAGATAGAAGCTGGCATCCGGCAGTTTAACATCCATCACCGGTTCCAGAATTTCGATCACCGCTGCAAACTTAGCGCGGTATTTATCGCGGTTTTCCAGAACGTGTGCTTCATCGTTCCAGGCAGCAATGCTGGCCAGCTGTGTTGGCAGAGACATGGCGCAGCCGTGGTAGGTGCGGTAGCTCAGGAACGGTTTGATCAGATCCGCATCACCAGCCACGAAACCAGAACGCAGACCTGGCAGGTTAGAACGCTTGGACAGACTGTGGAACACGATGCAGTTTTTGTAATCGTTGCGACCCAGTTGGGCGCAGACTTCCAGCAGACCGACTGGCGGCTGCTCTTCGTCGAAGTAGATTTCGGAATAGCACTCATCGGAAGCGACAATGAAATCATACTCATCAGACAGCGCGATCAGCTTCTTCAGCGTATCGGCATCAGTGACTGCGCCCGTCGGGTTGCTCGGTGAGCACAGGTACAGCAGTTGGCAGCGTTGCCATACTTCGGCCGGTACCGCGTCAAAATCCGGCACAAAGTTGTTATCGGCTACGCAGCTCAGGTAGTAAGGCTCTGCACCGGACAGGTACGCAGCGCCTTCATAGATCTGATAGAACGGGTTCGGCGAAACCACCAGAGGGTTGGCTTCGGTATCCGCAGTGCGACCAATTGCAGCCTGAGTGAAAGCGAAGATCGCTTCACGGGTACCGTTGACTGGCAGTACGTTGTTTTCACCGGTCAATGTGCCCGCTTCCAGTTTAAAGCGGCGGGTTGCCCAGTCAGCAATGGTCTGGCGCAGTTCTGGCAGTCCGGACGTGGTCGGGTAGTTGGCCAGTTTATCCAGATTGCGAGTGAACTCATCCATCACAAACTCCGGTGATGGGTGCTTTGGTTCGCCGATGGACAGAGCAATATGCTCCAGTTCTGCCGGAGGGGTTACCTCGGCTTTCAGCTTCGCCAGTTTCTCAAACGGATAGGGCTGCAGCTTCTGCAAATCTGGATTCATGGAATAACCTTATTTTTTGCCCTGCTTTTCTTGCACGGTCTTGCATAGAAACGGGGCGCGCCATTGTCTCAAAAGGAGCAAAATTATACCCAAGTGGCAGGTATCAGGCCAATAATCATTGCGTTTTCTCACCTGATCAGAGGGGGGCTTTCCCGGATATCAGTTGCAAATGATGATGGGTTTGGTTCATGTGCCGCTGATTACTGCGTAGAACGGGTTGTAAGTAAGTGAGCTGGTTCGGGGGATAGGGGTGACAAACGGCCGTTTGCATCTTAATCTAGTTGTAACCGTCTGTTGTGAAAGAGCGTTACATGATACTGAGAGACAGTCGCTTATACCCCCGTGCTCAGGCCGATCTGGCAGCGAGGGTGGGGATGCCCGGCGCCGATCAGGATGGCCGTATTCTGAATATCAGTCTGGCCGGTTTACTCATCTCCGGTGATGATCAGTTGGCTGGATTGCTGAGCCTTGGTTCAGAAGTCAAACAGGCTGCCGCCGAGCAGCTGATATCTTTTTCTCTGTTTACTCAGGAGCTGAGCGAGGTCTGTCGGGTGATTCATGTCCGGCGTCTGTCGCAGAGCCGCTATGAGTTTGGCCTGAAGTTTGTTCAGCTGAGCGAAGAGAGCGAGCAGATTATCGGTGATTATGTCGAGCAGCAACTGCGCTGATCTGCGTTTCCTGCCCTTAAAAATGAATTGTCGGCACGAGGTCGTGCCTCGCTAGCTACAAGTTAGTTGAAGCTCCGCAGTGCTTTCCGCTTTTTCGAGAGAATTGGACTCCCCTCGCCCTGATATCAGCAGCGAGGTATGCTGAATTCGACCAAAAATTAGCTAGGAGTCCAATACATGAACAATACCATTGTCGGCGTCGATCTGGCCAAAAAAGTGATTCAAGTGTGCGTTGTTAAACGCCATAAAGTCTTACTTAATGAAGCGATGAGCGCTTCAGAATTCAGTCTGTGGCTGGCAACCCAAAGCTCTGTGGTTATCGTTTTTGAAGCCTGTTCTATGTCGAATTACTGGAAGCAGAAGGCTCAGGAACACGGTCACATCGCACGACTGATCTCTACTCGCCTGGTTGCAGCGGTTCGCCAGCAGCAGAAAACTGATAAAAATGATGCACTGGCGATTGCGCAGGCTGCACAGTTACCTGAGGTGCAGTTCATCTCCGGCAAAACCTTTGAACAGCAGGAATTACAAACCATTCTGCGCATGCGAGAGCTGGGCGTTAAACAAAAAGTGGCTCTGGGTAATCAGATCAGAGCACTACTCGCTGAATTTAATATTACTGCATCTCCGGCTCAGGGTGGTCTGAGCAGAGCGGTTCAGGACACACTGGAAACGGCAGACAACGGCTTCAGCATGATCTTCAGGGAGGCCTTGCATCTGACCTGGCAAGCCTATCTGGCAATCATTGAACGTATTCAGCACTATGATCAGCAGCTGGCTAAGGTCATCAAGCAGCATCCGGACTGTCAACGTCTGATGGCGCTGGAAGGGGTATCGGTGATCAATGCGATTAATCTTTTCAACCTCCTGAAGCTGGGGGACGACGTGAGTTTCAGGAGTGGTCGGGAAGCGGCGGCCTGTGTTGGTCTAACGCCAATACAGCACTCCAGCGGTGGTAAGGCCGTGCTGGGTAGCATAGGTAAACATATCCGTAACCAATTGGTGCGAAGTCAGCTCCTCAGCGGCGCGATGGCCGTGGTGGGGGCACTGAGCCAACGATCCGCTAAATCCCAGAAAGAAGTCTGGCTGAAAAATCTGATCGAGCGGCGGGGTAAACGCTGCGCCGCCGTGGCTTTAGCCAATAAAACAGTACGTACCGCCTTTGCTTTATTGCGGGATGGCAGCGAGTATCAGGCTCAGGCAGTCACCGCCTGAACCTGTAGGCAATGAAAAGCGCTTGATACAGATTCAGTCTTAATCAGTTAGTGGCTAAGAGCTCAGCGCTCGCTTTCGAGAGATGATAAGACTGTTCGCGCAAATCTCAGTGAGCCGGGGATCGCGTCCCCATAGTGAGCTCGGACATAAGCTTGCGTTTTTTCTGTTAAAGGGCGATTCATTGTTGACAGAGGGGAGTCCACATAAGCCACTAGCAAGCATCATTTATGATGCGGTCGAGCAAGGCGAGCTATGCTCGCCGTTCCAGCCACGAACAACTAACTCAATGACTTCTCAGACAACTGCGGCTTACCCAGCAGGCTTCTGACATTGCCCTTGGCGTTCTCCAGCATGACCAGCAGTGACGGAACAACCAGCAGGATAAGCAGGGTACCGAAGGCCAGGCCGAAGACGATGGAGGTTGCCATCGGGATCAGGAACTGGGCCTGCAACGAGGTTTCAAACAGAATCGGCGTCAGGCCTGCGATAGTGGTCAGCGAGGTCAGCAATACCGCACGCAGACGCTGACAGGCCGCTTCCACAATCGCTTTATGAACGCCCATGCCCGCTTTGCGCAGCTTCTGATAGAAGGTGATCAGGACGATGGAGTCGTTGATCACAATCCCCGACAGGCCGAAACAGCCAAACAGCGAGAGAATGGTCAGACTCTGGCCGGTCAGCAGATGACCGGCAATTGCACCGGTCAGGCCCAGTGGAATCGCCAGCATCACCGCCAGAGGCCAGCTGTAGGATGAGAATACCCAGCATAGGATGATAAAGATCAGTAGCAGAGCGATCAGCAGGCCCAGCTGCATATCCGCCAGGGTCTCTCGCTGGTTCTTATTACGCCCCTCAAAGCTGGCCTGAATACCGTACTCTGAAGTGACCTGCTGGATCTTACCATCACGCAGATCCGCGATGATCTCATTGGCGTTGGCCACCGCTTCGTCCAGATCACCGGTGACGTTGATGGCCAGTTGGCCGTCGACCCGCTGCAGGCGATCCAAGCCCTGCTTATCACGGAACTGCACAACGTTAGCTAATGGTGCAGTGCTGCCATCGGGTAGCAGAATCGGCAGATTTTCCAGCGCACTGAGGCGATCCCGTTCGTTGTCTGGCAGTACTACCCTGACTTCTACTTCATCCTCGCCCTGATGGAACAGCTGTACTAACTGACCATCAAAGGCTGCTCTTAGCTGACGTCCAACCGTGTTGAGGGTCAGGCCAGCGGTTTTACCGGCTGGCGTGAGTTCATAGATCAACTGAGCTTTACCGAATGGCAGGTCATCATCGACGTTGCTGACACCGTTGTACTGACGCAGCAGATCCTGCACCTCCAGCGATGCAGACTTCAGTCGTTCAACATCGGTACCGACCAGTTTCACTTCCAGAGACTTACCCGGTGGGCCGGAGCGGTTCAGGTCGATGGTGAATTTTTCGATACCGGCAGGCTGCACGATCTTGCTGCGCCAGCTTCTGATGATCTCCGAGTTAGTCACATCACGACTGTCGATCGGACTCAGCTGTACGAACAGTGCACCGAATTCGTCGCCCCTGCTGGAGCCCTGGCTGGTTCGGCTGGCATTGGTCTGGCCATGGATCTGCAGCGCCATTCTGACCAGATTGCCACCCAGTTCGGTTTCTGTTTCCCGCAGAGTACTGTCAAGATGCTGCAGGAAGTCCTCGACATGCTCAGGGCCGGTACCGGCGCTGAACTGGATGTTGGCGTTCAGGGTTTCCAGCTCTACAGCCGGGAAGAAAGTGAACTTGATCCGGCCGCTGCTGACCAGGCCAATAGCGATAATAAATGCCCCGACGGCGACGGCCACCGTTACCCAGCGGAACTCAATCGCTTTTTCGACCCAGCCACGGAAACGCACTTCTTTAAAGTGATTGAAGGAGGCATCGAGTTTCTTCCGGGTATTGGAAGGGTGAAGATCTTCGGCCCGATGCAGGCTGTGATGCAGATGGCCGGGCAGAATCAGGAAGCATTCTATGACGGAGGCAACGATCACACAGATCACCACCGTGGGAATATCGATCAGAATATTACCGATCACACCACCGATCAGCAGCAGTGGCAGGAAAGCGGCAATGGTCGTCAGGGATGAGGCCATAACCGGCGCGAGCATCCGGTGTGCACCGCCGATGGCTGCTTGCAGACCCGGTTCTCCCATCTGCAGGTGAGTCAGTGTGTCTTCACCCACCACGATGGCATCATCGACGATGATACCCAGCGCCATGATCATGCCGAACAGGCTGATCATATTGATACTGCCGCCGATGCCGTACAGTACCGCCAGTGTGGCCATAAAGGAGACCGGAATACCGACGGTTACCCAGAACGCCACCCGGGCATTGAGGAACAGGAACAGCGTGGCAATGACCAGAATCAGACCGCCCAGTCCGTTTTTGACCAGCAGATTGATACGGTCCTGAATCGCCACATAGCGCTCATCAAAGGTGATCAGCTCGATGCCGGGCGGCAGTGTAGGGCGGCGTTCTTCCAGCCAGTCACGCATAATACCGGCGGCTTGTAATGTGTCGTCCGCCTCGGTACGACGCAGGTGCAGCTGAATCGCCGCCTGACCCCGGTAGGTCAGGTAGATCTGATCATCCTGAGCGCGCCATTCGATATCAGCAACATCGCCAAGGCGCACCAGACGCCCCTCTCTTTCCGTCAGCAGAGGTAGCTGATTGAAGCCTTCCACATCCCGCTGCTGGCTCAGACTGCGCACCTGACGGGAACCATCGCCCTTGGCGGCGGTGCCCGCAGGCAGATCCACACTGCGCTGATCAATGACCTGGGCGACATCCGCCAGGCTCATCTCCAGTTCGTGCAGCTGACCGGAAGAGATCTGGATAGCGATCTCTTCCTCCGGCATACCAATGAAGTCGATTTTACGGATACCCCGCTGCAGCAGTTCCCGCTCGAACTGGCGGGCCAGTGATCGGAGCTCCTGCTGGCTGGCATCGGGACTGGTGATCAGCAGGCGGGCGATATTCTCGTAGCGAATAATCTGCTGCACCACAGGTTGTTCTGAATCGGTGGGCAGGCTGGTGATGCCATCAACTTTCTGCTTCACCTCATCCAGAATAAACGCCACATCGCTGCCTTCTTCAAGTTCCAGGCGGATATTGGCGGAACCCTGTACGGCGGTGGAAAACAGCGAATCGATGCCGTTGACCGATTTAAGCTCCCGCTCAATCGGTACGATGATGGAGCGCTCGACGTCCTCGGCCGCTGCGCCGCTCCAGGGCACGGAGATAGTAATTACGTCCAGCTCAAACGATGGAAAGAACTGGGTGTTGAGCTTTTTCAGTCCCCAGATGCCAGCCAGGATCATCAGCAGCATCAACAGGTTGGCAGCAACTCTGTGCTCGGTAAACAGTGCCGTAAGGTTCTGTAGCGGTCCCTGATACTGTTTCATGGGTTACTCCGCTACTTTTACCAGTAGCCCGGACACCGCATTCGGTAACTGGGTGATCAGGATCTGCGCGCCGGATGGAATAGTTTGGCTACGAACCAGTACCCGCGGCTGTCCTTGTTCATTGCGAGTATCACCGACCTTCTCAACGGTCTGGGCGGTCAGACGGTCATCAATAATGGTGTAGATCCGGTCGGTACCGAAGATAGCCTGCGGTGGCAGCGCCAGTACTTCCTGCTCGGCAGGCAAGAGAAGATCCATCGAGATAGCCCGCCCCGGCTCGCCTTTATAGTCGCTGCGGATCGAGAACAGTGCATCGATACCGGCACGGCCGCCATCGACTGCTGCGGCCAGTCGTTCCAGTTCCAGCTCAACCGCTTCACCGTCCAGCTGTGCACTGGCATTGATAGTCTGCTGGTTACTCAGTTGATTACGCACTGTCGGCAGATAGCGGCTGGGGATCTGCGCCCTTACTTCAAGAGCATCGGTGTTATAGATATTCAGCAGTGCATCGCCGCTGCGAACCCGGTCTCCGGCTGCGACACTTATACTGGCGATCCGGCCGGGGAATGGCGCACGAATCTGAGTCCGCTCCAGGTCCAGGGCAGCGGTATCCCGCAGAGCGGTTGCCTGTTTCAGCTGTGCCTGCAGCTGTGCCAGGCGGTTAGGGTGATCATTAATCGATTGTTGACGGGTATTCAGCGACAGAGACTGTTGCTGCTTGGTGCGCAGGGCATCATCGTACTGGTTCTGGCTGGCGACCTGACGGCTGCTCAGGTTTTTATAACGCTCCAGGGTGCGCTCGGTAATGGTGACCAGTTCCCGTTCGATTTTCAGGGCCCGGAGATCGGCCTGATAGCGGACTTTCTCCGCGGCGATCAGTGCTTCGATACGTTCCACATCGGCCTGGCGCTGCGTCAGCATCAGGCGGGCATCCCGGTCGTCCAGTTGCAGTAGCAGATCGTCCTGTTCAACCTGCTGGCCTTCAGCGACGTGACGCTCAAGCACATGGGCAGTAACTGATGATGACAGAGTGCTGCTGGCTGGCGATTCGATACGGCCGAACAGGGTTAACTGCGGTCTGGCGGCAATATGTTCTGCTGCCAGTGCCCGGACATTCCACACCTTTTCCGCTACCGGACGTGAGGGAGCTACCGGCTTAGTTGCTCTGAGCAGGGCAAAAACCGCTACTGCGATCACCAGAATTACAATCGGCAGAATCCAGCGTTTGTGCCGTTGATAAAAAGTGGGGGACTGTTCGGTCATTACAGAATCCATCGTCAGAACCGCTATTGAAGTATCAGAGCCTGTCAGCAGCTATTTGTTCACTGTAGCCTGATGCAGACTATATAAGCGAATCATAATACATACAGCTGTGGCTGTGTGGATAAATCCCTTCGCTTTACAATTCTTTACCAGATGTTAGCTTTACGGTGTCGCATCGATTCTGGATGAAAGGAGGCAAGTGTGCGAACCGGATCAGTTATGGCTCTGAATTCACAGGGCTTTCATCGAATGGTTTATCACGAATGGGGCAGTGCCGATAATGACAGGGTACTGGTCTGTGTGCATGGTCTGGCCCGTAACAGCAGGGACTTTGACGCGCTGGCGCTGGCGTTATCCAGAGATTACCGGGTGATCTGTCCGGATATCGTTGGCCGGGGTGCCAGCGACTGGCTGCCTGATGATGTACCGTACGATATTCCGCGATATATGAGTGATATCACTACACTGCTGGCCCGTCTCGATGTTGATCAGGTGGATTGGATCGGTACATCCATGGGCGGAATTATCGGTATGTGCCTGGCGGCGCTACCCAATAACCCGATCCGTTCACTGGTTCTGAACGATGTGGGAAGTTTTGTCAGCAGTGAGGCGTTACAGCGCATTGCAGCTTATCTGGGTGAGCCGCGGTTTGAGTCGCTGCAGGAGCTGGAACAGTATATGCGTCAGACCTATACCGCCTATCAGGGACTGACGGACTATCAGTGGCAGCACCTGGTGCAGTATGGTCATCGGCAGATAGGTGATGCCTATACATTGCACTACGATCCCCGTATTGCTGAAGCCACTCGCGAGAATCAGCACCAGGATGTTGATCTGACGCCGGTGTGGCAGCAGGTTAGTTGCCCGCAGCTGTTGATCTGGGGCGATCAGTCTGATGTGCTTACCGCCGACACCGTCGCGAAGATGCGTGAGTATAAGCCGGATCTGGATCTGTATCAGATACCCGGTATGCCTCATGCTCCGTCACTGATGGAACCGGAACAGATCAATGCTGTGGTACAGTGGCTGCGTAATAACCGTAACTAGAGCGTGTCCGAGAGAGAATTGAATGAATCTGTTAACCCGCTGGCCGGAAAATCAACTGTGCCTGAGTTCCGAGCAACGTCGTCAGGCGGTCAATAGTGTTGAGAAAGCATTTGCCTCGACACTGGAGAGCCTCAAGGTTGATATCGGGCTGGTGGAACTGCTCGAGTCCATCTATGTACCGCTGGGGGCCTGGCTGGTGGAGCGAAAGAAACGCCAGAACGGCCCGCTGGTGGTCGGTATCAACGGTGCTCAGGGCGCTGGTAAATCCACGCTGTTTAATCTGCTGGAAGTGATTCTTGAAGAGGGGTTTGATCTGAAGGTTGTTGGCCTATCGATCGATGATCTCTACAAAACCCGCAATGACCGGGAACAGCTGGCAGATGCGGTTCACCCCTTGCTGAAGACCCGAGGCGTACCAGGGACTCACGATGTTGAATTGGGTATCGAGCTGCTGAAAAGGCTTAAAGGCGAATTTGCCAGTACCGGTCAGAGCGTAAAGATTCCGGTGTTTGATAAATCCATCGATGACCGCTGTCCGCCAGCTCTGTGGCAGGAATGGAATGACAATGCCGATATTATTGTACTGGAAGGCTGGTGTGTGGGTGCTGTGCCTCAGGATGAACAGGCATTGCAGACGCCGGTAAACGATCTGGAACAGACTGAAGACCCGGATGGTGCATGGCGTAACTATGTGAATCAGCAGCTTCAGGGGGCTTATAAAGACCTGTTTGCCATGGTCGATGTGCTGATTATGCTGAAGGTACCCAGTATGGAGTCGGTGTTTGAGTGGCGTTCACAGCAGGAGAAGAAACTGGCGGAGCGGGTTAAGTATATCTATGACACTCAGCAGCCGACTCAGCATCTACGCATCATGAATGAAAATGAGATTCAGCGCTTTATCCAGCATTATGAGCGGCTTACCCGCACCATGCTGGAAGAGCTGCCGGACAGAGCGGATATCTGTCTGGCACTGAATGAAAATCACAAAATCAGTAAGATTCGCGTTAACTCGCCGTTATAGAATCGTTTGATAACGTGATTCTTGCGTACTGAATTTTTACCAGAGCTTTTAAGGAAACAACATGAAAAATATTGCCCTGACCTGTGCCCTGCTGGTGGCGATGCCATTATTCAGCGGCTGTCAGAGCGCTTACTACTCGGCGATGGAGCAGGTAGGCATTCATAAGCGCGATATTCTGATCGATCGGGTAGAGGATACCCGTGATGCTCAGGATGAAGCTCAGCAGCAGTTCGTCAGCGCATTAGAACAGTTCCGTTCGGTGGTTAATTTTGACGGTGGTGAACTGGCTGAAGTCTACGAGAATCTGCAGGATGAATATGATCGCAGCGCGGCTGCCGCCGAAGCGGTAAGCGACCACATCCGCAAAGTAGAAGATGTGTCGGAAGCACTGTTCGATGAATGGGAAGATGAACTGGATCAGTACACCAGCGCTAAACTGCGAAGCCAGAGTGCCCGTTCGCTGCAGGATACCAAAGCCCGCTACAAAACCCTGCATCGCAGCCTGAAAAAAGCAGAAGCGAAAATGCAGCCGGTCCTGTCAGCCCTGTTGGATAACACCCTGTATCTGAAGCATAACCTCAATGCCCGCGCTATCGGTTCTCTTAAAGGTGAATACGCCGGTATCCGTCAGGATATCAACCGCCTGTTGGCAGAGATGCAGCGCTCTATCAAAGCGTCAGATCAGTTTATTAAAGAGATGAAGCAGTAACGGCGGCGCAGCCGTCGCGAGTGGCGAGACCGCATCGTAAACGATGCTCGCTGGAACGGCTGGCAAGCCAGCCTTGCTGGTAGCTCGAATGAGCGAATAACACTGCGGAGTTTGAAATAGTTGTGTAGCGAGGCATCTCCTCGTGCCGATAAGGAATCCAGTAACTTGTGGCTGGATATGCGTAGGGTGCGTTATAACGCACCTTTTTTATATTGGTGCAATACGCTGACGCTATTGCACCCTACGATGATAATCAGCAATGTTGTCTGGTTAGGATCTTGGCCAGATGGATGGTAGAACTAAATACTGTCTCGCCACTCGCCACTCGCCACTCGCCACTCGCCACTCGCCACTCACCACTCATGTGAGAGCATCCCTCGCCTGGATAGTCTGACATTGAATCAGATTCTCGCCGCGAGGGCGCGCCTCCCACTGAATCTTATCGAGCCACAAGTCATTCCCTGTTTCTTAAATAGGCAATAGCGTCATCGACGCGGCGCTGTGGACTACCTTGGTGATGGTGCGGTTGGTACTGTCGGCGATCAGCATGGCCATCATGTCCTGCAGGGAGATCAGCTTGCCAAAGATTCTTTCGTAGCTGAGGTTGCGGATGCCGTTAGTGGTGCCGTTGCTGAGAATATACAGATCGTTGCCAGTATCCCGGCGGTTGTTCAGCTGCCAGGCGATCGCTTCCAGATTGCGTGCGCTGTTGTAGAGCTTCTGCTGATCCAGCTCGTCCAGAATGAACAGCTCATACTTATGATTGTAGGAGGCGTGCAGCATACCGCTGATGCCGGCCATCAGGGCAAATACGCGGTCGCCCTGGTAATTCTCATCAAACGCCAGCGGCATCGCGGCTACGCCGTCCTGATTATTCAGCTCCCGGAAGCCAGCTGGGCGGGTATTACTGAAGAGCTGTTCAATACGCTTTTCCAGTGTCGTGCCCGGTGGTGCTTTGGCCAGTTCCCTTGGGTTACGTTTATACAGCTTAACCATCAACTCCTGGCTCAGTTTGCGTACTTCCCTGATATGCATATCGGTGACGGAATCGATCTCGGTTTTGGCCAGATTGCTCAGCTTAAAGCCCGAGGGCGAATTTGTGGCGCATCCGCTGAGCAGGACAGCGAGTAACAGAGAGGCGCATAAACGGTAAATCATGAACACAATTCCTTAACCTATGTCCTTATTGCCGGGGCTCTTTTTCCGACAGGGTAAAGCGATAGCCTGTACCGACATTCGACTTGCTCAGATCCGGAGTGCTGAAGGCGATACCGCCCTGGACAAAGCTTTCCAGATTGGTGGTTTCTACCCGGGCACCGCTGAAAAGGCCGAATTCGGCATCAATACCGCTGATATTCCAGAACTGGCTGTCAGGTGTCACAAGACGTCGGTAGCGGGGTTTTATGTTGGCAAACAGTTGCACTGTCTGGCTGTCCTGGGTGAGTTCAAAGCCCACCACATGGCCCACTGGCATCCCCCTGAAGTAGATAACGCTGTCGCGCTTGAGTGCTCCCAACTGGTGGGTTTCCAGAATGATATTCAGGCCGGGTAACTGCAGATCTCCGGGGCGCTCAAGCAGTCCGGTGAACCGATATTCTGGCTTGCCCGGACCCGGCAGGGCTTCGATATGATTACCGATCAGCAGGGTTTCAGGGTAGTCCACACCGGACAGATTAAATTTCGGGGCGGCGATCCAGAAGCGGGTACCCTGCTTCGCCAGCAGCGCGCCTTCTTTGTTGAGAGCGATTGCTGTCTCGATGGCACCATCGCTGTCGAGTAGACGTACATCGGTTACTTCGCCCATCTCAAGGCCTTTGTAACGGATTTTGGCGCCGAGCGCGATATCCGGGCCTGCGGGGAAGGTCACGCGGATGTCAGGCCCTTGCTGTAGGGCTTTGGCTTCTGAGGGATGCAGGGTGTACTGAGCACGGGCTTTTGCTGGTTTACCCCGGGCTTCCAGATTGGCGAAGGAAACCCCGCCCCGAATCAGCGTCTGGAGTGATTCGGTGTTAATTCTGACCCCCTGGCGGCTGAGGCTGGCATCGATACCGCTGCTGTTCCAGAAGCGGCTCTGGTCAGTGACCAGGTGGCGATAGGTTTTGTCGATCAGCAGATGAATGACCATCTCATCCTGCTGTTTATCCAGCGCATAGTGACTGACCTTGCCAACCTGAAGTTGTTTATACAGTACCGGTGCGCCAACGGTGAGAGAACCAAGGGCCGGGGCTCGCACTCGGATAGGTAGCTTACCGGCGTTTTCTTTGTATAGCAGCCGGCCCTGCTTGCTGGCGTTGTCGAAGTTACGGAACAGGTGGAAACGGTGATTCTCGGAAACGGTTTTCTGTTCCTGAGTATCCGGCGTAAAGAAACTGATTCCACCATCAATGATGGTGCTAAGAGACGCGCTGTTAAATTCCACTCCGTCGACACCGGCCTGCAGGTTCAGCCCGCTCTGCTCCCAGAATCGACTGTTGTGTCGGATCAGGTCGGCGTGTTCATCGCGAACGGTGGCATGAATGATGACTCTGTCATTATCCTCACTCAGTTCGTAGCCGCGCACTTCGCCGACCGGTATCTGACGATACAGGATGGGAGAGCCATAGCTCACAGAACCCAGTTGCTCCGCTTCCAGCTGGATATCAAAACCGGGCAGGCCGGGGCGGCGGGCTGGTGGTGTGTTCAGGGCCGTGAATTCAAACTGAGGGCTGCCCTGGCCAGGCTGTAGCTCGATAGAAGCGCCTTTAATCAGATCGCCGATTTTCTGCAGTTTATTCAGGGATATATCCGGCTGTGGCAGCCAGAACTGACTGTCACTGCGCAGTAAGGGTTTAGCTCTTGGATCAATCAGCAGGCGCGCGTCCAGTGTGCGCAGATCACTGCTCAGGCTGAGCTGCTGTACCCGACCTATCTGAATACCTTCACTGATGACGCGGGTGCCCTCGACCAGAGGAGTACGGGCAGGGAACTTCACATACACGGCGATGCCGTCCTCTGCAGCCTCATAGTCAGGATACAGTTGGAAGGGTTTATCCGGATCAAGCCCGCTGTTGTCATCCGGTGGTGTGTAGAAACTGATGCCACCGGCGATGATCGCTGCAAGTGAACCAAAGCGCAGATCCAGACCGCTGAGATCGGCTTTCAGGCTGATACCGCTGGCGTTCCAGAAACGGGTGTTATTGCTGATCAGGTGGCTGTAGGCGGGCTCGATAAACAGCTCGATACGGATCTGATCCGAGCGGTCTGACAGACCAAAATTGATCACTTCGCCTACCTCTATCTGGCGGTAGAACACGGCCGCGCCCCGTTGAATCGATTGCGCGGTATCGGCCTGCAACGTGAGGTATAGCCCCCGTTTGTCTTTCAGCGGCGGTGGTGGTTCATTATCGGCGGTGAATTCTGTGGTTGTGTCGCCCTGACCAGGCTGGATCTCGACGTAGTAGCCGGAAAGTAGTGTTTCCAGACCTTTAACACCACTGAGAGATATCTGAGGTTTCACCAGCCAGAAACGGGTTCCCTCACGCAGGACTTCAGCAGCCTCCTTTTCCATCTCAATCAACGCGGTGACGCTCTTCAGATCTTCGTTCAGCTGCAGACTTTTGACGGTACCGGTAGGGAGACCGCGATAGATAACCTTAGTGACGCCAGCTTCCAGGCCTTCAGCGGTATCGAACTGTACTTCGATCATGATGCCTGCGTCCTGATAGCTCTTAAACACCAGCCAGCCGGAGATCAGCAGCGCCAGAAAGGGCAGCAGCCAGACCACAGAAGGGCCACGATGACGTTTGATCACCGGGCTGACAGGCTGGGTATCTGCGTTGCTATTACTCATTGCGAATCCTTTTCTCCGTCGCTTTTCTCACCCGCGCCATTGTCCCATATTAACCGGGTATCAAAATTGATGGCCGCAAACATAGTCAGTATCACAACCGCACCGAACGCAGTAGCGCCGTGGTTGCCCTCGATATGCGCAATATTGCCCAGCTGTACCAGTGCGACCAGAACTCCGATCACAAAAATATCCAGCATCGACCAGCGTCCGATCCATTCAACCACACGGTACATAATGGTTTTCTGTCGCAGGTTGGTTTGCAGACCAAACTGTACCGTAGCAAGCAGAATCAGCATGGCGATAATCTTCATCACCGGGACCACAATGCTCGCAGTCAGTACCACCAGGGCGATGAACAGCATATGCTGATCCAGTAGCTGCAGAATACCACCGAGGATAGTACTGGGTTCACCCCGGCCAAATACTTTAAACGTCATAATGGGCAGTAGATTGGCTGGCAGGAACAGAATTATTGCGGTGATCAGGCACGCCCAGCTGCGGCTCAGAGAGTTTTTCTGACGGCTGTGCAGAGTGACGCCACAGCGATCACAATGCTCTCCCTCCATCGCCGCCGGATGCAGTTTGTTACAGTCGCCACAGACAATAAGTCCGGCGCTACGGGCGGATTGATATACCGGTGGTTCAGCCATGATGCTCACTCTGTTTCCGGTGCATGTCGATCTGATGCCATAGCTGATGGGGGTTATACATAATACTGCTGAGGGTCGTGATCAGTATCAGCCCGGCCAGACTATAGAGTCCCAGACCGATATCCAGTTCCGCCAGGTCTTTCAGCTTGATGATGGATACCAGCACCCCGAGCAGGAATATCTCCAGCATGCCCCAGCCACGCATCTGTTGATAACTGTGCATCGCCTGGCGTAACAGGCGGCCCTGCCAGCGAAAGTGCAGACTGCTGCTGATATAGAACAGGGTGATCAGCTGCATAAAGGGAACTACTACGGCGAATAACAGAATCAGCAGGGCGGAGAGAAACAGCCCCCCTTCGAACAGACTCATGGCGCAGTTAATGATCGCCTGGCTCTGGCTCTGGCCGAGGACTTCGAGTGTCAGGATTGGGAACAGGTTGGCAGGCAGGAACAGAATCAGGCCTGCGGTAGACAGCGCCAGTAAGCGTTCGGTACCGTTAACGGTAGCCGTATAGAGTCGGGCATGGCAACGTGGACAAATAACATCCTGGCCTGGCTGGCAGGTCATATCATGCAATAGCAGATCGCATTCATGACAGGCAATTACGTGTTCGGGTGCAGTTTCCATCGCGGCTTTCAATAATCATTCTCAGAGGACACAGAGTATGCCAGATTCAGTCCCTCAGACCATAGTTAACTGGATCCGTGAGCAGGGCTGGCAGTTACAGCATACTGCGCCGCTCAGCGGTGGTTGTGTCGCTCAGGTTATAACGCTTAGTGTAGTCGCTGCAGATGGACAACAGCAGCAGTGGGTGCTGAAAACCGGTGGTGCTGGGTTCCGAGCTGAAGCAGCAGGGTTGCAGGCTTTAGCTGATACTCAGGCGTTGGTGGTACCAGAGGTGCTTTACAGTGATGATGAGTGCCTGCTGATGGAGTTTCTGGCACAGGCCCCCAAGTGTGTTGATTTCGATGAGATCCTCGGAGAGGGACTGGCGCGACAACATCAGTGCCGATCGGACCGCTTTGGTTTCCGGCAGACCACTTACTGTGGCGGTACCGCTCAGCCGAATGACTGGCAGCAGGATGGCTATCGTTTTTTTTGCTGATCAGCGGCTGATGGCCCTGGGGATACGCTGCCACAAGGCAGGATTACTGAGCACCGGTGAACTCAGACAGCTGGAACGGGTATCTCAGAAGTTGCCGGAGTTGATTCCTGAGCAGCCTGCGGTTCTGCTGCATGGTGATCTCTGGAGCGGGAATGTTACCAGTGATGCTAATGGCCAGCCTGCGCTGATCGATCCGGCGGTGTATTTTGGCTGGGCGGAAGCGGATCTGGCGATGACGCTGATGTTTGGCGGTTTCTCAGAACGTTTCTATCGTGCCTATCAGAACGTTCAGCGCCTGGAGTCTGGGTGGCGAAAGCGGGCAGATATTTACAACCTTTACCACTATCTCAACCATCTGTTGCTGTTTGGCGGTGGATACTACAGTGATGTTCAGCGCATAGTGAAGTACTATTCCCCCTGAAATCGATTTATTACCGAGTAAGCGTTCTATGAGTCAATCTGATCAGGGCGATCTGAAAGCCCTGCGCCGCGAGTATGTGGCGCAACCCCTGCGTCGTGCCGAGCTGGCTGCTGATCCTCTGCAGCAGTTTGCCCAGTGGATGACAATTGCGACTGAATACAGCCCGGATGACGCCACTTCCATGACCCTGGCAACCGCCAGTAAGAGTGGTATGCCGTCTGCCCGTATCGTGTTGTTGAAGCATTTCGGTGAGGATGGCTTCGCCTGGTACACCGATTATCGCAGTCAGAAAGGTCAGGAGCTGGCGGAGAATCCACAGGCTGAACTGATGTTCTACTGGTACGGTCTGGAGCGTCAGATCCGGATTCAGGGCCGGGTGGAAAAGCTCTCTGCAGAACAGGGTGAAAAGTACTTTAATGAGCGCCCACTGGGTAGCCGTCTGAGTGCCGCTGCCTCCCATCAGAGCTCTGTGGTCAGCAATCGTGATCAACTGGAACAGGCGGTCGCTGATCTGACCGCGCAGTATCCGGAAGGTGATCTGCCGCATCCGGAATTCTGGGGTGGCTACCGCCTCATTCCAACCCGGTTTGAATTCTGGCAGGGCCGTGAAAACCGCCTGCATGACCGTTTCAGCTATTGCCTTGATGATCAGGGGCAGTGGCAGATCGATCGACTGTCTCCCTGAGGAAGGAGCCTGTTATGAGTACAGAATTGCTTCCTTGTGTAGAGATCGAACCGAATCAACCTGCCTGCGCCAGTGTTATCTGGATGCATGGGTTAGGCGCGGACGGCAGTGATTTTGAGCCAGTCGTACCAGCGCTGGAGCTGCCGGAATCCCTGCCGGTTCGATTCGTATTTCCCAATGCACCTCACCAGCCGGTAACCGTCAATGGCGGCTGGGTGATGCCTGCCTGGTACGATATTCTGGAGATGAATATCGAACGCAAGATCGACGTTAACGGTTTGTTAGATTCCTGTCGGCAGATTGAAGCGCTTATCGCCCGTGAAATAGAGCGTGGTATCCCGGCAGAGCGTATTGTGCTGGCCGGATTCTCCCAGGGGGGAGCCGTGGCTTATCAGACTGCGCTTTGTTATCCGCAGCGTCTGGCGGGTCTGCTAACGCTGTCTACCTATGTCGCAACGGCTGACCTGATCAGTGCTGATCGCAGTGCGGCTAATCAGGATCTGCCGATTCTGATCGCCCATGGTGAGCACGACGATGTGGTGCCGATGAGTCTCGGTACTCAGGCAGTGAATCTTTTAGAATCAATGAATTATCAACCACAGTGGCAGACATGGCCGATTGATCACAGCCTGTGTCTGGAAGAAGTTCAGGCGATCGGTCGCTGGCTTCAGGCTGTGTTAAGAGTGGAATAAGCACATTATGAAAATTACTGAAAACGCCTACGTCGAGATCCATTACGCGCTGTTCAATGAAGAAAAAGAAGTGGTTGATGGCTCCCGTGGTGCAGAACCACTGCCTTATATTCATGGTCAGGGCAATATTATCCCGGGCCTTGAAGCGGCGCTCGTAGGGCGTGAAGAGGGTGATAAGTTCACAGTGACAATCACTCCTGAACAGGGCTACGGCGAACGTGACGAGGATAAAGTCACTATTATTGATGCAGAGTCCTTTGCCGGTTTTGACAACATTGAAGTTGGCATGCTGTGTCAGATTGAAGGTGAGAATGGTGAACCGCAACTGGTGACTATTACCGCGATTGAAGAGGATGAGGTCACTATTGATGCGAATCATCCATTTGCCGGTCAGGCACTGAACTTTGAAGTAGAAGTGATGAATGTGCGTGCTGCTACCGATGCAGAGCTGCGCGATGGCATTGTCTGAGTTGGGATGTGAAATACGTTTTTTGGAATTAACGCTTAAGGAGATTTGAGATGCGTTTATTGTTAGCACTGCTGCTGCCATGGCTGCAGTTCTTTACCATTGGTCGCCCTGTTGCGGGCATTATCTGCCTGATTCTGCAGATCAGTCTGATTGGCTGGCTGCCAGCAGCAATCTGGTCGGTGTACGCTCTGAGCCAGTACAAGACCGATAAAAAGATTGAAGCGGCGCTGGGCGATAAAGACTAGCGTTGTTTTCTGGCGTGCTGTGGTTGTTACAGCCAGCACGTTCTCTGGCCGGTACTTCTTTATGCGTCGTTATAAGTGAAGTACCGGCACCGCTCGCGAGCGATATGCTGTTCCTGAAAGCTTCAGAAACAATTCCCCTTCTGTTGACCAGGCCTCACTAACAGGCCATCTGTCTGCGCAGACTTTATACCTGTCATCTGGTTTCTCACTCGCTGTATGACCGTCTTAGCGGGTTCAGACTTTTTCCTGCCACTCCAGATCACCGATCTGAACATTCAGCCATTCAAAGCCAATCCGGCGGGCAACTGCTGCCGCTCCATCCAGACTTTTAAATTCTCTTTCACGCTTTGAGCGTTGCAGATCCAGCGTCATCACGTCGTTCTGTTTGGTGATGAATTTCAAGCGCCAGCCCCGTGCCATGGAGATCGGTGCTGCCTGGCAGGAATCAAATACACCCGCTTTAAAAAGTAGCTTAATTTCACGTTCTTGCATACTCAATTACTCCTAATTGAATTGCTCATATTCTTTAATGATTATTATAAAAGAATTAATGATTAATCAAAAGTTTTTTTAGATGTTTTTGCGTCTGTAACTTATTGAAATTTAAGGATTTATTTGGATGGTTTTTTGAGGGTGATGATATGAGAGTAAATTGTTTGCAACCTTATGTTTTTAAAGGTGTTTTTTGAATTTGGTAGAGGCGCGATAGGTTATGATTTTTATATCTTTTTGATATATCAAAATCTATATATTGATGATTTGTTATTGGGTTGTGGTTTGCTGTCTGAGAGAACCGATTATGGGAAATCAGGAGTTGGTTCTGCGCAGTCCAGGATGGGCTCGATACGGGGAATTCCGGCAGGCAATGGTGATAAGAGACGCTGGCAAGATTTCTCTGAGGCAAAAAAAATGCCCCCGGATGGGAGCATTGTTCAGATGTTTCAGGTTAGCTTTCCAGGCGGTCGCGTATCATCGCTTCCACGCTGTCGAGCCTGGCTTTCATTTTGTTGATAGCGCTGTCGTTATCATCGATGACCGGCGATATCTTGATCATATCCAGCAGATCGACCAGAAATGCTTCCTCATTCATCTGCTTCAGCTGGTCGCTGTCCCAGGTTTTCTGTATCTGAGGCATAACGGTTCTCACTTTTTCAGGTTGGCATGAACAGGCGTTGCTGCCGGGGAATTGCACACGACATACGTTATTCATTCCCTGCTTTAAGGTATGGGTGATAAACCGGCTTTTTGCAAGTAACGCAGGCGGTGCTGCCAAAGGCTGGATGCAGGCGATACAAGACACAGTCTGGGGAGAGCATTGGCAGGCGTTGGTGTTAAATTGCTCACTTATTGAGTTATATCAATATTCGCTAATGTGAACGGAGGTAGTATCAGTCCCAAGTGAGAACACAAAACAGGGTGAGAGCTATGGATCCGTATACTTTTGAAACAGTTTGGCCAAGCCTGATGGGCGTTGCTGGTATGACTTTCGCTATGGTTTGGGGATTTTTCAAAATCCGTAAACTGATGAGCGAAGACGCGAAGAAGTAATTCGCAGTCAGATAAAAAAGAGGCCGCATGAGCGGCCTTTTTAGTGTCCGGAAGAGAGTAAAGATCAGATCACACCGGTACTGCGCACGCAGTTACGGCCGTCCTGTTTGGCGATATATACTGCATTGTCGGCTGCCTTAATCAGATCGTCCGGTCCTCGCATCTGTGCAGAACGGGATGCAACTCCAACACTGACACTGCCTTTCCATACCCCCTCATCGCCTGCCGGCACACGCATAGCGTCTACTTCCTGGCGCATATTCTCCGCCGCCAGAAGCGCACCGTTAAGATCGGTGTCCGGACAGATAATCAGGAATTCATCACCACCCAGTCTGGCGGTAACGTCGTCATTACGTACAGAGCCTTTCAGTGTTCTGGACAGCTGGCGCAGTACTTCGTCGCCGGCATCGTGACCGTAGGTGTCATTGATCTGCTTAAAGCCATCGGCGTCAATCATCATACAGCTGAGAGTGGGGCAGTTGTCCCACAGATCCTGAAACACCTGCAGTGCGTGACGGCGATTCGGCAGGCCGGTCAGAACATCGGTCAGAGCGATCACTTCCAGTTTGCGATTGGCTTCCGCTAGATCCCGTGTGCGTTCTTCAACCCGCTGTTCCAGAGTGCGGTTGAGATCAGACAGTTCACGGTTACGGGCTGAAACCTGCTGGAACAGACCGTTGAGCGCGGAAAGCAGAGGTCCGGTCGAGCGGGCCTGATGCTGTTGTTCCTGATCGAAGGCTGCCGCTGCGCTCTGACCATCTCGGATCGAATCGATCTGCCGTGACATCGACTGGTCTGTCCCCAGGATATGGTAGGCCAGCCAGTGAATCAGGAACTTCATCGCCTGTTCACAGCCACTGCGGTTTTCCGGTGTCAGTGTTTCACTGAGCGCCTGAACTTCGTTGATAAAGTTCCGGTGGGCTTCGATATGAGGATTGAGATGGCGCGGATCGATGCCGTTGGCATCCATGAACGCTTCCTCTTCCTCAAAATGGTAATGGGTATACTCTTCCAGCTCCTGAAAGACCTGGTTGATGGCTTGTTGAGTAATGGGCCCTTGTTGGCCTGATACCAGCTCGCCAAAGTTATTAATAACGTCAACGAGGCGGTGATGTTGCTCATCGACATCGGATATCCCTGTCAGAAAACTATCATCCCAATGAAATGACTCCATAGCGCACTACCTGATCATGACAACTGCGGGTACCTGTCTGAAAATTCAAACAGAACTAAAAGAGTGATCATACAGATAATGCCCGTAATGAGCATATATGAAGGCAGTAAGTATGACTTTAATCAAACATTCCGGCTGGAATAGGAAGAGAGGAATGCAACCGGCCCCTGAGGGAACCGGGAGAGGACCGGCTGCATGAAAAGTGGGATGGCTTACTCTACAAATGCGGCAAAGCGATCATCCAGTGGCGTGTCTGCCAGATGGTTGATGTAGTTACTCATCACTTTCTGGGCCAGACCCAGTACGATTTCCAATAGCTGCCTGGGTGCGTAACCGGCAGCATAAAATTCAGCGACATCGGCTTCGGCGACAACGCCACGATTACGGACAATCTTCAGTGTCATATCGTGCAGAGCCTGCAATTTGGCGTTTGGCATCGGTTCGCCGTGGCGCAGAGCGTGAGTCAGGGCATCATCAACTTTCATCATCTTGGCGATCGCCGCATGAGCCGGTACACAGTAGTGGCAGCTGTGCTCAACATTGATGGTCTGCCAGACAACTGTCAGCTCATCGGCATCAAATGAGCTTTGCTGAAACAGGACGTGCAGTTGCTTATAAGCATCCAGAGTGACCGGCGACTCTGCCATGACGCCGTGCAGACTGGGTACAGAGCCAAACATCTTCACAGAATCTTCCAACAGGGCCTTGCTCTGTTCCGGAGCGGACTCCAGTGTATGAACATTGAGGTTGTTCATGATAAATCCTCTATATTTTGAGCGGATGTTCAAAATCAAGCATATTTGATGTTAAGCGACTGTTCAAGATACAATCCGGTTTATCTGCGAAAAAAGGTTCTGAATATGGCTAACGTGGCAAAGTATGATCGTGACAGTGTAGTGCGCAAAGCGATGCTGTTGTTCTGGGAGAAAGGCTTCAATGCGACCTCGACCCGCGACCTGCAACAGGCAGTCGATATGCGACCAGGCAGTATCTATGCCGCGTTTGGCAGTAAAGAAGGTTTATATAGCGAAGCGCTTAAATGTTACTCCCAGGAGATGGGCGAGATATTGCAGCAGCGTGTGAGCGAAGCCGATTCACCATTGACCGGTCTGGAAAACTTTATTCGCAATGTGATTATTGAGCGCCGCAACGTAGTACCCAGCGAGCTTTGTATGCTGGTGAGAACGTTATCTGAGATTGATGATACCCAGCCTGAACTGATGAGTCAGACTAAAACCCTGCTGCGTAAAGTTGAAGATAACTTCACACGCATTCTTGATCAGGCTCAGGAACAGGGCGAGCTGGCACCCGGTGCCAATACCCGCATGCTGGGACGCCACCTGCAGGTGCAGATGATCGGGATGCGTACCTATCTGAAGGCCAGCCAGAATCCGCAGGCTGTTGAAGAATTATTGCAGTCCATTTTTGCCGGCATCCGTGCTCGCTGATCACGATTACCCAACTTGGGTAATCGTTACTCTTTTTATATCTCCACATGCCTGAGGGCAGAGTATAGTAAGCCAATGTAACAACTGTTTGAGTATGCATATGGTTCTATCAGCTCTTTCCCGTTCGGTCGGAATTCTGGCTTTAGCTCTGAGCGTTCTGTTCATATCTGGTTGTAATGACGAACCTGAAGCCCCGCAGGGGTATGAAATTAATAAGATCAATCAGATCGATTTTGTGCGTGAGATCTCCGCGGATTATCTGAGGCTGTCGGAGCAGATACAGGTGCAGTATCTGCGTTACAAGCACACCGGTGATACCAATGCGTATATGGTGTATCGGAACCAGAAGTGGACGCCGGAATACATTGATCTTAAGCGTAAATATCAGGATTCCCTTAATAAATCCAAGGCCTACGTCTACCGGCATCAGTTGGATAACCTGTTTGATCGCTTCTTCGATCTGCAACAGTTGGCGTTGCATCTGAAGCACAGTCTGCAAAACCAGGACTGGGATCTGGAACAACAGGCGATGAAGCGTCTGGCCCGCGACAAAGAGGAAGTTGAGAAACACCCCAGCCGTTTTCTCTGATTCTTTCCCCTCCTGATATGATTCAGTTCCTGACATCGGGGCATTCGGTGTTAGACTGAATCTGATCCGTTAACAACAAGGATGATGACTATGTTCGGTTTTGAAATTTCAATTCTGGTGATCGTACTGTTTGCTCTGGCAATGGTGTTTGCCGGGGTGAAAATGGTCCCACAGGGGCACTGCTGGACGATCGAGCGTTTCGGGCGCTATACCCGTTCTCTGACGCCGGGCCTGCACCTGATCATACCCATTATGGATAAAGTGGGTGCTAAGCAGAATATGATGGAGCAGGTGCTGGACGTGCCACCGCAGGAAGTAATCAGTTCCGATAATGCGATGGTGACGACCGATGCGGTGTGTTTTTTCCAGATTCTCGATGCCAGTAAAGCCAGCTATGAGGTTAATGATCTGCCGCGGGCGATGCGTAACCTGGTAATGACCAATATTCGGGCAGTCCTCGGTGCGATGGAGTTGGATGAAATGCTGTCCAACCGGGATGTGATTAACTCCAAGTTGCTGGGTAAGGTGGATGAAGCGACCGACCCCTGGGGTGTTAAAGTCACCCGTATTGAGATCCGTGATATCTCTCCGCCGCAGGATCTGGTCGATTCTATGGCGAATCAGATGAAAGCCGAGCGCGATAAACGGGCTGCGATTCTGGTTGCGGAAGGTCAGCGGGAAGCGGCGATTAAAGTGGCCGAAGGTGAGAAGCAGGCTGAGATTCTGCGCGCGGAAGGTGACAAACAGGCTGCAATTCTTGAAGCGGAAGCACGGGAGCGTGCGGCGCTGGCTGAAGCGAGAGCAACCAAGGTGGTATCTGAGGCGATCAGTGAAGGTGATCCGCAGGCGATCAATTACTTTGTAGCCCAGAAATATACAGACGCTCTGCAGAGTATCGGTGCCGGTGAAAACAGTAAGGTCGTGCTGATGCCGCTGGAAGCGAGCAATATTATTGGCTCTGTGGGCGGCATCGCCGAGTTACTGAAAGAAACCAGAGGAAGCAAGTAATGCAGGAGTGGTTGTCTGAGCTGACGCATTGGCACTGGTTAATTCTCGGTGTTGTTCTGCTTATTCTGGAAATTATGGGAGCCTCCGGGTTCCTGATCGGTCTGGCGCTGGCGAGTCTGGCGTTGGCCGGAATTGTGGCAATGGGGTTGGTTGAGGGCTGGCAGTATCAGTTGCTCTGGTTTGCCGCGCTGGGCATGATTCTGACCGTTTTGTACTGGAAAATATTCCGGCGCTTCAATACCCGGTCGGATGAACCACAACTCAATGACCGGGCTGCACAGATGATCGGCCGTAAATTAATACTGGAAAGTGCGATTGATAATGGTCAGGGCCGGATTCAGATCGGCGATACTTTCTGGAAAGTGGTTGCCGATGAAGTACTTGAAGCGGGTACCACGGTCGAGGTGTATGACAGTATCGGGATGGTGCTGAAAATACGCGCTGCCTGAGTTATCTGTCTGTTGTGCTGTCAGGCTTCTCTGGCAGCACTTTTTTGTTAGTCTTCTTTCAATTTTTTGTCGGCAGGGGAGCTTTTGCCCGATTCTCCTGTCTGACATTCTTCTGTCATCTCCGGCTGATACAACTGCCTTTTCAAATTTTACCGGCATCTGTCTATTGTGAGGAAACTGTGGCCTACAGCACTCGTTTGATAATTTTTACCCTGATCACTCTGATAGTGTCTGTTGCTTACTCGGTGTATGTACTGACGGTGCAGCCGGTGGGTCAGCATCACGAGACCTGGCTCAGTGAGATTGGCGAGTTTTTCGGTGAAGTGGGGTTGTGGTTGTTCCTGCTGATATACGGTCGTACACTTCTGAAGCTTGGTATGGGTAAAGGCGGGCCGTTACAGCGGGGGTTACCTGAGTATTCGCTACAGCCCACTATGGGCGTTCTGAAAAAAGTGCTGGTGCAGCTGAACCGAACCCACAATTATGTGGGTATAGCTGCTATCGCAGTGACCGGTATTCACCTGCTACTGGTGGGTTTTCCGCTGGAAATTCTGTTCTTTCCGCTGGCCCTGGCGCTGATCGTCTGGCAGGGTATTTTTGGCATGTTTCTGACGTTCCGCTACAGCCCGAAGCAGCTAAAGAAGTTTTCCTATCTGGTGCATGCCCAGCTATTCACCGGGATTATGATCGGCCTGTTTACCTGGTTCGGGCATCTGCTGATTGACTGAACACTACTGATGCTCAGTCAGCTGCTCTTCCAGCAGCGAACTGATCTGAGCTACCGGCAGTGGTTTGTGATACAGAAATCCCTGATAGCAATGGCAGCCCAGCTGTTTCAGTGTCTGACGCTCGGCTTCGGTTTCCACACCTTCAGCAATGACCATAAGATCAAGACGATCGGCCGTTGCGACAATCACTTCCACAATTGCTTCCGCTTCAGAGCCGGGTTTCAGACCACTGACAAAAGAGCGATCGATCTTAAGAATATCCAGCGGCAGATAGCGCAGGTATTTCAGTGATGAGTAGCCGGTACCGAAATCATCGATAGCAAATGAGATTCCCCGCTGTTTCAGGATCTTCATCTTGCGGCTGGCAATCTCGAAGTTGTTCAGCAGCATATTCTCGGTAATCTCAAGCTCAACCAGTGTGCCCGGAATATGATGACGGTCCAGCAGGGCAAACAGCCGATCAACAAAGTCGACCTGCATAAACTGCAGTGGACTGATATTGATTGCCATACGGCGGAATGATGATGGCAGGCCGTTGCTACGCCAGCGGTTAAGCTGCTGCAGAGCGTTGTCCAGTACCCAGAAACCGATCTCAACAATCTGACCGCTATCCTCTGCGATCTGGATAAACTGCCCCGGCTGGATCATCCCTTTGTCCGGTGATCTCCAGCGCAGCAGTACTTCAACGCCGATAATCTTATTTTTGCCACACACCTGCGGCTGATACCAGAGTTCAAACTCGTTGTTCTCCAGTGCCTGATACAGCCCTTTCTCCAACTCCAGACGTTCCTGTGCCGATGACTGCATCTCCGGATTAAAGAACTGGAAACCGTTACGGCCCAGCGCCTTTGCCCGGTATAGCGCGGTATCAGCCTGGCGCAGAATATCCATCGCGGGGGAGTTGGTGGTCGGGAACATCGCGATGCCAATACTGGTCGTGCAGTAAAGCAGGTGGTGGTCGATCTCGACCGGGACCGACATTTGGTCCAGCACCTTGTTAGCCAGATGGGCGGCGGCTTCGGCGCTGCTCTCGCTGTCATTGCCGGTTTCCGGCAGCAGGATAACAAACTCATCGCCGCCGAAACGGGCACAGGTTGCTGTGTCCGGTAGCAGTGATTTCAGACGAAGGGCGATAATTTTCAGTAATTCATCGCCAATACTGTGGCCGAGAGAATCGTTGATAGTCTTGAAACGATCCAGATCGAGGTAGAGCACGGCACCGAAGCGTTGATGCACCGTGTGTAGCTCCAGCGCTGAGCTGAGGCGGTCAATAAAGAGTCTGCGATTTGCCAGACCGGTCAGCGCATCATAAAACGCAAGTTCGTGAATCCGCTCTTCGGCCGCTTTTCTGACGCTGATATCCCGCGCCAGAATCAGAATATACTGCTGGTCTTCCAGATACAGACGGATGCCCCGGGCTTCAATCGGAAAGCGCCGGCCGTCTGCGGCGATCTGTACATCTTCAAAGGTGCTTGGCTGGTGATCATCAATCGTTGAGAACAGGGACTGCAGCTGTTCTTTGGAGTACTCCTGACTGAAAGCCGATAACGGCTGATTGAGCAGAGCCGTTTTGCCACATACCAGTGTATCCAGTGCCTGATGGTTTATCTCAACAATTGTGGTGTCGGGCTGGCACAGAAACATTGCGTCGCCGGCGTTCTCCATCAGTGAGCGGGCAAAATTCTCGCTTCTGGATAGCTCGCTTATTATGGCATTCAATTGGTTGGTCATATTCTGACGATCTTGCCAGAGTTGATCGAAGTTTCTGACCAGGTCGCCAATCTCATCGTTACCTGTGTAGGGAATCGGTTGATCCGTCTTTCCTTCACCCAAGTGGGCCATCCAGTTGGCGATATCCATAATCGGTTTCGATAGATACCTATAGAACAATATCAGGAATACCAGCGCCAGCAGAACATTGTATAGCAATCCCAGTAGCAGGCCGGCCATCGCCCGGCGGGTGAAATGGGTTGCGGTGTACTGGGTATCCTGGTGAATGATCAGATGGGCTGCGTTCTGTTTTGAGCCTTCAACCTTCAGATTGATGATAAATTCGCTGTCCAGCTTAAACAGCAGGGCGCTGACAGCTGTTGCCAGAGAGTTATCCTGCACCGGGGCCCGTTCACTACTGGCGAGGGTATCGCCAAAGTCATCGATCAGCGCTGCTTCATAAATAGCCGGATGACTGATCAGTGTTTCGGTAATACTCTGGGCCAGCTGATCATTCAGGTTATAGACGGCGGTGGTGGCGGTATCCTGATACAGCGAAAGGTAGCGCTCAATCTCCAGATTCGCAGCGACTCGCTCCTGCCGGAGATCAAAGTTGATCTGAAAAGTTGTGGATATCAAACCTAACAGCACCGAGATCAGCAGAACCGAACGGGCCTGCTTGAAAGCGATTTTGTGGCGGAAACTGAAACCCATAACTGAAGGCGGTTAGCCTCGCTCCTTCGATCCGAGATAGCGGTTGTAGATCTGCTGATATTCGCCGCTGCTGTGGATCATTTTCAGGCCCTGATTAAATTTCTCAACCAGCTCAGCTGTGCCGGGAAAGCCTTTGCTCAGACAAAGATGAAACGGTGTGCTGGGTTTACCCTGAAATCGTTGGGTTCTGATCTGCTTGTGCAGGCCAGACTGCCGGGCCTGATAAAGGCTGGTCAGCTCGCCGTTGTAGAAAATATCCACATCACGGAACACCACTGCGTTGAGACCGCTTTCAATATCCGGCACGGTATCGTGAGGAATGCCTTCACGGTCCAGCTCCTTCTGGACTCCCCAACCTTCGATCACAACCACCGAGAATGGTGTCAGATCCGTGAAATTCATCTTAGCTGGTAGTGTGGTCTTGCGATTGGTTATCATAACCTGGTTCGCTTCACTGACCGGATC
This sequence comes from uncultured Amphritea sp., assembly GCA_963669425.2. Taxonomy (GTDB): domain Bacteria; phylum Pseudomonadota; class Gammaproteobacteria; order Pseudomonadales; family Balneatricaceae; genus Amphritea. The sequence goes on from CAXXNC010000002.1 coordinate 127,249, forward strand.
GCTATAGGTGATAAAACTTTCCCGGTCAGGGCGTTTTGAACAGCTTAATGCACCAGCGATACGGCCGTGTTGTATGTTTTTCAGAACCCGCTTCCAGGGGGCTGTCGTGATTGAGACCGGTACACCCACAGCGTTGAATGCTGCCACGGTGACATCAACATCAATACCACTGATGTTGCCCTGTTCATCAATCATCATGTAGGGAGGGTAATCAACAGCAAACAGTTCGATGCTCTGATCGGCATATGTAAAACCTGAAACCGCTATCAGCAGTAACGATAGCAGAGACGCTCTGAACTTTCGTAACAACGTATTTCTCCGTGGAATATACATCTATTCTGAACTCAGAAAACTGCGGCTACATTACAGCGGGAGTAGCGTCTGACTGGAGTCCGTTATAACTCAGTGCAAAAAATGTACAGACTAGGGTACTTTAGTTGTATGCGTATGTGTATATAAGAAGCGACAATCCCTTGCTCTTTTTGGGTACTTTACTGAGGCAGCACTCATAATCCGTATATCAGTGCTACTTGTATCAGGCAGCACTGATATACGGTGGAATCAGATCAGACTCAGATCCGGATTATCAGATTCAGTCACCAGTTGCTGTACCCAGCCCAGCTCCAGCCACTGCATCATAATGGATAACAGTGATTCGGCAGCACTGTCATGGCCCTCCTGCTCGACGATGATCTCAGCTACCTGGGTCAGATTATGTCCCTGCAGGAACGTATCCAGCATCCGCTGTTCGACCCGGCTGATTGAGCGGAACTCGGTCAGACGATCGGCGTTGCGCCATAGCACCCAGCAACTGTTCTGTTCCATCAGTTCCGGTGGTGCTTTCTCAGCTTTCAGTGACTGCCAGATCTCGACGATATTGTAGGGCGTGATAAACATCTGCAGGCTGGGATGAAAGCGCAGAGTCATGGCTGGCCACTGTTCCGGTGGCAGCTCCTGCAGATCCTGTACTGTCGCAGGCAGGCGATCAGCGGCATCAAAGGCAACCAGCAGGAAGCGTTCGAACCGGGCCAGCTCGCTGATCTGTGGATACTGAGCAAAGAACTCATCGGTGCGCAGGAACTCCGGTAGCGGGTCGCAATACTGGCGCAGGGAGCGGAACTGGCTGGGCATGGAATCAATATAGCCATCCACCATCCGGTCGAACAGATCATCACCGAGATAGGTGCCCAGTACCGGATGATCGGTATCGATCACTTCCCGCAGACGAATCCGATAGGCATTACGGTAAATAGAAAGCCTGTCTGCGGCGCTGACCTGCTGGTCGCCGACGATATGGGGGGCGATATCGTCACTCTGGCCCAGCAAAAAGGCCATCATCTGTTGTTGTCGCTGTCGCAGTTCTGAATCGTTACTCATGCGCTGACCGGCTCCCTGGTAGCTGAGGTTCGGGTGGTGAGATCCGGTGAGACATCGGCGGCAATGCCGCGGGCGATATCCAGCTCGGCCACCAGATCGGTCAGTGCCGGAATATTATCGTCCCGTTCGATCATGGTGCTGACCGGGCCAAAGCGTTCAATCGCTTTACGGTACAGCGCCCAGACCGGATCCGGTACATCATGATCATGGGTATCGATCACATGGGTGCCAAAATCACTGTGGCCAGCCAGATGGAACTGACGCACCCGGGTCGGATTGATGGCGTTAAGATAGGCTTCCGCATCAAAGCCATGGTTGCGGGAGCTGACATAGATATTATTAACATCCAGTAGCATCAGGCAGTCTGCACGCTCGACCACTTCGCTGTAAAACTCCCACTCCGTCATGCGGGATTCCGCATAACTGATATAGCTGGAAACATTTTCGATCAGCATCTGACGGCCCAGATAATCCTGCACCTGGCGGATACGGGCGGCGACGTGATCGATCGCTTCTTCGGTGTAAGGCATGGGCAGCAAATCGTGGCTGTTCACGCCTTCCAGTCCGGTCCAGCACAGATGGTCAGAAACCCATTCCGGCTGCACCTCATTAATCAGGTTTTTCAGTTTCTGCAGGTAGTTCATATCCAGCGGATCGGTTGAGCCGATCGACATCGATACACCGTGCATGACCATCGGATAACGTTCACGGATCTGATGTAGGTAATATTTTGGCTTGCCGCCTGCCACCATAAAGTTTTCCGAAATGATTTCAAACCAGTCGACCTCCGGCTGAGTTTCCAGAACATCGTGGAAATGCTGGGTTCTTAACCCCAGTCCGAAACCAAGAAAATGATCAGTCATGCCAACTCCTGTTGCAGAATGAACAAACGCCCTGCACCGCAGGGCGTTCAGGTAAGGAAATTAACCCTCGGTGGAACCGCCGATATCGGCACAGGACTTCGCAGTTGTCAGAACGAAACCGGTACCTTTACAGGAAGCGTGGCCCGCACATGCGTTGTCAGCTGTTTTACAGTCATTATGGCCTTTACATACATTCACGCCATAGCACTGAGTCAGATCGGCTTTAGCGATCTCGCCGCGCCAGTCATCTTTCACTTTACCGCCAACATCGCCACAGGCTTTGGTTGGCATACCGACGAAACCGGTACCTTTACAGGATGCCTGACCTGCACATGCATTGGTAGCTGTACCGCAATCGTTGTGACCTTTACAAACGTTCACACCATAGCAGTGAGCCAGCTCAACAGTTTCACCCTGAGCCGCAGCGGAAGTAGAAGCAGTGGTATTGCTACCCATACAACCCGCCAGGCCTGCAGCCGCCAGAACAATGGCTGCACCTGTCAGTTTAGGCTTAAGACTATTACTCATTGTTAATTCCTCTAAGTTTAGTTACAGGACTCTCTGGCTGATGGTGCTTATTTTTGTTGCCAGTCAGCCAACCTTGATCGACCTGAGGTTTGCCGTCTCTTATGAGCAAATGCTCAACATTCTCAGCAAACGCCTGCGCAGTATTAGCGACTAACTTGAAATGAAGCTGAAAATTCACCAATTCGCCAGATAAATGCAGTTCCACAGAATGGTTACTTTGTTATCAGCATTATCATAAATCTCTATGTTCACAGTTTCTTAGCTGGGCTAGGATGACTGGGTTACTGCTAGAAAGATATGTATTGAGGTTGGCTTTTGATTAGCAATGATCAGCATTCAGATAGCCTGCTGAGTCTGAAGTTGTGGGCACCAGCACTCGCAGCAGGAGTGATTCTCCTGCTGGTGGCGCAGTACAGCTTCCTCGCCTTTCATACCCTCGCCGAACTCTTTTCCATCATTGTCTCGTTTATTCTGTTTGCCGTTGCCTGGAGTACCCGGCGGCTTAACCGGAATAACTTCCTTCTGTTTCTTGCCTGTGGATATTTCTGGGTCGCCAGCCTGGATCTGCTGCATACACTGACCTACAAAGGCATGGGGATTATCGAACATGCCCATGTTCATACCTCGGTCGACTTCTGGATCTCGACCCGCTATCTGGAGGCCATCATTCTGTTGCTGGCCCCGCTGGCGGCCAGTCGCCGGGTGCGGGAAGTCCGGCTGTTTTATATTTTCGGGGTTATTGCGCTGCTGATCTGCGGAGCTATTTTTTCCGGCTTTTTCCCGTAAACCTATATTGATGGCGTCGGGCTGACCGCTTTTAAAATCAACAGTGAATATCTGATCGACGCCATCTTGCTGATCGCTCTGGTGGTGCTGTACCGGTCACGGGCGACGATTCCGCACCGAGAGAAGCAGCTGATTGCAGCGTCAATTGTGATGACCATGCTGGCGGAGCTGGCCTTCACCTTCTATGTATCGGTTTACGGTCTGTCCAATGTGGTGGGTCATCTGTTTAAACTGGGGTCTTTCTGGCTGATTTTCCATGCGGTGATCATCTCTAATCTGGCAAAACCCTATGCCGATCTGGCGAAGAAAGAACGCCTCTATCGTCGCCTGTTTGAAAATACCGAAGTCTCGCTCTGGGATGTGGACCTGATAGCGGTGTATGACGCGATTCAGCGCCTTAAAAAACAGGGCGTGAAAGATATTCGTCAGTATCTGACGCAGCAAGCGGATCTGATGCCGCGACTGGCAACCCTGGTCCGTATCCGTCAGGTGAACGATGCCACCATTAAGTTGTTCTCGCCGGATCAGAATCTCAGCCCGGAAGATCAGGCTGAAATGATGTTACGGGCGATGCCGCTGGATTTCTTCGAAGAACCCCTGATATCGATCTGGAACGGTGAATCCCAGGCCCGCTGTGAAGCTCACTGTGTGCTGCCGGATGGCAAGGATATCAATATTGTTATCACCTTCCAGGTTCCGGAAACCCGGGAAGAGTTTTCCAGTATCCCGGTCAGTATTGTCGATATCACCAAACACAAGAAAGATGAAAAGCGGATCTGGCTGCAGGCTAACTTTGATGAACTGACTGGCCTCTGCAACCGCAGCTATTTCACCGACAGCGTCAGCCATGCTATCGATATTGCAGAGCGGCAGCGGGAAAAACTGGCGTTACTGTATATCGATCTGGACCGCTTCAAGCAGGTCAATGACACGCTGGGCCACTCATTCGGTGACATTCTGTTGCAACAGACTGCGGAGCGACTGCAGTCCAGTCTGCGTAAAACCGATATTCCCTGCCGCCTCGCTGGTGATGAGTTTGCGGTGTTGCTGCCCAATACCGGTAATGCGGATGAGGTGGAGATCATCGCCCATAAGCTGCTGCAGACACTGGCGGCTGGCTATGAGCTGAAAGGGAAGGATGCTTATATCTCGGCGAGTATCGGAATCGCGATGTTCCCCGAGGATGGCCGCACGGTTGATGAGCTACTGCGTAAAGCAGACAGCGCCATGTATAAAGCCAAGGAAGATGGCCGTAATCACTACCATTTCTTTACCGAAGAGCTGGAGCAGGTGGCTCAGCGTAAACGGATGATGGAGCAGGATCTGCGCCGGGCACTGGATGCCGATGAATTTGAAGTGTACTTCCAGCCGGTACACCGCAAAGACGCAACCCTGGCCGGTTGTGAAGCGCTGGTGCGCTGGAACCATCCGCATAAAGGGATGGTGCCGCCGATCGACTTCATTCCGTTGGCGGAAGAGCTGAATCTGATAATTCCGCTGGGTGAGCAGGTGCTCCGCAAAGCCTGTGCAGAAGCGGTACGCTGGACCGAGCTGAGAGAGTCGCCGTTGAAGGTAGGGGTGAATATATCCTGCCGTCAGTTCCAGGGCGTGGATATGCCGGCATTGGTGGCTGAGGTACTGAATGAGACCGGCTTATCCAGCGATAAACTTGTTCTGGAAATTACTGAAAGTCTGCTGATTGAAGATGACGATAATAATCTGGTGCAGCTGAGTAAACTGCGCAAGATGGGGGTCTCTCTGGCGGTGGATGACTTCGGAACCGGTTATTCCTCGCTGGGCTATCTGAAGAAATTCCCGGTTAATATCCTGAAGATTGACCGTTCCTTTGTGAAAGGACTGCCGCAGAACACCGAAGATATCGCATTGGTGAATGCGATCGTTTCCATGGCTCGCAGCCTGCAGATGGACGTTGTTGCCGAGGGTGTGGAAACGGCACAGCAACTGGCTCTGTTGGCGGATCGTGGTTGTGACTATATGCAGGGGTTCTATCTCAGTAAACCACTGCCTGCCGATCAGTTCCGGAACTACATCCGGGACCGAGAGCAGGACTGGGATCTGCAGGAACTCAGCAATTATCAGATCTGATATCAGATCTGATCATCACCTGGATCATTCCGACTTGACCAATATCGTGTTCGTTATCTCACAGAGCGCTTAGGCTGTCAGCAGATCATCTGGAGCCGATATTATGAAGCGCTTTATCAAACTGTTTATTCTGCTACTGAGCATGGTCGGCCTGCCTCAATCCGCTGTCGCCGGGGATGATGCGGAGATACAGGTAAGCATAACCGTCAGTAATCAGCTTGCAGCAGAGCGATTCAGTCAGAACTGGCCGGTACATATCTATCTGGCCGCCCCCGGCTCCCGTGCCCCACTGAGTTACACCATTTCACAGTTGGACAAGCTGCCTCTGTCTGTGACTCTGACAGAGCATCATCAGGTGCTGCCAACGCTGTCACTGAAAGGGCATCGTGAACTGGTGCTGATTGCTAAAGTCTCCAGTAGCGGTGATCCGCACGTGGCTGGAGCGGAAGACTATCGTCAGATCAGTCCGGTATTCCGGTTGGATGCACAGCAGCGGGCCGATGTGAATATGGTGCTGCAGGAATGATTATCCCTGTTCTGTAACAAACTGCTGCCAGCCACTCATCAGCCCGGCAAAATCATCCAGACCGCAGCGGGCAAATGATTCCTCGTCATAGAAATCCATATCGTTGTCGGGCATATCACTATCCATATCGTTGGAGAGTGAGTGAGCACGTACTATAGCTTCATCGCTTGTCATTTCTATATCAAACTCATGCCCTTCGCGGGTGTAGTCGAATATCTGACGGGCTTTCAGTTGCTCCACAGCGCTGATGATCTCGCTGATCAACGCTTTCTTATTACCCACTTCTTCACTCAGCCAGCTGCCGATAGCCTCATGGCCCATAGAGAATTCGGCGCAGACGTTGCCGTAAATATCGCGGGTAAAATCGTAGTCCACAATGGTGTTCCTGAAGTAAAGGTAAGCGAGAATACAGCAAAGAGCGCTGCAGTGGCTAGACCGTCTCGTAAACGAGACTTGCTCGAACGGCTGGCAAGCCAGCCTTGCTAGTGGCTTATGTGGACTCCCCTCTGTCAACAATGAATCGCCCTTTAACAGAAAAAACGCAAGCTTATGTCCGAGCTCACTATGGGGACGCGATCCCAGGCTCACTGAGATTTGCGCGAACAGTCTTATCATCTCTCGAAAGCGAGCGCTGAGCTCTTAGCCACTAACTGATTAAGACTGCATCTGTATCAAGCGCTTTTCATTGCCTACAGGTTCAGGCGGTGACTGCCTGAGCCTGATACTCGCTGCCATCCCGCAATAAAGCAAAGGCGGTACGTACTGTTTTATTGGCTAAAGCCACGGCGGCGCAGCGTTTACCCCGCCGCTCGAGCAGATTTTTCAGCCAGACTTCTTTCTGGGATTTAGCGGATCGTCGGCTCAGTGCCCCCACCACGGCCATCGCGCCGCTGATGAGCTGACTTCGCACCAATTGGTTATGGATATGTTTACCTATGCTACCCAGCACGGCCTTACCACCGCTGGAGTGCTGTATTGGCGTTAGACCAACACAGGCCGCCGCTTCCCGACCACTCCTGAAACTCACGTCGTCCCCCAGCTTCAGGAGGTTGAAAAGATTAATCGCATTGATCACCGATACCCCTTCCAGCGCCATCAGACGTTGACAGTCCGGATGCTGCTTGATGACCTTAGCCAGCTGCTGATCATAGTGCTGAATACGTTCAATGATTGCCAGATAGGCTTGCCAGGTCAGATGCAAGGCCTCCCTGAAGATCATGCTGAAGCCGTTGTCTGCCGTTTCCAGTGTGTCCTGAACCGCTCTGCTCAGACCTGCCTGAGCCGGAGATGCAGTAATATTAAATTCAGCGAGTAGTGCTCTGATCTGATTACCCAGAGCCACTTTTTGTTTAACGCCCAGCTCTCGCATGCGCAGAATGGTTTGTAATTCCTGCTGTTCAAAGGTTTTACCGGAGATGAACTGCACCTCAGGTAACTGTGCAGCCTGCGCAATCGCCAGTGCATCATTTTTATCAGTTTTCTGCTGCTGGCGAACCGCTGCAACCAGGCGAGTAGAGATCAGTCGTGCGATGTGACCGTGTTCCTGAGCCTTCTGCTTCCAGTAATTCGACATAGAACAGGCTTCAAAAACGATAACCACAGAGCTTTGGGTTGCCAGCCACAGACTGAATTCTGAAGCGCTCATCGCTTCATTAAGTAAGATTTTATGGCGTTTAACAACGCACACTTGAATCACTTTTTTGGCCAGATCGACGCCGACAATGGTATTGTTCATGTATTGGACTCCCAGCTAATTTTTGGTCGAATTCAGCATACCTCGCTGCTGATATTAGGGCGAGGGGAGTCCAATTCTCTCGAAAAAGCGTAAAAGCGATGGGGGTTCCAATGAAGTGTTTGTAGGGAGGGCCTTCTAGGCCCGATTAGCCTGAGTGCACAACCCCATTTTGAGTAATAGGTGTTACCAAATTCATACACTGCTCTTGAGTGTGGCTTTTAGCCGGAGTACATTCAGGGGATTGTAAGTGCTTTACCAGACTGCTTTCGCAGTCATGCTGTTGGTCAAGATGACCCGGGGATTGGTGCGTATCGCGCATCACATAAAACGGACTTAAGAATGGATGCGTTTCTGAAGAGCTGTAGCTTGTGGCTCGTCGCTCGTGGCTCGAAAAAGCCCACTCATTCCTATTGCAGTACTCGAATATTCTCCCGTTTGTTGGTGGTGCTGGTTGCGTTTGCGTCTTTCTCGGTAACTGCGCAGGTGAATCTTAAACCGAACTGGCGGTTGCAAAAGGGCTATATCAGCGGAGGTATCAACTGATGCTGGATACGCTACTCCTCCCGCTACTGGCTTTTGTAGCCCTGTTTATCTTTGTTAGTTTCCTGAAGAAATCTCAGAGTGCCACGCAATCAGGCGACACGCCCGAACTCGGATACCGAAAGAAAGGCCCGCTATTCACACCGGCGGAACGCTCATTCTACGGCGTACTGCTGCCAGCGGTTGATCAGGAAAAATACCAGGTCTTTGGAAAGGTGCGCGTGGCCGACCTGCTGGAACCCCAACCCAGCCGAAACCGCAGCCAGTGGCAAAAAGCCTTCAACGCCATCTCCGCCAAACACTTCGACTTCGTCCTCTGTAAAACCGACGACCTGACCCCAGTAGCCGTTATCGAACTGGACGACAAATCCCACAACCAGAAACACCGCCAGAAACGGGATGAGTTGCTAAAAAAGATTTGTAAACAAACCGGTCTGCACATGCTTCAGGTATTCGCTAAGTTAGCTTACAAGAATGAAAAATTGAAGATGATGCTGGCCAAGGTGCTTCAGATGGCAAGTGTTAAAAAGGAAATGAATATTGAATTTACTGGTTTGGTTCGTGTAACTATTTGATTTACATGATTACTTAAATATATGGAGCTATGGAGATGGATATCTATGAAAAAAATACAACTTAAAAAGCTGAACTTTAGTTGCTATATATTTAACTTAAAGGTTAAATATGCGCGTTAAGGTCGTTACAAAGAACCATTACACCTTATTAGAGGTGGATGGAAAAAAGGGCTTAACCTCCTTTTTAGAGTCACAATATTCACAGCGTAAAGGTATGGTGGCAGGAGCTCTAGAGCTATTAGAGCGTGTAGCTAATGAGCCATTGGGGCCAAGAGAGCTAACTACAGAGCTGTGCCATCAACTAGATCCAAAAAATGATATTTGGGAATTTATTAAGGGCCGTTTTCGGATTCTTTGGTTTGAAGATGAGGGAAAGGTAATTCTTTGTACACATGCTTTTATGAAAAAGTCAGGAAAAGTCCCTCCTGCTGAAATAGAAATGGCTGTAAGAATTAAAGAGAAATATCTTAGTTCTAGGCGAGATGGAACGCTGGAACTCATAGATGATGAGAATGAAGAGTAGGAGATTGTTATGAGTAAGCAATTTGCGGCACTGCTGAAAAGAGCTAAAAGTACCTACCATTTTCTGTCCTCTCGCATAAGCATGGATTTTGCTAAAGATGTTGAGAGAGCGATGAAAGTGAACGGTGTAAATAAGTCAGAGTTAGCAGGCCTAATTGGGAGTAGTCCTGCTTATGTAACTAAGTTGCTTCGTGGGGATGCAAACTATACCGTAGAGACTATGGCGAAAGTGGCTGTCGCACTTGATGCTGATGTACATATTCGTTTTGTGTCAAAGAAAGAAGGTGTCTGGAGTGCACCTGCAAAACGGTCAGTAGTATATGGAGCTGCTCGATTTAAATCTTATCAAGGAAATGTAGCAAATGACTGCGAATATAAAACCCCCGCTGCAGCTTGAAGCAACTTTCTTTGAAGATGTACACATTTCTTCCAGTTCAAACTTTGATGACGAGCAGCCACAAACTGAAAAACTTAGGTTTGAATTAGATCTTGGAATGCATCCTGAAAATGAGTTGATCTGCAAAGTTGATCTTCGAGTTTATACTGCAAATGATGATGGGGAAAATCAGCAATATGAAATTGATGTTAAGGCTTCTGCTGTTGTTTCATTGGATGAGTCCATAGCTGAAAAGGGCGAAGAAGTATTACGTTTTTCAATTGGTCCTATAGTGTATTCTTCTATTCGAGAAATGGTTCAAATTGTAACCTCTAGATGTGGATTTGGAGGCTATATGTTGCCTGCAGTAAATCCCAAGATAGCCTTTGGACGTTCTGAAGATCAGGAATAAAAAATCCCCGCAATAGCGGGGATTTTTTTATGCTTTTTCTAGCCACTAGCAAGCGGCTTAAGCCGCGGTCGAGCGAGGCGGGCTTTAGCCCGCCGGTCTAGCCACGGGAAAAACGAAGCCCTTACAAGGCTTCGATTTTTCCAAACTGCTCTTTCAATTGCTCCAACTGCGCCTCAAACCCGGCAAGCTTCTCCCTTTCTTTTTCCACAACAGCCTCCGGAGCATTGGCCACAAACTTATCGTTGCTCAGTTTGCCAGACAGACGACCTGCTTCTTTCTGCAGCTTGTCCATCTCTTTCTTCAGACGGGCCAGTTCGGCGTCTTTGTCGATCAGGCCAGCCATTGGTACCAGTACCTGCATATCGCCAACCAGCTGTACCGCAGACATCGGTGCTTCGTCGCCTTCGTTCAGCCAGGTGATGGAGGACAGGGATGCCAGTTTGGACAGGAAGGTACGGTTCGCTTCCAGACGCGCCTGATCTTCTGCGCTGCCGTTCTGGATCAGGATATCCAGCTCTTTCGCCGGGGAGATACCCATCTCACCACGGATATTACGCACGCCGGTGATCACACCTTTCAGCCAGTTGATATCGGCTTCGGCGGTGGCATCGATCTTAGACTCATCGGCAACAGGGAAGGCCTGCAGCATGATGGTGTCACCTTCAACACCGGCCAGCCCTTTAATGGACTGCCAGATCTCTTCGGTGATGTACGGCATGATCGGGTGGGTCAGTCGCAGAATCACTTCCAGTGCGCGAACCAGTGTGCGACGGGTGCCGCGCTTGGCTTCAGCAGAGGCGTTGTCGTCCCACAGTACCGGCTTGGACAGTTCCAGATACCAGCCGCAGTATTCGTTCCAGATGAAGTCGTACAGTGTCTGGGAGGCCAGGTCGAAACGGTACTCGTCCAGGTGCTTTGTCACTTCCGCTTCTACTTTCTGCAGCTCGCTGGCGATCCAGCGATCTGCCAGAGACAGTTCCACTTCACCACCGTTCTGGCCACAATCTTCACCTTCGGTGTTCATCAGCACGTAACGGGCGGCGTTCCAGATCTTGTTACAGAAGTTACGGTAACCTTCCAGACGCTTCACGTCCCAGTTGATGTCACGGCCTGTCGAGGCCAGTGCCGCCAGGGTGAAACGCAGGGCGTCGGTACCGTGCGCCGCAATACCCTCTGGGAACTGCTTCTCGGTACGCTTGCCGATCTTTTCAGCCAGCTGTGGCTGCATCATGTTGCCGGTACGTTTTTCCAGCAGATCCGGCAGGCTGATGCCGTCGATCATATCCAGCGGATCCAGTACGTTACCCTTGGACTTGGACATCTTGTCGCCGTTCTCGTCACGGATCAGGCCGGTCACGTAAACGGTTTTGAACGGTACCTGCGGCGTGCCATCTTCATTCTTCATGAAGTGCATGGTCATCATCATCATCCGGGCAACCCAGAAGAAGATGATGTCGAAGCCGGTTACCAGCACGTCGGTCGGGTGGAACGTTTGCAGACGCTGGGTGTTTTCAGGCCAACCCAGAGTACCGAAGGTCCACAGGCCGGAGCTGAACCAGGTATCCAGTACGTCGTCGTCCTGACGCAGCTCGGTTTCCAGATCCAGACCGTACTTTTCACGGGCCGCATCGGCATCTTTAGCAACGTAGACGTTACCGTCGTTGTCGTAGAACGCCGGAATCCGGTGACCCCACCACAGCTGACGGGAGATACACCAGTCCTGAATGTCACGCATCCAGGCGAAGAACATGTTTTCGTACTGCTTCGGTACAAACTTGATGTCGCCGTTTTCTACCGCTTCTACCGCAGGGCCAGCCAGAGTCTTAGCATCGGCAAACCACTGGTCGGTCAGCATCGGCTCGATCACCACACCGCCACGGTCGCCGTACGGTACGGTCATATCGTTTTCTTCGATCTTCACCAGCAGGCCGGCTTCGTCCATATCGGCAACGATCGCCTTACGGGCAGCGAAGCGCTCCATGCCGCGGTATTTCTCCGGCAGGGTTTTGTCCAGCTCGTTGTTTTCGCTGCCGTCGGTGTTGAAGGTTTCTGCCTCGTCACGGATATCGCCGTTGAGGGTCAGAATGTTGATCATTGGCAACTGGCAACGCTTGCCGACTTCGTTATCGTTGAAGTCGTGGGCTGGGGTGATTTTCACACAACCGGTACCTTTTTCCATGTCCGCGTGCTCGTCGCCCACGATTGGAATACGGCGGTTAACCAGCGGCAGAATGATCTCTTTGCCGATCAGGTCTTTGTAGCGCTCATCTTCCGGGTTTACCGCCACACCGGTATCACCCAGCATGGTTTCCGGACGGGTAGTACCCACCACCAGGAAGTCTTCACCTGCAGCGGTTTTAACGCCATCAGCCAGTGGGTAACGCAGGTACCACATCTTGCCTTTGACTTCGCGGTTTTCCACTTCCAGATCGGAGATCGCGGTGTGCAGTTTAGGGTCCCAGTTCACCAGACGCTTACCGCGGTAGATCAGGCCTTCGTCATACAGGCGGATAAATACTTCCTGTACGGCGTTGTAGAAGCCGGAGTCCATGGTGAAACGTTCGGTTGGCCAGTCAACGGAGTTACCCAGACGACGCATCTGATTGGTGATGGTGCCGCCGGACTCGCCTTTCCATTCCCAGATCTTTTCGATAAAGGCGTCGCGGCCCAGATCGTGACGGGATTTCTGCTCTTCAGCGGCCAGTTTACGCTCTACAACCATCTGGGTAGCGATACCCGCGTGGTCGGTTCCCACCTGCCACAGGGTGTTCTTACCCTTCATACGCTGGTAACGGGTCAGGGCGTCCATGATGGTGTGCTGGAAAGCGTGACCCATGTGCAGGCTGCCGGTGACGTTCGGCGGCGGAATCATGATGCAGTATGAATCACCTTCGCCGGAAGGGGCGAAGTAACCTTTCTCTTCCCAGTTCTTGTACAGGGATTCCTCGATCTCGTTAGGCTGGTAGGTGGTATCCATTAATGACTTAGCTCTTAAATTAGCTTGAATTAGGTGGCCCCTGAATCGGGCGAAATTAGCTCGACATTATAGCGTTGGAACAGGCCTGAGGCGAGAGCTAAGTCAGTGGCGAGACGTCGCTTTGCGACTTGCGGGACCGGTGAATGAATTCACCTCGCTGGAAAAAGCGCTATGGCCTGTGTCAGGATTACCTCTATCCAGTGTGGAACTGACAAAGGGAATTGTTATGAGCTACGAAGATATGGATGTCTGGAAGCGTGCCTGCCGTTTAAGTTGTGAGATCTATACAACGCTTGGACGCTGCCGGGACTTTGGTTTCAGGGACCAGGTGACCCGAAGCGGCCTGTCTATACCAAGTAATATCGCAGAAGGCTTTGAGCGGGGAAGTGATAAAGAGAAGCGTCAGTTTCTTTATTACGCCAAAGGTTCATCTGCTGAACTGAAAACCCAGATCTATATTGGTCAGAGAATCGGTTACATCCATGAAGAAAAGGCGATTCGGTGGCGTAAAGAGATTGCTGTTATTCAGAAGATGTTGGGGGCGCTGATTCGCGCGATTAATGAATAGACCGTCTCGCAAGCGAGACTAGCTAGAACGCATTGCGAAGCAATGCTTGCGGGTAGCTGGAACGTGACTTCGTCACTTGCTGGAAAGAGCAAAAGCCTGGAAGGCTTTGGCTGAAATCGAAACACTGTTCGCCACTCGCCACTCGCCACTCGCCACTCGCCACTCGCCACTCGCCACTCGCCACGCCCGTGGCGTGGCGCCCTCGTCTATACTGAAACACATTCTGGAGGTCTGCCTATGACTGAATGTTTTCAGAGTCGGGGGTTTCTGCCGTGCGGTGATCCCGACGAAAAGCTGATGCTGGGGGATGAGTTTGAGGTGTTGGACCGGGTAGGGGAGGAGCTACCCAGTCTGTTACTGGAGGATGATTGTCGGGATTTTCTGGCGCAGCAGAGTTTTCCTTTGTGGCCGTCGGATAACCTTTCGCCCGCGCTGATCTCTCAGGCGCGTCTTTACTATGTCCGGTTGGGGTTTATCGCTTCCGGGTATATCAATCAGATCGGACAGCCTAAATGCCACTCCCTGCCCCGTAATATTGCGCAGCCGTTGGTGAAGATCGCCCGTTTGCTGGGGCGAAGGCCGATGCTCAGCTATGACGGCTACGCCCTGTATAACTGGAAGCGGTTTGACCCGACTCATCCGGTTGCACTGGGCAATATCGATACCCTGCAGAACTTCGTCCATCTCTATGATGAACACTGGTTTATTCTGGTGCACGTGGAGATCGAGGCGATTGCGGCGCGGATCCTGAATGCGATTGAACGCTGGAGTGAGGCGCTGGGTTGTGTGGACAGCACACGGGAGGCCCGATTGCAGAACGCCATGGATTGTATCTGTGAAGCTGTTGGCGATATTACGAGAGTGCTTGAGCGGATACCGGAGAAGATGTCGGATCAACTCTACTTTTCAAAATTCCGACCCTATATCGGCCATTTTGACGAAGTGGTGTATGAAGGCACTGATGAGGTGATGAGTTTTCGCGGTGAAACAGGGGCTCAGAGTTCGATTATGCCGACGCTGATGGCGTTTCTGAAGATTCCTCATCAGCAAACCCGTCTATTAAGCCATCTGCAGGATATGCGTAACTATATGCCAGTCGCTCATCGGCAGTTCATAGAGCAGGTTGAGCAGTTGCCTGACCCCAAGCCGGTTACGCCGCCGGAACTGTTTGACGATATCCTTGAAGGTATCGCCCGGTTTCGGGAGATTCACTACCATTGGGCGATTAAATATATCGCCCGCCGGGGCAGTGATCAGCAGGGCACCGGCGGCACGCCCTATCTGAAGTGGCTGAAGTTTCTGATTGATGAGACGCGGGGGTATAAGTCGGACTAGCAAAACGGAGTTTTGCTAGTCCGGGTAGCGGGTGGCTGGAACGTCTCGCAAGCGAGACTTGCTAGTCGCGACGAAGTCGCTTGCTGGAAAAAGCAGGAAAAACTATGGAGTTTTTAAAGTATCTTGTAGTGAGGCATGCCCCATACCGAGATCTGCGATGGGTTAAATAGTGGCTGGAATGGTGAGCAAAGCTCACCTTGCTAGTAGCTGGACCGCATTCTGTGGAATGCTGGCTAGAAGGAGCTTGACGGCATTTGCAATTAAACTAAACATTATTTCGCCACTCGCCACTCGCCACTCGCCACTCGCCACTCGCCACTCGCCACTCGCCACAAAGTGGCGTCAGTCAGCGAGATAATACTCCACCGTCGAGACTACCCGAACCTTCTTAATATGCGGGGTGTTGTTATCCCGTGGGCTGATACTGAAGTGGCCCTGGCTGGCCTGCTTGATGCGACCCAGTGAGCTTTGTGAGTCTTCCGCAAACTTCTGCGCTACTTCCCGGGCGTTGCGGGTGGCCTCTTCGACCATATCCGGTTTCACGTCGTTCAGCCGGGTGAACAGGTATTCCGGATTGGTCTGGTATTCATTGCCGCTGAGTACGATACCCTGGCGGCCCAGCTGTGATAGTTGGCTCATCACGCCGCGTACTTTATCGATATTGCTGGAGTAGACGGTGACAGTCTGGTCGGCGGTATAGCGGAACTGGGCCTGATTATCGCCCCAGTTCTGGGCGTCTTTATCGGTCAGTTTCGGCTGGTTGGTGCTGATTTCACCGGCATCAATACCGTTGCCTGATAGAAAGCGCTGAATCGCAGATTCACTGCGATCCAGCTCGGTGTAGAGCTGGTTGAGGTCGTTACTGGCAACGGTAAACCGGATTGGCCAGATCACTATATCAGCCGGGTATTCACGCTCGGACAGCCCCTTCACTGTCACGCTGCGCTCATATTCCCGATAGTCGATCACGGCCTGGCCCAGCAGATATCCCAGCACTGCCAGACCGACGATGAGGCATGCGCCCAGCAGCGCAGCTTCGGTGGTTTTACGTTGCGTCATAACTTTCCCCAATTTCCAGAATGACTCTACAGGCCCCTCTCCAAACCTTTCTTCAAAAAAGGACACAGGGCTATAGTACGCCTGCAAACTTAACGAATTGTTAACGGTTTTTAGCCAGGACTGACGGAGTGCCTGACGCTGTATCGGGCAGTGAGCCGCTGAGGCTTTCCAGAAAAGCGACGATATCGCTGATCTCGCTGTCACTGAGGGCTCGGTTTTCCGCCACGCTGTAGGTCTGTTCCTCGCTGCGCCAGAATACTGAGCGGTCTTCGTCGCTAGCGTTGCTGATTACTTTGCCCAGTTGCATCGTGGCCATGATGCGTACTGCTTCTTCCAGTGTGTCCACGGAACCGTTGTGAAAGTAGGGCGCAGTTTGTGCCACGTTTCTTAATGAGGGGACCCGCCAGACGCCTTTATTCAGTTGTGGGCTCTGATTTGGCAGGCCGTTCAGTAGCCCTTTGTCGGCAATGAGGTTGTAGCGCTGTTGATACTCGTCGTTCGCCAGCGCCGGAAATACCCGGTAGGGGGAGGTACTGCTGAACACACTGGCAGCGCTGAAATTTGGCCCGGAATGGCAGTGCACACAGCCACTGCTTTCAAACAGGGCCATGCCTCGTTGCTGTTGCTCGCTGAGAGCTGTCCGGTTGCCGCGAACAAACTGGTCATAGGGACTGTCAGGAGTGATCAGGGTGCGTTCGTAGGCAGCAATTGCTTTGGCGATCTGGTCTGCCTTGATCGGCAGACCCTGCTGAAAAACCTGCTTGAACAGGGGCGTATATTCCGGCAGTTGGTTGATACGCTGCTCTACGGCGGTCAGCGATGGCATGCCCATCTCCAACGGATTGATCAGAGGGCCCAGCGCCTGTTCTTCAAGAGAAGCTGCGCGGCCATCCCAGAAAAGCACCTGCTGGAAAGCGGCGTTAAGCACGGTGGGGGCGTTGCGGTCGCCGTGCTGCCTGAAGATACCTTCTGAGGTGGATAAGCCATCTGCGCCGCCTTTTTCAGGATTCAACTGATGGCAGGATGCGCAGGACACGGTATTGTCCTGAGATAGCCGTTTATCGAAGAACAGCTTTTCACCCAGTGCGATTTTGGCCGGTGTGGGTGGATTGTCGCTGGGTATCGGTGCTCTTGAAGGCAGCGCCTGCCAGCGATCAGAAAAAAGAGGCGCGGCATGTTCAGTAAGATTGGCGGTACCCTGTCGGGGAGCCTGATGGTACCTGTCACTGAGCAGTTTCTCCGGCGGCAGCAGGCTGCTGCCGAACAGCACTACCAGACCGATTTTAAAACCAAACGCCAGTACGCCGCTGCTGAGGGCAATTGCCAGCAGCTTGCGCTGACGTTCTCGGGTGGCCAGCTCCTGCATCAGGGCGCGAAGAAATAGTGTTGCCATCAGCAGAATGATGAGCCCGAAGCCGACCAATTCGATTGCCGTGTTATTCATTTTGCTCTCCTTTCTGGCAGGTGCTTTCTGGCAGGTTCAGGCCAGAGCCAGATCTGGTAATCCTGTTGTGAAGAGACTAAGCTGATGTGAATAGATTGATAAATTCTATTTATTAATAGTACTTATTTTAAAAATGAATAAATCGACATATGAATCTTAAACAGCTGCAATTTGTTGTGAACGTCGCCAAAGAAGGGTCTTTTAGTAAGGCCGCAGAGATCAGCTTTGCGACTCAACCTACCTTGTCGAATGCAATCGCACAGCTGGAAGAAGAGCTGGGTGATCGTCTGTTTCAGCGCACGACCCGCAGTGTCGAACTGACTGCATTCGGCGAGTTTATGTTGCCGAAAATTGAAGAGGTGTTACGCAGTCGGGATGAGATGCTCGGTGCCGCGCACAGTTATCATAATCCTGAACATAAGGTGCTCCGGATCGGCTTTTCACCGCTGGTGGATATGCAACGGCTCAATCATGTACTGGAGCCTTTTCGACAGATCCATCCTGAAGTAACCATTTTCTTTAAAGAATGCTTTATTGATGAGCTGGATAATCGTCTCGACCGGCAGCAGATCGATCTGCAGATCGTACCGCGAGTCAGTGAACCTGATGAGACGAACCACTTGCTGTTTTACCGTGATCCCCTCTGGTACCTGCCCGCGCATTCTGCAGAAACACCGGAGCGCCATCTCTCTTATACACTGAGTGATCTGCCATCGACGCCGGTGATTATGACGGGTGGTGGTTGCGGCCTGAACGGTGCGTTGGATGAGTTGTTCAGTGCCAGGCAGTGTCAGCTTACGGCCTATCCGGGACAGGCAATCAGTTATCAGGTCATCGAAGACTGGGCTGGTCTGGGGATCGGTGCCGGGATTTTACCCCGCGCTAAGATTTCAGCTACCAACGCCACGGCATTGCCACTGTTCTGTGAGCGGGATCAGCCTGCCTGCTTTGATTATTACTGGATCTGGAATACGGATGCCGGACGTGCGGATCATCTGCAGGCATTTATCGATTATTTGCAGCATCAGGCACCGGTACTGCTGGCGGGGCTGGATGCAGCGGTTGCGATTTAGTATTTATAAGTAAAGCCTATAAATCGCATTCAGAAATAGAATTTCTCTTTCAATACGACGCTCTTTACTTTGAATAGCAGTTAACTCAAGGAGAACTGCTATGAAGAGAATTGTTAAACGAATTGCGGCGCACTGTATCGTGCCGGTTGTACTGCTGACCGGCAGTGTTCAGGTGGTTGCGGATGACGCCACTCTGTATCAGCGTCTGGGTGGCTATGATGCTATCAGCGCAGTGGTGGATGATGTGGTTGCCCAGATCGCTGCCGATGAGAAACTGGGACGTTTCTGGGCTCATCGTGGTGATGACGGGATCGCCCGGGAGAAGCAGTTTATTGTTGATTTTATCGTTTCAGAAGCCGGTGGCCCGTTGCATTACGGCGGTCGCGAGATGGCTATCTCTCATAAGGGGATGAGGATTGATGAGGAGGACTGGCAGATTCTGATTACCGCCCTGGAAACAACGCTGAACAATTTTGCTGTACCGCCGCGGGAGACCCGGGAAGTGCTGGAGTTTTTTGACAGTACCAAGGCGGATATTGTCGAAGAGAGCTGAGCCGTCTCAGAAATTCAGGCTGGCTGCTATCCCTGCTTCGGGCGCATATCGTGCATCTTTGGCGTGATGCCATTCTGCTTGTACAGGGCGAAGTTTTTACGGGTGGCAGCCAGAATATCCGGTTGCTGGATTACGATCTCCAGAATCCGGTCAAACTTCAGGGTTTCTTCACTGGCATCCAGATGGAGGTTGATATACACATCGCGATGCTCCGGTAGCTGGTCTCCCCAGCCTATCTGTACCGGGGCATCCGGTTTGGTGTTGAGAATACCGTGGGGAATAAAGGCATCCGCACGGTAATCCCATAGCAACTGGTCAAGCCGCTCGGCTTCCGGTTCGCTGGCGACATGGATAAAGACATTGAGCCCTTTACCCAGTACTTTGTCGGCCAGACGACACAGGAAAGCGGTGCGGCTTTCCGGTGCATCATCCGGTAGTACATAAAAGTCAGCTTGAGACATTGCTAGTACCTACCCTGTGGTTATCAGGAGTATGAACGGGTCAGAGCAAGGCATCGATTATTGAGAAAGCACAGCCTACAGATGGTAGGTGAGCATTTCGAAATAAGCGATAACGCGGCGCTGGCCCGCTCAGACCCGGATAAGGCTTACTCGTCGTCAGCCAGATCATCCACCTGCTGAATCAGGTGCTGACACAGCAGTGGTACGCAACGGCCGGTTGCGCCTTTGGCTTTACCGTTGCTGTTCCATGCCACACCGGCGATATCCAGGTGAGCCCAGCGGAACTTCTTAGTGTAGCGGGACAGGAAACAAGCCGCAGTGACAGTACCGGCAGCCGGACCACCGATGTTCGCCATATCGGCGAAGTTGCTGTCCAGTTGTTCCTGATACTCATCCCACAGTGGCAGGCGCCATGCTTTGTCAGCCGCAAATTCACCGGCTGCGAGCAGGTCATCAGCCAGCAGATCATCGTTAGACAGCAGGCCTGTGGCGTGGTGACCCAGTGCTACGATGCAGGCACCGGTCAGAGTCGCTACGTCGACCACGGTTTCAGGCTCAAAGCGCTCAGCGTAGGTCAGTGCATCACACAGAACCAGACGGCCTTCAGCGTCGGTGTTCAGGATTTCAACGGTCTGACCGGACATGGTGGTAACGATATCGCCTGGCTTAGAAGCGTGACCGGATGGCATGTTCTCAGCGCTGGCGATAATACCGACAACGTTGATATCCAGACCCAGTTCGGTCAGGGCTTCCATGGCACCCATCACGCTGGCCGCGCCGCACATGTCGAACTTCATCTCGTCCATCTTGGCGCCCGGCTTCAGGCTGATACCGCCGGTATCGAAGGTGATGCCTTTACCGATCAGCACGTGTGGCTTCTGGTCCGGCTCGCCGCCTTTGTATTCCATGACGATCAGCTTGGATGGCTCGGAGCTGCCTTTGCCGACAGACAGCAGGCAGTGCATACCCAGCTTTTCCATCTCGTCTTCGTCGAGAATGGTAGTGGTCAGATCTTCGCAGTCTTCAGCCAGTGCCAGTGCCTGGTCCGCCAGATAGGTTGGTGTACAGATGTTACCCGGCAGGTTGCCCAGTTCACGAGCCGTATCGACACCGTTGGCAATCGCAGTACCGTCGCTGATGGAGAATTCAGCCAGTTCAGCATCGTCTGCTGCGACCAGGAAGGACAGCGACTGCAGCTCCGGCTCGTCCGCTTTTTTGCTCTTGGTGGTGTCATAGTGGTACAGCTCAGCGCTGGCCCACTCGGTGTTATGACGCAGTTGACGGTACAGATCCTGATCAGCACTTTCCTGACCATCCAGCGCGACCACTGCAGTGGCACAGCGAATAGCTTTCAGTTGCGCCATGATCGCTTTGATAATCTTGTTCTGGTTACGGTCGCTACGCTCATCATCTTTGCCCAGCCCGATCAGCAGTACCCGTTTAGCTTTTACACCCGGTACCTTGTGCAGTAGCAGTGCTTCACCGGCTTTACCCTGATGATCTTCTGCGACTTCACGCAGGTAGCCGGAGCTGGCCTGATCGACCTGCTGAGCAGAAGGTGCCAGTTGTGCTTCAGGAGCAACGCCGACGATTAAACATTCTGTTTCCAGGGCTTCAACTGAACCGGTAACGATTTGAAATTCCATGCTTTCTCCACAGTAAGGGGACTGGTACTCAGGTTCCCAAGACATTTGGTACTGTTTATATGATAATGGCGCCCGATGTGGCTGTGCATTCGCAGTGAGCATTGAGTGACAGGCGCGGCCATCGTTCGATGTATGCTTCGGATTTTATCCTAATGCCACAGAAACAAAACCCCGTTTTCGGCATCAGAGTTAATTCTTTTGTCAGTTTATACACAGGATAGTGCCGTTTGATCATTTTCCGTTATCTCGCCAAAGAGGTGTTGATCAGTATGACCGCTGTAACCGCGGTGTTGCTGCTGATCATCATGAGTGGGCGATTTATCAGTTATCTGGGTATTGCCGCCGCCGGTGAGATCCCGCTGGAAGCGGTGTTTTACTATCTGCTCTACCGTTTGCCGGGTTTTCTTGAGCTGATTCTGCCGTTAGGCCTGTTCCTCGGTATCCTGCTGGCCTATGGTCGGATCTATCTGGAAAGTGAGATGGTGGTGTTAAAAGCCACCGGGATGAGTCAGCGACGGCTGGCGGCCTACACCCTCGGCCCCGCCTTTTTTACTGCGGTGATTGTAGCGGTTCTGAGTCTGTTTGTTTCGCCTGCCGGCGCGTTGAAAACCGAAGTAATGCTGGAGCAGCAGCGTAATGCCGGTGAGTTCGATGTGATCACTGCCGGGCGTTTCCAGACCCTGGCGAAAGGCGATCGGGTGACCTATGTGGAAGCCCTGAACGAGACTGATGGCCAGATGGAAGGTGTCTTTATCTCGGAGCGTGTCGATACCGGTAATGGCGAAAAGCTGGTGCTGGTGGTTGCTGAGAAGGGCCGCCGTTACACCAATCCGGAGACCGGTGTGCGCTATCTGGTACTGGATAACGGCTATCGTTATGAAGGTAATCCGGGTGAAGCTGATTACCGTGAGATCGCTTTTAAAGAGTACGGCGTACGCCTGGCCGAGCAGAAACAGACCACTCAGGTGAACGAGCTTTATTCCACGCCGACGGCAGATCTGATCAGTGGTGGCCCGGCCGAGCAGGGGCAGCTGCACTGGCGCTTATCCCTGCCGATGCTGACCCTGATCGTCGCTTTGCTGGCGGTGCCTCTGTCGAAGACCAATCCACGTCAGGGGCGTTACGCGAAACTGATTCCGTCCATTCTGTTGTATATGGCGTATCTGGTGCTGCTGACCAATGCCCGTAACTATCTTGAAAAAGGTGATGGTCACGTCTCGATTATCTGGCTGATCCATCTGTTGTTCCTGGCGCTGGCGCTGAGTCTGCTGTTTTTGAAACAGTTCTGGCGTCGTCTGCTGAGCCGGAGGGCGAACAATGCGTAAGCTGGATCTCTATATCGGTAAGCAGGTTCTGCTGAGCATTCTGATCGTTCTGCTGATTGTTATCGGTCTGGACTTTATGTTCCGGGTGCTGGAAGAGATGCCGGAGGTGAACGAGCGTTACACCGTGACCCGGATGCTGATCTATTCTTCGTATCAGGTGCCAGCAGCAGTCTATGAATATCTGCCACTGAGTTGTCTGATCGGTTGTCTGGTCGGATTGGGTGGTTTGGCGTCAGGTAGCGAGTTGACGGTCATGCGAGCTGCGGGTGTATCTGTGGCCCGTCTGGTAACAACCGTCCTGAAACCGGTTATAGCGCTCTCTCTACTGGCGATGTTGCTGGGTGAGTATGTTGCGCCTTATGCCGGAACTGTGGCCGAGAGTACCCGTGCTGAACTGCTTAGTCGCGGTACGGTATCTGGTAAAACCGGTATCTGGCACCGGGAAAAAGATGAGTACGTGCATATCAACGTGGTGACACCGACCGGTGAGATTCGTGGTATTACCCGCTTTGTGCTTAATCCTGATAGCAGCCTGGCGTTGACCAGCATTGCGCAGTCAGGCGTACATCAGGGGGATCACTGGCAGCTGAGTAATGTGGTTGAAACCCGTTTTCACGGAGATCGTACCGAGATCAGTGAACATGCAGCTCAGAGCTGGGACCTGAAACTGACCCCGCAGCGCCTCAAGGTACTGTTGGTGAAGCCAAAAGAGATGTCCACCAGTGAGTTGTACCGCTACAGCCAGTATCTGGCGGAACAGGAGCTGGATAACGACCGCTTTATGCAGACCTTCTGGCGCAAGATGCTACAACCGCTGGCGATTATCGGTCTGGTGCTGGTGGCTGTGTCCTTTATCTTTGGCTCATTGCGCAGCGTCTCCACCGGACAGCGTATCGTCGCCGGGGTCGTTGTCGGCATGATCTTCAAAATCAGTCAGGATATTCTTGCGCCGTTCAGCTCTATCGTGCATATCGAACCGATCTGGGCGGCATTGATCCCGATCGGTATCTGTATGCTGCTCGGTACCTGGATGCTCAGAAGGGTGGGGTAGTCGGCAATCGTAGATTGGCGACTAAGTGGCGAGTGGCTGGACCGTCTCGCAAGCGAGACTTGCGTGACGCGACGAAGTCGCTTGCTGGAAAAAGCGAAGTACAAGGGCCGGTGTGATTGTAGAGGACGGGCTTCTGTGGGAGGCGCGCCCTCGCGGCGATGAACCAGAACGTAGCTCGAAAAGGCGAAGAGCGGGGGCCGTCTTGATTATGATGTAGGAGGGGCTTCCAGCCGCGATGAAGTGGCACTGATCCAGGATGATCAATCGCGGCTGGAAGCCCCTCCTACAAAAAGCAGATACTATTCAGCCACGAGCCACGAGCCACGAGCCACGAGCCACGAGCCACGAGCCACGAGCCACGAGCCACGAGCCACGAGCCACGAGCCACGAGCCAGTAGCTCTTTTACTTCTTCTTACTTTTCTTCGGCAGCAGCACAATCTGAGTTTCTGAAAAACTGTCGTGCCAGGTGGCTTTATTGGATGAAAAAAGCATCCACAGGAAGCCCAGACCGAAGCAGGCGAATGAGACAATGGCTGACATAAACCGGATCAGTGCTTGTTTCAGGGTGATATGGCGGCCGTCCAGGGTTTGTACCCGCAGTTGCCAGGCCTGCATCCCCAGAGTCTGGCCCAGACGTACCCAGAAATAGGCGAAGAAGGCAAAGGTCATTAGGAAGAGTGCGGTCTGGAATACGGGCCCCTGCACCTCTTCACCGCCGTTGATCGCCACTGCGGCAAAGCCGGTACACATCCAGATGGCGACGATCAGAAAACCGTCATAGACCATGGCTGCCAGTCGGCGCAGCAGTGTGGGTTGACGCAGTTCACCTTCGGTTTCCGGAAACGGTTTGCTCATATCTTGTGTCTTACAGTCGGTGCTTTCGGGAAGCGGTGATTAATCTTTCGGCAGTTTAAACAGTGGACGGATCTGTGTGCCCACCAGACTGCCGGTAAAAGCGGCGGCCAGCCAGAGCCAGCCGTGCAAACTGCCGGAGACTATACCACCAAAGTACGCGCCGATGTTACAGCCGAATGAGATTGTCGCGCCATAGCCCAGCATAACGCCACCGATGGCTGCTGCCAGCCAGTGCAGAGCAGGCATGCGCCATTGCCAGCTGAATTTGCCCGCCAGTACTGCGGCCAGAAATGCGCCCAGAATAATGCCCATATTCGTCAGGGATACGGTGTCCTCAAACAGGGATTCACCGAGCGCTGATTCACGGCCTGGCTGCAGCCAGTAGGTCCAGAAATCCAGTTCCAGCTCGAGACCCAGGGCGAAGGTTTCCTCAAGCCAGAGGTAGGTTTTTGCACCCCATAGCGGGTACGCCAGCGCCACGGACCATGGTCGACCAGTTTCAGCCAGTATTGCAAAATTGAGCAATGCCAGAGCAATACCACCCCAGATAAACGGCCATGGACCCTGAATCAGGCGTCGTAGGGTAAAGTCTCCCTGTTTCAGGTCGGTCTCCAGAGTGCCGTGACGACGCTTTTCGAGCCAGATGGAGAACAGGGCTATAGCGGCAAACAGGGCCAGATTGATAGCGATCGCGAACGCCGTGCCCAGTTGCTCGGTCAGTACCACCGGCGCCAGCTGGGGCAGGGCGGTCCACCATTCGTAATCGGCTGTGGCCCAGAGGGCGCCGCCCATAAAGCCGATCATGCTTGGAATAGCACGGAGCTGGCCGCCGCCAACATGGTAAAGGTTACCGGATGCACAGCCATTGCCTAATTGCATACCGATGCCGAAGATAAATGCGCCTGCGACGACTGACCAGCCCAGTGGGCGGGTATAACCGGCAACATCATTGCCCAGCAGCGTACCGCTGCTCAGCGCAGGAAAAAACAGGCAGACAGCCACTGCCAGCATAATCATCTGCGCTCGCAGGCCCTTGCCGCGGCGGTCAATAATCAGGTGGCGCCAGGCGGTGGTAAAGCCGAATGAGGCATGAAACAGCACCAGACCCAAAGCGGCTCCGAGTGCCAGCAATAACGCCGAATCGGTTGAAACCGTCTGCATCAGATAAGTACAGGCACCGGCAACAATCAGCAGTGCGGTAATAACGAGTGGAGTCGACACGCTCTGATTAGCGGTCAGGGATGGGGCTGCCTGATTCATAGATCTACTGCCCTTTGGTGTTGCGGAAAGGCCGGAACTGGTTAAAAGTTGGCCACTATAGCATTTTGTGGCCGGGGTTGTGAGTATCTTTGTCGTCAACTATGGTCTGAGGCGGTCTTCAGGTACATAAAAAAACCGGGCAAGTGCCCGGTTTTGTGAATCTATGCTGACTTATTTAAAAGGTACAACGTATTTGGTTTTGTACTCTTCAGCCAGGGACTGTGCCTGAGCCAGTTGCGTGTCTCTTCGGACAGTTTCATCACGATACGGGACTGGATTGCGCTGGCGGTCGGGTTACCCAGTTCCAGAGCATTCTGCAGCCATGCATACGCGGTGATGTTGGTGTGCTGGCCGGCATCGGAGCCGTGTTCGTTTGAGTACAGTGCACCGAGGAAGAACATCGCATCAGTATGGCCCTGTTCAGCGGCTTTACGGTACCACTGCTCTGCCTCCCGGCAAAAACGGATAAAGGCACGGCAGGCTTGCCTTATCGCATGACTGTTCTGCTGCCGGAAGTTGGCCAGTGTTTTAAAGTCCGGCGCCAGGGTTTAGCAGCCAGACCACTTCCAGATTGCGAGCACTCTTTTTCAAGTCGGCGGGTACTGCGCAGCTGATTGAGGTGTACAGATAGAGCTTAGCAGATCACCGGGATGGTAGGGTTTACGGCCTGTTGTTTTGGTTTGGGCATAAGTAAACCCCAGCGCCGCCATATCGAGCTGATCAACGTAGGCATCAATAATGCGTACGGGGTTATCAGCACTGACATAGTCATCCAGTCTTTCAGGGAACAGCGTACTTTGCCTGCCTCAAGAGAAGTGAGCCAGTTCCCTGTTGCATAACAGTGCACCGAGGAAGAACATCGCATCAGCCTGTTCAGCGGCTTTACGGTACCACTGCTCTGCCTGAGAGAAGTCCTGTTGAACGCCGGTACCGAAGTTGTAAGCACGGCCGATGTTATGTTGAGCCACAACCAGCCCCTGATCGGCGGCTTTTTCGTACCAGCTCAGTGCTGCAGCAGCATCACGGCTGACGCCGTAGCCGAATTCGTACATTTCACCCAGACGGTTCTGGGCAACTGCATCTCCGGACTGTGCAGCAGGTTCTACAGTTTTAAGCTCTTGTTTGTACTCTTTGTCTTTCAGAGCGCGACGGCTGTTCACGCAACCGAGGTGGCCCTGATCGGCACAGCGGTTGTACAGTGTCAGTGCCTTCGCCGGATCTGCGTCTACGCCGTGGCCGTTTTCGTAGATCTGACCGACCATGTTCATCGCATCAAGGTTATTTTCACCGATCAGTGGTTCCAGCTCGGTCAGTGCGGTTTTGTAATCCTGAGATTCAAACGCCTTCAGACCCTTGGCAAAGCTGGCAGCATAAACAGAGGCTGTATTGAGAGTTAACAGCAGGCCGGTGGCGGCCAGAATTAGTTTCTTACTCATCGAGATGCGCCCGTAAGTGTTTGGATAATAAAAATTGGCGCCTATTATAGCGGCCCCTTTTCTGATCGCGAAAGGTACAGATCAGATCTTTTTGGCCGGGACTCTTGGCGCAGATCATGAAATTGCTTAATTAGCTAGTGCTAATGTTGGCGCTATTCTACTCCAATGGCTTAAAAAGAACAGCGCTATTGTCACTTTGATCCTAACAGCTCAATCATGTAGCCATCCGGGTCGCGCACGAACGCCAGAATGGTTGAACCGTGCTTCATCGGGCCGGCTTCGCGCACAACCTGACCGCCTTTGGTTTTGATCTTTTCGCAGGCGGCGTAGACATCTTCTACTTCTACGGCGATATGACCATAAGCATTGCCCATCTCGTAGGAGTGAGTATCCCAGTTATGGGTCAGCTCCAGCACGGTATTTTCAGATTCGTCGCCGTAGCCGAGAAAGGCGAGAGTGAACTTGCCGTCGGGAAAATCCTTACGGCGTAGCAACTTCATACCCAGGATATCGGTATAGAACGAGATCGATTTCTGCAGATCGGTTACCCGCAGCATGGTATGTAAAAGTCGCATAGTAGTGTCCCATGGTTTGTGGCCTGATAGGTATTCATCGTAAACTATCTGCAATTGAGATCAAAGACGGCTGAACTCCCGCGACACTGATGCGGCTATCAGCCTCATAATAACAACGAAGATCAACTTCTGGTGCGACCAGGCAGAGGCGTCTGCACCAGCCGGCTTGAAAGGATATGCTTATGTTTCAAGATATGTCGAAAGCCCTGAATCAGTCGATGGGTCCGTTCAAGGAACTGGTCAATATTCAGACGAAAATGTTGGAAGAGCTGACCAAACAGCAGATGGCCTGTACCAAAGCGTGTATTGATGCCACTGTCGATCAGACCCGTCAGATGCAGGGCTGCAGCTCTCCTGAGGAACTGATTAAACTGCAGCAGGAATATGCGAAGCAACTGGAAGCGACGCTGAAAGAAGCGAATGACAACAATATGAAGGCCCTGTCCGATGCCCGTGAGTCAGTCGAGCAGCTGGCCAATGATGCATTTGACGCGTTTGCACCGAAATCCTGAACGGTTTGCGAACTTCCGGATACAGTTAAGAGAGATACATGAGTAAGGAAATCGGTCTGTTTTACGGCTCCACTACGGGGAATACCGAAGGGATTGCCGAGTTGATTGCGATTGAAGCCGGTAATGAACGGGTTGGATTGCACGATATCGCCGCTGAAGGATTAGACCAGCTGGGCGAATACCGCTATCTGATTCTGGGTATCCCGACCTGGGATTACGGTGAATTGCAGGAAGACTGGTCCGATGTCTGGGCTGAGCTGGATGATAAGGATCTGACCGGTGTGACCTGTGCGTTGTTCGGATTGGGTGATCAGGTGGGTTACGGTGAATGGTTTCTCGATGCGATGGGCGCATTGCATGATAAGCTGGTCAGTCGGGGCGCGCGAATGGTGGGCTACTGGCCTGTCGATGGCTACGATTTTGAGGAATCCAAAGCGCTGACTGAAGACCACAGTCAGTTTGTCGGACTAGCAATTGATGAAGATTGTCAGAACGCTCAGTCAGCACCGCGGGTTGCTCAGTGGGTACCACAGGTACTGGCGGAATTCGGTATCTGATTCCCCCTGACACATTCTTATCTTGTTATTACCTTTCTGTCTGGCGCTGTTTAAGCGCCATTCAGCCATAAATGAGTCAGAATACTGGCGATATAGCCCAGTCCGATAGCCCAGCTCCATTTCAGATGATTGAAGAAGGTGTACACCCCGTGCGCCTGGCCCATCAATGCGATACCCGCGGCAGACCCTACCGACAGCAGTGAGCCGCCAACGCCGGCGGTAAGTGTCACCAGCAACCACTGATTCAGATTCATGTCCGGTTGCATATTCAGTACCGCGAGCATTACCGGGATATTATCCACCAGAGCCGACAATACGCCGATAAGACTGTTCGCCAGTGTCGGACCCAGACTGTCGTAGAACAATTCTGACATCAGTGCCATGTAGCCCAGAGTGCTCAGTCCGCCGACACACAGAACCACCCCGTAGAAAAACATCAGCGTATCCCAGGAGGACCGCTCCACGACTTTGAAAATATCAAAGCGGCGGATGACATCGGTGTGGTCGCCTATGGCCTTATCCAGATCGGCGCTGCTTTCGGACTGATGGGTATGAAAATGCCCGGTATCCCGTACGTCGCCTTCTCTGCGACCAAGCAGATAACTGTAAAGTTTAAGTACACCGAGGCCGGTCATCATCGCCAGTACCGGCGGCAGATGGAGCAGGCTATGGCTGCTGACGGCGGTGATTATGGTGCACAGGAACAGTACCATTATGACTATGGAGCCCGGCTTCATATGGCGCTGATCATGGCGTCTTTCCACGGTTGGCGAGACTCGTTCAATGGCGGTCGACATCAGTACCGCAGGAATCAGCCAGTTGATCAGTGCCGGGAAAAACAGGTCGAAGAAACTACCGAATTCAACCATACCTTTCTGCCAGACCATCAGGGTGGTGATATCGCCGAACGGACTGAAGGCACCTCCGGCGTTGGCAGCGACCACGACATTGATACAGCCAACACCGACAAAACGGATCTGCTCATGCCCTACTGCCATCACAACCGCACCCATCAGCAGAGCCGTGGACAGGTTATCGGCAATAGGTGAAAGGAAGAAGGTCAGAATACCGGTGGCCCAGTATATCTGCACCAGCGTTAGTTGGCGGGATACCAGCCAGGCTCGCAGCGCTGCGAAAACCAGACGCTCCTCCAGGGCGGTGATAAAGGTCATCGCAGCCAGCAGGAAGAAGAACAGCTCAGCGTATTCGAGCAGATAGTGACGGAAGTTGATGGCGGCGCTCTCGGTATCGCCCTGCAGGGTAAAGGCGATGCCGATCAGTAACCAGATCAGTCCCGCCGCGACGATCACCGGTTTTGATTTACGCAGATGAAAATACTCTTCACCCAGAACAAACAGATAGCTGATCGCGAATATTGCTACACAGGCTATGCCGAAAATGGAGGAGGTCATCTCCTGTACCAGAATGGTTCGGTCCGCCGCCTGAGTCAGCGAGGGGAGCAGGGGGAGGCAGACAGTCCAGAGAATCAGCGCAAGCTTCATCATTCGTCCTTAAATTACGCGACTTGATTTGAAAACTACCAACAGCTTTGATTCTGGCTGATGGTGTGCGGAAAAGTCGAGTTTTTTCCGTCTGTTTTGTACACAGTTGCGGGTGAATCGGGTAAAATGCGCTGCTTTTTTAACGCCCGAGTCCGGGAGTCTGGTCGCAGAATTCCCCTTTAACAGAACTGAGCAGAGCTCCGCGATAGAGCCTTTTAGTCGAGACAGCAGAGAGTTAATCGTCAACGATGGAAATTAATCCGATCATCACCAGCCTCAAAGATATCAGCGAGCGCACCGAAACCCTGCGTACCTATCTGGAATATCCGGAGAAACAGGAGCGCCTGGAAGAGGTGAGCCGCGAACTGGAAGATCCGGCGGTATGGAACGAGCCTGAGCGTGCTCAGGCGCTGGGTAAAGAACGTTCGATGCTGGAAGGCGTGGTGAACACCATTGATCAGCTGGAATCCGGTGTCGCTGATGCCCACGATCTGCTGGACATGGCGGTGGAAGAGGATGATGAAGATACCGTTGAAGAAGTGCGCGCTGAAGTCGAGACTCTGGAAGGCCTGCTGAATCAGCTGGAATTCCGCCGTATGTTCTCCGGTGAAGCTGACGGCAACAATGCCTTCCTGGATATTCAGGCAGGTTCCGGCGGTACTGAAGCGCAGGACTGGGCAGAGATGATGCTGCGTATGTATCTGCGCTGGGGTGAAGATAAAGGCTTCAAGACCGAACTGCTGGAAGTCTCTGCTGGCGATGTTGCTGGTATCAAGTCTGCGACCATCAGCTTCCAGGGTGAGTACGCATTTGGCTGGCTGCGCACAGAAACCGGTGTCCACCGTCTGGTGCGTAAATCACCGTTCGACTCCGGCGGCCGTCGTCATACGTCATTCTCCTCTGTATTCGTTTCTCCGGAGATCGATGACAACATCGATATCGACATCAACCCGGCGGATCTGCGGGTCGATGTATACCGGGCATCCGGTGCCGGTGGTCAGCACGTAAACCGGACCGAGTCGGCGGTACGTATTACTCACATGCCGTCTGGCGTGGTAGTGCAGAGTCAGAGTCAGCGCTCCCAGCACCAGAACAAAGACACCTGTATGAAGCAGCTGCGTGCAAAACTGTACGAGATCGAGATGCTGAAACGCTCCGAAGCGGCGCAGGAAATGGAAGACAACAAAGCGGATATCGGCTGGGGTAGCCAGATCCGTTCTTACGTACTGGATGATCAGCGTATCAAGGATCTGCGTACCGGCGTACAGAGCAGTAACTGCGATAAGATTCTGGACGGTGATCTGGATATGTTTATTGAGGCCAGTCTGAAGGCGGGCCTGTAATTGCCAACGGCAACTGCAGCAATAAACAACTGAAGAATATTTATGCCGGACTGCTGAGGCAGTCCGATGAATCAAAGACTATATAGAACAGTTTTTACTGAAGGGTTTCACAGAAAATGTCTGATAACACTCAGCCACAAGATGAAAACCGCCTGATTGCAGAACGTCGCGAAAAGCTCAACGGTCTGCGTGAAGCGGGTAATGCATATCCTAATACTTTCCGTCGCGACAGCTACGCAGAAGATCTGCAGGCTGAACACGGTGAGAAATCTAAAGAGGAGCTGGCTGAAGCGGGTATCAAGGTAAGCGTTGCCGGTCGTGTGATGCTGAACCGTGGTGCGTTCGGTGTTATTCAGGATATGTCTGGCCGTATTCAGTTCTACGTCAATAAAGAAGCACGTGCCTTTGCAAAAGGTCTGGATCTGGGTGACATCATCGGTGTGAGCGGTACCCTGTATAAGTCGGGTAAGGGTGACCTGTACGTCGATATGGAAGAGTACCAGTTGCTGACCAAGAACCTGCGTCCGCTGCCGGATAAGCACAAAGGTCTGCAGGATACAGAGATTCGTTACCGTCAGCGTTATGTTGATCTGATCACTAACGAGCAGTCCCGTAAAGTCTTTGAAACCCGTTCTAAGATTGTTTCCGGTATCCGTAATTACCTGACCGAGCGTCGCTTTATCGAAGCAGAAACGCCGATGCTGCAGGTGATTCCGGGCGGTGCAACGGCGCGTCCGTTTATTACTCATCACAATGCGCTGGACCGCGATATGTACCTGCGTATCGCGCCAGAACTGTACCTGAAGCGTCTGGTTGTGGGTGGTTTTGAGCGCGTGTTCGAGATCAACCGTAACTTCCGTAACGAAGGTCTGTCGACTCGTCACAACCCTGAATTCACCATGATTGAATTCTACCAGGCGTACGCGGATTACCATGATCTGATGGATCTGACCGAAGATATGCTGCGCACCGTGGCGCAGGATGTACTGGGCACTACCACCATCGTGAATACCGTGCGTAACGAAGAAGGCGAAGTGCTGGAAACCTTCGAATACGATCTGGAAAAACCGTTCCGCCGCATCAGCGTGTTCGATTCCATTCTGCACTACAACCCGGATATCACCGCTGAAGCGCTGGCGGATGAGCACGCTGCGCGTCAGATCGCTGAACGTCTGGATATCGATGTGAAAGATATCTGGGGCCTGGGTAAGGTTCAGATCGAGATCTTCGAAAAGACCGTTGAACACCGTCTGGATCAGCCGACTTTCATCACTGAGTACCCGGCGGAAGTATCACCGCTGGCCCGTCGTAACGATGATAACCCGTTTATTACTGACCGCTTCGAGTTCTTTGTCGGCGGTCGTGAGCTGGCTAACGGCTTCTCCGAGTTGAATGACTCTGAAGACCAGGCTGAGCGTTTCCGTGCTCAGGTGGCTGAAAAGGATGCCGGTGATGATGAAGCGATGCACTACGATGCGGACTACATCAACGCACTGGAATACGGTCTGCCGCCAACCGCCGGAGAGGGTATCGGTATCGACCGTCTGGTGATGCTGTTTACCGATTCACCGTCGATTCGCGACGTGATTCTGTTCCCGGCGATGCGCCCACGAGGCTAACGCGATAGGATAAAGGGGCTGCCATAAGGCGGCCCTTTTTAGTTGTGAACAACAGGAATTGTCTATGCACTGGTTAGTGCCAGAAAAGAAACGTCATCTGCCCGGGAAGCGCTGGATCAGCATTATCCTGCGTTCGCTGCATCTGGTGGGGATCGCCGGTCTGGCAGGTGCTTATCTGTTTAACCAGCCGGAACCGGTCTGGTATCCGTTTCTGATACTGGGTGTTGGTAGCGGTGTACTGATGGTGGCTAAAGAGCTGTGGGTAGACAGTATCTGGTTGCTGCAGCTGCGTGGCCAATTGGTGTTGTTCAAAATACTGCTGCTGGCTGCCGGTGTGTACTGGATTGAGCGGCCGGAAGCCTGGATCTATATTGTGGTGATTCTGATCTCCGGTGTGATCTCCCATGCGCCGGGTAAGGTTCGCTATTACTCCTTCCTGTATGGTAAAACCCTGACCCGCGAAGTCTGGGACGGTCAGGAAAATCCTAAGATCCGGGACTGTGGCGATAACTGATTTTTAAGGATGTACTATGGCGCTGGAAAACGCTCCCAGCTGGCAGCCCTGGCTGGCGGCTGAATTTGATGCTCCCTATATGCAGAACCTGAAAGCGTTCCTGCAGCAGGAAAAAGCACAGCACAAAACAATCTATCCTCACTCATCGCAATGGTTCCACGCGCTGGAAGCGACACCGCTGGATCAGGTTAAAGTAGTGATCATCGGTCAGGATCCTTATCACCAACCGGGACAGGCCCATGGACTCTGCTTTTCAGTGCGCCCAGGCATTAAAACGCCGCCGTCACTGGTGAATATCTATAAAGAGCTGAACAGCGACCTGGGCATTGCACCGGTCGGTCACGGTTATCTGGAAAACTGGGCGCTGCAGGGGGTATTGCTCCTGAATGCGGTACTCACCGTTGAGGATTCCAATGCTGCCTCCCATCAGGGGAAAGGCTGGGAAACCTTTACCGACAGAGTGATCGCGACGGTGAATGAGCAGTGTGAGAATGTAGTATTTCTGCTGTGGGGCAGCTATGCGCAGAAAAAGGGCGCGGTGATCGATCCTCAGCGCCACTGTGTGCTGAAAGCGCCTCACCCGTCACCACTGGCTGCGCATCGTGGTTTCTTTGGTTGTCGTCACTTCAGTCAGGCCAACAGCTATCTGAGCATGCATGGCAAGCCTGCAATCAACTGGCAGTTGCCAGAGTCTGTATAAATAGATCGAAGTCAATAAATGCGCACTTTTCGGAGTGTGCATTATTTATTTAAAAGTTTTTCCTAAGTATTTGAATTACTATCACTACCCAAGTTGGGTTTGTTTTAATTTAATGGCTGGGAATAGACTTTGGCACAGGTTGTATCGGCGCATCAGAAAACTGAAAGCTTTACCGAAGCGTTTGAAAAACTATCGTTTCGGGAATCACTGAACAGTAACCTGATTTCTATTCTGGAGATTGTGCAGAGTCGCTATTCCGATATCGGCCGCATCTCTGTGGCAATGTACGATCAGCAGACCGACAGCCTGAAATCTTATCTGAGCAGTGAAGGCTACTCTGAGCCCCTGGCCTATCTCGAAGCTTCGTTCAGTAAGCTGACCTGCCTGCATCCCCTTAAGGAAGATCCGTCCGCGAGAATTATCCGCGACTTGACGGTTGAGCCGGACAGTTATACCGCGCGATTGCTGAAAGACCTTGGGTTTTACAGCAGTTACATTGTGCCGGTGTACGATGCTGATCAGTTTATCGGTATTGTCACCTTTGCAGCGACCAACGCCCGACGGTTCAACCATTATCGGACCCGTTTACAGATCGATGTGGCGGCAAAGCTGGTGTCATTGTTGGTGATCAGTGAGCTGTTTGCGATCAGGGGGTTGCAGGGTACTGCGAAAACTCTGAAGGATGTCGCTGCGCTGCGGGATAATGAAACCGGTGAGCATCTGGAACGGATGAGTCGCTATTGCCGCATCATTGCTCGTTATCTGGCCCCCCGATTTAAACTGGATGATGAATATATCGAGGATCTGTTTCAGTGTGCACCGTTGCATGATATCGGTAAGATCGCCATTCCAGATCGGATTCTGCTGAAGCCTGGTCGTCTGACGGAAGACGAGTTTCAGGAGATGAAATGCCATACCCATCATGGCAAAGCGATTATCGAGCGTACGCTGGATAATATGCACATGATGAACAAGACCTTCAGCGGTATTCTGGTGAATGTGGTGTTTTCTCATCATGAGAACTGGGATGGCAGCGGTTATCCTCAGGGGCTTGCTGAAACTGATATTCCTCTGGAGGCCCGTATCGTACGGGTAGCCGATGTCTATGATGCGCTGATCAGCGAGCGGAGCTATAAGAAGGCCTGGTCGGCGGATGATGTGCATGCGTATCTGGAAGAGGAGAGTGGCAGGTTGTTTGATCCGGTCTGTGTTGAGGCTGCCATCGCCTGTCGTGATGAGTTTGCCGCCGTAGCCCGACAGTTTGCTGAATCCGATTGATCCTGCCGGAAACATTTTCTGGTGTTATAGAAAAAGCTATTTAACGGCATCTCCACCGGGATGCTTTTGCGATGACCTGCCTGCAAGAAAAGCGTTGCTGGAATCTCCTATGGAGAGCATTGTTTGATATCTTTGGTGAACCTTTTGGTCTTGAAGTCACTCATAACCAGCTGAAATGTGAAGGATGCTCTGATCCCTGATCGATCACCATCGACAGGTTGTAACTCCGCTCTGGCTGAGAGCATGCTTCCGCTTTTTATCACCCAGAGCCGTCTGACAGGCCGGCCAGGAGACAGAATGTGTTTAAACAGCGATTAGTCCCGCTGCTGTGTGGCAGTTTATTGCTGACCGGTTGTGTTGGCACCGAACCGATGGCGCAGGTAGTTATAGCGGAACCGGTTCAGGCCGTCAGTGCCGATATTAATTGTGATGGTGAAACCGACCATATACGTCTTTTGTATCCTGAAGGTGAGAATCAGGTAAAGGTAGAGGTCACTTTGGGTGGCGATCAGGGGGTATCCGCACTGCGGTTTGGCTTGTCTGATTCCACACGCCAGAATGCACTCTGCGGTGCTGTGGCGGATCTGGAGGTGGTGCCGGGTGATGCTGATGCACTGGCGCAGATTCTGGGAGAAGTGCCCAGAGGATATCAGGCAGGCGAACAGTGTTCCGATCTGGTTTTAAGGGGCGGTGAATGCGACAGTATCAATCTGTACTGGGATCATTCACGCAGGCATCTGAACTGGTGGCGCTTGTGATCAGTGACTGATCTGTTACTTATCTGAGTCGGTCAGGTGGCCGTCAAGGCTACGACGTAATCGCAGGCTATCGCTGACCTGCAGCTCCGGTTGGTCGGTCTGAAGTATTACCAGTTCACCTTCGACAAAGTTCTGTTCCAGGCCGATCATCAGTGCTGAGGCGTTATCCAGATGCAGTACCAGCAGAGAATCATAGTTCAGTGATTCAGCCGGGAAATCCAGTCCGGGGGCGACAATATCGATCAGCTCCCGCTGCTCATAGATATCGATTTTTGTTACCCGCACGGCGCTGGTGAGATTGATCCAGCTGGTTTCTTCCGGAAGGGGAAGGGATGCTTCAAGGGTGCTGACCCCCAGGCTGCCAACGGTGAATCCATCGTTGAACTGATGGCGATCGACATTGAACTCCAGCCACTGTTCGTCGCCAATGCGTACTCTTAGCCAGCTGGCCCGGCAGTGTTCCATGCCTAAGCAGGTGTGCAGGCCGCCTGCCCAGATCTCGTCCAGCCGCAGATCAAACAACTGACTGAGGCAATTCTGAGCTTCGCTGTCCAGATGAAAGACTTTAAGACGCACCGGATCAGACATAGTTACTCCTGGCTGGTGAGAATACTGCCACTGTATCACATCGAGAGTGGCAGTACGGTATCGCGGTGGCGGATCAGCGTTTCGCTTCGAACAGTTCAGGGGCCAGGGTATAAGGGATGTCGAGGCGGCTCAGCGGTTCGTTGATGCCCTCAATGGTCAGTGCCAGATCTGCATCGTCGAAGCTTTCTTTGATGATGACCGCCAGCAGTTCACCGCCATCAACAGAGGTCTGCACGCTATCAACCACGGTGCCCACACCCTTACGGTCAGGGCTATCGATCAGACTGCCTGCTACCGGTGCAGATGCGCCGCTGAAACTCAGGCGATACATCGGGCGCTTCAGCTTACCGCGATGCTGCAGGCGGGTAACAATCTCCTGGCCGGTATAGCAACCTTTGGTAAAACTGACGCCGTCCAGAGCCTGCAGGTTGGTCATCTGCGGGATAAAGGTTTCCAGTGTTTCCGGATGCAGGGTCGGAATGGCCTGAGCGATTTCACTGGCCTGCCAGCTGTCAGAGCCGGCCAATACGGCACTTTTAAGTAACTCAGTCAGCAACGCTGCAGTATTATCGGCACTGAGCCAGGCTTCAAACCGGTCACCGGGAACGCGTACCAGCACACCACCTTCGATGGCAACCGTTTCGCCTTCCTCGCCAGGGACCGTAACACCCGCAGCAGCGAGTGCCTCAGCGGCGTTTGTACCCTGAATGCCCAGGCCCAGAACCTCTTCAGAACGATCCTGACTCTCCGCTTTGGAGAAGATCATGTACTTTTTCAGATTGGTCTGAGCCTGTGCCAGAATGTTGCGCTCAGAACGCAGCCAGAAGCCATCAGTAACCGCCATCACCCGGGACAGGCTGATCATGCTGCCTTTGATATTACAGTGCGAACCCAGCAGGCTGCGACCGCCGCTGACAATCGCGACATCACAGGACAGCTGGCCCTGCAGGAACTTTTCCGCTTCCGGGCCGATAACATCAAACAGGCCCAGATGGGTCAGTGGTGTCACCATACAGTCACCGGTTTCAGCCTGGGATACAGTACAACGGCCGTTGTCGTCGACGCTGGCATTGTGCTGTGTAAGAATTTCTGACCATATACCCATAATCAAAGCCCTGTATTGCTGTGCTGATATACGATTATTGCTGGCTGATCGCCTGACCCAGTCGGACCGGCGCTTCTGCCTGCAGATTTTCCTGCCACTCGATCGCATCCTGACCAAACAGCAGAATCACGGTGGAGCCCAGTTTAAAGCGGCCCATCTCTTCACCCTTTTCCAGTATAACCGGCGTTGGTGGAGTCTGATGGTCAACCCGCCAGCCATTGTTCTGTGGTGGTGCCACCTGACCCGTCCAGACAGTTTCAATGCCGGCAACGATCATCGCGCCCACCAGAATCATCGCCATCGGGCCATACTCGGTATCAAAGATCGCAACCAGACGTTCGTTGCGGGCGAACAGGTTATCCACGCCTTCAGCGGTGGTCTGGTTTACCGAGTACAGATCGCCGGGAACATAAATCGTTTCCCGCAGTGTGCCGGTTACCGGCATATGTACGCGGTGGTAGTCCTTGGGCGACAGATAGATCGTTGCAAAGTGACCGTTGGTAAACTGGTCAGCAAGTTCTGCGTGTCCGCCGAGCAGGGTGCTGAGACCGTAACCGCGGCCTTTAGCCTGCAGAATCCGACCGTAATCGATCTTACCGATCTGGCTGATGGCGCCATCGGCAGGAGAGACGATCTGTGCGTCATCCAGAGGGCGCATACCCGGTTTCAGTTCACGGGTGAAGAACGCATTGAAGTTTTCAAACTGGTCCAGATCTTCGATCAGGGCTTCGGACATATTGACCTGATACTGTTTGGCAAACAGTTTAATAAACGGTTTTCGGATCCAGTTGCAGCGGCTTTCCGCCAGATAACCAACGGCACGGGAAAGCAGGTGCTGAGGCAGCAGATGCTGCAGCAGAATAAACAGGGAGTCTTTCACTGATAGGTGTTCCGCAAAAAAGAATACAGAGTGTTATATAGGTACGGACTCAGTCTGTTTCAACTCAGTCCGTTCTAAATCAGTCGCTTTCAACGGGAGTGTCGTCCTGATTACCCCATTCAAACCAGGAGCCATCGTAGCAGCGTACTTTGTCGAACCCAAGCTGTTTCGTGAACAGATAGCTTAAACCGGAGCGGCGGTGGGTCTGGCAGTGGGTGATGATGGTTTTATCTTTAGTAACTCCCAGTGCTTCCAGTTCGCTGAGGATCTCTTCAGCAGGGCGCAGACGCCAGTCCTGCGGGGAGATCATGGCGCGGGTCCATTCGTAATTCACAGCCCCGGGAATGTGACCGCCTTTACGGGCGTTAATCACTTTTTCACCACTGAACTCTTCCGCAGAGCGGACATCAAGAATGATGTGATCCGGACTGTCCAGATGAGCCAGAATGTAAGGAATATCCGCCAGCTGCTCATCGCTGAGGTGAACTTCAACCGGTGTCGGCTGTGGCGTGTTGCTGTGCATTTCCAGTGGCAGGCCGGCTGCAAGCCAGGCAGGTAACTGACCATCAAGCATGGAACAGTTGTGAAAACCTGCGCTGTGCAGGGTCCAGATCATCCTGCCAGCCAGTGGTCCCATCTGGTCATCGTAGACCACCACATGTCGTTCCTGAGTCAGTCCAATTGCGCTGAATAAAGTGCTCAGCTGTTCGGCCGTCGGAATCAGATTCGGGACCGCTCCTTCACCGCGCAGCAAAGCGGCGGCCGGTACCGATATAGCACCGGGAATATGGCCCTGCTGATAGCGTTCAGGGGCGGACAGGTCGAGAATAAGCAGGTTTTCACTATTCAGCTCAGCGGCGAGTTGCCGGGCTTCTACGACAAGTGGCAGATGCATGTGATCTCTCTGTGGTAATGCTCAGGTTATTTGGACGCTGCGCGCTGGGTCTGAATATGATTCAGGCAGCCGCTGGCAGCGCTGCAGAGGAACTTAAACTTCTCCTGATGGAAGTCCAGTGTACCACCTGCGTGGCCCTCTCTGTCAGCATAGATTACCGCTATTGGCTTGGGTCCGGCAAACAGGGACATCATCAGATAGTCCTGATCACTGACATGGCGGCTGAAAGTGCCCGGTTGCATTGAGCGGATGCGGGAACGGTTTTCCTTGCTTACCAGCAGACAGCTGGGTTTCTGATACAGGCGCGAGAAAATATCCATGCCGTTGAGACTGTGGGTCGATTTAGACAGCGGATGGCCCTCTTCAAAACCACTCAGCATAGCTACAGTCATCTTGTCCCGCTTGCCTAGTAGCACCATCACTGCAATGCGTTCGAGTCCGAGTCCGCTAGTGAGTGCCTGTATCAGATCTTTGAGAATTTCCGCGCTCTGGGTATAGCTGTCCGGCATTTTCAGGAATTGCTGAGCAACGGTGTTATACAGCGCCTCATCGGTGAAGTCCCCTGCCGGTGACTGGTCATCTTCGATAATGATCAGTTCGTCATCATCGACCTGTGACGATTTCGGACGGGCCTCTTCATTGGCCTCCAGTTCTTCGATAATGGCTTTGATGGCCGGAGGCTTGGGAACGGTATCAGGAATCAGTTTCTGATCCGCAGCGGTCAGTTTGTAACCCGGTGTCAGATCCGAAGGTAGCATCAGCATCTCTGTTGCAGGGGCCAGTGTGCCCACTACATGGTACTGCTGCGCTGACTGTACACAGTTCTGGTGCAGGAAACTGAGGGTCTGGTCCAGGTCGCCCTGCAGGTAGTCATTGATGATGTCTACCAGATGCATGGTGGATTCGTTGGTCCAGCTTATATTGGTTTTACCCGCCAGCCAGTTAGCCAGTTTGACCGGGAAAAACTTCTGTTGAATCAGGTGGTTCAGCGAGCGCAGTTCTTCCCCACCCAGGCGCGGATCACCCAGCGCGCGCTGGTGCAGACGGGTTATGATCTGCTTATTAAGCGGTGATTCCTGCTCCAGGGTATCGTGGGCCAGTGCTGAGATCTTCCACTTTGCCACCAGACCTTTGGATATCGATGCGATGGTGCAACCCAGTAACTGTTTTTCTGCAACTTCCGGGGTGAACTTACGCTCCCGGATCAGCATCTGTATGCGGCTCATGTGCAACGGCGCAAAGTGCCATAACATCCAGTGCCCCACGCCGTAATACATCGCCGCCAGATAGCTTTCTTCAGCAAACATACCGCCACGCAGTTTCTGTAGCCAGGCGCGGGCCTGAGTCGCGGCATGATGGCTGTTGGCCACAGCGCGAAAGTACATTTTGTGAGCAACGCTGTTGGGATTGAGGCGCAGAGTCGGCAGGGTATAGATCAGCTCTTCCAGACGGTCGACGCCCAGTGAGTTGATCGCATGCTCAATACTGGTGACCTCAGACTCTTTTTCATGATGCAGTTCACCAGCCAGAGAAACCGCATGCAGGCAGACAATGGGGTCGGCTTTGATCATCCGGATCAATTCGATCAGGGAACACTGCTTATCAGACAGGCGCTTTTTCAACCGCATTACCGTACTGACGCGCACTGGAGGCTTCTTATCAGCCAGGTAGTGCACCCATTGGGTTGTGTTTTGCGGTGTCTCTGCACTTGTCATCGGTATTCCCGCCTTAGCGATCCTGATCCTGATTCAGTGAGTTCAGGATATGTTTGTAGCTGTTGACCCGTTGTTCGCTGATTTTTCCCTGTTCGATAGCTTCCTTAATTGCGCAACCCGGTTCCTGTTCATGTCGGCAGTCTCTGAAGCGACAATAGCCCAGATAGGGTGAAAATTCGCGAAACCCTTCCAGCAGGTTCTGTTCATCGATATGCCACAGAGCGAATTCCCGGATCCCCGGCGAGTCGATCAGATCACCACCGTCCGGGAAGTGGAACAGCCGCGCGGTGGTGGTTGTATGGGTACCCTTGCGGGTTGATTCTGACAGTGCGCCAACGCGCAGATCCACGCCGGGTAGCAAAGAATTAATGAGTGACGATTTACCAACACCGGACTGGCCCACGAAAACACTGATCCGATCGTTGAGTATCTGACGCAGTTCGCTGAGTCCCTGACGATCCATTGAAGATACGGTCAGTACTTTATAGCCGATCTCCCGGTACAGGCCGATCATGGTTTCGATCCGCTCACGGTGCTCGTCATTGATCAGGTCGGTCTTGTTAAGCAGAATTACCGGTTCAATACCGCTCAGTTCGGCGGCCACCAGATAGCGATCGATCAGGTTGTAGTGGGCCAGAGGCTCCACCGCGATAGTAATCACGATGTAATCGATATTGGCGGCAACCGGCTTCAGTTCGCCGTGATTATTCGGCCGTTGCAGAATGGTTGTGCGAGGCTGGGTAGCGACCACGACGCCGGACTCATTGCCCGCGCGCCAGATAACCTTATCACCGGTGACCAGTGCGTCGAGGTTGGTGCGCATGTGGCAGCGGATGATCTGGCCTTTGAGTTCACCCTCCAGTGCCTCAACATCCACCTGACGGCCAAAGTGGGAGATGATCTGACCGTGCTGTTCTGGCCCCAGGTCACCACCCTCAAGCTGCTGATCAATATCCGAATCCTTTCGGGCTGCCCTTTCGGTTCTTTCTTCCTGAATTTTTTTAATACGCCAGGCCTGACGGCGGGTAAGCTTGCGTTTCGACATTAAGCCTCTTAATCGTCTGTGGGGGTGAACATTAATTGTCGGCTAAGGTATTCTATTCTGTAGCAAAATTATAGTCCGCCATTGAGGAATACCGTTATGCCGAGCACTGATAATCTGATCTGGATCGATCTGGAAATGACCGGTCTGAATCCGGATCAGGACCGGATTATCGAGATCGCCACCATCGTTACCGATGCTGATCTCAATATTATTGCCGAAGGGCCGAATCTGGTGGTGCATCAGTCCGATGAGCTGCTGGACAGTATGGATGAGTGGTGCACACGCCAGCACGGAGAGTCCGGTCTGACAGCCAGAGTAAAGGCTTCAACCATCAGCGACA
Source organism: uncultured Amphritea sp. (assembly GCA_963669425.2). Classification (GTDB taxonomy): domain Bacteria; phylum Pseudomonadota; class Gammaproteobacteria; order Pseudomonadales; family Balneatricaceae; genus Amphritea. The sequence goes on from CAXXNC010000002.1 coordinate 170,565, forward strand.
GAGATGCCGAGCTGGCGACGCTGGAATTCCTTGCAGAGCACGTAGCTAAAGGCGTGTCGCCGATCTGTGGTAATTCCATCGGTCAGGATCGCCGCTTTCTGGTGAAATATATGCCCGAACTGGAAGACTATTTTCACTACCGCAATCTGGATGTCAGTACGATCAAAGAGCTGGCCCGTCGCTGGGCACCGGAGGTTCTGGCAGGGGTGGTGAAGAAAGGCTCTCACCTGGCGCTGGATGATATTAAAGACTCGATCAGCGAGCTGCAGCACTACCGGAGCACATTCTTCCGATTGGAAGATTCTTAATAAGTGACCCAAAATGGGCACTGTGGCTAAAAAAACCACAGGGATCGTCGATACAGATGGTATAAAAGAGAATCACTGAATTAAGCGGGTTAAACCGATCTTATGACCGAAAAACCATCAGTCGCTGAAACTGAGTCACTGGCAGGAAGGACTTCCAAGGCAGCTGAACTGCAGATGTCTGTTGAAGAACTCGACAGCATCCTGCGGATTCAGCAGTCCATCTTCTCTCAGGTTGCCAGTAATGTGGATTATCGTCAGGTGCTGGACGGGCTGTGTAATATGGCTCAGGCGTTGTTGCCTAATTCAGTGGCTTCAATAATGGTGATGGATGAGGCGCAGGGGGCACTGAATGTTATTGCTGCCCCGGCGGTTCCAACGGAAGGGCAGGCTCGTTTATGCGGTCTGAAGCCCGGGCCGGGCGGTGGTTCCTGTGGTAATGCAGTGTTCCGCAATGAACCGGTGTTTGTGCAGGACACTTTCACCGATCAGCGCTGGGATGACCTGCGTGAGATCGCTTATGACTTTAACCTCTGTGCCTGCTGGTCGATGCCGGTGCGGAATGACAAAGGTGAAGCCATAGGCTCATTTGCTCTGTCTTCGTTTGAGCACCGAATCCCATCAGCGTTTCATAAACGCTTACTCGATGTTGGTGCAGCGATGGTCAATATTGTTCTGGACCGCCAGCGCCAGGAGCAGAAACTTCATGATCAGCAGCAGCAACTTATTACCGCGCTGGAGCATGATGTTCTGACCGGCTTGCCGAACCAGTCAAAGCTGGTACTGGAGCTGCGTGCCAGTATCGAGCACAAATCATTGATTCTGCTTAATCTGGATAACTTTCGCTATATCAATACCGCCTATGGTCCGGCGTTTGGGGATCGCTTTCTCTGTGCTGTTGCCGCACAGCTGCAACAACTGTCAGCAGGGCTGAGCGAACTGTTCAGGATTAATGCCGATGAATTTGCGCTGCTCTATAGCGGCGAGATCGATCTGGCGGCGGAGCTTGAGCGGTTGCGTCAGTACTTCTTTGTTAACCCGCTGCAGATTGATGAGCAGAGCTTTACCCTGACCTTTACAGCCGGTGCGGCCATCGCACAAAAGGGCGTGTTAGGGCAGGCAACCCAGGCGCTGAGCCAGGCTCGCAGCCGCGGTAAGAATCGTTACCATATCTATGATGCTCAGCTGGATGAACCGGATCAGGAAGCGCGGTTGGAGCATATCCGCTGGAACAGTTATCTCCATGAAGCACTGAATACCCATCAACTGGTGCCTTTTTTTCAGGGCATTCGGGATAACAGAACCGGAACAATTACCCGTTATGAGGCGCTGGCTCGTCTGCAACGGGGTGGTCAGGCCTATACGCCTTATCATTTCCTGAATGTCGCTCAATTATCGGGGTTATTGCCGGGGATTACCCGTGAGATGATCGACCGGGGGCTGGCTGTTATTCAGGGTACCCCGACGCTGCTTTCATTCAACATCACCGAGGATGATCTGGCCCAGCACTGGCTGGAGGGTTATCTGTCAGAAAAGACCGCTCAGTATCGTGTTGATCCGTCGCAGATTACGCTGGAGATTCTCGAGGGAGTCAGTGCGTCCGGTAAGAAGAATCACATCAGTCAGCTCAGTCGTCTGAAAGAGATGGGCTTTAAACTGGCGATTGATGATTTTGGTACCGAATATTCCAACTTTGAGCGGATTCTCGAGCTGCAGGTCGATTTTGTTAAGGTGGATGCCAAGTATATCCGTAATATCGACACCGATCGTAAGAGCTACGAGATCACCAAAGCGATAGTCTACTTCGCCAAGAATGCCGGAATCGCCACGGTTGCAGAATTTGTACATAACCAGGCGGTACAGGATGTGGTGGAATCCCTGGGTATCGAATTTTCGCAGGGCTACCTGTTCAGCGAACCTCAACCTGAGCTTTAATCGTCAATCGGGCAGTTTAGTCGCTCGTGGATGGAACACGATAGGCTGAGGCCTGTTTTCGGTCCTGCTTGCCAGATGATTCAGAGCCCACCGGGCGTGCTCCTGAACCAGCTCAGATGGGTATTTACATAGCGTTTTCAGCGCGGCTTCAATCCTGTCGCCACCATTACTGTTGCCCAGTGCCACGGCGATATTTCTCAGCCAACCGGTATAGCCGGTACGGCGAATGGCAGACCCTTCGGTCTTTTTAAGGAACGTGGCTTCATCCCACTCCAGCAGTTCCAGCAGACTTTTGCTGTCCAGCTGATGGCGAGGTGTGAAATCTGCTTCATCGCTGCGCTTAGCGAAACGGTTCCATGGGCAGATCAGCTGGCAGTCGTCACAGCCGAAAATGCGGTTGCCGATCAGTGGACGGAACTCCTCCGGAATACTGCCTTTCAGTTCGATAGTCAGATAGGAGATACAGCGGCGGGCATCGAGTTGATAAGGGGCAACAATTGCCTGAGTCGGGCAGATATCGATACAGGCCTGACACTGGCCGCAGTGTTCTTCGGTATAGGGTGGATCGACCGGCAACGGAATATCAACAAACAGTTCACCGAGCAGAAACCAGGATCCGGCCTCACGGTTGAGGATCAGAGTGTGTTTACCCTGCCAGCCGATGCCGCTGTTACGCGCCAGTGGTCGCTCCAGTACCGGTGCGCTGTCAACAAATGCCCGGTATCCCAGTTCCTGTAATTGCTGATTCAGTTCTTTCCCCAGCTGAGTGAGCTTTTTACGCATCACTTTGTGGTAATCACGGCCCATGGTGTAGCGGGAAATATAGGCCTGGTCCGGTTGTCTGAGTACTCTGAGTGTTTCAACCTCCGGCGGCAGGCAGTTCATTCTGACACAGATAATACGCTGTGTGCCCTCAACCAGTTGGCTGGGGTCTATGCGTTTCTCGAAATGGTTGTTGAGATAGTCCATTTCGCCCTGATAGCCCTTATCAAGCCATGCGCGTAACTGTTCGGATTCAGCTGAAAGATCGGTGCCGGTAATGCCGCATTGCTGAAAGCCCAGCTCGGCGGCACGCTGTTTGATCTGTTCTGCCAGCGCCTGTAACTGCTCTGCGCTGAGTTGTGGTTGTGAGTTACTCATCTGTGGGTACGATTCGGATATACTCTTTAGTAGAGATGATGCAGTAGAGATTGTCTTGTAGAGATCACTCAGTAGAGATCATTCAACAGAGATCTCGGTAAAGAAACGGATTAATGATCAGTGTGTTAGCTATCTCATAGCGATCTGTCACGCTGAGATCAGGAAACAGATTATGACCTGTACCCAGACATTGCCTGCCACATTATACACAGCTGAGCATACCCGTGCGCTGGATCGCAGTGCGATTGCAGTAGGTACCCCGGGATTCAAACTGATGCAGCGGGCCGGGCATGCCGCTTTCGATCAGCTACGGCAGCGCTGGCCTGCGGTCAGGAAACTGACGCTGTTGTGTGGCGCTGGTAATAACGGCGGAGATGGCTTTGTGGTTGCCGTGCTGGCGCGACAGCAGGGAATGGATGTGCAGCTGCTCTGTATTGGTGATGAAGGGTTCCCGGGCAGGCTGCAGGGCGAGGCTCTGGATGCCTGGAACTGGCTACAGGCGGAGCAGATCAGTAGCGGATTGTTTCGTCCGGGGATGGCGTTCGATGGCGAGCTGATTGTGGATGCGATGCTGGGGACTGGCGTTCAGGGAGGTGTGCGCGGTATTTACCAGCAAGCTGTGGAGCAGGTTAATCGCACTGATGTGCCGGTGCTGGCGTTGGATATTCCCTCAGGTCTGTGCAGTGATACCGGGGCTGTGTTGGGTTGCGCGGTAAAAGCGGATCTGACTGTTACCTTTATAGGGGTTAAGCGTGGTTTGCTGACTCATGAGGGGCCGCAACATTGCGGCGAACTGGTATTTGACAGTCTGCGGGTTGCTGAGGATGTTTATGAAACGGTCCCTGTGTCAGGATTTATCACCGGGCGGGAAGATCTGCATGGGTTACTGCCTCCAAGAAGCCTGTCAGCCCATAAAGGCAGTTGTGGTCATGTGCTGATCATTGGCGGTGATACAGGGATGGGGGGGGCAGCGATGATGGCAGCGCAGGCGGCCGGACGAACCGGTGCCGGGCTGATCAGTGTTGCTACCCGCCACGAGCATGTGGGCCCCATATTGACCCGCTATCCCGAAGCGATGGCGCGGGGTGTCCGGGGCGGAAATGAGCTGGAGCCCCTGATCGGGCGAGCTGATGTGCTGGTGATCGGGCCGGGACTGGGGCAGAACGCCTGGGGCGAGCAGTTGTTGATGCAGGCATTGCAGAGCAAAAAGCCGTTAGTACTGGATGCTGATGCTCTGAATCTGTTGGTCAGTAAACAGTTATTCGGGCGCCTGAATGGTCAGCGCTGGATTATCACACCTCACCCGGGTGAGGCGGCGAGAATTCTGGGGTGCTCTGTTTCAGAGGTGCAGCAGGACCGGTTTGCAGCTGTGCAACAATTACAAGCACTGTTTGGTGGTGTCGCTCTGCTGAAAGGCCCAGGCAGTCTGACCTGCGATGGTGATGTGCTGCATCTGAATCCGACCGGCAATCCGGGAATGGCCACTGGCGGCATGGGAGATGTTCTATCCGGGGTGATCGGTGCATTACTGGCTCAGGGGCTTGATAGCGTGGATGCTGCCCGTTTAGGAGCGTGGATTCACGGTGCCGCGGCGGACCGCAGTGCGGAAATTGATGGCACCCGAGGTATGCAAGCGACCGATCTGTTGGCACAATTGCGACAGATTGTTAATGACTGAGGTATAGGGTGCAACGAGCGTGACAAAAAGTGTTTATCTGGCCGATGAAGCGGCAATGGTAGAGTTTGGCGGCAAACTGGGTCAGCTGGCGGAAGGTGGTGAGGTTATCTTCCTGGAGGGTGACCTGGGCATGGGGAAGACAACTCTGAGCCGTGGTATGTTGCGTGGTTTTGGTCATCAAGGTTCTGTTAAGAGTCCGACTTATACGCTGGTAGAGCCATACGAAGTGGCCGACCGGACTATTTACCACTTTGACCTGTACCGTCTGGGTGATCCTGAAGAGCTGGAATATCTGGGCATCCGGGATTACTTCAGTGATCAGGCTGTGTGTCTGATCGAGTGGCCGGATCGTGGAGCTGGTGTTTTGCCTGAGTGTGATTTCCTGTTGACGATCAGTTTGCAGGATCGCGGCCGACGGGTTAACTGGCAGGTAAATACTGAAAAAGGCCAGCACCTGGCCGATAAGCTGGAACAGACACTGCCGGAGTCGGCATAATAAGACAGATTATTTTATAACTGGTCGAGGGGACAGTTATAAAGATGTTAAAGCAGAAGGGTTGTATTCGTTGATGGGGAAACGGATAGCATTAGTGCTTCAGAGTGTGCTTCTGGTCATGACGGTGTTGTTCAGCGTTGTAGTCCAGGCGGCCGATATTAAGAATGTGCGGATCTGGATTGCACCGGACCACGCACGGTTAGTATTCGATCTGAGCGCTGCTGTTGAGCATAAGCTGTTCACGTTGAAAAAACCTGACCGGATCGTGCTGGATGTCAGTTCGACGCAGCTGCTGACCGATCTGGGGCAGGTAGATATTACCAAAAGCCCTCTCTCCCTGATGCGTTCCGGTAGTCGCAATGGCGGTAAAGATCTGCGTATCGTGCTGGATCTGAAAGAGGCGGTTAAGCCGAAAAGTTTCTCCCTGAAACCAAATGATAAATATGGCCACCGGCTGGTGGTGGATCTCTACCGTGAAAAGGCTTCTGATCAACCGGTTAAATCGGCAGTATCATCCAGTGCTGATAATCCTAAACGTGACGTGGTGATATCAATTGATGCCGGTCATGGGGGGGAAGATCCGGGAGCTATCGGACCTGGTGGTTTACGGGAAAAAACAGTGGTGCTGGCTATTGCCCGCGAACTGAAAAAACTGTTGGAAAAAGAGCCGGGCTTTAAGCCGAGACTGACCCGTGATGGCGATTACTACATAAGCCTGCGTAACCGGACCTCACGAGCCCGTAAATACAATGCTGACATGTTCGTATCGATTCATGCAGATGGATTTAAAGATGCGCGAGCCCGCGGTGCATCGGTGTGGGTACTTTCTCCCCGTGGAGCAAGCAGTGAGATGGGGCGCTGGCTGGCACGCAAGGAAAACAGTGCAGATCTGATCGGAGGGGTCGGCAGTGTCAGTCTGGAAGATAAAGATGATGTGCTGGCGAAGGTACTGCTGGATATGTCAATGACCGCCAGCCGCAGTGACAGCCGCGAGATCGCCCAGAGTATCCATCGGAATATGTCCCGTTTTGCCCGGATGCATAAAAAGCACGTAGAGCAGGCCGGCTTTGCGGTACTGAAGTCGCCGGATATTCCATCGATTCTGGTCGAGACAGGCTTTATTACTAACCCTCAGGAAGCCGCGAAGCTGAAAACCCGGGCCTATCAGAAGAAGATGGCGCAGGCGATCTTTGCAGGTATTAAGGCGCACTTTACCCGGAAACCTCCGGCGCTGACCTGGCTGGCACTGCAGAAAAAGGGCGGTGCTAAGGCCAGCGGTAGTTCACGCTACAAGGTGGTTCGTGGCGATACCCTGTCTATTATTGCCAACCGGAACGGTGTATCGTTAGCCGCATTGCGCAAAGCCAATGGCCTTAAAAACGCGGATCATATCCGGGTTGGTCAGGTGCTGAAAATTCCTGCCAGCTGAGTCCGGACTGGCGGGTCTGCAGAATCAATTCAACAGATATCAGAAATCTATGTCCCGAATACACCTGTTAACACCGCGACTGGCGAACCAGATTGCCGCCGGTGAAGTGGTTGAGCGTCCTGCCTCTGTCGTTAAAGAGATTCTGGAGAACAGTCTTGATGCCGGTGCCAGCCGGATCGATCTGGATGTTGAGCAGGGCGGTGTGAAGCTGATCCGCTTGCGGGATGATGGCAAAGGCATTGAAAAGGACGATCTGCCCCTGGCACTGAGTCGCCATGCCACCAGTAAGATTCGCGATCTTGATGATCTTGAGGCGGTGCAGAGCCTGGGCTTCCGCGGGGAAGCGCTGGCGTCGATTAGTTCTGTATCCCGGCTGACCCTGACCTCCCGAACTGCCGAGCAGGATGCCGGTTGGCAAGTACGCACTGAAGGTCGGGATATGACCGCAGAAGTATCGCCTGCTGCTCATCCACAGGGTTCCACCGTAGAAGTGCGGGATCTGTTTTTTAATACCCCGGCACGCCGCAAATTTCTGAAAACAGAAAAAACCGAGTTTAAACACCTGGAAGAGGTGGTTAAACGTCTGGCGCTGAGCCGGTTTGATGTCGGTTTTACCCTGCGCCATAACCAGAAGGTGATTCATCAGTTGCGACCTGCGGTCAGTGAGACTGAACAGGAGCGGCGGATCGCATCATTGTTGTCTCCGGCGTTTATCGAAAATGCCATGAAAGTGGATGTCAGCGCTGAAGCCTCGGGCCTGCGTTTATGGGGCTGGGTAGGCCTGCCGACCTTCTCCCGCAGTCAGGCGGATCTGCAGTATTTCTTTGTTAATGGTCGGATTATCCGCGATAAGGTGGTTGCCCACGCGCTGCGTCAGGCTTATCAGGATGTTCTGTATCACGGTCGCCATCCGGCGTATGTGTTGTATATGGAACTGGATCCGGCGCTGGTGGATGTCAATGTGCATCCGACCAAACATGAAGTACGGTTCCGTGAAAGCCGTCTGGTGCATGATTTTATTTTCCGGACTACGCATCGGGTGATCGCTGATATCCGTCCGGATGATGTGGCAGAGGGAGCGACCTCTGCACCGGGGAATCCATTGGCTGCAGCGCCGGGTTCGACCGGTTTTGGTGGTGGGCAGATGACTCAGCAGGGCAGTTTTGCAGCGGCTCAGCCAAATGCGCGCGTGGAGCAGAACTTTACCCAGAACCGGATGCCGCTGAGTCAGTATCAATCGGGCTCTTATCAGCAGAACTCGCATCAACAAGGCGCTTATCCACAGGGAGCGTCGCAGTTTGTTTCGGATCGGCCGTCGGCTAATCAGGTGCGTGAGCAGATCAGTCAGTATGGCGCGTTGCATCCCGAAGCAGCTGCTGTCGCTGGATCTGATGTTGCCGCTGCAGACAGTGATGAGGCTCTGTGCCCGCCGTTAGGCTATGCCGTCGCACAACTGCACGGCGTCTTTATTCTGGCGCAGAATGATCACGGTCTGGTCGTTGTCGATATGCATGCTGCTCACGAACGGGTGGTTTATGAGCGTATGAAAGCGGCTTATGAGAAAGAGGGAGTGCGTAGTCAGCCCTTGCTGGTGCCCGTCAGTATGGCGGTGAGCTCCGGTGAAGCCGATTGCGCGGAAGAGCATTCAGAGGTGTTTTCCAAACTGGGCTTTGAACTGGCCAGGATGGGGGAAGAGACCATCGTTATCCGTCAGGTGCCAGTGACCCTGGCAAGCGCGGATGTCAGTAAACTGATCCTTGATGTGCTGGGCGAGATGATGCAGTTCGGCACCAGCCAGAAGATTCAGCACCATACTAATGAACTGCTGGCGACGATGGCTTGTCACGGTTCGGTACGGGCGAATCGTCAGCTGACCCTGCCCGAGATGAATGCGCTGTTGCGGGATATGGAGCAGACTGAACGCAGCGGTCAGTGTAACCATGGTCGTCCCACCTGGACTCAGCTGTCGATGGCTGAGCTGGATGGTCTGTTTATGCGGGGCCAGTAATGACGAACCAGATAGTGACTGACACTGCAGCAGAACAATTACCGCCGGCTATTTTCCTGATGGGCCCGACCGCTTCGGGCAAAACCGATCTGGCAATGGCGCTCTATGATCGTCTGCCATGCGAGATTATCAGTGTCGATTCGGCGATGATCTACCGACAGATGGATATCGGTACTGCAACACCGGATGCGGAGTTTCTGGCCCGCTATCCTCATCGGCTGGTGGATATTCTTGATCCAGCGGAGAGCTATTCGGCAGCAGATTTCCGCGCCGATGCGTTGCGGGAGATGGCAGAGATCAGCGCCGCAGGGAAAATTCCGCTGCTAGTGGGGGGGACCATGCTGTATTACCAGGCGCTGCTGAAAGGGCTGGCGCAGCTGCCGCAGGCGGATCAGGTGATCAGGGACCGGTTGGTACAGGAAGCAGAGCAGCACGGTTGGGATTATCTGCATCAGCGACTGCAGCAGGTTGATCCACAGGCTGCAGAGCGTATTCATCCCAATGATCCGCAGCGGATGCAGCGTGCTTTGGAGGTGTATGAACTGACCGGGCGTTCGATGACCGAGTTGTGGCAGGAGCAGGAAAAGCAGAAACTGCCCTATAACGTCGTACAGCTTTGCGTTATGCCGCAAGAGCGTAAAACTCTCCATGAACGCATCGAGAAACGCTTTCATATCATGCTCGAACAAGGGTTTGAAAATGAAGTGCGTCAGCTCTGGGAAAGGGGCGATCTGAATCTGCAGATGCCATCCATGCGCTGCGTTGGTTATCGTCAGATGTGGGAGTATTTTGACGGTGTCTGGAGCTACGATGAGATGGTGGAAAAAGGCATTATAGCAACCCGCCAGCTGGCTAAACGACAGGTAACCTGGCTGCGCAGCTGGGATAATCTGAATACTTTTGAAACCGGTGATCCTAATTTAATCAAGAATACCTTGAAATTATTAGAAGGGATCATTATATAATGCAGTACTGTTTTATTATTTTGGGCTGTCCGGCTTTTAGGTGACAGCATTTTGCACGGTGAGTAAGGCAGATAAGCTTTTATTGCGGTGCATCACTTACTCTTGAGGAAGGAGCTTCCAATGTCAAAAGGGCAATCTTTACAAGACCCTTATCTGAACGTACTGCGTAAAGAACGGGTACCTGTTTCAATTTTTCTGGTCAATGGTATCAAACTACAGGGACAGATCGAGTCGTTCGACCAGTTTGTAATCCTTCTGAAGAATACTGTCAGCCAGATGGTATATAAGCATGCAATTTCAACTGTGGTACCGGCTCGTCCGGTGAAACTGCCACAGGGTGATGAATCGGCTGACTGAGGTTTTCGTTGTTCTTTGAGCGTCCCGAGTCTGGCGAACGTGCCATTCTTGTTCATATTGATATGGCGGATGAGGCGGACCGGGAAAGTCCTAAAGAGCTTGAAGAGCTCGCCCTGTCCGCTGGTGCTGACCCGGTTGCTTATCTGACCGGGTCACGCAGTCTTCCTAATCCAAAAACCTTTATCGGCTCCGGTAAAATCGATGAGTTGCGCGATCTCGTGCAGTTTCATGAAGCCGAACTGGTGATCTTTAACCATGCCCTGAGTCCTGGTCAGGAACGTAATATCGAGCATGCGCTGAAATGCCGCGTGCTGGATCGTACCGGTCTGATTCTGGATATCTTTGCGCAGCGAGCCCGTACCCATGAAGGTAAACTTCAGGTCGAGCTGGCGCAGCTTGAGCATATGTCGACCCGCCTGATCCGTGGCTGGACACACCTTGAGCGACAGAAAGGTGGTATCGGTCTGCGTGGGCCGGGTGAGACTCAGCTGGAAACCGACCGTCGATTGTTGCGGGCGCGGATTAAAAGCATTCTCAAACGGCTGGAAAAAGTGCGTAAACAGCGCGAGCAGGGCCGGCGTGCCCGGAGTCGCTCGGAAGTACCAACCGTGTCGTTGGTAGGTTATACCAACGCCGGCAAGTCGACGTTGTTTAACAATATCACCGAAGCAGAGGTGTACGCCGCAGACCAGTTGTTTGCGACCCTGGATCCGACCCTGCGTCGGGTGGATCTGGATGATGTGGGGCCGGCGATTCTGGCTGACACCGTAGGTTTTATCCGGCATCTGCCGCACAAGCTTGTTGAAGCATTCCGCGCTACCCTGCAGGAAACTACCGAAGCAACTCTGTTGCTGCACGTGATCGATGCTTATGATGAGGATCGGCAGGGACATATCGATGAGGTGCATTCTGTCCTCAAAGAGATTGGTGCTGATGATGTGCTGACGCTGGAGGTTTATAACAAGATTGATCTGATGGATCATGCTGAGCCGAGAATCGACCGCAATGATGAAGGTAAGCCCGAGCGGGTCTGGCTTTCAGCGGTCAGTGGTGCCGGTACTGATCTGTTATTTCAGGCAATTTCCGAATTGCTGGCTGACGATATGTTCCATGAGGAGCTAAGCTTAAGACCGGATGAAGGTGGATTGCGTGCTCAGTTCTATGCGCAGGGCGCGGTACTGAATGAGTCTGTGGATGAGCAGGGCCAGATCAGTCTGGAGGTGAGGCTGCAGAAAAAAGATCTGCTCCAGCTACTCAGTCGTATGAACATAGCACCGGAACGATATCTCGGCGCTGATGTCAACAAACCCGAATGGTTGCATAGTTAACATTAGCTACTTACAATTTTTCGAAAGTGTTAACAGTCCTATATTAACAGTTCTATAACGGAGAACAGTATGGCTTGGAATGAGCCTGGTGGTAATGGGAATAATCAGGATCCCTGGAACAGTGGTGGTGGCCGCCGTGGTGGCGGTGGTAATGATCAGGGGCCTCCGGATCTGGATGAGGCACTGCAAAAGCTGCAGGAAAAGCTGAACGGTATCTTTGGTAAAACCGGCGGCAGCAAAGGTAGCGGCGGTTCCGGATCATCCGGCGGTTCTACCGGTGGTTTCTTCGGTATCATTGCACTGGTGATTCTGATCGGTTGGGGTGCGCTGGGTTTCTACACCGTCGACCAACAGGAGCGTGGTGTGGTTCTGCGTCTGGGTAAGTACAGTGAGACTGTTGAGCCGGGTCTGCGTTGGAATCCACGATTGGTTGATGACGTTATGCTGGTGAACGTCACCCGTGTAAACGCATATGATCACCGCTCTCTGATGCTGACTGAAGATGAGAACATCGTTGATGTATCCATTACAGTGCAGTACGTCATCGCTGATCCTGCTAATTACAAGCTGAAAGTCCGTGATCCGGAAGTGAGTCTTGCGCATGCTTCGGAGTCGGCGCTGCGTCATATCGTTGGTTCTTCTGAGATGGACTCTATTCTGACCGAAGGTCGTGAAGTGCTGGGTGTTGAGGTGAAGAGCCGTCTGCAGCGCTACATGGAAGAGTACCAGACCGGTCTGCGTATCACTCAGATCAACATTAAAGAAGCAAAAGCACCGTCTCAGGTTCAGGATGCATTCGATGATGTTATCAAGGCGCGAGAAGATGAGCAGCGTGCAATCAACGAATCTGAATCTTACCGTAACGGTATTATCCCTGAGGCACGTGGTATCGCGCAGCGGATGATCGAGGAAGCAAACGGTTACCGTGAGCGTGTTGTGGCGCAGGCAGAAGGTGACGCGCAGCGTTTCGATGCATTGTATGGCGAGTATAAGAAGGCTCCGGAAGTAACCCGTGAGCGTCTGTACCTGGATACGATGGAATCGGTACTGGCGAATAACTCTAAGGTGCTGGTTGATGTTGAAGGTGGTAATAACATGATGTACCTGCCACTGGATAAGCTGACCGAGAACCGTCCACGGGTAAGCTCTAATACTACGAGTGGTGGTCGTCTGAGCAGTACTGAACTGCGTGAGGTGACTAATCAGGTAATTGAACAGCTGCGTCAACGTCAGCAAAGCTCACGTCGGGAGGCTCGCTAATGTCTGGTAAATCTATGGCAGGGCTGGTTATCACGCTGTTGGTGCTGGTAGTTGGCTTTAACTCACTGTACATCATTAAAGAGACTGATCGTGCGGTACTGCTGCGCTTCGGTGAGATCGTTGATCCGGATATCGCGCCGGGTCTGCACATCAAAATTCCGGTTGTGAACAAGGTGCGTAAGTTTGATGGCCGGGTTCAGACTCTGGATGCTCAGCCACAAGCGTATCTGACCATTGAGAAGAAGCGTCTGATTGTGGATTCCTTCATCAAGTGGCGCGTTGTTGAGCCGCAGAAGTACTACACCGCGACTTCCGGTGACCAGTTCCGTGCTGCGGAACGTCTGTTCCCGAGTGTGGATGCCGGTCTGCGTAACCAGTTCGGTGAGCGTACTCTGACTGAAGTGGTATCCGGTGAGCGTGACGAACTGATGGTTGAGCTGACCGCGACCCTGAGTAATGTCGCTCGTGAAGAGCTGGGTATTGAGCTGATCGATATCCGGGTGAAGAAGATCGACCTGCCCCAGGAAGTATCCAACTCTGTATATGACCGGATGCGTACTGAGCGTGAGCGTGAAGCCCGCGAGCTGCGTTCCCGTGGTCAGGAGCTGGCGGAAGGTATTCGTGCGGATGCAGATCGTCAGAAAGCGGTTATCGAGGCTAACGCTTACCGTGATGCACAGCAGCTGCGTGGTGAAGGTGACGCGCTGGCAGCCAGAATCTACGCTGATGCCTATAATCAGGACGCTGAATTCTATTCGTTCTACCGTAGTCTGAATGCTTATAAAGAAGCATTCAGTCAGCAGGGCGATATCATGGTTCTGAAACCTGATAGCGATTTCTTCCGCTATCTGGGTCAGCCGGATGGCAATCGCTGAGACTGGTAAAAAAGTTGTATAAATTTTACGCGGAATAGACTGCAATTCTGGGTCTGTTCCGTGGTAGAATTCCGTAACCGGGTTTTGACCCGGTTTTTTTATGTAAAGTGGCTTTGTTTAAGCGCTCATGTGAATAGCGTGTTTGCTGCGGGTAAAAGGACGCCGGTATGAATTCAGATCTATGGCATCATTTGCTGATCGGATTCTGTCTGATGCTGATTCTGGAAGGTGTGTTGCCTTTTCTCTATCCGCAGCGCTGGCGCAATCTGGTGCATCAGCTGGCGCTGGTGAGTAACCGTGGGCTGCGTATTACAGGTTTTCTCAGCATGATGGCAGGAGTCATCCTGCTGTACATTATTAACTGATCCATCGGTATCTGGAGAGTTACATGACGTTGGCAGAACGCTGGTTGTTACCAGACGGCGTCAAAGAGGTGCTTTCACCTCAGGCACAACAAGTTGAAGCGGCGCGACGCCGTTTGCTGGATCTTTACGGCAGCTGGGGTTACGAATTGGTAATGACCCCGCTGGTTGAACATCTTGATTCGCTTCTGGTCGGTGTTGGCCGGGATCTGGATCTGAATACCTTTAAAGTGACCGATCAGCTGACCGGGCGGATGCTGGGTATCCGGGCGGATATCACGCAGCAGGTGGCGCGCATCGATGCGAATCGTCTGACTTGCCAGGGGCCGGTACGTTTCTGTTACTGCAGTACTGTGCTGCATACTCTGCCAGCCAATCCGCTGGCCTCCCGCAATCCGCTCCAGGTGGGTGCTGAGCTGTTTGGTCATTCCGGTGTTGCCAGTGATGTTGAGATCATCTCGCTGATGGTGGAAACCCTGAATGCGATGCAGGTCAATCAGGATCTGAGTCTGGACCTGGGGCATGTGGATATCTACCGTGGCCTGATCCGTGATGCTGGTCTGACTGATAATCAGGAAGCGGAATATTTTGAATTGCTGCAACGTAAGGATATGCCGGAAATTAAGGCGTTCCTGCAGCAGATTGAACTGACAGATACTGTGCGTGAAAATCTGCTGGCGCTGCCGGCATTGCATGGTGGTCGTGAGGTGCTGGAAAAAGCCCGTCAGGCGATCGGTTCAATTGATACAACGATTATGGAAGCGCTGGATTATCTGGATGCGGTTGCCGCTCAGATCAGTCAGCGTTACCCGCAGCTGGATCTGTATTTCGATCTCAGTGAACTGCGGGGCTATAACTACCACACTGGAGTGGTATTTGCGGCTTACGTGCCGGCATTTGGTCAGGCAGTGGCAAAAGGTGGTCGTTATGATGAGGTGGGCCGTGATTTCGGTCGTGCCCGTCCGGCGACTGGCTTCAGTGCCGACCTGAAAACGCTGGTCGAACTTTCTGCACAGAGTGATCTGGTAGCGTCAGCCGGTGTGCTGGCTCCTGCAGGTGATGAGCCTGCGCTGCTGGAAGCGATTGCGAAGCTGAGAGCTCAGGGTGAGCGTGTTGTTCAGTTACTGGATGAGTCCGTTGTGGAAGATGCACAACAGTTCTCCCGTCAGCTGGTGCAACAGGATGGAAGCTGGGTTCTCGAGAGCCTGTAATTTTTAAGATTGATTAACCGCTAGAGACAACCAATGGGTAAAAACGTAGTTGTTTTAGGAACGCAGTGGGGCGACGAAGGTAAAGGTAAAATCGTTGACCTGTTAACAGATCAGGCTTCTGCCGTGGCACGCTTTCAGGGCGGTCACAACGCAGGCCATACGCTGGTAATTGATGGTGAGAAAACAGTTCTGCACCTGATTCCATCCGGTATTCTGCGTGAAAATGTGCTGTGTATGATCGGAAACGGTGTTGTACTGTCTCCGGAAGCGCTGCTGAAAGAGATGAAAGAGCTGGAAGAGCGCGGTGTGCCGGTACGTGAGCGTCTGCGTCTGAGCCCGGCTTGTCCGCTGATTCTGCCTTACCACATCGCGATGGATCAGGCTCGTGAAGCGGCTCGCGGTAACGCTAAGATCGGTACTACCGGTCGTGGTATCGGCCCTGCTTACGAAGATAAAGTTGCCCGTCGCGGTCTGCGTCTGGACGATCTGATGAATGCGGAGCGTTTTGCTGAGAAGCTGAAAGAGGTGATGGATTATCACAACTTCATGCTGCAGAACTACTACAACGCTGAGCCTGTAAACTATGACGAAGTGCTGAAAGAAGCGCTGGCGATGGCTGAAGAGCTGCGTCCGATGGTTGCAGATGTGACAGCGATGCTGCACGAGTATCGTGAGCGCGGCGATAACATCATGTTTGAAGGTGCGCAGGGTTCTCTGCTGGATATCGACCATGGTACCTACCCATACGTTACATCTTCTAACACCACCGCTGGCGGTACTTCTACCGGTAGTGGTTTTGGTCCGCTGTACCTGGATTACATTCTGGGTATCACTAAGGCTTACACCACTCGTGTGGGTTCTGGTCCTTTCCCGACTCAGCTGGATTGTGAGATCGGTGAACGTCTGGCTGAGCGTGGTCATGAGTTCGGTGCTACCACTGGTCGTGCCCGTCGTTGTGGCTGGTTTGATGCGGTGGCGCTGAAGCACGCGATTCAGATCAACTCTGTTTCCGGCATCTGTCTGACCAAACTGGATGTACTGGACGGTCTGGAAAGCATCGAGATCTGTATTGGCTATAAAGATGCAGAGGGTAATGTCGTTACTTCCCTGAGCGGTAGTGAAGACTACGAAGCCGTTGAGCCGGTATACGAGTCTATGCCAGGCTGGACTGAGACGACTCTGGGTGCGAAGTCCATGGACGAGCTGCCAGCGGCAGCAGTGAACTACATTAAGCGTCTGGAAGAACTGATCGGTGCGCCAATCGATATCGTTTCTACCGGCCCTGATCGTGTAGAGACGATCGTTCTGCGTCACCCATTCGACGCATAATCTCTGATCAGATAAAAGATCAAATAAAAAGCCCGGCAGATGCCGGGCTTTTTTGTGTTTGTCTGCAGCGCTGGTTGGCGGTGCAGAATAATGTGATGCTCTGATCAGCGCAGTTCTTCGTTCAGTGCCGGGCGGATGCTCTGCAGCAGTGCCTTCAGGATCTTCGGATTGCCTGCAACAATGTTGCCAGACTTCATGTGGTTGTTGTTGCCGGTGAAGTCGGACAGTAGACCGCCTGCTTCCTGAATCATCAGGATGCCAGCTTCCATCTCCCATTGATTCAGACCGATCTGGTAAAAACCATCCAGACGACCTGCGGCGGTGTAGGCCAGATTCAGTGCCGGAGAGCCGCCGCTGTAGATGCTGCCGCTTTCCAGGGTGATGTTTTTGAAGATGGTCTGGAACGCATCAAGGTGGGCCTTGTCGCTGCTGCGGCCAAAGAAACCGCTGCCGATCAGGGAGCCGTCCAGCAGTTTGCGGTTGCTGACGCGCAGGCGTTTGCCGTTCAGCTGGGCGCCGCGGCCACGGCTGGCAGTAAATTCTTCACCGGTGATCGGGTTCAGAATAATCGCGTGTTCCAGTTTGTTGTTCTGGTGGCAGGCGATGCTCAGCGCAAATTCTGGCAGGGCGTTGGAGAAGTTCGATACGCTGTCGATCGGGTTAACGCTCCAGACCACGTTTGCCGCTTTCTCTTCAGGGGCATGGGTGCCTGTGTATTCACCGTTGATGGTGTGGTCAGGGTATGCTTTCTGAATGGCGTTAACGATAGTACGCTCGGCCTGCTTGCAGGTGTCTTCTAAAAATTCGATAACGCTGGACTGTTCAGATTTAATCAGATCCAGTCGTTCTACCGCGCGGGCAATCTGCTCACCCGCAGTTCGGGCGCCACGCAGGGCGATATTAACCATCGGTTGCATTCGTGTAATACCAGTATGAGGTCCAAAACGCGCATTATACAAAACAGTTGTCGCGGAAAGAACAGCTGCGGATTAATAGTTGGCTAATATCTGCTAAAATGTCGCCCCTTTTTTGTAAGTCTTGGTTTTAAGGCTTGGTTTGAATGGTCAGAGCGGAGCAGAGGCTGATGCTGGAAAATATTCGCATAGTGCTGGTAAATACAACCCATCCGGGCAATATCGGCGGTGTTGCCCGGGCAATGAAGAATATGGGTTTGAGCGACCTCTGTCTGGTGGCGCCTAAGTTGTTCCCCCATGAGGATGCGGTTGCCCGTGCCTCCCGGGCTGATGACCTGTTGGATAATGCGCAGGTTGTTGAAACACTGGATGAAGCGTTAGCGGATTGTCATCTGGTGGTGGGAACCAGTGCCCGTAGCCGGACTATTCCCTGGCCGTTGGTAAATCCCCGTGAGCTGTCTGCGATTGTTGCGCCATTACCGGTTGATACAAAGGTGGCGATTCTGTTTGGTCGTGAAGACCGTGGTCTGACCAATGATGAGCTGCAGCGCTGTCACCATCATGTTCATATTCCGGTCAATGAGGATTTCAGTTCGCTGAATATCGCTGCTGCGGTGCAGGTTATTACCTATGAGCTACGCATGGCTGTTGTTGAAAGGCAGGGTTCTGTAGATAAGCCTCAGTGGGGTACTGACTGGGATGTGGAATTGGCGGATAACCGTGAGCTGGAACTGATGTTTGAGCATCTGGAGCAAGCGCTGATTGATGTCGAGTTCCTTGATCCGGACAAGCCGCGTAATCTGATGCCGAGACTGCGCAGGCTGCTACTGCGGTCGGTGCCTGATAAGGTCGAAGTGAATGTGCTGCGCGGTATGTTGACGGCAATTCAGAAAAAACAGCAGCCTTGATACACGGCAATAATTGCAGCGGCGTTTGAAGGTAAAAGGTGATAGAATCCGGCGCCGAAAACTTTTTCATAAAACCTGACTGTTTTGCTTGGTTAAATAGTTGACCAAAATGGTTGGTTATCGCATAATGCTCTCAGCTTCGCCAGCGGGCGCAAAAAGAGAGAGGGGTTGCGATGCGATTAACAACGAAAGGTCGTTATGCGGTAACGGCAATGCTGGATCTGGCCATTCACGCTGGTGAAGGTCCGGTCAGTCTGGCAGACATCTCCGAGCGACAGGGTATTTCTTTGTCTTATCTCGAGCAGTTGTTTGCCAAGCTGCGTCGAAATGAACTGGTACGCAGTGTACGTGGACCGGGTGGCGGTTATCAGCTTAACCGTGATCAGCAGGATATTGATGTCGCTCAGGTAATTGATGCCGTCAATGAATCGGTTGATGCAACCGGCTGTGGTCATAACGGTGGTTGTCAGGACGGCAATATCTGTCTGACCCACCATCTGTGGTGTGACCTGAGCGGTCAGATTCACGATTTTCTGAGCGGTATCAGTCTGGCCGATCTGATGGCGCGAAAAGATGTACGCAGTGTAGCTGAGCGGCAGGACCGTGAGCAGCATTCTGCTTTTGAAGATTCACTCATTTCAGCAAAAGTAACAGCCTGAGCCTGAGGCCGGGTGTTTGGAGATGTAACGATAATGAAATTGCCAATCTATTTTGACTACTCTGCTACCACGCCGGTTGATCCTCGTGTAGCAGAAAAGATGATTGAATGTCTGACCATTGAAGGTAATTTCGGTAATCCGGCTTCCCGTTCCCATCTGTATGGCTGGAAAGCTGAGGAAGCTGTTGAGACAGCGCGTCGTCAGGTCGCTGATCTGATCGGTGCTGATCCACGCGAGATTGTCTGGACTTCTGGCGCAACTGAGTCTGATAACCTGGCAATCAAAGGTGTGGCGCATTTCTATCACAAGAAAGGCAAACACATCATCACTTCTAAGATCGAGCACAAGGCGGTATTGGATACCTGTCGTCAGCTGGAGCGTGAAGGCTACGAAGTGACTTATCTAGATCCGGATGAGAACGGTATCATCCAGCCGCAAGCGGTTGCTGATGCGCTGCGTGAAGATACGATTCTGGTTTCACTGATGCACGTAAACAATGAGATCGGTGTGATTACCGATATCGCAGCGATCGGTGAAATTACCCGTGCCAATGGTGTGCTGTTCCACGTTGATGCTGCTCAGAGTGCGGGCAAGATTGATATTGATGTGGCCGCGATGAAGGTTGATCTGATCTCAATCTCTGCGCACAAAATGTATGGCCCTAAAGGTATTGGCGTACTGTACGTACGTCGTAAGCCACGTGTACGTCTGGAAGCGCAGATGCACGGCGGTGGTCACGAGCGCGGTATGCGTTCAGGTACCCTGGCAACTCACCAGATTGTAGGTATGGGTGAGGCTGCACGTATTGCTAAAGCTGAGATGCAGGATGAAGAGAAGCGCGTGACTGCACTGCGTGAGCGTTTCTGGAAAGGCCTGGATGGTATGGAAGAGATCTACCTGAACGGTTCTGCTGATCAGCGTTACATCGGTAATATGAATGTCAGCTTCAACTATGTTGAAGGTGAGTCTCTGCTGATGTCTCTGAAGGATCTGGCAGTATCTTCCGGTTCGGCATGTACATCCGCCAGCCTGGAGCCGTCTTATGTGCTGCGTGCACTGGGTCTGAATGACGAGATGGCGCACAGTTCCATTCGTTTCTCTATCGGTCGTTTCACGACTGAACAGGATATTGACGAGGCGGTCGCTGAAATTCGTACCGCTGTAGATAAACTCCGCGAGCTGTCTCCACTGTGGGATATGTATAAAGACGGCGTTGATTTGAGCAAAGTTGAGTGGGTTCACCACTGAGCACTGGTGAGCACTGAGTGAGGAGGTCGTTATGGCTTATAGTGAACAGGTTATTGATCATTACGAGAATCCGCGTAATGTCGGTAAAATGGATGATAAAGACGAGAACGTAGGCACAGGTATGGTCGGTGCACCAGCGTGTGGCGACGTTATGCGTCTGCAGATTAAAGTCAGCGACGAAGGCATCATCGAAGATGCTAAGTTCAAGACCTATGGTTGTGGTTCTGCGATTGCGTCCAGCTCACTGGTAACTGAGTGGGTTAAAGGCATGAGCCTGGATGAAGCTCAGGATCTGAAAAATACCAAGATTGCTGAAGAGCTGGCTTTGCCGCCAGTAAAAATCCACTGCTCTGTACTGGCAGAGGATGCAATCAAGGCGGCCGTTGCTGACTATAAAGAGAAGCAGGGCAAGAAGTAATCGAGCCGCTAGGCTCCTGGAGTGTGTTGATTCATGGCAATTACAATGACACCGGCTGCATCGCAGCACGTAACTAAGTATCTTGAATCCCGCGGCCATGGCTACGGTATCCGTCTTGGGGTGCGAACCTCAGGCTGTTCCGGTATGGCTTATGTGCTGGAATTTGTGGATGACGTGGCGGACGAGGATGAGGTATTTGATACCGAAGGTGTCAGAATTGTTATCGACCCCAAGAGCCTGCTGTATCTTGATGGTACAGAGCTGGACTTTGTTAAAGAAGGGCTGAACGAAGGCTTCAAGTTTAACAACCCGAACGTTAAAAACGAATGTGGTTGTGGCGAGAGCTTCAATATCTGATCCCTTTCTCCTTTACCTGCTGGTTCACAGATGGATATCACCCAGAACTATTTTGAGTTTTTAGGTCTGCCCGTAGCATATCAGCTGGATCAGCAGGCGCTTTCAGGGCGGTCACGGGAGTTGCAGAAAACTCTGCACCCGGATCGCTTTGCTCACCTGTCTGATCGGGAGCGACGCCTCTCGGTACAATACACTGCTTACCTGAATGAGGCGGTTGCTACCCTTAAGCATCCGTTGAGCCGTGCTCAGTATCTTCTGCACCTTGAAGGTGTTGATACTTTCTCGGAAAGCAGTGTTCAGCTTGATCCTATGTTTCTGATGCAGCAAATGGAGCTGCGAGAGTCAGTTGAATCTGTGCGTGATGCGGCAGACCCGGAAGCAGAGATCGATCAGCTGCAGTCAGAAGTTGAAGCGCAGATGCGTGAATTGCGCGGACAATTTGAAGGCTTTTATGAGCAGGCTACCCCGTCGGCGTTTGAAGCCGCCGCCACAGTAGTCAGAAAAATGCAGTTTATTGATAAGCTGGGGCGTGAGGTTGATGCCCTGGAAGATCAACTTTTTGATGATTAATTGTTTATGGCACTTTTGCAGATAGCAGAACCGGGACAGAGTCCTGAACCCCATCAGCGTAAGCTGGCGGTAGGTATTGATCTGGGTACGACTAATTCGCTGGTTGCCACTGTGCGCAGTGGTGAGGCCGCGACGTTGCCGGATGAGTGTGGTAGTCATCTGTTGCCATCTGTAGTGCGTTATACCGACGCCGGGGTGATTGTTGGTCAGGCTGCGCTGGCGCAGGCTGCTGTAGATCCGTTCAATACTATCGTTTCTGTTAAGCGTCTTATGGGGCGCGGTATCAGTGACCTTAAAGGGCTTCAGGGCGAGGCGGTTTACCGTTTTGCGGATACCGATGGCGGTATGCCTTACCTGCAGACGGTGGCGGGTGATAAGAGTCCGGTTGAAATATCTGCTGAGATTCTGAAAACCCTGCGTGCCCGTGCGTTGGCGACGCTTGATGGTGAGCTTGAGGGCGCGGTTATTACCGTACCTGCGTACTTTGATGATGCTCAGCGTCAGGCTACAAAAGATGCCGCGCAACTGGCGGGTATTAAGGTCCTGCGTCTGCTGAATGAGCCAACCGCGGCTGCAGTTGCTTACGGCCTTGATGAGGGCGCTGAAGGTGTTATCGCGGTTTATGATCTCGGCGGTGGTACCTTCGATATCTCTATTCTGCGTCTGAATAAAGGCGTGTTTGAGGTGCTGTCGACCGGTGGTGACAGTGCGTTGGGCGGTGATGACTTCGATCTGGCGCTGGCGCAGTGGTTCCTGGAACAGTTGGGCGGGACTGAAGTTGTTGCCGGTGAATCCCGTTATCTGACAGAAAAGGCCCGTTGGGTTAAAGAGCAGCTAACCAGTCACGAACGGGTAGAGGTGGAGTTGGTCCACGGCGGCAATGCGATAACTCTTGAGGTTAGCCGCGAGCAATTTGATCAGTTGGTTGATTCTCTGGTATCGAAAACGATTCGTGCCTGCCGCCGCGCTCTGAAAGATGCGGGTGTCAGCGCTGAAGATGTGCAGGATGTCGTCATGGTGGGTGGTAGCACCCGGGTGCCGGTGGTGCGTCAGCGTGTTGAAGAATTCTTTGCTCGTCAGCCGCATATTGATATTGATCCTGATCGCGTGGTCGCTGTCGGAGCGGCGATTCAGGCCGATGTGCTGGCAGGTAATAAGCCAGATAGTGAAATGCTGTTGCTGGACGTGCTGCCGCTATCGCTGGGTCTGGAAACCATGGGTGGCCTGGCTGAAAAAGTTATCCATCGGAATACATCTATTCCTGTTGCTCGAGCGCAGGAATTTACCACTTATCAGGATGGTCAGACGGCCATGATGATTCATGTAGTGCAGGGGGAGCGGGAGCTGGTTGATGATTGCCGTTCTCTGGCTCAGTTTGTTCTGCGCGGTATTCCGCCAATGGCGGCTGGTGCGGCTAAGATCCGGGTGTCATTCCAGGTGGATGCCGATGGCTTGCTGAGTGTATCCGCTAAAGAGCTGTCGACCGGTGTAGAAAGCGAGATTCAGGTGAAACCGTCATATGGTCTGGCGGATGATGAAATCGCGGAGATGCTTAAAGCGTCATACAGCTATGCTGAGGATGATATGCAGGCGCGCAGTCTGCGTGAGCAACAGGTAGAAGCCGATCGTCTGCTGCATTCGCTGGATCAGGCATTGGATAATGATGGTGAGCAGTTACTTACCGCTGAAGAGATTACTCATCTGCGTGAGCAAATGGCGATTTTGCTGGCGCTGCGTAACGGCGAGAATGCCGGTGCGATTGAGCAGGGCGTGCAGGTGCTGGCTCAGGCCAGTGATTTCTTTGCCGCCCGTCGGATGGATCAGAGTATTAAGAGTGCGCTGAAAGGCCACAGTATTGATGAAATTGAGGGAGATGCCTGATGCCGCAGATTATTTTTCTGCCCCATGAGGAGCTGTGCCCGGACGGTATGGTTATTGAGGCCGAGGCTGGCGAAACTATCTGTGACGCAGCGTTGCGTGAAGGTATAGAGATTGAACACGCCTGTGAGAAATCCTGTGCCTGTACTACCTGTCACGTCGTTGTTCGTGAGGGTTTTGACTCTCTGGAAGAGTCTGACGAGCTGGAAGACGATATGCTGGATAAAGCCTGGGGGCTGGAGCCTGAATCTCGTCTGAGTTGTCAGGCAGTGGTTGCCGATGATGATCTGGTTGTTGAGATCCCTAAATATACGATCAATCAGGTATCTGAACGTCACTGAGCGTGACCCGGAGGTGAGTGATGAAATGGGTTGATGTGTACGATATTGCGATCGAGCTGGATGAAAAGTTTCCGGATACTGATCCCCTGACAGTCAGCTTTCCTGACCTGTATGAGTGGGTGATGGCGCTGGACGGCTTTGATGACGATCCGGATCGTTGCGGTGAAAAGGTCCTTGAAGCGATTCAGATGGCATGGATTGAAGAGCGGCAGTAAATTTTCTGTTACTGCGTGATCTGAATTAAGGTTCATCGCGCTTTACCGGGAAAGGCGTCCTTAATCTTCAGGAAGAAGTAAGCCTTGTCCCGGTAGCCATAGGCCATCCGCTTCAGCACTTTGATCTTGTTGTTCATCCCTTCCAGAACACTGGTGTTTAAGCGGTAACGGGCACTGGATACGATTCCTTCAAGATAATTGCCTAAACGTCTGGCGAAGAGCTGCAGGGCGTAAATACCACTCTTTTCAGCCATAGCTAGCCAGCTTTCCCAACGGGCTCTCGCGGTTTTCTCATCAGGTGCATACCAGAGTTCTTTGAGCTGCGCTTTCAGAATGTAAACGGTCGTTAATGGCGCGTTTGCGGCAAGCAACTCATCCAGCTTGTTTACTTGGTCGGGTGCGAGGTTCTCGGGGTTACGCAATAACAACCAGCGGCTGCGTTTAACCATACGCCTTGCTGGCTTATCGTGACGTAGTTGATTGGCTTGATCGACCCGCACCCGGTCGATAACTTCGCGACCGTACTTGGCAACCACGTGAAAGAGATCGTAGACCACGCAAGCCTTTGGGCAATGCTGCTTAACCTCCAGGTCGAATGCTGTGTTCATATCCATCGCGACAGCCTCTATGTTCTGACAGGCCTCGCCCAACCAGTGAAAGAACGGTCGTATCGCTTCACGACTTCGCCCCTCGCCGATCCATAGCACCTGCTGTGTATCGGCACAGATCACGACGGTCGCGTAGCGGTGCCCCTTGTGAAGCGCGAATTCATCCATGATTAACCGTCGCAGCTTACTCCGATCCGGTGGAACAATATCGCGGGCCAAACGCTGTTTATCGATATTCTTGACCGTATGCCAGTGCAAGCTCAGCAACTGTGCGACATGACGTATCGGCAGGATTTTGGTTAAAGCTTCAACCCAACAGCGCATGGCGTGGGTGAGACGAAATCGACCTGACAGCCAGTCGATGCGCTCCAGCGTTGGGCCGCAGTGAGTACATCGCAGGCGCCGAACGGGTACATCCAGCCAGACTTTGTAGTCGAAAAGATCTCGCTCACGAACCCGTCTTATCCGTCGGTCATGAATCTGAGTACAGGGTGCGTTACAGCCACTGCAGCGAGGTGTGTAGTCAGGGTCAGGTCGCAGTAGGATTAACAGCGATTGGTCAGAGAAGGCTTCATAGCAATCAATCTCGAAGCCTTCCCAGAAAAGGTTAAGCAGGTTAGCATCCATGTTGGCGGTGGTGTTGGTTAGCTGAGGTTTTGGTCGACAACAGCTTAACCGGAAGGCACCACCGTCTCCTTCCTAATTCCCCCTAACCCGCGAAGAACCTGAATTAAGCCCGTTGATACGGGCTTTTTGCTGTCTGGAATATCTATTCACCCGGGTTTTGTTGGCGTATAATTACGCGTTTTATTTTATTAGTGTCCTGACAAATTTAAGAGGATTAATAGCTCATGGCTATCGAACGTACTTTTTCTATCATCAAGCCAGACGCAGTAGCGAAAAACGTTATTGGTAAAATCGTTTCTCGTTTCGAGTCCAACGGTCTGAAAATCGTTGAAATGCAGCTGAAACAGTTGTCTCATGAAGAAGCTGAAGGTTTCTATGCTGAGCACAAAGAGCGTCCTTTCTTCGGTGATCTGGTTGAGTTCATGACCTCTGGTCCTGTTGTTGTTCAGGTTCTGGAAGGTGAGAACGCGATCGCTCTGAACCGTGAACTGATGGGTGCGACTAACCCACAGGAAGCGGCTGAAGGTACTATCCGTCGTGACTTCGCTCAGTCTATCGACGCGAACGCTGTACACGGTTCTGATTCCCCTGCTTCTGCAGAGCGCGAAATCGCTTACTTCTTCGGTAAGTAATCCCCTGCGGGCCGCCTTTGGGTGGCCCGTCATTTCATGAAAGTTGAGATCGATATGACAGAGTCCACAAACAAACCTAACCTACTCGGATACTCACCGAAGAAACTGGAAGAGTTCTTTGTGAGTATTGGCGAAAAGCCGTTCCGTGCCACCCAGGTTCTGAAATGGATGCATCAGTTCGGTGCCAGCAGCTTTGATGAAATGACCAATATCAGCAAGGCGCTGCGCCAGAAGCTGAGCGAAGTGGCGGAGATTCGTGAGCCCGAAGTGATGGTTCAGAATATCTCCAAAGACGGTACCCGAAAGTGGGTTATCAAACTGGATGGCGGCTCTGCTGTCGAGACAGTACTGATTCCGGAAAATGGCCGTGCGACTCTGTGTGTTTCATCACAGATCGGCTGTTCTCTGGATTGCAGTTTTTGTTCAACCGGTAAGCAGGGTTTCAACCGTAACCTGAGTGCGGCTGAAATTATTGGTCAGGTTCGCGTTGCGATCCGTTCCTTCGGTCCGTTTGATCCGTCCGGTGACCGTCGGGTGACTAACGTCGTTCTGATGGGAATGGGTGAGCCGCTGATGAACTTCGATAATGTTGTCGATGCGATTCAGTTGATGATGGAAGATAACGCCTACGGTTTGTCTAAGCGTCGGGTGACCCTGAGTACGGCAGGTGTGGTTCCGCAACTGGATAAGCTCCGTGAAGTCACTGACGTTTCACTGGCGATTTCTCTGCATGCTCCGACCGATGAGCTGCGTGATCAGCTGGTGCCGATCAATAAACGCTATCCGATTGATCAGTTAGTTGATGCCTGTAACCGTTACATGGAAAGCCTGAACGATAAGCGGGTAATTACTGTCGAATATACGCTGATTGCCGGTATTAATGATCATCCAAGTCAGGCTAAGCAGCTGGTAAAACTGCTTAAGCGTTTACCCTGCAAGCTAAACCTAATACCATTTAATCCATTCCCGAATTCGGATTACCGTCGCCCGAGCGAAGATACGATTCAGGCATTTAAGATGGTGATGGTTAAAGCCGGGATTGTAACGACTGTCCGACGTACCCGCGGTGATGATGTGGATGCCGCCTGTGGACAGTTGGTGGGGCAGGTAATGGACCGTACCCGCCGCAGTGAAAAATATATTCCACTCAAAGATGAAAGCGCAGTACGAAACAGTACAGGACGTTAACATCTTGCGTTAGATTGTTCGGTTGGTAGCCAGAGGCTTGCCGTAATCCATTCCCATCAGGAGAAAGTTGGGTTGAAAGGTTTTCTGATCATTCTGTTTGGTTTGATTCTGGTCGGGTGCGGCGGGCAGGAAGTCCGTCCCCAGGGGCAGGATGAAAGTGCGGCTCAGGCGTATACCCAGTTAGGCATGCAGTATCTGCGCAGCGGTGACACTGCGAATGCCAAGAGTGCATTCCAGCGAGCACAGGAATTGGCACCGGATATTCTGGCGGCCTATAACGGTCTGGCACTGGTGTTTCAGCTAGAAGACGAACCTGAACTTGCCGAAACATATTTTAAGAAAGCCCTGAAAAAAGCACCGGACAGCGCCATGTTGCACAACAACTATGGCGCTTTTCTGTTTAATTCTGAGCGTTATTCGGAAGCCTGTCGGGAACTGGCGCGGGCGACCGAAGATCCATTCTATAATCTACGCGATCAGGCCTTTGAAAACCTGGGGCGGTGTTATCAGTTAATTAATCGACCTGATGCTGCGGAACATGCTCTGAAGCGCAGCCTTAAACTGAATCCGCAGCGACCGTTTGCCACACTTGAACTGGCTAAGGTGTTGTTTGAACAGGGTAAGCTGGATCAGGCGGAAGAGTACTTCGAGCAGTATGGTGAGCTGGTCGATAGTAAACAGGTTGAACACAACGCGACCAGTCTCTGGCTGGGGGTGCAGATTTCACGCATGAAAAATGATGCTCTTAATGCCGCAACCTACGGCCTGATTCTGAAGAGCATGTATCCGGATTCTGAAGAGTACAAGAAGTATAAGGAGTCAACTCAGTGAGTAATGAGAAGTCTCAGAGTGTTGATCAGGAAGAGCAGGGATTAGCGTTTCCGGTAGGAGAGCTGATTGCTGCCCGAGAGGCAGCCGGTTTATCGCAAAAAGATGTGGCTCGTGACCTGCGTTTGTCAGAAAAATATATCGAAGCCATCGAAACTGCTGACTTTGCAGCGTTGCCCAGCATGGTATTTGCGCGGGGTTATGTGCGTTCGTATACCAAGCTGTTACAGCTGGATATGGATCGTTATCTGTCGATTTTTGATGAGGTTTATGGTCAGGGGCGTCCTTCAAGGGAGTATGCCGGTGTCAGTGGTATAGAGCCGCAGGCGCGTCTTGGTGACCCAATGGTTAAATGGACGACCCGGATTTTTATCCTGGTTGTTATCGCAGCCAGTATCTGGTGGTGGAAGACTCAGCAGGGTAATGATCAGTTGGCGCCAGAGCTGGTATCCAGTCCTGCCGTTGAAGTGCAGGCGGTTGATGGCAGCACAGTGGTAGTTGAGCCTGAAGTTGTTGTCGATAGCAATCCGGTGATTGTACCGGTTTCTGTTGTCGATAGTGCCGTGGCTGATACGCAGCCGACTGAATCTGCTGTTGAGATGGCAAGCGCAGAAGCCGCTGTTACAGAAACTACAGAGCAGGAGTCTTCAGCTGAGCCAGAAGTCACCCTTGCGGCGGTAGTTGAAGAGACCGTACAGCCAGAGGCAGAGGTTGCTGTAGCGGCTGTTGTTGAAACGGCGGCGGTCACGGAAGTTGCTGAGGAGTCATCATTAGCGGCTGGTGTTGGTCGTCTGCAGGTTAGCTTTACTGAGGAGTGCTGGGTCAGCGTACTGGATCGTAACGGTGAGGTGCTGGCTAAACGAGTGAAGCCTGCTGGCAGCAAACTGGATGTATCAGGTCCGTTGCCGATGAAGGTGCTGCTGGGCAATGCCTCGGCAGTACAGGAAGTATTGTTTAATGGTGCGCCGGTTTCGATTGAAAATGTCAGCCGTGCCAATGTAGTCCGTATGTCTCTGCCGATGGCTCAGTAAGCCCGGCAGATAGAATCAAGAGTTAAGGTAAGAAACGTGGCCAAAATTAAAGCCATTCGTGGGATGAACGACATACTGCCTGAGCAGACACCGGTCTGGCAGTACCTGGAATCGAGTGTTAAGTCAGTTCTGGCAGCCTATGGGTATAGCGAGATCCGGATGCCGATCGTTGAACAGACTGATCTGTTCAAGCGTTCTATCGGTGAAGTAACCGATATCGTTGAAAAAGAGATGTATACATTTGAGGACCGTAACGGCGAAAGCCTGACTCTGCGTCCTGAAGGTACTGCCAGCTGTGTGCGTGCCGGTGAAGAGCATGGCCTGCTGTTCAATCAGACTCAGCGGTTGTGGTACCAGGGACCGATGTTCCGTTACGAAAAACCGCAAAAGGGTCGCTATCGTCAGTTTCATCAGATCGGTGTCGAAACCTTTGGTATGGCGACTGCGGATATCGATGCCGAAGTTATCATGCTCAGTGCGCGTCTGTGGAAAAAGTTGGGTATTCTGGGTTCAGTTACACTTCAGCTGAACTCGCTGGGCAGTAACGAAGCCCGGGCAGAGTATAAAGATGCGCTGGTGACTTATCTTTCAGCACATAAAGATCAGCTTGATGAAGACAGTCAGCGACGACTGGAAACTAATCCTCTGCGAATTCTGGACAGTAAGGATGCTCAGACTCAGTCTCTGCTGGATGATGCACCGGTTCTGTCTGAATACCTGGATGAAGAATCCCGCGAGCACTTTGCAGACCTGTGTGAAATGCTTGATCAGGCAGGTATCGCTTATGAGCTGAATCCGCGCCTTGTACGGGGTCTGGATTATTACTGTAAAACCGTTTTTGAATGGGTAACTGATAAGCTCGGTGCTCAGGGAACCGTCTGCGCCGGTGGCCGCTACGATGGTCTGGTGAAGCAGTTAGGCGGACGTCCGACACCTGCCGTGGGTTTTGCAATGGGTGTTGAACGCCTGATTCTGTTGCTGGAGACCCTCGATGTTGTTCCGGAAACGGTAAAACAGCCATTTGATCTTTATCTGGCAGCGGAGCAAAAAGGTATTCAGAAGCGTCTGATTGTACTGGCTGATCAGCTGCGTGATGCAGTGCCGGGTATGCGTATCCGTGTTCACTGCAGTGGCCTTAAGAATATCAGTAGTAAAGCCCGTCAGACCGGCGCTACCTGGGTGATGCTGGTGCGTGAAGAAAATCAGTCACTGCTGGCGAACCTGTGGTATAACTCTGAACCGGTTTTTGATATCACCGAAGATCGTATTGTTGAACTGCTGCAGCAGCAGTGGCAGCAGAATTAATTTTTCAGTCAGACAGCGACTAGGAGTAAGTTGTGGCAGAGATGCGCACCGAAGAAGAACAGGTTGAAGCGTTAAAGAACTGGTGGAAAGAGAACGGTAAGTCTCTGGTACTGGGTATCGCAGCGGCGCTGGCTATCGTGTTTGGCTATAAAGGCTGGCAGGGACAGCAGCAGGCGGAAGCTGAGAATGCAGCAGTGCTATATCAGAATCTGGTTCAGGCTGTTGCTATAGCCAGTGCACCACAGGCTACCGATGAACAGCGTGCGACAGCCACTCACCTGGTTGGTTCGCTGAAAGAAGATTACAGTGATTCTGCCTATGCCCGTTTTGCCGCAATGCTGGGTGCTCGACTGGCTGTGGATAAAGGTGATTATGATTCAGCAGTGACTGAACTGGACTGGGTGCTGGCAAATTCACCGGATGCAGTGATGAAAGTCGTGGCTTCCATGCGCAAAGCACGAGTAGTTGCTGCTCAGGGTGATACCGCTGCCGCGCTGGCACTGCTGAATGGTCTCAGTGAAAAAAGTTTCCAGGTGAGCCTGGAAGAACTGAAGGGTGATCTTCACCTTCAGGCGGGAGACCGCGCCCAGGCCCGTGCCTCTTACCAGCAGGCAGTGGATCTGGCTACAGATGGTGCTCGTCCTGTGTTACAGATGAAACTGGATAATCTGGCTGTAGGGGAAGAATAAATGAAACGGATCGGTCAAATTCTGGCAGTTGGGTGTTGTGCTCTGACACTGACCGCTTGCGGTTGGTGGGGCGGTGAAGTTGAAATCGAGCCGGCTAAGCTGGTTTCCTTCGAGCAGGAAAAGAAAGTCAAGAAGCTCTGGAGTACATCCATTGGTTCAGGTCTTGGTCAGAAGTACAACAAACTGACTGTAGGTATTAATGGCGAGGCGCTGTTCGCGACCGATGCCCAGGGTAATGTCAGTGCTATCAGCCGGGATAATGGTAAGAAGCTCTGGAGTATCGATCTGGATACCGCCATTCTGGGTGGTGTCGGTGTTGGCTTCGAGCAGGTAGCGGTTTCTACTGAAGCGGGTGAGATCGTAATGCTGAGCTCTGCTGACGGATCTGAATTGTGGCGTCAGCAACTGAGTTCAGAAACTCTGAGCCCGGTACAGATGAACACCGATCTGGCGGTTGCTCAGCTTCAGAACGGTAAACTGGTTGCAATGGATATTCAGACCGGTGAGCGTCGCTGGACATATGATAGCCAGATTCCTCGTCTGACATTGCGCGGTACCAGCGCCCCCATTGTTGCGGCTAACCTGACAATTGCGGGTTTTGCGAATGGTAAACTGGTTGCTGTTCGTAACGATAACGGTGCAGAAGTCTGGGAGCGTCAGGTGGTAATTCCATCAGGTCAGTCTGAGCTTGAACGTATTGTTGATATCGATGCGAAACCTCTGTACAGCGATGGTGTGATCTACATTGTCAGCTATCAGGGACGTCTGGTGGCAGTTAATGCCCAGGATTCTAAAATTATCTGGGCGCAGGATGTTTCCAGTTACCAGAGCCTGGCTGCAGGCTTCGGTAATGTCTATGTCAGTGAGAGCAACAGCTTTATTCAGGCATTTGATCAGCGTAGCAGCGCCAGCGTCTGGCGTCAGACAGCGCTGGAGTACCGTGAAACTACCGCCCCGGCAGTTTTGGGTAATACTGTAGTTGTGGGTGATTATGCGGGCTATCTGCATTTTATGTCCCAGATCGACGGACATTTTGTTGCGCGCTATCAGGTTGATTCTTCTGGTATCCGTGGTGATATGCGCAGTGTCGATGACACGCTTTATGTACTGACAAATGGTGGCCGACTGGCTGCGCTGCAACTGAACTAACAGGTTTCAGCTTGTCGGGCGGCTATCCGTTTTTCAGCGGATAGCCGCCGTTTTATTTTTGTGAACTTGATTTTCTGATTGGTAAAAAGATTATGCTTCCGGTAATTGCACTTGTAGGTCGTCCGAATGTGGGCAAGTCAACTCTGTTCAACAGACTGACGAAAAGCCGTGACGCCCTGGTGGCAGACTATTCAGGTCTGACCCGTGACCGGAAGTACGGCGAAGGTCAGTTAGGTGGT
Source organism: uncultured Amphritea sp. (assembly GCA_963669425.2). Taxonomy (GTDB): domain Bacteria; phylum Pseudomonadota; class Gammaproteobacteria; order Pseudomonadales; family Balneatricaceae; genus Amphritea. The sequence goes on from CAXXNC010000002.1 coordinate 203,047, forward strand.
CGTGACTACATTGTGATCGATACCGGTGGTATTTCCGGCGATGAAGAGGGTATCGATTACAAAATGGCGGAGCAGTCGCTGCTGGCTATCGAAGAAGCAGACATTGTCCTGTTTCTGGTTGATGGTCGTGCAGGTCTCAATCCGGCGGATGAGATGATTGCTGATCATCTGCGTCGCTGTCAGAAAGAATCTCATCTGATTGTTAATAAGACCGACGGTATCGATCCTGAAGTGGCCATGGCAGATTTTCATACCCTGGGTTTGTCCCAGCCACTGCCAATCGCCGCATCCCATGGTCGTGGTGTTACCCAGCTGATTGAGCATGTACTGGCTGAAATCCCGGAGCCTGAAGAGGATGAAGATGAAGAGCAGGGGCCGCGTCAGAAGAAGATCGCTATTGTGGGGCGGCCAAATGTAGGTAAGTCGACGCTGGTCAATCGTATCCTGGGTGAAGATCGGGTTGTGGTTTTCGATCAGGCGGGTACAACCCGTGACAGTATCTATATTCCTTTTGAGCGGGAAGGTGAGCCTTACACGCTGATCGATACCGCAGGTGTGCGCCGACGTAAGAATGTTCGTGAGGCAGTCGAAAAGTTCTCAATCATCAAAACCCTGCGTGCGATCCAGGATGCCAACGTCGTTGTGCTGGTTATCGATGCCCATGAAGGGGTATCTGAGCAGGATCTGCATATGCTGGGATACGTGCTGGATGCTGGTCGTTCACTCGTAATCGCTCTCAATAAGTGGGATGGCATGACCGGTGAGCAGAAAGACGAGGTGCGGGAGCAACTGCGTCGCCGTCTCGACTTTGTCTCATTTGCCCGTATGCACTTTATTTCTGCACTGCACGGCAGTGGTGTAGGTAATCTGTTCGAATCAGTCGATGAAGCCTATGAGTTCGCCATGACTAAGTGGCCAACCAATAAACTGACCCGTCTGCTGGAAGACATTGTTGCAGATCACCAGCCGCCAATGGTTCGTGGTAACCGTATTAAGCTGCGTTATGCGCACCAGGGTGGCTCCAATCCTCCGGTGATTGTTATACACGGTAACCAGACCAATGAACTGCCAGGCTCATATAAGCGTTATCTGGAAAATAAGTTCACCAAAGTGCTGGGTATCAAAGGTACACCGCTGCGATTTGAATTTAAGAGCAGCGAAAACCCGTTCAAAGATAAGAAGAATGTGCTGACCAAGCGCCAGCAGATGAAGAAGTTAAGACAGAAGCTTCATAACGATAAGATGAAGAAGAGGTCTAAAAAGCGATAATGCAGAGCATTATCGCTTTCAGTGGCGAGACCGGAAAGCAAAGCTTTCCTCGCTAGTGGCTTATGTGGACTCCCCTCTGTCAACAATGAATCGCCCTTTAACAGAAAAAACGCAAGCTTATGTCCGAGCTCACTATGGGGACGCGATCCCCGGCTCACTGAGATTTGCGCGAACAGTCTTATCATCTCTCGAAAGCGAGCGCTGAGCTCTTAGCCACTAACTGATTAAGACTGAATCTGTATCAAGCGCTTTTCATTGCCTACAGGTTCAGGCGGTGACTGCCTGAGCCTGATACTCGCTGCCATCCCGCAATAAAGCAAAGGCGGTACGTACTGTTTTATTGGCTAAAGCCACGGCGGCGCAGCGTTTACCCCGCCGCTCGATCAGATTTTTCAGCCAGACTTCTTTCTGGGATTTAGCGGATCGTTGGCTCAGTGCCCCCACCACGGCCATCGCGCCGCTGATGAGCTGACTTCGCACCAATTGGTTACGGATATGTTTACCTATGCTACCCAGCACGGCCTTACCACCGCTGGAGTGCTGTATTGGCGTTAGACCAACACAGGCCGCCGCTTCCCGACCACTCCTGAAACTCACGTCGTCCCCCAGCTTCAGGAGGTTGAAAAGATTAATCGCATTGATCACCGATACCCCTTCCAGCGCCATCAGACGTTGACAGTCCGGA
>CAXXNC010000002.1:210000-212500 GCA_963669425.2 uncultured Amphritea sp.
CTTCGGGAGAAGGTACGCCGCTGACGGTGATCGGACTTGCTCCGTAAGCTGTTGGTGGTCGAAGATACTAGGTGGCTGCGACTGTTTATTAAAAACACAGCACTCTGCAAACACGAAAGTGGACGTATAGGGTGTGACGCCTGCCCGGTGCTTGAAGGTTAATTGATGGGGTTAGCTTCGGCGAAGCTCTTGATCGAAGCCCAAGTAAACGGCGGCCGTAACTATAACGGTCCTAAGGTAGCGAAATTCCTTGTCGGGTAAGTTCCGACCTGCACGAATGGCGTAACGATGGCCACACTGTCTCCACCCGAGACTCAGTGAAATTGAAATTGCGGTTAAGATGCCGTATATCCGCGGCTAGACGGAAAGACCCCGTGAACCTTTACTATAGCTTCGCAGTGGACTTTGATATTACTTGTGTAGGATAGCTGGGAGGCTTTGAAACTCTGACGCCAGTTAGAGTGGAGCCAATCTTGAAATACCAGCCTGGTAATATTGAGGTTCTAACTCAGGTCCCTTATCGGGATCGAGGACATTGTGTGGTGGGTAGTTTGACTGGGGCGGTCTCCTCCCAAAGAGTAACGGAGGAGTACGAAGGTGCGCTCAGCATGGTCGGAAATCATGCAACGAGTATAAAGGCATAAGCGCGCTTGACTGCGAGACAGACACGTCGAGCAGGTACGAAAGTAGGTCTTAGTGATCCGGTGGTTCTGAATGGAAGGGCCATCGCTCAACGGATAAAAGGTACTCCGGGGATAACAGGCTGATACCGCCCAAGAGTTCACATCGACGGCGGTGTTTGGCACCTCGATGTCGGCTCATCACATCCTGGGGCTGAAGCCGGTCCCAAGGGTATGGCTGTTCGCCATTTAAAGTGGTACGCGAGCTGGGTTTAGAACGTCGTGAGACAGTTCGGTCCCTATCTGCCGTGGACGTTTGAGATTTGAGAAGAGTTGCTCCTAGTACGAGAGGACCGGAGTGAACGAACCTCTGGTGTTCCGGTTGTCACGCCAGTGGCATTGCCGGGTAGCTATGTTCGGACAGGATAACCGCTGAAAGCATCTAAGCGGGAAGCCCCCTTCAAGATGAGATCTCACTGGGACCTTGAGTCCCCTGAAGAGCCGTTCAAGACCAGGACGTTGATAGGCTGGGTGTGTAAGCGTTGTGAGGCGTTGAGCTAACCAGTACTAATTGCTCGTGAGGCTTGACCATATAACGCCAAAAGCGTTTGAAGAAAGCTGATAGATACATGACTGAGTTGATTGAAGAAAACAATCAGCCAGACGAAGGATTAGAGTTTGTACAGACTCTCGTAAGACACAGGATTCAATTAGACGCAACGCGTCAAGAGCAACCAGTTTTGCTTGGCGACCATAGCGAGATGGAACCACCCGATCCCTTACCGAACTCGGAAGTGAAACGTCTTAGCGCCGATGGTAGTGTGGGGTATCCCCATGTGAGAGTAGGTCATCGCCAAGCACCTAATTAAGAGAAAACCCTAGCACGCTGTGCTGGGGTTTTTTCGTTTTCAGCCCTAAACTACCTACTTCAGTAGGTGGTTATCAGCAATTTGGGCTTTGCCCGAATACCTACCCATGTTAGAAGCCGCAGCGATTTTTAGCGAAGTCGTGAGGAAACTAACATGAGTAAGTATGAGCAAGCATCGCATGTTTACCGAAGTATCCATGTAGATTGGTGCACTCAAGGGCAAGATAGCTCTGAAGCTATTCAGTAAATATGGGTTCTACCCCGTTTCTACGGACGGTTTAAAAACGAGTTAAACTTCTGATCTTGCACCGCTAGTCTACGTCTCATTCTTGGATTGTGGAACCGCTCAATATATTCAAAAATATCGGCTCTTGCTTCATCTTGTGTCCGATACTTTCGATGGTTGATTCGTTCACGTTTCAGTACCCCAAAGAACCCCTCACAGGCCGCATTATCAGCACAATGTCCAACAGCACTCATGCTGCTGACCAAACCATGCTCTTTCAGCAGGCGTTGATAGTCCCCACTGGTAAACTGAGACCCTCGATCTGAATGTAGGACAGAGGAGCCATCTCCCTGTTTTTGCCAAACCGCCATCTCTACAGCCCGCATCACCATGCGGCGATCCTGCCGATGATGCATCGACCAGCCGATCACTAGCTTACTGAACAGGTCCAGCACCACGCAGAGGTAGAGCTTACCTTGCTGTGTTTTGACCTCAGTAATATCTGTCACCCATTTTGTATCAGGCTCAAGTGCTGTGAAATCACGTTTCAGGTGGTTTCTAATCCCCAAAGGTCGTAGTGATGCCGCCTTTCTACCCCTTCCTTTCTTCCGAGGCCAACCCTGTAGTCCTTCAGTAGCCATAAGCCTTGCGACACGGTTTAAGCTAAGGAGCTCGCCCTCTGCAAGGAGGTCTTCGTGCATGCGAGGCGCCCCAATAACGCCGCCGCTATCGGTATGAATGATCCTGATTCGCTGGATTAGCCTGGCATTTTCAACCTGTCGAGGT